>NZ_JBICTY010000002.1:0-580163 GCF_043197895.1 Cryptosporangium sp. NPDC048952 | reverse complement strand
CTCCGCGCCTCCGCGCCTCCGCGCCTCCGCGCCTCCGCGCCTCCGCGCCTCCGCGCCTCCGCGCCTCCGCGCCTCCGCGCCTCCGCGCCTCCGCGCCTCCGCGCTCCCGCGCTCCCGCGCTCCCGCGCTCCCGCGCTCCCGCGCTCCCGCGCTCCCGCGCCCGGCGGGCATCCCGCGCCTGCCGGGCGGCGGCGCGCGGCTCGGGGCGCTCGCGGTGGGGCGGATCGGGGAATTAGTGCCGTAAGCAGGTGGTACCGCGCGGTTCCACGGGTGATGATCGACGGGAAAGCAGCGCGGCGACCGTAGGGAGTCTCGTCATGGAACACGTCGACGTGTTGATCGTCGGCGCCGGTATCTCCGGCATCGGTGCGGCGTACTACCTACGCACACACGTCCCCAGCGCCAAGTTCACGATCCTCGAGGCCCGCGGCGCCACCGGCGGCACCTGGGACCTGTTCCGCTACCCGGGCATCCGATCCGACTCCGACCTGCACACCTTCGGCTACGAGTTCAAGCCCTGGCGCGACCGCGAATCGATCGCCGGCGCCGACAAGATCCTCGCGTACCTCCGCGAAACCGCCGAGGAACATGACATCGACCGGGACGTCCGCTTCCACCACCGCGTCGTCAACGCGGAATGGTCGACCGCTGACGCGCGCTGGGTCGCCGACGTCGACCACGACGGCGAAATGCTGCAGATCGCGGCGAACTGGATCTTCTGCGCGAGCGGCTACTACCGCTACGACGAGGGCTACACCCCGCACTTCGAGGGCCGCGACACGTTCCGCGGCGAGATCATCCACCCGCAGCAGTGGCCCGAAGACCTCGACTACGCCGGCAAGCGCGTCGTCGTGATCGGCAGCGGCGCGACCGCTGTCACGCTCGTGCCCGCCCTGGCCGAGACCGCAGACCACGTGACGATGCTGCAGCGCACACCGACCTACGTCATGCCGGTTCCCGCCCAGGACGCGCTCGCGAACCGCCTGCGCAAGCTCCTGCCGGAGCACCGCGCGTACGCGATCACCCGCCGCCTCAACATCGCCAAGCAGGCCGGCGTCTGGAAGTTCGCCCAGCGCTATCCCAAGGCCGCGCGCAGGATCATCCGCGCGGTGAACACCAAGGCGCTCCCGCCCGGCTTCCCGGTCGACGAGCACTTCAACCCGCCGTACGGGCCCTGGGACCAGCGGCTCTGCGCGGTCCCGGACGGCGACCTGTTCCGGTCGATCCGCAGAGGCACGGCGTCGGTCGTCACCGACCGGATCGACACGTTCACCGAAGCCGGCATCCGGCTGGCGTCGGGCCGCGAACTCGAGGCGGACATCATCGTCACGGCCACCGGCCTGAACCTGCAGACGTTCGGCGGCGCCACGCTCAGCGTCGACGGCCGGCCCGTGCACCTGCCGGACCACGTCGCGTTCAAGGGCATGATGCTCTCCGACGTGCCGAACTTCGCGTTCGCGATCGGATACACGAACGCCTCCTGGACGCTCAAGGTCGGCCTCCTCTGCGAGCACTTCTGCCGGTTGCTGCTCCACATGCGTAGGCACGGCTACGACATCTGCGTGCCGGAGCGCCCCGACCCGGACGCCCCCACGCGCCCGCTCCTGGATTTCGGCGCCGGTTACGTCCAGCGGGCGCTGGATCAACTGCCCAGACAGGGCCTACGCGGTCCGTGGCTGATGTCGATGAACTACGGGTCCGACGTCAAACTGCTGCGTAACGGCCCGGTGACCGACCCCGACCTCCGGTTCCGGGCACGTGACCGCGCGGAGGCGAGCCGATGAGGGGCACCGTCGCTGTCGTCACCGGCGCCGGATCGGGGATCGGACGCGCTCTGGCGGTTGCCCTGACTGAACGCGGAGCGACCGTCGCGATCAGCGACGTCAACAGCGTCGGCCTCGCCGAAACAGCAGAAGCGACGAACGCCCACGCCGAACTCCTCGACGTCAGCGACCGATCCGCCGTAGCCGCCTACGCGACGACGATCGCCACCCACTTCGGCGTCGTCCACCAGCTCTACAACAACGCCGGAATCGCCGACGGCGCCCCGAGCATCCTCGACGACGACTACGGCTCGTTCGAACGCGTCCTCGGCGTCAACCTGTGGGGTGTCATCCACGGCACGAAGGAGTTCCTTCCGCACCTGATCGCGTCCGGCGCGGGTCACGTCGTCAATATTTCGAGCTTGAACGGATACCTGGCGCAGGCGGGACTCGCCGCGTACTGCACGTCGAAGTTCGCCGTTCGGGGCTTCACCGAGACGCTGCGGTCGGAGATGCTGCGCGACGGGCACCCGGTCGACGTGACGGTCGTGCACCCGGGTGGTGTCAAGACGAACATCGCGCTGGCCGCGTTGGCGGCGGCGCGTGCCCGCGGCGAGACGGTCACGCTCGAGCAGGAGGCGCGGACCCGCACGTACACCGACACGCTGCTGCGGATGGATCCGGCCAAGGCGGCCGCAATCATTCTGGACGGAGTACGAGCCAAAAAGCCCCGCGTCCTGGTCGGCAACGACGCCAGGGCGATCGACGCGCTGGTCCGGCTCGTCCCCGCGAACTATCCCCGGCTGGCGAATTGGTGGGGGAAGAAGATGTTCGCCACTGCCCCCGCCCGAGAGCGGGGGCAGTGAAGAAGCGCTACTTCGTCGGCACCCAGAAGACGTAGTCGGCGCCGTAGGGCACCGCCTTCGTCTCGCCGGCCGTGCAGGTACCGGTCGGCACCGCACCCCCGGTGGTGTTGACCCGGCTGATCCACGTCACCTTGTCGAGCTCACCGGGCTTGGTGTTCTCGTGCGCGACGACGTCCAGCCGGAGCCACGCGATCGTTCCCGGCTTCGGGACGGCCGCCGTGGTGTCGTTCTTGCCGAGGATCGTCGACCCGTCCCGCGCGGTCCAGCGCGGACCGGCGTAGTGGTGGATCCGGCCCCGGCCGTCGTACTGCACCAGCTGCGCTTCCGGAGTGGACGTGGTGCCCCACGTGCCGTCCGCTGCGCAGGTGTAGGTCTGCGTGCCCTTCACGACCTTGTAGGCGGACTGGATCCGTGCTGGCTGCGTCGGCTTCGGCGCACCCTCGGGCAGTGTGAAGTGCGGGTGGCCGTAGCCCAGCGTCGCGCCGCCCGCGTCCGGTAACGCAGTGGCCGCGGACGCGGCCGCCGGTGTGGCGGCTACGGCCAGCGCCGCAAATCCCGCGCACGCAAGTGCGATGCGGACGCGACGCTTAGCCCCGATGCTTCCCATGCGATGAGCCTCCGTTTGGTACGTCGGTGTAAACGGAAACTATTCACGCACAGTCACTGCCTCTTGTGGAGGGTGCTTGAGGAGATCTTAGTTTTGGACGTTTTGCGGACGATTCGATGTGGCTGGCTGTGATCGCTCGCGCACCCGGTCGAGGTATTGCATCACGGGAGTGGCGGCGACCCCGTGCACGACGACCGACACCAGGATCACGAACCCGACCGTCGCCCACAGCAGATCCGCACCGGGGAACTCGGCGTGCCCGGCCGCGTAGGCCAGGTAGTACAGCGACCCGATGCCGCGGATGCCGAAGAACGCGATGACCCACTGCTCGCGCTTGCCGGCCGTCGTTCCGCGCAGCGACAGCCACGCGGCGAGCGGCCGCAGCCCGAACACCAGCGCGAGACCGACCAGCGCCGCCTGCCAGGTCAGCGGCGCCAGCAGACCGTCGATCACCGCGCCGCCGAAGAGCAGGAGCAGCAGCACGGTCAGCAGGCGCTCGATCTGCTCGGCGAAGTCGTGCAGCACCTGGTGGTAGCCGTGGTCGCGCTCGGAGGCGCGGATCGACACCGCGCAGACGAACACCGCGAGGAACCCGTAGCCGTGCGCCAGTTCCGCGGCGCCGTAGGCCAGGAACGTGATCGCCAGCGCGAGGAAGCCCTCGGCGTTGTCGGCCAGCCGCAGCTTCTCCGAGCGGGCGCGGAAGAACAGCTTGCCGAGCAGCCACCCGGCGGCCAACCCGATGACGGCGCCGACCACGATCTTCCATCCGACGTCGATCGCGAGCCACTCGCCGAACGCTGCGGCCGTGAATCCCGTCCCCGCCAGCGCGATCGCCCCGTAGACGAACGGGAACGCCAGTCCGTCGTTGAGACCGGCCTCCGAGGTGAGCCCGAAGCGCACCTCGTCCTCCGAATCCTCCTCGTCGGTCGGTTCGCCGACCTGCACGTCCGCGGCGAGTACCGGGTCGGTGGGCGCGAGCGCCGCGCCGAGCAGCAGCGCCGACGCCGGCACCAGCCCCGCCCACCACCAGCCCAGCAGCGCGGTGAGCGCGATCGTCACCGGCATCGCGATCAGCAGCAGCCGCCACGTCACCGACCAGCGCCGCAGACCCAGGGGCCGGTCGAGCTTCAACCCGGCGCCGATCAGCGCCACGATGACGCCGACCTCCGTCAGGTGCGTGGTGATCGACTCGTGTTCCCGCGGGTCCGGCGAGGGGAGGTCGAGCGGCAGCGCGAACACGAGCATGCCGAGGCCGAGGAACGCGATGGGCAGGGAGAGCGGGCGTCCCTCGAGCAGGCGTGGCAGCACGCCCGCGAGCAACGCGGCCACACCGATGACGGCGTAGGCCAGGTCTGCGGATTCCATGGCGCGTTCCATGCCCGATCCGTGCCCGGTCATCCCGCGCGAATGAGTGATGTTCAGCGTGGATCTCACGCGTGGGCGGGTATCCGACCGCCATGTGGTACCTCACCGCCCCGATCCGGTCCCGTCTCGCCGAGCCGCCGACACGCCCGTCGACGGTCACGAGGGGCGTCTCCGGCGCGTTCCGGCTCGTCGCCCGCCTCCGGGCGCGTCCGGCCCTGCATCCGCGCGGTACCGTCGTGCCGGGCGTCGTCCACCGCGACGGTCTGTCCAACCCGATCGGCGTCCCCTGGATCGACACCGCCGGTCGGGACGACGCCGTCGTCCGGCTCTCCCGTGCTGCGGGTCTTCCACGTCCATTTCCGGACGTCCTGGGGCTCGCCGTCCGTATCGATCCCGACGGGAACCCCGCCGACCTGCTGCTCTCCACCGCAGGCCGGGCGCCGATCGGGCGGCACGTGCTGCGACCGCGCTACAGCGCCCGGGCCGCGACCTACACCAGCATCGTGGCGTTCCGCGCGCCGGCGGGGCCCGTGCTGCTGGCCGCGTTCCCCGCGGCGGCACGCGGTGGCCGGCCCGCGTTCCACCTCGCGGTCGCGACGCCGACCGGACCGTGGCGGCGGTTCGCGCGGCTGGAGCTGGCCGGGACCGGACGCGGCGACGCGGACCTCGGGTTCGACCCGGTCCGGCGTGCGTTGCCGGGGCTCGCGATGCCGCAGCCGCTGGCCGGTCTGCGTGCCGCGTCCTACCGGGCGTCGAGGGAAGGGCGGATCACGCCTTTCTGATCGGCTTGATCAGGCCTTCCTGCAGAACGGTGGCGACCAGGCGCCCGGTGGCGTCGAACAGTTTGCCCTGGCAGAGCCCGCGGCCCTGGCCTGCCCAGTCGGAGTCCAGCACGTAGAGCAGCCACTCGTCGGCGCGGAGGGGGCCGTGGAACCAGATCGTGTGGTCGAGGCTGGCGACCAGCATGCCGTGGTCGCCCACTGACGCCTGGTGTGGGTAGAGGGCGCTGGAGAGCAGGAACAGGTCCGAGAAGTACGCGAGCCCGCACGCGTGCGTGACCGGGCTGTCGGGCAGCCGGTCCTTGATGCGCATCAGGATCCGCTGGGTGCGCGGGGGTTTCTCGCCGCGGAAGACGAGGTCGCGTGCGGGGTGGTCCACGAACCGCAGTTCGACCGGTTTCGGCAGGATGCGGCGGGCGAACCAGTCGTCGAGGCGGCCGTCGGTGCGTTCGAGGGTGTCCGGGAGTGGTTCGACGTCGTCGAAGTTCGTGAACGGGGACGTCGTGAGCTGGTGTTCGAGCACCGGGCCGGAGGCCGAGCCGCCGCCGGCGAATGCGGCGGTGAGTGCGATGACCTCGGTGGTGCCCTGTCGTCCCAGGCTCTGCTGTCTTCCCACTACCTGACGGACGGTCTGCGACCGTCCCTCCCGGAGGGTCGTCACCTCGAACTCGAGGGGTTCGTCGGGGTTCCCGGGGTGCAGGAAGTATCCGTGCAAACTATGCGGTCGACGTTCGTCAGGAACCGTTCGCCCGGCGGCGGCCAGGGCCTGGGCGAGGAGCTGGCCACCGAAGACGCGGGCGCCCGAGGAGTGGTCGAGCGGGGCGGCGACGTACCTGTCGTCGCCGACGTCCTTGAGGTCCAGCAGATCGACCAGGCGCATTGTGGAGATATAGCGCCTCGGTGGGGTTGCCGCTGTGGCCGGGGTCACCAGTGGACAATGGCCAGGTGTCGAAGCAGGAGCGTCGGGGCGTCGAGGTGGCGCGATCGGTCCTGCGTGTCGCCCGCCGACGGGCGGCCCGGCGCGTGAGCCGGGCCGCCCGTCGGCGGTGCGTGGGTCAGCTCAGGGACGCGAGGGTGGTGTTCCAGGTCTGGGACGGGCGCATGACCGTGGCCGCCTTGGCCGGGTCGGGCTGGTAGTAACCGCCGATGTCGGCGGGCTTCCCCTGCACGGCGAGCAGCTCGTCCACGATCGCCTGCTCGTTCGAGCTCAACGATTCCGCGAACGGCCCGAACACCTTCGCCAACTCCGCGTCCTCGGTCTGCGCAGCCAACTCCTGCGCCCAGTACAGCGACAGGAAGAAGTGCGAACCGCGGTTGTCGATCCCCCCGACCCGACGGGTCGGCGACTTGTCCTCCTCGAGGAACGTCGCGGTCGCCCGGTCCAGCGTGTCGGCGAGTACCTGCGCGCGCCGGTTCCCGGTGGTCTGCGAGAGGTGCTCGAAGCTCGCCGCGAGCGCGAAGAACTCCCCGAGCGAGTCCCACCGCAGGTAGTCCTCCTTCACCAGCTGCTGCACGTGCTTCGGCGCCGAGCCACCCGCACCGGTCTCGAACAGACCGCCACCGGCCATCAGCGGCACGACCGACAGCATCTTCGCGCTGGTGCCCAGCTCGAGAATCGGGAACAGGTCGGTCAGGTAGTCACGCAGCACGTTCCCGGTGACCGAGATCGTGTTCTCGCCTCGCCGGATGCGCTCCACCGACAGCGCGGTCGCCTCGACCGGCGTCAGGATTTCGATCCGCAGCCCGTCGGTGTCGTGCTCCGGCAGGTACTGCTCGACCTTCGCGATCAGGTTCGCGTCGTGCGCGCGACTGGCGTCGAGCCAGAAAACGGCGGGGTCACCGGTCGCGCGGGCGCGGGTGACCGCGAGCTTCACCCAGTCGCGGATGGGTGCGTCCTTCGTCTGGCAGGCGCGGAAGATGTCCCCGGCCGACACCGCCTGCTCGAGGACGACCCCGGCCGACCCGACCAGCCGCACGGTGCCCGTGACCGGCACCTCGAACGTCTTGTCGTGCGAGCCGTACTCCTCGGCCTTCTGCGCCATCAGCCCGACGTTCGGCACCGAGCCCATCGTCGACGGGTCGTACGCGCCGTTGACCCGGCAGTCGTCGACGACGACCTGGTAGATCCCGGCGTAGCTGGAGTCCGGCAGGACCGCGAGCGTGTCGGCCTCGTTGCCGTCGGGGCCCCACATGTGACCGGAGGTGCGGATCATCGCCGGCATCGACGCGTCGACGATGACGTCGGACGGGACGTGCAGGTTCGTGATGCCCTTGTCGGAGTCGACCATCGCCAGCGCAGGACCGGCCGCCAGTTCGGCGTCGAACGACGCTTTGATCTCGTCGCCGTTGGGCAGTGACTCCAGGCCCTTGAGGATGCCGCCGAGCCCGTCGTTGGGGGAGAGCCCCGCCGCGGCGAGCGCCGCACCGTGCGTCGCGAACGTCTCCGGGAAGAACGCGCGGACGACGTGGCCGAAGATGATCGGGTCGGACACCTTCATCATCGTGGCCTTGAGGTGCACCGAGAACAGCACATCCTCGGCCTTGGCGCGGGCGATCTGGGCGGTGAGGAACTCGCGCAGCGCGCCGACCCGCAGCACGGAGGCGTCGACGACCTCGCCGGCGAGCACCGGTACCGACTCGCGCAGCACCGTGGTGGTGCCGTCGTCACCGACGAGCTCGATGCGCAGTGTGTCGTCGGCCGGGAGGACGACCGACTTCTCGGTGGACCGGAAGTCGTCGACGCCCATCGTCGCGACGTTGGTCTTCGAGTCCGCGGACCACGTGCCCATGCGGTGCGGGTGCGCCTTGGCGTAGTTCTTCACCGACGCGGGGGCGCGGCGGTCGGAGTTGCCCTCGCGCAGCACCGGGTTGACCGCGGAGCCCTTGACCTTGTCGTACCGGGCGCGGATGTCGCGCTCCTCGTCGGTCTTGGGCTCGTCGGGGTAGTCCGGCAGCGCGTAGCCGAGGCCCTGCAGCTCGGCGACGGCGGCCTTGAGCTGGGGGATCGACGCGGAGATGTTCGGCAGCTTGATGATGTTGGCTTCGGGCGTCTTGGCCAGCTCGCCGAGCTCGGAGAGCGCGTCGGGGATGCGCTGCTCCTCCTCGAGGTACTCCGGGAACACCGCGAGGAGGCGTCCGGCCAGCGAGATGTCGCGCAGCTCGACGCCGATGCCCGCCTGGGCGGCATACGCCTGGATGACCGGCAGGAACGAGTACGTGGCCAGTGCCGGCGCCTCGTCCGTGTGGGTGTAGATGATCGTCGAGTCAGTCACCAGGCACTCCGCTCCAGGTTCGCTGTCCTTAAATGCCAGACTAAAGGCGGGTTACGGGCGGTTACCCGCTGACCCACCCCCGTCGAACAGTACGTCTGTACTGTATCGGACGCGTTCTCGCGGGCTAACGTCGGTTCGGTGCGTACTCTCTACCCACCCCTCGAACCGAACCGCACCGGCATGCTCGACGTCGGTGACGGCCACTCCGTCTACTGGGAGGAAAGCGGCGCCCCTTCCGGCAAGCCGGTGGTCTTTCTGCACGGCGGCCCGGGCGGCGGCAGCTCGCCGGCCCACCGGCGGCTGTTCGACCCCGCCCGGTACCGGATCGTCGTCCTCGACCAGCGCGGCTGCGGCCGCAGCACGCCACACGCCGGTGAGCCCGACGCCGACCTGAGCGCCAACACCACCTGGCACCTCGTCGCCGACCTGGAGCTGCTGCGCGAGCACCTGGGTATCGAGCGCTGGCAGGTCTTCGGCGGCTCGTGGGGCTCGACGCTGGCGCTCGCGTACGCGCAGACGCACCCGGCGCGGGTCACCGAGCTGGTGCTGCGCGGCATCTTCACGCTGCGCACGGCCGAGATCGACTGGTTCTACGAGGGCCCCGCGGGGATGATGGCGCCCGACCGCTGGGAGAAGTTCACCGCCGCGGCCCCGAACGCCGTCCCCGGCGGGTACGTCGAGGAGTTCGGACGCCTGCTGTCGGACCCGGACCCGGCCGTGCACGGACCGGCCGCCGTCGCCTGGGCGACGTGGGAGGCGAGCGGCATCTCGCTGCTGCCCCGGCCCGAGCTGGTCGAGGCGTACGGCGAAGTGCGCTACGCGACCGCGTTCGCGCGGATCGAGAACCACTTCTTCCGGCACGACGGGTGGTTCACCCCCGGTCAGCTCATTGCCGACGCTCCGCGCCTGGCCGACATCCCGACGGTGATCGTGCAGGGTCGCTACGACCTGTGCACACCGGCGGTCACGGCGTGGGACCTCCACCGGGCGCTGCCCGGCGCGAAGTTCGTCCTGGTCGACGACGCCGGGCACGCGTTCGACGAGCTCGGCATCCTCGACGCCCTGGTGACCGCGACCGACGACTTCCGGTAGGTCAGCAAGCCCGCGTAGGCGAGACGGACCGAACGTTGGCGAACGCCACGAGCCGTACCGTGCCGGATGACGTCTGAATCGCGAGTCGGCCACCGTCGCTGCCTAGCAGTGTGCCGCAGGACCGCTCAGTGCTGGATTCTACGACGACCAGCCCGGCCGTGGCTCTGCCCGGACCGAGCCACGTACACGCCACGGCGACGCCGACCGCGACCACACCCAGGACGGTCAATCGAGCAGCCCAGCGGAGGGCTCGCCCGATCGACCGGACCTCCTGTTCGCTCCAGGCGCGCAGATCCTCACCGGTCAGGACGATCCGCCGCCCGGGTGTGCCGGCCGATGCACCCACCGCCAGGAGCGTCGCGGTGAGCAGCGATGCTAGTGCAAGACCGACCAGGACGACGACTAGCCACCGGAAACCCGGCGTCAGCCGGCTGACGTTGTCGGGACCCTTGATGACCAGGGCGGCGCCGAGTAATGCCGTCGAGCCGGCGAGACCCGTGCGCCAGCTCTCCGCCTGCCGGCGCGCGGCCTCCAATTGGTGGAATTTGAGGTCATGCGCGCGTTCCCACCATCGCTTCGCATCGAGGCTCACTCCAGGGCCGATTCGCGAGGCACGCGCCAAAACGCTCCGCAGCCGCGATCTGGGGCGGAATCTGGGCGTTCCGGGTGCGCTCGACCGCACTCGCACGGCACCGTCACATAACGAGGCAGTGAATCTTCCGAACGACGGCGGAACAGGCCGCCTTTGAAGCCTGCGTCCGGCATGCCCCGAGGGAACCGGGTCGTCGTCCGTCCTTGACAGCCCGGGCAGATACCGCTGATGACCAGATCGTCGTCGGATTCCGTGGTCAGAGCAAAGCCGTCCGGTGTTTCGTACTCCTGCTCTGCGAAGGGAACGGGTTGATGGACGCTTCCCGGCTCCGGCTCAGCCACGGTCGGCCTCCTGGGTGTCGACGAGGTGGAAGGCGAACAGTTCCGCGTAGGGGCGTAGACGGTCGACGACGCTGGTAGCCGGTTCGTCGAGCTCCGCGGCGACCCAGGCGATGTGTTCCGCGTCAACCGCGCCGGTGAGTGCGGGTTCCTGGCCGGTGAGGTCCCGGGTGAGCGCGACGAGGTCCTGCCAGTCGACTGTGGTTCCAGGGACGAGCGCGGGGTCATAGGCGAGCCGCAGACCAAACGGCAGGAGCCGCGCCATCCGGTCGTGGACCTCCTTCACCGTCCACCCGAACTGACCGGCCCCCCGCACGAGTCGCAGAGCCGTAATTGTCGCGGCATCATGTTCGTTCCATTTCTTGCCAGGCGGAACTTCGTAGTCATCTATGAGAAAGTCATCGACTTCATCTATCGGGCGGAGGCGCATCGCCTCCCATTCAAGAGGGCTCAGCGACGGGACCGGAGCGCCGAGCGGGCGGTACGGCTGCACCTTCTCGACGAAATCCTGTAACGATCCCTCAATCCAGTGTCCGTACCAGGCCCACATCAAAACCGACGGTTCGACCCACGGTTTCCCCCACTGCACGTGCTCCGAGAGAAAGATTCGTTCCAACCAAGTCGGCCGAAGGTGCGCTACTGACTCGGGCAGGTCAGGTGCGGCGAGGCCAGGATGGTAGTTCTCAAGCAATCGCGCGGCTTCAGACATCGACCGCTCGCCCCGGCCCGCAACCTCGAAGACGTTCGCCACGGTGATTGCAGGCAGCCTTTTCGCCATCAGCGATAGCAATTCCTCGGCCGCCGATCGATCGCTTGCCGACCCCCAACGCTGTGTCGCCGCGATGACGAGGTCAATGTTGAGGGGCCAGCCGTATACTGCCATCTGGTTCCGCCACGACAAATGGCTGCCGTATCGGGCCGCTTCGCTGATTATCAACGCGAAATCCTCGTTTATCGGCTCGAGAGGAACCGGGTCAGGCAACTCGATCGCGAGAATTTCGGGACGCACCAGACGGGACAACTGGTCGACGATCGCCGGGACCGTCGTAGCTTGCTGGCTGGCAAGCTGGATGAGGTGAGCTGGTGCGAGGTCCGCGAGGCAGCCGTCCGGCGCGTCCGGGTCAGCGCGGGAAATCGACAACCGGAGTGCGCTGAACTCAGTCTCGGTCAGTGCCGAGTCGGGATACCGGTCCCGTCCCGCTACTCGGACGCCTACGACACGGAGGCGGTCGCTTCGCTCTAGGACGTCGACGAACGGCTCGTTCAGCGCGCTGCACACATTCGCGAGGTCTGCCGGGTACATCGGACCGGATCTCCACGGCGGAAGACCGGACGCATTCTCGGACATCAGTGTGACGTCGCTGCCATCACAGGTGAGGCTGAGCAGCTCACCGGGATTCTCGACGGGGCGGCGCCATCCTGCGGGTACGTACCGTTCGACACGTCGGATGATTTCGCCGATGGACAAACCCGTAGCCGACGAGGTGTGGACGAGCCATCCCAGCGAGTCCGGGCGGGGGTCACGCCTCGGTGGCGTCCAGGCGGCGAGCGCCGGGAGCAGTGGTCGATCGGCTTCGGTGACCTTCGCGGTGACCGGCGGCAGATCGGCGAGAGCACGCAACGGCAGTCCGAGGACTGCGAAGCGCCGAGCCCGGCGGATGGTGCTCGCAATCGATTCTTCGCTCGCATGGGCTGCAGCGAGCAATTGGTCTGGTGTGATCGGCGCGCCGTTGTCGTAGCGGCCGAGAGTGGCGAGGATCGACGCGTCGATTGGGCCGGCGACGGGTCGGCCGTCGGTCTCGGGGCTGAGTGCCTCGCGGGCTCGCCGCTTCGCGACCGCGGGCCCCGGAGGCCGGTCCCAGGCCGCCGCCCGCCAGTGCCAGAGCCAGCCGGCCGCGAAATAGTCCCGCCGGGTCGGGTCGAAGATCTTGCGGTCCTCGGGAAGACATCCGACCCGGCCGAGCTGGACGCGTTCGTTCTGACCCCAGGCGCCACCAACGACGATGGGCTGGTCGCGGCGGACCAGCTCGTCGAAGATGCGCTGAGCAATCCGAGGAGCCGATTCGGTCAGTTTCCAGAGCCACGCCAACGTCAGACCGGGCCACTCCATAAGCCGAGGCAGTGACTGATCGATCTGCTGGTCCACCCAGCGTTTATCCCAATTCCGCAGCGTGTTGCGGTCGACAGTGAAGTGAGGTCGACGCTTGTCGCGAAGGTTGACGATGAGCCCGAAGATATTCTCATTGGTTCGGAGTCCGTCGGCGGCGATACCCCCTTCTCCGGTCACCCACCACGTCTCGGAACCGATCGGGAGGGGCGACATCGATTGCTCCGGGTAGCGGAGCGCGTCCGGCTCCCAGTTTTCCTCTGCCACGCCGTCCTCGGCGACGGAAAGGGCGAACTCGCAAACCCAGACCAGGTGGCGCAGGGTCTGGAGGACGGATACCCGGTCCTCGCCGCTCAGGAAGAGCCTTACGATGGTTCCGCCAGTGTCCAGGTCGGGGCCGTCGTACGGCACGATGCGGAGTAGGCTCCCGCTACTCGCCACGTGGACCTGGGACGCCCGCCCGGCCGGAATTCCCCGGGTATCCACTTCGCGAGTGGTCAGCACGATCTCATCGGCCAGCATAAAGTAGCTGAAGACGCCGACGCCGAATTGACTATTGGGGATCAGTCGCAGATCCGGACTCAGTTCCTGCCAGTGGACCTGCTCGGCGCGAAAGCTCGCGCCGTGCACGAAACGCTCGCCCGCGCTCGCGAAGACCTGCTGGAGTGCTTCGAAGGACATTCCCACGCCGTTGTCGCAGCACTCGATATATTCTCTGCCGCTCTCAGGATCGCGTCCCTGAGTGACTCGAATCCTCCCTGTCCAAATCGGGGTTCGTCCGGTCTCCAATTCGACCGCCCGGAGCCGGACGCGTCGATATCGACAAGCGTCGAGTGCATTCTGATAAAGCTCGCGAATGGCTAGTGCGGGGTCTCCGTAGAGTTGGCGACCCATCAGTAGCTCGCGAACTTTGTCCTCGGACAGGCGGAACGCGGGAACAGGCACCTGGTATGCGGGAACGCCGTCCGGCCGTGCGGGGCGCAGCCTGTCCGCGGAGATCATCGACGGCAGAGCCGTAGGGATCTCGGTCCGGCCGATCAGCTCGACGACCGACCGGTGGGCCGCTGCGGCGCGGTCGACCAGATCAGCGAACGCGACGTGCAGCCCGGCGTGCTCGCACACCGCACGGAGGCTCAACTCGTCACTCCGGCGGGTCCAGGCCAGCCGCCCGATCGCCGCATGCATGTCGGCCAGGGACAACTCCAGACCGGTTCCCAGATGGTCGGCGATCACCGGATCGATAAGGCGCGGGTCGGCGGCCAAGGTGCCGGCCAGCCACAGCAACCCGGCGAACGTGCGCCATCGGTCGTCGATGTAGGGCTGGTGCAACCGTTGGGCGAGGGTCTCGTCCACCGGCCCGGCGCCGACTGCCCTAAGCAGTGCCCGAGCGAGGTCGCGCACCTCTTCGGGGAGGCCGATGTCGGTGTCGGGACCGAGCAGCGCAGCCGCCCGACCGGCGGCTTCGCGCGCCGCGGCGCCGTTCCAGAGATTCGGCCGGGCGGCCAACCATCGGTGGACGAGCCAGATCGCAACCGCGTCCCGGGCCGGATCGTCGCGGCGTGCGAGGTTCCGGGCCCTTTGCACGACGTGTTGGTACGCGTCGTGGGTTAGCTCAAGATCCAGGCGCGGATCCGGGTCGTACTTGCGCTCGAAGTTGGTCGGTTCGGCATCCGCGGCTTCGCGTAATCCTTCGGCAAGGACGACCTCGTGAAGAAACGGCGCCGCGACCAAGAGCGCGGCCTCCTCGGGCTCGAGACGAAAGCTCGCGTTGAGCAAAGCGTGCAGCTCAGCGAGAACTCGGCCGGGGTAGTTCCGGTCGAACCACTCGTCTTCGAGCCCTGCCCGCTCCCGGAGCAGCGCCTGGGCGTGCTGGCGCTCGCCGACGCTGAAGTCGACGAGCCTGTCGACCGCGGTTCGGGCGTCCTCAGTGGTCGGATTCCGCTCGTCGCATCGCTGCCAGAGTGCCGCGTGGCGAGCCTGCTGAAGCCAGGAGTCCAGCAACTCGTCGCCCGCACAGATTTCGATGTCGCCGGCCTGATTCAGCACGGTCGCTGGTCCGGCATCGGGAATCTGATCCAGGTCGTCGGTGCGAAAGGCTCGGCGCCGCATCTCGGCGGTGACGTCGTCGACGACTCGCCCCAGCGTGCGGGCGGGATGCGTCGCACCGAGCACCCGGCTGAGAATTTGCGTGAAGTAACTGCTGGCCTCTCCGTAGCGGCACCGCTGCCCCGCCGAACACCCTGTCAAGACTACGAGCGCTGTGCCGTCCAGCACCGGGTAACTCCGACCGTGTCCGTCGGCTGCTCCACTCGCTTCTCGTTCACGGCAGGCGTCCACGCAAAACACGATCAAGCGTGCGGGGGAGTGCCCAATGTCTTCGGGAATGAGCGGCACGAGGCTGTCGCGATCCAACGCACCGGCCACCGTGGGGCCCGCATCCGCGGGCAGCAGTAGATCTTTCCCGTCGATCGACACTCCATGGCCGGAGAAATAGATCAGGAGAACGCCGCCCGGCGGCGCTTCGGCGCACGCCTGCGCGATCCAGCGGCGAATTCGGCGTCCGGTGGGCAGGTCGTTCGGATTGCTCTGGTCAATCCCTCGGGGATGGCATTCGTAGCCAGACTGCAGTAGCGATTGCCGCATCAGTTCGATGTCTTTGACCACGACGTGGTCAAGCGGCGGATATTCAGGATGGTCGCAGCGTGGCACACCAATTAACAGCGCATGACGTGAGCTCAAAATCCCCCGACCCTCCCCAGTCCGGTGGACTCCACAATGGCGCTAGCGACCATGTGTGAAAGCGAGGATACACAGTGTTACGGAGATTGGTTGGCGGATCGCTTCGCTACGGTTCGTAGCTCGTCCGCGGGACGCTCTGCGAGCAGTTCGCAGGGTCAACGATCCCCCGTCTCCGGGGCGGCAGCGGAGGAGTCCGGTGGTCTCGTAGACGAGAACCACGGGCCGGGTCAGTCTTGGGAGCGCGCCGCCCCCTTCGCTGCGCGAGTGCCTCGTCAGTAGAGAAACGAGCGGCGGACGTTCGGTTGCCTCCGACTGCGGCCGAATCCGAAGGGAGTCATAAGACTCATAAAAATGCAGGGTTACGTGGTGCGCACCGCGGGCGACGCCGAGTCATGGTTTTCCGGTAAGCCGCCGAAAACCCAGGAGCGCTGCGCCAGTGGGATCCGCCCGTCCGATTGCTCTGCTGAGCGTGGTGATCGCAGTACTGGGCCTGACCCTGCTGCCCGGTGGTGGTGCCACCGCAGCGCCGTCACCCGCGGACGCCGAGCGGCAACTGCACTCGCTCGGCGTCAGGATGGATCGCCTGAACGAGCGGTCGAACAGCGCGCGGGTGCAGTTGAAGCGGGTGCAGGCGCAGAAGGTCGGCCTGGAACGGCAGCTGGCGGCCTCACGGGTCGACCTCGACGAGTCCCGCGCCCAGGTCGGCCAGATCGCGCAGTCGGCGTACCGGGACGGGGGCCTGCGACTCTCCTCCTCGGTGCTGGAAGGCTCGCCGGGGGACTACTTCGCCCGGATGTCCACGCTGGAGTGGCTCAGCGACCAGCAGCGCGCGACGATCGCCACGGCGAAACGGCGACAGGCCCAATTCGACGAGGCGAAAGGGCGCGTCGATCGGCAGGTGCGCAACGTCGAGCGGCTGAAGACGGAACTCGACGGCCAGAAGGCGGAGCTGAACTCGCAGCTGCGCACGTGGGAGAAGCTCAAGCAGCAGGCCGCGCGCAGGGATTCGACCCCGCACAGCGGCTCGACCCCGGACAGCGGCTCGACCCGGGACAGCGGTGGGCCGGACCCGAGCACACCCCGGCCGCGGGAGTCGCGGCCCACCACGACGGGTCCGGCGTCCGGGAACGGCGCGCGAGCGGCGCAGTTCGCGCTCGCTCAGCTGGGCGAACCGTACGTCTTCGGTGCGGCCGGCCCCAACGCGTGGGACTGCTCCGGGCTGACCCAGAAGGCCTGGGCCCAGGTGGGTGTCTCGATGCCCCACTCCGCGCACCAGCAGTACTACCAGATCCGGCACGTGTCACGGTCCGCCCTGCAGGTCGGTGACCTCGTCTTCTTCTACGGCCTCGAGCACGTCGGCGTGTACATCGGCAACAACAGGGTCGTTCACGCGCCGCAGCCGGGTGAGGCGGTCAAGGTGACCAACCTGAGCTACATGCCGTTCGCCGGCGCGGGACGCCCCTGAACGGCTCGGCCGGGCCGACGGAAGGTCCGTCGGCCCGGGCGTGAGTCAGTCCTGGATCGGGTTGACGTTGACGCCTGCCATGAGTAGGTGGCCGGAGTCGACGGGGATGCTGACGCCGGTGACGTTGCTGGCGAGCGCGGAGTTGAGGTACAGCGCGGTGTTGGCGATCGCCTCCGGGGGGAGCCAGGTGCTGTTGCGCAGGATGCCGTAGGCGCGTCCGCCGGCGAGGAACTCTTCTTCGGTGCCGCCTTCGTGGCCGGCGAACATGTCGCGGGCGCCCTGCCAGTTGGTCATCGGCGTGAGCACGGCGCCGGGGTGGACGGCGTTGCAGCGGATGCCGTGCGGGCCCAGCTCCAGCGCGATCGTCTTCATGAGACCGACGACGCCGAACTTGGCGGCGCTGTAGTGGGCGTACTGCGGTCCGGGTTCGAGGCCGTTGACCGACGAGGTGATGACGATCGAGCCGGTCTTGCGCTCGATCATGTGGGGCGCGACGGCCTTGGCGGACTTCCAGACGCCGGTCAGGTTGACGCCGATCATCTGGTCCCACTGGTCGTCGGACAGTTCCCAGAAATCGCCGTTGGTGAAGATACCGGCGTTGGCGATGAGGACGTCGATCTTGCCGAATTCGGCGATGCCCTGGGCGACCGCGGCGTCGAGTGCGGCCTGGTCGCGGACGTCGGCCTTGATCGCGATCGCGCGGCGGTCGAGGGCTTCGACCTGCTTGACGGTCTCGTCGAGGTCGCTCTGCTCGGCCATCGCGTAGGGGACGGTCGAGAGCTGGTCGGCGACGTCGACGAGGATGACGTCGGCGCCTTCGCGGGCGGAGACGAGCGCGTGGGCGCGGCCCTGGCCGCGGGCGCCGCCGGTGACGAGGACGGTCTTGCCGTCGAGGAGACCCATCAGAGCTGCCCTCCGGCGTCGACGACCTGCGTGGTGCCGGTGATGTAGCGGCCGGAGTCGCTCACCAGGTAGAGCACCGCGTTGCTGATGTCCTGGGCGTCGAGGGCCGCGACCGGGAGCTTGTTCAGCGTCCTCGCGGCTTCCTCGAAGTCCTCGCGGGTGGGCTTCTCCAGGTCCGGGCGGAACAGCCGGTAGGTGGCATCGTTGAGGATCATGCCGGTGGCCACCGTCGTCGGGTGGATCGTGTTGACCCGGATGCTCTCCGGTGCGAGCTCTTTGGCCAGGACCTTCGCCAGCATGACCAGCCCGGCCTTGGCCGCGGAGTAGTGCGCGGTGTTGTTGTTCGCGTAGATCGCGGCGAGCGAGCTGGTGATGACGACCGAACCGCCCCGGCCGCCGGCCTGGATGTGCGGTACGGCGGCCTTGATGGTCTTCCACTGGCCGGTCAGGTTGATCTCGATCATCTCGTCCCAGACGTCCTCGTCCATGTCGAGGGTCGAGGCGGGGGTGGAGATACCGGCGTTGGCCAGCACGATGTCGAGGCGGCCGAGCTCGGCGACGCCCTGGTCGACGGCGGCCGTGAGCGCGGCCAGGTCACGGATGTCGACCTGCGACGCGATGATCCGCCGGTCGAGGGCCTCGACCTCCTTGACGGTCTGCGCGAGGTCGTCCGGCGTCGCCATCGGGTACGGCACCGTGTCGGCCTGGGCGGCGATGTCGATCGCGATGATGTCCGCGCCCTCGCGGGCGAGCGTCAACGCGTGGCTGCGGCCCTGGCCACGGGCGGCGCCGGTGATGAAGGCCACCTTGCCTTCGAGTTGTCCCATGTCGGTGTTCCTTTCAGCGGTGATCAATCAGCGGTGATCCAGGAGGGGTGGCACCGGATCAGTGCCTCCACGAGGTCGTTCGGCGAGCGTTGCGGCGCATCGGAGGCCAGCCAGGCACCGAGAACGCCGAGGACTCCGCCGGCGATGAAGTGGGCGGTGACGACCGGATCGACGTCCGCCGGGAGGTTGGCGTTGGAGCTCAGGGCGGTGATCGCGCGGTCGACGTAGGCGTCGGCGATCGCCTGTTTGACGGCCGGGGCGGCGCCGGGGCCGAGCAGGTTGGCGTACGACGCTCGGTGCTCGGAGACGAAGCCGACGATCGCGGTGAGCGCCCGGCGGCTGGCCTCCACGCCGGTCACCTCGTGGCCGGTGCGCAGCGTGACGTCGGTGTCCCTGACCACGTCGAAGAGATCACCCAGCGCGTGGACGGCGAGGTCTTCCGGTGACGCGAAGTGCCTGTAGAAGCTCGTGCGGTTGACGCCGGCGGCGCGGGTGAGGGCGGCCACTGTCATGCGGGCCGGGTCGTTGTCCCGGATCGCCTCGGAGAAGGCGGTCAACAGTTTCTCTTGCGTGCGCACCGCACGCGGATCCGCGTTGTCGATCATCGGCCGCTTCGGGCCGTCGGGAAGAACACCCACGTCAGCCACGGTAGACCTAAAGGACAGGTGTCCGCTAGATCTAGGCGACAGCTGTCCGTTTGCTCGGACCACCCGGGCGCGTAGCTCGTGCGGGGGACGGCCGGTTTCCCGCCCCTGGGTGACGATTTCCGGCGTTTCGCTCCGTAGCGTCGGCGGCGCCTTCGCCCCGATCCCTGCGGGGCGACCCCCCGAGGAGAACGATGAAGAAGATCCTGCTGTGGTCGCTGACGGCCGTCGTCGCGGTGACCGCCGCCGTCGGCGGCACCGCCGCACTGGTGCCCGAGGCGACCGCCGAGTCGTTCCTGAACGATCTGACCGGTGACGCCAGGGCTCCCGCCGCCACGATCACGTGGGGCACGTGCCCGGCGCCGCCGGCGGGGACGCAGCTCGACCCGAAACAGCAGTGCGGCACGATGACGACCCCGATCGACTACACGCAGCCGCGTGGCCGGACGATCACGATCGCGGTGTCGCGCATCCCGGCGACCGACAAGGCCAAGCGCCGGGGTGTCCTTCTGCTCAACCCGGGCGGCCCCGGCGGCGAGGCGCTGAACCTGCCGAGCACGTTCCCGGCGAGCCCGGCGGTCGCCGCCGCGTACGACCGGATCGGGTTCGACCCGCGCGGCGTCGGGCACAGCAGCCCCGTGACCTGCGGCCTCACGGCGGCGGAGTTGATCCCGCCCTACCCGTACCCCGCGCCGGACGGATCGATCGACGCCAACGTGGCGTTCGCGAAGTCCGTGGCGAAGCGGTGCGCGGCGAAGTCCGGCGACCTCCTGCCGTACCTCACCACCGCGAACACCGCCCGCGACATGGACCGCATCCGCGAGGCGCTCGGCGAAAAGACGATCTCCTACTTCGGGACGTCGTACGGCACCTACCTCGGCGCGGCCTACGCGACGCTGTTCCCGAAGCACCTCGACCGGGCCGTGCTGGACAGCTCGGTCGATCCGACCAAGATGTTCTACGACAACTTCCGCCTGGAAAGCGCTGGCTTCGCGGCGCGCTTCCCGGACCTGGCGAAATATGCCGCCGCGCACCACGCGGAGCTGAAGCTCGGCGCCACCCCCGCCGCGGTCACCGCCGCCTACACCGCGTTGGTCGGCCGCCTCGACACGCATCCGGTGACGGTGCCCGGTGCGCCGGTAGCGCTCTCGGGCAACGTGCTGCGGGGCCTGACGACCGCGCTGTCGGTGTCCGACCAGGCGCTGCCGATGCTCACCGGAGCCTGGCACGCGGCCGCCGATCTTGCCGCGGGCCGGGCCACCGACGAGGAGATCCAGGCGTTGCAGCAACTGTTCGCGCTGGCCGACCCCGCGGCTGGTGCGTCGCCGGGCGTACCCGGCGACAACGCGATCGCGGCCGCGTACGCGGTGGCCTGCGACGACGTCGAGTGGCCGCGCGACGTCGACGTCTACGCGCGCAACGTCGCGGCGGACCGCAGGGCGTACCCGCTCTCGGCCGGTGCCCTGACGAACATCTGGCCGTGCGCGTTCTGGCCGACCGAGCCGATCGAGGCGCCCGTCCGCGTCACCGACCACGGGCCCCGCAACATTCTGCAGCTGCACAACGAGCGCGACCCGCTGGCCGCGCTGGCGGCCGGGCGCGGCATGCACGAGGCCCTCGGCAAGCGCTCGGTACTGGTCACCGTTGCGGCCGGTGGGCACGGTGTCTACGGCACCCAGGGACCCGACGGCTGCTCGACGAAGGCCGTCGACACGTTCTTGGTCGGCGGGGAACTCCCGGCGTCCGACACGCGCTGTTAGCCTCGGGCGTCCGTGGGACGAGGGATCGGAGCGTCGGATGCTGTTTCGGGCCGCCCGGATCGCCGAGTGCGGGCAGCCGCCTGCGGTGACGGAGGTTCCGGCGCCCGTCGCGGGGACCGGGGAGATCGTCGTCGACGTCGTGGCCGCGCCGATCACGCCGTTGGACCTGCTGTGCGCGTCCGGTACCTCGTACTTCGGAGCGCCCGCGACGCCGTACGTGCCGGGTGTGCAGGGCGTCGGGCGGCACGCGGGCCGGGCGGTGTGGTTCCCGACCGCGGCCGGGATGGCGCCCGGCGACGGGAGCATGGCCACTGTCGTGGCCGTTCCCGCGTCCGATGTGGTGGAGCTGCCCGACGTCGTCGATCCGGTCGCGGTCGCGGCGGCGGGCCTGTCGGCGGTCGCGGCCTACGCGGCCCTGACCTGGCGGGGTGAGTTGGTGGCCGGCGAGCGGGTCGTCGTCCTCGGCGGAGGCGGCGTGGTGGGCCAGGCCGCGATCCAGTTCGCCCGTGCCGCGGGGGCGGAGTGGGTGGTCGCCGGCGCGCGCTCGGAGGCCGCGCAGGTCCGCGCCCGCGAGGCGGGCGCGGACGCTGTCGTCGCGCTCGGGTCCACCGACGTCGACGAACTGTCCCACGCGTTTGCCGACGCCTGTCCCGGTGGTGCCGATCTCGTGCTCGACGGGTTGTTCGGGGTACCGGCGGCTGCGGCGTTGCGGGTGCTCCGGGCCGGTGGGCGGTTGGTGAACCTCGGCAGTTCGGCGGGGGAGACCGCGCCGTTCGATTCGGCGACGATCCGCAGCAGGCAGTTGCGGATTCTCGGTTACACGAACAACGCGTTGACGTCGGAGGAGCGGGCCGGCGCGGTGCGGGTGGTGGCCGACGCGCTCGTGGCCGGTCGCCTCACTGTCGCCCACGAGGCGATTCCGCTCGACGACGTCACCGCCGCCTGGCAGCGCCAGGCCGGCGGCCGCGCCGAGGGCCGCATCGTCCTCACGATGTGAGGATCGTGAGCGCCTCGTCCAGGGTGGTCGCGGGGTCGCTCGGCAGGGAGTTCGCGCGCCAGGCCACTATCGTGTCGGGGCGGATCAGGAGTGCCCCGTCGGGGTCGACCTCGCGCAGCGAGCCCCAGTCACCGTCGCCCGGTACCGTGACGATGTCGATCAGGGGTGCGAGGGGGCTCGTGCTCTTCGCGAGGGCCTCGCGCCAGGCGTCGGCGGCGCTGTCCACGATCAGCGCGAACCGTCCCGGACGCGCGAGGTCGAGGGTGGAGACCCCGGGAGCGGTCCACGCGTGCGGCACGTGGTGCCCCGGCGCTGAAGTCGGCGCGTAGATGAGCATGTCGACCTCCGCCTCGCCGGGCTCGGGGACCACCGCCCCGGAGGGGTAGCTGAAGCCGTTTTCGGCGCCGTGGGCGTGGAACTCCTTGTCGAGGACGGTCATGGCCTCGTCGAGGGTGGCCTGTTTCGCGGCGCCCTCCGACGTGCCCGACCAGAGCGTTTCGAGCGCGGACCAGCCCTCGGCGAGGCCCAGCGCCACGTCCACCACCCCGCCGTGGTTCTGGAAGTTGTGCAGCGAGGTCCGGGCCACGGACAGGGCGATCGGGCGCCGTTCGGTCTCGTAGGTGTCGAGCAGGCCCGACAGCGACGGATCCGCCAGCGCGGCCGCGATCTTCCAGGTCAGGTTGTGGACGTCCTGGACGCCGGTGTTCAGGCCGAGCGCTCCCCACGGCGGGATCCGGTGCGCGGCGTCGCCGGCCAGGAACACGCCGCCGGCGCGGAACCGGTCCGCGACCACGGACTGGATGTACCAGTGGCTCACCGATTTGAGTTCGAGCTCGATCGGCACGCCGAGGGAGCGGGTGATCCGGGCGCGCATCCCGTCCTCGTCGAAGCGCTCCGGGTCGTCCGGGCCGAACCCGCAGGCGAACACCCACTCCGCGGAGACGCCATCGGCCGACCACGGCCCCAGGTGGTACAGGAAGCCGCTGCCGATCGAGCCACCGAGGTCCGGGTTCACGAACCAGTTGATCAGGCACGAGTCGTCCGGCAGCACGTCCGACAGGTCCGCGGCGAAGTGCGCGCTCACCATGTCGACGAGGTTCGTCGGCCCGGTCACCCCGATCCCCACCGCATCCGCAACCGTCCGCCCCCCATCGGCAGCGATGACGTAGGTCGCCGGAATCCTTCGTCCGTCGTCCAGCAGGACCACGCCGTCGCTGATGCCCGTGACCGCGGTGCCGAACTCGATCGTCGCCAGGGGAGACGCCGAGGCGTGGGCTCGCAGGATCGGCTCGAGGCGGATCTGGGGGAGCATCGTGTACGGGGCGGGGCTCGCCGCCGCGTACTCCTCCGCGTACGCACCCCCACCCCACGCGTCGCGGATCGCGATCTGCCGCCCGTGCAGCGGCGTCGGACCGCCGAACGACGTGTACCAGGCCGTCCGGCTCACCGTCCGCGGCGGCGCCGCAGCCGCCGCGATGTCGGGTCCCAACCCGGCCGATCGGAAGATCTCGATCGTCCGCTGGTTGAGCCCGATCGCCTTCGGATGGATCGACGTCCCGGGATGACGCTCGAACAGCGCGTGGCGCACGCCCAGCTTGCTGAGCAGGATCGACGCGGTCAGCCCGACCGGGCCTCCACCGACGATCACGACGGGGAACTCGTCCATGACTGCGACCTCCGTTGGTCAGTTGCCGCAGTCAAGCGCGGAACCGCCCGCCGCCGCGATCCACGGACCGCACCCCGCGATCCGAAGACCGCACACCTCCTCACGTGTTACAACCGCTACCAGGAGGTGCACGTGGAGCTCCTGTACCGCACGACCGACGTCGCCGACGCCCACGACCGGGCCCAGTCCGTCATGGTGCGCCACCGCATGGAGGTCGACCGCACGACCGGCACGTTCGACGCGTCCGTCCACCGGGCCGCTGTCGGCGACCTGGAACTGCTCGCGTTCTCCTACGGCGCCCCGACCCGCATCGTCTCCGCTCCGCTCGACGGATTCGTCGCCGTGCACTGTCCCCGCCGTGGTCACCTGCAAGTCTCCCAGAACCGGAGCGACGCCGTACTGGCGCCGGGCGCCGCCGCGGTGATCTCCAGCGGGAGCCCGGTCGAGCTGACGTGGAGCGCCGACCTCGACCTGATCGTGCTGAAGATTCCGGAAGCCGTGCTGTTACCGCAGCTCGCCGCCCTCACCGGCAACGCGGTGACCGATCGGGTCGTCTTCGACCCGGTCCACCGGCTCGACGCGGGCAGTGCCCTCGCCGCCGCCATCGAGCTGGCCGTCCGGGCCGAGAACGCCTCCGCGGGACTCTCCGCCGCGGTGACCCAGGCCGTGGTCACCGGGCTCCTCCTCGGGCACGGACACACGCTGTCCGCGCGGGTCTGGGAGGCGTCCTCGTCGCCCGGAGGCGTCGTCGGGAGTGTCGTCGACATCGTGCGGGCGCAGCCCGCCGTGCCGCACACGACCGCGACGCTCGCCGCCCGGGTGGGGATCGGCGAGCGGACGCTCCAGCTGGCGTTCGCCCGCCAGGTCGGAGCGCCACCGATGGCCTACCTCCGCCGGGTCCGGCTCGAACTCGCCCGCGACCAGCTTCTGGCGGCCGCGCCCGACGGCGGGCTCACCGTGCTGGACGTCGCCATCGGTTGCGGATTCGGTCACGCGGGCCGGTTCGCGGCCGGCTACCGGGCGCGCTTCGGCGAATCCCCGTCCGCCACCCTCCGCCGCGCCGTCTGACTCAGGTCGCGCCGCGCGCCGCCGATGAACCGGGGGTGGCGGCGCGCACGGATGGGAGCGTGCTCGCCCGCCTGCGCACGATCTTCCTGCTGTACGCACTGTTCACGGCGTCCGTCGGGATCGCCTCCACGCTGAACGCCCCGTACGGCTCCTACACGAGCCGGGTGGCGGCGGCGCTCGCTGTCGTCGTTCTCATGGCCTACTGGCTAATCGGTTGGTCGCGCCAACAGTTCCCGGCGTGGCTCGAACCGGTCGAGTGGATGCTGGTGGCGGCGCCCTGCCTCGTCGTCGACGCGGTCAGCGACAACGGCGGGTACTTCGGCGCGCTGCTGTTCCGCAGCTACTACGGCACCCGGCGGCAGTTCTGGATCCGCCTGGCGCTCGTGCAGATCGTCCCGGCGACGCGGCTGGTCGTCGGGGTCGTCGAGGACCGGCCGATGCCGCCTCCGCAGTACGTCGCCGTGGTGCTGTTCGGGTTGCTCGTGCCACCACTCGTCCGTGCCCTGCGGGGTGTCGCGGAGCAGAACAGCCGGCTGATCGCGCGGGAGCGGACGCACCTGACCGGCTCCGAACAGCTGGCGGCGGCGGCCGACCACCAGGCGCTGTACGACGCCGCGGTGGCCGTCGCCGTCGACCTGACCGCCGCACCGCGTACGGCGGGTGTGCTGCTCGCGTTGTCCGACGCCGAGCCCGGGACGCCCGGATCGCTGCGGTTCGCCGCAGAGCGCGGCATGCCCGACGGGCTGGTCGGCGCGGCCGTGGCCCTCGACCGCGTGCCGCCGGAGATCGTCGCCCGGATGACCGGCTCCCACCCGGATTACCTCACACCGGACGACTACGCCCGGCTCCGCGACGCCACCGGGCTACCGCCGTCACCCGGCGGCCTGCTGGTCGTCCCGATCAGCGCGGGCGGACGCTACCGCGGCGCGTTCGGCATCTCCGGTGCCGGCCGGCTGCCCGTCGACACGCAGACCAGCCTGGCGACCTGGGGTATGCGCGTCGCGGAAGCGCTGCACCGGATCGATCTCACCGCCGAGCTGACGTTCCGTGCCTACCACGATCCGCTGACCACGCTCGCGAACCGGGCGCTGCTGGAGTCCCGGCTGGAACACGCGCTGGGTGACCGCCGCGCCGCCGGTCAGGTCGCACTGCTGCTCCTCGACCTCGACGGGTTCAAGCAGGTCAACGACGTGCATGGGCATCCGGCCGGTGACGAGCTGCTGCGCACGATCGCCGGGCGGCTCCAGCGCTGCGTGCGCGAGACCGACACGGTCGCCCGGATCGGTGGCGACGAGTTCGCGATCCTGCTCAACGGCGTCGACGCCCCCGAGCTCGTCGCCGCGACCGCGGACCGGGTCGTCGACACGATCCGGGAGCCGATCCAGGTGGAGGGACGGACGGTCACTGTCGGCGTGAGCGTCGGTGTCGCGGTGGCCCAGCCCGGCGGGCCGGTCGGCGTTCGGGAGCTGATCCGCGCCGGTGACCAGGCCATGTACCGCCGCAAGGCCACCCGTGCGGGCGGCTGGGAGCGCTACGAGCTCACGGTCTGACCACGAATGTTTCCCGGCGGCGGAAAACCGCTACATGGGTACTCGCAAGCATTCATACTTCCGGCGAGAGAGGGCACTGTAAGCATCATGGAATATCGCCAACTAGGTAACTCTGGCCTGCGGGTTTCGACGCTCACGATGGGCACGATGACGTTCGGCGGTTCGGGCGGCTTCTCCCGGATCGGCACTACCGACGTCGAGGCCGCCACGCGGCAGTTCGACCTTTGCCGCGAGCACGGCGTCAACCTGATCGACACGGCGAACATGTACTCGGTCGGCGTGTCCGAGGAGATCGTCGGCGAGGCGGTCAAGGGGCAACGGGACGAGTGGCTGCTGGCCACCAAGGTGCGGTTCCCGATGGGTGACGGCCCGAACGACGCGGGGCTCAGCCGCCACCACATCCTTAACCAGGCCGAGGCCAGCCTCCGCCGGCTGCAGACCGACTACATCGACCTGTACCAGCTGCACGAGTGGGACGGCCACACCCGCCTCGAGGAGACGCTCGGCGCGCTCGAGACCCTCGTCCAGCAGGGCAAGGTCCGGTACGTCGGGGTCAGCAACTACACCGGCTGGCAGCTGCTCAAGGCGTTGGGCATCGCCGAGCGCGACCGCCTGCCCCGCTTCGCCAGCGAGCAGATCTACTACTCGCTGCACGGCCGGGAGGCCGAGAACGAGCTGCTGCCCGCGGCCGTCGACCAGGGCCTGGGCGTGCTGGTGTGGAGCCCGCTCGCGGGGGGTCTGCTGTCGGGCAAGTACACCCGCGGCGCGGACGGGCAGGTCGAGGGGCCGAAGGGGTCGCGGCACATCGGTGACTGGAGCGAGCCGCCGATCGACTACCCCGACCGGCTGTTCGCCACGATCGACGTCGTGCGCAAGATCGCCGACGGCCGGGGTGTGTCCGGTGCGCAGGTGTCCCTGGCGTGGCTCCTCACGCGGCCGGGCGTGACGTCGCTGATCGTCGGTGCGCGGACCGACGAGCAGCTCGCCGACAACCTCGCGGCCGCGGAGCTCACGCTCACCGCGGACGAGATCGCGGAGCTGGAGCGGGTGAGCCGGCCGCCGCTGCTCTACCCGTACTGGCACCAGCACGCCGCGGCCAAGGACCGGCTCAGCCCGGCCGACAAGGTCCTGCTGGAGCAGTACTACGACTAGCCCCACGGGGCCGCTCGCGACCGTCGTCGTCGGCCGCTCGCGCAAGTGATCGGCGCGCACCCGCGGCGCTTCGCCGCGGGATGCGCGCCGTGCCGCGTTAGCGTGGCGCGATGCGTCTGTTTGCCGCATTCCTCACGTTCATACTTATTCTGACGCCGAAAGCGGCGCGCGCCGAACCGGTCACCGACGCCCTCGTGGAGACCACCCCCGTGGAGCACTCGGCGTCCGCCGCGATCGACGTCGCGCTGTGGGTGGATACCGCGAAACCGCGGCGGTCGATAGTGATCGGCACCGATCAGAAGGGTCCACTGGAGACCTACGACCTGTCGGGGCGGCGGCTCCAGCGGATCAGTGCGGTGTACCCGACCGGCGTGGACGTGCGGGGCAACGTGGTCGTGGCGACCTCGGGCCACGGCTTGAAGGTCTTCACCGTCGACACGAAATCCCGGCGGCTGGTGTTCCGCGCCGGGATCCCCACCGGCGTGACGCCGTACGGCGTCTGCCTGTACCGCGGCACGAGCCTGTACGCGTTCGCCACCTCGGTGGGTGGCCGCGTCGAGCAGTGGCGGCTGTCGGTGAACGGCACCAGGGTCACCGCCCAGGCCGCCCGCACCTGGAAGGTCGGCACCCGCCTCGACACCTGCGTCGCCGACGACCGGGAGGGCGCGCTCTACGTCAGCGAGCGGCGGTTCGGCATCTCCCGCTACCGGGCCGACCCGGCCGGCGGTCTGCGACGAAAAGTCATCGACCGCGCGAAGACCCGCTGGGGCGGGAAGGACGGCAAGGTCACCGCCGACCTGGAAGGCCTGGCGATCGCCGGTGACCGCCTGTACGCGACCTCGCAGGGAAGCACGGACTTCGTCGCCTACGACCGGGTCAGCAACACGTACGAGGGTCGGTTCCGGGTGGGCAACAGCCGCCACGTGGACGGCTGCCAGGACACCGTCGGGATCGAGGCCACGTCACGTGCGCTCGGGCCCCGGTTCCCGACGGGTGTCTTCATCTGCCACGACGGCTACAACCAGGACGGCTCGACCGTCGAGCGGGAGAACTTCAAGCTGGTGCCGCTCATTCGATGACGGCCAGCGCGTCGATCTCGATCAGCAGGTCCTCGCGGGGCAGACCGACGATCACTGTCGTACGGGCGGGGAAGACGCCCGAGGTGATCCGCGCGCGCAGGAACTCGCCGTAGGCCTCGTTCAGGGTCGCGAAGTGCGCCCGGTCGGTGAGGTAGACCCGCAACATCACGACGTTGTCGAACGAGGCACCGCCCGCCGTGAGGATCGCCTCGATGTTGCGCAGCGTCTGCTCGGTCTGCTTCGCCACGTCGCCGGGGCCGATCAGGTCGCCGGTCTCCGGGTCGTTCCCGATCTGACCGGAGACCTGCAGGATCTGCCCGTGCCGGAGGCCCTGCGGGAAGACGGGCAGCGGGGTGGGTGCCTGGTCGGTGACGATGGCCGTGCGGGTCATGGTGCTTTCCCCTAACGTGGAGAGTGTCCGGTGGATCGGTGACCGCAGTCCCGGGAGATGTCGGTGGTCGCCGACAGCAACGCGGGGACGAGTTCGAGGACGTCCTCGTACGGCAGCAGGACGTCGGGCACCGAGATCGACACCGCGGCGAGGATCCGGCCGTTGGCGCCGCGGATCGGGGCGCCGACGCAGTTGATGAACGTCTCGTTCTCCGCGTGATCCTCCGACCAGCCACGTTCGGCGGTGCGGGCGATCTCGTCGCGGAGCTCGGCGGGGCCGGCGGGGGTGTTCTCGGTGTACTTCACGTACGTGAGCTGGTCTATCAACTCGTCGCGTTCGGCGGGGTCCAGACCCGTGAGCAGGACCTTGCCCACCGCGGTGCTGTGCAGGTCGGCGGTCTTGCCGATCCGCGACGCCATCCGCACGGGCATCTCGCGCGGCTCGAGTTTGTCGACGTAGATCGCTGTGGCGCCGTCGAGTACCGCCAGGTGGACGGTCTGCGCGGTCTCGTCGCGCAGGCTCTTCAGACGCGGCGCGGCGACGACACGCACTTCGAACGAGTCCAGCGCCTGGTGCGCGAGCCGGAACAGGTGCGGGCCGAGCCGGTACTGGTGCTCGCCGTCGTGCAGCACGAACCCCTCGTCCTCGAGGACGCGCAGCAGGCGCAGCACCGTGCTCTTGTGCACACCCTCGGCCTCGGCGAGTTCACCCAGCGTGCTCGTGCCACCAGCGACCCGGTCGAGCAGCGACAGGGCACGGGCCACCGACTGACTCATGGAACCAGATCCTCCCAGGCGGGCAACGTGACCGGCCGGTCCTCCCGGACGACCAGCGCCGCGGCCGCGCACCGGTGCCCCAGGACCACGGCCGAGCGGACGTCCAGGTCGTACCAGCGCCCGGCGAGGTACCCGGCCGCGAACGCGTCTCCGGCGCCGACGGGTTCGACGACGTCGACGTCCAGCGCCGGGACGTGCAGGACGTCCTCGTCGAGAACGAGCACGCCGTGTTGCTCCTGCTTGAGCAGGATTCGCTGGGCGTTCGGCAGTTCCTTGCGCAGGGCGGCGGGCTCGGCGGTGCCGAACACCTGGACCGCCTCGTCCGCGCCCAGCAGCACCTCGTCGGCCGCGGCGAGCAGCCGGCGCAGCGGAGCGTCGTCGCGGTCGTGCCACAGCGCGGGGCGGTAGTTCAGGTCCACGGTCAGGTGCCGGCACAGACTCGGTAACACGTCGCAGAACGCGGCCGTGTCGTCGGAGAGCCCGGCCGTGATGCCGCTGATGTGCACGCGTTCGGCGTCGCCCAGAGCAGTTCGAACGGCGGGACGTTGCAGGTAGGCGGGCGACAGCGCGGACGCGGCGGAGTTGTCGCGGTAGTAGAGCATCGCCGAGCGGCGGGAACCGTCGCTCGCGGTGCCGGGCGCCTTGACGTAGAGGCCGGTCGTGCGGACCGGATCGCGTTCGACGGCGGCGACGTCGACGCCGGCGCCGCGGGCGACGTCGGTGATGTGTTCACCGAAACCGTCGTCGCCGAGGCGGGAGAGCCAGGTGGTGGGGACACTGAGCCCGGCCAGCGTGAGCGCGACGTTGAGTTCGGCGCCGCCGACGGTCCGGACGAACGCCGCTGCGTGGGCGAGGGGGACGTCGTCGGCCGGGGTCAGCACGGCCATCGCCTCGCCGATGCAGACGATTCGCCGCGTTGAACTGGTTGCCCCGAGCATGCGGCGATGCTAGAACAGTGCCCATCAATTCTGCAACGTCCATTGCATCCTGTGCAACGCGGCAGTTCGAAGGGAGGCAGCGTGCGATACGACGTGGAGAACGTCGGACAGTTGGGGCCGGAGCAGAAGGCGGTTCCGGTCGCTGCGTGGGGGATTTCGGCGGCCGAGTGGGTGGCCGGGAAGCCGGGCCTCGCGTCGCTGCCGACACCCCTGGTGACGCTCGACGCGGGTGCGCTGGAGAACAACCGCACGGCGATGGCCGGGTGGGCGGCGAGCGTCGGGGTCGACCTGGCGCCGCACGGCAAGACGACGATGGCACCGTCGCTGTGGCAGGCACAGCTCGACGCCGGTGCCTGGGGCATCACGGTCGCGACGCCGTGGCAGTTGTCGTTCGCGCTGAGCGCCGGTGTCCCCTGCGTGCTCGCCGCGTATCCGGTGCTCGACCCCGGCGTGCTGCGCTTCCTCGGGCAGCCGCGGACCGCGCGGGTGTTGGTGTGGGCCGACGGGGTGGACGTGATCGCGGCGATGGCGCCGCACGTTGCCGATGCGGCCCAGCCGCTCGACGTGTTGATCGACGTCGGCGCGCCCGGCGGACGGACCGGGGCACGTACGCTCGCCGCCGCCGTGGCCACCGCGGAGGCGGTCGTGGCGACGCCGGGACTCCGGCTCGCCGGGGTCGCGGGCTACGAGGGTTCGCTGGCGCACGACGCGTCGCCGGCCAGCCTGGCGACCGTGCGCGAGTACCTGGATTCGCTGGTGGTCGTCCACGCCGCGCTGGGGCGTCTGTACGACGACGGCGAGGCGATCGTCACGGCCGGGGGCAGCGCGTACTTCGACGTCGTCGCCTCGGCGTTGGCACCGTTGCACGAACCGGGGAAGACCCGCGTGGTCGTGCGGGCCGGGGCGTACGTGGCGCACGACGACGGTTTCTACCGGGGCATCACCCCGTCGGGACGCGAGGCCGGGCCGGCGTTCCGGGCCGCGCTGCACGGCTGGGTGCGGGTCATTTCGCGTCCCGAGCCGGGGCTCGCGCTGGCCGACGGCGGCAAGCGCGACCTGCCGTTCGACGAGGGCCTGCCGGTGGTGCAGGCCATCCGGCGCAACGGGGGAGCGACTGAACCCCTGAGCGGCGCGGAGGTGACCGCGCTGGCCGACCAGCACACGTTCGTGCGCCTCACCGGCGATGCCGAGAACGTGCAGGTCGGGGACGTGCTGCGGCTCGGGTTGTCGCACCCGTGCACGACGTTCGACAAGTGGGGGCTGGTGCCGGTCGTCGACGACGCGCAGGCCGATCAACCCGTGGTTGTGGACGTCGTCCGGACGGTGTTCGGATGAGTACCCTCACGATCCGGGGGGCCTCGATCGTCGATGGCACGGGTGCGCCTGCTTATCCCGGTGACGCGCTGATCGTCGACGGCCGCATCGCCGCTCTCGGCTCGGACGTCCCGTCGGAGGGCGAGATCCTCGACGCCGACGGGCTCGTCCTCGCACCCGGCTTCATCGACATGCACGCGCACTCCGACCTCGCCGTCGTCACCGACCCCGAGCACCTCGCCAAGACCACGCAGGGCGTCACCACCGAGGTCGTCGGTCAGGACGGGCTGAGTTACGCGCCCGTGGACGACGTCACGCTGCCGATCCTCCGCGATCAGCTGGCCGGCTGGAACGGGGTCGCCGGTGACCTTCCGTGGCGGACCGTCGGTGAGTACCTCGACCGCGTGGATCAGGGTGCGGCCGTCAACGTCTGCTACCTGGTGCCGCAGGGCAGCGTCCGGATGATGGCCGTGGGTACCGAGGACCGGCCCGCGACCCCGGCCGAGCTCTCGCGGATGCAGCAGCTCGTGCGCGAGGGTCTCGAACAGGGCGCGGTCGGCATGTCCAGCGGTCTCACGTACGTGCCCGGCATGTTCGCGGACACCGACGAGCTCGTCGCGTTGTGCCGGGTGGTCGCCGAGCACGGCGGGTACTACTCGCCGCACCAGCGTTCGTACGGTCGCGGAGCGCTCGAGGCGTATGCCGAGATGGTCGAGGTCGCGCGCCGCAGTGGGGTCGCGCTGCACCTCACGCACGCGACGATGAACTTCGGGGTGAACCGGGGCCGGGCAGGGGAGTTCCTGGCGCTCGTGGACGGCGCTCTCGCCGAGGGCATCGACGTCACGCTCGACACCTACCCCTACCTGCCGGGGTCCACCACGCTCTCCGCCGTGCTGCCGAGCTGGTCCGCGACCGGCGGCCCGTCCGCGACCCTGGAGCGGCTCAGCGATCCCGCGGCGCTGGCGCGGATCCGGGAGCACCTCGAGGTCACGGGCTCCGACGGGTGCCACGGCGTCGTCGCCGAGTGGGACACGCTGCAGATCTCCGGCGTGCGGGAGCCGGAGCTGAGCGGTTACGTCGGCTCGACGATCGCCGCGCTGGCCGCGGAGTCCGGCCGGGAGCCGTTCGACGTGTTCGTCGACGTCCTGCGCCGCGACCGCCTCGGCACGACGATCCTGCAGCACGTCGGCCACGAGCCCAACGTCCGCGAGATCATGCGGCACCCGAGGCACACGGCCGGCAGTGACGGCCTTCTGGTCGGTGGGCGGCCGCACCCGCGGGCGTGGGGCACGTTCCCGCGGTACCTCGGGCACTACGTCCGCGAGGAGGGTGTGCTGGGGCTCGAGGAGTGTGTGGCGCGGATGACCGGCCGCTCCGCGGCCCGGCTCGGACTCACCGACCGCGGTGTGGTGCGGGTCGGTGCGGTGGCTGACCTGGTGCTGTTCGACCCGTCGACGGTTGCCGCCGGGTCCACGTTCGACGATCCCCGCCGGCCCGCCGTCGGCATTCCCTTCGTTTTTCTGGACGGTGTTCGAGTGATCGACGACGGTCAGCGCACCGAGGCAGTGCCGGGCCGGGCGCTGCGGCGGGCCGCATGAGCGCCTCGCCGGCGGATCGTGCCGATCGCGCGGCGGCGGATCGCGGCGCGGAGGGGTTGCGGTGGTTGTTCGCTGACCGGGTTGTCTGTGTGGTGCGTGCGCCGGTGTTGCCGTCGGCTTCGGCGCTGTGCGAGGCGCTCGCGGCGGGCGGTATCCGCACGGTGGAGCTGACGTTCACGACACCGGACGTGCTGCGGCACCTGGAGTCGGCCGCGTCGGTGCCCGGGGTCTCGCTCGGCGTGGGAACCGTGCTCACCGCCGCCGACGCCCTGGACGCGATCCACGCCGGAGCGCGCTTCCTCGTCACCCCCGGCGTGTTACCCGAGGTCGCCGCGGTGGCCCGCGACCACGACGTGCCGTTCCTGATGGGCGCGCTGACACCCACCGAGGTGCTCACCGCTTCCTCGCTCGGCGCCGCCGCCGTGAAGGTCTTCCCGGCCTCGGCGTTCGGACCGCGCTACCTACGCGACCTGCACGGCCCGTATCCCGATCTACAGCTTGTTCCCTCGGGGGGCGTTACCGCCGGCAACGCGGCGGAGTACCTGGCGGCGGGGGCCGCCGCTGTCACCGCCGGGACCGGAGTGGTCCCGCCGGACGTCGTCAGTGCCGGCGACTGGGCCGGCATCACCCGACGCGCCACCGAGTTCACCGGAGGATTGACGTGAGTTGGTTACAGGAATCGACCGGGGGATTACTCCTCCTCTGCGCGGCGGCAATAGCCGTGCTGCTCGCGCTGATCATCGTGGTCAAGCTCGAGCCGTTCATCGCGCTGCTGATCGCGGGATTCGCGCTGGCGCTCGCGGCCGGGCTGCCGGTGTCGAAGATCGTCGGGACGGCGTTGAAAGCCTCCGACTCGGTACTCGAGACCGGGTTCGGGGGGATTCTCGGGCACATCGCGGTGATCGTCGGGCTCGGGACGGTGCTCGGCGCCATCCTGGAACGCTCCGGCGGCGCGGACGTGCTGGTCGAGAAGCTCACCGGAGTGTTCGGTGAGCGGGGCGCACCGATCGCGATGGGCCTCGCCGGGCTGATCTTCGGCATCCCGGTGTTCTTCGACATCGGCATCTTCGTGCTCGCGCCGCTGGTGTACGTGGCCGCGCTGCGGGGTGGACGGTCGCTGGCGCTGTACGCGCTGCCGATGCTCGCCGGCCTGTCGATGACCCACGCGTTCCTGCCCCCGCACCCCGGGCCGACGGCCGCGGCCGGTCTGCTGGGCGTGAGCCTCGGGTGGGTCATCCTGATCGGCGTCATCTGCGGCCTCCCGGCGTTCGCCGCGGCCGGTATCGCGTGGCCGTACTGGATCGGTCCCCGTATCCGCGTCGAGGTCCCGGCCGAGGTGGTCGAAGCCGAAGCGAAGCAGCCGGTCACGGTCGGCGGCGGTTCGTCGTTGGACGCCGAGGCGTCGTCGACTGGGGGCTCGGTCGGCGGTGGCTCGACGACCGGCGGCTCGGGTGGCGGTGTGGCGACGGCGGAGCGGCCGTCGGGTGGTGTCGGTGACTCGGCCGACGGCGTTGGAGACGGCACCGGCGTCGACCGGGACGACGACCTCGACGGCGGCTCGGCCGCTGGTCGACCGGCAGAAGACTCCCCGGCCCCGTCCGCCACAGTGGCGGGGCGGCGACCGGTGGGGCTCGGGACGGTGCTCGGGATCATTCTGGTGCCGCTGGTGCTGATCCTCGGCGCGACGTTCGGCACGGTGTGGCTGGACCCGAGCACCTTCCTGCAGGTGCTCACGTTCCTCGGCAACCCGGCGGTGGCGCTGACGATCGCGGTGCTGCTCGCGTTCTGGCTGCTCGGGGTGCGTCGGGGCAGCACGGTTGCGGAACTGTCCGAGGTGACGGCGAACTCGCTGCGCCCGGTCGGCATGATCCTGCTCGTCGTCGGTGCGGGTGCGTTCTTCGGCAAGGTCATCTCGTCGACGGGTGTCGGTGACGCCCTGGCCGGCACGCTCTCCGACGCGGGGCTGCCGATCATCGTCCTCGCGTACCTGATCTCGTGCGCGCTGCGGCTCGCCCAGGGCTCGGCGACGGTCGCGCTCGTCACCACCGGCGGCATCATCGCGCCGCTCGTGCAGAACGAGGGCTACTCGCCGGCGCAGCTCGCCACGCTCGTGATCGCGATCAGCGCGGGGTCGATCATCGCCAGCCACGTCAACGACGGCGGGTTCTGGATCATCTCCCGCTACTTCAACATGTCCGTGAAGCAGACGCTGGCCACCTGGACCGTCCTGGAGACGATCCTGTCGATCGTCGGCTTCGTCATGACCCTGATCGTCTGGGCCCTGCTCTAACGCCCCCCCGAGGCGTGAACACTGTGGGGGCCTATACGCCCCCACAGTGTTCACGCCTCACCCGACGGCCTCGCTCGCGCGGGGGAGTCGGCCTCTCGCTCGGGTGGGCGAGGTGGGGGTGAGGGATGCGCGGCAGACTGGGCGGGTGAATGCCTGGTTATCGCGGTATCGCGTCGACCTGTTGATCGCGGCTGTGGTCGCGGTGCCGGTGGCGGGGCAGGTCGGGGCCGCCGACCCCGGTGAGGCCGATGCGCTCGGAGTCGCGTTCAGTGCCGGAACCGTCATTCCGCTGGTGTGGCGTCGCCGCGCCCCGTTCACTGTCGCGTTGATCGTGCTCGCGTTCGGACTGCTGACCTCGGGGTACGCGCGCCCCGGCCAGCAACTGCAGTACGGCGCGCTCGTGGCCACCTACACGATCGCCGACCTGGGGTTCCACCCCTGGCAGCGCTGGTCGATCCTGCTCGGGCAGGTCATCACGATCCCGCCCGGCGCGATCTGGATCAAACACAACACGTTCCCGCAGCTCATGTTCACGCTGCTGCTGCCGATCGCGGCCTGGATGCTCGGTACGGTCACCCGCCTCTACCGCGAACGCGGCGACGCCCTGGCCGCCCGCGCCGACGAGCTCGAACGCCAACGCACCTCCGACGCCGCCCGTGCCGTCGCGGAGGAACGCGCCCGCATCGCCCGCGACCTGCACGACGTCCTCGCCCACGCGGTCAGCGTCATCGTGGTGCAGGCCGAGGCGGGTCCGCTGGTGGTCCGCAGCGACCCCGACCGGGCCGAACGCGCCTTCGACGCGATCGCCGAGTCCGGACGCGACGCGATGGCTCAGCTCCGCCGCTCGCTCGGCGTCCTCAAGACCGCGGGCGACGTCAGAGCGCTGGCCCCGCAGCCGACGGTCGCCGACGTCCCGGCGCTGCTCGAGCGGGTGCGCCGAACCGGCCTGGACGTGACGTTCACGCAGGTCGGCGATCCCATCCGGATCGGCCCGGACGCCGAGCTCGCCGCGTACCGCATCATCCAGGAGGGCCTGACGAACACCGTCAAACACGCCGAGGCCACAATGGCCACGGTGACGCTCACCTGGTGGCCCGACGGCCTGGCCATCGAGGTGCGGGACGACGGCTCCGGCAGCCCTGTCGCCGAGGTGGTGGCTGGGCACGGGTTGGCGGGGATCGCGGAGCGGGCGGCGGCGGGCGGGGGGACCGCTTCGGCCGGGCCGGTGGAGGGTGGATTTCTGGTGACCGCATGGCTGCCGGGATACTTGAGCTAGCCAAATGATCAGAATAGTGGTCGCTGATGATCAGGAGCTGGTGCGCAGCGGGTTCATCATGATCCTCGACGCGCAGCCCGACTTCACCGTCGTCGCCGAAGCGGGGGACGGGCTCGCCGCCGTCGACGCGACCCACGCCCACGCGCCGGACGTCGTCCTGCTGGACGTACGGATGCCGACGCTGGACGGACTGGGCGCCGCACGCCGGATCTGCGCGGAGACAACGGCGAAAGTCATCATGCTGACGACGTTCGACCAGGACGACTACGTCTACGACGCGTTGGCCGCAGGCGCCAGCGGTTTCCTGCTCAAGGACCTGCGCCGCGACGATCTGGTGCACGCGGTGCGGGTCGTCGCCGGCGGTGAGGCGCTGCTCGCGCCGACCGTCACCCGGCGGCTGATCGCCGAGTTCACCCGGCACCGCGAACGCGGCACGATCGTCCCGTCCCGCCTGGCCGTGCTCACCCCGCGCGAGCAGGAAACCCTCACGCTGCTGGGCCGCGGACTGTCCAACAGCGAGATCGCCGCCGAGCTCGTCGTGAGCGAGCACACCGTGAAGACGCACGTCAGCAACGTGCTCACCAAACTCGGCCTCCGAGACCGCATCCAGGCCGTGATCGCCGCCTACGAAACGGGCCTGATCGTCCCCGGCAACTAACCGGGCCTACGACGACTTCCCGGCCCTACGCCGGCCGCTCGAAGGCCCGAGAACTCGTCGTTCCCCCGTCAACTCGTCGTTGGCCCGGGAAGTGGTCGTGCGACCGGCGTAGATGAGGGCGACGATTCGCTCGTCCCGGCGATGTGGGGAAGGAGTAGAAGCGACCACGCTCGCAAGCATGAGAATGACGTATCTCGCCCCGCCGTTCCTGGTGGCCGCGTACGGGGTCGTGCGCCTCGTCGACGGGCTCGACGGGAGCCACGGCCCCGGCCCCGCCTGGATCATCGGCCACGTCCTGTTCCTCATCGCCCTGCTCGGCTTCGCGTACGTCGCCGTCGATCTGTGCCGCCGCCTGCGCACGATCCCCGCGCTACTCGCCACGATCGGCACCCTCATCGGCCTCGTCGCGTTCGTCCACACGGTCGTCGTCGACCTGCTCGTGAGCTTCGGCGCCGCCGACCGCGCCGAGATGAACCTGCGTTACGCCGACCACCCCACTCCACTGGAGCCGGCGGCCCCGCTCTACCCCGTCGGGTTCACGATCCTGATCCTGCTGTTCGCGATCGCGCACCGGCGCGCCTACTGGAGCCCAGCCCTCGTCCTGGTCGGCTACGTGGCGATCGTCGTGAACCTCGACCTGCTACCACTCGCCGGGTTGCTGATCCTCGGTGCGTCGATTCCGGCCGCCCGGGAAGATGACGAGGAGGCACGCCCGACGAAGGGACGTAATGGCCGACAACACGCTGGAATTTGACGGCACCACCAAACGCTACGGCGACGTCGTCGCGCTCGACGACCTCACGTTCAGCGTCCGGCCGGGGGAGATCTTCGGCTTCGTCGGCAGCAACGGTGCCGGCAAGACCACCGCCATGCGGATCGCGCTCGGCGTCCTCGCCGCGGACGGCGGCGAGGTCCGCTGGCGCGGTGGCCCGGTCACGCTCGAGGCGGCCCGCCGCATCGGGTACATGCCGGAGGAGCGCGGCCTCTACCCGAAGATGACGGTCGGCGACCAGCTCGAGTACCTCGCCCGGCTGCACGGTCTGAGCCGCACCGACGCCAGGGCGGCCGTCGTCGAGTGGACGGACCGCCTGGAGATCGGCGAGCGACGCACGAGCGAGGTCGGCGCGCTCAGCCTTGGCAACCAGCAGCGTGTGCAGCTCGCGGCCGCGCTGCTGCACGGCCCCGACCTGCTCGTGCTCGACGAACCGTTCTCCGGGCTCGACCCGGTCGCCGTCGACGTGATGAGCGGTGTGCTGGCCGAGCGCGCGGCGGCGGGTGTGCCCGTGTTGTTCTCCAGCCACCAGCTCGACCTCGTGCAGCGGCTCTGCGACCGGGTCGGCATCATCCGGGCCGGGCGACTCGTGGCCTGCGACACCGTCGACGCACTGCGCAGCACGACACGGCAGGTCACCGTCGAGGTACGCGGCGAGTGGGATCCCGTTCTGCCGGGCGTCGACATTGCTTCGAAGGACGGGACCCGGCAGGTGCTGACGCTGGCGGACGACGTGGACGACCAGGACGTGCTGCGGTCCGCGATGGCGGCCGGGCCGGTCGTAGAGTTCCGGCCGCACCGGCCGACGCTGACCGAACTGTTCCGGACGGTCGTCACCGACGGGGAGGCTCGATGAACGCCGTGTGGTTGATCGCCGCGCGTGAGCTGCGGACGCGGTTGAAGGCCAAATCGTTCGTGATCGGGACGGTCGGGCTGCTGGTCGTGATCGCGGGGTACCTGGCGCTGTCGGTGTGGATCGCGGGGTCCTCGGGGCCGGTGATCGGGCTGTCCGGGCAGACGGCGGAGCTACGTCCGGCGATCGAGGCCGTCGCGAAGAGCCTGGACGACGATCTCGAGGTGCGGATCGTCGACGAGGACGCCGGGCGCCGGCAGGTGCGCGACGGGGACCTCGACGCGCTGATCACCGGGTCGGCGACGGCGCCGACGGCGGTGGTCGAGGAGGAGCTCGGCGACACCGTCAGCGGCATCCTCACCGCGGTGCTGCAGCAGCGGGTGCTGCAGTCCGAGCTGCAGAAGGCGGGCGCGGACCCGGCGGCGGTGCAGCGGGCGGTCGCGGAAGCCGGGGTGCGCGTGGACGCGATGCGCGAGACCGATCCGCAGGAGGGGCAGCGGCTCGTGCTCGCCGGGGTGGCGATGACGCTGCTCTACATCGCGCTGATCACGTACGGCACCGGGGTGGCGCAGGGGGTCGTCGAGGAGAAGACGAGCCGGGTCGTGGAGTTGTTGCTGGCTACGGTCCGGCCGTGGCAGTTGTTGCTCGGCAAGATCGTGGGGATCGGGTTGGTGGGGCTCGTGCAGCTCATCATTCTGGGGGGTGTGGGACTGGTCGGGGCATCCGTTGCTGGGCAATTGACGCTTCCGTCCCTGGGGATCGGGACGTTCGTGTCGCTGCTGGGCTGGTACCTGCTCGGGTTCTTCCTGTTCGCGTCGGTCTTCGCCGCGGCCGGCGCGCTGGTGTCGCGGTTCGAGGAGATGCAGAGCGTGATCTCGCCGCTGATCATGCTGCTCGTCATCATCTTCGTGCTCGGGCTGAACCTGCTGATCCGGGATCCGCGCAGCGAGGTCGTCGAGGTGCTGTCGATGATCCCGCCGTTCACCGCGATCCTGATGCCCGCGCGGGGAGCGCTGGGCGTGGCGCCGGCGTGGCAGACGGCGTTGGCCGTCGTGCTGACGTTGATCGCGCTGGCCGGCACGGTGCGGGTGGCCGGGGCGGTGTACCGGCGGGGCGTGCTGCACACCGGCTCACGGCTGTCCCTGCGCGCCGCCCTCAGCTCAGGGCAGGGCCGGTCATCCAGTACTCGCCGTCGGCGCGGCTGAGGTAACCGGCCTCGACCAGGTAGCGACGCAGGGCGACGTGGTCGACCGGGCCGTCGGCGCACCACGGCAGGAGCCGCTCGTTGATCGTCTTCTCGTCGTAACGCTCGCCGGGGACGAACGTCTGCAGGCTGACGTGACCGAGGACCGCGAGCTTGCGCGTCCACCGGGCAGGGAAATCGACGAGCCGGTCGTCGCGGACGTACCGGCGGAGGACCTGATCGTTCATGGTCGGCACCGTACGCCCTAGCGTGGTTCCATGCCGCACATTAATTTGCCGCCGCTGCCCGGTCTCGTTGGTCTGCTCGCTGCGCGTCCGGACGTCGCCGCTCCGCTCAGCGCGCTGGCCGAGACGCTGTTACGGGGTCCGTCGCCGTTGACGCCGGGCCAGCGCGAGACGATCGCCGCGCACGTGTCCCGGGGGAACGGGTGTGAGTTCTGCGCGGAGACGCACGGGGCGGCTGCCCGTGAGCTGGGCGGCTCCGACGCTGGTCTGGAGCCGCTGCTCGCCATCGCCGAGAAAGTGCGCGTGGACGGCCGGTCGGTTTCCGAGGAGGACGTCGCTCGGGCACGCGAGGCTGGCGCCGACGACGCGGCGATCCATGACACGGTGCTGATCGCCGCCGCGTTCTCGATGTTCAACCGCTACGTCGACGGTTTGGGCACGACTGTTCCGTCGGACCCGGCGCACTACGCGCAGCACGGCCGGGCCCTGGCGGAGGGAGGCTATCTGCGGTGATGCTGGATCGGGCGGTGGGGGCGCTGGGTGGGTTGGCGCTGGGGGATGCGCTGGGGATGCCGACGCAGAACTTTCCTCGGTCGGTGATCCGGGAGCGGTTCGGGGTGGTGGACGATTTTCATCCCGGGCCGGACGACAACGAGATCAGTCGGGGGTTGCCGGCCGGGCGGGTCACCGATGACACGGATCAGGCGGTGATCCTGGGGCGGTCGTTCGTCGCCGGGGGTGGGCGGGTGGAGCCTCGGGCGTTCGCGGATGCGCTGCTCGCGTGGGAGGAGCGGATGCGCGCCGAGGGGTCGCTCGATCTGCTCGGACCGTCGACGCGGCGGGCGCTCGCGCTGGTCGCGGAGGGCGTCTCGCCCGACGAGACCGGGCGCTGGGGCGACACGAACGGGGCCGCGATGCGGATCGCGCCGATCGGGGTCGGGGTGCCGCTCGCGGGGATCGTCGATGCCGTCGAGCAGGCGAGTCGGGTCACGCACCACACCGGGGTCGCGATCGCCGGTGCCGCGGCGATCGCGGCCGCGGTCAGCTCGGGCGTGGAGGGCCGCCCCCTGGCGGAGTCCCTCGCCCACGCGATCGACGCCGCCCGTCTCGGCGCCGAGCGCGGCTCCTACGTCCCCGGTGCCGACGTCGCCACCCGCATCGAGTGGGCCCTCCACCTCGTCGGCGCATCCGCGCCACCGGCCGCCGCCGAGCGGGCCCGGCCGGACGAGGCGCTAGACCTTGTGTATCGCCTGGTCGGGACCGGACTGGCTACTCAGGAAGCCGTGCCGGCCGCGCTCGCCCTGGCGAGTTTGTACCCCGGTGACGTGTGGGAGGCGTGTCGGCATGCGGCGAGTCTGGGTGGGGACTGCGACACGATCGCGGCGATGACCGGGGCGGTCGTCGGGGCGCACGTCGGCTGGGTCTCCGTACCGGCCGGGGTTCGCGCCCGGCTCACCGCCGCGAACCCCGGCCTCGCGCTCGACGGCCTCGCCGAGCAGCTGATCAGCGTCCGTTCCGGCGCAGCGTCGCGACCGCGTTGACCGTCGCGGACCCGCGCCACTCCAGCGCGGCCGCTTCCGAATAGCTCGGGTAGTCGACCGTCCACCCACCGTCGGCCCGCTGCCCGGCTTCGAGCCGGTCGAGATCCGCCGACACCGCGGCCGGATCGAGCAGCTTCCGTACGGGCCGGTCCGGGTCGGGCGCGTAGATCAGCAGGTGCAACGTCTCCCCGTCGGTGCCCGCCACCGGCAACGCCCCGTCCGCCGGCACGAACTGCGCCAGATGATCGAGCAGCGACAGCGCCTCCGGCGACGTGTCCGACGCCGCGTCCAGGAACTGCAGCGCGAACGCCAGCACGTACGCGAACGGCGCCTCCTCGGTGCGGCGGATCGCGCCGAAGCAGTACCGGGAGGCGCGCCCGAGCCACGGATGCGCCAGGATCGTCGCGTCGAACCGCCCGGCCCGGTGCGCATGCATCGCCACCGCGGCTGTGAGCTGCAGCGACGACTCCGACGGGTCGGCTTCCACCCAGAACGGAGCACACCCCACCGGATCGCCGATCGGCAGCGCGAACGGCAGCCCGCCGTCGGCGAGCGTCACCGAGTCGAGCCACTCGAGCAGCCCGGCGACGTCCGGGGACGCCAGCCCGGCGTCCGCAAGCGCTTCGAACGCGTGCTGCGCGCCGCCGGGCTGACTTTCGCGGGCCCGCAGGTCCGGTTCGAGGCCCCAGCCGTACCCGCCGTCGGCGTTGCGGTAGCCACCGAGCGCGGCGACGACCGCCCGCCGCGAATCGTCACTGCCGTGCACCACGGCCTCCAACCGGTGCCGATCGAGGACTCGCCCGTGCGACGCCAGAAAGGCGCTTGCTCGTTCCAGGTCGATGCTCATGGGCTCCACCCTGCCCGCCGACGGATCACAGGTCTTGAACGAATCGGCCAGGGTATGTCCCCTACATGCCGGACTTGCCCCTTGAAGTGCCGCCGACTTACCATGACGGATCGTTTGGGCGGATCCGGTCCCGCTCGTTCGGCGACGCGCGGACCGACGTCCCCCATGTCGTTGTCGTGCAGGGTCTGTCGGTCGCGGACTACCTGCTCGAAGGGCTCCGGGGCATCGCCGGTTGGACCCGCGTCCACCTGCTCGAACTGCCGCCCACGGGCGGCGTCGACGTCACCCGCTTCGGCCGGGCGGTCGGCGAGTGGCTCGACGCGCAGGACCTCGGGCCGGTCGTTCTCGGCGGCCATTCGAGCGGCACGCAGGTCGCGGCCGCGGCGGCGGTCGGGCGCCGGGACGTGGTGCTGTCGCTGCTGGTCGGGCCGATCGTCGACCCGGCCACCCGGAGCTTTCTGCGGCTCGGCCTGAGCTGGCTCCGCGACGGTCGTCAGGAGCGCGGCGGCCTGATCCGCTCGCAGGCGCCGGAGTGGGCCGACGCCGGGCCGTGGCGGATCGTGCGGCTGATCCGGTCGCACCTCGCGTTCCGCCTCGAGGAGCCGGTCGGCGCGCTCGACGTCCCCGTGCTGGTGCTGCGGGGGAGCGAGGACCGCCTCGCGCGCGCCGACTGGTGCCGCCGGCTCGCGAGCCTCACCCCCGGCGGCCGATACGTGGAGTTGCCCGGCGCGCACTCGTTCTTCTGGGACGATCCGGAGACCTGGTCGGAGGTGGTGAGACACACATGCGGCTCTCCGAAGCCGAGGCCCGTCGCCGGCTGACCGACGCGCGCGTCGTTCGGTTGGCCACCGTCGACGCCACGGGCGTGCCGCATCTCGTGCCGGCGACGTTCGCGGTGCGCGACGAGGAGATCCTGATCGCCGTCGACCACAAGCCGAAGCGGCACCAGAACCTGCGCCGCCTGCGCAACGTCGCGGAGAACCCGCAGGTCTGCGTGCTCGCCGACCACTATGCCGACGAGTGGACGCAGCTGTGGTGGGTGCGCGCCGACGGCATCGGGCACGTGAGCGACGACGCCCCGATCGACCCGCTCGTCGCGAAGTACCCGCAATACCGTGAGCACCCACCCGACGGGCCCGTCCTCACGATTCACGTCAACCGCTGGACCGGCTGGACGTATACCTAGCCCCGGCCGCGCCGACCGACCAGCGCCTCGAAGAAGCGCTCCTCGGGCGTACCGAACGGGGTGTCGGCCACCAGGTACGTCCACGTCGACGTGGGTCGACGCAACCCGGCCTCCGCCAGGTCGATGTCTTCGCCCGGCTCGAGCGTCGTGAGCGTCTCGTCAGCGGCCTCGCGGACGTGCTCACGCATCGACCGGAACGCCTCGATCGCGAGCCGGTTGAACTCGTCCAGCGGCGTCTCCCGGCCGAGGATCCGCAGGTGGATGCCTTCCCGGATGGTGGCCAGCTCGGCGAGGTGCTCGGCCCAGGCCTGGTCCAGGTGGAACAGCAGCACCTGACGCACGACCTCGAGCGTGTGCTCGTGCTCGGCCCACACCCACTCGTGCAGGTCGTCGAGGTGCTCGGCGGCCAGGACGGTCGCGCGCCATTCGACCGTCGCGGCGCGCTGGTTCTCGACCAGTTCGTCGTACCGCACCGTCTTGCGGTGGATCTGGTCGAGCTTTCCTGCCGCCACCCGCTGGGCGTGGTCGACGTGCTTGCGCAGCGCCTTGTCGAGCACCGTGCCGTCGTTGTCGACCTTCTGCACGGCGTGGTGGTCCGGCGCGTGCTCGAGCACCAGGTCGTCGTCGAGGCTGGTGAAGAACACCGAGCGCCCCGGGTCGCCCTGACGCCCGGAGCGGCCACGGAGCTGCCGGTCCAGGCGCGCCGAGTCGTACCGCCCGATCCCGACGACGCACAACCCGCCGAGCTTCCGGACGTCGTCGGCGAGCGCCGGGTCGTCGTCGGCCGCCGTTCCGCCCAGGCGGATGTCGACGCCACGACCGGCCATCTGCGTGGAGATCGTCACCGCACCCCGGCGACCGGCGTCGGCGATGATCGCGGCCTCGGCGGTGTCGTTGCGGGCGTTGAGCACCACGTGGTCGATGCCCGCGGCCTTCAACCGGTCGCTCCACGCCTCGGACGTCGCCACGTCGCGGGTGCCGATGAGCAGCGGCTGGCCGTTGTCGTGCGCCTCGGTGAGGAACGCGATCAGCGCCTCGTCGCGGTACTCGGAGTCCGCGTAGAGCCGGTCGGGCTCGTCGTCGCGCACCAGCGGTGTCGCCGGGGGCACGACGCCGATCGTCAGGTCGTAGAACTCGCTGATCTGCGCGGCGGCCTCGCGGGCGCTGCCGCTCATGCCGGTGACCGTGGTGTAGCCGGTGACCAGCGACCGGATCAGCATCTGATCGCGGACCTCACCGGCCGTCGAGACGTCCAGACCCTCCTTCACCTCGACCGCGGTCTGCAGGCCGTCGGGCCAGCGCTGCTTGTCGACGGTGCGGCCCCGGGAGGCGCTGATGATCTCGACGCGGTCGTTGCGCACCAGGTAGTCGACGTCGCGCTCGACCAGCACCTGGGCGTGCAGCGCGAGGTTCGCCGCGGTGAGCAGCGCGACGTGCTCGGGGTGGAAGAGGTTCCCGACACCGAGGAACGTCTCGACGCTCGCCAGGCCCGCGTCGGTGAACGTGGCGTTGCGCCGGTCGTCGTCGACCTCGTAGTGCTTGTCGAGGCGGAAGCGGCGCAGGTGCGCGGCGAGGTCGCGGGCGGCCACCACCGGACCGGCTTCGCCGGCCAACACCAGCGGGACCAGCGCTTCGTCGAGCAGCACCGCGTCGATCTCGTCGACGATGACGACGTCGCGGGGGCCCAGGACGGTGTCGTCGGGGGAGGTGCGCTGGCGGTCGCGCAGCAGGTCGAAGCCGACCTCGTGGACCGGCGCGTACACGACGTCGGCGCGATAGGCCTCGCGGCGGGCGTCGTCGTCCAGATCGGAAGTGACGGAGGCGACCGTGAGGCCGAACTCGTCGAAGAACGGCTGGGACCAGACGGCGTCGCGGCGGGCCAGGTAGTCGTTGACGCTCAGCACGTGCACGCCCCGCCCGGCGCAGCCGAACGCGGCGGCGACGAGCACGCCGACCAGCGTCTTTCCCTCGCCGGTGGCCATGTCGACGACCCGGCCGCGCAGCATGTTGACGACGGCGAGCAGCTGGACGTCGAACGCGTCGATGTTCCAGACGCGGCGGCCGGTCTCGCGGGCGATCGCGCAGAACTCGGCGAGGTCGGTGTCGCCGAGCGTCTCGCCGGTACGCAGCGCCCGCGCGGCCTCACGCAGTGCGTCGTCGTCGAGCTCGGCGAACTCGTCGCGCCGCTTCTCCGCGGCGTCGACCAGCGGCTGGAGCGGTGTCAGGTCGGTGGTACCCGGCTCGTTGCGCAGCCGGTTCACCGCACCGCTGAACCGCTCCCGCCACCCGGTCTTCGCGCTCACGTTCACAGCTAGACCCTACGTGCGAGCCCCCCAGGAAGTTCCGGCGGCGTAGCGCGCGCGCCTCGCCGCGGTGCCCGCCCGAAGCGGTCCCGTTCGAGCGGGCTCGGACGGGCTCGAACGGGACCGCTTCGGGGGCACGGCAAAGCGGTCCCGTTCGAGCGGGCCGGAGCGCGCCGAAACGGGACCGCTTCGCCGGGAGGGTCAGTCGGTTCCGGACTCCATGGCGGCTGCGTCGAGGAGCTCGTCGTCGTTGGGGATCTCGCTGCGCTTGGTGCGGGCGCCGCCGGCGGCGATGGCCTGGGCGCCGCCCTCGGACATCGCGCCGATGAGGCCGGTGGAGGCCGCCTGCGCGGCGCCGGTGAGCGTCGGCTGGTCGCCGGGGACCGCGCCGACGATGCCCAGGCCCACGTACTGCTCGAGCCGGGCACGCGAGTCGGCGATGTCGAGGTTGCGCATCGTGAGCTGGCCGATGCGGTCGACCGGGCCGAACGCGGCGTCCTCGGTGCGCTCCATCGACAGCTTGTCGGGGTGGTAGCTGAACGCCGGGCCGGCCGTGTCGAGGATCGTGTAGTCCTCGCCGCGCCGCAGCCGCAGCGTCACCTGCCCGGTGACGGCGGACCCCACCCACCGCTGGAGCGACTCGCGCAGCATCAGCGCCTGCGGGTCGAGCCACCGGCCCTCGTACATGAGCCGGCCGAGGCGGCGCCCCTCCACCTGGTAGCTGGTGAGCGTGTCCTCGTTGTGGATCGCGTTGACCAGCCGCTCGTAGGCGGCGTGCAGCAGCGCCATGCCCGGCGCCTCGTAGATGCCGCGGCTCTTCGCCTCGATGATGCGGTTCTCGATCTGGTCGGACATCCCCAGCCCGTGCCGCCCGCCGATCGCGTTCGCCTCGAGCACCAGATCGACGGCGGACGCGAACTCCTTGCCGTTGATCGTGACCGGCCGGCCCTGCTCGAAGCCGATCGTGACGTCCTCGGGGGCGATCTCGACGTCTGCGTCCCAAAACCGCACACCCATGATCGGCTCGACGATCTCGATGCCGGTGTCGAGGTGCTCCAGCGACTTCGCCTCGTGGGTGGCGCCCCAGATGTTCGCGTCGGTGGAGTACGCCTTCTCGACGCTGGACCGGTACGGGAGGTCACGGGCGAGCAGCCACTCCGACATCTCGGTGCGGCCGCCCAGTTCGGTGACGAAGTCGGCGTCGAGCCAGGGCTTGTAGATCCGCAGCGACGGGTTCGCGAGCAGACCGTAGCGGTAGAACCGCTCGATGTCGTTGCCCTTGAACGTGGAGCCGTCACCCCAGATCTGGACGCCGTCCTCCAGCATCGCCCGCACGAGCAGCGTGCCGGTGACGGCACGGCCCAGCGGCGTGGTGTTGAAGTACGCGCGGCCGCCGGAGCGGATGTGGAACGCGCCGCAGGCCAGCGCCGCGAGGCCCTCTTCGACCAGCGCCGCGCGGCAGTCGACGAGGCGCGCGATCTCGGCGCCGTAGGTACCGGCACGACTCGGAACCGACGCGATGTCAGGCTCGTCGGCCTGCCCGATATCGGCCGTGTAGGTGCACGGCACCGCGCCCTTCTCGCGCATCCACGCGACGGCCACGGACGTATCGAGGCCACCGGAGAAAGCGATTCCGACGCGTTCGCCAACAGGGAGGGAGGTCAGCACCTTGGACACGTAGCAAGTATATGCGGAGGGGTGCATGATCATGCAACCCCGAGGGTCGTTATCCTGATCGCCATGTCCGAGCGGCCGCTGCGGCGCGACGCGGAGCGCAACCGCCAGCGCATCCTGGCAGCCGCCCGCGAGGTGTTCGCCGCCCGGGGCGTGGACGTGACGCTGGATGACATCGCTCACCATGCGGGCCTCGGCGTCGGCACTGTCTACCGCCGCTACCCGAGCCGCGAGTCGCTGGTGGAAGCGCTGTGCGCCGACGGCCTGCAGCGGTTGGTGGCGCTCGCGGCGCAGGAGCGGGAGAACCCCGATCCGTGGGCGGCGCTCGTCCGCTTCACCGAGGAGTGCGTCGAGGGGATGGCCGCCGACCGCGGACTGCGCGACGTCGTGTTCAGCCGGGCGTACGGCCGGGATCACGTGCAGGAAGTCCGATCACGCCTCGAGCCGGAGATCGACGACCTGGTGGCCCGGGCGCACGCGGCCGGCGCGCTGCGTCCCGGCGTCGCCGGCGGGGATCTCGTGATGGTGTTGTTCATGGTCGTGGCGGTGCTGGAGTACTCCGAATCGGTGTCTCCCGGGCTCTGGCGCCGGTACCTGACGATGGCTCTGGACGGCCTCCGAACGGGTTCCGACCCCCTGCCCGGCTCGTCGATCGACGCAGAAATGTGGAAACGCGTCGCTCAACAGTGGCGCCCACCACGTCGACGGGCGTAATCTCGGCGTGCCTTCACCCACTGGCTTGACATATAGGGAAGGCTGAGGGCTGCGTCCCATACAGGGGCGTGTGGTTTTTTTTCGGAGGATTGCGAAGCATGGCTACTGGCACCGTGAAGTGGTTCAACTCGGAGAAGGGATTCGGGTTCATCGCCCCGGATGGAGGCGGACCTGACGTCTTCGCCCACTACTCGGCGATCCAGGGACAGGGCTACAAGGAGCTGACCGACGGTCAGTCCGTTGAGTTCGACATCACGCAGGGCCAGAAGGGCCCGCAGGCGTCGAACATCCAGCCGCTGTAACTAAGACTTCTCACACACTCGGGGCCCGTGCCCGGCGACTTCGCCGGACTCGGGCCCCGAGTGCTGTGTCACCACAGTGCAAGCATTGCGACAACCACGATCAGGCTGACCGCTACCGACGCCACGAACGTCACCCGGCGCAGCCACACAGTGCCGCCGGACCGTACGGGCAGGTCGCGCCACCGTAGGGCCAGTAGCAGTGCGCCCGCGGCCGCGAGGCCCACGCCGAGCGCCCAGAACGGCGGCGGAATCGTGAGCCAGTCCCCGAGCCGGTGGGCCAGCAGCGCCACCGCGACGGTCGCCAGCCCGCTCTGGACGATCCGGAGACGGTCGGGCGGCGCCTGGTACCAGCGCGCCTCACCCGGCCGGCCGACCGCCAGGAACGGCAGCGTGGCCGCCAGGTACAGCACGAGGAAGATCGTCACGGCCCACTGCCAGGGCACGAGCGCGGTGTCCGAGGGCTCCGCGTCGCCGCCCAGCAGTCGAATGCCGATCCATTCGACGTCCCGGTTCGTGTTGCCGAGCACGACGACGCCCTCGCCCGCGGCCTCGTCGTAGCCGACGTACGAGCGGAACCCGCCGGTGGCGCCGTTGTGCCACGTCAGCCCCTCGGCGGTGGTGAACCACGCGTACCCGACGCGGCTCTTGTCGTTCTGGTCCCAGCGCGGGGTGGTGGCGTCGGCGCCGGGCGCGGTGCCGTTCATCGTCGCGGCGACGAGTTTCGCCATGTCCGCGGCGGTGGAGCGCACGCCGATGCCCGCCGGGGCGTAGCCGGCGCCGGTCCAGGCCGACGCCGAGCGGCCGGACGCCGTCGCACCCTCGGCCCACTCGCCGGTGGGGTCCGCGTCGATCGTCGTGTCGGACATCCCCAGTGGACGCAGGATGCGGTCGGTGACCAGCTGCGGGTACGGCGTCCCGGTGCGCGCGGCCAGGGCCTGGCCGAGCAGCGCCATGCCGAAGTTGGAGTACCTGACCTCACCGCGGCCGTCGCCGACCGACGTGTTCGCGGCCTCGTCGAGCAGGTCGTCGACGCTCTGGCCGTACGGGTCGCCGCCGGTGACGTTCGTCCAGGCGCCGTTGAGCAGTTCACTCGGGCCGCCTCCGAGGCGGGGGAGCCCCGAGCGGTGGCTCGCCAGCTCGGCGAGCGTGACGTCGCCCACCGCGGGATCGGCGAACTTCACGTCCGGGAACGCGGTGCGCAGCGTGTCGTCGGCGCGAACCCGGCCGTCGGCGATCAGGTCCGCCAGCACCATGCCGGTGAACACCTTGCCGGCCGACCCGATCTCGAAGACCGGGCCGCCGCCGTCGTCACCGACGAGCGTCGTGACGACGCCGGAGCCGGTGATGCGCGCGACCGACAGGCCGCGGTAGCCACCGGTCTCGTCGCCGACGACGTCCAGCACCTGTGCGGCGAGTGCGTCGTCGCCACCGGAGGCGTCGGTGAGCCGATGGGGCGCCGGGCCGACGAGTAACGCGAGTGCGGCCACGACGACGCCGGCCAGCGCGGCGATGACCAGGGCGCGCATCGGGACGACCGTGGAGCGAGGGGCGGTGACTGTCATGGGCGTACTCCCGACAGGATGACGAGCAGGGGAACCACCCGTTCCGGGGGGACGGTGTACCGTCCGCGGGCGGCCGACTGGAGCCATCCGGCCGCGACCAGGTGGCGCAGGTGGTGGTAGAGCTGGCCGGTCGTGCCGAGTTCCTCGTCGTCGGCCAACTCGGCGGTGGTGCGTGCGCCGGACAGGATCCGGCGGAGCAACCGGAGGCGCACCGGGTGACCGAGGGCGGCGAGCCGGTCGGCCCACGCCGACCACTCCGAGTCCAGCAGAGCCTCGACCGGCGTGCCGTACTGCCAGTCGTAGCGCTCCCCGTTGGGCAACTCCACGGTGCCGGTGAACAGCACGGCGTTGTCCGTACGGGCTTTCAGCCCTTCGAGCGCCCAGAACGCGTCAGCCACATCGGGGACGGGCCCACCGGTGGCTTCCCACGCGTCCAGGCGCCGCTCCAGAGCAGCCACCCGATCCGCAAGAGGTTCGTCTGTCACTTCTCCAGTATTACGCAACTACGTAAATACGTCGAAGGATATGGTTGACGCCAGCAACTCAAGAGGAGGACTGATGATCGGCGATCTGCGAGCGGAGACCGTGCGCATCGAAGGTGCGAACGGCGACGAGATCGAGGCCTACCTGGCGCTTCCGGCGGACGACGGCCCGCGGGGGAGCGTCGTGGTCATCCACCACCTGCCGGGGTACGACGCGGCGACGAAGGAGATCACCCGGAAGTTCGCGGCGCTGGGCTTCGCCGCGATCTGTCCGAACCTCTACAGTCGCGAGGCGCCGGGCGCCGACCCGGACGATGCGGCCGCCGTCGCCCGCGCGAACGGTGGCGTGCCCGACGAGCGGTTCGTCGGCGACGCCGCTGGTGCGGTCACCTACCTGCGCGGCCTGCCGGACTCCAACGGCAAGGTCGGCACGATCGGCTACTGCTCCGGTGGCCGTCAGTCGTTCCTCGCGGCCCTGAGCATCGACGTCGACGCGGCCGTCGACTGCTACGGGGCGTTCGTCGTCGGGACGCCGCCGGACGGGTTCCCGCTGCGTGTCGGCCCGCTCGTGGACCGCACGCCCGAACTGCGCGCGCCGCTGCTCGGCATGTTCGGCAACGACGACAAGTACCCGAGCCCGGAGCACGTCGACGAGCTCGAGAAGGCGCTCACCGAGGCCGGCAAGACGTTCGAATTCCACCGTTACGACGGAGCCGGCCACGCGTTCTTCGCGACCGACCGACCGTCGTACCGCCCGGAGGCGGCGGTGGACGGCTGGCAGAAGATCGCCGCCTTCTTCCGCACTCACCTGGGGGAATGACGATGTGCACCTACGAGACCGCCACCCTGAAGATCAGTGGGGCCGGTAAGGGCCGCGAGGGCTGGTTCCCGCTCACCGACGCCACCGTGTACTTCGACCACCCGGTGTCCGCGCCACAGGCCCACACGCTCAACGTCGACTTCCGCAATCCCGGCCGCGGTGCCGCGGCCCGCGTCGCGGTGGAGCTCGACCCGGCGGCGGCACGCCAGCTCGCCGAAGCGATCCTGCAGATGCTGGATTCCGCCCCTCCGGGGCTGGTCGAGGAGTCGCTCGCCGGCCCGGCCGCGGGCCTGGTAGAGAAGAGCCTCAAGCCCGCGGTATAGGTTTCAGACATGCTGCTCGCGTCGGTCGTTGGAAGTCTCCCGCAGCCCGATTGGCTGATCGATCGGTCGAAGCTGGCGGGCCGGATGCCTCCGCGGGTCCGGGCGAAGGAGCTGTGGCGGGTCGCCCCCGATCAGCTCACCGAGGCCCAGAACGACGCGACGCTGGTGGCCATCCGGGCGCAGGAGGAAGCCGGGCTGGACATCCTCACCGATGGCGAGATGCGCCGGGAGAGCTACTCCAACCACTTCGCGACCGCGCTCGAGGGCGTCGACATCGACAACCCGGGCACGACGATCAACCGCAACGGCGAGCCGTACCCGGTTCCGCGGCTCGCCGGGCCGATCAGCCGGCCGGCGCCGATCCAGGTCGAGGACGTACGGTTCCTGCGCGCGCACACCGAGAAGATCGTCAAGATGACGGTTCCCGGGCCGTTCACGATGTCGCAGCAGGCGCAGAACGACCACTATCCGGACGCCGAGTCCGCGGCGATGGACCTCGCGGCGGCGGTGAACGCCGAGATCAAAGATCTGCACGCGGCGGGGGCCGACATCGTGCAGATCGACGAGCCGTGGCTGCAGGCGCGCCCTGACGTGGCGCGGGAGTTCGGGGTGGCCGCGCTGAACCGGGCGCTCGAGGGTGTCGTCGGTACGACCGCGGTGCACCTGTGCTTCGGGTACGCGGCGCTGGTGCACGAGCGGCCGGCCGGGTACTCGTTCCTGCCGGAGCTCGCCGCGTGCACGGCGGACCAGATCTCGATCGAGACCGCGCAGTCGAAGCTCGACCTCGGGGTGCTCGCCGACCTGTCCGGCAAGACGATCATCCTCGGCGTCATCGACCTCTCGACGCCGGAGATCGAGTCCGCGCAGGTCGTTGCCGACCGCGTGCGCCGCGCGTTCGACTACGTGCCGCCGGAGCGCATCGTGCTCTCGACCGACTGCGGCATGAAGTACCTGCCCCGCGAGTCGGCCCAGGGCAAGATGCGCGCCCTGGCCGACGCCTCCGCGCTCCTCCGGGCCGAACTGCAGTAGGTCACCACTTCGCTGAGGTGTGGTGGCGGGGGTGGTCGGTCAGGTCCTCGTCGTGGTGGGCGACGATCTGGCGTGCGCGGTACTCGGCGAGCGGGCCGAGCGTGTCGTAGACCTCGACGAACAGCGCATACCCGGCCGCCCGCGGCCACGACGGCGGTAGCAGCGGGTCCGGGAGCCCCGGATCCAGCGCGGGGATCCGGCGCCACGCGTCCATCAACCGCGTCCGCACGACCAGCGCCTCGGCCGCGCCGATCTCACCCGCCCGCACCCGGTCCCGGATCGGCGCGTACACCGCCAACACGTCGCCGTACGCGGCCTCGGCACCCTCCAGCGGCCACGCCTCGACCGGTGGCGACCCGACCGCTTCCACCCGGAAGATCGACACCGCGTCCAGCGCGTGCTCGCGCAACACGTCCTCGACGGCGCTGACGGACGCCCGCGGGGAAATCCACACCCCGTCGAACAGGGCCCCGAATCCGAGCCACCGCAACGCGTTGCGTACCTGGTGACGGACCTGCCGCCGCTCCTCCGGCACGCTGAACGCGACGAGCGTCCAGCGCCCGTCCCAGTCCGTGTCCTCGCGGCCGAAGCGCATGATCCGCACAGCCGTGTCCTGGACGCTCCGGCGGGCGTCGGGGGCGATGCGGAGGCGGGCGCGCCGCCCCGAGCGCGTGCTCAGAAGGGTCCCGCGGTCGACCAACCGGGCAATCGCCCGCCGCGCGCTCGCCGTCGACGTCCCGAACGCGGCCATCATCTCCACGACCGCTCCGAGCGGTACCTCGGCACCCTCGTCCAGCCAGAAGTCACCCAGCAGCGTCACGAGCAGGTGCTGCGGATTGGCCCCGGAGCGCGCCCGCGGCAACACAGTCCGTTTTGAGTCGGACGGCAGCGCTGATGCGGATGAGCGACCGTTCGGCGAGAAAACTGTCACACGACGGACTGTAAACCCGCCAATTGGCATCCCCAACCCCTTGACGAGGAGGGGGTATGACGTACGACACTCAGCACCACAACGTGTGACAGTCGTTCTGCCGCACGTCAAAGAATCCGTCTCAATGACAGAGGGGTCAGAGATGTTGACGTTAGCGAGGACCGCCCTGGCCGGAGTGCTGGGCGCTGTTGTCCTGGCGGTGTCGGCCTGCGGCGGAAGCACCGACGCAGGCGACACCGGCACGAAGGCCCCCTCGGTCGACACCAAGGCCCTGTTCCGCCAGGAGCTGCACGACAAGCTGCCGAAGGCGATCCAGGACAAGGGCGAGCTCGTGTTCGCCGGCGACCCGCACCCGCCGTACCGGGTCGTGGCCAAGGACGGCACGGTCACCGGATTCGACCCCGACATCCAGGAAGCCCTCGGCGCCGTGCTCGGCGTCAAGACGCGCATCGAGGTGATCGCGGGCCTGCCCGCCGCACTCACCGGTATGAAGGCCGGTCGCTTCGACGCGTTCAACGGCCCGGTGAAAGACACCCCGGCGCGCGAGAAGGACTTCGACAACGTCGTCTACATGACCTCGCGCACCGCGTACCTGTTCAAACAGGACTCGGACGTCAAGGAAGCCGCCGACCTCTGCGGCAAGACCGTCGCCTACGTGTCCGGCAGCATCGTGGAAGGCCAGCTCAAGGGCCTCTCGACCTGGTGCGGTACGTCGAAGAAACCCGCGGTGCAGGGTCAGCCGCTCGCCGACACCAACGCGACGATCCTCTCGGTGCGCTCCGGCCGCGCCGACGCGCTCGGCGCCACCCAGGCCGGTGTGCTCGACATCCAGAACGCTGCGAAGGGCCAGTACAAGTACGTCCTGCAGCAGGACGAGCAGGGCGCCGGCGTCGACCAGCTCGCGCTGCTCGCGCCGAAGGCCGGTGGGCTCGGCCCGGTGCTTCTCGAAGCGTTCACGGTGCTGTTCGAGTCCGGCCAGTACGACAAGATCATGAAGGCCTACGGACTCACCGACGTCGCTGTCGACGCCCCGGCGATGAACGTGGCCGCGAAGCCATGACGCTCACGGCGCAGGAGGCCACCGACCGAGCCGACTATGCCGCGCAGGCCAAAGGGCACGTGCGGTGGGGCCACTGGGTCGTCGGCGCCGTCCTGCTGGTCCTGGTCGCGCAGCTCGCACGGTTCCTCGTCTTCAACGAGGCGTTCGAGTGGAACGTCGTCGGCGAGTACCTGTTCGACTCCTCGGTCCTCAAAGGCCTCGGCACGACGATCCTGCTCGCGGTCGCCGCCATGCTCGTCGGGCTGCTGCTCGGCACCACGATCGCGGCCTGCCGTCTGTCGGCGTTCGTGCCGCTGCGCTGGGCCGGCACCGCCTACGTCACGGTGTTCCGCTCGATCCCGCCGCTGGTGCAGCTGATCTTCTGGTTCAACCTCGGCTACCTGCTGCCGAAGATCTCGGTCGGCATCCCGTTCGGCCCGGAGTTCGCGAGCTGGTCGAGCAACGACCTGATCACGCCGGTCACCGCCGCGGTGCTCGGCCTCGGGCTCAACGAGGCCGCGTACCTGGCCGAGATCGTCCGTGGCGGCCTGCTGGGGGTCGATACGGGGCAGCAGGAAGCCGCGAAGTCGCTCGGCTACAGCGGTTGGCAGACGTTCTCGCGGGTGACGATGCCGCAGGCCATGCGCACGATCATCCCGCCCACCGGCAGCCAGTTCATCACCGTCCTCAAGGGCACGTCGCTGGTCAGCGTCATCGCGATGGCCGACCTCCTGTACTCGGTGCAGACGATCTACGGCCGCACCTACCAGGTCGTGCCGCTGCTGATCGTCGCCGTGCTCTGGTACCTGCTCGTCGTCTCGGTGTTCAGCCTCGGCCAGCAGCGCCTGGAGAAGTATTTCGGCCGGGGAGCGAACCGATGACAGCGGTCCTCGAGGTCCGTGGCCTGCGCAAGAACTACGGCGACCGCGCCGCGCTCGACGGCGTCGACCTGGAAGTGAACGCCGGTGAGGTCGTGGCGGTCATCGGTCCGTCCGGCTCCGGCAAGTCGACGCTGGTGCGCTGCGTCCACCAGCTCGAAGAGATCGACGACGGCGCGATGTACCTCGACGGCGAGCTGCTCGGCCGCAAGCGCACCGGGACCCAGCTGCGCGTGCTGCCCGAGAAGGCGATCGCGGCTCAACGTCGTCGCATGGGAATGGTCTTTCAGCAGTTCAATCTTTTTCCGCACCGGACCGTGCTGCAGAACATCATCGATCCGCCGGTGCTCGTGCACGGCACGCCGCGTGCCGAGGCCACCGCGCGGGCCGAGGAACTGCTGGCGAAGATGGGCCTGTCGGACCACGCGGCGAAGTATCCGCGACAGTTGTCGGGCGGGCAGCAGCAGCGGGTCGCGATCGCGCGGGCGATGGCCACCCGGCCGCGGATCATGCTGTTCGACGAGCCGACCAGCGCGCTGGACCCGGAGCTGGTCGACGAGGTGCTGAAGGTCGTGCGTGACCTGGCCGCCGCAGGCCTGACGATGGTGCTGGTCACGCACGAGATGGCGTTCGCGCGGGACGTCGCCGACCGGGTCGTCTTCATGGAGGCCGGCCGGGTGGTCGAGAGCGGTCCACACCTGTTCACCGATCCGAAGACACCACGCCTGCGCGAATTCTTGGAGAGGTTCTCCCGATGACCACCCTGCTCGCGACCGGAGATCTGGTTCTCGACGAACCGAACCCCGACGCGTTCTTCGACGGCACCCGCGAGATCCTGCGCGGCGGCGACGTCGTCATCGGACACGTGGAGGTGCCGCACAGCACGTCGACAGCGCAGCTGTCCACCGACGTGCCGGCTCCGCCGGCGGACCCGGCGCATCTGAAAGCGCTCGGCGCGGCCGGGTTCACCGTTGCCACGCTCGCCGGCAACCACGTGTTCGACGTCGGTGAGCAGGGGGTCCTGGACACGATCGCCGCCTGCCGGGACGCGGGGCTGGTGACCGCGGGCGCCGGTGCGAACCTGACCGAGGCACGCACCCCGGCGATCGCCGGCAACATCGCCGTGCTCAGCTACAACTGCGTCGGACCGCGGGACTCCTGGGCGCGTAGTCAGAAGGCCGGCTGCGCCTACGTCCGGGTGCTCACGCACTATGAACTGGACCACGCCAGCCCGGGTGGTCCGCCGGAGATCTTCACGTTCGCCGACCCGGCGAGCCTGGACGCGATGGCCGCCGACGTCCGCGCCGCCCGGGAGCGGGCCGACGCGGTCGTGGTCGCGCTGCACAAGGGCGTCGGGCACACGCCGGCCACGATCGAGATGTACGAGCCCCAGGTCGCGCGCGCCGCGGTCGACGCCGGAGCCTCGGTCGTCATCGCGCACCACGCGCACATCATGCGGGGCGTCGAGGTGTACCGGGGAGCACCGATCTTCCACGGTCTCGGCAATTTCGTGACGGTCACCCGGGCACTGAGCCCGACCGGCGGCGACAGCGCGGAACGAACGGCCTGGGCGAAGCGGCGGGTCGAGCTGTTCGGATTCGCGCCGGATCCGGACATGCCCACCTACCCGTTCCATCCGGAATCGCGGAACACCGCGCTGGCCACGTGCGAATTCGACGCAACGGGCCGGCTGGTGGCGGCCGGGCTGATCCCGCTGTGGATCGACCGGAACGGGGCGCCCCAGCCCGCGCCGGACGGGCGGGTCGCCGACTACATCGAGGACATCACGCGCCGCGCGGGCCTCGACACCGAATTTTCCCGAGAGGAGGGGCGCATCGTGCTGCCCGGGATCGGCCTGTGAGGGGCCCCTTGACCGGTATCACGGTCGTCGACCTCACCACCGCCCTGGCCGGGCCCTACGCCACCCTGCTGATGGCCGGGCTCGGTGCCCGCGTGATCAAGGTGGAGCGTCCCGGCCCGGGGGAGACCGCGCGCAACAACGCGCCGTACGTGGGGCGGGAGGGTTTGTCGGCGCAGCGCACCGGGCCGGAGGACATGTCGGTCTCGATGATGCTGCGTGGCCGGAACAAGGAGGCGATCAGCCTCGACCTGAAACAGCCCGCCGGTGTCGACGTGCTGCGTGACCTCGTGCACCACGCCGACGTCCTGGTCGAGAACTTCAGCACCGGAGTGACCCGGCGCCTCGGCGTCGACCCGGACGCGATGCTCGCCGTCAACCCGCGGCTGGTGTACACGTCGATCACCGGGTTCGGCACCGACAACCCGGGCAAGGCGATGGACTCGGTGATTCAGGCGCTGTCGGGGGCGATGTTCACCTCCGGGGCGCCGGAGGACGACCCGGTGCGGTTCGGGCTGCCGATCGGCGATTTGCTGGCTCCCATGTACGCCGTCATCGGAACTCTCGCCGCACTGCGCGACCGGGACGTCTCGGGGCTCGGCCAGCACGTCGACGTCTCGATGCTCGGCGCCCTGACGTCCCTCGTGGCGTGCGAACCGTTCGACGCCTACGAGCGACTCGGCTTACCCCAGCGCACCGGCAACATGGTGCCGCGCCTCGCCCCGTTCGGCGTCTTCCCGACCCTCGACGGCTTCGTCAGCGTCTCCGCCCCGACCGACGCGTTCGCGCGCAGCGTCCTGGCGGCCATCGGCCACCCGGTGGACGACCCCCGCTTCACCACCCGCGACGCCCGGGTGGCCCGCGCCGACGAACTGCACGGGCTGATCGCCGCGTGGACTTCCGTCCGTACTCTGGCCGACGCCGTGAGCGCGCTGACGTCGGCGGGGGCACCGTGCGCGCCGGTGCGCACCCCGGCTTCCGCGGTGGCGGATCCGCTGGTGCGCGCCCGGCACGAGGTGGTGCCGCTCGCGCATCCCGACTACGGCGACATCGCGGGCCTGTCCGGCACCGGCGTCCCGATCGTCTTCTCCCGCTCGTCGGCCGGCTTCGACCAGCCGCCCCCACGGGTGGGCGAACACACCCGAGCCGTCCTCGAAGGCCTCCTCGGCTACGCACCCACCGACGTGGACGCCCTGACCGAAAAGGGCGTGATCTAGGTGATGCCCGGGTCGGGGTCCGCGCTGCGAAGAGCGTCGTCCGCAGGCGAATAGTTAGCGAGGAATGACTTCAGTGGGTCAGTGTTGAGAACTTCCCGGGGCAGTCTGTTCTCGAGTTCCTGACGGCTGAGTTCGGTGCGGCTGATGACCTGGCCGGTGGCCACCGGTAGTCCACGGAGATCCACCGTCACCTGGACTCCCTCGGCCACCTTGATCGGGTCGTAGTACGGATCGAAGATCACCCATGTTTCCTGGGTATGCGTCACCGGATCGCGCAGATACCAGTATCGGACCACTCCCTGGCGCTCTGAAAGAGTGCCGGTATACACGGTTTCACGGTAACCACCGTCCAGGCTCGGTGAGTTGTTGGTCACGAGGAGCGTGTTTCGAAGAAACGAGTAATGAACATCGAGTTCCTCGTGGCCGATCATGCCGGCGCCGGTAGTGCTCCGCCAGTATGCGTGCCAGTGCCCGAGGTACCTGGCTTTGCCTGGTGATCTGAAGAATCGAAGGTACAGGTAGAGCTGCCGAATGCAGATCGGGACGACGCCGACGAGAAATCCGGTCAGGACTTCTGGCCAATTGATATCCAATCGGATCAACCCCTCGACTAAGGGCAGATGCCCGGCGAGTCCCCTCCTCTCGCCGGGCATCCACGCGTCGGGCAGGTCTCAGGCGAAGTTGCCCCACGCGTGTAGGAGATCGAACTGGCCCGCATCGGGGCGGTAGGGACTGGTCACCTTGGAGTTCTCGTCGACGCCCAGGGTGTTGAGGCACCGCGTACGTGCCTCCTGCACCGCGACGTTGGGGCCGGTCAGGGCCGGCCGCCAACTCTCCAGGTCGTAGGTAGGCCCGGTGAGCCAGTCACGTCGCAGCGGATGCCAGACCCACGACATCCGCTGGTGACAGTCCAACTGCTGCCAGATGCTGTCGGCGAGGCTTCCGTAGAGGCCTCGGACACAGGCCTGAACGGCATGCCACTCGTCCACCACGACCTCGCGAGAGCGAATCGGGTCAGTGGACGTCTGCCCAGCGCGAATACGTGCTGCGGAGTTCGGGGTGACGAGGATCTGGAACCGACCGTTGCCCCAGTTCGCGACTTCGATCTTCTCGATGTACTTGCTCGAACCGCAGTAGAGCAGATCGGCATGTGCGGTACTCGGACCGAGTACCGCACCGGCGGACGTGGCCAAGAGGGTGATGAGGCCGGCCGCGGCCGCTCGGAGGACGCCTCTTCGTAGCTGCATTGCTTCGTGTCTCCATCGGTCCGGTGGCGGGATCGGAGGTGCGTACGGCGTTCGAGACAACGCCGCCGCTATCAGACTTGCCTGTTCACGGCCCGTCGAGCTAGCGCGACAGTCGACTCCGGACAGTTTCCGGACACTCCGTGGACGCCACTCGTACGAGAATCGAGCAGCTAGGTCGATCGTCCTCACCGCGATGGGATCGAATGTGGCCGAATCGTACGGAGCGGGTAACCGTCCAGACCCGGAACTTCTGCTCACTAAGGAAGCATTCGGCAAGGCTTTGACCGAACTACGACGCTCTGTAGGACTGTCATTGAGCGATGCTGTTAAAGCGGTGAACGGAACACCGGTGCCGGGCGCAACCGACAAGACGCTTTCGATCAGCAAGAGTTCGATCAGCGCGTGGTGCAACGGCACGCTGCCACAGAACGGACAACGACTGACTTTTGGGCAGTTGCTCCGCGTGATCGGCCTGAACGAAGTCGAGATCGACCAGTGGTGGGGTGCTCGTTGCCGTATCCGAGTGAAGCCCGCCGAGACCAGACCTGGTGACATTCAACCGTATCGGGGACTCTCCAGCTTCGCAGCCGCCGACGCCGATTGGTACTTCGGCCGTTCAGCCCTGATGACGGAGTTGCTCGGCCGGATCGGCGCGTTACACGCGGGTGGCGGTGGACTGATCATTCTGGTGGGCGCGTCCGGATCCGGGAAGTCATCGTTGCTTCTCGCGGGACTAACGCCTGCGCTCGAGCGCGGCGAGCTTCCTGGCAGCGCCGGCTGGCCGACGCTCGTCATCACGCCCGGCCGAGACTCGCACATCGAGATCGGCCGCTTCCTGAGCAGCGCCGAGCGCGGCATCGACTCCCGCGACGGTCACTCGTCGGGCGGACCGCTCATCATCTTCGACCAATTCGAGCAGGTGTTCACTGGAGACGCGGACGAGGACAGGCTGGTCGCCGCCGTGTCCAGTGCTTCTCGTAACGGGGCATCCGTGGTGCTCAGCCTGCGGGCCGACTTCTACGGTCGCGCACTGCGTCACGAAAGTCTGCGTGCGGCACTCGACAGCGCTCAGGTGACGGTCGGACCGATGACCGCCGACGAGATCCGGGAAGTGATCGAGAAGCCGGCAGAAAGGGCCGGCATCGACGTGGAACGCGAGTTGGTGGAGATTTTGGTGCGAGAGGTCGTACCGGGGCGGGGTACCACCGTGCACGAAACCGGTGCGCTCCCACTGCTTTCGTATGCCCTCCACGAGATGTGGGTCAAGGACAGGGCAGGGCTGACGATTACGAATTACGAGCAGGTCGGCGGTATCGACGGCGCGGTCGCCGCGAGTGCCGAGGCCGTGTATGCCGGCCTCAGCCCGCATCAGCAACGGCAAGCGCAACGGCTATTCCTCCGTCTGATCAGGCTGCACCCCGACATGCCCGACACCCGTCGTCGTGTGCGACTGGGAGATCTGCTCGCGGGGAGAAACCAGGATTCTGACCGGGAGGAGGTGCTCAAGTCCTTCATCGCTCAGCGGCTCATTACTGTCGACGTCGATACCGTCGAAATCACCCATGAGGCGCTGATCGGCGCATGGCCGCGACTGCGGGAATGGCTTGAGGTCGACCGGGGCATGTTGCTACTGGGGCAACAGGTCGACGCGGATGCACTCGAATGGCAGGAATCCGGCCGCGAAAGCGGCTTGCTCTACAGGGGAACTAGACTCGTGGCCGCCCGCGAATGGGCCGATCTGCACGGTGAAGACGTCCCTGCGGTCAGCAGGCACTTTCTCGCGACCAGCCGGCGTCGCGCACGCCGCCGCGCGCGGCTCTTCGTGCTAACGATGGCCGTTCTCGCGGTCCTTCTGTTTCTGACCGGAACCTTGGCCGCCGTCGTTTTCCACCAACGCAACGATGCCCGTGACCAGCGCAACGAAGCACGTACCGATCGCGATCTCGCGCTCTCGCGAATGACCGCCGTGCGGGCGGACCAGCTACGGAGCCGAGACGTGTCTTTGGCGAGGCAGCTGTCGCTCGCCGCGTACCGAATTGCTCCGACGACCGAGGCACGGTCGAGCCTGCTCGACGCATCTGCGCTGCGGCCTGCCGTACGGATCCCCGGCGGCACCGGAATTCTCTATGCCACGGCGGTCCATCCTGACGGCCACCTCGTTGCGACCGGCTCGGACACCGACGTGAAGCTATGGGATGTATCGGACCAAGGCCGCGCCCGTCAGCTCTACCGGATGCCGACCGGAGCCCTGGGCACCGTTTATGCGGTCGCGTTCGATCCGGCAGGCGGCTTGCTCGTCGCATCCACGGCCGGTGCCACCGTACTGATCTGGGACATTCGAGATCCGGCAAAGCCACGGCCTCTCGAATCCCTGGCCGGACTGGGCGGCAGCGTCTACTCCGTGGCCTTCAGCCCGGACGGCCGGATGGTGGGAGCGGCATGCGATCACGGCATCGTGCGACTGTGGCGCGTCGGGCCGGACGGCACTTTCGATCCGATGGGAAAACCGATCCGGGTAGAAGGCAAGCGGGCCAAGTCCCTAAGCATTCGGGCGGGTAACGGCTACCTCGCCGTCGGCGACTCGGACGGCACGGTCGGAATCTGGGACATCGGGAATCCATCGCGGCCGGAGTTGATTGCTCGACCTATCGGCCCGGAAAAAGAAATCGGCCAGCTGGCCTTCAGCCCCGACGGACGGTGGCTGGCGGCGGGCGGGGCGGATCGGTCGGCCTACATCTGGAATGTGACTACCCCACGGGCGCCCCAGGCCATCGGGTCACCCATCACGGGCGCAACCAGTTGGATCAACGCGGTTGCATTCAGTCCCGATAGCGCGTCCGTAGCGATAGCGAGCTCCGACGGCGCCGTGGGAGTCCGTGTCATCGACGTTGCCACTCGCGCTGTCGTCGCCACGCTGCCGCACCCGGTGCCCGTGACGTCCGTGCGGTTCACGTCGGATGGAACCACGGTCGTCACCGGATCGAACGATGGCATGGCGAGGCTCTGGTCTGTCCCAGGACCGGCACTGGCCATGCCAGGCCCCGTGAGCTCGGCCGTTTTCGACCCCACCGGGCGAATGCTTGCCGTGGGCAGCAGCGACACCAGACTCTACGACCTCACCGAAGCTCGGCATCCGCGTCCATCCGGCCGGGCCCTGACCAACAAGGACGGCTTCGCCTCTTCGGTCGCCTTCACCTCGGACCACCGCACGATGGCGACCGCCTTCGGCAGATCCGGCGCCCTCCGGTTGTGGAATGTCACCGATCCGGCGCGTCCCGCACCGAGCGGTCAGGTCCTGACCGCCCATCCCGACCAGCAAATCGAGTTCCTCACGTTCGGCCCAGATGGTCGTACGCTCGCCACCGCCTCGCGCGACGGGACCGTCCGCCTCTGGGACGTGCGCGACTCTGCGAAGCCGCGCCTGGATGCGACGCTGTCCGGCTTCTCCGACGGTGTCTACTCGGTCGCATTCAGCCCTGACGGGAAGCTCTTGGCAGCCGCAAGCGCCGACAAGACGGTTCGCGTCTGGAATGTCGCCGATCCGACCAGGCCGAGGCCCGAAGGTCCACCGCTCAAACCGGGCGACCACTATGCCTACTCGGTCGCCTTCAGCCCGGACGGCACGACGCTCGCAGTCAGCCTGGCTGATGGCAAGCTGCGACTCTACGGTCTCGGGGATCCGGCGGCTCCTGAACTCGTCGCGCCACCGCTCGCTGGACCGACCGGTTTCCTTTACACGGTCAATTTCAGCAGCGACGGCACGTTGGTTGCCGGCGCCGGCACCGACGGCACGCTATGGCTGTGGGATGTCAGCCGACGCAACCGTCCGACGCTCTATGCGAAGCTGACCGCATCGACGGGGATCCTCTTCACCGTTGGGTTCCGGCCCGGCACCGACATGCTCGCCGCCGGCGGGGCAGACGGCGGGGTTTCACTTTGGCACACCGACCCGGAGCGGGCTGCAGCACTCATCTGCGCGACCTCGGGCGAACCGATCACCCGCGCGGAGTGGGGGATGTACGTCCCTGGCCGGGCATATCAGCCACCCTGCGTGTGACGACTCGGCTCAGGCCCAGGTCGCGACGGTGTGGTGGTCGACGTGGTTCGCCAGGTCCGGTTCGTGCTTGGCGACGATCTGGCGGAACCGGAGCGTCGCCAGCTCGCCGAGGCCGTCGTAGAGCTCGCTGAACAGGGCGTGGGCCGCCGGTCTCGGCCAGTCGTCGGGCAGTAGTTCGGCGGGAAGCTCCGGGTCGAGACCGGGGAAGATCCGCCAGGTCTCCAGCAGGTGCGTGCGCTGCACGAGCGCCGCGGCAGGCGTCACCTCACCGGCTTTCAGCATGTCAGGCAGTTTCTGGTGGTCGGTGAGGAACGCCTGGTACGCCGACTGGATCTCGGTGAGGTCCCAGGCGGTCAGCGGTGCGCACCCGACAGCGGTCTCCACCACCCGAAAAGCACTCAAATTGTCGACGCCGACCGCCTGGAACACCTCGCGGAGCGCGTCGAGCCCGGCGTGCGGCGAGATCCAGAGGCCGTCGAACAGCGGCGCGAACCCGAGCCACCGCAGGTAGCTGCGCAGCTGGTGCCGCAGGCGTCGCTGGTCCTCCGGGACGCTGAACGCGGCGAGCGTCCACCGGCCGTCCCAGGGGCGGGCCGACGGACCGAAGTCGAGCACGGTGCCGGTCTTGTGGCGGATGTCCTGCCGCCCGGTCTCCGACAGCCGGTAGTACGCGTGACGCCCTACCTTGCCCGCTTCGAGCACCCCGCGCTTGACCAGTCGGTTCGCGGTGGCCCGCGCACTGGTCTCGCTAATGCCGAACTCCGCGACGAGGTCGATCAGCACGCCCAGCGGCAGCGCGGCGTCCGCGTCGAGCCAGTGCTCACCGAGCAGGCTGGTCAGCAATCGCTGCGGCGAACCGCCCGCCTGGTGGCGCGGCAGCACCGACCCCTCGAGCGCCCGCCGCAGGACGAGTACCTCGGCGGGCGTGGGTTCGGCGACCATGCTCCTGAGCTTATTCGTCGCCCGAGCCCGACAGCGAACGCGTGATGGCCAGGTCGACGAACGCCTTCGCGGCGGGGGAGAGCTGGCCGTTGCGCCACATCATCACGGCACCGTGCACGAGCCTCGGCGTCGTCGGCACCACCACGGCACCGTGCGCCGCGGCGTCCTCTGCCAGGCGGGGCGGTAAGACCGTCGCCCCGGCACCGGCGAGAACGAGCGGCACGATCGCCGCGCGGTGCGTCGTCTCCACCGCGATGCGGGGCACGGCACCACAGCGGCCGAGTTCGCGGTCGACGAGCGTCCGCATCGCAGTTCCTTTCGGAGTGGAGACCAGAGCCCAACCGGCGAGCTCAGCCACCTCGATCGGGTGCGCCGGGTCGATCGCCGAACCGGGCGGGAGCACCGCGAAGAACTCCTGGTCACGCAGGCGCAGGTGGTCGAGGCCCTCGACGACGCCCGGTGACTCCGCGAGTCCCAACTCGCAATCACCCTCGAGCACCATGCCCGTGACCGCGTCGTCCAGCTCCGGGTCGGTCACCCGGACGTCGACCTGCTCGTGCGCGGCGCGGAACCGGCCGATGAGGGCGGCGAGGGGATCCACGGCGAGCGTGGTGAGCGCGACGATGTCGAGTCGGCCGCCGGTCAGGCCGAGCACGCTCTCCACCGAGGCGCGGGCGGTCGCGAAGTCGCGGAGCACCTGCTTGGCGGGGCGGACCAGGGCCTCGCCGGCCGCGGTGAGGCCGACCCCGCGGCCGAGGCGGTCGAAGAGCGGGGTGCCGAGGTCGCGTTCGAGGGCGCGGATCGCCTGGGAGAGGGAGGGCTGGGCGACGCGCAGGCGTCGGCTGGCGCTCGTGAACCCGCCGGTCTGGACGATGGCGAGAAAGTACTCCAGCTGGCGGCGGTCCATTCGTAAATCCTATGGGGTCAGTAGGGAATTGGTATCGGTCCCCCTGTGCCAGGGGATTGTTCTCCTTCGATGCCGAACGAGAAGGTTCTGGCCATGATGGAGTGCTGCGGGCTTGACCATCACGCGGATGGGTACACGGATCGTCAGCGCGCTGACCTGGAGCGTGTTCTGGCGTTCAACCGGCGGCTCGCCGCGGCCATCGACGAGTCGCGTGACGTCGGTGACGTGATCGCGGTGCTCGACCCCGACCCGCTGCGGTACATGTGGGTCGACGAGGGTGGCGGGCGCCTCACCGAGTACCTCACCGCCGCCGACGCCGCGCTCGCCGCGGCCCCCACGCTCCCCGGCCACCGCCGCGCCACCGGCCGCGAGATCTCTTGTCCGGCCGCGGCGTCTCCTGCGGACGGCGTGACCGCCGGGCGGCCCGGGGCGGCTCGGCCGGCGGTGGCCGTCGCGCCGGACGGGCGGGAGCTGTACGTGTGGATCGACTGGGAGGAAGGAGTCGGGGAGCGGGTCGTCGCCGACCTCGATGGGGAGCGGGTGGTGCTCACACCGAACCCCGGCGACTGCTTCCGCCCGTCGGCGGTCTTCGATCCGCAGGGGGAGGCTTGGGTCTTCTACGGGCTTGCTGACGACGCCAAGCGCGTTGCCGTCCACGCGCACCGGATCGGCGGCGAACCGGAGCGGATCAGTGACAGCGAGCACCCGAGCTTCAACCAGGAGGTGATCGCGACCCCGGACGGTCTGGAGGTCGTCTGGCAGGGGCCGCACGGCACCGGGTTCGGGATCTGGTCGCGGCGGTACTCCGGGGGCACCTGGGGCGAGACGGTCCTCGCCAGTGACGGCGCCGCGGGTAACGCCTGGGACCCGGCGGTGGCCGCGCTGCCCGACGGTCGCAGCGTGTACGCCTGGTCGGAGTACGTCGACGGGTCGTACCGGGTGGTCGTCCGCATCGGCGACGGACCGATCCGGCCGATCAGCGCCGGCACCGACTACGCACTGCACCCGAGCCTCGCGGTCACCACCGACGGCGCGATCTGGTGCGCGTTCGACCTGATCGCCGTGCACGGCCACGGCGGCTCCGGCCCCACCCGCCTGCGCCCCACCGCCGAACTCGCCGAGGCCCCCGCAGTGGTCGGCGCCCGCGACTCCGGCGACTCCGTCCCACCCGAACTCCTCCCCGACGTCACCGCCACCCTCCGCGTCGTCCGCATCGATGACGATGCACTCCAGGAGGCACCCGGACTCGGGGAGACGCTGAACGTCGTGCCCGGGGGGTTGCCTCGGCTGGTGGCGGACGCACGCGGTGGGCTGGCCGTGGCGTACCGGGTGCACCGGCAGTTGCCGCTGATGACCTACTACTGGGAGGTCGCGGCGCAGACGCTCGGCCCGGACGGCTGGTCGGCGCCGGTCACGTTCGGCGGCAGCGACGGCACGCTCGAGGAACCCGCCGTCGCCGCCGGAAAGACCGGCACCGTCATCGCGTGGCAAGCCGACGGACGCCTCGAACGCAGCCTCACCTGGACCGAGGGGTTCGGAGGCCGCGAATGCCCCGTGCTCCTCGAACACCTCGGCTCCGTCGTCTGGCACGGCATGCACGGCGTGGGCGTGATCCGGTCCGCCACGGTCCCGGCGGCCGGAGGCCCAGCCGGCGCCCCCCGGCCCGTTCAGATCGTCGAGAGCAACGAGCGCCGGGAGTCCCGCACCTGGTTGGATGCCCCCCAACCGCGCTACACCACCGACGTCGACGGGCAACAGCTCACCCTCTACTGGGGCGACCTGCACCGGCACTCCCTCGTGAGTCGCTGCACCTCCGGCGACGAACCCTCGCTCGAGGACTTCTACCGCTACGGCTGGGACGTCTGCGACTACGACTTCTGGGCGGTCACCGACCACTCCGAGAACAGCAGCGAGTACCAGTGGTGGTCGATCCAGAAGATCGCGGACCTGTTCCGCGTCGACGACCGCTTCGTGCCCTTCTACGGCTTCGAATGGACCGGCAACACCGGACACCAGAACGTCATCTACGGGTCCGTCGACCGTGGCGCCCCGATCTATTCGTCCTTCGCGCAGGGCTCCCAGACCCCCGACGAACTCTGGGCGAGCCTGCGCCGCCACCCGAATTACCCGGCGCTCACGATCCCGCACCACCCCGGCTCGGCGATGATCCCGTACGACTGGAACTACGCCGACCCGGAGTACCTGCGCCTGGTCGAGGTCTTCCAGGCCTGCCGCGGCAACTACGAGGCCGACGGTGTCTTCCGCCAGTACTCCGACGCCACCCGCCACGGCACGTTCGTCGCCGACGGCCTGGCCGCGGGCCACCGCTTCGGGCTCATCGCCAGCTCCGACCACGGCAACGGCGCCAGCTACGTCGGTGCGTTCGCCGTGAACCTCACCCGCGAAAGCGTCTTCGATTCCCTGCGGAACCGCCGCGTCTTCGGCGCCACCACCCGCGACGTCCTCGTCGACGTCCGGATCGGCGGCGCGTTCATGGGCCGGGAGATCCGCAGCACCGGCGAGATCGACATCGAGGTCTACGCCCGCGGCTACCGTGACCTCGCCCGCATCCAACTCGTCCGCAACGGCGAGACGATCCGCGAACTCCGCCCCGAGCTCAGCAAACCCGAAGGCCACCTCGAACTCCCCGTCCGCATCGAGTTCGGACAGAGCGCCATCACCACCGACTGGTCCGGCCGCCTCACGATCGACGACGGCGGCGAGATCCTGGCCACCCCCTATTGGTCCCCGGAGATCACGAGCGTCAGCGCCCACGGCGTCACCTGGCAGGCGTCGACCAAAGCATTCGGCGAGCCCTACGGCGCGCAGCGGGGTGGCGTCGAACTGACGCTGGTGGGCCCGCCGGAGGCGACGGTCACCCTCAACGAGACGCGCACCACGCTGGAGAAACTCGTCGGTCTCGAACTCCCCGGAGGGGAGGGTGGCCGGCTCACCGTCATCGGCGCCACCGGCGGACTCACCTCGCTCGGCGGCACCGAGCAGCGGCTGACCTGGCAAGACAACCCCGGCTCCGCAACCAACGGCGGGGCTGCCTATTACTACGTCCGCGTCATCCAGGTGGACGGCGAGATGGCTTGGTCCTCCCCGGTGTGGGTGGACACCGACTAAGGAGACGTGATGAAGAAGTACCGATTGATAGCCGGTGCCCTCGCCCTGACGGCAGTCCTGGCCGGTTGCGGTGACTCCAGCGACACCGCGTTCGGTGAGAACGACGGCGGAGACGCCACGAGTGAGGTGAAGCTCGTCCAGCAACCCTGGGAAGACCTGATCGTCGAGAACCAGCTCGTCAGCGACATCCTGACGAAGCTCGGTTACCAGCCGTCAGTGCAGGAGGTCGCGGTGCCGCTCGGCGCCCAGGCCCTCTCCACCGGCAAGGCCGATGCCTACCTGGGCAACTGGTGGCCCTCGCAGGAAGCGGTGTACGGCAAGCTCATCGACTCCGGCTCCGTGGAGGTGACCGGCACGCTGCTCACCGGCACCCAGTACGCGCCGGGCGTCCCCGGTGACCAGGCGTCGAAGCTGGGCATCACGTCGCTCGCCGACCTCGACAAGCATGCCGGAGAGTTCAAGGGGGAGATCCTCGGCATCGAGCCCGGCACCCCGGGCAACCAGGCCATTCTCGACGCGATCAAGAAGGACGCCTACGGGCTGGGCGACTGGAAGCTCGTCCAGAGCAGCACCGAGGCGATGCTCGCCGAGGTCACGCGCCGGGTGGCCAAGAACCAGCCGGTCGTGTTCCTCGCCTGGAAGCCGCACTGGATGGTCGTGAAGTGGGCGGTCACGTTCCTCGACGACCCCGAGAAGGTGTGGCCGGGCGCCGGTGAGATCCGCGTGCTGACCCGCAAGGGCCTCAAGTCCGACGACCCGAACCTCGCGAAGTTCCTGTCGCAGATCACCGTCGACGCCGAGACCGCGTCGCAGTGGATCAACGCGTTCGGGCCGGAGAAGAAGCCGGCGAAGGACATTGCGTCAGCGTGGCTGGGTTCGAACAAGGATGTCGTCACGAAGTGGCTCGACGGTGTGAAGACCGTCGATGGCAAGGACGGCGTGGCCGCGGTGGTGGGCGGGTGATCACCGGCAGCGGTCTGACAAAGACCTACGGCACCAAAAACGCTGTCGACGACGTGAGCTTCGACATCGAAGCCGGTGAACTGTTCGTCCTCATGGGGCTGTCCGGCTCCGGCAAGTCGACGCTTCTCCGCATGATCAACCGCCTGGTCGAGCCGACCTCGGGCACGGTGACGATCGACGGTGTCGACGTCGCCGGCCTGAACCCCGCGGCGCTGCGCGAACTGCGCAACCAGCGCGTCAACATGGTCTTTCAGCATTTTGCGTTGTTCCCGCACCGCACGGTGCGCCAGAACGCCGCCTACGGGCTGGAAGTGCGGGGCGTTCCGGCGAAAGAGCGGCTCGAACGCGCCGACGAGGCGCTGCACCGCGTCGGGCTCGGCGACCGCGGTGACGCGCGGACCCAGGAACTGTCCGGCGGCCAGCGCCAGCGGGTCGGCCTGGCCCGGGCGCTGGCAGGAGACCCGGACGTCCTGCTGATGGACGAGCCGTTCAGCGCCCTGGACCCCCTGATCCGCCGCGACATGCAGGACCTGCTGCTCGACCTGCAGTCCGACCGGCCCCGCACGATCGTGTTCGTCACCCACGACCTCAACGAGGCCATGCGGATCGGCAGCCGGATCATGGTGCTGAAGGACGGTCGGGTGCAGCAGTGCGGCACCGGCCCGGAGATTCTGGCCGCGCCCGCGAACGACTACGTCGGCGAGTTCATCGCCGACGTCGACCGCTCCCGTGTGTTGACCGCGTCCGCGGTCATGCGTCCGGCACCGTCGACGGCGGTTCTGTCCACTGCGCCCGGCGACGTCTTGGGCAGCGACGTCTTCGTGCTCGACGCCGACGATCGGCTGCTGGGCGTGGTCGGGTCGTCGGACGTGGCGGCCGCTCACGACGCGGGGGAGCCGGACCTCTCGGCGCGGGTGGCGGACGGGTACCACGTGGTGCCGCCGGACCGGCCGCTCGTGGAGTTCCTGCATCTGGCACCGACAGCGCCGCTGGTCGTGGTCGACGACGGGCGGTTGCTCGGCGTGGTGCCCGCCGGTGACCTGCTGACGGCTCTGGGAGGTGTCCGTGCCTAGGGTTCCGGTCGGCGAATGGGTCGACTCGCTGGTGAAGTTCCTGCTCGAGCACCTCGGGGGTGTGTTCGACGGGTTGGCGTCGTTCGTGACGCAGGTGATCAATCTCTTGTACCGCGTGCTGCATGCGCCGCCGTACGGGGTGGTGATCGCGGTGTTCGCGCTGCTCGCGTGGGTGGCCGCGCGGTCGTGGCAGCTGGTCGTGTTCACGGTGGCCGCGTTCCTGCTGGTCGTGTCGATGGAACTGTGGACCGCGGCGATGCAGACGCTGACCGTCGTGCTGATCGCCGCATTCGCGGCGGTGCTAGTGGGGGTGCCGCTCGGGGTGCTGGCGGCGCGGAGTTCGCGGACCGGGGCGATCGTGCGGCCGGTGCTGGACTTCATGCAGACACTGCCGGTGTTCGTGTACCTGATCCCGTCGGTGTTCTTCTTCGGGATCGGGGTGGTGCCGGGCACCGTGTCGACGACGGTGTTCGCGATTCCGCCCGCGGTGCGGCTGACCGAGCTGGGGATCCGGCAGGTCGATCCGGAGATCGTGGAGGCGGCGCACGCGTTCGGGTCGCGGCCGTGGCAGGTGCTGCGTCAGGTGCAGTTGCCGCTGGCGTTGCCGTCGATCATGGCCGGCGTGAACCAGGTGATCATGCTGGCGCTGTCGATGGTGGTCATCGCGGGGATGGTCGGGGCTGGTGGGCTCGGGGAGATCGTGGTGCGGGGAGTGACGCAGCTCGACATCGGTACCGGGTTCGAGGGTGGGCTCGCCGTGGTGATCCTGGCGATCTTCCTCGACCGGGTGACCGGGGGGCTCGGTGCCGGCCGCTTCCGGGGCTGGCGCCTTTGGCGCCGCGCCCCGAAGTCCTCCACGGCCCCCGCCGGCGCCCCGGCGCCGAGCGCCCCGGACCTGGCGGCCCACCCCGCCTGATCCAGGCGGCGAAGCGGTCCCGTTTCGGGCGTGCCCGCGAAGCGGTCCCGTTCGGGCGTGCCCGCGAAGCGGTCCCGTTTCGGCGCGTCAGCGCCCGCCGCAACGGGACCGCTCGGAGGCGGCCCGGCGAAGCGGTCCCGTTTCGGCGGGGTGGAACGCGGCTTAACGGGACCGCTCGGAGGCGGCGAGGGAGGTGGCGTCGGGCCAGGTCATGCGGAGTTTGTTCGGGTGCCGTCGAGGCGGGTGGGGTCGCCGCCCGGGGCGTCGACCCCGGCCAGTTCGGAGCGGGTGGCGCCGCAGCGGACGTAGAACCGCTGGGCGTCGTTGTTCTGCTCGAGCACCCACAGGTACATGGCGGGCGACGCGGCGCGCTCCGCGACGGCCGTGGCCGCCTCCCCGAGCAGGCGCGTGCCGATCCCCGTGCGGCGCACGTCGTGCATCACGTGCAGGTTGTCGACGAGGCTGCCCCAGCGCGGATCGTCGTCGAGCACGACGTGCACGAACCCGAGCAGGTCCGTGCCCCGCTCGGCCACGACGGTCTCGGTCGGCACCGCCAGCCGCGAAGCCCACACCGCGTGGCGATCCGCGACCACGTCCCCGTCGAGGAACGCATCGGAGTACGCGCCCCGATAGAAGCGCCGCCAACTGTCCGCATGCAGCGCCGCGATCCGCTCGGCGTCGTCAGAAGTAGCACGGCGAATCAGCACAGGCGGGCTCCCAGGGACGCGGCCTGCCGCCGGGGCTCGACGCTGACACTCGTGACCTGTGTGGAGGCTACTACTTGCGCTGGACGAGCTGGATGAGGTTGCCGCAGGTGTCGTCGAGCACGGCCATGACGATCGGGCCCAGGTCCGTCGGCTCCTGGGTGAACGTCACGCCCAGCGCGGTCAGGCGCGCGGCCTCCGCGGCGAGGTCGTCCACCGCGAACGACGCGGCGGGAATGCCGTCGGCGACCAGGCCCTCCTGGTAGGGCCGCACCACCGGGTGGCCGGACGGCTCGAGCAGCAGCTCGGGCCCTTCCGGCTGGTCGGGGGACACGACGGTGAGCCACCGGTCCTCGCCCAGCGGGACATCTTCCTTCTTCCGGAAGCCGAGCACGTCGGTATAGAACGCGAGCGCCTTGGCCTGGTCGTCCACGAAGACGTTCGTGAGGTAGATCTGCATCGCTTACTCCTGGTCAGTCTGCATCGCTTGTGCCTAGTCAGGAAGGGGCCACCGCTCGACGATGGCGCGCAGCGGTGACGTGTCGAGCCGGTGGTACTTGTAGCGGCCTTCGCGTCGGGACGTGACGAGCCCGGCCTCTTCGAGGACGTCGAGGTGTTGCGAGACCGCCTGCCGTGAGGAGCTCAGGCCGTGTTTCATCGTCAGCCGGCTGCAGAGCTCGAACAGCGTCTGATCGTCGCGTTCCCGCAGTTCGTCGAGGATGGTGCGGCGCGTGGGATCGGCCAGAGCCTTGAACACGTCCGCCATGCCGGAACGATAGGCAAGCCCAGACTTGCCTGTCAATCGGTAACGTGGCGCGGCATGGGAAAACTCGACGGCAAGGTCGCGTTCATCACCGGCGCCGCGCGGGGGCAGGGCCGCAGTCATGCGGTGCGGCTCGCGGAGGAGGGGGCCGACATCATCGCCGTGGATCTGTGCGGACAGATCCGTACGGTGGGGTATCCGATGTCCCAGCCCGACGACCTGGCCGAGACGGTGAAGCAGGTCGAGGCGCTCGACCGGCGGATCGTCGCCCGCCAGGCCGACGTCCGGGACCTCACCGCGCTGAAGACCGCGGTCAGCGAGGGTGAGGCGGCGCTCGGCACTGTCGACATCGTGATCGCCAACGCCGGAATCGCGGTGATGGGCTTCGCCGAAGCCGATCTCGAGGCCGCGTTCCGGGACGTCATCGACGTGAACCTGATCGGTGTGTGGAACACCGTGATGGCGGCGGTGCCGAGCCTGCTGTCGAAGCAGGCCGGTTCGGTGGTGCTGACCAGTTCGACGATGGGGTTGACGGGGACCGGTTCGACCGGTGACCCGGGTGGCGTCGCCTATGCGGCGGCCAAGCACGGCGTCGTCGGGCTGATGCGGACATTCACGAACTGGCTGAGCCCGCAGGGCATCCGGGTGAACTCGATCCACCCGACCGGGGTGAACACGCCGATGATCGTGAACGACGCGGTCGCCGCGTTCCTCGCCGAGAACCACGACGGGAGCGACACGATGACGAACCTGATGCCGGTCGACATGATCGAGCCGATCGACGTCAGCAACGCGGTGGCGTGGCTGGTCAGCGACGACGCCCGCTACGTCACCGGCGTCACCCTCCCGGTAGACGCGGGCTTCACCGCGAAGTGAGACCGCGCGGGCCGCGGCGTCAGGACATGCGCTCGACGACGTACTCCGCGATCGCCAGCGACGAGGTCGCGGCGGGGGACGGGGCGTTGCGGATCGCCGTCACCGGGCCGAGGGTGCTGATGCGGAAGTCGTCGACCAGTGAACCGTCGCGGTCGACGGCTTGCGCCCGCACGCCGGCGGGCGCCGGCACCAGGTCGGCGGCGCGAAGCGCGGGAACGTAGTCCTGCGCGGCCGCCGCGAACGCCCGCTTCGACACCGACCCCCGGATCTCGTGCAACCCGGCCCGCCAGTGGCGAGCAGCGAGCCGCCGGAACCCCGGCCACGCCAGCGTGCGCCCGAGGTCACGCACGTTCACGTCGCGGCGCCGATACCCCTCCCGCGCGGTCGCGAGCACCGCGTTCGGCCCCACGTCGACGGTGCCGTCCACCCGCGGCGTCAGGTGCACCCCGAGGAACGGGTAGGCCGGATCGGGCACGGGATACACCAGCCCCCGAACCAGCGAAGGGCGCGTCAGGCGGTAGTACTCACCGCGGAACGGCACGATCGCCGGCCCCGCGTCGTCACCGGCGAGCCGTGCCACGACGTCGGACTGCAGCCCGGCACAGATCACGAGCCGGTCGAACACCTCGCCCCGCACCCCGATCCGGTCACCGACGGACGAGATCGCGGTGACCGGCGAGGAGAACCGCACCTCACCCCCGGCAACCTGCACGTCGGACGCCATCGCCCGTGCCACGGCCACGTAGTCGACGATCGCGGTCGTGGGGGAGTGCAGGGCCGCGGCCCCGACGACGTGCGGCTCGATCTCGCGCAATTCAGCGGGCGCGAGCCACCGCACCCCGGGTACCCCGTTGGCGGAGGAGCGCTGCTCGATCTCCTTGAGCCGCACGACCTCGACCTCGTCCCGCGCGACCACGACCTTGCCGATCTCCTCGTACGGCAGCGAGTGCGCGGCGCAGAACTCCTTCAGCAGCGACACCCCGCGCCGGCACAGCGTCGCCTTCAACGACCCCGGCACGTAATAGATCCCCGCGTGCACCACGCCGGAGTTGTGTCCCGTCTGATGGCGCGACACATCCGCTTCCTTCTCGAAGACGACGACGTCCGCGCCGCGCTGGGCGAGCCGCCGGGCGATCGCCAGCCCGACGATGCCGGCCCCGACAACTCCGATTCGCGTGGGCATGAACCGATGGACCTTCCGTCGAGCGTGTCAGGTCTCCATTCTCGGATACCCGCCTACCGTGACCTCCATGGAGTGGGTGCTCGCCGCGGATCCGGAGCAACTCTGGCCCGCCCGCGAGCAGATGGCGTTCACGCTCGGCTTCCACATCATCCTGGTGCCGTTCGGAGTCGCGTTCACGTTCCTGATGCTGATCGCGAACTACCGCGGGTTGAAGCGCAACGACGAGACCGCGCTGCTGCTCGCGCGCCGGTGGTCGCAGGTCGCAGCGGTGCTGTTCGCGGTCGGCGCGGTCTCCGGAACGGTGCTGAGCTTCGAACTCGGTCTGCTCTGGCCCGGCCTGATGGGCACGTACGGCGCCGCGTTCGGCATTCCTTTCGCGATCGAGGGCCTGTTCTTCTTCATCGAGGCGATCTTCGTCGCGATCTACATCTACGGCTGGAACCGGATGAAGCCGTGGCCGCATTTCTGGTCCGGCGTCCCGGTCGTGCTCTCCGGGGTCGGCGGGACGTCGTCGGTGGTCGCCGCGAACGCCTGGATGAACCAGCCCGCCGGCTTCACCCTGCGCGACGGGCAGATCGTCGACGTCCAGCCGGTGCAGGTGCTGTTCAACGACGCGTTCTGGTACGAGGCGCTGCACATGCTGCTGGCCGCGTACATGGTCGCGGGTTTCACGGTGGCCGGGGTGTACGCGGTCGGTATGCTCCGCGGCCGTCGGGACCGCTACCACCGCCTGGGGCTGCTGATCCCGCTGACCGTCGCGGCGCTCGTGACACCCGTGCAGATCTTCGTCGGCGACATGGCCGCCCGCGAGGTGTTCCGGAACGAACCGGCCAAGTTCGCCGCCATCGAAGCGCTGTACCGGACCGACACCCACGTGCCCGAGGTGCTCGGCGGCTGGTATTCGGACAACGAGGTGCACTACGGCGTCGGCATCCCGTGGGGCGCGTCGATTCTCTCCGGGTACGTGCCGTCGACCGAGATCGCCGGTCTCGAGGAGGTTCCGCCGGAGTTCCGGCCCACCGACCGGGCGGTGACCGTCGTCCACCTGTCGTTCGACGTCATGGTGGGCATCGGCATGGCGTTGCTCGCGCTGTCGGGGTGGTTCGGGTGGGCGTGGTGGCGTCGGCGTGACCTGCCGCGCAGCCAATGGTTCTACCGATGTACGGCGGTCAGCGGAGTCGCCGCGATCGTCGCGCTGGAGGCCGGGTGGGTGGTCACCGAGGTCGGCCGGCAGCCGTGGACGGTCGTCGGGCACCTGCTCACCCGCGACGCGGTGACGACCGAGGGCAACATCTGGCTGCTGTTCGGCGCCACGGTGGTTCTCTATGCGGCGGTCGCGATCGCCACGTTCTCCGTGCTGGGCCTGCTCCGCAAACGCTGGCGCGCAGCCGACGAAGCTGAAGCCGACGGCGCCGGGGTCGGCGGGAACGGGCCTGACGGCACCGGGCCCGACGGAAGCAGGGCCGACGATGTCGAGCCTGCGGTGCCGTACGGGCCGGGGACCTCGTCGTGAGCACGTTCACCGCGGTCGTGCTGTTCGTCGGCGTCATCGCGTACGCGGTCTTCGGCGGCGCCGACTACGGCGCCGGGTTCTGGGACCTCACCGCCGGCGGTGCCCGTCGCGGCCGCGAACCCCGGCACCTGATCGACACCACGCTCGCCCCGGTCTGGGAAGCCAACCACGTCTGGCTGATCTTCTGCCTGGTCATGCTCTGGACCGGCTTCCCCACCGCCTTCGCGGCCATGACGACGACGCTCTACGTGCCGCTGGGCCTCGCGGCGCTGGGCATCGTGGTGCGCGGATCGGGGTTCGCGTTCCGGAAGGTCGTCGTGCACACCGAGCAGCAGCGCGTCACCGGCGCGGCGTTCGCGACCTCGTCGGTGATCACGCCGTTCTTCCTCGGCACTGTCGCGGGCGGGATCGCGTCCGGGCGGGTGCCCGCCGACGGTCACGGCGACGCGATCACCAGCTGGATCAACCCCACGTCGCTGCTCGGGGGAGGGCTCGCGGTGCTGGTCTGCGCGTTCGTCGCCGCGGTGTTCCTCACCGCCGAGGCGCGCAACCGCCCGGTGCCGTCGGCCGAGCTCGAGCGCCGGCAGATCGCGGACCTCGGCCGGTGGTTCGGGCGGCGGGCGCGAGCCTCCGCCGTGGTCACCGGAGTCGTCGCGCTGGCCGGCATCGCGATCCTGCACGCCGATTCACCGCGACTGTTCGACGGTCTCCTCTCCCGTGGGTTGCCGTTCGTGCTGGTCAGCGGTGTGTGCGGCGTGGCGGCCCTCGTACTGCTCGGGAGGGCGGCGCCCCGGCTGCTGCAGGGCCTCGCGATCACCGCAGCGGGCACGATCGTCGCCGGGTGGGGTGTGGCGCAGTACCCGTACGTGCTCGGTACGCACGTGACCATCGGCGAGGCCGCCGCCCCGGCCCCGACGCTCTGGGCGCTGACGATCGTCGCCGCGGTCGCGTTCGTGATCGTGGTGCCGTCGCTCGTGTTGCTGTTCAGCCTGCAGCAGCGCGACCAGCTGCGGTCACACTGAGCCTGCGGCTCAGACGGTCACACGGCGCCTGCGGCTCAGGCGGACGTCCGGGCGTCGACCGGTCGGCCCAGCAGGTGGGCGACGACCTCGCGGGTCGCCGGGGCCGGGGGAAGGCCCAGTTCGTCGCGGAGCAGGCGCCGGACGGTGTGATAGTGCCGGAGCGCCTCACCGGGGTTGCCCTCGGCCAGGTGCACCTGCATTACGCGGCGGTGAGCACTCTCCCGGAGCGGCTCGGTGGCACACGCGGCCAGCGCCGCTTGCAACGCCACGTGCCATTGCCCCCGCTGGAGCGCCCGGTCGGCCGATTCCTCCAGGCGGTGGAGCCGCAGCTGGCGGAACCGTTCGCGCTCCGCGTCCACCCACGGTTCGTCCCAGTCCGGCAGGATCTCGCCGACGAGCTGGGTGATGTCGATCCGTTCGGCCGTCGCGTCGTCCTCGACCAGGTGCAGGTCGACCTCGAGCACCGACGTCAGCCGCACCTGACCGCCCTCGGAGTCCACGAGGCGGTCGCCGGTCGGGGCGGGCAGCCGCCACAGCGTCGACCGCAGTCTCGTCGCGGCGGTCTTGTCGTTCAGATCCGGCCAGAGCGTCGCCGCCAGCGTGCGGCGATGGGCCGGACGCCGGTTCAGGGCCAGGAACGCGAGCAGTCGCTGAGCCGAGCCGCACACCCGGACCGGCTGCTCGTCGTGGCGGAGGTCGAACGCGTTGAGCAGCCGGAGGGCGGTGCCGCTCGGGCGCGAGGACGTCATCTGTCGTTGGCCTTTCATCGGATGCCGCGGGGCCGCCACGTGTCCGGAGCGCCTCACGACATGCGCGGGGTGACCCGTCTCCGGCGACCTACACCTGATCCCTTCCAGGGAATTCTCGGGCCCGGGACGCCACGGCGACGGCAGGGGAGACGCGCCGGAGACGCGCAGCGCACGCACCGCGGACAAATTTCGGACGGAACGTGACGCGGTACGGGCACGGCGGCGTGGACGAGGCCGGGACGAGTGTCCAGAAGGGTCCTCCTTGCGGCCGGGAACACCGACCGTCGCCCCTAGCGCAAGGAGTACGCCCGTGTACCGCCACGTGAAGAACCTGCAGTTCGCGGCCAAGCCCGAGAAGCCGGACGCCGTGTACGCGATGAAGCTCCAGGAGCTGATCGGCGGCCAGTTCGGCGAGCTGACGGTCACCATGCAGTACCTGTTCCAGGGCTGGAACTGCCGGATGCCCGGCAAGTACAAGGACATGCTCCTCGACATCGGCACCGAGGAGATCGGCCACGTCGAGATGATCACGACGATGATCGCCCGGCTGCTCGAGGGCGCCCCCAGCGAGGCGACCGAGAAGGCCGCGGCGGCCAACCCGGTCCTCGGCGCGGTGCTCGGCGGCATGAACCCGCAGCAGGCGATCGTGGCCGGCGGCGGCGCGGTGCCGTTCAACAGCCAGGGTGTGCCGTGGAACACCGGCTACATCGTCGCGAGCGGCAACCTGCTTGCCGACTTCCGCTCCAACGCCCACGCCGAGGCGCAGGGCCGGCTGCAGACCAGCCGCCTCTACAACATGACCGACGACCCCGGCGTCCGGGCGATGCTCAAATTCAACCTGGCCCGCGACACCTGGCACCAGCAGCAGTGGCTGCTCGGCATCGAGCAGCTCCAGGAGGACGGGTTCGCCGACATCATCGAGGACTCGAACTTCGAGGAGGAGGACAAGGTCCAGGACCACACCTACTGGGTGTTCTCCGAGGGAAGCACCGGTCCCGAGGGGCGCTGGGCGCGTGGCATGACGCTCGTCGACGAGCAGGAGATCCTGGTCCAGGACCCGGCCGTGCCGAGCGACGACATCGGTCTGCTCCCGCCGCCGGACCCGAAGCTGTACGCGACCTACGACGGCAGCATGGGCAAGGGCAAGCCGGGCACCGCCGCCGGAGGCACGGCGCAGGGCATCAAGAACGTCGTCAAGAAGGTCACCGGCACCGAATGATCCCGCGGGTGCCCGGCGCTGTCCGGCGCCGGGCGCCGCGGCCTTCCCCCAGGAGGCTTCGTTGATTTACCACGCCCTCGACCGCCACGCGCTCGAGCCGCCGATGCCCCACCCGTTCACCGTGGTCGCCCGCCACCGGCCGGGCCTGATCCTGCTGGTGGCCCTGCTCGCCCCGCTGGCCGCCTGGACGCGACACCCCGCCCTGCTCGTGTCCGCGATCGCACTCCTGGCCCTACTCGGCCTCCGCCTGCGCCTGGCGGCAGCAATGCCCCCCGCCGCCGCAGCCGTCCCCGCCGCAGCTACCGCGCCTGCCGCAGCGCCCGGCGCGGCTGAGGCGCGCGAGGCTTTGCGGTGACCGCGGTGCCGGTGGCAGTGCCGGCGGCACCCACCATGCGGGCGCCCCGGCGCCTGCTCCCCGCGACCGCCGGGACGCTAGCCCCGGCGCTGCTCGTCTCCGCCGGTTACGTCGACCCCGGTAACTGGGGCACCGACGTCGCCGCCGGTGCCCAGTTCGGCTACCAGCTGGTCTGGGTGCTCGCGCTCGCCACCGGCCTGGCACTGTTCCTGCAGTACCTGTCGGCCCGCCTGGGGCTGGCGTCCGGTCAGGACCTGGCGTCCCTGCTGCGGACCCGCCTGCCACGCCCGGCCCGCGCCGTGCTCATTCCTCCGATCCTCGGGATCCTCGTCATCACCGAGATCGTCGAGGTGCTCGGCGTCGTCATCGGTGTCCAGCTGCTCACCGGCTGGTCGACGGGCGCGTCGGTGGCCGCCGCCACCGCGCTGATCGTCGCGATTCTCGTCGCGCCCCCCGGCGTCGCCCGCCGGACCGTCTACGCATGCCTGGGGCTCGTCGGCGCCGTCTACCTGTCCGTGCTGTTCCTGCACGGTGTCGGCGGGGTCGTCGGCGGCCTGCGCCCCGAGCCGCTACCGCCGGGCGGCATCGTCGTCGCAGCCGGGCTGATCGGTGCGGTCGTCATGCCGCACAACATCCTCCTGCACAGCGCGCTCGCGCGGGACCTGCGGCAGGCCGCCGACCGCAAGGACGGCGGCCGCGCCACCGCGGCCCGCCTGTCACGCCTGCGCCGCCGCTCGCTGATCACGACCGGTGCGGCGCTCGGCGTCGCGTTCGCCGTCAACTGCGCGATCATGTCGATCACGGCCAGCGGCGCCGGCAGCGGCACCGACCTGGCCGACGCGCTGAGCTCGGTCGGCGCGGTCACCACGATCCTGTTCGCGGTAACGCTGATCGGGGCCGGGCTGGCGTCCTCGACCGCCAACGGAATGGTCAGCGCGGACGTCATCAGCCGGCTGGTGCCCGGCTTCCCGGCGCCGCCCGCGGTCCGCCGCATCGCGTGCCTGATCCCCGCCGCGCTCATCGCCGGCAGTGGGCTTCCGCAGGTGACGGTGCTGGTGTGGAGCCAGGTGCTGCTCACCGTTGCCCTGCCCCTGGTCCTGGTGCCACTGGTCTGGTTCTGCAGCGAACGCCGGACGGTAGGCAGCTGGGCGTTGTCGCCGGCCACCCGCGTGATCGCGGGGATAGTAGTAGCCGGAATGTTCGCGGCCGGCGCCGCGTCGCTCTTCGCGTAAGCACCCGCTGGCGCGGCGCCGCTCCTGCCAGCGCCGCGCCGCCTCGCGCCGCCTCGCGCCGCGCGGCACAGCCCCGCGTTGCGCGGCCTCGCGGCGTCGGGATTCGTTCGATCCGGCGAACGAGGACGGCCGCCCGGGATCCGGGCGGCCGTCCTCGTCGCGGGTCAGGGCTCGAAGACGACGCGGACGCAGTCGTCCTTCTTGTCCTTGAAGATCTCGTACCCCTTCGGCCCGTTCTTCAACGGCATCGTGTGGGTCGCCAAGTGCTCGGTGACCAGCTCACCCTTCTGCATCCGCTCGAGCAGCATCGGGATGTACCGCTGGCCGTGCATCTGCGCACCCCGCACAGTGAGGCCCTTGTTCATCATCGCGCCGAGCGGAAACTTGTCCACGACCGCCGCGAACACACCGAGCACGAACACCGACCCGCCCTTGCGGCAGTGGTAGATCGCCTCCCGCACCGCGGTCGGCCGGTCGGTCTGCAGCCGCAACTGCTGCTTGACCTGGTCGTACGCGAAGTCCGGCCCGGTCGAGTGCGCCTCCATGCCGACGGCCTCGATGCACACGTCCGGCCCGCGGCCGCCGGTGCGCTCGCGCAGTTCGCTCCCGACGTCGACCTTTTCGTAGTTGAGCGTTTCGGCCCCGATGTGCTGACGTACCTGGTCGAGGCGGTACTCGTACCGGTCGATGACGACGACACGTTCGGCGCCGAGCAGGATCGCGGCCCGGGCGGCCATCTGCCCGACGGCTCCGGCGCCCCACACCGCGACGACGTCCCCGGACGTGACCTGGCTCAGGTCCGCACCCATCCAGCCCGTTGCGGCGGAGTCGGAGGCGAACAGCGCGCGCAGGTCGCTGACGTCGTCCGGAATCGTGAACGCGCCGACGTCGGCGTAGGGAACGCGGATGAACTCGGCGTGGCTGCCGGCGTTGCCGCCCATCGCGTGCGAATAACCGAAGCAGCCACCCGGCGAGTAACCCCACAGTTCCTCGGTGATCGCCGGGTTCGTGTTGCCGTTGTCGCAGAGCGAGAACAGCTCCTGCGAGCAGTACCAGCACTTGCCACAGGCGATGAACGACGAGACGACGACGCGGTCGCCGATCGTGTGGTTGCGTACCCCTGCGCCGACCTCGACGACTTCGCCCACGAACTCGTGCCCGAGGACGTCGCCCTTCTTCATGAACGGGATGTAGCCGCCCACCAGGTGCAGGTCCGAGCCGCAGGTGACGGTCTTGGTGACCCGTACGACGATGTCGCGGGAGTTGAGGATCTGCGGGTCGGGGACCGTCTCGACCGACAGCTTGTTCACGCCCTGCCAGGTCAGCGCCTTCACTGCTTGCCCTCTCCCTTGGCGTGCGCGATCGCGAGCTCGAGCGGCTTCCCGGTCAGCGTCTTCGTGTTCGTTCCCGGTCGGTCGGGCGAGAGGATCTCGCCGGTCTCCAGGAGCTGCTTGGCGTCCCGGAGTGCCTTGCGGACGGCCTGGCGCGGGTCGGTGCCGGCGAAGCGCTGCGCGGCGGCTTTCGCGCCGGTGGGCTCGCCCTCGTTGAGGCGGACACCGATCTCGGTGCCCCGACCGCCCGGCGCGGGACGCACCACGATCTCCGCGTCCAGCTCCCGCAGCGGCTGGGGGAACGGCCGCACCTGCTCCGGAGCGACGTTGACGGTGACGAACCGCCAGTGCGACTGCTCGGCTGCCGGGCTGTTGCGCGCGGCCCGGCGGGTGAGCACCCGCCGGGCGGCCCAGCCGGTGACGCCGACGGCGACCAGCGTCGTCGCGGCCTGTTGTGCTCGCATGAAGATCTTCACCTCTCGGTCGGGTGCCCCGGCATACCCCACCGAGCGGCGCCTACGCCGGTAACACGAGCGCCGCCCAGACCAGCAGCGGACCGACGATCACGACGATCACGCTGTACGTGAGGATCTGCCGGTAGAAGCGCGCCTCCGGGATCGCCTCCGGACGGTTCGCGAGGATCAGTGCGCCGTTCGTGGAGAACGGGCTGACGTCGACGATCGTCGAGGAGATCGCGAGCGCGGCGACGAACTGCGCGGCGTTGATCCCGCCGTCGACGACGAGCGGCACACCGATCGGGATGATCACCGGGAGCAGCGCTGTGGACGACGCGAACGCGGACACCACACCGCCGACGTAACACAGCACGAGCGCGCCGATCGCCACGGCGCCGAGTCCGGCGGCCCACTTGCCGACGAACTCCGGTGAGCCGGCCGCGTTGAGGATCGTCGCGTACGTGCTGACGCCGGCGACGAGCAGCACCGTCGGCCAGGCGATCTGCCGGATGGCGTCGCGGTGTTGGGTGGGGGAGAGCATCGCGAGCACAACCGCCGCCGTGATCGCGACGAACCCGATGTTCTTGTCGAACGCGAGCGCCACGATCGCGACCGCGGCGAACGCGACGAGCGTCAGCACGTGGTCGCGCCGGCTCCCGCCGGAGGTGGTCTCCGCGCTCGGCGTCTCCCCGGTTGCCCCCGCCTCCGCGTACCGATGCCGGGTCCGCCCCGCCGCAGCACTCCGAACCGCCGCCAACACATCCCGCCCGGCCCCTTCACCGGCGGGCCTCCCACCGGCGCGTCCCGTCGCATCCGCGCCACCCGCCGGGTCTGCATCAGCCGGTGTAGCGCCGCCACTCGGGGTGTCGTCCGCGCCCTCGTCCGGCGGGTCGTCCGCGGCCCGCCCGGCACTCGCCGTGTCCACGCCGCCCACCTGCACCGCGGTGCCCGTGCTGCCCGCTCGTGCGCGGCTCGCGCCGGTGTGGGCGGGGGTGTGGTCCGGCGCTTCGGCGCCGGCTGGGGCCACGCGGCGGCTGAGGAGGCCGCGGCCGAAGATCGCGAAGAGGATCGCGGCCATCACGAGGTTGATCGCGAGGCTCGCGAGGAACACGGTCATCTCCCCGCTCGGGAGATTCGCCTCCTCTATGACGGAGTTCGTGATCGTCCCGTAGATGCTGATCGGCGAGAAGCCCCCACCCTGGGCCCCGTGCACCACGAACATCCCCATCATCAACGGGTTGATCCCGTACCTCCCCGCGAACCCCAGCGCGATCGGCCCGATGATCGCGCAGGCCGCCGGACTGGCCGCGCCGATCGCGGTCAGCACCGCGGTCACCGCGAACATCACCCACGGAATGAGCGCGACCCGCCCGCCCACGGCCCGGACGGCCGAGTTCACGATCACGTCCACCGTGCCGTTGTTTCTGGCCACCGCGAACAGATACGTCACGCCGATCAGCGTGAGGATCAGGTCCCCGCTGACCCCGGCGAGAATCTCCTTCTCGTCCAACCCGAGCGAATACATCCCCACGAGCCACGCGGCCACGTACGCCAGCGCGCCCATGTTGATCGGTAACGCCGTTCCCGCGACGAACAACGCGATCAGCGCGAGAATCGCCACCCATTCCGGTCCCATGACACACCTCCCGGTCGGTGTGTCCAGTTTAGAGTGACATGAGTCACCTCTGTATACTGCTGCGGTGAACTCACCGGCCGAGTACGCGCTCGTGCTGGTCGCGGGGCTCGGCTCCGGGTTGCTGATCTCGACGGTCGGGTTCGCGTCGCTGCTGAGTTTCCCGGTGCTGTTGGCGGTCGGCCTTCCGCCGGTGGTCGCGAACGTCTCGAACACGCTCGGGTTGACGCCGGCCGGCCTCAGCGGCTCGTTCGGCTACCGCCGCGAACTGCGTGAACATCCCGTCGTGACGACGATCGTGCTGGTGACGTGCGCGGGCGGCGCGGTGCTCGGCGTCGTCTTGCTGCTGGCGCTGCCGCCGGGGGTGTTCGCGGCGATCGTGCCGTACCTGATCCTCGTGACGTGCCTGCTCGTCGGAGCCCAGCCGACGATCACCAGGCTCCTCCGCCGAGCCCGACCGCCCGCCGCCGAGACCGGGGAGGTGCCCGGGCGGACGCGGTTGTCGGTGGCGACGACCGTGGCGTGCACGATGGTGGGGGTGTACGGCGGGTACTTCGGGGGCGGGTCGGGGGTCATGATGATGGCCGTGCTCGGGTTCGGCGCCGACCTGGAGATCCGTGTCGTCAACGCGCTCAAGACACTCTCGGTCGCGGCCGGGAACGTCGTCGCCTCGGTGATGTTCGTGCTCATCGCCGACGTCGACTGGGCCGCGGCAGGCCTCCTCGCCCTCGGCTCCGCCGGCGGGGGCTATGCGGGCGCCCTGATCGGCCGCCGCCTCCCCGCGACCCTCCTCCGAAGCCTCATCGTCCTGGCCGGCATCACCGCCGCCATCACCATGCTGGTCTGAGTCCGGTCACGCAGCGACGAGCACCGGGGCGAGTTCGGTGGCGATGCGGTCGGCGGCTTCCGCCGCCGCGGTGGCTTCGGTGTGTAGGCGCGGCTCGGCGTCGGTGGGGAGAGGGGCGCCGGAGCGGGCCGCGTCCTCGAGAGTGGCGGCGAGGCGGGAGAGCCGCAGCGCGCCGACATTGGATGCCATGCCCTTGAGGCTGTGCGCGGTCGCGGCGAGCGCCTCGGCGTCGGCGGAGCGCAGCGCCTGCTCCACGGTGTCCAGCACGTCCGGGAGACGCCGCGTGAACGAGGTGAACAGCCGCCCGATCATCGCGCGCTCGTCGTCGTCCGAGTCCTCCTCCAGCAGGTCCTCCAACCGCACCCGCATGTCCGCAAGATTCTGCGAGTCCGCACCCTCCCCATCGACCGCCACAACGGCAGCGCCCGCGCCCGCAACGCTCGCGCCCGCGGCCGCGGCGGCGGCGGTGCCGTCCGCGGCCGCCGGCGCCGCGACGGCGGCCGGGTCGGTGGCGCCGACGGCGGCGAGGGCTGCGGCCAGGGCGGTGGCGCGGACCGGCTTGGGCAGGTAGGAGTCCATGCCCGCGGCCCGGCACGCCGCCTGGTCCTCCACCAGCACGCTCGCCGTCATCGCGATGATGTGCGGCTGCCGCCCCCCAGGCACCGAGGCACGGATCCGACGAGTCGCCTCCAACCCGTCGAGCACCGGCATCTGCACGTCCATCAGCACCGCGTCGTACTGCGTACGCGCCAACGCCTCCACCGCCTCCTGGCCGTTGCCGACCGTGTCGATCCGGTGCCCGAGCTTCTCGACGATGAGCTGCGCCACCTGCTGGTTGATCGGGTTGTCCTCGGCCAGCAGCACCCGCAGGCGCCGGGCGGCCACGGGGGCGACGGAACGGCGCCCCACATCGACGAGCGAGGGGTCCAGCAGACGCCCGAGCGTCGACGCCAGCACCGTCGGACGCAGCGGCTTGGTCAGCACGGCAGCGAATAGCGCGTCACCGGTGAGGTCGGGCTGACCCGTGGCGCCCGCGAGCAGCACGAGCGGCAGCTCCCGCCCGGCCGGCAGCGAGCGCATCCGACGCGCCAGCCGCACCCCGTCGGTGCCCGGCAACGTGCCGTCGATCAGCGCGACGTCGTACGCGATGCCGTCGGTGAGCGCCAGCATCGCGGCCTCGGCCGAGTCGGCCTCGGTCCAGCGCATCCCCGACGACGCCAGCCGGGTGGCGACGATCCGCCGTACGGCGGGATTGTCGTCGACGATGAGCACGGACTTCCCGGCGAGACCGGCCGGAACCGACGCGACCCGGCGGTCGGCGGGTGCGGCCAAACGTACTGTGAACGTGAACGTCGTGCCGACGCCGACCTCGCTGGTCACGCGCAGGTCGCCGCCCATCGCCGAGACCAGACGCCGGCTGATCGCCAGGCCCAGCCCGGTGCCGCCGTAGACCCGTGTCGTCGACGCGTCGACCTGGCTGAACTCACGGAACAGGCGGTCCATCCGGTCGGCCGGGATGCCGATGCCGGTGTCCCGGACGCTGATCTCCAGCTCGACCGAGTCCGACGCGGTCCGGTGGCCGTCGACGGTCACCGCGATCTCGCCGCGCTCGGTGAACTTCACCGCGTTCGACAGCAGGTTGACCAGCACCTGGCGCAGCCGGGTGACGTCGCCGCTCAGCGATGCGGGGCAGTCCTCGGTGAGCGACCCGACCAGCTCCAGGCCCTTGGTGTGGGCGGGCAGCGCCACCAGGCTCAGCGCGCTGTCCAGGCACTCCTGCAGGTCGAACGGGGTGTCCTCGAGGTCGAGCTCGCCGGCCTCGATCTTCGAGAAGTCGAGGATGTCGTTGATGATCGCGAGCAGCGATTCGCCGCTGTCGCGGACGGTCTCGGCCAGCCGACGCTGATCGGCGCCGAGCTCGGTGTCCAGGAGCAGCCCGGTCATACCGATCACGGCGTTCATCGGGGTGCGGATCTCGTGGCTCATCGTCGCGAGGAACGCGGACTTCGCCGCGGTGGCAGCGATCGCCTCGTCCCGCGCCGCGCAGATCGCGTCGACCGACGCGTTGATCGCCTCGGCGGCGTGACGCAGCTCCACCGGGCCGGTCGGGCGGACGCGGCGCGCGAGGTCACCGGCGCTGATCAGGTCTGCGGCAGCGGTGATCCGGCGGACCGGGGCCGTCAGCGAACGCGTCACCCAGGCGGCGACGCCACCCATCACGAGCGCGGCGAACACCGACCCCCACAGCAGGAGGCGCTGGGTGGCGGCGGCACCGGCCGCGCGCGCGGCCTGGCCGGCGGCGAGCAGCGTGCGCTCGTGGCGCTCCAGGTCGGAGAGGAGTGTCTGGATCCGCGCCATGTCCTGGTCACCGCGGTCGGTGAGGACGACGCTCTGCGCCGCGCCGAAGCCCTGGGTGCGGCGCAGGCGGACGGTCTGGGCGAGCTCGGCGAGCTTGCCGTCGACGACCGGGCGCAGGGCGGTCAGCGCGCGGCGGGCGACGGCGTCGTCGGCGGCCGCGGACGCCAGGCCGCTCATCGTCGAGTTGACCTGGTCCACCGCACCGGCGTAGGGCGCCAGGTAGGAGTCGCGGCCGGTCAGCAGGTAACCGCGCTGGCCGCGCTCGGCGTCCTGCAGCTGGGTACGGAGCGCGGCGATGCGGTCGAGCACCTGGTAGCTGTGCTCGACCGAAGCCTGGTTGTGGCTCATCTGCTCGATGCGGACGTACGCGCTGCCGCCGAGCACGGCGGTGACGACCATCGCGAGGACACAGCCGAAGGCCACGAGTCGTCCGACGGTCCACCTGGCCATGCGCACCCCGATCCCGCTCAGCTGCCGACACCTCCACCATCGGCGGCGTCGGGTGCGCACTGGGCCCCGCTCGGGTGCGGAACGGGTGTGGCCTGCGAACTTGCGTTTCTCGCTCCCGGGCTGCACCCGTTCTGCAACTTTTCCGAGACCTGCGCTGGGTCAATATCAGGATGAAGCGGGGAAAGGGATGCCATATGGGCGCGATCGTGATCGCCGAGGACGACCCGGATATCCGGGTGATGATCACCGAGAAGCTGTCGCGGGCCGGTCACCAGGTGACAGCGGCCGAGGATGGTGCGGCCGCGATCGTCGCGGTGAAGAACTCGGTGCCGGACGTCGTGGTGCTCGACATGCAGATGCCGGGGCTGTCCGGCCTCGACGTCGTGCGGTTGATCCGGGCCGACCCGACGACGGCGAAGGTTCCCGTCATCATGGTGACGTCACACAGCCAGCCGCAGTACATCGGCGAGAGCTTCAACTCGGGTGTCGACGACTTTCTGGCCAAGCCGTTCAGCCCACGCGAGCTGGCCGCCCGGATCGACCACCTGCTGCAGGGCTCGACGGTCCCGGACGACGACCAGCTGATCGGCGCCCCGGCTCCCGGCTCCGTTCCCGCACCGGCGCCGATGCCGGTACCGGTGCCCGGCGCCCCGGTCCCCGAGCGGGCGGCGGCAGCCGAGCGCACGGCCGCACCCGCGCCGGTGGCGGAGACGGTCGCGGCGGCGCTGGTGGCCACCGACGAAGCCGAGGCCACTGTGGGTCGCCGCCGCTTCTTCCGGCTGTTGACGTCCGACTGACCCATAACTGAGATCCTGGAACGATGGTTGCATCGCACACGAGCGTGCCGCGCTGGCCGACCACCGATCCCGGGATCGACGAGAGCGGACGCGCATTCGCGGTGATGGCCTTCGGCGGTGAGGCCGCCGGGGTCGCCGCCGACTGGTGCGAGCGGATCAGAGCGCTGGCCCGGCCGGTGTGGGTCCGGCGCTCCGAGCGGGCCGACGAGGACGCGCTCGCTGCGCTCGCCGACCGTCTGCGGCTCGTGAACGTCGGCTGGCGCCTCCTGTTGGCAGGGCCGGAGATCGACGTCCTGCGCGCGCACGCGGTGGCGCTCGACGGCGGCGCACTCGACGCCGAGCTACGGATCCTGGTCACCGACGACCGGCGCCGCCGGGTGCGGTGCGCGCACTGCGCGGCGACCACGGAAGCCGACGTCCGCCCGGACGAGCGGCTGCGGTGCTCCGGCTGCGGCCGCACGCTGGTCGTGCACGCGCACGTCTCGCGCGTCCACGCGGCCTACCTCGGCTCGGCTGAATGACGGTCCTGGACCTCGTCGTCCGGCGCACCACCGAGATCGCGGACGGCATCCGTGAGCTGGCCCTGGCCGCGGCCGACGGACGGCCGCTTCCGCCGCACCCGGCCGGGAGTCACGTCGTGCTGGAGTGCGGGCCGGCGCGTAACTCGTACTCGCTGACGAACGACGGCGCCGCCCCGAGCGAGTACACGATTGCGGTGCTGCGCCGCAGCGGCGGGTCGGTCTACCTGCACGAGCGGGTGCCCGGCGACACCGTGAAAGCCTCCCGTCCGCGCAGTGCGTTCGCGCCCGTGCGCACCGCCCGCAAGCACCTGCTGATCGCCGGTGGGATCGGGATCACGCCGATGGTCGCGCACGTCCGCGACGCCCGACGCTGGGCGCAGAACGTCGAACTGATCTACGTGCACCGGCTGGACGCGGGTGCGTTCGCGGCGGAGCTGACCACCGCGCTCGGTCCGCACCTGCACCGGGTCACCACCCGTGAGGACTTCCTGGGCGTGCTGAAGGGCGCGCTCACCGACCAGCCGCTCGGCACCCACCTGTACGTCTGCGGCCCCGGCAGCCTCACCGACCGGGTGCTCACGGACGCCGCCGACGCCGGGTGGGTGCCGCAGCGCCTGCACCTCGAACGTTTCGTGCCGGCCGAGCTCGACCCGGGCCGCGAGTTCGTCGCCCGCCTGGCCAGGACCGGCAGGGACGTCGTCGTGCCGCCCGGCACGAGCCTGCTGGAAGCCCTCCTGGCCGCCGGCGTGGCGGTGCCGAACCTCTGCCGCCAGGGCATCTGTGGCGAGTGCCGGACACCAGTCCTGGCCGGCACACCCCACCACCGCGACGAGTACCTCGACGACACCGAACGCACCGCCGGCACCGCGCTCATGGCCTGCGTCTCCCGCAGCGAAACCGACACCCTCGAACTAGAACTCTAACCGTGAACTGAAGCTACAGACACTCAGACCCGGAACGCACTAACCAACTGCTGGAGGTCGTTGCTCATTCGCGACAGATCGGCCGTCGCCTTCGCCGACTCGGTGACGCCCTGCCCGGTGATCTCGGCGGCCTCGGCGACCCCGCTGATGTTCGCCGTGATCTCGCCGACGCCCTCCGACGCCCCCGACACGTTCCGGTTCATCTCGCCGGTCGTCGCGGCCTGCTCCTCGACCGCGGCGGCGATCGTCACCTGGTAGTCGTTGATCCGCCCGATGACGTCGCGGATCGCGTCCAGCGCGCTGACGGCCGTCTGACTGTCGGCCTGAATGGCCTGCACGCGCGTCGAGATGTCCTCGGTGGCCTTGGCGGTCTCCTGCGCCAGCTCCTTGACCTCGTTGGCCACCACCGCGAAGCCCTTGCCGGACTCGCCGGCCCGGGCGGCCTCGATCGTCGCGTTGAGCGCGAGCAGGTTCGTCTGCTCGGCGATCGACGTGATGACCTTGACGACGTTGCCGATCTCGATCGACGAGTCGCCCAGCTGGTGCATCGTCGAGTTCGTCGACTCGGCCGCCTGCACCGCCTCCGCCGCGACGGTCGCGGCCTCGTTGGCGCTCTCCGAGATCTGCTGGATCGCCGCGCTCATCTCTTCCGAGCCCGCCGCGACCGTCTGCACGTTCATCGACACCTGTTCAGCCGCCCGGACGACGGCCTGCGCCTGCGCGGACGTCTCCTCCGCGCTGTGCGCGATCTGGACGCCGGACGCGGTCAGCTGCTCGGCGGCGGCCGCGAGCGCGTGGGCGGACTCGCCCGCCGCACCGACGAGCTTGCGCACGGACGTCATCGCCGTGTTCAGCGACGCGTTCATCTCGCCGATCTCGTCGTTGCCGACGTCCTCCACGGTGCGTGTCAGGTCGTTGGCTGCGACCGCGCTCAGCACCGCGGACGTACGGGCCAGCGCACTGAGGATCGAGCGCACCACGAGCGCGCAGACGACGAGCGTGACCACGGCGATCAGCGTCGCCAGCCCGAGCGAGAACCAGAGCGCGGTCTGCGCCTGGGACTTCGCGTGGACGTTCTCCTCGGCGAGGAAGTCCGCGTTGAGGTCCTCGAGCTTGGTGAGCCCGGCGAACATCTGGTCCTCGATCGGGCCGAGCGTCGCGTCGGAGACAACGGCCGCACGCGCGCGGTTACCCTGCCCGACCAGCGCGATCACCTGCTGGGCCGCGGTGTCGTACCGGGTTTCCAGCGCGCGGAGGTCGTTGACGATCTCGACCTCCGCTGCGGTGTTGTCGAGGCCGCCGTATTCGTCGAGGTACTTCTCGTACTCGGCCCCGTCGGCCTTCCACTCGGTGACGTGGGAGGTCTTCCCGCTGGCCACATAGCTGGAGAGGTCGTCGGCCTGTCCGGTCTTGGCGACCTCCATCTCCAGCGAGAGACGCACCGACGGGTAATTGTTGTCCGCGATCTCGGTCAGCGCGGCGCTCGACTGGTGGCCGGTGTAGTACTGCACCCCGGACATTGCGGCGACACCCACGAGCGCTACCGCGCCCATGCCGACGAGCTTTCGCTTGATCGTCCAGCGCACTCCGGTTCCCCCGATCCGTAGCGAGACGTCGGGGTCCTATCGGCGCCCCGCTCCCGAAGCTGAGGCGCACGCCGCAGCGGCCCGGGCGGGTGGCTCAGGGGCGGGTGGCGGAGAGGCCCAGGCGGTCGGCGGTGCGGGCCAGGGAGGCGACCACCTCGTCGGGGGAGCGGTCGGGTAACCCCCAGATCGCGTCGGTGATCCCCGCGTCGGACCACGAGTCGAGCAGCTCGGGCGTGGGGCGCGAGGTCGCGAGCACGTGGATCTGCGGCTCGCCGTCCCGCCCGGCCCGGCTCCACGCGTCGCGGAGAGCGTCGGTCTTCTCGCGCAGACCGGTCTCGGTCGGCGTGGTCATCCAACCGTCAGCGGTACGCGCGATCCACGCGAACGTCTTCGGCCCGCCGCCGGCGCCGATGATCAGCGGCACGTGGGCCTGAACCGGCTTCGGATACGCCCACGACGGACCGAACGACACGTATTCGCCCTGGTAGTCGGCGACTTCCTGGGTCCAGAGCGCCCGCATCGCCTCGACGTACTCCCGGAGCACGGTGCGCCGCCGCGGCGAGTCGACGTGGTGGTCGGCGAGCTCGTCGGTGTTCCAGCCGAAGCCCGCGCCGAGCGTCACCCGGCCGCCGGAGAGGTGATCGAGCGTCGCGATCGTCTTCGCGAGCGTGATCGGGTCGGACTCGACCGGGAGCGCCACCGCTGTCGCGAGCCGGATCCGTGTCGTGACCTGCGCGGCGGTGGCGAGGGCGACCCACGGGTCGAGCGTGCGGGAGTACCGGTCGTCGGGCAGGGCGGCACCCCCGGTGCCGGGGTGCGGGGCTTCCCGGCGGACCGGGATGTGGGTGTGTTCGGGCACGTAGAAGGTGTCGAACCCGGCGTCCTCGGCGGCCCGGGCCGCGTCGGCCGGCCGGATTCCCCGGTCGCTGGCGAACAGCACGACCCCGTGCCTCATGCGCACCTCCACGTTCGAATTAGAACGTGTTCTACTCTAGAGGTGGTGGCGGAGGAAGTCGATCGTGCGGTTCAGGGCCGTTTCGGCGACCTCGGGCGTGCCCAGCCACATGTGGTCGGCGTCCTCGAAAAGCTCCAGTTCGACGTTCGGCAAGGCGTCGGCGAGACGGCGGCTCTGCTGGGCCGGGACCAGGCGGTCGGCGGTGCCGTGGAGCAGCAGGAACGGCGGTGCGTGTTCCCCGGCGTAGGTGATCGGGCTGGCCTCGGCGGCCCGCTCCGGCACCGCGGAGACCGGCGCCCCGAGAAACAGCGCCTCCCGCGAGTCCGGCGCGTCGGGGTCGGTCGGCACGGTTGCCAGGTCACTGGGGGCGTACCAGCAGACGACGGTCTTCACCGCACTCGATACACCGGTGATCCCGACACCGCCCTCGAAGTCGCTGGTGAGGCCGAGGAGGGCGGCCAGGTGGCCGCCGGCGGATTCGCCCCAGGCGGCGATCCGGGTGGGGTCGAGGCCGGCTTCGGGGCCTCGGGTGCGGAGCCAGCGGACGGCTGCCTTGGCGTCGTGCAGGGCGGCGGGCCAGGTGGCCTCGCCGGAGAGGCGGTAGTCGATCGACGCGACAGCGATCCCGGCGAGCGCGACGCGTTCGAACGGCGTGGGGCTCGCCCCGGCGAACGCGGGACCCGCCGCGTTGCGGCTCCCGACCAGCCACCCACCCCCGTGCAGGAACACCACAGCGGGAACCGGCCTGCCGAACCCCTCCGGCGGCAGGTACAGATCCATCTCCAACGGCCGGAACCCCGGCACCCCCGCGTACCGGACGCTCCCCACCACCCGCACCCCACCGGCCCCGCTCCGCGCCTCCGGCAACGGCCCGGCATGCGGCGGCATCAACCCACCCGGCCGCGGCGGGGCGGTCATCGGGCTGCGCCGTGGGACGCGGCGGGGGTCGGACGGGCGGTGGGGCGGAGTGCGCCCGTGACCGTTCGGCAGATGGTGGCTGGGTCTTCGGGGGAGGAGCCGCGCCAGGCTATGTGCTGGTCGGGGCGGACCAGGAGGAGGTCGGCGTCGTAGTGGGGGCGGAGGGTCGGGGCGTCCAGGACCGTCAGCGGGATGCCGAACCCCCGTGCGGTGTTCAGGAGTCGTGTGATGTCCACTCCGGGGGTCAGGCGCAGCAGGGTGAACTCGGGGCCCAGGCGGTCGTAGAGGGAATCGCCGTCCCCGAGCCAGGCGTGGGGTAGCCGCGCCCCCGGGTGCGAGGACGGCACGTACTCGGTCAGAGTCGGCGACGGCACGTCGTCCCCGTCCGCCACCACGATCGGCGACGACGGATAGTCGTACCCCAGCACGAGCCCGAGACTGTGGAACTCGGGGTCCTTCACCTGCAGCGCCTCCGCCAACTGGGCACGCACCCCGGCATCCTCCAGATCCACGCTCCCGAACGCAGGTGCAAGAAACGCCTCCTGCGACCCGGCCGCCTCGATCGTCCGCTCGGCAACGGGACGCCGCTCCGCCTCATAACTGTCGAGCAACGACGACGGCGCCCACCCCCGCAGCACCGCGGCGATCTTCCACCCCAGATTCACCGCGTCCCCGACACACGTGTTGAACCCGTGCCCACCCCACGGCGGATTCAAGTGCGCCGCATCCCCGACCAGGAACACCCGCTCCCCGCGGTACCGATCGACGAGCAACATCCGCGCCGACCACGGATCGGTCGCGAGCACCTCTACCTCCCGCGCCCCGGTCAACGACCGCACCAGCGCGGCGGGGTCGGCCCCGTCGTGCACCCCTTGGACGATCGCCCACCACGTCCCGTCGAGGTCGAGCCGCCCGAGCAGCCCCCCGACCTCGGCCCCGATCACCCAGTAGTGCACACCGAGCCCACACAGCGGACGGGTCTCGAGGTCCGGAGCCCGGAACGTGACGCTCAGGTTCGGCATCGTGCCGGACGCACCCTCGTACCGCGCACCGATCGCCCGACGCGTGATCCCGGCGCTGCCGTCACATCCCAGCACGTACTCGGCCCGGACCTCGTGCTCACGTCCGTCCGGGGATCGCACCACCGCACGGGGCAAAGGCCCGTCCTCCACCGACACAGCCACCCACCCGACCAGCAACGACACGCTCGGCAACGAGGCGACAGCCTCCCGCAGCACCTGCTCGACGACCGGCTGCGGCGCCTGCTGCCCCGCCTCGGCGAACTCGTCCCGCCGCTCGGTGACCAGCCCGAACGCCTCGGTGAACCGGGTGATCTCGTGGCCGAACATCCCGGTGCAGAACACCACGTCCTGCGCGTGCGACACCGGCAGCGGCGCCAGTTCCCGCAGCCGGTCGGCGAGTCCCCACCGGCGCAGGTGCTCCATCGTCCGCACGCTGGTGGTCTTGGCGCGCGCCCGCAGCGGGTCGAGCGTCGTCCGGGGCTCGACGACGACCACGTCGATGCCGCGGCGCCCCAGCTCGAGGGCAGCGGCCAGCCCGCTGGGTCCGCCGCCGATGACGAGGACCTGGGTCACGCGGTCCACTGATTCACCCAGGCCCGTCCGTAGTCGTTGCCGTGCGGAGTGCGCAGCACCGTGTGGATGTGGAATGGCTGCGGTGTGTCGTAGTCGAGGAAGACACCGCAGTGGTGGTCGAGCTCGGCGATCACCACCGGTGATTGCAGCCGGTAGTAGAAGACTGTCCCCGCCCCAGGAGCACAGTCGCCGATCCAGCAGAACCACGTCTCGTCCCAGTGCGCCCGGATCTCCCGCAGCCGGGCGGACCGCGGCCCGGCGGGCAGCACGGACACGAATCGCTCGGCGAGTTCGAGCACCGCCGCCTGGGCCGAGTCGGGCATCGACGCCACCCGCACACCCTCGAACGGGATCACGCGGTTGTCCTGGAACGCGCCGGCCAGGTGCCGCTCGTCACCGGGGTGCACCCGGCCCGGTGGCATCGCGGGGTCGACCATCTCCCGGTACACGGTCGCGGCTTCCCGCTGGGAATCCGGCAGCGACGACATCACCCGCAACCCCAGCGCGATGTGCTCGTCGAAGGAGCCCTCGGCGGGTTCGGCGCCGAGGAACAGCGGGGAGACGACCATCCGGCCTTCGACGACCAGGCAGTTGACGGCGCAGTGGTGCCCGAAGAGCTGCCACCCCCAGGGGGCGTTCAGGCTCGGCTCCCCGTACAGGGCCACGTTGTAGCTGAACTCGTTCAGGATCGTCGGGAGGTCCACCACCTCACCGAGCACACCGTTGATCCGCATCATCGCGTGCGCGAGTTCGTACCCCTCGGGAGAAAGCGACGCCCGCATCAGGCCCAGCGCGGCCTCCCGCACCGCGACCGGCTGGAACTCCAGCCGCAGCCCGGTGTCGAATTGCAGAAATTCGGGGTTGGCCCAGGTCTGCCACTCGACGGCGTCCACCGGGAAGGCCACCCGCTCCCGGTCCGCCGGCGTCAGAGCCTCGAGGAAGGCGCGAGCGGCGGCCACCATCGCCGCGACCGGTGCCTCCTCGCCCGGCGACGCCGGCGACAGCGGGTAGAGCCCCTCCCGGAGCGTTCCGTCGGACGTCACGCCCCGGAACTCGTTCAGGTAGAGCGGCGTCCAGCCCTCGACCAGCCCTCCGGTGAACGTTCCCGGCGTCCGCGCGGCCTCGCGGTACGCGTACGGATCCAGGCCGCGGACGTCCGCCAGCCGCGGGTGGTCGTGCGGGAAAAGGTACTTCTGATAGTCAGCGTTCATCTTCTACTCGAGAGGAATTGGCTACGATCGGATTCCGCAGCACGCCGAGGCGTTCGACCTCCACCTCGACGACGTCGCCGGGGTGCAGCAGCCACTGCGGGTCACGCGCGTACCCGACGCCCGACGGCGTACCGGTGGCCAGCAGGTCACCGGGGCGCAGCGTGAACGTGTGCGAGATCAGCGAGAGCGTGTCGCCGACCGTGTAGACCATCTCGTCGGTGCGCCCGTCCTGCACGGTCTCGCCGTTGACCCGGGTCTGCACGCGCAGGCCGTCCCGCAGGTCACCGACCTCCGCAGCGGGCACGAGCGGCCCCAGCGGACCCGACCGGTCGCCGTTCTTGCCCAGGATCCACTGCGACGTGAGCTTCTGGGCCTTGCGCGAGGTGATGTCGTTGAACGCCGAGTAGCCGACGACTGCCGCGAGCGCGGTCTCCGGGTCCGCATCCGTCAAGGTGGCCCCGACCCAGGCGACGACCTCGCCCTCCCAGTCGATGCCGGGCTCGTTCGACGGCACGGGCACCGACGCCCCGTCCACGGTCAGCGACTGGGTCCAGCGGGCGAACAGCGTCGGGTACGGCGGCACGCCGCTCTCCGCGAACGAGCCCTCGGCCACGTGCTTGAGGTAGTTCAGCCCGATGCAGATCACCCGCGCGCCCGGGAGCACGGGCGGTACGAGCTCGACGTCGGTCGTCGCCAGCGTGTCGCCACCCGGCGGGCGGGTGGTCAGCCGATTGGCGTCGATCCAGAAGTCGTCGAGGCCGGCGACCACCGTCACGACGGAACCGTCCTCGGAGAGGTCAGCCACCTCTACCGGAGACGTGCTGGTGCGGCGGATCCCGACGATCTTCACGGTTACTCCCAGGTGTGCTGCGGCATGAACTGCATGTCGTGCTGCTCAGCTGCAGCCTGCATCCTCGGGAAATCCGGAATGAACGGGGGCTGTTCCCTCGTCCCGTGGTCGGTGGGGTGACCCATGTGCTGGAAGAACCGCTCGAAGCCGCCGGACACCGTGCCGAGGATCCGGGCGGCCTCCTCGACCTGGTAGGCGTGCGGACGCCCGGCGGGGACGTACGCGAAGTCACCGGGGAGCAGCAGGGAGGAGGTCTTCGTGCCGTCGGACCCCTCGACGAACACCCGGACCTTGCCTTCGACGATGTAGAAGGTCTCGTGGGTTTTGTGGTGCGAGTGCGTCGGGATGACGTTGCCGCTGGGACAGTCCGCGGTCATCATGCCGAACTGGCCGTTCGTCTCGTCACCGGAGAGCAGCACGGTGAAGAGGTCGGTGAACAGCATCGCGTGTTCGCCCTCGCCGCGGCGCAGCACGTACGGCTCGGGCTTGCCGGGGAGCGTGCCCTTCCAGGCGGGGGTACCGGAGGGGTCGGCCAGGTACTCGAAGGTCATTTGCCCATGATGGTGAGGCCGGTCACGCCAACCCAGGGGTTTGCCATTCAATGGCACGCGCACACTGGAGCCATGAGAGCCGTGGTGTACAGCGAAACAGGCGGTCCGGACGTACTGAAGCTGGTCGACCGGCCGGTGGCCGACCCCGGTCGGGGGGAGGTCCGCGTCCGCGTGGTGTTCTCGGGTGTGAACCCGACGGACTGGAAGGCGCGGGCGTCCTCCGCCGACTTCTCGAACGGGGAGATCATTCCCAACCAGGACGGGTCGGGGGTCGTCGACGCGGTGGGGTCCGGGGTCGAGGGGCTCAGCGTGGGTGACCACGTGTGGACGTACCTGTCCGCGTACCAGCGGCCCACGGGGACAGCCGCGGAGTTCACGGTGCTTCCCGCCGAGCGGGTGGTGAAGCTGCCGGACGGGGCGAGTTTCGAGCTCGGGGCGTCGCTGGGCGTACCGGCGATGACCGCGCACCGGGCGCTGACGGTGGCCGAGCACGGGCCGTCGCGGCTCGCGCCGGGCGCGCTGGACGGGCGCACGGTGCTCGTCGCCGGGGGAGCGGGTGCGGTCGGGCACGCGGCGATTCAGCTCGCGCGGTGGGCGGGTGCCACCGTCGTCACGACGATCAGCGGACCCGAGAAGGCTGCGCTGGCGACGGCGGCCGGCGCGCATCACGTCGTCAACTATCGCGAGCAGGACGCGGCGGCCGAGATCCGGCGGATCGCGCCGGACGGCGTCGACCAGGTGGTGGAAGTGTCTCCGGCGCGCAACTCGCGCCTGAACCAGGCGGTGGTGGCGAACCACGGGTCGATCGCGGTCTACGCCAACGACGGCGGCGACGAGGTGACGCTGGACGTGCGCGGGCACTTCGCGACGAACGTGCGCTACCAGTTCCTGCTGCTGTACACGGTGGGGCAGGCGGCGCTGGACGCGGCGGCGGAGGACGTCACGCGGGCGGTGGCGGACGGGGCGCTGCCGGTGGGTCCGGAGCACGGCCTGCCGCTTGTCATCTTCCCGCTCGCGTCCACGGGTGAGGCTCACGCCGCCGTCGAGGGCGGCACCGTGGGAAAGGTGCTGGTCGAGATCTGAGCTGGGTGCGGGCGCCGCGGCAGCGGATGCGAGACTCGGGGCGTGGGGTTGCGGCGCGGATTGGCACTGTTGGTCGCCGCCGCGTACTTCATGGAGATCCTCGACGGCACGGTGATCGCCCCGGCCGCGCCGAGCATCGCCGCCGAGTTCGGGATCAGCGCGGTCGACGTCAACGTGGCGATCACCGCCTACGCGTTGACGCTCGGCGTGCTGATCCCGGTGAGCGGCTGGCTCGCGCGCCGGTTCGGCGTCCGGCCGATCTTCCTGCTGGCGCTGACCGTGTTCACGCTGGCGTCCGCGGGCTGCGCCGCGGCGCCGAACCTGGAGCTCCTCACCGTCACGCGGGTGCTGCAGGGCGTCGGCGGTGCGCTGATGGTGCCGGTCGGCCGCCTGGCGATTCTGCGCACCACGCCGAAGTCCGACCTGGTGCGCGCGATCGCCTATCTCACGTGGCCCGCGCTGCTGGCGCCGGTCGTCGCGCCGCTGGTGGGCGGGGCGCTCGCCGAGTACGCCTCCTGGCGGTGGATCTTCCTGATCAACCTGCCGCTGGGGTTGGTGGCACTGGCCGTCGCCTACCGGCTGGTGCCCGCGCTGGAGGAGGAACCGCCGGGTCGGCTGGACGCGGTGGGTTTCGCGCTGACCGCCGCCGGCGTGGCGGCGCTGATCGTCGCGGCGGAGGGCCTGCGCTCCGGGTTCGGCGTCGGGGTGGCGGTGGCGCTCGCCGTCGCCGTCCTCGGGCTCGTCTCCGCGGTGGTGCACCTGCTGCGGACGCGCGCGCCACTGCTCGATCTGCGGACGCTCCGCGTGGGGACGTTCCGGACGTCGGTACTGAGCGGGTCGGTGTACCGGGCGCTGATCACCGCGATCCCGTTCCTGCTGCCGCTGTTCTTCCAGGTGGGGTTCGGCTGGTCGGCGACGCTCGCCGGGTTGGCGCTGGGTGCGCTGTTCCTCGGCAATGTCGGCATCAAGCCGGCGACGACGCCGCTCATGCGCCGGTTCGGGATCCGGACGGTGATGCTCGGGTCGATCGTCGTGGGCATGGCGTGCCTGGTGGGGATGGCGTTGTTGCCGGTCGACGCGCCGGTGCCGACGGTGGCGGCGGTGCTGGTGGTGAGCGGCGTGGCCCGGTCGACGGGCTTCACCGCGTACAACACGCTGGCGTTCGCCGACGTACCGGAGCCGGACATGAACCACGCGAGCACCCTGCAGTCGACGCTGCAGGAGCTCGGCGTCGGCCTGGGTGTGGCGGTGGGGGCGTTGCTGGTCCGGTTCGGCGACACAGTGGTCTCCGGTGCGGCGGGGCCGTTCCGGGTGGCGTTCCTGGGGCTCGCCGTGTTCATGCTCGTCCCGGCGTTCGCGGGCACACGGCTGCCCCGGACCGCCGGGGACGCCCTGACGGGGAGGTGAGATGTCGTGGCTCTGCAGCACCTCGGCGACCTGATCCGGTGTCCCGCAGATCAGTAGCTGAAGTTCGGGATCTGGTAGCCCAGGCGAATCGTCATGAGCCGAGAATAGAACGCGTTACAGTGCTGAAATGATCGAATCCGAGTTCATCACCTGGAACGCGCCGGACGGAGACAACCCCACCCGCACCGCCTCCCAGCGATCGCTCGACGCGGTCGGCCGCAAGGCCAAGCAGGAGTGGCTCGAGCTCTTCTCCGAGAACGCCGTGATCGAAGACCCGGTCGGACCGTCCTTTTTCGATGCCGAGGGGAAGGGTCACCACGGCCGTGACGGCATCGCATCCTTCTGGGACACGGTGATCGCACCGGTGAGGCGCTTCCACTTCACGATCCACGACTCGTTCGCCAACGGGCCGAACTGCGCCAACGTCGCCACGTTCAGCACCGAGATGGCCGACGGCAGCCTCGCCGAGACCGAACTCGTGAGCGTCTACCGGCTCGACGAAGCCGGCCGCATCGAGTCGATGCGCGCGTACTGGGAGGTCGAGCGGACATTGGCCAGCGTCAGGACCCCTTGACCCGAAACCTCCGGCGCGCCTACTCTCCGCAAAATCAGAACGCGTTCCAATGGCGGGAGGCGTGCAATGGCGGTGGCTGACGGCCCCGAACGGGGCACCAAGACAATGACCACGACGATCACCGACCTGGCCGATCTGCGACGCCGCCTCACCGGCTGGCTGACCGCGGTCACCGGCGGCCAGGCCGACATCGGGGATCTCCGGCGTCCGGCGGAGAACGGCCTGTCGAGCGTCTCGCTCCTGCTCGACGCGTCCTGGATGCGCGACGGTCAGCCGGTGCGGCGCGGGCTGGTCGTCCGGATCCCCCCGGACACGAGCGCCTATCCGGTGTTCCCCTCCTACGACCTCCGGCGGCAGTACGACGTCATCGCGAGCGTCGCGCAGCACACCGACGTGCCGGTACCGGCGCTGCATTGGATCGAGGAGTCGTCCGACGTCCTCGGCTCGCCGTTCTTCGTCATGGACCGGATCGACGGACGCATCCCGTCCGACAACCCGCCGTACGTGTTCGGCGGTTGGCTCCTCGAGGCGGCGCCGGCGGACCAGCGGGCCCTGCAGGACGCGGTCGTGCGCACGCTCGCGGACATCCATCGCGTCCCGCCCCTGCAGGACTTGATCACCGAGGCCGGCGACGACCCGCTGCGCACCCTCGTCGACGCGCAGCGCTCCTACTACGCGTGGAGCCACCGCGACGAGGGGCTGCGCATCCCGGTCATCGAGGACACGTTCGACTGGCTGGAGCAGCACTGGCCCGACGACCCGGGTGACCCCGTGCTCTGCTGGGGCGACGCCCGCCCCGGCAACGTCATCTTCGACGGGTTCCGGCCGGTCGCCGTGCTCGACTGGGAGATGTGCTGCGTCGGCCCGCGTGAGGTCGACCTGGCCTGGATGGTGTTCCTGCACCGGTTCTTCCAGGACGTCGCGGAGATCTTCGAGACGCCCGGCATCCCGCACCTGTTCCGCGTCTCGGACGTCGTCGGCACGTACGAGGCGGCCTCCGGTGCAACCGTGAAGAACTTCGACTTCTACCTCGTGTACGCGGCGCTGCGGCACGCCATCGTGATGAGCCGCATCAAACGCCGGATGATCCACTTCGGGGAGGATCCCGTGCCACCCACTCCCGACGACTACGTCATGTTCCACCCGCTGCTCCGCGCGATGCTGGACGACGGTGCTCGCAGTGCCGGCTGGATGCACGAATGAAGCCGACGCCGCTCGACGAGTACCCGCTCCACCAGGCGCCGCTGCCGATCGCGCGCGCCGCGACCAGCGACCGCAACTTCTACGACCGCTGCTACTTCCTCGCCCACGACCGCACCCGCGAGATCGCGCTGATCACCGGCCTGGGCACGTACCCGCACCTCGGCGTCGTCGACGCGTTCGCGCTGGTCCGTCGCGGGAACACCCACTACTCGGTCAAGTTCTCCGACGCGCTGGACACCCGTGGGCTGGACCAGCGGGTCGGCCCGTACCGGATCGAGGTGGTGGACCCGCTCCAGCGGATCCGCCTGATCTGCGACGCCGCCGACCTGGGTGTCGGCTTCGACCTCACCTGGGAAGGGTCGTTCCCGGCGGTCATGGAGCAGTCGCACCTGATGCTCAGCGGTCCGAAGGTGACGCTCGACGCGAGCCGCTTCGCGCAGCTCGGCACCTGGAGCGGCCGGCTCGTCGTCGACGGCACCGAGGTCGACGTCGACCCCGGCACCTGGCTCGGCACCCGCGACCGCTCCTGGGGCATCCGGCCGGTGGGTGAGGCGATCCCGGCGGGGCGTCCGCTCGAGGATCCCCACGAGGGCCTGTGGTGGCTGTACGTCCCGCTGCGTTTCGACGACTTCGCGCTGATCGTCATCGTGCAGGAGACACCGGACGGCTACCGGACGCTGAACGACGCCACCCGCGTGTTCCCGGACGGGCGGGTCGAGCAGCTCGGCTGGCCGCGGATCGAGATCGACTACGGCAGCGGCACCCGGGTGCCCACCGGCGCCCGGCTGTACTGCACCACGCCCGACGGCAAGCCGCTCACCGTCGAGGTGGAGTCGCTCGGCGGCATCCCGCTGCACGTCGGCGCCGGGTACGGCGGTGATCCGGACTGGACGCACGGCACCTGGCACGGTCGCGAGTGGTCACGGGCCGACCGGTACGACATGAGCGACCCGGCCAACGCGGGCCGGGTGCCCTGGGGTGTCGTCGACCATCCGGCGCGCGCCACCTGCGACGGTCAGGTCGGCTGGGGCCTGTTCGAGCACGCGAGCATCGGCCGCCACGACCCGTCCGGCTTCGCTGACTTCGGTTCGGTGGCTCCCTAGGCGCTGTGGACGTCGAGCTCGCGGTGGGTCACGGCGTACGGGAAGTACATCCGCACCGACGTCAGTCCGGCGTCGGTGCGGATGAGCAGGACGTCGGCGAGCTGGCGGGCGAGCCACAGCCCGATCCCGTCGTCGGGACGGGCGGGCGGCCGGTAACCGGCGTCGGCCGGAACGGTCCGTCCGCCGTGGTCGTCGATCTGGACGACGAGCGTCTTGTCGTGATGCCAGGCGCGGACGCGAACCGGCGGCATGCCGTGACGCAGTCCGTTGGTGATCGCCTCGTTCGCCGCGGACGTCACCTGGTCGGCGGCGGCGTCGGCGAAGCCCTGCTCCACCGCCCAGGCCCAGAGCCCGAGCCGGCAGCCGGTGAGCTCGTCCAGGCTCGTGACCGTCACGTCGAGGTCGCTGACGTCGGGCTCCGGTGACATCGCCACGTCGGCGCGGCCGCTCAGGTACTCGGAGGCCGGGGTGAACGTGCGGTTCTCCAGCCGGCCCTCTGCGGTGAGTTCGTGGTCGTGGATGCTGCGGACCCCTTCGATGACCAGCGTCGGGTGCCGCCGGCTGTCCCAGATGCAGGTGACCGGGCAGCCGTAGCCGGCGTACACGTCGTTGCACATGGCTTCGTAGCTCAGGTAGGCCGCGACGCGGTCGACCGGCGCCTCGAGATCGGTGGCGACGTCGGGTTCGGCGATCACGTGGACGCTGCGCCCCTGGGCGTGCTGGGTCTGCAGGTACTGCTTGAAGCCGGTGAACGCGAACCCGAGCCGCCCGTAGAACGCGTCCGCCACGCCCCACTCGACCGCGTCGGCGTCCCGGCCGAGCCGCGCGCGCAGCACCCGCTCGGTCTCCGGATTGACGATCACGAGGACGTCCTGGCGCGCCGCGACGTGCCGGCGCAGCACCGGGATCAGCAGGCGCTCGACAGTGTCGTCGGAGTCGACGATGAGCGCGGCGTGATCGAAGCGTCCGTGCGGGGGACCGGCGAGTTCGGCGGTCACGAGACGGCTCCCTCGACGGGCAGGTGATTCGGTGGTGGCTCCAGCACCAGCCCGTCAACCGCCGGGACCCCGCAGACGTCGAGGATCCGCCACACCTGTGGTGAACAGCAGACCCGGACCGCGACGGCCGCGCCCCGGCCGACCTCCAGCAGCATGCGTACGCCGGCGGCGCTGAAGAACGTCACAGCGGTGAGGTCGACGACGGTGACGCCGTCGTCCAGAGCCTCCCCGAGGTGCGTGCCGAGGGCGTTCGCGTTCGCCTCGTCGATCTCCCCGGACACCTCGAGCCGATGCCCGGACCGGGTCAGTCCGCACCGGGTCGGGCTCGCCCAACGTCCCGTTTGCATGGGGCTCCCACCATCGCTCGCACGGTCTCGCGTCCGTCAGCATGCCACTACGGGCAGTGACGTGCACGCACCCCGAACGGCGGTCAGCCGAGCGATGAGTCGAGCGTTACGCCCGGACGTCCATTTTCGACCACAAAACGGGCCGCCGTCTCCACGGTGGTGTCCCCGGGGCTGCGTACCGTGCCCACCACCCGGAGCCGGGCGTCGAGCCGACCGCGGTACAGATCGCCGACGAGATACCCCCGGCGGTTGTCGAGGTACTTCCAGTGCGGGTTGGCCGCCCGCTCCGCGGCGTGCTCCTTCTGGTAGCCCGCCACGTCGGCGTCGCCGCCCGAGGTGATCGACGTGCCGACCAGCTCGGCGCCGACCACGGGCGACGTCGCGGAGTCGAAGTCCGGTTTGAGGTCGCAGGCCAGCGTGGCGTGCTGGTCGCCGGTGAGGACGACCGGGTTGGACACCGCGCCGGTGCCGAGGAACTCCAGCAGCCGGTGCCGCTGCGCCCGGTACCCGTTCCAGCCGTCGAACCCGAACCGGCGGCCCGGGAATCCCGCGGCCGCGATCATCACCTGGTTGGCGAGCAGATTCCAGTCGCACTCGGAGCCGGCGAGGCCGCGTACCAGCCAGCGCTCCTGCTCGGGGCCGGTCATCGTCCGCCCTGGCGCGTTCGCCTCGTGCTGCGTGCGGGGGTGCCGGGACCGGTACGAGCGCGTATCGACGGCGTGCAGCGTCGCCAGGTGCCCGAACCGGAACCTTCGGAAGAGCCGGAACCCCGGCCCTACCCGCAAAGGCATGTGTTCGACGAACGCGCGCAGCGCCGCGGCTTTGCGGTGCGCGAACGACACCGGCTCGCGCGCGTCCGGGTCCATCGGGTAGTCGCCGGTCCAGTTGTCGTCGACGTCGTGGTCGTCGATCGTCACGATCCAGGGCGCGGCCGCGTGCATCCGCGCCAGGTCGACGTCCGTGCGGTACTGCGCGTGTCGGTTGCGGTAGTCGGTCAGCGTGAACGTCTGTCCTGATCCGACGTGATCCCGCAGCCGATTGGCGCCGGGGCCGACCTCGTAGATGTAGTCGCCCAGGAACGCGACGAAGTCCACGTCCTCCTTCGCCATCCCGCGGTAGGCGGTGTAGAAGCCGTCCTGCCAGTTCTGGCACGAGGCGGTGGCGAAGCGCAGGGCTTTCGGCCGGGAGTCCGGCGCCGGGGCGGTGCGGGTACGGCCGACCGGCGAGGTCTCCCGGCCGACGTGGAACCGGTAGAAGTAGTCCCGTCCCGGCCGCAGGCCCCGCGCGTCGACGTGGACGGTGTGGGCGCTTTCCGGCCGGGCCGTCGCGGTGCCGCTGCGCTCCACCGAGGTGAACCGTTCGTCGGTCGCGACCTCCCACCGGACCTCGACCGGCTCCGGTGGCATCCCGCCGCCGTCGGTCGGTCGCGGCGCCAGCCGGGTCCAGAGCACGACGCCGTCGGGCAGCGGATCCCCCGACGCGACGCCGAGCGTGAACGCGCCGTACGGCACCCGCACGGGTCTGGCCGACCGGACCCGGACCGTCTGGCCGTCGGCACCGAGCAACGCGGGGACGAGAAGCCCGGCCGCACCGGCGGCCAGGAACCGCCGCCGGGGGAGCGGGAACGCGAGTGACACGTCCCCGGAGGCTAGGAGCCGGGGGTCACCTGACGAGCCGCGGGGATGATCCCCCCGAACGGAGGACAGCGCCGGTGCGGCGGGGTCCGTAGCATGCGCGAGTGTCGCGCGACCAGATCGTCCGGGTGCTGCTCTGCGCATTCGCGTCGGGCGGGCTGGTCGCTGCCACCGGGTGGCCGTACTGGCAGACCCACCCGGTCCGCGGCCTGGTGGCCGGCCTCGCGTGTGCCGGGTTCGCCGCGGCCGGTGCGCTGCTCGCCAGCGGCGGGGAGCGGCGCGCGCTGACCGGCCGGTTGTTGCTGCTGGCGGCGTTCTGCTGGCCGTTCGCGTGGCTCGTTTCGTGGGACAGCGGCCCCGGCCCGGCACTCTCCTACCTCTGCCAGGGCGGCTTCTGGGTCCTCGCGGGCACGGCGATTCTGTCGTACCCGACCGGTGTACTGGTCGCACGACGGTATCGGGCGTTCGTCGCGGGTGCGGCGACGGTCATGTTGGGGGGTGGTGTCGTGTTGCTGCTGGTGTCGAAACCCGAATGGCTGGGGCTGCCGACCACCGTCTCCGGCTTCGGCCTGCTCGCGCGTCAGGGCGCATTCGACGTGTGGATCCGCTTCCTCGCCGCGGCCCAGGTCGTGCTCGCCGCCTGGTTCACCGCCCTGCTCTGGATCCGCGCCCGCTGGCTGTCCAACCTCGACCGGCGTATCGCGATCCCCGTCCTGGTCGCCGCGGCCGCGCTCGCGCTGGTGAGCTCGGCCCAGGCGTTCGTCCACCCCGGCGCGTGGACCCACCGCGACCAGCTGCAGGAGTTCTACTTCAGCCAGGGCGTCATCGCGCTCGTCGTCTCGACCGCGCTGGTCTCCGGCGCGCTGCGTGACCGCTGGTGGGAGCTGAGCGCGCCGCACCGCGTCGTGCGCATCACGTCGTCGGGTACGTCGGTCGCCACGGTGCGGGTCGCGCTCGCCGAAGCGCTTCGCGACCGGTCGCTGCGGCTGTTCTTCTGGGCTCCGGTCGAAAACGGCTGGGTCGACGTCCGGGGCCTGCCCGCCGTCCCGGGGGAGGCGGACGACGAGCGGCGCTGGCGCATCAGCGTCGACGGCCTCCAGCACCCCCTGGCGATCGTCGAGGTCGACGCGGCACTGCGGAACCGGCCCCTCCTGGTCGACGCGGTGCTGCGTGCCGGGAGCCCCGCGCTGCTCACCGCCCAGCTGCAGGCCGCGGCGAGCGCGAACCTCGCTCAGGTGCTCGCCGCGCAGGAGCGGCTGGCCGAACGTGAGCTGGCCGAGCGTCAGCGGCTCGAGCAGGAGCTGGTCGACGGCGCCCAGCACCGGCTCGACGTGCTCGCCCGCCGGCTGCACGGGCTCACCGTCCACACGTCCGACCCGGCGGTGCTGCGGTTCGCGGGGGAGTGCCAGCAGGAGGTGCGTGCCACCGTCGGCGAGCTGGAGGCGCTGGCCCGGGGGCTGCTGCCGGCGGCGCTGGCCGAGCGGGGGCTCGGTCCGGCGCTGGAGACCGTCGTGCGGCGGCTCGGTCTCGCGGCCCGGGTGGAGGTGATTCCCGAGCGTCTTCCGGCCGCGGTCGAGGCCACGCTGTACTTCGCGCTCTGCGAGGGACTGACCAACGTCGCGAAGTACGCCGAGGGTGCCGCCGTCACCGTGCGGGTCGCCGTCTCCGACGGCTGGGCTTCCGGCTTCGTGTCCGACGACGGTCCGGGCGGCGCCGGCGCCAAGCCGGGCGGCGGCCTGGCGGGAATCGTCGACCGCGCCCGCGTCCTCTCCGGCTGGGCCGCGATAGACAGCACCCCCTCCGGAACCCAGATCAGCGTTCACCTGCCCTTGGACGTGCCCCTGGTCGCGTGAGCCCGGCGCGCTAGGCGCGTGGGGCACCGCCTGCTGCGCCGTCGGCCACGGGTGGGCCGTCGAGTTGGACGCCCGGCCGGCCGTTCTCCACGACGAAGCGGGCGGCGGTCCGGGCGCCGTCCGAGTGCGGATCGGTCACGCTGTCCACGACCCGCAACTGAACCCGCAGTGCGTCCGGCGTCAATTCGCCCAGCAGATACCCCCGCCGGGCGTCGACGTAGAGCCGCTGCGGGTTGTCGGCCCGCGTCTCGTCGTCCTCCCGGCGCAACGCGGCGACGTCCGGCTCCCCGCCCGACGAGATCGACGTCCCCGAGAACTCGGCCCCCACCACCGGCGACCCCTCGTCCCGCGGATCGGGATTCAACTGGCTCACCCACGTGCAGTGCTGGTCACCACTGAGCACGACCGGGTTCGCCGCCAGCCCCGTCCCGAGGAAGTCCAGCAACCGACGCCGCTGCACCCGGTACCCGTCCCAGCTGTCGAAGCTGTACTTCTCGCCGGGCCCGGCGCGGCCGTCGTTCCCGGCCAGCAGCACCTGGTTACCGAGCAGACTCCACCGCCCACCCGCGTTCGCCAGGCCGTCGAGCAACCACCGCTCCTGGGCGGGCCCGGTCATCGACCGCCACGGTTCTTCGGCCTCCTCGTTCGTCGTCGGATGCGCCGACCGGTACTGACGCGTGTCGAGCAGGTGGAGCGTCGCGAGGTCGCCGAACCGGAACCGCCGGTAGAGCCGCATTCCCGGACCGACCCGCACCGGCAGGTGCTCGACGTACGCCCGCAGCGCGGCTGATTTCCGTGCTTCGAACGGGACAGGGCTCGGCTCGGACGGGTTCGCCGCCCCGTCCCCGGTCCAGTTGTCGTCGACGTCATGGTCGTCGAGCGCCACGATCCACGGCGCGGCCGCATGCGCCGCCGCGAGATCCGGATCGGTGCGGTACTGCGCGTGCCGATTGCGGTACTGCTCGAGCGTGTACGGCTGACCAGGTCCGGTGTGGTTGCGCAACAGCCCGGGCCAGGGCGCGGCCTCGTAGATGTAGTCCCCGAGGAACGCGACGAAGTCCAGGTCCTCGGCGGCCATCGCGCGGTGTGCGGTGTAGTAACCGTCCTGATAGTTCTGGCAGGACGCGGTGGCGAACCGCAGCGTCTTCCCGCTCGACGCGGTGCGTGTCCGGCCCACGGGCGACACCTCGCCCCCGACCCGGAAACGATAGAAGTACTGGGCTCCGGGGCGCAGCTGCCTGACGTCGATGTGGAGCGTGTGGGCATGTTCGGGACGGGCAACGGCGGTGCCGGTGTGCACGAGCGTGCGGAAGCGTTCGTCCGCGGCGACCTCCCAGCGCACCGGCACCGGGACCGCCGGCATGCCACCACCGTCGAGCGGACGCGGCGCCAGACGGGTCCAGAGCACGACGCCGTCGGGTAACGGGTCACCGGACGCGACGCCGAGCGTGAACACGTCCTTGGGCAGCACGGTGCGGCGACGCGGAACGCGCGCCAGAGCACCGTCGGCGCCGACCAGCGCGGGCCCGAGAAACGTGGCAGTGCTGACGAGCGAGAGGAAGCGGCGGCGGGGGAGCGGATAGTCCATCGGCGTCCCCCAGAGGCGTTAGAGGCGGACCGCGGGAAGCAGGATCTCGTCGATGATCGAAATGAGGAAGTCCCGGTCGACGGGCTTGCGCAGGATCATCGTGCGGTAGAACGTCATCGACGGGGCGAGCAGCGCGAGGAAGTCGACGTCACAGTCGGGGCGGATCTCGCCGCGTTCGATCGCGCGGCGCAGCAGGAAGCGGTTCGCGTTGGCGCGGGGCTCGACCATGACGGCCTGCAGGGCGTCGCCGAGTTCGGGCTGCTTGGCGAGCATCGAGACGACGCCGGACATGATCGCGAGCTTGCGCTGGGCGTCCACGACGGTCGGCGGTTTGATCATCGCGACGAGGTCACCGCGGAGGGTGCCGGTGTCGGGGAGCGACGCGAGGTCTTCCTTCTTCATGCAGCCGACGGCGTCGATGACCAGTTCGGCCTTGGACGGCCAGCGGCGGTACAGCGTGGCCTTGCCGGCCTTGGCGCGTGCAGCGACCTGGTCGAGCGTCATCCCGTCGTAGCCGGTCTCGGCGAGCACGTCGAGCGTGGCGTCGAGGATCTCGGGGTCGCGCGAGTGATCGCGCTTGCGGCCCGGCTTCACGGCGGACGTCATTGTGGCCGCCTCCTGTTCTGCTGTAGTCCACCGATGGTACTTCAGAGTTCCGGAACTCGACAGTCCCGAAACTAGCCAGTTTCGAAACTCCGGAGTTCCGTATATGGTGGTTGCATGACCTCGACAACTATCGAGCCGTCCACGGGGGCGGCATCATCCCGACGCTGGTGGGCACTCGTCACCGTCGGACTGGCCCAGCTGATGATCGTGCTGGACATGACCGTGGTGAACATCGGCCTCCCGGCCGCGCAGTCCGACCTCGGGTTCTCCGACGGCAGCCGGCAGTGGGTCATCACGGCCTACTCGCTCGCGTTCGGCAGCCTCCTGTTGCTCGGCGGTCGGCTCTCCGACCTGATCGGCCGCAAGCGCACCTTCCTGGTCGCGCTCGTCGGCTTCGCCGCGGCGTCCGCCCTCGGTGGCGCGGCGCAGAGCTTCGAAATGCTGGTCGGCGCCCGCGCCCTGCAGGGTGTGTTCGGCGCGCTGCTGGCTCCCACCGCGCTCGCGGTCCTCACCACGACGTTCACCATCCCGCGTGAGCGTGCCCGCGCCTTCGGTGTCTTCGGTGCCGTGGCCGCCGCCGGTGGTGCGATCGGCCTGCTCGCCGGTGGTGTGCTCACCGAGACGCTGAGCTGGCGCTGGACGCTCTACATCAACGCCTTCATCGCCGCCGTCGCGTTCGTCGGCACGATCCTGTTCATCGAATCGGCGGTCCGCACCGGTCCGCGTCCGCGCCTGGACGTCCCTGGCACCGTGCTCGTTTCCGGTGCGCTGTTCTCGATCGTGTACGGCTTCTCGAACGCCGAGACCGACGGCTGGAGCTCCTTCTGGACGTGGGGTCCGCTGACCCTGGGCGTCCTGCTGCTGGTCGGGTTCATCGCCTGGCAGCGCCAGGCCCAGCACCCGCTGCTGCCGCTGAGCATCGTGCTGCACCGCAACCGCGGCGCCGCATACCTGGCGGTGCTGATCGCCGCGACCGGCATGTTCGGTGTGTTCCTCTTCGTCACCTACTACCTGCAGGGGACGCTCGGCTACTCGCCGATCAAGACCGGGCTGGCATTCCTGCCGATGGTGTTCGGCATGGCCACGGCCGCGCAGCTCTCCACGAACCTCCTCCTGCCCCGCTTCGGGCCGAAGATCCTGGTCCCGATCGGCCTGGGGCTCGGCGCCACGGCCATGGTGCTGCTGACCCGCCTCGACGTCGACTCGTCGTACGCGACCAGCCTGCTGGGCCCGCTGGTCCTGCTCGGCCTCGGCATGGGCTCGACGATGCCGGCCGCGATGCAGACCGCGACGCTGGGCGTCGACCGGCACTTCGCCGGCGTGGCGTCCGCGCTGGTGAACACGTCGCAGCAGGTGGGTGGCTCGATCGGTACCGCGCTGCTGAACACGCTGGCCGCCACCGCGGCGGCGAACTACCTGGTGGGGCACTCGCCCGCCGAGGCCGCGGTGCACAGCTACGCGGTCGCGTACTGGTGGGGTGCCGGGTTCTTCGCGACCGGCGCGGTGATCACGGCGATCCTGTTCAAGCGCCGGGTGTCGGAGCCGGTCGCTGACCTCTCGGTGGCCGCGGTCCCGGAGCCGGCCCTGGCTCACTGAGGTTCGTCCGCGAGGCGTGCACGCCGTGGAGGGCTATAGCCCCCCACGGCGTGCACGCCTCAGGCGTCTCGCGCGCGAAGCGCCAGCGCACCAGCTAGGAGTGCTAACGCCGCCCAGAGCGCGAGCACGCCCAGGCCGTGCCACGGCTGGATCGGTAGCTGGTCGAGACCGATCGTGGACTGCACCGCCAACCCCGCGTCCGACGGGCTGACCTGGCGCAGGTGCCGCTTCCAGTCCGGGTCGCTCAGCACGCCCGCGACGATCGGCGCCATGTAGAGCAGCGCCAGCACGAGCCCGGTCGCGCTCGCCGAGTTACGCGTGACGGCCGCGGCCCCGAGTCCGAGCAGCGCGATCAGCACCAGGTAGAACACCGACCCGAACACCGGCCGGGCGACGAAATCCTCGCCGAGCGCGGCGTGGCCCGCCGCCCAGGCGATCCCGACGCCCACCGTGCCGGCCGTCGCCACCAGCCCGCTGACCAGCGCTCCCTTCGCCGCGAGCACGGTGGCTCGCCGGGGCATCGCCGCGAACGTGAGGGCCACCATCCCGGTGCCGTACTCCCCGCCGATCACCCCGACCGCGAACACCGCCGCCACCGCCTGCCCCAGCTGGACGCCGATCAGCGTCAGCTTCATCGTGTCGGTCGCGCACGGGCAGTTCACCGTGGCCACCGCCAGTGCGCTCAACGCCGCGGTGGTCACCGCCACCGCGAGCACCGACCACACGGTGGCGGGTGACGTCCGGAGCTTGGTCCATTCCGCGCGCAGCGCATCTGCGGTTGGGCGATCGGTCATCGGACGTCCCGCCGACGCAACAGCACCACGGCGGCGGTGAACGCGACAGCGGTCCAGGCCAGCAGCACCGCCAGCCCTGCGGCGGGCGGCAGCGGGAAGTACCCGGCCGCCGGCACGTACAGGTTGTCGACGAACGCGTACTCGACGGCGCTCTGCTGCGCGGCGAACGCGGCGGCCGGCGTCACCGTCAGCACCCAGTCCGCGATGCGCGCCGGCAGCACCGACATCGCCAGCAGATACGGCAGTACGGTCAGGCCCAGGACCGCGGTCAGCGCCACCGCGCCACGCCGCAGTACGGTCCCGATCGCCAGCGCCAACACCGCACACAGCGCCAGCAGCAGCCCGGTGCCGACCACGATCCGGACCACCGTCGACGTCGGGACCGCGTTGATGTAGAGCCCGTTCCCGCGCATGGCACCGCTGCCCACCGGTATGGCGATCGCCGCGGCGACCGCACCCGCGACCGCGGCGACGCCCCCGATCACGACCGCCTTGGCGGCCAGCACCCGACCGCGCCGCGGCGTCGCGGCGAGCGTCACCCCGAGCATCCCGCGCCGGTACTCCGCGGTGACGAACATCGCGCCGACCACGACGAACAGGATCAGCCCGAAGAACGTCCCGGCGAGTGTCTGGGTCACGCTGAACCCCAGACCGTTCGCGCCGGACACCGCCGGGGCGATGTCGCCGTTCCCCGTCAGCGTGTAGACGCCGTTCTCCGCGCGCGAACTGCTCGCGGGCTGCGGCGGTCCCGGGCGCTGGGTGTCCGCCGAGTCGGCGTCCGTGCCGATCACCTCGGGGGTACCGCTCGGGCCGCCGACCTGCTGCGTCTTCCACGCCGCCGCGCTCGTCCCGTCGATCCGGACGTCGTCGAACACCGCAGTGGCAGTGGACGGACCACCCTCCGCACCGGTCAACCCGAAGACCTCCGAGGACACCTCCGCGAACTGCGGGGACGTGGCGAACAGCCCCACTTCCACGGCGCTCGGCAGGTCCAGCGTGGCGCTTCCCACTGTGGTCCAGCGGCTCCCGTCGGCCGAAGCAGCCGTGGTGACCGTGTTCCCGTCGCGGGTCAGGCGCAGCCACTGCGGGGTCCGGCGTCCGGCGGGGCCGGCCACGTCGTGCACGTAGTCGTACTGCATCCGGACGCCGTGCGCGCCGGTGAGCATCACCGCGGCGTACGACGTCCCCTGCTTCGCGCCGTCCTTCACGATCAGCCCGGCCTTGGACCAGGGCACCAGCTCCGGGTCGTTCGTGCCGGGACCGGCGAACTTCTCGCCGGTGAACGACGTGATCCGCGCGGTGATCGAGCCGTCGCCGGTGAGCGTGCGGTGCACGAACCGGAACGCGTCGGTGACCTCCTGCCCCTCCGGACCGGTCGGCAACCTGCACGACTCGTCGCAGGTACCGCCCGCTCCGGGTGCGATCGCGAGCGCGACGATCAGCAGCAGGCCGGCGACGATCGCGCCGACCCAGCCCCGGACGGTACGCAGTTTGGTCCACTCGGCGCGGATCACCGGAACTCCACCGCGCCCCTGGTGAGGGCCAGGTAGGCCTGCTCGAGGGAACCGTGCAGCCGGACCAGTTCGGGCACCGTCGTATCGGCGAGCACCCGTCCGCGGCCCACGACCACGAGGTGGTGCGCGGTGTCCTGCAGTTCACCCATGAGGTGGCTGCTCACCAGCACCGCACGGCCTTCCTCGGCCAGCGAGCGGAGGAACTCGCGCATCCAGATGATGCCGTCGGGGTCCATGCCGTTGAACGGCTCGTCGAGCATGATCGTCGGTGGGTCACCGAGCAGGGCCGCGGCGATCCCGAGCCGCTGGCGCATACCGAGCGAGTAGCCGCCCGCTCGGCGCCGGGCCACGTCGGTGAGGCCGGTGAGCCGGAGCACCTCGTCGACGCGTGTGCCGTCGAGCCCTTGGGAGTGCGCGAGCCACAGCAGGTGGTTGCGCGCGGTGCGGCTGGGCTGGAACGCGGCGGCGTCCAGCAGCGAGCCGAGCGTGCGCAGGGGCCGTCGAATCGCCTGGTAGGGCTGCCCGTCGACCAGTGCGGTGCCGTCGTCGGGGGCGTCCAGGCCGAGGATCACCCGCATCGTGGTGGACTTGCCGGCGCCGTTGGGGCCCACGAACCCGGTGACCAGGCCGGGTTGCACGCTGAACGTCATGCTGTCCAGCGCCTGGGTGGAGCCGAACCGTTTGCGGAGGTCGGTGACTTCGATTGTCATGGCCGTTGGGTGTACGCGGCGGGCGGTGTCACGGCGGTGTCCGTCGTTGACACTCGGCTGACACCCGACGGCTGGCACTGTGGGCGTCGTGAGAGTGCTGGTCGTGGAGGACTTCGAGATCCTGGCCCGGACGTTGGGCACCGGCCTGCGCCGCGAGGGACTGGCGGTCGACGTCGTCCTGGACGGGGAAGCGGCCCTCGAACGGCTGGCCGTCACCGCCTATGACGTGACGGTGCTCGACCGTGACGTGCCGGGCGTGCACGGCGACGAGGTGTGCCGCCGGATCACCGCGTCCTATCCGGCCTGCCGGGTGCTGATGCTGACCGCGGCCGGCACCGTCCGCGACCGCATCGACGGCCTCGACCTCGGCGCCGACGACTACCTGCCTAAGCCGTTCGACTTCGCGGAACTCGTGGCGCGGGTGCGTGCGCTGGGGCGGCGGCCGGGAGCGGGGCTGCCGCCGCTGCTCTCCGCGGACGACGTCTCCCTGGACCCCAGCCGCCGGGTGGCGTCGCGGGGCGGCCTCCGCCTGGACCTCTCCCCGAAGGAGTTCGCGGTGCTGGAATACCTGCTCGCGTCCGCCGGGCGCGTCGTCTCCGCGGAGGAACTGCTCGAACACGTCTGGGACGAGGCCGCGGACCCGTTCACCACGACGGTCAAAACCACGATCAAGCGTCTGCGGACGAAACTCGGCGAGCCGCCGGTGGTGCACACGGTACGGGGTGGGGGGTATCGGGTGGGGGAGCCGTGACGCTGCGGACGCAGTTGACGCTGCTGTACTCGGGCGCGTTCGTGGGGTGTGGTGCGGCTTTGGTGGGGATTCCGTTGCTGCGTTCGTCCCACACCTCGCCTGCGCCGGATTCCGGGGTGTCGCGGCCCCCGGCCGGGCCGACCCAGGCTGAGGTCGCCGCGCAGCACGACCTGATCGTCACGTCGCTGATCGTGCTCGCCGCGACGATCATCGTGGCGATCATGCTGGGCTGGTTGATCTCCGGACGGCTGCTGCGACCGCTGCGCACGATCACCGCCACGGCCCGGGACATCTCGGCGTCCAACCTGCACCGTCGGCTCGGATCCCACCGCCGGGACAACGAGTTCCGCGAACTCGCCGCGGTGCTCGACGACCTGTTCGCCCGGCTCGAAGCCTCGTTCGACGCCCAGCGCCGGTTCGTCGCCAACGCGTCGCACGAGCTGCGTACGCCGCTGACCGCGGAACGCACCCTGCTCCAGGTCGCGTTGGCCGACCCGGCGGCGACGGTGGACGACCTGCGGCTCGCGTGCCGCGAGGTGCTGACCCTCGGTGAACAGCAGGAGCGCCTGATCGACGCGTTGCTGACGCTCGCGGGCAGCGAGTCGGGCACGCTGCAGCGCGAGCCGCTCGATCTGGCCGCGGTGGTGAGCGCGGTCGTGCAGGACCGTGAGGTCACCGCGAACCTGGGGCCAGCGCCCATGGCCGGTGACCGGCACCTGGTGCGCAGCCTGGTGGTCAACCTCGTCGACAACGCCGAGCGGCACGGTTCGGGGTCGGTGACTGTCATGACGGGGGTGGCTCACGGCCGGGCGTTCGTGACGGTCGGCAACGGCGGGCCGGTGGTGCCACCCTCGGAGGTCGCGCGGTTGCTCGAACCGTTCCAGCAGCTGGGCGGGGCTCGGCTGCGTCAGGGGGGTGGCCACGGGCTGGGCCTCACGATCGTCCGAGCGATCGCCGACGCGCACCGCGCCTCGCTGACGGTGGAGCCCCGCGCCGCAGGTGGCCTCGACGTGACGGTTGGGTTCCCGCCAAAATCTGCACTGTGACGGGCGGCCAAAGTGCAGATTTTGGCGGCTCACTTCCCGGCGAGCAGCGCCGTGAAGTGAGCGACGGTCGCGGACATGGCGTCGCGGGCCGGGGCGATGTACTTGCGCGGGTCGACGAGCTTCGCGTCGGCGTCGAGGGTCTCGCGGACCGCGGCGGTGAACGCGGTGTTCAGGGCCGTGCCGATGTTGATCTTGACCATGCCCGCGGCCACCGCGGCGGTGAGTTCGTCGTCCGGGACGCCCGACGAGCCGTGCAGCACCAGCGGCACCGGCACGGCGTCGCGGAGTGCGGTGATCAGCGCGTGGTCGAGGCGGGCGGTGCGGTCGGTCATCGCGTGTGACGACCCCACCGCCACCGCGAGCGCGTCCACGCCCGTGGCGTCGACGAAGGCTCGGGCTTCTGCGGGGTCGGTGCGGACGCCCGGCGCGTGCGCCCCGTCCTTGCCGCCGACCTCGCCGAGTTCGCTCTCCACGTAGAGCCCGGCGGCGTGGAGGCTGCGGACCGCTGCCGCGGTGGCGGCCACGTTCTCGTCGTAGGGAAGTTTCGAAGCGTCGACCATCACCGAGTGGAAGCCGTTCGCGGCGGCCTGGGCGATGAGTTCGGCGTCCTCGACGTGGTCGAGGTGCAGCGCGACGCCGACGCTCGCGGAGTCGGCGACCGCGCGGGTCGCGGCGGCTAGGGGTGCGAGCCGGTTGCCGTGGAACTTCACCGCGTTCTCGCTGATCTGCAGGATCACCGGGGCGTTCGCGGCCTCGGCGCCGGCGACGATCGCTTCGGCGTGCTCGATCGTGATGACGTTGAACGCCGGAATCGCGGTCCCGGCCGCGCGCGCCGCGGCAACGAGCTCAGCGGTGGGGGTCAGCATGCGGGGGACTCCTTCACATCGGCGGTGGTCGGCGCGGCGCTTTCGGCGCTGCTAGCAAGCGGGGGGCCGGGGCGGGTATCGCCCTCGGCGGTCATGCGGGTGACGTTGATGGTGGTGCGGAAGCGGGTGGCTGTCTCGGGGTCGACGGTTCCGGCCACGGGGGCGGCGACGGCTGCGGCGGAGAGGGCGACCGCGTCGGCGAGTACGTCCGGCCAGGCAGCGCGGTCGCGTAGGCCGCGGGCGAGCGCGGCGACGGACGCGTCACCGGCGCCGGTGGGGTTCCCGGTGAGCGTCTCCGGCGGGCGGGCGCGCCAGAGTCCCTCGGGCGTGGCCGCCAGCAGCCCGTCGGGGCCCCGCGACACCACCACGGCCCCGGGCCCGAGCACCCGCACCGCACCGGCACCCCCAGCGATATTCGCCTCCGACGTCGGCCACCGCTCGTCGGCATCGTCCGCTCCGTCCTCCGCGTCGAGGACGAAGAGCAGTGTCCGGAGCTCGGACAGGTTCGGTTTGATGATGTCGGGGTCGGCGGACAGGGCGGCGCGGAGGGGGTCGCCGCTGGTGTCGAGGACCGTGCGGGCACCGGCGTCCCGGGCAGCCGTGATCAGCGTCGCGTAGGCGTCCACCGGCAGACCGCGAGGTAGGGAGCCCGACAGTACGACGACCGCCGCTTCGCGCACGAGCGACGCGTACCGGGCCTGGAAGGCGTTCCACTCCTCGGGCGTCACGACCGGGCCGGGCTCCCAGAACCCCGTCGCGTCGCTGTCGACGACAGCGACAGTGCGCCGCGTCTCGTCGGCGACGCTGTGGAAGTCCGACGCGATACCGTCCGCGATCAACAGCCGCTGCACGCGGGCGCCGGTGTCACCGCCGAGCAGACCCGTGGCCCGCACCGGCTCACCGAGCCCGTGCAGCACCCGGGCGACGTTCAGCCCCTTGCCCCCGGCACGTTCCTGCACCTCCGCGACACGGTGTGTCGCGTGCCGAACCAGCGCCTCGACACGATAGGTGACGTCGAGGGCGGCGTTGAGCGTGACGGTGAGGATCACTCCTGCTCCAGCTTCTGCGCGACTATGCTCGTCTCACTGCGGTTACGACCATAAACGATCACCGAGGGGCTGCGGAATGAACACTGAGCTCGATGTGCTGGTCGTCGGTGACGCGAACCCCGATCTCGTGCTCCGCGGGGACGTCGTGCCGCGCTTCGGGCAGGTCGAGCAGTTGCTGTCGGGCGCGGATCTCGTGCTCGGGGGGTCCGCGGCGATCACGGCCTCGGGGTGTGCGCGGTTGGGGCTGCGGACCGCGTTGCTCGCCCGGGTCGGGGATGACGTGTTCGGCGGGGTCACGCGGGGGTGGTTGGAGGAGCGCGGGGTCGCGCTGGTGAATCCGCGGCCCGCGGTAGGGGAGCCGACCGGTCTGTCGGTGATCCTGTCCGCGCCGGACGATCGGTCGATCCTCACGTTGCCGGGCACGATCCCGACGCTCGAGCCGTCCGACGTCACCGACGAACTGCTCGCCCGGACCCGGCATCTGCACGTCGCCTCCGTGTTCCTACAGCCGGCCTTGGCGGAGGGGCTCGCGGGGGTGTTCGCCCGTGCCCGGGCCCTGGGGGTGACGACGTCGCTCGACACGAACTGGGATCCCAGTGAGCGCTGGACCGGCATCCGCGAGCTGCTGTCCGGGGTCGACGTGTTCCTGCCCAACACCGCCGAACTCCTCGCCGTGACCGGCCTCGACGACGTCCCCGCCGCAGCGGCCACCCTGGTAGCCGCAGGCACCACCGTCGTCCTCAAAGACGGCGCCCGAGGCGCCCGCTCCTGGTCCCCCGCCACCTCACCCCCCGCCCGCAGCACCGCGTCCAGCTCCGCGCCCGCGTCCGGCGCCGCGGACGCGCCGGCCTCCGCGCCCGCGCCCGCGCCCGGGTCCGCGCCCGGGTCCGCGCCCGCGTCCGGCGCCGCGGACGCGCCGGCCTCCGCGCCCGGGTCCGCGCCCGCGTCCGGCGCCGCGGACGCGCCGGCCTCCGCGCCCGGGTCCGCGCCCGCGCCCGCGCCCGCGCCCGCGCCCGGGTCCGCGCCCGTGCCTGGCTCCGCGCCCGTGCCTGTTTCCGCGTCCGCGTCCGGTGCCGCGGACGCGCCGGCCTCCGCGCCCGCACCCGGCGCGGCAGACGCGCCGGCCTCCGCGGCCCGCGGCTCCGCTTCCGCGCCCGAGGCCGGCCCCGCGGCCGTAGCGGCGGCGCTCGGGGTCGTGGAGTACTCGGCGCCGAGTCTCCGTGTCGACGTCGTCGACACGACCGGCGCGGGCGACAGCTTCAACGCGGGATTCCTCGCCGCCCGCCTCGGCGGCTCGGACCTGCCCGACGCGGTCGCCTGGGCCGCCGCAGCCGGCTCCCTCAGCACCCGCGCCGCCGGCGGCACCGCCGCCCAAGCCACCCTCCCCGAAATCCGCGCCGCGCTCACCCCGGCCTGACCACCGACCCCCAGCGGCGACACACGGCCGCCGTCCCGGCGACGGCCACAATCCGCGGACGCCCGCCGCGGCGGCCGGGCTGCGCGGCTCGGTTGGGAGTGGGCCGCGCGGCCCGACCGGGTGCGGCGCGGCGTCAGCCCTTGAGGCCGCTGAAGGACATCGTCGCTATGAAGCGCTTCTGGGCGAACAGGAACGCCAGCACGAGGGGGAGCGTCGCGATCACGTTCCCGGCCATCAGCTGCGACCACTCCGTCCGCCGCATCCCCTGGAACGACGCCAACCCCACCTGCAGGGTGTACTTCGAGTCGTCGGTGATCGCGATCAGCGGCCACAGCAGGTCGTTCCAGCTGGACAACAGCGTGAACACCGCCAGAGTCGCCAACGCGGGCCGCGCCAGCGGCAACACGATCGACGTGAACGTACGGAACGCCCCGGCCCCGTCCAACAGGGCCGCTTCCTCCAACTCCACCGGCAGCGACAGGAAGAACTGACGCATCAGGAAGATGCCGAACGCCGACGCCAGCCACGGCACGAACGCCGCCGCCAGCGTGTCGACGATGCCGATCCGCGCGAACAGGAGGTACGTCGGGATCATCAGCACCTGGATCGGGATCATGACCGTCGCGATGATCCCGAGGAACGCCAGCCCCCGCCCGGGGAACTTCAACCGCGCGAACCCGTACCCGGCCAGCGAACACAGCACCAGGTGCGCGAGCACCGACACCGCCGACACCACCACGGTGTTGACCACCCACCGCACGATTTTCGACTGGGCGAACAGCGTCTGGTACCCGTCGAAGTGGATGCCGCGCGGAATGAACTCCGGCGGGAACTTCGTGATCTGCGCTTCGGGCATCAGCGACGTCAGCACCATCTGCACCAGCGGCAGCACGAAGATCAGCGACAACGGCATCAGCACCAGGTGCCACGCGCTGAACGGCAACCACCGCCGCTTCCGCGGTGCCGCCACGGGAGTCGGTGCGACCGCCGGAGGAGTGCCAGCCATCAGAACACCTCCGATCCACGCCGCCGCCCGTACCAGACAACGAGCACCGTGAGCACGAGCGTCACCGCGAACAGCAGGTAGGCCAGCGCCGCGCCGTACCCGAGCCGCCGTGTCTGGAACGCCAGCTCGTAGATGTAATAGACGACGGTCTGCGTGCTGTTCAGCGGCCCGCCGCGCGTCGAGGTGTAGATCAGGTCGAACAGCTGCAGCGCGGTGATCGTCTGCCACACCGTGGCGAACACTGTGACCGGACGCAGCTGCGGCAGCGTCACGTGCCGGAACACCTTCCACGGCCCGGCGCCGTCGACGATCGCGGCCTCCACAAGCTCCTTCGGCACATCCTGCAACGCGGCCAGATAGATCACCGCGACGAACCCGATCTCCCCCCACAGCGCAATGACGACGATGGTCAGCAGCGCCTGGCTCGGGCTCTCCAGGAACCCCTGCGTGGGCAGCCCCAGCGACCGCAGCGCCTCGTTCACCATGCCGAACTGCGGGCTGAACACGTACCCGGCGAGGATGCCCGTGGCCGCCGCCGAAGCCACGTACGGCACGAAGATGCACGTGCGGTAGAAGCCGATGAACCGGATCTTCCGGTTCAGAGCAACTGCCACGAACAACCCGATGACGATCGACGCCGGCACGAACGTCACCGTGAGCAGCAACGACTGACGGGCGGCGTCGGCGGCGTTCGGATCGTCGAGAAGGCGCTGGTAGTTCTGCCACCCCAGGTCGCGCGGCGGCGCCACCCCGTTCCACTTCGTCCGGCTGATGAAGAACGCCCAGATGGCGGGGAAGATCGACAGACCGATGACGACGACGGTCGCGGGGCCGGCGAACGCCCAGCCGGTCAGCGCGCGGCGGACCTCACGGCCGCGCGGGCGCCGGGGCGCGGACGGTGGTTTCCGCGCCCCGACGGCGAACCGCGGCGGGCTCGCCACGCTCACTAGTTGTCTTCCAGGATGCCGGCGGACTTCTCGGCGGCCTCGTCGAGGGCCTCCTTGGGCTTCGCCTTGCCCTGGAGCACCTTCGCGATCGCGTCACCGACGTTGCGGGACATCTCCTCGTAGCCCGACACCGTCGGGCGGGCCTGCTCGGCGTTCTGCAGGTTGTCGAAGAACTTCTGCCCGCCCGAGTACTGCTTCACGTACGACGTGAACTCCGGGGTGTCCTTCTCGGTGGTGCGCAGCGGCAGATTACCGATCGCGAGGTTCCACTTCGCGTCGACTTCTTTGCTGGTCAACCACTGGAGAAAGGCGCGGGACGCACCGGCGCGGTTGGCGTCGTCGTGGTTGTAGAGCACCCACAGGTCGGGGCCGGACACCGTCTGGTGGTCGCCGTTGACGCCCGGCAGCTGCACGACGCCGTAGTTCGTCTTGTGTTTGGCGAGCTCGAACAGCTCCCACGGGCCGGACATGATCATGCCGACCCGGTTGCTCCAGAACAGCGGCGAGTACTTCTCGTCGGTCTGGTCGAGGTACATCGACTTGTCGTCGACAGCGATCGCGCGCAGCGTCTCGAGGGCCTTGACGCCGGCGTCGCTGTTGAACGCGGGCTTCTTGCCGTCGATGATCTTGCCGCCGTTCTGCCACAGCAGCGGCCACAGGTGCCAGGTGGTGTCCTCACTGCCCGACACGGAGTACGCGGTGCCGTAGACGCCCTTCGCCGGGTTGTTCAGCTTCTTCGCGGCCTCCCGGTACTGCTCCCACGTCCAGTCGTCGGTGGGGTACGGGAGCTTGGCGGCGTCGAACAAGGTCTTGTTGTAGATCAGCGCGAGGTTGTCGACCAGCGCCGGGACGCCGATGACGGTGCCGTCGGACGCGGTCGCGGTGGAGCGGGCGGCAGCCGGGAACTCGTCCCAGCCGAACGCCGGGTCCTTCACGAAGTCACGCAGGTCCTGGGTGCGGCTGCTCTCGGCGAGCTCACCGGCCCAGCTGCCGAACGCGTAGGAGATGTCGGGGTAGTTGCCGCTGGTGAACCCGGCGGACAACTTCGTCAGCAGGTCGTCGGTGACCGTTGCCCCGGCCGACGTCTTGACCGTGACGTTGGGGTGCGCTTTGTGATACTCGGCGGCGAGTTCCTCGGCCTTCTTCTCCAGTTCTTCGGTCTGCCCGGTCCACCACGTGATCTCCACAGTGGCCTTCGGGTCGTAGCCCTCGGCGGCGTCCTTTCCGCTGCTCGACGGCGACGAGCCGTTGCAGGCTGACACGGCGAGCGCCGCTGCGACCAAAGTGGCCAGACCGGCGACCAACCGGCGACCGTGGGTGGAGGACCTCATCGCTTGCACCTCTCGAGGGGGTTCGGGGTGGGCGCCTGCCGGTATGAAGTTTTAGGCGCTGAGTACGACAGAATCGCGTGCTCCCCGGTGCCGGGTAGCACCGGGGAGCATGCGACGAGGTGATTGACGGACGCTGACGTCCATGACGGGGATTATGCTCATTCGCGCATCCGCGACAAGCGTTCGCGCGCAAACGTGCAATCTCCGTTGCGCGTTACCGGCACCCCGCCGTTATCGGAGCGCAGTCGGGATCAGGTCGCCGTGCGCGACGGTCAGCTCGTCGCACAGCTCCCAGATCTGGTCGAGGGTCAGCGTAGCGGCGGTGTTCGGGTCGACCATCGCCGCCTGCCGCACCTTGGCCGGGTCCCCCTCGATCGCGGCGCGAACCGTGAGTTCACCGACGCTGACGAACGGCCGGTTGACCGCCGCGCACTGCGCCGGCAGCGCCCCGACGCGCTCCGGGCGGACGCCGAGCCGGTCGACCACGCACGGCACCTCGACCGCGTAGTTCTCGGGCAGGTTGCTGATCAGCCCGCGGTTGGCCACATTGGCGTGGATGCGGCGGATCTCGCCGGTCTCCATGCTGTGGATGACCTGCGGCGCGTACTCGGTGGCCTCACGGTGCAGGTCCAGGGGCTTGCCGGCGAGGACGTCACCGCGCACCTGCGCGTACTCGTCCAGATTGCCCTGGCTGATCCGCAGGTAGTCGCCGACCGGGATGCGCAGCCGCTCGACCTCGGCATCGTTGTGCAGGTACCAGGGCACGTACTCCGACGAGTGCTCGCTGGTCTCGGTGGGGAAGTAGCCCAGGCGCTTGTACATGTCCATCCGGACCCGGCGCTTGAGGTCGTCGTCGCTTTCCAGCAGTGCGTCCAGCTTGGGGTACAGGTTCTCGCCGCGGTGCTCCCAGCGGTACAGCCAGGCCTGGTGGTTCACGCCCGCAGCGGAGTAGTCGACCTCGTCGAGCGGTACCCCGATGAGCTCGCACAGGTCGTGGACGGTCCAGAAGACCGAGTGGCACAGGCCGACGGCCTTCAGCTCCGGTGCGACGGCCGCGAGGTAGCCGATGTTCATCGCCATCGGGTTGGTGTAGTTGAGCAGCCACGCGTCCGGGCAGATCTCCTGCATGTCCCGCGCGATGCCCTCCAGCACCGGGAAGGTCCGTAGTGCGCGGAAGATACCGCCGACGCCCAGCGTGTCGCCGATCGTCTGGCGCAGGCCGTACTTGGCGGGGATCTCGAAGTCCCGCACGGTGGCCGCGTGCATGCCGACCTGGATCGCGTTGATGACGTAGGTCGAGCCCTCCAGGGCCCGGCGCCGGTCGAGGCTGGTGCGGATCTCGGGCGTCGCGCCGAGTTGCTCCGCCGTGCGGCGCGCGATCGCCTCCGCGGTCTCCAGACGTTCGGTGTCGATGTCGTGCAGGCTCAGCGTGACGCCGCGCAGCTCGTCGAAATTGAGCAGGTCGGCCAGCAGCTCGCGGGTGAACACCACGCTGCCGGCCCCAAGGAACGTGATCACGGTCATGGCGCGATTTTGCGCGGATCGCTCACGAACGAACAGTGTTACGCGCCAAACGGACTATTCTCAGTGCTCGTTTGGTGTTCTCGAGGAGGCTGCCGGTGCCCCGTTCGTCACTCCGCCGGGCCGAGCGCGTCTCGGCGATCCTGGAACGGCTGGCCGCCGACGGCTCGGTCGACGCCGGTCGGCTCGCCGACGAGTTCGTCGTGTCCGCTGCGACGATCCGCCGTGACCTCCAGGTTCTCGAGGATCAGAAGCTGCTCTCGCGCACGCACGGCGGAGCCGTCGCGGTCGACGTCGCCTATGAGTTGCCGGTGCGGTACCGGGCAGGACAGAACCGGGACGCAAAGGGCATCGTGGCCCGGAGGGCCGCGGATCTGCTTCCGAAGGGCCCGCTGACGCTGGGCCTCACCGGCGGCACGACGACGCACATCCTGGCCCGGATGCTCGCCGAGCGGGTGGACCTGACCGTGGTGACGAACGCGCTGAACATCGCCTCGGAGCTCGCGCTGCGGCCCCGGCTGAAGCTGATCATGACCGGGGGCGTGTCCCGGACGCAGTCCTACGAGCTGGTCGGGCCGATCGCCGACCGGGCGCTCGAGGGGCTGAACATGCAGGTGGCGGTGGTCGGCGTCGACGGCATCAGTGCACGCGGTGGCCTGACCACGCACGACGAGATCGAAGCGCACACCAACGCGTGCATGATCCGGCGCGCGGACCGGGTGATCGTGGTCGCGGACGGCTCGAAGATCGGGCGCGCGTACCTGGCGGGAATCTGCCCGATCACAGACGTGTCCGTGCTGGTCACCGACTCGTCCGCCGACCCCGCGGGCATCGACGCGATCCGCCGCGCGGGTGCCGAGGTCGTGATCGCGGAGGGCTGACAGGAGCGACATCGCTCGACCAGAACCTGGCCGCGTTCGAGGACGTGCGCGGTGCGCGGCACGACCCGGCACGACACCGACGACGACGAGATCAGGTGTACGTGCGGGTCGTGCTCCGCAACTGGGCTGGAACCGTCGCCGCCAGTGCGTCCCGGAGTGCCCGCACCGGAGGAGACGTGACGCTCTCGGCGTTCCACAGCAGCTGCACCACGCGTTCCGCTGCGTGCTCCAGCGGTACCTCCACCGTGCCGGGGGGCGCGATGCCGGCCGGCACGACCGTGATGCCGAGGCCGGCCGCGACCAGCCCGGCTGCCGTTGCGAGGTCTTCGCAGGTACAGGCCGGGTCGGGCACGAGCCCCGCGTCGCGGAGCAGGCGGTCGGTGATCGTCCGCATCCCGTAGCCCTCGGCCATCGCGACGAACGGTTCGCCGGCGAGGGCGGCGAGGTTGATCTCGGCTTCGTGCGCTTTGGGATGGTCGGACGGCAGGAGCACCCGCAGCGGCTCGGTGCCGAGCACCTGGGCCCCCTCGACGCGGTCGAGCATCGCCACCAGCGCCAGGTCCAACCGCCCTTTTCCGACGTCCGCGACCAGGTGGTCGGCACCTCCTTCCGCGAGCTGGAGGCGGACACCGGGGCGCGCGGCGTGGAAGTCCCGGAGGGTGCGGGTGACGAGGTCGGCGCCGAGGACGTGCTGGAAACCGAGCCGGACCAGCCCCGCCTCGGGATCGACATCGGCGCGGATCCGGCGCACGGCTTCGTCGATTTCCGCGACCGCCTTCGCCGCGGCGTCGGCGAGGAGGCGGCCGTGGCGGCTGAGCGCGATGCCGCGGCCCTGCTTGAGCAGCAGGGGAGCCCCGACCTGGCGTGACAGCCGGGCGAGCGAGCGGCTCAGCGTCGGTTGGGGCACGCCGAGGTCGCGGGCGGCCTCGGTGAGGTGGCCGGTGCGGGCGACCGCGAGCAGTTCCTGCAGCGGTTTCGTGAACTCATGCACCATGGACATCATTCAACCAGTAATGATGTATTGGACGTATGCGATCGTTTCGCGGACCGTGGTGGGCGTGCCTCATCACGTTCCTGGAACCGCGGGGTTCCGCTCGTTCAACCTGGCGATGGCCTCGATCGGCCTCGCGGCCTTCGGCATGCTGTACGCCACGCAACCGTTGCTGCCCCGTCTGTCAGAACAGTTCTCGATCGACGCCACGAGCGCGAGCCTTTCGCTGTCGGTGACGACCGGCGCGCTGGCGTTGCTGGTCGTGCCGGCGACGTGGTTGGGGCATCGGTTCGGGCGGCGCCGGGCGATGCGGTTCGGGCTCGTGGCGTCGGTCGTGTTGATGTTCGCGTGCGCGGTTGCCCCCACGTTCGGGACGTTGCTCGTGCTGCGCGCGGCGAGTGGGGCGGCGCTCGCCGCGGTTGTGGGTGTGGCGATGGGGCACGTGGGGGCCGAGGTGCACCCGAGCGGGCTCGGGGCGGCGATGGGGTTGTACGTCGCGGGCAACTCCGTCGGGGGAGTGACGGGGCGGCTCGTGTCGTCGCTGGTTGTCGATGTGGCGGGGTGGAGGTGGGCGCTCGCCGCGATCGGCGTGCTGGGCCTGATCGCCTCGGCCCTGTTCTGGCGCCTCCTACCCCCGTCGGTCGTCGCGCCGGGCTCTGCGGCGGCGGGGTCTCCGGCGCCCCGTGCCGGCCACGCGTGGAGGCAGATACTGGGCGATCCGGCGCTGATCGCGCTGCTTGCGTTGCCGTTCCTGCTCATGGGCGGATTCGTCGCGACCTACAACTTTCTGACGTACCGCCTCGCGGCGGCACCGTTCGGTGTCTCCGAGGCCGTGATCGGCGCGATCTTCCTGACGTACCTCGCGGGTACCGTCGCGTCCGCGATGGCCGGGCGGGCGGCCGACCGCTTCGGCCGGCCGCCGGTGCTGCTCACCTCGATCGTCGTGATGGGCGCAGGGCTCCTGCTCACCCTGCCGCCGTGGCTGCCGACCACGGCGCTCGGCCTCCTGCTCTTCACCGCCGGCTTCTTCGGCGCCCACTCCACCGCGAGCGGCTGGGCCCCGGTCATCGGCGCGGCCCGGCCCGCCACCGCGAGCGCCCTCTACGTCTTCGCCTACTACGCAGGCTCCAGCGTCTTCGGCGCCGCCGTCGGCATCGGCTGGCACGCCGGCGGCTGGCCCCTCACCGTCCTCCTCATCGAGGCCCTGGTAACTCTCGCCGCGGCAGCCGCCCTCTACGCCACCTTCGCCACCCGCTCCTCGTCGGCCCCCGCGCGTGCGGTGGCCTCCGAGCGTGCGGCGGCCTCCGAGCGTGCGGCGGCCTCCGCGCGTGCAGCGGCGCTCAAGGGGGCGGACGGCGGGGCGCCGGCGCCGGCGTCGGCGTCGGCGCCGCGTCGGCGCGGCCGCCAGCGGGCGGGGACTCGAGCCGTCCTAAGGTGAGCGCATGACGGACGCTCTCACTCGCATCGCCGCCCTCCGCGCCTCCCACGACCGGCTCCGCGCGGTCGCGGCGCCGCTCACCGCGGACCAGGTCCGCAGCCCCGGCTACCCGTCCGAGTGGTCGATCGCGCAGGTCCTGTCGCACCTCGGCTCCGGCGCCGAGATCAACGGGCTGATCTTCGACTCCGGCATCAACGGCACCGAAGCCCCCAAGCAGGAAGACTTCCAGGCGATCTGGGCGGTCTGGGACGCCAAGTCCCCCGACGAGCAGGCCGCCGACGCCCTCGTCGCCGACGCGCGTCTCGTCGAGAAGATCGAAGCGCTCACCCCGGAGCAGCGCGGATCCGCGACCTTCACCATGTTCTTCGGCCCGGCCGACCTCTCGACCTTCGTCGCCATGCGGCTGTCCGAGCACGCGGTGCACACCTGGGACGTCGAGGTCATGCTCGACCCGTCCGCGACCGTCCTGCCCGAAGCGGTCCTCGTCGTCCTCGACGTCGCCAAGGGCCTCGTCGGCTTCGCCGGCAAGCCGGGCCCGGAAGGCCGGATCCACGTCACGGTCACCGACCCCGACGCCGAGTACGCACTCGTCCTCGGCGAGAAGGTCTCCCTCGGGCCGTGGGACGGCGGCGCCAGCACTGGTGAACTCAGCCTTCCGGCGGAGGCTTTCCTGCGGTTGCTGTACGGCCGTCTGGACCCGGCCCACAGCCCGTCCGTCACCGCCACCAACGTCGATCTCGACGCTCTGCGCGCGGTCTTTCCGGGCTTCTGATCTCGGGCATCTGTAACTCCGAGACAGAAATCACACGAGGGTGCAGAATCGTCCCAGGATTTGATCGACGACGGTGTCGAAGGGACAGCTCCCCCCATGCCCCAGAACGACGAATTAGCGCGCTCCGAGCGCTGCTGCGGTTGGTACGACCAGGTCGAGGCCGCTCGCACGTCCAAGGCCCTGTACGCAGCGCTGGAACGCGTTCCCTGCGATTCCTGTAACCGTCACGTGGCGGCGAGTGTGGTACCCGAGCCGCTCAAGGCGGTCTGGGAGCCGTACGTCGCGCAGTCGAAGCCGCGCCGCATGCCCCGCGCGCTCGGCTTCTGGCTGTTCCGCCACCCGAACCGGGCGCTGGTCGCGACCTCGTAGCGCCAGGCGGGCCTCCGCGGGTGCGGAGGCCCGCCCACGCCCGCCGCGCCCGAAGGCCCGTCACTGCCGAGCTCCCGTCACCACCGTGTGCGAGTTGCCGTGCGTCAGCGGTGGGCGGCGTCGGCGCGTCGGTGGCGCCAGGCCACCACGCCCGCGGCTATACCGGCCACGAAGAACGGCGTCGCGAGAGCCCCGGGCCAGATCGTCTCCGCGTACCGCGGCATCGTCGACAGCCCGGCGAAGATGCTGCCGACGCCCAGCAGCACCAACTCAGTTGCGACCCACCACAGCGACCGGGTGCTGGACCCCTGTGAGCCGATCAGCCGCCGCGCGACCGCGCCCCGCCACGTCGGCGTCTCGGGCGTCCATCGCATCGCGACCGCCGTGAACGCGCTGATCCCGGCGAAAACCAGCATCACCGCCGCCGCACCGAACGCCAACCCCGTCATGCTCGTCCCCGTCGTCTCGAGTGAGGGTGCCTCGAGCCAGGATCCCGAGCCACGGCGGCACCGTCAGTAACGCCGCCGACACCCCAGGCGTCATCCCCGCAACGTCAGCGCTCGCCAGCGCGCAAGCTCTCCATGAGCGTGTAAGGCATCCCGACCACCGGCTCGTCGGACACGAGCGACAACTCCATCTCGACGACCCCGCCCCGCGAGTCGCGGACGGTCACCACCGTGACCGTCAGCCCGTCACTACGCACCTCGTCGTAGACGACACCCCCACCGAGGTATCCGCTGAGCGCATCCGAGTGCACACCGAGATCGTGCAGGATCTCCGCGTGCACGGCCCGCGGCGGCGAGGTGACTGGAAACCCTTCCGCGTCCCCCCGCCCGGGCGGCGGGTCACCGGGAAACAACGCCGCCGCGATCTCGGCCCGATCCGCGGTGATCGGCACCGCCACGGAACCCGTGTCGGATACCACGGTCACCGCCCCGCCCACTTCGCGAGGAAATGTGACCCGCGTGATTAGCCTCCGCGCAAGATCCCGCTGTATCGCGGAAAGCTCCACAAGCAACCGCCCCTGCACAACCGCGTGCGGTGTTTGACGAGCATCGTCACCGTTCACCGGCTGTTCGCCGCGCCCTTGACCCAATCGGGGCATCGTGGATCACCGGTACAGAATGCGGTCACAACGCCGAACGAGCCGTTGCCGACGTCGCGAAAGTCCACGCCAATCGTCACATCGACCGTCTCCACTATTTGGCAGTCGCGAAAGATCCACCATCCGGTGCACCGTACATGGTGCACGGGCGTGGTGAAGTGGTATTTATGTCCAGAGATGTGGTTTCGGCTCTCCGGAAACTGCGTGGTGAGGCGGACGGCAGCAATATTGAGGTTGTGATAGCGCGTCACCTTCTCGAAGCCCCATCCGTTCTTTCCGTTCCATGAACCGCGGCGTAGGTAGACTACCGCCCCCGTGTTGTCCTTCCAGGACGCAATGACCTCGTAGCGGGGATCGGGCGGTTTCGGATCAGCCGCCGCCGGCGAGGAAATGGCGAGGGAAATAATCAGCGAAGCGCAGGCTGCGATAGAGCACCGCTTCTTGGACATGACAAAGAAACTCCTGACGCGGATGCGGAGAGCGCCGGTGTAGCGCTGCCAACCGGGCTGGTTGTGCAGCAAAACACGGGGCAGTTCGGCGTCAGGTTCGGTTGTCCGTCAATTGCGCGCGCGAACGAATAACGGCGTCACAGGAGTGCCATCAATGCTCAGAAGGTGCAGGGCATGGAGCGGATGGCGTGGATGAAGGCGCCCGGGACGTAGGTCGGCTCGCCGGCCTGGAGGTGGGGGACCTGGCGGCAGAGTTCGCGGAAGATCGCCTTCAGCTGGACCTTCGCCACGTTGCTGCCGAGGCAGTAGTGCACACCACCACCGCCGAACGCCACGTGCGGATTCCGCTTGCGGGTGAGGTCGAACCGCTCCGGGTGCTCGAACACGGAGTCGTCCATGTTGCCCGACGCGTAGAACATGACGACCTTGTCGCCTTCGTCGATCCGTTGCCCGTGCAGATCGAACGGAACGGCCGCGGTGCGGCGGAACGTCATCACCGGCGTCGCCCAGCGCACGAATTCCTCGACCGCGCCGCCGATGCGCCCCTCGAAGTCCTCGAGCAGCCACTCGCGCTGCGCGGGGTTCACGGTCAACGCGCGCATGACGTGCGACGTCGTCTGCCGGGTCGTGTCGTTGCCGGCCACCGACAGCAGCACGAAGAACGCGGCGATCTCGGGGTCGGTGAGCCGCTGACCGTCCACCTCCGCCTGCGTCAGGTTCGTCATCAGGTCGTCCGCGGGGTGCGCCCGGCGCTGCGTCGCCAGTTCCGACGCGGTCTGGTGCAGCACGAACAGCGAGTCGAGCAGCACCTGGATCGGGTCGCGGCCCGCGCAGAACTCCGGGTCCGCGGCCGACACCAACGCGTTCGCGTGGTGCACGACCGTGTCCCAATCGGACTGCGGAATGCCCATCATCCGGGCCAGCGTCCGGATCGGCAGCTTGGCCGAGCAGTGTTCGACGAAGTCGACGTCGGACCCGCCCCGCACCAGCTCCTCGACGATCGTCTTGGCGTCCTCGTCGATCTCGTCGGAGATCCGGGAGATCTGCCGGGCGGTGAACGCGGCGCTGACCAGCTTGCGGATCAGCGTGTGCCGCGGCGGGTCCATCGCGAGGAACGACTGGGACGCCTCGAGCAGCTCCTCGGGCACGTTCCCGAACATCACGCCCCGGCCGGACACGAACACGTCGTTGCGCCGGCTGACCTCCACGATGTCGGCGTGCCGCACGACGGCCCAGAACCCGGGATCGTTCGGGTCGTCCATCAGCCCGCTTTCCGGCATGGGGTGCCAGGAGATCGGGCGTTCCGCGCGCAGAGCGGCGAACGTGCGCTCGCGTTCGGGTGCGGTGCTGGTCCAGAACTCCATCGAGCTGACGTCGATCGGGTCGTACGTGCGGGTCGAGGTGCTCACAGTCGCTCCTGCCGCCGTCGTTGGTAGCGAGCGCCCCCGATGTTAACGCCGATTCAGGCGCTCCATCACGCGTTCTTCCGACCAGACCTCCGCGTACTTGGCGGCCAGGTCGAACAGGTTGGCTTCGTGCGGACGCGGGTCGCGGTCTCCCACGGCGTCGGCCACGACGATCGGTACGTAACCGGACGAGATCGCGTCCACAGCGGTCGCCCGGACGCACCCGCTGGTACTCACCCCGCAGATCACGAGGGTGTCGATCCGCCGGGACGTGAGCGTCGCCGCCAGCGACGTGCCGAAGAACGCGCTGGCGTACTGCTTGGTGACCACGACGTCACCCGGCTGGGGCGCGACCTCGGGCATCACGTCGCCGAGCCCGCCGGGAGCGCCCGCGGCGAAGTGCCGCAGTGCGCCGACCTTCCGGTAGAAGAGCCCGCCGTCGGCCCCGTCCGCCGCGTACGCGACCTGGGTGACGACGATCGGCACGCCGGCGGCCCGCGCCGCGCCGACGACCCGGGCCGCGGAGTCCAGGCACGAGCGCGATCCCAGATAGAGCTCGGCGCCCGGCTCGAAATACGCCCGCACCATGTCGATCACCAGCACTGCTGGTGACGTTCCCCAGTCGAGCGGCTGGCCGAACCCGGCACCCACGTAGTCATCGGACAGAGTGTCGTCGGACAGAGTCACGAGCCACCTCCGAAGGGGAGCCGTGCGGCCCGGGGAAGCACCCGGGCCGCACGGGACGTCAGGGACGCTGCGCCGTCGCGGGGTCGCGCGGCGCGGGCAACCCGGTCTCTTCCAAGCTCCGCGCCAGGATCTCCTCGAGCGGCGGCCCCATGTTGAACACCGCCGGTTCCGGACGCGACGCCCGCAACCGTTCCCGCAATTCCGAGGTGGCCGGCGAATCCAGCCCCCCGTCCGGGTCGAGCACCACCCCGTACCGTTCGGCGCCGGACTCCGACACGAGCCCGCGCCGCACCTCGAGCTCGACGAGTTCCGGCGAGCGCTCCAGCGGGTCGCCCCACCCGCCGCCGCCCCAGGTGACGAAGTGCAGCACGTCGCCGACGTTCACGGCCACGTCGTGCACCTTCGACGGCAGGATCTCCCGCGACCCGTCGGCACGGTCGATGTACTTGCGGCCACGCGCGCCGGGGTCGCCGCCGTTGACGCCCCACGGGTAGGTCAACCAGCGGTCGTCGTGGATCGCGATCGTGCCCGGCTGCAGGAATCGGTAGGCCACGTCGACACCGTTGCCGCCGCGGTGCAGCCCCGCCCCACCCGTGTCGGCGACGGTTTCCCAGCGCTCGATGCGTAACGGGTAGTACGACTCCAGGTACTCGCACGGAATGTTCACGAACGACGGCCAGAGCGAGTGACCATCGGGCCCGTCACCGATCGGCCGCCCCGGGATACCGCCGAACCCGATCGAGTACAGCTGGAACCACTCGCCGGCCCGCTCGCCGTCGGCGTAGTGCCCCGAGTACATGAAGTGCGGCGACGACGAGAACCCGGCCGCGTTGAGCAGCGACGGGTTCTTCTGACCGAGCAGCCCGCCGAACAGGTCGAAGATCCGCCCGACGCCGTGGTTGCGGGCGTTGAGCGCGGCCGGGTACTTCGGCTTCCAGAACGTGTCGTCGGGGATCTTCACGTCGACCAGCGGGTAGAAGCCGTCGTTCCACAGGATCTGCGGATCGGCCACCGTGATCATGTAGATCCCGAAGAACATCCGGGCGAGGTTGTCGTTGATGTAGTAGTTGATCGGCCCGGGCGACTGGGGCGCGGAGCCGGTGAAGTCCAGCAGCACCTTGTCGCCGGTGCGGGTCAGCGACAACACCAGCTTGTACGGGCCGTAGCCGACGCCGTCGTCGCAGATGTAGTCGGAGAAGCTGACCGTCTCGCCGTCTTCGAAGATCGTCGTGAGCAGCGTCTTCATTGCCTGGTAGTTGCGGTCGAGCAGCGCGTCGAGTGCCGAGACGTACGTGTCGACGCCGAAGCGTTCGCACAGCTCCTGGATCCGCCGCGACGCCGTGCGGCACGCGGCGACGATGCCGTTGAGGTCGGCGCGGTTCCACTCCGGCTGGCGGACCTGGTTGAGGATGATCCGCAGCGCGTCCTCGTTGAGCACCCCGCCCGCGTACAGCTTGAAGGGCGGAATGATGACGCCCTCCTCGAAGATCGTGTGCGCGTCGGTGGGCATCGAGCTGACGGTCTTGCCGCCGACGTCGGACATGTGCCCGAACATCGACGACCAGCCCACGACCCGCCCGTCGACGTAGATGGGCATGACCACCAGCCAGTCGTTGGCGTGGCTGATCGCGCCGTCGCAGGAGTACGGGTCGGACGTGAGCAGCACGTCGCCCTCGCCGATCGTGCCCTCGTACCGGTCGAGCAGCGCCGGGATCGAGAGCCCGAACTGTCCGACGACCATCCGCCCCGACGGGTCGCCGATGAGGGGGAACTCGTCGTGCTGCTCGCGGATGCCGGGGGAGAGCGCGGTGCGGAACAGCACCTCGTCCATCTCGTACCGGGCGTTGCGCAGCGCGTTCTCGATGATGTCGAGCGTCACCGGGTCGACGTCGACCGACGTCACCGGCGCGACAGCGGTTTCGATGATCTCGGCCATCACGCCTCCTCGGCGACGGGACGAATGAGCAGGCTGCCGGTGGGATGCACGGTGGCCGCGTACCCGGGCAGGACGAGCGTCGTGGAGTCCATCTCGGTCACGATCGCGGGGCCGGTGACGACGTGCCCGGCGAGCAGCTTCGCCCGGTCGTACACTCGCGCCTCGGTGGCTGCACCCTCGACGTAGATCGTGGTGGTGGTGCGCACGGCGTCGGCCGGATCGGGATCGGCCTCGGCCAGTTCGGTGGCTTTCACGTGCGGACGTGGACCGGTCGCCGCCGCGCGGGCGCTGACCAGCTCGTGCTCGTTGCGGGTGAGCAGGAACGAGAAGAGCCGCTCGTGCTCGGTGTCGAACGACGAACCCAGCGCGGACAGACTGAAATCGTCCAGGTCGACGTTGACGGTGATCTCGAAGCCCTGGCCGTGGTAACGCAGGTCGGCCTGGTACGACAGCGTCTGCTCGGCCCGGGGAACCCCCTCGGCTTCGAGCGTGGCGATCGCCTGCTCGGCCAGCTCCGAGTACAGCCCGCGTACCTCGTCGTCGGTGAGCTCGGAGAACCGCCGGATGTACGTGCGCGCCGCCTCGTCGCGCAGACCGGTCGTGGCGTCGCCGTAGGCACACAGGACACCCGGCGACGGCGGGATGATCACGGGCCAGGCGCCGGTCAGTTTGCCGAGCGCGTTGGCGTGCAGGGGCCCGGCGCCACCGAACGCGACCAGCGCGAAGTCACGCGGGTCGTAGCCCTGCTGCACCGAGACCAGGCGCAACGCGCCGAGCATGTTCTCGTTGACGATGTCGACGATGCCCGCGGCGGCTGCCTCGACCGATTCCAGGCCCATGCCGTCCTGCACCCGTGCCACCGCGGTACGGGCGGCCTCGCGATCGAGCGCGATCTCCCCACCGGCGAGTTCGGACGGCAGATAACCCAGCACCACGTTCGCGTCGGTGACGGTGGGCTCCGCCCCGCCCTTGCCGTACGCGGCGGGCCCGGGGTCGGCGCCCGCCGACTGCGGCCCCACCCGCAGCGCCCGCGTCAGCTCGGGCACGTGCGCGATCGACCCACCGCCGGCGCCGACCGTCCGCACGTCGACCGAGGCCGACCGGACCTTCAGGTCTCCGACCTGCGTCTCGCGTCCGATGCGCGGTACGCCTCCCTCCACCAGGGCGACGTCGGTCGAGGTGCCGCCCATGTCGAACGTGAGCAGGTCGGAGTAGCCGGCGCGGGTGGCCGCCCAGACCGCGCCACTGACACCGCCGGCGGGGCCGGAGAGCAGCATCGACACCGGGTTGTCCGCGGCGGCGGCGGCGCTGGCCAGGCCGCCGTCGCTGCGCAGGATGTAGAGCTTCCGCGACAGGCGCTGGCTCATGTTGTCGAGGTACCGGGCCGCCTGCGGCTGCACGTAGGCGTTGGCGACGGTGGTGATCGTCCGCTCGTACTCCCGCAGTTCCGGCAGCACCTGCGACGAGATCGACACCGGGATGCCGGGCAGTTCCTCGGCGGCGATCGCGGCGATGCGGTCCTCGTGGCCCGACCAGACGTAGGAGTTGATCAGCGCGACCGCGAGGGCCTCGATGCCCCGGTCACCCAGCGTGCGGAGCTTGCCGCGCAGGTCGTCCTCGTCGAGCGGCGTGACGATCGAACCGTCGGCGCCGATCCGTTCGACGGCCTCGACGGTGTTCTCCAGCGCCGCGAGCGGCTCGGGTTTGGGCCAGATGATCCAGCCCGCCAGGCCGCCGGGCACGAACGACCGGGCGATCTGCAGCACCTGCCGGAAACCGGCGGTGGTGACCAGGCCGACCGTCGCGCCCTTGCCCTCGAGGATCGCGTTGGTGGCGACGGTGGTGCCGTGCAGGACCTGCCCGACGGCGTCGACCGACGTGCCGGCGGCCGCGCAGACCTTCTCGATGCCGGTGAGTACGCCGACGGACTGGTCGTGCGGAGTGGACGGGGTCTTGGCGCGGAACGACTCGCCGCTGTCTTCGTTGATGAGCAGGACATCGGTGAACGTGCCCCCGACGTCCACACCTAACCGGTAACGCATAGCCCGTGCGCCTTCCTATCAGATGGTGCCGGCTCCTCTGAGCCGTGAAATTTCGTCGTCCGACAGGCCGAGAAGGCCGGAGTAGATCTCCTCGTTGTGCTGGCCGAGCTCCGGTCCGGTGGCACGCACACTGCCAGGAGATGCCGACAGTTTCGGGAACACGTTCTGCATCGCGACCGGGCCGAGGTTGGCGTCGGGCACGGTGACGATCGCGTCGCGGGCGGCGAAGTGCGGATCGCCGAACATGTCTTTGGCTTTGTAGATGCGCCCGGCCGGGACGCCGCCCTCGTGCAGCGCCTCGAGCAGCTCCTCGGTGTCGTGCAACACGGTCCAGTCCGCGATCAGCGCATCGAGCTCGTCCATGAACTCCCCGCGGGCGCCGTGGGTGGAGTACCGTGGATCGTCCTTCAAGGACGAAGCCCCCATCACCGCGGCCAACCGCCCGAACACCGAATCCTGGTTCGCCGCGATCAGGATGCTGTCGCCGTCCCGCGTCGGGTACACGTTGCTCGGCGCGACGTTCGGCAGCACCGGACCGGTGCGTTCGCGCTGGTAACCGGCCTGCTGCCACTCGGGAAGCAGCGATTCCATCAGCCCGAGCACCGACTCGTAGATCGCCGCGTCGACGACCTGGCCCTGCCCGGAGTTGTCCCGCTCGTGCAGCGCGACCAGCGTGCCGAGCGTCGCGTGCATGGCGGCGAGCGAGTCGCCGAGCGAGATCCCGGCGCGCGACGGCGGCTGGTCGGGCGAACCGGTGACGTACCGGATGCCGCCCATCGCCTCGCCGATCGACCCGAACCCGGCGCGTGCGGCGTACGGACCGGTCTGGCCGTAGCCGGTGACGCGGGTGACGACCAGCCGCGGGTTGATCTCCCACAGCTTCTCGGGCGCGAGGCCCCAGCGTTCGAGCGTTCCGGGCCGGAAGTTCTCCAGCAGCACGTCGGACTTCGTGATCAGCCGGCGCAGCAGGTCCTGCCCGTCCGCCGACCTCAGGTTCGCGGTGATCGACTTCTTGTTGCGGGCCACGACCGGCCACCACAGCGACCGTCCGTGCGGCTTCTCGCGGCCCCACTGGCGCATCGGGTCGCCCTTGGACGGGTCTTCCACCTTGATCACCTCGGCGCCGAAGTCGCCGAGCAGCTGCCCGCAGAACGGGCCGGCCAGTAACTGGCCCAGCTCGATGACGCGGACGTCACGCAACGGCAGCGGGCGGGTCATCGGGGGTCCTCCTTGGAACGGGGGCGCAAGCCCAGTAGCGAGGCGCGGGTAGACGGCAGCCGAGTTGTCATCGGGAGACCTCGTCCGCTTGACGCGGACGAGGTCCGAGCAGCGATGCGCGGGCCGAGAACAGGTGGGCGTGCATGACGGCTTCGGCCCAGTCGCCGTCCCGGGCGCGCAGCGCGGCCACGATCTCGTGGTGGTGCGCGCAGCTCCTTCGGCGCGCGCCCTCGTCGAAGGCGTGCAGCGTCCGGAACAGCACCGACGCGTGGATCAGCTGATTGACCGTGCTGGTCAGCACGCTGCTGCGCGACAGGCTGTTGATCCGGCCGTGGAACTGCGAGTTGAGCCGGTACACCTCCTCCAGCAGCCCGGCGTCCGAACAGCGCGTCAGCTCGGTCGCGATCTCGTCGAGCCGGTCGATGTCGGCGTCCGACGCCCGTTCGGCGGCGGTGCGCGCGGCGATGCCCTCGACGTGCGCGCGGATCGCGAAGATCGCGTCGAGGTCGTCGACGGGGTGCTCGACGACCCGGGCGCCCTTGTTCGTCGTGATCTCGACCAGCCCGTCGGCCGCGAGTCTGCGCAGCGCCTCGCGCACGGGCGTGCGGCTCACGCCGAGTGTCCCGGCGAGTTCCGCCTCGCCGAGGCGCTCACCGGGCACGTACTCCCCGCCGAGGATGCGGGTGCGCAGCTCGTCGGCCGCGCGATCGCTCGCTGCCGTCATTAGAGGGCCCTTCATTCGCCGATTGCATACATGTAGTGGATCGGTTCCCTCTTTCTCAAGAGGTTGGACCGTTGTTTCTTCTGCATTGCATACATCTCGACGGCGATGCTAAACAGGACACATGGTGGAGATCGTGGAAGTGGGACCGCGAGACGGCCTGCAGAACGAGAGCGCACTGGTGCCCACGGGCGCGAAGATCGCCTACATCGAGGCACTGATCGCCGCCGGCGCCCGGCGCATCGAGGCCACCAGCTTCGTCCACCCGAAGCGGGTTCCGCAGATGGCCGACGCGGAGGCCGTGATGGCCGGCGTTCCCCGCTCCGGCGAGGTCCGCTACATCGGGCTGGTCCTCAACGAGCGCGGCCTCGACCGCGCGTTGGCCGCGGGCGTCGACGAGGTCAACGTCGTCCTCGTGGCCAGCGAGACGTTCAGCCGGCGCAACCAGGGCATGTCGGTCGCCGATGCGGTCCGGTCGTTCGCCGCGGTCAGCGGCCGCGCCCGCGCGGCCGGGTTGCCGGTCACGGCCACGATCGGCGCCAGCTTCGGCTGTCCCTTCGAGGGCGAGGTGGCCCCGTCCGTCGTGGCCGGCCTGGTCGAAGACTGTGTCGACGCCGGGGCGAACGAAATCGCGCTGGCCGACACGATCGGCGTGGGCGTCCCGGCCGACGTCGTGCGGCTGGTCGAGGCCTCGCGGGAAGTCACCGACCTGCCGCTGCGGTTCCACTTCCACAACACCCGCAACACCGGCTACGCCAACGCGCTCACGGCCGTGGAGCACGGCGCCGCCGCGCTGGACGCGAGCGCGGGCGGAATCGGCGGTTGCCCGTTCGCCCCGAACGCGACCGGCAACATCGCCACCGAGGATCTCACCTACGCGCTGCGTCGCTCCGGAATCGCGTCGGGCCTGACGCTGTCCGGCGTCGTCGGCGCGGCCGCTTTCATCGAGAAGGAGCTGGGATCGCAGATCCCCGCGCTGCTCGGCCGCGCCGGCGACTTCCCGGGGTCGCTCAGCCCAGAGCGCTGATCGTCGCCGCGAACGTCTCCGGGTGGTCGAGGAACCCGGTGTGGTCACCGGGGAACATCGTCGGCGTGGTGCCGAGTGCGGTGGCGAGTGCGCGGGACGTGCGGTCGCAGAGCTGGCCGGTGGAGTCCTCGCCGATGCCGATCTCCACGTTCGCCGCCGTCAAAGCCCCCAGATCCGGCCGCCAGTACGTCGTTCCCCGCAGCATGTGCGCGAACTGGTAGTGCTCGTCGGCGGCGGACTGTCCCTCGCGCGGTCCGCCGAACATCATCGCGAACACGTCGTCCGGCAGCTGGATGTTGGCGTTCTGCAGAAACAGCAACCAGGCACCGCGGTGGTCGCCGCGCAGGTAGGTGGCGATCATGTCCTCGGTGTTCGCGCGCAACTGTGCGCGGTCGTCGAGCAGCTCGATCAGCGGTGGCTCGTGCGCGATCGCCGTGCGCACGTGCTCCGGGTGCCGCTGCGCCAGCGCGAGCACGCTCACCGCGCCGCCGCTGGACCCGAACGCGACCGCCGGACCGGCGTCGGCGTGCGCGATCAGGCGGGCCAGGTCGTCGGCGCGGTCCTCGGGGCTGGAGTCGCGGTCCGGGTCGTCGACGGTGCTGCGGTTGATCCCCCGGGGATCGGTGGTCAGCACTGTGTGGTCGGTCGCGAGCAGCGTCGCGACGCCCTCGAACGCGGCGGCGTCCATCGGTGCGCCGACCAGCACGACGAGCGGTCCGCTCCCGCGCACTTCGTAGTACAGGCGGGCTCCGGGTACTTCCAGCATGGTTCCTCCTCGATTGCTCGGGGATGGTGACCGTTGCGGTGGGGCAGACTCATCGGTCGTGAGCGAAGTTTCTCTGTCCGACGACCTGGCCCGTGCGCTGGACGGCGACGACGCGGCCTTCGGCCGCTTGGTCGGGCCCCTGCAACCGGAGCTCCGTGCGCACTGTTACCGCATGCTGGGCTCGATCCACGATGCGGACGACGCTCTGCAGGACGCCCTCGTGCGTGCCTGGCGAGGCCTGTCCCGGTTCGAGCGGCGCAGTTCGCTGCGGACCTGGCTGTACACGGTGACCACCCGGGTGTGCCTGGACGCGCTGGCGAACCGCGGCCGCAGACTGCTGCCGGTGGACCTGGGCCCCTCCGCCGACCACCCGGTTCCGGACGACGTGGCCGCGATCGACGTGCCGTGGCTGACGCCGTACCCGGCGCCGGACGGGCAGTACGAGCAGCGGGAGGCCGTGGAGCTCGCGTACGTCGCGGCCTGCCAGCACCTGTCGGGTAACCAGCGGGCCGCGCTGCTGCTCTTCGACGTCCTCGGGTTCTCGGCGGCGGAGATCGCCGCGACGATGGACACGAGCGTGGCGTCGGTGAACAGCGCGCTGCAGCGCGCGCGGGCGCAGCTGCCGCTGCCGTCGGTGCGCTCGCCCGACGACGCGGAGCTGCGCCGGACGGTCGAGAGCTTCGCCGGGGCGCTCGAGCGGGGTGACGCGGAGGCGCTGGTCGCGTTGCTGACCGAGGACGTGACGTGGTCGATGCCGCCGCTGCCGCAGTGGTACGCGGGGGCGGAGGCCGTACGGGCTTTCGCCCTGGCGGTACCGATGGCTCGGTGCGGTTCCTGGCGGCACCGGGTCACCTGGGCCAACGGGGGGCCCGCGGTGGCGTCCTATCTGGCGGCAACCGATCCCGACGGGCCGTATCTGCCCTGGTCGGTGAACGTGTTCGACTTCGCCGACGACCGGATCGCCGGCATCACGTCGTTCCTCGGTGAGGGGTACTTCCGGGGCTTCGGCCTGCCACCTAAGGCCTGAGGGGGCGTCCGACTAGGGATAAGTGACGATGTCCCGACCCCCCTTAGACGCGCACCTTAATATCCATGTTCTCGCTCACCGAAGACTTCGTGAAGGCCCAGTACGACTACACCCGTGAGCGCCTCGGTTCCGGCGCGCCGCGTGCGGACCAGGAGGATCGTCCGCGGCGCCACCGGGCCGGGCTGTTCACGCTGATGTTCGCCCGCCACCGACTCCGTCCGTCCGGACCTGACTGCTGATCATGGCTGCTCAGACGGTCACCGAATATTCTGTCGGACCCGACAGCGACAATGCATTCATGACGAGTGCGGAGCCGGCGCCATTGGTCGGCCGCGACGCCGAACTGGCGACGCTACGGGGGTTGCTCGACGGAGCCGCGCCGGGTGGAGCCGGCGCGGCCGTCGTGTCGGGTGAGGCAGGCATCGGCAAGACCCGTCTGTTGCGGGAGTTCGCCCGCGCGGCCGACGCCGAGGGCGCGCTGGTCCTGGTGGGGCACTGCGTCAGCTTCGGGGGTGATGCTGTTCCCTTCCTCCCGATCAGCGAAGCCTTCGGGCGGCTCGCGCGGGACGAACCCGACACCGTCGAACGTCTCCGGGTGCAGTACCCGCCGCTGGCCCGGCTGCTGCCGCAGCGCCGCAACTTCGGGGCCGACGGCGACGAGGGGCGCCTCGACCCGGCGGTGCTCTACGAGGCCGTGCTCGGCGCGCTGTTCGAGCTCGCCGCCGACCGTCGGGTGTTACTCGTCCTGGAAGACCTGCACTGGGCCGACGGCGCCACTCGGGAGCTGTTCGGCTTCCTGCTCACCCGCCTGTCCGGCGAGCCCGGTGCGCCGGTGGTGCCGGTCGCGTCCTACCGCTCCGACGATCTTCATCGACGTCATCCGCTGCGCACCGTCGCGCTCGAATGGGGCCGGCTGCCCGGTGTCCTGCGGGTCACGTTGCGGCCGCTGGAGCGGGCCGATGCCGCCGCGCTGGTCCGGGGCCTGGCCGAGGGCACGACCGCCGACCTGGACGACGCCGCTCTCGACGACGTGCTCGACCGTGCGCAGGGCAACGCGTTCTTCGCCGAGCAGCTGATCGCCGAGCTCGTCGTGCGGCCCTCGGCATCCGTGGCCATCCCGCGTGACCTGGCCGATCTGCTGCTGCTCCGCCTCGAGCGCCTCTCCGCCGACACCCGGCACGTCCTACAGCTGGTGGCGGTCGCGGGCCTGAAGATCCACCACGACCGACTGGTGCGCGTGGCCGGTCTCGCTCCGGCCGCGCTGGACGCCGCGCTCCGCGAGGCCGGCGACGCGCACGTCCTGGAACGGCGGCCCGGCGACAAGTACGCGTTCAAGCACGCGCTGCTCGCCGAAGCGGTCTACGACGACCTGCTGCCCGGCGAGCGGCGTCGCCACCACGCACAGTTCGCCGAGGTCATCGCCAGCCTGGAGCTGCCCGGCACCGACGCCGACCTGGCCCGCCACGCCCGCGAGGCCGGTGACCTGGCCACCGCGTTCGATGCCGGTATCCGCGCCGGTGACGAGGCGATGCGTGTCGCCGCGCCCGCCGAGGCGATGCACCTGTACGAGTCGGCGCAGGAGCTGTCGTCGATGGTCGACGATCCCCGCACTGTGGTCGAGCTGCCCCGCAAGGCGGCGAGCGCCGCGTCCCACGCCGGTTACCCGTTCCGGGCCGTGCACATGATCGAGGAGGCGCTGGGCCGGTTGCCCGCCGACGCCGCGCCCGACGTCCGCGCGTCGCTGCTGATCCTGCTCAGCGAGCACACCGTCGCGTTCGACACCGAGCACGACGTCGTGGGCCTCGCGCGCCAGGCGCTGGAGATCGTGCCCGAACAGCCACCGAGTGCGTTGCGCGCGCGGGCGCTCGCGGCGTTGGCCCGGGCGTTGTCGGCCAACGACCGCCACGCCGACGAGGCGATCGCCTACGCCGAACAGGCCCGATCGGCGGCCATCGCGGCCGGGACGCCCGACGTCGAAGCCGACGCGGCGACCACCCGGGGCCGCGTCGAACGGTGGCGGGCCGAACCGGCGCAGGCCGAGAAGCTGCTGCACGAGAGCGTCGCGCGGGCACACGCCACCGGTGATCTGGCCGCGCGGCTGCGGTCGGTCTACAGCCTGGCGATGTTCGAGTACGAGCAGGGCAAACTCGAAGCCGCGCGCGAGTCGTTCGCCGAGGCCGCGGCGATCGCCCGGGACGGCGGCCGCCCCTGGGCCCCCTACGGCGCGGACGCGCTGGCCATGCGGATCCAGGCCGACTACGCCACCGGCAACTGGGACGACGCGCTGCGTGCCGCCGAGGCCTATCCGGAGGCGCCGGCGCTGGCCCGCGCGGGGATGATGGCCGCGAGCCTTCCGGTACGCGTCGGACGCGGCCACGCCGACGTCCTGCGCCGGGGCGAGACGAACCGGCCCTGGTGGAAGCGCGACGGGGTGCTGGCGATCATCGCCGGCGCCGCGCTGATCGACGCCCACGCTCAGCGCGGTGATCTCGGGGCCGCGCTAGCCACGCACGACGAGGTCGTCGAGACGGTCTCGACGCTGTGGGGCAACCCCTGGTTCGACGCCCGGTTCCGGCTGCACGCACTGGCGCTCGGCGCGCTCGCGGGCTCGGCCGCGCCGGCGGGCGCCGGCGAGCGGGCCGCCGCGGTGCGGCGCGGTGAGGAGCTCGTCGAGTCCGTCCGCGACGTCGCGGAGAGCATCCGGGTGCAGCGGAGCCGCTTCGGGCCGGAGAGCGCGGCCTGGGTCGCCCGGGCCGACGCGGAGTGGGCCCGGCTGCGCTGGGCGGCCGCCACCGACGCCCCCTCGGCGGAGGAGCTGGTGGCCTCGTGGCGGGCGTCGCTGGACGCGTTCGGGTACGGGCACCGGTACGAGATCGCCCGGTCCGGAGCGCTGCTGGCGTCGGCGTTGCTGGCCACCGGCGACACGGCCGGGTCCCAGCGCGAGGCCGACGCGGCGCGGGTCGTCGCGGCCGAGCTGGGGGCCTCGCCGCTGCTCGCCGAGTTGTCGGCGCTGACGGGGTCGCGGCCGGTGCCGGAACGCCGCGACACCGAGCTGACGCCCCGCGAACAACAGGTCCTCGAGCTGCTCGCGCTCGGCCGCACCAACCGGCAGATCGGCCGCTCCCTGTACATCAGCGACAAGACGGTCAGCGTCCACGTGTCGAACCTGATGGCCAAGCTCGGTGCGGGCGGCCGCACCGAAGCAGCAGCCCTGGCCCGCCGCGCCGGCCTCCTCGCCTAAGCTGCCTCCCGATTGAACGAGTGACACTCCGGGACCGTAGAGGAAGCATGGGGCACGCCACACCTCGCCGCTCGTCCGTCCTCCCCGAGGACTCGACATCCGACGCCGGTCGCGACGACGAGGCCGATCCCGATCCGCGCGAGCTCGATCGCGATCCGCGATCGAGGCCGGACGGCGATGCCGCGCAGGGCGAGGTGCCGGGCGAGGACAGCGACGACGACGTGCGTGACGACACCGACGGCGCCGAGCACGCTTCCGCCGACTTCGACGAGGACGAGTTCGACGAGGACGAGTCCGACGACGAGGGCGCGAGGCGCGTCGCGTCGCGGGGGCGGCGGGTGCGGGCGGACGAGGTGTTGCCTTCGCCGTCGCAGGCCGGGCAGCACGTGGCGATGGCGGGGGCGGTCGCGCTGCTGGTGGCGTTGGCCGCGCTCGCGCTGGGCGGCGGTGCCGGCCGGTCGGTGGCCCCGGGTCTGCCCGACCCCGGTGTGCTCACCGGGTGGGGGCTCCCGCTCACCGAGGTCGTGGCGCAGTTCGCCGCCGCGCTCGTCGTCGGCAATCTGCTCGCCGCGGTGCTGTGGAGCCCGTCGCCGGACGGCGGACCCGCCGTCACCCGGTTCCACTGTCACGTCGCCCGGTCGGCAGCGGCCGTCTGGACGGTCGCCGCCGTCGCGATCTGGCTGTTCACGCTCTCCGACATCCGCGGGGTGCCGGTCAGCGGCATCCTCGACGCCGAGGCGCTCGGCAACCTGGGCCTGCGCACGTCCGCGGGTCAGGCGGGCCTGGCCACCGTCCTCGCGGCGGCCGTGGCGACCGCCCTGAGCCGTCGCGCCCCGGTGACCGCCGTACTGGTCGCGCTCCTCGGCGTACTGTCCCCGACCTTCGTCGAGTCCACGGTCTCCACGGCCGACCACCGCTATGCCATCTCGTCCGCGGCCCTCGAAACCCTGGCCCTCACGACCTGGCTGGGCACCCTCTGCGCCCTCCTCCTCCGAGCAGCCCGCGACCGCACCACCGATTCCCGCCCTGGCGGCGCGGGGCGGGGGAGAATGGCGCCTGAGGCGGTGTTGGTCGCTGCTCGGCGGTTCGGGCGGATCGCGCTGGTCGGCGTGTGGGTCGCGGTGGTCGCGATAGTGGTGTCGGCGATCGTGGTGCTGGGCCCGTCCGACACGGGGCTCGACAGCGCCTACGGTCGCCTGATCGCCCTGTCGCTCGCGGCGCTGGGTATCGCGGGGGCGATCGGACGCTGGCGCACCACCCAGACGGTGCCCGCGCTCGGCCGGAGCCTGCCCGGCCCGTTCGTGCGGTTCGCCGCGCTCGAGCTCACGGTGCTCGGCGCGCTCGTCGGCCTCTCAGCCGCGACCGCCCGCACACCGTCGCCGCTGGAGTCCGGGGAGGGTCTCCACCACGAGACGCCGGGCGTGGCGATGCTCGGGTTCGACATGCCGCCGTCGGTCTCCTTCGCACAGTTGGCGTCTGACTGGCGTCCGGATGTGCTGTTCGTGTTGTTCTGTGTTGCAGCGGGCGTGGCGTACGGCCAGTTGGCGGTGCGGGCGCGCCGCGCCGGGGCGCCCTGGGCGACGGGCCGAACCGTCGCGTGGTTCGCCGGGTTGGCGGTCGTCGTGGTCGCCACCTGCAGCGGCGTCGGCCGCTACGCACCGGTGTTCTTCAGCGTCACGATCATCCAGCACGTTTTCCTGGCGGTGGTGGCCCCGCTACTGCTCACCCGCGGTGCCCCCCTGACCCTCACCCTCCGCGCTCTGCGCCCCGCAGCCCCCAGCGCGAGCGGCGCCGTGGCTGGGCCGCGGGAGTGGGTGCTGGCGGCGCTGCGGTCGCGTGCCGCGCGGATACTTACCGCGCCGGGCACTGTTGTCGCCCTGTGGGTTCTCGGGCTTGCCGGGATCTACTTCACCGGCGTCTTCGAGGCCACGCGCTGGTCGTACGCGGCGGACCTCGCCGTGCAGGCGTACCTCCTCGGCGCCGGGTCGCTGCTGTTCTGGTGGCTGATCGGACCTGATCCGCGCCCGGCTGGTCGCCGCACGGACGCCACCCGTGCCGGGACGGCGACCGTGGCGGCACTCGCCGCCGTTGTCGCCGGGGTGCTGCTCGCCAAGGTCGTGGGAGTCGTCGCCGCCGACTGGTGGATCGGCCTGCTGCGCGTGCTCCCGTTGCCCTGGCCGTGGGGGAGCCGCACCGCCGCCGACGACCAGGCCATCGGCGGCGCCCTCCTCGCGGCCGTGCCCGCCGTCGTACTCCTGGCGATCGCCGCCGACCGCCTCCTGGCAGCCACCCTCGCCCGCCGCAGGCCCAGCGGGGAATAACTGGTCGACACGGGCGGGACAGTGGGAGGCATGACCGACCTGGGGCTTGCGCCCGCAGACCTGCTCGTGCCCGGCGACGTTGCGCTCGGCGTCCGCGATCACGGACGCCACCCGCGCCTGGACGACGGCGGCTGGAGCGGCGACATCCTGCTCGTCCCGGGCGCGCGGGGCACGGCCGACGAGTGGGACGCGGTCGCCGCGCTGCTGCGCGGCTTGGGCTACCGGCCGGTCGTGGTCGAGCCGCGCGGGCACGGTCGCTCCGGTACCGGCGCGTGGACCTGGCCGGCGGTGCTCGCCGACCTGGAAGCCGTCGCGGACACGCTGGAGCTGGACCGACCGGCGGTGGTCGGCCGCGGCCTCGGCGGTGCGGTGGCCACGTTCTGGGCCGTCGCCCACCCCGAGTGCCCCCTCGCCGTGAGCATCGACGGCTACGGCAACCCGACCGGCCCCGAGCAGCTCGCGGCGCTCCCGGACGACGACCGCGCGGACCACGTCGTGCGGTTCTCGGCATTCCTCGCCGCGTCGCTGCAGGACCTCCCTGAGACGTTGAGTCAGGCGTTGCGCGCGGTCGAGGAGCTCGACGTGCTCGCGCTGTACCGCGCGGTGCGCTGCCCGACCGTCGTGCTGCTGAGCACCGAGTCCGACCTCGCGGAGGTGCTCCCGACCGACCTCGGCCTGGTCTGGCTCGCCTACCTCGACTGGGTCCACGCGGCGCTGCGTGCCATCGACGCCCCGCAGCTCTCGGTACTGACGATCCCCGGCAGCAACGACGCCTACCTCAGCAACCCCGAAAACCTGGCCGGCACCCTGGCCGACCTGCTCCCCGCCCCCGCCGCCACGCTTCCCGCATAGGGAAGCCAGCGGCGCCGCCCCGGCGCCGTTGCCGGGGCGCGCGCTGGTGAGACCGGCGCCGTTGCCGGCCTCGGGAAGAGACGCTAAACCAGCGCGTAACCCCAATGGAACAACAACGACGAGACCGATCATGACCGACCGGAATCAGACATCGGTCCAACATCATCCGACGTCAGTCGACCCCGAAAGACACCAAAAACCCGAGAGGCGCAATCAACTCGCGCGCATCGTCAGCGCGACGTCGACGATCATGTCCTCCTGACCCCCGATCAACCCCCGCTTACCGATCTCCACCAACAGCTCACGCATGTCCACCTCGAAATCACGCGACGCCTTCTCCGCGTGCCGCAGGAAACTCGAGTACACCCCGGCGTACCCGAGCGTGAGCGTCTCGCGGTCGACGCGGATCGGCCGGTCCTGGATCGGCCGCACCAGGTCGTCGGCGGCGTCCTCCAGAGCGAACAGATCGCAGCCGTGCTCCCACCCCATCAGGTTCGCGACCGCCACGAACGCCTCCAGCGGCGTGTTCCCCGCCCCGGCGCCGTGCCCGGCGAGCGACGCGTCGACCCGGAACACCCCTTCCTCCACGGCGGCGACGGAGTTCGCGACCGACAGCGACAGGTTCTCGTGCGCGTGGATTCCGATCTCCGTCGACGGATCGAGCACGTCCCGGTAGGCCCGGACCCGCTCCCGCACCCCGGTCATCGTCAGGCGCCCGGCCGAGTCGGTGACGTACACGCAGTGCGCCCCGGCGTCCTCCATCACCTTGGCCGAACGAGCCAGCTCGGTAGGCGGCAGATAGTGCGACAGCATCAGGAACCCCGACACGTCCATGCCGAGCGTCCGCGCCCGCTCGATGTGCTGCGGCGCCACGTCCGGTTCGGTGCAGTGCGTGGCTACCCGCACCGACCGGATCCCCAGCTCGTAGGCCCGTTCCAGGTCGGCGATGGTGCCGATGCCGGGCAGCAGCAGCGTCGTGAGCCGAGCCTTGCGCACGACATCGGCGACCGCGGCGATCCACTCGAAATCCGTGTGGCTCGCCGCGCCGTACGTCAACGTCGATGCGGCCAGGCCATCACCGTGCGAGACCTCGATGGCGTCGACACCGGCGGCGTCCAGCGCGGCGGCGATCGCGACCAGCCGGTCGGTGCCCAGGCGGTGCCGGATGGCGTGCATGCCGTCCCGCAAGGTCACGTCCTGCACGAACACTCGAGTCATCAGGCCACCTTCGAGAGCGCGCCGAGCCGGGTCGCGACCTCGAGCGCGGCCGACGTCATGATGTCGAGGTTGCCGGCGTAGGCCGGCAGGTAGTGCGCGGCGCCCTCGACCTCGAGGAACACCGACACCTTCCAGTACGTCCGGCCGTCGACCGGGTCGAACAGCGTCCGCAGTGGCTCGTCGGGCTCGATCCTGGTGAAGAGCACGTCCTGCTTGAGGCGGTACCCCGGCACGTACCCGGCGACTTCCGCGACCCGGGCGACGACCGACTGCCGAATCTCCTCCTGCCGGGACGGCGAAAGGTCGGCCACCACGCACAGCACGGTGTCGCGCATGAGCATCGGCGGCTCCGCCGGGTTGAGGATGATGACGGCTTTGCCACGGTCGGCTCCGCCGACCACCTCGATCGCCCGGGAGGTGGTCTCGGTGAACTCGTCCACGTTTGCCCGGGTTCCCGGGCCCGCCGATTTGGACGCTATGGAGGCGACGATCTCGGCGTAGACGACCGGGGCGAGCCGGGACACCGCGTGCACGATCGGGATCGTGGCCTGACCACCGCAGGTGACCATGTTCAGGTTCGGTGCGCCGAGGTGCTGTTCGAGGTTGACGACCGGAATCACGTAGGGGCCGATCGCGGCCGGCGTGAGGTCGATCAGCGTCTTACCGTACGGCTCGAGAGCGGCCGCGTTGGCGACGTGGGCCTTCGCCGACGTGGCGTCGAGAACGATGTCGACGGAATCGAAACAGTCCATCGCGATCAGTCCGGCGACGCCGTCCGAGGTGGTTGCCACCCCGAGCCGAGCGGCCCGGGCCAACCCGTCGGAGGCGGGGTCGATGCCCACCATCGCGACGGGTTCCAGCGACGGGTGGCCCCGTAAGCACTTGATGAGCAGGTCCGTGCCGATGTTTCCGGACCCGATGATGGCGATCTTCGTAGCCAACTCGACTTCCTTTCAGCCGCGCCCGAAGAGCGGCATGGCGGTGGCCATCACGGTCATGAAGGGGACGTTGACGCTCAGCGGGAGCCGCGCGAGGAACACGATGGTCTCGGCGACGTGCCGGACGTCCATCGTCGGTTCGACCCGGCGCGTTCCGTCGGGCTGCAGTGCGCCGACTCCGAAGCCCCGGGTCATCGGCGTGGCGGCGTTGCCGACGTCGAGCTGCCCGACGGCGATGTCGAGATCGCGGCCTTCGAGAGCGAGGGACTTGGTGAGTCCGGAGACGGCGTGCTTGCTGACGGTGTACGGGGTCGCCTGGGGGCGGGGGACCTGCGCGGAGACCGAGCCGAGGTTGAGGATCCGTCCCCCGCGGGGGTCTTGGGCGGCCATGACCCGGAACGCGGCGCGGGCGGCGTTGAAACTGCCGGTGACGTTGATCGCGAGCGCGGAATCCCAGTGCTCGTCGCTGGTTTCGGCGACCGGGTTCTGCGCGCCGAAGATTCCCGCGCTGTTGACCAGCAGGTCGACCCGCTCCAGCCGGTCGAACAACGCGTCGACGGCTCCCCGATCGGTGACATCGAGGACATGAGCGGTCCCCGAGCCTGCGAGCTCCACTGACTCGTCGAGAGAGGCTTGTGTCCGGCCCGCGAAGACCACGTGGAAGCCCGCCTCGGCGAGCGCGATCCCGGCGGCGCGGCCGATGCCGCTTCCCCCGCCGGTCACGACGGCAATCTCAGTGCCCGGCACGAGCCACCTCCGGTCCGCGCCGTCCGCGCAGGAAGTCCAGGTCGGCGCCGGTGTCGGCCTGGGTGACGTGCTGCTGGAACAGTTCGGTGTACCCGCCGGGTGACGGCAGTTTCGGGGTCCCGAGAGCGGCGAGCCGTGACGCCAGCTCGGAGTCCGGGATGTCGAGGTGCAGACGCCGCGCGGGCACGTCGAGCTCGATCCAGTCTCCGGAACGCACGACCGCGAGCGGCCCGCCGGCCGCGGACTCCGGCACGACGTGCAGCACGACCGTCCCGAACGCGGTCCCGCTCATCCGCGCGTCGGAGATCCGCACCATGTCCGTGACCCCGGCACGCAGCAGCTTCGCGGGGATCGGCAGGTTGCCCATCTCCGGCATCCCGGGATATCCGCGCGGACCCGCTCCCTTCAACACCAGCACCGAATCCGCCGAGACGTCCAGCGCGGGGTCGTCGATCCGGGTCCGAAGATCGTCGATGTCCTCGAACACCACGGCCTGCCCCCGGTGCACGAGCAGCGACTCGGTGGCCGCTGAGGGCTTGATGATCGCGCCGCCCGGTGCGAGGTTCCCGCGGAGTACGGCGATGCCGGCGTCCTTCTTCAGCGGCTCGTCGAGCGTCCGGATGACGGGTGAACCCCAGCCGGTGAGGCCGGTGACGTTCTCTCCGAGGGTGCGCCCGGTGACCGTGAGCGTGTCGCGGTGCAGCAGGTCGCCGAGTGCGTTGAGCACGACGGGGACGCCGCCGGCGTCGAAGAAGTCCTCCATGAGGTATTTCCCGGAGGGCACCAGGTCGACGAGCAGCGGCACCCCGGCGGCGAGCGCGTCGAAGTCGGCCAGCTCCAGGGGCACCTCGGCCCGCCCGGCCAACGCCAGCAGGTGGATCACCGCGTTCGTCGAGCCACCGATCGCCGCGTTGACCCGGATCGCGTTCTCGAACGCCTCCCGGGTGAGGATCTGCGACATCGCCAGTTGCTCGTGGACGAGAGAAACAGCGCGGACCCCCGTGTCGTGCGCCAGCGTCCGGCGCCGGGCGTCCACGGCGGGGATCGCGCCGTTGCCGGTCAACGCCATGCCGAGCGTCTCGACGAGCGACGCCATCGTCGACGCGGTGCCCATCGTGTTGCAGCTGCCGTTCGATCGCCACATGCACGCCTCGGCGGCGACGAACTCCGCGGAGCTCATCGTGCCGGCGCGCACGTCGTCGTACATGGTGTAGGTACCGGTACCCGACGGAAGCGGAACCCCGTTACGGCGCCCGGTCAGCGTCGGGCCGCCGGACAGCAGGATCGTCGGCAGGTCGACGCTGGCCGCACCCATGAGCACGGCCGGCGTGGTTTTGTCGCACCCGGCGAGGAGAACGACGCCGTCGAGCGGGTTCGCGCGGATCGTCTCCTCCACGTCCATGCTCGCGAGGTTGCGGTAGAGCATCGTCGAGGGGCGCATGAGCGTCTCGCCGAGGGAGGTCACCGGGAACTCCAGCGGCAGCCCCCCGGCCTCGTAGACGCCGCGGGCGACGTACTCGGCCAGGTCACGCAGGTGCGCGTTGCACGGGGCGAGCTGGGACCAGGTGTTGCAGATGCCGATGACGGGCCGGCCGTCGAACATCCGCTCGGGGATACCCATGGCTTTGAGCCCGGAACGGTGGAAGAACCCCGTCTTGTCCGAGCCGCCGAACCACTCCTGCGACCTCACTGCAGGCCCGCCAGTTCCTCGGAGACGCGACGCGCGACGTTGACGACGGCTTTCGTGATCTCGTCGCCCGAGCGGGTGAACGTGCTGTGGATCGTGGTGACCGAGATCGCGGCCATCGCCCGGCCCTCGGGGGAGAGGACGGGTGCGGCTACGCAGTAGACCTCTTCGACCAGTTCCCCCTCGTCGAGGGCGTAGCCGCGTTCGCGGGCCAGGTGCAGGCGCGCGCGCAGGTCGGCGACCGTGGTCGTGGTGTTCGGGGTGAACGGCAGGGGCCGGAAGTCGCGCAGGTAGCGTTCGCGGACGTCCTGGTCGGCGAAGGCCAGCACGGCCTTGCCCATCGCGGTGGCGTGGGCGGGGAACTCCGAGCCCGGGCGGGGTTCGATGCGGAAGATCTGCCGCGACGGGACGCTGTCGGCGTAGACGATCGAGCCCTGGTGCAGCGTGCCCAGGTTGACGGTCTCGCTGAACTCGTCGGCCAGTTGCAGCAGGTAGGGGCGCGCGACGTCGATCAGACCGGTGCGGTCCTTGACCGCGTTCGCGACGGCCACCAGCTTCATCGTCAGCCGGTACTTGCGGGTGTCGGCGACGTGCTCGACGTACCCGGCGGTCATCAGCGTGCTCAGCAGCCGGTCGACCGAGGGTTTGGAGAGCGCCAGCTCGCGGGCGAGCTCGGAGACGCCGCTGTCGTCGCGCCGGCCGAGCGCCTCGATCAGCCGCATGGCGTTCGCGACCGATGCGACTTCGCGGTCCCGTCGCGCGGTGGTCGGCTCCTCGGGAACGGAATCACTCCACATTACAAACCTCAATCCGGAATGCGGATCAGCTGACGACGCGTGACGCTAGTCGCTCCTGCCGACAACCCGCAAGCATTGATCCGCGTTGCGGTGTGTGGTTCGTTAAGCGAAGCATAGTTCGGACATTGGAGCATTCGGTGAGCTATACGATCGCTACGCTGCGGGGCGACGGGATCGGTCCGGAGATCGTCGACGAGGCCGTGAAGGTGCTCGGTGCGGTGCCCGGCCTCGACCTGGAGTTCGACTTCCTCGAGGCGGGTGCGGACTACTACGCCGAGCACGGCGAACCCGCCCCCGAGTCGACGTGGAAAGCGCTGAACAGCGCCGACGCGATCCTGATGGGGTCGATGGGCCACCCCGACATCCGGATGCCCGACGGCACCGAGGTGCAGGGTCACTTCATCGTCAACGTGCGCAAACGGCTCAACCTGTACGCCGGGGTGCGCCCGATCAAGTCCTATCCGGGGTCGCCGTCGCTGAGCCCGGACCACGGTCCGATCGACCTGGTGCTGGTGCGCGAGAGCACCGAAGGGCTGTTCGCCTCGTTCGGCGGGGGCGCGGAGATCACCGGCGAGGTCTACGCCGACACGATGATCGTGACCCGCGCCGGGACCGAGCGGGTCTCGCGCTACGCGCTCGAGCTGGCGCGGACCCGGGCGGCGCGGAAGGTCACCTGCGTCGACAAGGCGAACATCTTCCGGTCGCTGGCGTTCTTCCGGCAGGTATTCGACGAGACGGCGGCGAACTACCCGGAGATTCGCATCGACCACGCGCTCGTCGACTCGTTCTCGATGCTGCTGGTGCAGCATCCGGAGCGCTACGACGTGCTCGTCACCGAGAACATGTTCGGCGACATCCTGTCGGACCTGGCTGCTGCGCTGGTCGGCGGTCTGGGCCTCGCGCCGTCCGGTGACATCGGGGACGAGCACGCGATGTTCCAGCCGGCGCACGGCTCCGCGCCCGACATCGCCGGTCGTGACGTCGCCAATCCGGTCGCCACGATCGTTTCGGCGCGCATGATGCTGGAGTGGCTCGCACGGCGCACCGGGGACGAAACCCTCCGCGACGCCGCTGAGCTGGTGGAACGGGCGGTCGTCGAGACCATGGCGGCCGGTTCGCGCACCCGGGATCTGGGCGGCGATTTGTCGTGTTCGGCGTTCGGCGACGCGGTCGCCGAGGCCGTCCGACGACTCGCTCAGTGAATCTGATGCTCCGCTAAGAGAATCTTGCACCGTAGAGCGAATCAAATCGTTGACCAGGGTCGATGCCTTCGATAGCTTGCTCCGCACTGCGGACGTCAATTCACCATACGAACGATGGAGCTCGTCATGGTTCTTCAGTTAAGGCGGGCAGCGCTCGCCGTCGCGGGCATCTCGGCCCTGGTCTTCCTCGTCGGACTCGCCCTCGGGAGAGACGGGCTCTGGCATCCGGCGCTGGTCGTCACCGGCTTCGGCGTCGCCCTCGGTCTCGGCGCGCTGGCCCGCGTCGCCAGCTACCAGTACACGGCCTGGATCGTGGCGTGCGTGATCGCCGCGCTCACCTACCCCGGCGGCTTCGACAGCTGGGGCGGCGTCCAGCTCGCCGGCGGCATCCTGATGACGACGATCATCCAGCTGGTCATGTTCGGCATGGCCACCCAGATGAGCATCAGCGACTTCGCCGGCGTCGTCCGCCACCCCCGGGGCCTGCCGGTCGGCCTGCTCGGCCACTACCTGGTCATGCCGCTCGGCGCGTTCATTCTGGTCTCGATCACCGATCTGCCGGCCGAGATCGAACTCGGCGTCATCCTCTACGGCTGCGTGTCCAGCGGCCTGGCGTCCAACGTCATGAGCATGCTGGCGAAGGCGAACCTGGGCCTGGCGGTCACGATCACCGCGATGTCCACGATCGCGGCCCCGCTGGCCACACCGCTGCTGGTGCAGCTGCTCGGTGGCCGCGTCGTCGACGTCGACGTGGTCAAGATGGTGTTCGACGTCATCCAGATCACGCTCGTGCCGGTCACCGCGGCGCTGCTCGTCGACTACATCAAGACCGCGCCGCGGCGGGCGAGGACGATCGTGCACGGCGCCGCCGTCATCTCCGCCGGGTGGCTGGTGTTCATGGTGGCCGGTGGCTGGTCAGCGCTCACCGGGAACATGTCGCCGCACGGCGTCACCGCGTTCAAGTCGCTGTACCAGATCGCCGCCGCGATCCTGATCGCCGAGGCCTACGCCGCCGCGGTCAACCGCTGGCCGGTCGTCACCCGCTACATGCCGTACGCGTCGATGTTCGGGATCATGTACTACAACACGATCACCACGGCCGCCGGCCGCGACGCCCTGCTCGACGTCGGCATCACGTTGTTGATCATCGGCCTCGTCCACAACCTGACCGGGTACGTGTTCGGATACTGGGGTGCCCGCGGTCTCGGCCTGGACAAGGCCTCGGCGCGCGCCACCACGTTCGAGGTGGGGCTGCAGAACGGCGGTATGGCCACCGGTCTGGCCACCGGCATGGGGCTGCTCGGCACGGCCGGTCTCGCCGCCGCGGTGTTCAGCCCGCTGGGTAACGTCACCGGGTCGATGCTGGCCAACTACTGGTCCCGGCGCCCGATCGACGGACCCGTCGACGAGCCCGACCCGGTCGACGCCGACGAAGCCGAGCGCATCGAGGCGGTCGGCGCGGCGACCACCGGAATAGACGCGGAGGCTCGGCAATGACCTACGAGGTACTCGCGGTGCGCTTCGGCGAGTGGCGCACCACCAAGAGCGCCATCTACCACTCCTACGGCACCTACCAGCAGCCCGACGGCCCGGTCGACATCACCTACTACGTCTGGCTGCTGCGCGGGAACGACCGCACGATCCTGGTCGACACCGGGTTCCGCCCCGAGATCGCGCGGAAACGAGGACGGACCCCGCTGACACCCGTGCCCGACGCCCTCGCCTCCGTCGGTGTCACCCCGGGGGACATCACCGACGTCGTCCTCACGCACTTCCACTACGACCACATCGGCAACGTCCACCTGTTCCCGGACGCCCGCATCGTCGCCGGCGCGGCCGAGTACCACTTCTGGACCGGCGAGACCGGCCGGCGTCCGCTGTTCGCGCAGGCCGTCGAGGCCGACGAGGTCGCCGCCGTCGCGGCCGCCGAGAAACAGCGCCGCCTGACGCTCGGCGATCCGGGCATCCCCGGCCTGACGCTCACCGACCTCCCCGGCCACACCCCCGGTCAGGTCGTCGTCGAGGTCGACACCGCCGCCGGCCGGGTCATCCTCGCGTCGGACGCGTCGCACACCTACGAGGAGTTCGAGAGCGACCTGCCGTTCCACATCGCCTCCGACCTGCCCGCCATGTACGACGGCCTGGCCTGGCTGCGCAAAGCCGCGACCGACTCGATCGTGGTTCCCGGCCACGACCCGGACGTCCTGAACCGCTACCCGAAGGTCGGCGACCACGCGGTGCGGATCGCGTGACCGGATCATGCTGACCGCCACCGTCGCCAACTGCTCCATCCTGTACCCGGGCCTGCCGTGGTGGGACGCTCCCGCTGCGGCGGCCCGGGACGGCTACCCGGCCGTCGAGTTCTGGTGGCCGTTCGCCGGTCCCGTCGCCTCCGACGTCGAGATCCGACGCCTGGGCGAGGCGCTGCACGACTCCGACGTCGAACTCGTCGCGATCAACACGTTCGCCGGGGACCTCACCGCGGGGGAGCGGGGCATCCTCTCGCACCCCCACCGCGTCAGCGAGGTCCGCGAAAACGCCGAAAGCGTCGCGCGCATCGACAGCGAACTCGGCTCGACGCTGCACAACGTCCTCTACGGCGAGCGCCTGGCGAACGTGTCGGCGGCGACCCAGGACGACACCGCCGCCGAGAACCTGGCCTACCTTCGCTCCGCGATCGGAGTTCCGCTGCTCGAGCCGCTCTCGGGCACCCGCCCGGACTACCCGATCCGCACCGCCGAGCAGGCCGTCGCCGTCCTCGACCGCGTCGGCATCGAGACCGGCCTGCTCGCCGACCTCTACCACCTGGCCGCCAACGACCAGGACATCCCGGCCACTCTGCGCGCGCACGCCGGGCGCATCGCCCACGTCCAGATCGCCGACTGGCCCGGCCGGCACCAACCCGGTACCGGCCGGATCCCGATCGCCGCACACCTCGAGCTTCTCGAGGCGCTCGGCTACTCGGGGCTAGTCGCTCACGAGTTCTCGCCGCTGCCGTAGGGCCGCGTGATCACCTCGAGGTAGTGACCGGCCGGGTCGAGGAAGTACACCCCGCGTCCACCGTCGTTGGTGTTGATCCGGCCCGGCTGTTGCCGGGCCGGATCTGCCCAGTACTCGCCGTTCCGGGCTGCGGCCATGCGGTCGAATATGCCGTCAAAGGCTTCTTCGGGGACGAGAAACGCGTAGTGCTGCGGGGTCACGTCCAGGTGCGGGGGGAGCGTGACGAGACCAGCCGTAATAACAAGCCCATACACACGACACCAACCCCACCTACCCCAAAACACCCGCCATCGGGGAGTCCGGCAGGATTGAATAAGCGACCGCACGGCAACCGTCTAGGTGGCGCGTGGTTCGTACCGTGTGCTTTTCCGGGAAGAAAGAGGTTCGTGATGCGTCTGCGGAACGTCCGGGCGGCCCGCACGCGGAAGGCAGAGCGCTGACCGAGCTCGGCTCGCCGGAGCGCACCGCCCCGGAACGAGCCGTCCGGACCGGCGGGCCCGTGGTACCGCCGCGGCGTCCTGGAGTCTGGCGCGGGGCGCCGCGCTGGATGTGGTTCGTCGTCGCGATCGGTGCGCTGCTGACGTTGTTCAGCGTCGGTGTGCTGGTCGGTCTGCCGGCGGCGATCAACCACTACACGGGCAACATCACGAAGGACGGCGGGCTGGGTGACGCCGCGGACCAGGGGCATTCGATCGACGGTCCGCTGAATCTGCTGCTGATCGGCACCGACGAGCGCCCCGACGCCCCGGACAACATCCGTGCGGACTCGATCATCGTCGTCCATGTGAACGCGGACCACACGCAGGCGTATTTGGCGTCGATTCCGCGTGACAGCCTGGTCGACATCCCGGAGTTCTCCGACACGCAGTACCCGGGTGGTCAGGACAAGATCAATGCGGCGTTCCAGTTCGGGTTCCGTTCCGGCGGTGGCAAGGCCAAGGGCATGGAGCTGCTGGCGAACACGGTCAGCGAGCTCGCCGGCGGCATGAAGTTCGACGGTGCGGCGATCATCAACTTCCAGGGTCTGCGGGGCATCGTGCGGGCGCTGGGTGGGGTGCGGATGTGCGTCGACGAGAAGGTGACGTCGATCCACGTCGGCTGGAACAAGACCACCGGCGAGGTGGGCGTCCCCTACTACATCAACGACGACGGGACGCCGGCCGGGTTGCGGGAGAACATGCAGCCGCAGGTGTACTGGCCGGGCTGTCACGAGTTCAAGGACTGGCAGGCGCTGGACTACGCCCGGCAGCGTGACCTGCTGGCCAACAACGACGGTGACTACGGTCGTCAGCGGCACCAGCAGCAGTTGATCAAGGCGATCATGCAGAAGGCGACGTCGGGTGGGGTGATCAGCAACCCGGCGAAGATCAACAAGGTGCTGGGGTCCCTGGGTGACGCGTTGACGTTCTACAACAACGACGTGTCGATCACCGACTGGGTGTTCACGCTCAAGGGCATCAAGCCCGACAAGCTGACGATGATCAAGACCAACGGCGGCAAGTTCAACGCCGAGGTGGTCAACGGCATCTGGTACGAGAAGCTCAGCGACACGAGCATGGATCTGTTGCGGGCGATGAACGACGACCGGATGGACGATTTCGTGGCGGCGAACCCGACGTGGGTGACGCCTACGACCTGACCGCGTCGAGGATGAGCGCGGTCAGGCGGGTGGTGCGGGTCGGGTCGTCGACGCTGGCCGCGAACGACCCGAGGGCCAGGACGACGACGTCTTCCGGGTCGACGTCGGCGCGGAGTGTGCCGGCGTCGGCGCCGCGGATCAGGATCGTGGCGGCGGCGGCGGTGATGCGCTGGCGGGTGGCCGGTAGGGCGATGCGGCCGGCTGCCATGGCGGTGCGGAGGGTCTCGGCCATGCCGCGTTTGGTCGTCACGAATGCGGCGTAGCGCTCGAGCCAGGCGCGCAGGGCGTCTTCGGGCGGGTGGTCGCGCAGGAGCGCTTCCGCGCTGTCGACGACCTCGTCGAGTTCGGCGGCGTAGACGGCTTCGATGAGGTCTTCCCGGGTGGGGAAGTGCCGGTAGAGCGTGCCGATGCCGACGCCGGCCGCGCGGGCGATGTGTTCGAGCGCGACGGTGCCGTCGGCGTCGGTGAACGCGGTACGGGCGGCGCGCAGGATCGTGTCGCGGTTGCGCTGGGCGTCGGCCCTCGGCTTTTTTGCGGTGGGCAAAACGGAGGACCCTCCGGTAGTCGTGCTACGGTCGATTTAGCGGAGGCTCCTCCGCTTCTGGTGATTCTACGGAATGGCAGCTTTCCATGACAGTTACTCCTGCCGGGGGAACCGGCAGCCTCGGCGACCTCACGGTGTCCCGGATCGGGTTCGGCGCGATGCGCCTCGAACGCCTCCGTGCCGACCGCGACGCCGCGATCGCGGTACTGCGCCGGGCCCGCGAACTGGGCGCCGATCACGTCGACACCGCACAGTTCTACGGCGACGGCTTCGTCAACGAGCTCATCCGCGACGCCTACGACCCGTCCGACGGTGTCGTGGTCGTCAGCAAGATCGGCGCGGAGCGGCTGCCCGGCGCACCGGTTCCGCTGCGTGCCGCGCAGAAGCCCGCCGAGCTGCGGGCAAGCGTCGAGGACAACCTGCGCAGCCTCGGCATCGACTCGATCCCGGTGGTCAACCTGCGCCGTATGGACCGCGCGCCCGGCATCACCGCGACCGGTGACCAGGTCGTCGACGTCGAACACCAGCTGGCCGAGATGACCGCGCTGCGCGAGGAAGGCAAGATCGGCGCGATCGGCCTGAGCGGCGTCTCCCTCGACGTCCTGCGCCGCGCACTGCCCGCGGGCATCGTCTGCGTGCAGAACGCGTACAGCGTCGTCAGCCGCGAAGACGAAGACCTTCTGCAGTTGTGCACCGAGCAGGGCATCGCCTGGGTGCCGTTCTTCCCACTCGGCGGCGCGGTCCCCGGCCGGCCACGGGTGGACGACGACCCGGAGCACGTCGCGCGCGCCCGTGAACTGGGCGTGACGCCCGCGCAGTACGCGCTGGGATGGCTGCTGGGGCATGCGCCGAACATCCTGCTGATCCCGGGCACGGCGTCGCTCCCGCACCTGGAGGAAAACATGGCCCTGCCAGTAGTCAGGTAATAACAAGCCCATACGCTCGAATAGACGCCTCGAACAGCGAAAAGCAACCGACGGCGACACTCACTGTCTTTCGGTCTTCACCGCTTTCGGGAGAGGCCTACGCCGAGGAGGCAGACGGCTCCGCCGACGAGTGCGAGTCCGGCGGGTGTTTCGTCGAGTGCGATCCATCCGCCGAGGACGGCGAGCGGCGGGACGACGTAGGTGGTGATGCCGAGTCGTCCGGCGTCGGTGCGGGCGAGGGCGTATCCCCAGGTGCCGAATGCGAGCGCGGTGGGGACGAGTCCGAGGTACACGAGCCCTGCGGTGGCTCCTGCTGGTGCGTCGGTGAGTTGGTGGGTGAAGGCCGGTGCCCAGGGCAGGCAGGTGATGGTGCCGATGGCGCAGGCGAGCCAGGTGACCTGGAGGGCGGGGAGGCGCCGGAGGGTGGGTTTCTGGGCGAGGACGCCGATGGCGTAGGTGATCGCGGCGACGATGAGCAGTACGACGCCGAGGGCATCGGCGTGGCTGTTGCGTGCGGACGGTATGCCGATGAGGACGACGCCGGTGAAGGCGACGCCGGCGCCGATGAGCAGCCAGCGTGGGAATCCTTCGTTGAGGAGGATTCCGGCGAAGAGGGCGATGAGGATGGGGCCGAGGTTGACGAGCATGGCGGCGGTGCCGGCGTCGACGCGTCGTTCGGCTTCGTTGAGGGCGAGGTTGTAGATGCCGAACCAGGCGATGCCGCAGAGGACGATGAGTGCCCATTCTCTCCGGGTGGGGGTGACCCAGCGGCGGGTGGCGGCGAGTGCGGCGCCGAGTGCGAGGGTGCCGACGGCGAGGCGTCCGAAGGCGAGGGGGCCTGCGGTGTAGTGCTGGCCGACCCAGCGGATGCCGATGAAGGCGGAGGCCCAGGCGAGGACGGTGAAGGTGATGGCGGCGAGGGTTTTTGCCTGGGTGGTGGTGCGGGGGGCGTCCGTGAGTGTCACGGGTCTCGACGTTAGGTCGAGTCCCGGTGGGTTGGCTGGCGGGTTTCGGTCGGGTGGCTGGTTGCTGACGAAGGTTGTCAGGCGTGGGTTGTCAGACCTGGAGCAGGGGCCAGTCGGTGCCGAGGAGTTTGCGGAGTGGTGCGGGTTCGCCGGTGACGACGCCGGCGGAGTGGCGCAGTGCGAGTTGGGCGGTGTGGAGGGTGGCGAGGGTGGGGCGGTGGCCGCCGGTGCCGGAGAGGGTGGGGGCGCTGTCGCGTCCGAGGAGGCGGGCTGCTTCGCCGTCGAAGGGTTCGACGAGGAGGGCGGCGGCGAGTGCGCCTCCGGTGAGCAGGTCGAGGACGTCGGCTTCGCCGTGGTCTAAGCCGCAGTAGGCCTCGGCGAGGACGAGTGGGCTGACGGCGATGGCCTGGCCGCGTTCGAGGATGGAGGCGACGAGTGAGGGCGCGAGGAGGTCTTTGCTGGTGGCGTAGGCCGTGAGGGGGTGGTGGTCGAAGATGAGTCCGACTTGGCTGACGGTTCTCGCTGCGGTCACGCGTGTTGGGTGATCTGTTGTTTCCAGGCGGCGATGTCGTCGAGGAAGCGTTCGGCGCGTTCGCGGTCTGGTGGTTCGGGGTTGCCGGTGCGGGCGAAGACTTCGTCGAGTTGGCGGAGTTGTTCTTCGCGGCGGGCTTGGTGGCGGATGGCGTCGGTGACGTAGCCGGAGACGCGGCGGGCGCCGACGCGTTCGAGGTGGGCGGCGACGTCGTCGGGGACGCTGATGGTGATCCGCTTGGTCACACTGTGAGGGTAACGCCGTCATACTCGGTGCGCGAATTTCTGCCGTCGTTACGTTACGCAGTCTTCAGGTTGGACTGGTCAGTTCAGACTGAAGGTTTTACGGTGTGGGGCATGGACGACTCGGCGGTGCGGGCCGCTCGGGACGTGCAGGCGACGTTCAGTCGTCTGCGTCGCCGTTGGCGGGACGAGATCGATGTGCGGGATCTGACGCCGTCGCAGACGTCGGTGCTGCTGGTGCTCGGCAAGGAGGGCCCGGCGTCGGGTAGTGCGCTGGCGGCGAAGGAGGGTGTGCGGCCGCAGTCGATGGCCGCGACGCTGTCGGCGCTGGAGGCGCAGGGCCTGGTGCGCCGGGATCTGGATCCGGGTGACGGGCGGCGGCAGGTGGTGTCGCTGAGCGCGGCGGGCCGTTCCTGGTTCGACGGCAGCCGGTCCGCCCGGGAGGAGTGGCTGGTCGTCGGGTTGCGGGAGCGGTTGTCGGAGGACGAGCGGCGCACGGTGATCGCGGCGATGGCGTTGCTGGACCGTGCGGCTCGTCCGTCCCCCTCGTAGAGAAGAGAGTGTTTCGTGCCGGTGAGTGTGCTCGACGGGAACGTCGCGCTGGTTGTGGTCGATCTGCAGAATGCCACGGTGGCGCAGCCGGGCCTGGCGCCGTTGTCGGGTGCGGAGGTGGTGGCGAATACGGTGCGGCTGGCGGAGGCGTTCCGGGCGGCGGGTCAGCCGGTGGTGCTGGTGCGTGATGTGTCGCTGGACGGCAGCGACGGGGTGCCGGGGCGGTCGGAGTTCGGGTCGGGCGCCGGGCGGGTGTTGCCGGAGGGGTGGGATGCCATCGTGCCGGGCCTGGAGGGTGATTTCGTGGTGTCGAAGCGCAACTGGGGTGCGTTTTACGGCACGGAGTTGGACGACCGGTTGCGGCGGCGGGGTGTGACGCAGGTGGTGGTGGCGGGGGTGGCGACGAGCATCGGCGTGGATTCGACGGCGCGCGGCGCGCACGAGCGGGGCTACCACGTGGTGGTCGTGTCGGATGCGGTCACCGACGTGAACCGGCAGGCGCACGAGCTGGCGGTGGGGTGGACGTTTCGGATCCTCGGGGAGCTGGGCACGGTCGCGGAGATCGGTGCGTTGCTGGAGCAGCGTGCGTGATCTGACGCGGTTGCCGAAGGCTCACCTGCACGTGCACCTGGAGTCGGCGATCCGCCCGGGAACCCTGGCCGAGTTGGCGGCGGCGCACGGGGTGGTGCTGCCGGCCGGCACGTCGTTCGACGGGTTCGCGGCGTTCGCCGAGCACGGGGCGCTGGTGCGTTCGTGTCTGCGGGAGCCCGGGGATTTCGCGCGGGTGGCGGAGGAGTTCTGCGCGGACGAGGCGGCGCAGGGCGTCGGCTACGCGGAGGTGACGTTCACCGCGGCGGCCCACGGGGAGCGTCTCGGGGACTCTGTGATGCCGTTGGAGGCGGTGCTGGCGGGTCTTGCGGCCGGGCAGGCCGCGCACGGGATCGTGGTGCGGGTGCTGCTGGATCATTCCCGCCGTCGCCCGGTGGCCCGGATGCGGGCGACGCTGGAGCTGGCGTTGCGGTATCCCGAGGTGGTGGGGCTGGGGGTGGCGGGTGACGAGTCGTATCCCCTGGCCCCGTTCGCGGGGGTGTGTGACGAGGCGCGGGACGCCGGGGTGCGGTTGGTGCACCATGCCGGGGAGGCGTGCGGGCCGTCGTCGATCCGGGAGGCGTTGACGGTCGGGCACGCCCGGCGGCTGGGGCACGGGATCCGGATTCTCGAGGACGGTGAGCTGGTGGCGTCGGTGCGGGTGCCGTTGGAGGTGTGTCCGTCGTCGAACGTGGCGCTGGGCCTGGTTTCGTCGTGGGCGGAGCATCCGTTGCCGCGGCTGATCGACGCCGGGCTGGTGGTCACGCTGAACACCGATGTGCCCGCGGTGATCGGCGCGACCCTGACCGGTGAGTACGCGCGGGTGCGTGAGGTGTTCGGTGCGTCCGACGCGGAGCTGGCGGGGCTGGCGCGAGCGGGTGTGGATGCCTCCTTCGCTGATGCCCCGGTGAAGGAACGCCTCCGTGCCGGTGTCGACGGTTGGCTACTCGGCGGGCTGGCCCAGGTAGCGGGGGTTGGCGACGAGGAGTTTGTCGCGGAGGGCCTCCACGACGGCGGTCGAGAGCTCTGGGGTGGTGTCGCCGGCGCGGATGCGGGTGGCGATCCCGGCGTCGTCGGGCACCCCTAGGAGGTGCAGGCGTTCGGCGTGCCGGGCGGCCAGCTGGGGGCCGAGGATGATTTCGCGGCGGGCGATTTTCAGGGCGTTGGCCGCGACCCGGGTGAGGTAGGTGTCGCCGAACTTCCCCGTGGTGAGGGCGTCGCCGACGGCGGTGAGCAGGTGCCCGGCGTCCGGGGCGTCGTGCGGGCCTTCCGCGGTGTGGCGTGGGGTTTCCTCGCGCAGGACGTCGGCAGCGGGTTGGGGGGTGCACGCGCCGAGGGCGAGCAGCAGGTCGTATTCGGCTTCGGCGACGCGGCGGCCGATGACGGCGTGTTCGAGCGAGTCGCGGGTGCCCCGCAGGTATCCGAGGGCCTGGACCCGGCACAGCAGCACCCACCGCAGTGTTCCGTACACCTCCCACCAGTGCAGTTCGGTGAGGGTGGGGGCCCAGCCGGCGGTGCGCCGGTACCCGGCGAGGAGTTGTTCGCGGGTGCCGAAGCCACCCACGGGGGGTGCGGCGCCGAACCGCCACGCTTTGACGCAGAGCCAGCCGAGGTCTTCGGTGGGGTCGCCGCGGTGGACCAGTTCCCAGTCGAGGACGGCGCGTAGCCCTTCGGTGCCGACGAGGACGTTGCCGTTGCGCAGGTCGCCGTGGACGAGGGTGCCGGTGCGCGGTTGGGGGCGCTGGTGGGTGAGCCAGGCGAGGCCGAGTTCGACGGCGGGGCGGGGGGTGTCGTCGTCGGCGATCTCGCGGAGCAGGGTGAGGGGGTCGGAGCCGGGGAGGCCGGGGATGGTGTCGGGGTCGATGGTGTGGATGCGGGCGGCGAGGGTGCCGAGGGTGTCGGCGAGGGACGCGCGGACGGCGGCGTAGGCGTCGTCGCGCAGGAGGCGTTGCGGGAGGGCTTCGCCGTCGACGTGGCCCATGAGCAGGTAGGGGTGCCCGTCGAGGGTGGGGCCGTCGTCGACGACGACCGGGACGGGGACGTGGGCGGCCGCGGCGGCGCGCTGGGCGGCGGCTTCGCGGGCGAGGCCGTCGGGGGCGCCGAGCAGGTCACGGCGCAGCACCAGGTCGCGGGTGTTCTCGCCGGCGCGTACGGCCACGCGGAGGGTTTCGCGGCTGGCGCCGCCGGTGAGCAGCCGTGGTTCGGCGACGGTGACGCGTTGTCCCCACAGGTGCGTCAGCCGTGCCCGCAGCGCGTCCCGGACGGTGCTGCTCGCCGCGGTGGCCGGGGTCGCGGCCGGTGGCGTGTGTCCGCCGACCGGTGGTGCGGCGCGGTCAGTCATTGTCGCCGCGCAGCCAGGGGGCGCGGCGGGGGTCGGCGAGCAGGCGGCGGGCGACGGTCATGCGGTGCACCTCGTCGGGGCCGTCGTAGATGCGCGCGTAGCGGGCTTCGCGGTACATCTCCTCCAGGGGCGTGTCGGCGGTGACGCCGAGCGCGCCGTGGACCTGGATGGCGCGGTCGATGACGTCGTGCAGGACGCGGGCGACCCAGAACTTCGCGATGGCGATCTGGTCGCGGGCGCGTCCGTCCTGGTCGTAGGCGTCGGCGGCGTCGAGCACGAGGAGGCGGGCGGCCTGGATGTCGGCGGCGGATTCGGCGATGTAGCGCTGGATCTCGCCTTTCTCGCCGAGGACCGAGCCGTGGGCGTAGCGGGTGCGGGCCCGTTCCAGCATGAGTTCGAACGCGCGCTGGGCCTGGCCGAGCCAGCGCATGGCGTGGAAGATGCGCCCGGGGCCGAGGCGGATCTGCGCGACGTGGAATCCGCAGCCGCGCTCCCCGAGCAGGTGGTCGGCGGGGACCCGCACCCCGGTGAGGCGGATCTCGCAGTGGTCGCCGTGGGTGGTGCCCATCGTCGGGACCACGCGCACGATCTGGAAGCCGGGCGTGCCGGCGGACACGACGATCGCGGAGAGCGCCTGGTGGGGGTCGGTGCCCTCGGGTTCGGTGCGGGCGAAGATCGTGGTGAACGCGGCGCCGGACGCGCCGGTGGTGAACCACTTGTGGGCGTCGACGACCCATTCGTCGCCCTCGGGGCGGGCGGTGGCCTGGATGAGGGTGGGGTCGGAGCCGGCGACCTCGGGTTCGGTGAGCCCCACCGACGGCATGATGTCGCCGGCGACGAGCGGTTCGAGCCAGCGTTTCTTCTGTTCGTCGGTGCCGAAGCGGTGCAGCATGATCGAGTCCTGCATGGACACGGTGCCGAGGGCGAGCTGGCCCCACTTGGAGCGGCCGATGTGTTCGTTGACGAGGACGAAGTCGCCGAAGGACAGGCCGCCGCCGCCGAGTTCGGTGGGGTGTCCGAGCGCCCACAGGCCCTGGTCTTTCGCGCTGTGTTTCAACCTGCGGAGGGGCTCGCCCCCGTTCGCGGCGTTCAGTTCACGCTCCGCGGGAACGACCTCGTCGTCGATGAACGCGCGGACGGCGGATCGGATGCTCACCGGGTGCCTCCCAGGTTGCGGGCGGCCAGCCACTGGCTGACCACGTGCACGGCTTCGGCCAACCGTGGCCGCTGGTTTTCTCCGGCGTAGTAGTGCGTGGCGCCCTGCACGGTGTGCCGGGTCTTGTCCGGGTGGCCGATCGCGTCGAACAGGCGGGTGGTGTGGCTGGGGGTGCAGGCGTCGTCGGCGCTGTTGCCGATCACCAGCGTCGGCACGCCCACGTCGGCGGCGCAGCGCACCCCGTCGCCGAGCGCGTCGTCGTAGCTCCACTGCGACAACCACGAGCGCAATGTGGTGAAGCGGGCCAGGCCGACGGGGCCGTTGTTGACGATCCGCGGGTCCCCCAGGTAGCAGCGGCCAGGTTCGCGGTCGTTGGGGTCGACGGCCGGGTCGAGCCACCGCGGGTCGGCCATCGTGCCGTGCACCACGAACCCGCGTTCCTCGTCCGGGCCGAGGCGTTTGAGCTGGTCGTGGACCCAGACGGTGATGCGCCGGTTGCGGGCGACCTGCGCCGCCCGGTACACGGCGAGGAACTCGTCGCGGTAGGGCGGGCGCGCGGCGTCGTACAGGTCCAGTTCGGGGTCACGCACCGACGGGTCGGTCTCGTCGAGGACCGACGCGTCCAGCCATTCGGTGAGGGTGCCGTGGCGGCTGACGTGCGCGGCGAGCAGCAGCATCGCGTCGGCCGGAATCAGACCGAGGGCGGTGAGATCGGGCGGCCCGCCGCCGGGCGGAGCCACGACGGTGGGGTGGCGGGCCTGTTGCTGGTAGTACAGCGACAGCGCGCCTCCTCCGGACCACCCGGCCAGCACCACCTGTGCGTAGCCGAGGCGGTGTTTGGCGTCGCGGACGCACGCGCCGAGGTCCTCGACGACCTTCTCCATGATCAGCGCCGAATCGACGCCCCGGTAGCGGCTGCCGCAGTAGATGACGTGATGCCCGGCCTTCGCCAGGGCGGTGACCATCGGCAGGTAGGCGCCGCCCCCGATGGGGTGCATGAACACCAGCACCGTGTCACTGGGCGCCGGGGGACGCAGGAGGTAGCTCTCGAGGGCGACGATCTGCCCGGCGCCGCCGTAGGTGTCGCGGTGGGTGGCGGAGTCGGGGAACACCACCAGGTACGGGACCCGCTCGTAGGAGCTCACCGGCGGGCCGCCGCCGTGGGCACCAGCCGGCGCCGGGTGTCGATCGCGATGATCCGCCACTCGACGCGGTCGTAGTCGGCGAACGTGCGGCGGGCACGTTCGCGGGCGGCCTCCGGGGCGCCGTGGTGCAGGCCCTGCGGGGTGTGCGCGAGCAGCCCGGGTGGGACGTCGACGCCGAAGACGCTGCCGCCGTGGAAGAACGCGACCTCGTCGTGGTCGGCGTTGCGGTGGTACCACGGATACCGTTCGGTGCCCGGCACGCCTTCGGCGGGGCGCGGCAGGAAGTTCAGCACCGCCACCCCCGTGGCCTGCAGGAACAGGTGCACGGTCGGGGGCAGGTGCACCGCGTCGCTGGTGATGACGGTGTAGTCGGCGACGTTGAACACGAACGGGAAGTTGTCGCCGCGCCACCCTTCGGCGTCGCACGGGTCGTGCGGATAGAACAGCCTCGTGGGTCCGCCGTCGTGGTAGAGACGCACCTCGTACTCGTCGCGGCCGTCGTCGTCGATCGCCCGGGCGTCGGGGACGGTGACCAGCGCCGGGTCGAACGGGAAGTGCCGGCCCAGCGCCCCGGCGGGGGGTGTGCGCAGTTCGTCGGTGGTCTCCAGCACCAGCGCGGTCGTGGGTTGCGCCGGGACCTGCCGGTGGGTGGTGGCTTTCGGCAGGTACACGTAGTCACCCGGCCGGTAGGGCAGGTCCCCGAACTCGGTGACGAACACCCCCCTACCGGCGTGGATGAAATAGAGCAGGTCACCGTCGACGTGCCGCACGTAGAACGGGTGCGGGGCAGTGCGGGCGCTGACCGAGATCCGCACGTCCGGGTTGGTGAACAGCAGCAGCGGAATCCCCGCCGCGTCGGTCGCGTCGCTGGGCTGCAGGGTGCCGACGAGCAGGTCGGTGCCGGCCAGCGGACCCTCCACCCGGAACGCGGTCGGGTCGTGGCGGCGGTAGAGGTGCGCGGTTCTGCCGGTGAACCCCGACCGGCCCAGCTCGTCGTCCTTGAGACCGTCGAGGTCGGCGTGGATCCGCCGCGGGGTGGTGCCGCGTCGTAACTGGACGAAGGACTCCATCGCGCGCTCCCTAGCTCGGGCGGCTCCCAGGCAACCACAGCACCCCACCGTTAGTAAACCGCCGTTCACAGCTGGATCGGTGTAATCGCCCGGCCGCGCGGCCGGGGCACGGGCGTCGCTGGGGCTGCCCCCGGTAAGCGCACCCTTTTCCCGGTCACCGAGGTCTACCCACCGACCGACGTACCGACCGGAGAAGGACCGAGCATGCGCGCGCTGCAACAGACCACCCTCGACGGGCCGCACGGACTCCAGCTGATCACCGACGCCGACCTTCCCGACGCCGGGCCGGGTGAGGTGCTGGTCCGGGTCACCGCCGCGGGCGTCAACTACCGCGACGTCCTGCAGGCCTACGGCACGTCCCCCGGCGGACCCGCCGCGCCGTTCGTGGCCGGGTTCGAAGCCGCCGGGGAGATCGTCGCCGGGCCCCGCGCGGGTGAGCGCGTCACCGGCGTCGGCGCGGGCACGTTCGCCGAGTACACGGTGCTGTCCTCGGCCATGCCCGTGCCCGAGGGGTGGAGCGACGCGCAGGCCCTGGGCCTCACGGTGAACTGGCCGACCGCGCTGGCAGCCCTCCGCGGCCTCACGCAGGGACAGACCGTTCTCATCGGTGCCGCCGCGGGCGGTACCGGGCAGGCCGCCGTGCGGCTGGCCAAGCACTACGGAGCGACGGTCATCGCCACCGCCTCGCCGGCCAAACACGCCACCGTGCGGGCATCGGGCGCCGACCACATCCTGGACTCGCACCGTACCGACCTGCCCGGCGCGGTGCGGGACCTCACCGGTGGGCACGGCGCCGACCTGGTGCTCGAGTCCGGCGGCGGCCCCTCGTTCGCGGCCGCCCTGGCGGCGGCCCGGCGCGTCACCGGGCGTGTCGTCGTGTTCGGCTTGCCCGGCGGTACCGCGTCGCTCACCAACGAGCACTTGGTCTACGTCGATCAGGTGCAGGTCATGGGTTTGAACATCGGGGTCCTGGCGCAGGCCGCGCCGCAGGTCTTCGGCGAGGTGATGGGCGAACTCGCCGCGCTGCTGGCCGCCGGCGTCCTCACCCCCACCGACCCCACCCCGTACGCCCTGGCCGACGGCGCGCAGGCCCTCGCCGACCTCGAAGCGCGGACTACCATCGGCAAACTGGCTTTGGTTGTCTGACTCCGTGGCCGACTTCGCTGCCGACACCGAACGGTTCCGCCGGGAACTGCTGGCGCACTGCTACCGCATGGTCGGCTCCCCGCACGACGCCGAGGACCTCGTCCAGGAAACGTACCTGCGGGCGTGGCGTTCCTACGACCGGTTCGAACACCGCGCGTCGGTCCGGTCCTGGCTGTACCGCATCGCGACCAACGTGTGCCTCACCGCGTCGCGGACCCGGCCCGTGCGGGTGCTGCCCTCCGGACTCACCGGCACCGACGACGGCGTCAGCTGGCTGGAGCCGCTGCCCGACGCGTGGATCGGCGACCCCGCGTGGATCGACGATCCGGCCACCACCGTCGTCACCCGCGAATCGCTGCGGCTGGCGCTGATCGCCGGCCTGCAGCACCTGCCCGCCCGCCAACGCGCCATCCTCCTGCTCCGCGACGTCCTCGCGTTCTCCGCTGTGGAGACCGCCGAGATCCTCGGCACCACCACCGCCGCGGTCAAAAGCGGCCTGCACCGCGCCCGCACCCGCCTCGACGAACTGCGCCCCCACCCCGAGGAGCTCCTCGAACCGTCCGATCCGCGCGCCCGCGCCCTCCTGGAGGCCTACATCACCGCGTTCGAACACTCCGACGCGGCGCTGCTCGAAACCGTGCTGCGCGCCGACGCGACCTTGGAGGCCACGCCGTTCCGCGACTGGCAGTCCGGCCGGGCCGACTGCATCCACCTGCTCGCCACCCACGTCCTCGGCGCACCCGGCGACTGGCGGCTGACCCCCACCGCCGCCAACGGCCACCCCGCCGCCGTCGTGCACCACCGGTCGCGTCCCGACGGGGTGGTCGTGCTGGAAGCCACCCCCACCGGGGTGTCGCGCGTGATCAAGTTCCACGACCCCACGTTGGTCGCGGTGTTCGCTCAACCGAGGACGCAGAACTCGTTGCCCTCCGGGTCGGCGAGCACCGTCCACGGATAGTCGTCGAGGTTCTCCGGTGTGGCGCCGAGGCCCCGCAGCCGGGCGACTTCCGCGCTCTGCGCGTCGACCGGCGACGGCAGCAGGTCCAGGTGGGCGCGGTTGAACGCGTCGCCGACGTGGGAGGCGCGGTGGAACTCCAGCCACGGGCCGGTGTTCGCCCTGAGACGTGCTACTTCGTCGGTGGCCTCGTGGATCGTCCAGCCCAGTGCCGCACCCCAGAACGCGGCCAGCGCGCGCGGGTCCGCGCAGTCGACGACGATCGCGGCGATCGGCCCGGTGTCGCCGTACTCCGCGCGGGGTTCCGGGACGCAGAACACGGCGCCGTCGGGGTCGGCCAGCACCGTGGCTCCGGCGACCGGCGTCGCCCCGAGGGTTGTCAGGTGCGTGAGCAGTTCGGCGTGCTGCGCCGGGGAGGTGGTGGCGAGCTCCAGGTGCGCCCGGTCCCGGACGGTTCCCGGGTCGGGGACCGGGATGAAGTCCAGGCACACCAGCCCCGGCACCGGCCATCCCGTACCGGCCGGGCGGACGCTGGTGCCGTGCCCGTCGAACGCCTCCCAGCCGAGCGCGGCGGCCCAGAACCGCCCGGATGCCGCGGGGTCGCGGACCTTCACGTTCACCTGCGCCAACCGCGACACCATCCCGGCATCCTAGCCACCGGTCCTGTCGTACCAATGTGACCCGCACCGGGCTCTCGATGGGTGCTGGCGCTGCGCGCGATCTCGCGGGGCAGCATCACGAGCGGCGGCGATGAGGCCACCCGTCCGGCGAGTCGTGCCGCAGATACGCGAGGACCGCGAGGACTCGCCGGTGGCCGTCCGCGTCGGGCGGGATGTCGAGCTTGGCGAAGATGTTGTTGACGTGTTTGGCGATCGCGGCGTCGGTCACGCCGAGGTGCTGGGCGATCGGGGTATTGCCCCGCCCCTCCGCGATCAACGCCAGGACTTCACGCTCACGGGGCGTGAGGCGTTCCAGCGGAGCCTGCATGGTGCGTCGGCCGAGGAACCTGCGCACGACCTCCGGGTCGATCACGGTGCCGCCGCCCACGACGTCCTCGAGGGCGGCGAGAAACTCGGGGATGTCGCCGACACGATCCTTGAGCAGGTAGCCGACGCCACCGCCCATCGTCACGAGTTCCGCCGCATAGGTGTGCTCGACGTACTGCGACAGGACGAGCACCGGAAGACCGGGATGGTCCCGGCGGACTCGGAGCGCGGCCCGGAGTCCCTCGTCGCGGTAGTCGGGTGGCATCCGGATGTCGGTGATGATCGCCGCCGGAGGTCGGGTTGCGACCGCGGCGAGCAGTCCGTCGACGTCCGCAACCGGGACGACGTCGTGCCCGGCCTCGCGGAGGATGAGGGCGAGCCCCTCACGCAGCAGGGCGGCGTCCTCGGCGAGTACTAGTCGCATGGCAGCTCGGCTCGCAGCACGGTTGGTCCGCCGACCGGGCTGTCCAGCGTGATCCGGCCACGCAGCACCGACACCCGGTCACCCAGGCCGTGAAGTCCGGTGCCGTGGTCCGGGTCGGCGGCGCCCAACCCGTCGTCGCCGACTTCTACGATCACCATACCGTCCACGTAGGTGCAGGAGATCCAGGCCCGATCGGCCTTGCTGTGCCGCGCGATGTTGGTGAGGCCCTCGCTGATCACGAACCACGCGGCGGCTTCCACGGTCTCCGGCGGTCGGTGTGGAAGGTCGATGCGCACGCCGACCGGGATTCCGAGGCGCTCGGCGACCTCGATGACGGCGGGGGAGAGACCCCGGTTCGTGAGCACCTGCGGATGAATCCCGTGCACGAGTTCACGCAGTTCGCTCAGCGTCGACCGGGCTTGCTGATAGGCGTCCTCGACCGTCTCACGCGCCGGTCCCGGAGCGGCGGCGAGCTGGAGCCGCGCCCTGCCGAGGGTCATGATCACGCCGGTGAGTCGCTGCTGGGCGCCGTCGTGGAGGTCACGTTCGATACGCCGGCGCTGGGCGTCCATGGCGTCCAGGATCCGCTCCCGCGACCGAGAGAGCTCCCGCACCCGACGGTCGGCGTCCGCCCGGCGGCTGACGAGGAAGTGGCGGGTCAGTCTCGCGCGGCACGAGGCAAAGGCGGTGACCAGATAGAGCGTCACCGGGAGGAACGCGAGGCCCGCGACCGTCGCCAGCAGCGCCTCGGGTCGCCGGGCCGGAATCAGGCCGAAAAGCTCCGGCTGATACTCGGGAATCACCGATACCAGCACCGGAAAGGCGATGAGGTAGAGCGCACAGGCCACCAGCAGCCCGACGATGGCGTCCACCCAGGCCAGCACCAGCGAGAAGAGGACGGCGTAGCCGAGCTCACGCCAGGTCGTCGCCTCCCGGAACCTGGTGCTCAGCCAAGCCCAGAAGCCAGGCCTGGGCGGCCGGACGTGGGGGGACTCCGGCTGGGCCGGGTCGATCAGGCGCAGGCGTCGGCGTTCGAACGCGGCCAGTGGAATGCCACCGAGGAGCAGGGCGAGGCCGAACGCCGGGACGATCAGCAGCAGCGCGGTGGCGGACACCCACACCATGGCGACGATCCAGCTGGTGAGCAGGTAGGCAGTCGACCGCCACGGCCACGACGAGGTGAGGAAGCGCAGCGGATCGCTGGTCAAGGCCATAGTGGTCATCGTGACTTCCGACACTACGGGCCGGGACCGGCGGTGTCAGTCAACCTGGCGTTACCCCGCATGTTCGTGCCTGCGATGGTGAATTCGGGCCCGGGCGATCGCCACAGTGGACCGCATGATTACTGAACCCGCGGTGCGGGTCGTCGATCTCCGCAAGATCCACGGCGCCGGCGGCGTCACCGTTCCGGCGCTGGACGGAGTCACGCTCGACTTCCCGCCCGGCACCTTCACGGCGATCATGGGCCCGTCGGGCTCCGGCAAGAGCACTCTGGCGCAGTGCGCTGCCGGCCTGGATCGGCCCACGTCCGGTGACGTCACGATCGACGGCGTGCTGTTGAACGCATTGAACGAGACCGAGCTGACGCTGTTTCGCCGGGAGCGAATCGGGTTCGTCTTCCAGGCGTTCAATCTGTTGCCCTCCCTGACGGCTGAACAGAACGTGACTCTGCCGCTTCGGCTCGCCGGCCTACGTCCGGTGCCGGCAACCGCCCGGGCCGCGTTGGCCACCGTCGGCCTGGCCGATCGGGTCGGTCATCGCCCGAGCGAGCTGTCCGGCGGCCAGCAGCAGCGGGTGGCGATCGCCCGTGCCCTGGTCACCGCACCGGCCATTGTCTTCGCCGACGAACCCACCGGCGCGCTCGATTCGAACAGCGGCCGGGAGGTGCTGAGCCTGCTGCGATCCCTGGTCGACGATCACCACCAGACCGTCATCATGGTGACCCATGACCCGGTCGCCGCGGCCCGCGCCGATCGGGTGGTCTTTCTGTCCGACGGACGCGTGGCGGGTGAGGAAGCCGGGGTGACTCCCGAGTGGATCGCCCGGCGGGTGGCAGGGTGGGACGGTGCCCGATGATCGACATCGCCGCACAAACGCTACGGGCGCGATGGACGGGTTCTGTCGGTTCATTCCTCGCGTTGGCGCTCGGAGTCGGTATGTTCGCGACGGCGGGGCTGATTTTCGCCGCCGCGTTACGCGGCGGCGAAGCGCCGCCGCGTTGGTACGTCGCGCCCTCGGTGGTCGTGGCCGGACCCGATCGGGCCGGGCCAGGCGCAGCCGATCCGGCGCTACCGCCCGACGAACGAGGCACCGTCCCGGCCGATGTCGTCACCGCGCTCTCCCGGGTCGACGGCGTGTCGGCCGTCGTCGTCGACCGCGCCGGCTACGCACAGTTCGGTCCGGCGACCGAGGCCCACCCCTGGGCCGCCAGCGCGTTGCATCCCGGCACGCTCGTTACGGGTAGCCCACCGAGCGACGCAGAGCAGGTCGTGCTCACGGCTCCGACCGAGGCGCGAGTGGGCCAAGTGGTGACGGTGGCGACGACCGATGGGCCGCAGCGGCTCACGGTCAGCGGCATCCTCGAGTCCCCGGCGATCCCCGCGCTCTACGTCAGCGACGCCTTGGCCGCGCGGCTGTCCCATCACCGGATCGTGGCGATCGCACTGGTCCCCCGACCGAGCGTCGACCCGGCCGCACTCGCCGCAGAGGTCCGTTCCGCCCTTCCCGGCTACCCGAGGCTCCGGGTACTGACCGGCGACGACCGCCGAGGCGCCGAATTCGACGCCGAGGCCGGGCTCTATATCGCCGCCACCTCGCTGACCGGCAGCATCGCCGGGCTGGCTGGGTTTGTGACCGTCTACATCGTGGCCGGCACGTTCCTCTTCACGGTCACGCAGCGTCGGCGCGAGCTCGCGCTGCTCCGTGCGACGGGAGCGACGCCTGGCCAGGTCCGCCGCCTGGTACTGAGCGAGGCCGTGCTGGTCGGCGCGTCGGGCGGGCTGGCTGGGATAGTCCTCGGTGTCTCCGGCGCCTCTGCGGCAGCCGCCTGGCTGGCCGGACATGGCCTCGCGCCGGACGGGTTCACCACGGCTTTAGTCTGGTGGCCCCTGGTTGCCGCGTATCTCGTCGGCCTCCTCGTCGCTGTGGCCGGGGCGGGGTGGGCAGCCCGGCGGGCCGGGCGGATCCGCCCGGTGGAGGCTATCGGCGAGGCCATGGTCGAACGGCGTGGCGCCGCTCGTGACGTCGTCCGATGGGTGTCCGGGGCGGTGTGCCTCGCCGGGGCTGTCGCGGTGTCCCGGTTGATGTCCGGTCCGGCCGGAGCCGCGTACCTCCTCATCGTCGTGATCCTGTTGATTCTGGGCACGACGCTGCTGCTGCCGGTGCTGATGCGGCCGGTCAATCGGCTCGCCACGATCGGCCGCGGTCCGATCGCGCTGCTCGCCAGAGCGAGCGCGCGCTTCGAACCCCGGCGCTACGCGTCCGGCATCGCCCCGGTGCTCGTCACCATCGGCCTGGCCGGGGGAACGCTGGCGGGTACCACCACGATCTCCGCTGCGGAGGCGGCCGACCTCCGCCACCAGGTGACCGCGTCCCTGATGGTCGTCCCCGCCGGCGCTGCTCGCCTGCCGTCCGAAAGTGCGAACCGGCTCCGCGACCTGCCCGGCGTCGCGGCTGCCGCCCCGGTCAAGGCCACGAGCGTGTTCGACGAGGTCGACGACGCGGCACGGGAGCACACCGCCTGGTTCGTCGACGGCGCTGCGCTACCCGATGTCCTGCGCGTGCCCGTGGCCTCCGGTTCCTTCGACGACCTCGTCGACGGCGCTGCGGGCGTCTCCGCATCGATGGCCGCGGCCCACAGCTGGCGGGTCGGACAGAACGTCGCCCTCGGCATGGGCGACGGTGGGACCGCGCAACTGAGGATCGCCGCCGTCGTCGAAGACCGTTTGGGTCTGCCTGAGGTCTTCTTGTCGTGGGACCTCGCGCGCGCTCATTCCGCGACGCCGGTACCGGACACGGTGTACCTCGCGCTCAAGCCGAACGCCGGGAGGGACGCGGTCGGCGCCGCCGCCGCACCGCTCGGCACCGTGGTCACCGTGAAGTCGCACCTGGTCACTCTCGATGAGGAGTTCGACCGGTTGAACCGGCTCTCGCTGCTCGCGCTGCTGGGCGTCGCGCTCGTCTACACCGCGGTCGCGGTCGCCAACACCCAGCTCGTTGCCGTCAGCGACCGCGCCGGTGAGCTACGCGCGCTCCGCCGGATCGGTGCGACCCGGCGCCAGGTCATTTCGTTGGTGCGGCGCGAGGGGCTCACTGTCATCGTGACCGGTACGGCGTTCGGCCTCGGGCTCACGGCGAGCACGCTGATCGCCGTCCACGTGGCCCTGAGCCCGGTCAGCGACGCCGTCCGGACGAGTGCCCCCTGGTCGGTGATCTTCGCCGTGGTCGCCAGCTGCGCCGCGATCACGCTTGCCGTCGGCAGCGTCTCCGCCAGGCGGGTACTCCGCGCCGGGCAACGTGGTGGCGCGGAGTAGGCACCGCGCGGCCTCCGCTCTATCTGGGGGGTATGGGGCGACCTTCTGAGGTCACGACGGGATCAGAGCACTCCGGACATGGGGTCATGTTCCCAGCGGTCCCTCTCACGGATGTAACCGAGAAGGACTGGAGAGCCGTCCTTCCAGCGACCACGCCGCGAAATCGCCAGCAGGTCGCTGCCGGCGGTGTAGGCGGCGGTGGCACCCCCTGCGCGAAGCGAGTGAGCCGAGAGAGCCTCGGTGCTCACCCCCGCTTGCCGGGCGGCATCCCGCAGGATGATCCCGACCGCTTTACCCGTCAGACGGCCGCTGCCTGGTTTCCCGCAGTAGCCGGGCATGTGCGGGAGCCGGTCCTTCTTGTCGATCGGCATCCACAGTGGTCCCTCCTCGGGACGAACCACGGCGAGACGTTCGCGCCACGCCTGCAGCAACCGAACAGGACACGTCTGAGGATTGGATCCGTAGTGCACCGCGATCTTGACGCCACGTGCTTCCTGGTCCGTCTTCGACCACCGGATCAGTACGTCGACACCGCCCGGCTTCTCGTCGATGTCGCCCACCGTGTTCAGAGCGATCAGCTCAGAGCGACGCACCATCAGACTGAACCCGAGAACAATCAGCGCACGATCGCGTGTCCCCGCCAGGGTTTCGGGATCACATGCCTCCACCATGGCACGGACATCCTCGGCGGTGATGGCGGCGGCCTGCCGGTCACGTACACCATTGTGTGCGCGTTCCCTGCGGTAATCGATGATGATGCGCCGCGCGCCACCGAGGTCGGGCTCATCGTGGTAGCCGTTCTCGCGGTGTTCCGTGCGGATCGCCGAGAGCGCGCGCTCGATGGTGCGCGGCGCGGCGGGCCCCCTGCGCGATCCGTCCTCCTGCAGCGCTCCACCGAGGGCGAGGAACGTGGCGTACTCAGCGGCGGTCTCCGGGGTCGCGGGGAGTGGTGTCCGACCGACGAGGGCGCACCATCGGCGGAACGCGGCGCGGTCGGCGGTGTAGGCCCGGACGGTGTTCGGGGGAGTGGCCCTGGCGATTCGGAGGGCTGTCTCCTCGGAAATGGTCCGGTCGATGTCGGTGGCGAGTCCAGCCGCGTCGGCCGTGCGGACGACCGCAGTTTCGTTAGTCGCGGCTTCCATGTGAGACCTAGCCCCCTGGCCATTTCGTCCGGATCGAAAGGTGCCTTTAATCAACCCTATCGGAACCTTGCACTCCCCGCATCGGACTTCGTTATCTCCTGCGTTTCGTCTTGAACGTTTTGTCCTAACGTAACGAATTCAACGGTTGACCTTGTCGTGGCGGCAAGGTTTTTACTGGGGGCATGCGGATCGGAGAACTCGCCGGCGTTGCCGGCGTCACTACGCGGGCGGTGCGGCACTACCACCGCATCGGGCTGCTCCCCGAGCCCGCGCGCCAGTCCAACGGGTACCGCGAGTACTCACTGCGCGACGCGGTCGAACTGTGCCGGGTCCGGCGCCTCACCGAGCTCGGGCTCAGCCTCGACGAGGTCCGGGACGTGCTCGCCGACGACTCCGGACGCGACCTGGCCGAGATCCTCGTCGAACTCGACGCGGACCTGGCGCGGCAGGAGGACCTGCTGCGGACCCGCCGTGCGCGGCTCGGGCGGTTGCTGCGGCAGGTGACCGACGACGGGGCGCTGCCCGCGCACGCGCCGGTCTCCGACGACCTGGCGGTGCTGTTCGGGCGGATGGCGCAGGCCGCCGCCGCGCGCGGCGGGCCCGAACCCGCGTCGGCGGCGAAGGAGCGGGAGTTGCTGGCGTTGCTCGACACCGGTCTGCCCGTGACCGAGCGGGGGCCGCTGGAGGCGATCGTGGCGGCCGCCGAGGCCGATCCGTCGCTGGCCGGGCGGGTGTACGGGGTGTACGAGCAGCTGGACGCGCTGGTCGACGCCGCGGTCGACGATCCGCGGGTCGAGGGGACGGCGCGGGCGATCGCGGCGGCGGTGCCCGTGGGTGTGGTCGCCGGGTTGGAGCTGCCCGGCGACGACGAGTTGCATCGGCGGGACGGGTTCACCGCGGCGTTGTTCGCCGAGTTCGCGCCGGCGCAGGTCGCCGCGGTGCGCCGGGCGATCGGCCTGCTGCGTGTCGAGGCCGACGGCGGTGGCGCCGATGGCGGGTCGGTCGGCGCCTCGGACACGCGCGGCTGGGCCGACGGTGATGCGCCGGGCTCGTATGGACGTGACGGGGATCGAAAGGGTGGGAGGTTGCGGTGACTGGGCTGGTGCGGTTGGTGCGGCACGAGGCGGTGATGCTCACCGACGTGGTGCGGTGGGTGGCGCGGCGGGGGCCGCGGGACGTGCACACCGGGGACACGGCGGTGCCGTATGCCGGGGCGCAGGCGGCGTTGATGTACGGGTTGGCGTTCGCCGCGGTCGTCGAGACGTTCGTGGTGGCGCTGATCGTGCCGTGGCCGGTCGTGCACGCGATTCTGCTGGTCCTGGACGTGTGGGGCATCTACTTCGTGCTGGGTGTGCAGTTCTCGTGCACGGTCCGGCCGCACGTGGTGGGTGCCGACGGGTCGCTGCGGCTGCGGTACGGGGCGTTCCTCGACATCCGGGTGCCGGCGGACGCGATCGGTGCGGTGCGTGCCGAGCGTCGGTATTCGGGGGCGAGGCTGGGGCGGGTGGACGCGGACGGCGCAGCGGAGCTGCCCACCGGCAGCGAGACGACAGTGACCGTGGAACTGACCCGGCCGATCGCGTTCACCCGCCCGCTCGGCCGTGTCGCGCAGGCCCGCACGCTGCGGTTCTACGCCCCCGACCCGTCCGCGGCGGTCACCGCGATCCGCGCGGGCCATCCCGGGGCGCTCCGCCGGTGACGCGTCGGCGATGCTGTGGGCGTGGAGTACGTGTCGAGGGTGCCGCGGCCGCCGCTGGACGGGCTCATCGACGACCTCTACTACCTGGACGGCGCCCCGCCGTACCCGCGGCTGACGCTGCCGCCCGCGCCGTCGGCGCTGCTCATCGTCAACCTCGGGGCGCCGTTCCGCATCCGCGCCGGCACCGACCTCACGACCGCCGAGTACGCCGACGGGTGCGTGATCACCACCCCTACCCGCGCCTACGAGTTCAGCTACCCGCCGCGGACGCGGTCGGTCGGCGCGCACGTCAAACCGTGGGGACTCGCGCCGTTCCTGCCGATGCCCGCCGCCGAGCTCCGTGACCGGCCGGTCACCGTCGAGCAGGTGTGGGGCCGGGCCGGAGTCGCCGAGCTCCGCGACCGGCTCGCCACCGCGAACGGACCACAAGCGATGCTGACGTTGCTCGAAGACGAACTGGTGCGACGGCTGAGCGACACTCACGGCCTGGGACTGGTCGGCCACACGAGCAGCGTCATCGCCAAGTCCGGTGGCGCCGCGTCGATCGGTGACCTGAGCGTGGCCGCCGGTGTCAGCACCACCCACCTCGCGCAGCGGTTCAAAGCGCTCGTCGGCGTCACCCCGAAACGGCTGGCCCGCACCTACCGGTTCACCGCGACCGTCTTCGCGATCGACCCCACCGCCCCCGTCGACTGGGGCGCGCTCGCCGGTCGCGCCGGCTACTTCGACCAGGCCCACTTCGGCCACGAGTTCCGCGAGTTCACCGGCCTCACACCGACCCGGTACGTCGAGGTCCGGCGGCGGTTCCTGCGCGAACACCCCGGCCACACGCTGGACGGCTGGCCGCTGCCGGCCGATTGATTCCGTACAAGAACAACCACCCACGACCCGCTACTTTCGGGGCACGCCAACCGCAGAGGAGAGCCCCGTGGGCAGAGTGGTCCTGTACAGCACGGTGTCCGTGGACGGCTTCATCGCCGACGGCAACGACCGGCCCGGTCCGCTGTTCGACTGGTTGACCAGCGGTGACGTCCCGCTGGACGAGAGCGGCGCGCTGACGGTGTCGCAGACGTCCCACGACTACGTCCGGGCGTACTGGGACCAGATCGGGGTGACGATCGCCGGCCGCCACGTCTTCGACCTCACCGACGGCTGGGACGGCACCCCGCCGAGCGGCATCGACCACGTCGTCGTCGTGACGCACCGCCCCCCGCCCGAGAGCTGGGACCCCGCGGCGCCGTTCCATTTCGTCGGCGGCGTCGAGGCGGCCGTGGCGACGGCGCAGGAACTGGCGGGTGACCGTGTGGTCGAGGTCGCCGCCGGTGACGTCGGCGGTCAGGCACTCGCGGCGGGCCTGGTGGACGAGGTGCGGATGGACGTCGTGCCGGTGGTGTTCGGGTCCGGGAAGCGCTTCTTCGGGTCCGTCGACGCGCAGCACCTGCTGGCGGACCCGGACGTGGTGATCCAGGGCGACCGGGTGCTGCACCTGCGCTACCCGGTACGCCGCTAGGCCCGGAGGCCCGCGAGGAGGGTGCCGGTGAGACGGGTGATCGCGGCCGGGAGCGTTTCCGGCGGGGACATCCGCAGCGACGCGATCGCGAGGAGCCCGATGCGGACGTCGCCGACGGTCACGCCCTCGCGCAGCTGACCGGCTGCGCGGGCGCGGGCCACGAGCCCGGCGACGGCCTCGGTGTGGGCGCGGCGCTGGGCCGCGAACGCCGCCCCGGCCGCGTGGGCGCCGAGTATCGCCTGGTTGAGACCCCGGTCGGTGATCTGACGCTGCGCGAAGCGCCGCACGATCGTCTCCAGGGCGCGCCACGGGTCCGGGTCGGCGAGCGCGTCGGTCATTTCGGCTTCGCAGGCGGCGACCTGTTCGGCCAGGACGGCGTCGAGCAGGTCGGGGCGGGCGGGGAAGTGCCGGTAGACGGTGGCGACGCCGAGGCCGGCGCGGCGGGCGATCTCGCGGACGGGCAGGTCGAGGCCGTCGGCGGCGAACGCGTCGCGGGCGACGGTGACCAGGTGCCGGCGGTTGCGGTCGGCGTCGACGCGAGACATTGTGGCGTCCGCTCCTCTCACTTCCGCCCAGATCCGGATCGGTTGTTCCGGATCGTGCCTACGGTAGTGCCTCCGATACGGGAGGTGCGAATGTTCGCGGTGCGCTACGAGCGGTTCGGTGGGCCCGAGGTGCTGGGGCTCGGTGAGGTTCCGGAGCCGCACGCCGGGCCCGGTGAGGTGCGGGTCCGGGTGGAGGCCGCCGGGGTGTCGCCGGTGGATCTGGCGCTGCGCGCCGGGACATCGCCGGCCGGTGCGGGTCTGCGTCTGCCGCATGTTCCGGGGGTGGACGCCGCGGGCGTGGTCGACGAGGTCGGCGCCGGGGTGACCGGTGTCGGACCGGGGGACGCGGTGTTCGGGATCGTGCCGCTGGCGGGGCTCGGTGGGGCCAGTGCGCAGTTCGCGGTGCTGGCGCACTGGGCGGCGAAGCCCGAGTCGTGGGCCTGGGAGCAGGCCGGTGGGGCCGGGACGAGCGTGGAGACCGCGACCCGGGCGTTGGACCGGCTCGCGACCCCGGACGGCGGGACGCTGCTGGTCGACGGCGCCGCGGGTGGCGTCGGCAGTGTGGTGGTGCAGTTGGCTGTTGCCCGGGGGCTGCGGGTGCTGGGCACGGGACGCCCCGACAGCGCCGGGTTCCTGGCCGGGCTCGGTGCCGTCCCGGTGGCCTACGGCCCGGGCCTCGACGGGCGGGTCACCGAGCGCGTCGACCGGGCGCTGGACGTGGCCGGGAAAGGGTCGCTGCCGGCGTTGGTCGCGCTCACCGGCGCCCCGGGGCACGTGCTGACGCTCGCGGACTTCAGCGGCCCCGTGCATGGTGTGGCGCTCTCGACCGGGGAGCTCGGCGGTGAGCCGGGAGGCCATCACGGTCTGGCGGCCGCGGCCGCCCTCGCCGCGCAGGGACGTTTCCGGATCCCCCTGCAGGACGTCATCCCGTTCGCCCGCGCCGCCGACGCCCACACCGCCCGCCCCCGCCGCGGCAAGACCGTGTTGGTTCCGTAGCTAGAACGTGAAGCACACGCTGTCGGTGTGGGAGGCGGCTTCGGCGGCAGCGGTGGTGGGGTCGCCGGCGCGGATGGCGTCGAGCAGGCGGGCGTGGTCCATGTACTCCTCGGGGCGCAGCCGCGGGCTGAAATGCTCGCGCAGCGACTCGCGGATCACCGCGCCGAGGTCGGCATAGAGCTCGCCGAGGACCTCGTTGTGGGCGGCCGCCACGACCGCGAGGTGGAACGCGGAGTCGGCGGAGACGAACGCGTCGCGTTCCCCCTCGCTCCATGCCCGTTCCCGCTCGGCCAGCAACGCGTCGAGTTTGCGCAGGTCGTCGGTGGTGCGGCGGGTGGCGGCGAGGCCGGCGGCGGTGGCTTCGAGCGCACCGCGCAACTCGGTGACGTCACGTTTCGGGGCGCGTTCGAAGCGCCGCCGCATCACCCCGGCGAGTTCGCTGGTGGCGACCACGTAGGTGCCGGAGCCCTGCCGGATGTCCAGCAACCCGTTGTGGGCCAGCGCCCGGACCGCTTCGCGCACGGTGTTACGGGCGACGCCGAGCTGCGCGACGAGCGCGGATTCGGTGGGGATGCGGGAGCCGACCGGCCACGCCCCGGAGGTGATCTGGGCGCGGAGGGTCGCGATCACCTGATCGGACAGGGAAGTGGGCCGAGACACAGGCACCATATTCATCCCATGATTCTATGATGGGATTGTGTCATCCACAGTTCTGACGCGTAACACCGCCAAATCAGGCGCGGCGACGCCGTGGCTGGCGATGACCGCACTCGTCCTCGTCGCGTTGAACCTGCGGCCGGCGGTGACGAGCCTCGGGCCGGTGCTCGAGGAGGTCCGGGCGGATCTCGGTATGAGCGCCGGGCTCGCCGGGCTGCTGACGTCGGTGCCCGCCGTGTGTTTCGCGGTCGTCGGGGTGACCGCGCCCGCCTTGGCGCGCCGGTTCGGGCCCGACGCGGTGATCCTGGCCGGGATCGTCGCGCTCACGCTCGGGCTGGCCGTGCGGCCGCTGATCGGTGCGGTGCCGGAGTTCCTGGCGCTGTCCGCGGTGGCGCTCGCGGGGATCGCCCTGGTGAACGTGTTGCTGCCGGTCGTGGTGAAGCAGCGGTTCTCCGACCGGGTCGGTGCGATGACCGGGGTGTACTCGACCGGGGTGTACTCGACCGCGCTGAACGTCGGCGCGACCACCGCCGCTGCGGTGACCGTGCCCGTCGCGTCGGTCTTCGGCGACAGCTGGCGCTTCGGCCTCGGCATCTGGGCCGCCGTCGCCGCACTCGCCCTCGCCCCCTGGGTGTTGCTGGTCCGGCGTCCGGCGGTGACACCCGTCCCCGTGGCTGACGCTCCGGCGGCGGAGACCGGGAAGCGGATGAGTTCCAGCGGCACCGCGTGGGCGCTGGCCGCGTACTTCGGGCTTCAGGCCACCGCGGCCTACGTCACCATGGGCTGGCTGCCGCAGATGTTCCGCGACGCGGGACTGTCCGCGCAGAACGCCGGGCTGCTGTTCGCCGTCACGTCCCTGCTCGGGGTGCCGCTCTCCTACGGGCTCGGTGCCCTGGCCGGGCGGCTGCGCAGCCAGAGCCTGCTCGCCGTGGTGCTCGCGGTGTTCGGTCTCGCCGGGTACGCCGGGCTGTTCCTCGCCCCCGCCGGGGCGCCGTGGCTGTGGGCGGTGCTGCTGGGCATGGCCAACTGCGCGTTCCCGCTCGCGCTGACGATGATCGGGCTGCGCGGTGGTGGCGCCGGGTCGGTCGTGCGGCTCTCGGCGTTCGCGCAGAGCGCCGGATACCTGCTCTCGATCCCCGGGCCGGTGATCGTCGGCGTGCTCTACGACCACACCGGCGGCTGGCGCACCCCGCTGGTGTTCCTCGCGGTCCTGATGAGCGCCCAACTCGTCGCCGGCCACCTCGCCGGCCGAGACCGAGCCCTGTAACACACGCCGCGCACCTCGCTGACCAGCGTAAACGTCCTCAGATCGCCGTAGCGGGCCGAACAGCGCGCAACGGTACTCCGGTCATGCCTCACCGGGCGCCACGAGACCCGTTTCGTACGCCACGACCACGGCCTGCACCCGATCCCGCAGCTGCAGCTTCCCGAGGATCCGCGCCACGTGCGTCTTGACGGTCGCCTCCGACAGATGCAACTGCCCGGCGAGCTCGGCGTTGCTCATGCCCCGCGCGAGCATCCGCAGCACCTCCCGCTCCCGCGGCGTCAACGTCGCCAGGTCCCGGTGCACCGCCACCGCCTCCTCGTCGCGGCGCGCGAACCGCTCCACGAGCCGGCGGGTGATCTGCGGCGCCAGCAACGCATCCCCCGAGCGCACGAGCCGCACCGCCGCGGTCAGCTGCTCCGGCGTCACGTCCTTGAGCAGGAATCCGCTCGCGCCCGCCGACAGCGCCGCGTACACGTACTGGTCGAGGTCGAACGTCGTCAGCATGAGGACCCGCGGACCGTCGCTGTCGGCGGCGACGATCCGGCGGGTGGCTTCCAGACCGTCGAGTTCGGGCATGCGGATGTCCATCAGCACCACGTCGGGGCGGGTGCGGCGCACGGCGTCGACGGCTTCGGCGCCGGTGGTGGCCTCGGCGACCACGTCGATGCCGTCGGCGGTGAGGATCAGCCGGAACCCGGTGCGCACCAGCGCCTGGTCGTCGGCGACCACCACCCGCACCGGCTCGCTCATCACGCGTCCACCGGCGCCGGATCGGCGGCCGCACCGGGGTCCGCGGTGGCCAGCGGAATGATCGCCTCCACCCGGTAGCCGCCGCGGATACGCGGCCCGGCGGTCAGCGTCCCCCCGTAGAGGGCGAGCCGTTCACGCAGGCCGATCAGTCCCTTCCCCCCACCGTGACCGGCGGAGCCGGGATCCGTCGCCGGCGGACGCAGGCCGCCGGTGTCGGTGACCTCGATCCACAACCGGTCGCTCCCGTGGTCCACGCGGACGATAGCCGACGCGCCCCCGGCGTGTTTCACCGCGTTGGTCAGCGCTTCCTGCGCGACCCGGTACCCGGCCAGATCCACCCCGTCGGGCAGCGGCCCGGTCCGGTCACCGGTGACGACCAGTTCCACCGGCAGGCCCGCGTCCCGGACCCGCCCCACCAGGGCTTCCAGCTGGGCCATGCCCGGTTGCGGCGCCAGATCGGGTTCGTCGCCGTCCATCGTCAGCAGCCCCATCACCGCGCGCAGTTCGGTCATCGCGGCGCGGCCGCTGGCCTCGACGGCCAGTAGCGCCTGCCGGGCGTCACCGGGGGAGACCTCCAGGACCTTGCGGGCGGCACCGGCCTGGATGACCATGACCGAGACGTTGTGGGTGACCACGTCGTGCAGTTCCCGGGCGATGCGGGAGCGTTCCTCCTGCGCGGCGCGGCGCACCTCACCCTCCAGCGTCGCGGCGCGTTCGCGTTCGGCGTCGGCGCGGGCCCGCCAGCTGCGCAGCCCGTACGCGGCCACGCCCAGCGGCAGCAGGATCAGGAACGGCACGCCCTGCTCCGGTACGGCGCTGATCGCCTCCCCGAACGCCGGCTGGTCGGCGCCCTGCTGCAGTTCCGCGAAGAGCAGTGCCGCGACCGGCAGGCTCGCCAGCGCCGGCAGCCGGTACGGGCTGTACACCGCGGCGCTGTACGCCGCGATCACCCCGACGTAGAACGAGAGCCGCAGCGTGTTCGTGTCGTCGTCGCCGATGAACGCGGCGGTGGCCAGGACCACCCACAGCGCCGACAGCGGATAGCGGCGGCGGAACACCAGCGGCGCGGCGATGAACAGCAGCAGCAACGCGGCGCTCGCCCACTCCAGCCCGGACGGCGGATCGACGATCTCCGGACCGGGCGGCAACGGCACCGGCGGTACCGGCCGGCCCGGGCGGCCCGGCACGTACGGGACCTCCCGGGGGAGGAACGCGACGTCGTCGGCGTGGTCGTAGGTGATGATCGCGAGCAACGCCACGCTCAGCGCCAGTCCGACGTCGAACAGCCAGGTGCGACGCGTGCGCACCGCCGTGTCCGGGGAACGGCGCAGCACCCAGCCGGGCAGCGCACGCAGCGAACTGATCACCGGCCCATTCTCCGCCGCGGCTCCGGCGCTGAGCGTCCGTCCACAGGATCACCCGGACTACCTCCCGAGGATGACCCTCGCCCACCGGGATGACCGCAAAGCCACAGCGCGGGCGACGCGCCCCACGGCCCCGCGCGCCTAGCGTCCCCCGCATTCCACCGAGACGGGGAGCTGACCAGTGACCGAAACCCTCATCGAACTCCAGCACGTCACCCGCCGCTACGACAGCGGCCCACCCGCCCTCGACGACGTGTCGCTCACCGTGCACACCGGTGAAGCCGTCGCGATCCTCGGACCGTCCGGATCCGGGAAATCCACCCTGCTGAACCTGATCGCGGGGCTGGACAAACCGACCGACGGCACCGTCACCGTCGGCGGCACCCGCATCGACATGCTCGGTGAAGCCGCCTCGGCCCGCTACCGGCGCGCCACGATCGGCCTGGTCTTCCAGTTCTTCAACCTGCTCGACGACCTGACGGTGTTCGACAACGTGGTGCTCCCGGCGCAACTGGCCGGCAGTGCCCGCGGCGACACCACGCGGCGCGCCACCGAACTGCTGCGAGGTCTCGGCATCGACCGGCACGCCCGCGCCTACCCCGGCCGCCTGTCCGGCGGGGAGCGGCAGCGGGTCGCGGTGGCCCGGTCGCTGATGAACCGCCCGGCGCTGCTGCTGGCCGACGAACCCACCGGCGCGCTGGACACCGCGTCCGGCGCGGAAGTGCGGCGGCTGCTCACCGACCTGCACGCCGACGGGCAGACGATCGTGCTGGTCACCCACGACCGCACGCTCGCCGACGAGTGCGCCACCCGCACGATCGAGGTCGTCGACGGGCGCATCGCCGCCGACACCGCCGCGGTGCTGCGATGAGCGCCCTGCGCCCCAACGGCGCCTTGGGCAAGGTCGTGCGCTCGGGCGTGCAGCGCCGCTGGGTGCAGACCGTCGTGATCACCCTCGCCACCGCCGCCGCGGTCACCGCCGGGCTGCTCGGCGTCGGCCTGCTGGTGGCGTCCAACGCGCCGTTCGACCACGCCTTCGACGCCCAGCACGGCGCGCACCTGACCGTCCTGACCGACCCCGCGAAAGCCACCACCGCGCAACTGGCCGCCACCACCAGCGCCGACGGGGTCGCGGAGGCGTCGGGGCCGTTCCTGACCGGACAGGTCATGATCACCCCACCGCCCCCGCCGGGCATGCCGGCCGGTGGCGCCGGGAACGTCCGGGGTCCGGTGTCGCCCGTCGCGGCACGCACCGGCCCGGGCGACGGCGTCGACCGGGTGACCCTCGACGAGGGCCGCTGGGCGCAGCAGCCCGGCGAGGTCGTCATGGGCCTGGGCAGCGGCTGGCTGATGAACGTCGGTAACACCGTGTGGATGAACGGGCAGGAGGTCGAGGTCGTCGGGCTCGCGCGGTCGGTCAGCGGCACCGCCGACGCGTGGATGACCCCCGCCGGGCTCACCGCGCTGCGCCCGGAGTCCACCGGCTACCAGATGCTCTACCGGCTCGACGACCCCTCCGCGGTCGCTGCCGCCCGGGACGCGGTCACCGCGGCGCTGCCCCGCGGGGCCGTGTCCGGGGCCACCTCCTGGATCACGATCAAGAAGAACGCCAACGACCAGACGTCGGTGTTCGTGCCGTTCCTGCTCGCGTTCGGCGGGCTGAGCCTGCTGCTGTCGGTGCTGATCGTCGGCACCGTCATCGCCGGCGCCGTCGGGTCGACGATCCGGCGCATCGGCATCCTCAAAGGACTCGGGTTCACCCCCGCGCAGGTCGTCCGCGCCTACGTGGCCCAAGCCCTGGTACCCGCCACGATCGGCGCCGTCCTCGGGCTGGTCGCCGGGAACCTCGTCGCGATCCCGCTGCTGGCCGACACCGAACGCCTCTACGGCGCGGTCGCGCTGACGATCGCGCCGTGGGTCGACGTCGCCGTGTTCGCCGGGGTCCTCGTGCTGGTCACGCTCACCGCGTCAGCGGCGGCCGGACGCGCCGGGCGCCTGTCGGCGGTCGACGCGCTCGCGGTCGGGCGGACCCCGGCCGCGCACCGCGGTCAGCGCGCCGCCCGCGTCGCCGCCCGGCTGCCGCTGCCGCGGCCGGTCACGATCGGGCTGGCCCGCCCGTTCAGCGCACCCGTGCGCACCGCGGCGATGATCGTCGCGATCGCGTTCGGTGCCGCCGCGGTGACCCTCGCCTCCGGCCTCGCGACGTCGCTCAACCGCATCCAGGTCGCCGCCGACCACTCCGGCACCGACCTGATCGTCGACTCGATGGGCGCCGGTCCCCACGGCGAACAGCAACAACCCACGCCCGACGACGCCCCGCGTGCCGTCGATCCGGCGAAGGTCGCCGAGGTTCTCGGCGCGCAGCAGGGCACCGCGCACTGGGCGGGCCTCACCGAGACCGAGGTGGTCGTGCCCGGCGTCACCGGCAACACCACGCTGGTCGAATACACCACCAACCCCGGCTGGGCCGGCTACGAACTGGTCTCCGGACGCTGGTTCACCCGCCCCGGCGAAGCGGTCGTGCCCACTGAACTGCTCACCGCCACCGACCGCTCCATCGGTGACACGTTCACCGCCACCGCCGACGGGAAACCCACCACGCTCACGATCGTCGGCGAAGTGTTCGACCCGGGCAACAACGACGGTCTGCTGCTGACCCAGGCCGCGTCCGGCACGACACCGACGTCGTGGAACGTCGCGGTCACCGACGGCACCGACCTCGGCGCGTACGCCACCGCGCTGCAGTCCGCGCTCGACCCGCTGGGGCTCACCGCGCACCGGGAAGGCAGCGACGGCCCCGACGAACTGGTCGTCATCGTCGATGCCCTCGCCGGGCTGCTCACGCTCATGCTGGTCACCGTCGCCGGGCTCGGCGTCCTCAACAGCGTCGTGCTGGACGTCCGCGACCGGGTGCACGACATCGGCATCCACAAAGCCCTCGGGATGACGCCACGCCAGACGCTGTTCTCCGTGCTGTCGTCGGTCGCGCTGATCGGGCTGGTCGGCGGGCTGATCGGCGTACCGGCCGGGGTGTGGCTGCACAGCGTCCTGGTGCCGGCGATGGGGCACGGCGCCGGCGTGGAGCTGCCGACGATGGCGCTGAGCGTGTTCGGGCCGGTGCAGCTGACCGTGTTCGCGCTCGGCGGGCTCGTGCTGGCCGGGGCCGGGGCGTTGCTGCCGGCGGGGTGGGCCGCCCGGACCCGCACCGCTGTCGCTCTGCGGACGGAGTAGCGCTCGGTGCGCCGGCGGGGGCCGGTTAGGCTCCCGCCGTGACCGATCCGCTGATCACCGATCCCGCCGCCGACGCCCAGCCACCCGCCGTGACCGAGGTGTTCACCGTGCCCAGCGCCGGGCTGGACCTGCTCGGGGTCCTGCACCGCCCGGCCGGGCCCGGACCGCACCCGGCCGTGGCGGTGCTGCACGGCTTCCCCGGCAACGAACGCAACTTCGACCTGGCGCACGTGCTGCGCCGCGCCGGGTACGCGTCGCTGGTGTTCCACTACCGCGGCGCGTGGGGCAGCCCCGGGTCGTTCGCCTGGGCGCACGTCCTGGAAGACGCCCGGGCCGCCGTCGCCGCGTTGCGCGCCGACCCGGGGATCGACCCGGAGCGGATCGCGCTGGCCGGGCACAGCATGGGTGGGTACACCGCGCTGCGGACCGCGGCCGCGGACACCACGATTCCGGCGGTGGTGTCGATCGCCGGGTTCGACTTCGGTGCGGCCGCCGAGCAGGTCCGCGCCGACCCGGAGGTGTACCAGGCGTACGTGGACGGGTTCGGTGAGGACATCGCCCCGCTGGCCGGCACGTCCTCGGCGGCGCTGGTCGAGGAGATGTCGGCGATCCCGGACCGGCTCACCAGCCTCGCGCCCGCGCTGGCGGGGCGCCGGGTGCTGCTGATCGCGGGGCTCCGCGACACCGCCGCCCCACCCGCGGTGCACCACCACCCGCTGGTGGCCGCCTACGTCGACCCGGCCCACCACCTGTGGCCCACCGACCACGCCCTCTCCGACCACCGCGTAGCCCTCGCCCGCACGGTGATCGACTTCCTCGACGACGCGCTCTGACGCCCGCGGCCGCGGCGCGGCGTGCCGGCCGCGGCGTCAGAGGCGCGGGCTGAAGAAGGCGATTGCTTCGCCGCGGCCGCGCAGCACCCCACCCGCGTCGTCGATCGCGGCTGACACCGCTCCCAGCAGCGCTGCCCGCTCCTCGGCGGGCAGCAGCTGGTGGTCGCTGAACGTCGCGATCAGTCCCACCCACTCGGCGGTCGTGAACTGCAGGTCCCACCGGTACACCCGCGCCTCGGAGTCGGAGAACCCGGCGAGCGGCGCCTCACGCCGGTCCTCGCTGACCGCGGCCTCGGCGTGCGTGTGCACGTCCGCCCGCCCCGCGTACACGCCCTCCAGCAGCGCGAGGGCGTCCGGGTCGAGCACCGCGAACGTCCACGACCGCACCAGCGTCCCCCCGGGCCGCAGCAACTGCGCGGCACGCTCGGCGCCGCGCACCGGGTCGATCCAGTGCCACGCGTTGCCCGACGTGATCACGTCGAAGCGCCGCCCGGCGTCGTCCCACGTCTCGAACCCGGCGACCTCCACCGGCACCCCGTGCGCGCGGGCCACCGCGGCCATCCGCGGATCGATCTCGACGCCCAGCACGTCCAGCCCGGCGTGCCGCAGCCCCACCGCGACCTTGCCGGTGCCGCACCCGACGTCGAGGACGTTCGCCGGAGCGAGCGCCACGACGTCGGCCAGCAGGGCGGCCGGGAACTCCGGCCGGTACCGGTCGTAGTCCCCGGCGATCGGCCCGAACGATTCGGCGCGGTTCCGGTCGGTGTGGCGGGGACGGTCCGCGGGGCGAGTCACCCTTGCGACGGTACCCGCCGCCGCAGCTTCACCGTGTTGTCGACGTGGTGGATCGTCCGTCCGTCGGGGAACGTGCGGGAGCGCGCGTGCTCGTCGGTCTTGAGCACCTCCCACCCGTCGCCCAGCGCCAGCCCGGCGATCACCTCGCCGGGGGAGGGCAGCGGGTGCCCGTGCCCCCCGTGCCCGTGCTCGGGCTGCGACCCGTCCTCCCAGTGCGGTACGCCGGAGTGCCCTTCGATCAGCAGCACCCCGCCCGGCGCCACCGCCGCCGCCGCCCGCCGCAGGATCGCCTCCCTGGGCATGTCCCCCCACGAGTGCAGGAACTGCGCCGACACCAGGTCGAACTCACCCTCCGGGAACGACACCGCGAGGTTGTGCCGCTGGAAGTCGATCCGCTCGCCGACCCCGGCCTCGGCGGCGTGCCGCTGCGCCCGCTCCAACGCGACCTGCGAAATGTCGACAGCGGTCACCTGCCAGCCCTGCCGCGCGAACCACACCGCGTCGCCGCCCTCCCCGCAGCCCAGGTCCAGCACCCGGCCCGGCGTCAGGTCGGCGACCTCGGTCACGAGAACCTGGTTCGGTTCGCCGCTCCAGATCATGTCGCCCTCGGAGTACCGCTCGTCCCACGTGCGCGCCAACTCGTCGCTGCTGTCCTGCGGCATGGTGTTCTCCAACCCGTGACGGCGCTCGCCGAGCACTCGTTCAGTGACGTTACGTTCCTGCTCGGGGGAAAAGCGCAACGCCACGGCAGCTGCGGTGTCCCGCGCGACCAGGTCCATGTTGATCATCGCGCCGGCCATCGTCCCGGCCGCCGCGGAGGCCACCACCTGCGCGGCCGGCGCGGTCAGGTTGCCCGCCGCGTACACCCCGGGCACGTCGGTCTTCCCCGCGAAGTCGGCCTTCACGAACGTGCCGATGGTGACGCCGTCGCGCTGCAGGTCCTCGAGCACCAGCCCCAGCCCCTCCACCCCGGCCAGCGACGCGTGCATCGTCGTCCCGGTGACCAGCGCGTCCCGCGTCACCACGCGGGAGGAGATCCGCACGCCGGTCAGCCGGTCGTCGTCGACGGCGACCCCGGTGATCTCACCGTCGACCACCGCGACACCGCGCGCGGCCAGCTGCTCGTACTGCGCTTCGGTCGGTTCCGGGCCGGTGTGCAGGAACAGCGTGACGTCCGCGCTCCACTGGCGCCACAGCAGTGCCTGTTCGACGGCGAAGGGGCCGGTGGAGATGATGCCCAGCGCCCGGTCGCGCACCTCCCAGCCGTGGCAGTACGGGCAGTGCAGCAGATCCCGGCCCCACCGCGCGGCCAGCCCGGGAACGGGCGGCAGTTCGTCGGTGACGCCGGTGGCCAGCAGCAGCCGCGACGCCCCCACGACCGTGCCGTCGTCCAGGGTCACCCGGAACGCTTCCCCGTCGGGCTCGGCGGCGCTCACCGTTGCGTTCAGCACGCGCACGCCGTAGGACTCGGCCTCCTTGCGGCCGGCCGCGGCCAGTTCCGCCGGTGGCGTCCCTTCCCGCGTCAGGAAGTTGTGGACGCCGTCCGCGAGCAGGTTGCGCTGCTCGCCCGCGTCGACCACCAGCACCGACCGGCGTGCCCGGCCCAGCGCCACCGCGCCGGCCAGTCCGGCCGCCCCGCCACCTACCACCACTACGTCGTATGTCGTCATGGCCGCGATGATGCACAGCACCTCGCCGAAATGACAAAGTTTCTTGCCGAAGTGGCAAACTGGGGGGATGAGCGACGACCTTGATCCCGTCCTGACCGCCGTCGGCCCCCGGCTGCGTGCCCTGCGCGCCGAGCGCGGCACCACGCTCACCGACCTGTCGGAGGCCACCGGCATCTCGGTGAGCACCCTGTCGCGGCTGGAGTCCGGGCAGCGCAAACCCACCCTGGAACTGCTGCTGCCGCTCGCCCGGGTGCACCAGGTGCAGCTCGACGAACTCGTCGGCGCCCCCACCACCGGCGACCCGCGGGTGCACCTGCGCCCCTACACCGTGCACGGGCGCACCACGATCCCGCTGTCGCAGCACCTGGGTGGCCTGCGCGCCTACAAACAGATCATTCCGCCGACGCCGGAGCACGTGGACGTCACCGAGCAACGCGTCCACGAAGGTTACGAATGGCTCTACATCCTGTCGGGGACGCTGCGGCTGATCCTCGGGGAGCACGACCTGACGCTCGGCGTCGGCGAGGTCGTCGAGTTCGACTGCCGCACCCCGCACGCGATCAGCAATCCCGGCCCGGCCGCCGCCGAGATCCTCGCCCTCTTCGGTCCCCAGGGCGAACGCCTCCACGTCCGGGCGCGCACCACCTGACCGCGACCGGGCTGCTGCGTCCCGGCGGGTTCGCGTCGAACACGGTCGCGTGGGTGCCGTCGGTGCGGGCCTCGCGCACGGTCGCGGCCCCGTTCGCGGACGTCGCGCTGCCGGTGGTGGATCCGGGTGACATCACGGCCGTGGCCGCGGCGGTGCTGACCGGGTCCGGGCACGCCGGCCGAGCCTACGAGCTGACCGGCCCCGTCGCGGTCACCCCGCGAGAGCAGGCCGCGGCGCTCGCCGCGGCACTGGGGGAGCCGGTGACGTTCACCGAGCTGTCCCGCGCCGACGCCCGCGCCACCCTGACGCAGTTCATGCCCGCCCCGGTAGCCGACGGCACCCTCGACATCCTCGGCACCCCCCACCCCGGACGAGCAGCGCGTGAGCCCCGACATCGAGCACATCCTGGGCCGCCCGCCCCGCTCCTACACCAGCTGGGCCGCCGACAACATCGCCGCCTTCCGCTAGCGCCGCACGCCGGGCCAGCGGCTAAGCGGTCCCGTTCGGGCAAGCCGGAGCACGCCCGAACGGGACCGCTGCGCGGCCAGCGGCCCGAACGGGACCGCTTGGGCCGGGTAGGCCGCGGCGGGTCAGCGTTCGGTGATCAGCAGGGTCTGCAGGATGCGGCCGCAGTCGCCGGACAGGTCGTCGAGGCGACCGATCGCCAGCCCGGACCCGCCCGGGCTGGCGACGGTCTCCGACCGCAGGCACAACCACTCACCGACCGGTTCGCGGTGCAACGCCACCGTGATGTCGGTGTTGATCACCAACCGATGCACGAAGTCGAGCTCGGACCCGACCGCCCAGTTCGTGTCGGCGATCGTCAACGCCCGGGTCACCGGCGAATCCTCCGCATCCGCGATGAGCGGAATGCGTTGGCGCCCCCACGCCTCACCGGGCCCGGCCTCACTGAACCCACCACCGGACACGAACCGCCACTCCATCGCCGACAGGTACCCGGCGGTGTGCGCCCCGGCGCCCATCGGCGGCGGCGTCTCGGTGCCGGGCACCGGCGACGCCTGCACCCCGTGCCGCAACGCCGGCGTATCGGCGGGCCCGGCCAGCACCCGCCACGCCCGCGCCCGCATCACCGACCGCCCACCGGCGGTGATCTCGGCGTCCAGCAACTCCGTCCGCGCCGACGAACTCACCGTCGTGACCACCACCGACAATTCCGCGACCGGCACCGGCCGCGGAATGTCGAGGGTCACCCGCGCGATCCGGAACCCCTCCCGCGGCCGGTGCCGTTCCATCACGGCGCCGATCAGCCCCGACGGCGGCCCGGCGTGCTGCAACTCGGGGCTCCACGGCCCGGCCGTGGCCGTGCTGCTCTCGAACCGGCCGTCACCCAGATCACGGTAGAACGCATCCACGCGAGTCAACGTACCGGTCAGTACGCCATGCCCATGGCGGTTCGCACCTGCGTGAGCGTGGCGTCGGCCACCGCCCCGGCCCGCGCCGCACCCGCCGCCAGGACCTCCCGCACGACCCCCCGGTCGGCCGCGTAGGCCGCGCGGCGAGCGCGGATCGGCGCGAAGTACTCGTTGACCGCGTCGATCACGACCTTCTTCAGTCCCGCCGCCCCACCCGGGCCGACGTCGGCGGCCACCGCCACCGGGTCGGAGTCCAGGCACAGCGCCGCGAGCAGCACCAGGCTCGACACCTCCGGCCGGGTCGCCGGGTCGTAGGTGATGTGCCGGTCGGCGTCGGTCTTCGCGCTGCGGACGAGCCGCGCGGTCTCGTCCGCGCTCGCGCCGATCGCGATCGCGTTGCCGCGGCTCTTGCTCATCTTCTGCCCGTCCGTGCCCAGCAGCAGCGGCGCCGCGGACAGCAACGCCTCCGGCACCGGGAACACCGGTCCGTACCGGTCGTTGAAGCGGCGGGCGATCGTGCGGGTCAGCTCCAAATGCGGCAACTGGTCCTGCCCGACCGGCACGAGCGTCGACTTCCCGAACAGGATGTCCGCGGCCTGGTGCGCCGGATAGGTGAACATCAGCCCGCTCACCGCCCGCCTCGACTGGACGATCTCGTCCTTCACGGTCGGGTTACGTTCCAGCTCGGCCACCGACACCAGGCTCAGGAACGGCAGCAGCAGCTGGTTGAGCGCCGGCAGGGCACTGTGCGCGACGATCGTGGTCCCCGGGTCGATACCCGCGGCCAGATAGTCCAGCACCAGCCCGTCGACGTGCTCGCCAAGGTTCGCGGCGACGTCGCGGTCGGTGAGCACCTGGTAGTCGGCGACCAGCACCGTCAGCTCGGCGCCGCCCTGCTGCAGGCGCACGCGGTTCTGCAGCGTGCCGAAGTAGTGCCCGAGGTGCAGCGGCCCGGTCGGCCGGTCACCGCTCATCACACGGTCCACGGGGTTTCCCTTTCAGACAGGGGACCGCCGGTGGACAGCAAAATGGGCCGTTCGCACCGAACGGCCCATTCGAGGTCATGCTCAACGAGGCGCCGCTCCTATCCGGAGCGCCACCACGCCTGGCACGACGTCAGCATGCGTCAGAGCTTACCGAAGAACTCCCGCACGTCGGCGACCAAGAGATCCGGGACCTCGAGCGCGGCGAAGTGGCCGCCGGTGTCGAAGTCGGTCCAGTGCACGATCGTGTTCAGCGGCTCGGCGTAGCGGCGGATCGCCATGTCCTCGGCGAACACCGCCACCCCGGTCGGCACCGGCGACTTCCCGGTGGGCCGCATCCCGCGGGTGTGCAGCACCTCGTAGTACAGGTTCGCCGACGACCCGGCGGTGCCGGTCAGCCAGTACAGCGTCACGTTGGTGAGCAGCCGGTCGCGGTCGACGGGGATCGCGTCGCCGTGGGTCCATTCGAAGAACTTCTCCACGACCCACGCCAGTTGCCCGACCGGTGAGTCGTGCAGCCCGTAGGCCAGCGTCAGCGGCTTGGTGCCCTGCTGTTTGAAGTAGCCGTTGCCTTCCCGGCGGTAGTAGCGGGAGAGCGCCAGCCGCTGCTTCTCCGCCGCGCTGAACGAGTCGTCCGGCTCGACGCGGCCGGGGGCCATGAACCCGCCGGTCGCCGCGTTCACGTGCACCCCGATCACCGCGTCCGGGTGGCGGCGGCCCATCGCGGGCGCGATCACCGCACCGAAGTCCCCGCCCTGCACCCCGTACCGCGGGTAGCCGAGGCGGGCCATGAGTTCGGCGGACGCGTCGGCGATCCGGTCGATGCCCCACCCGTCACCGGCCAGCGGGGCCGAGAAGCCGAAGCCGGGCAGCGACGGGATCACCAGGTGGAAGTCGGCGCTCAGGGGCGCGATCACGTCGAGGAACTCCACGACCGACCCCGGCCAGCCGTGCAGCAGCAGCAGCGCCACGGCGTCCGGGTCGGCCGACCGGACGTGCAGGAAGTGCACGCGCTGCCCGTCGATCACGGTCGTGTACTGCGGATGGGCGTTCAGTTCGGCTTCCGCGGCGCGCCAGTCGTAGCCGTGCGCCCAGTAGCCGGCCAGCTCACGCAGGTAGTCCACGGGGACGCCGCGCTGCCAGTCCGGGCCCGGTAACGATTGGGTCCAGCGGGTGCGGGTCAGCCGGTCGGTGAGGTCGTCGAGGTCGGCCTGGGCAACGTCGATCCGGAACCGGTCGATCATCCGTCGACCGTAGCCAGCTGCGCGGACGCCGTCAGCAGATCCACCAGACCCCGCGGGGCGTCCTGCCGGAAACACACCGCGAGCGCCGCCGCCGCTTCGGCCGCGACCGCCGCGGTGCGGGGGAACAGCAGGTCCTCGTAGGCGCCGAGTGCCGCCTCCCGGTCGCTGCCGTGCCCCACCAGCGCCGCGGCCAGCTCCGCGCCGTCGAGCATCGCGTGGTTGGCGCCGTCGCAGGCGAACGGCGCGGTCAGGTGCGCGGCGTCGCCGAGCAGCGTCACCCCCGGCGTGCGGGTCCACCGGTGCCCCGGCGGTAGCGCGTGGATGGGGCGGGCCACCAGCGGACCCCCGGCGTCGGCGATCACCGACCGCAGGCCGGGATGCCAGCCGCCGAACCGGTCGAGCAGCTCCGCCCGCAGGTCCACCGGCGCCCACTGCACGTCGGCGGTCACCACCGCGTACACCTGCAGGCTCCCGTCGGGGTCCCGGTGCCCGATCAGGCCCTGCCCGTCGCCGAGGGCCAGCATCAACCCGTCCCCGACGACGGCTGCCGCCTGCGGGTGGCGGGCCTCCGCGTCGAACAACGTCATCTCGACGTAGGTCAAGCCGGCGGCCGCGGGCACTGCGGGCGACACGAGCGGCCGGACCGCGGACCGGCCGCCGTCGGCGCCGATCAGCACACCCGAGGTGACCGGAGGCGCCCCGGCGATGCTCAGCTCGTGCCGGCCGTCACCGACCGGCCGGGCACCGGTGACCTCCGCACCCCAGCGCACCGTCCCGGCCGGGAGAGAGTCGACGAGCAGCGCGCGCAGGGCGCGGCGGTCGACCTCGGGCCGGTCGGGCAGCGCACCGGCGTGCTGCTCGTGATGCAGAGTGCCCTCGCGGTCGAGGATGCGCAGCGCACCACCGCCCGCCGACGTGATCACCGCGAGGTCCCGTTCGAGGCCGGCGGCGCGCAGTGCGGCCTGGCCGGTGTCGGGATGCAGGTCGAGCACACCGCGCCGGGTGGTGCCGGGGCCGGGGTCCCGGTCGTAGACGACGGCGGGCACACCGTGGTGGTGCAGCACGCGGGCGGCGGTGAGCCCGCCGAGCCCGGCACCGACGATCACGATCGGATGATGCTCCATTGGGTCACTTTGTCATGCTTCGGGTATCGCGCGGCAAAACAGTTGTCGCGGCGCGTAGCGTCCGTTGCATGAAGCAACTCGCCGAGCCGGAGATCCGGGATGCGTTCGTCAACTGCTCCCGCGGTGAGGCCAAACGCCTCCCGATGGCCCGCGACCTGGACACCCGCCTGTGGGACGACCTGGACTTCCTGGGCTGGACGGACCTGTCGGCACCTGATCGCAGCTACCTGGTCACCGAACACGACGGCGCACCGGTCGCCGTGGTGCTGCGCGCCGCCGCCGGGCAACGCGGCTACCTGCGCCGCAGCCTGTGCTCGCTGTGCCTGACCCAGCACCCGGGCAGCGGTGTGGCGCTGATGACCGCCCGCAAGACCGGCGCCGCCGGCCGGCAGGGCAACTCGGTGGGCACCTACGTGTGCAGTGACCTGGCGTGCTCCCTCTACGTCCGCGGCATCAAGAAACCCGTCGCCGTGGGCGGGCGCATCGAGGAGTCGCTGACCGTCGAGGAGCAGATCGAGCGGCTGCGCTCGCACCTGGACAGTTTCCTCGCGAGCCTGGAAAGCTAGCCCGCCGGCGCGTAGGTGACCGCGATCGCACCCCCCGGGAACGGCTCGGAAGCCACCAGCGTCAGATCGGTGGGCGCGGTGAACAGCGGCAGCCCCGACCCCAGCGCCACCGGGTGGATCACCAGCCGGTACTCGTCGACCAGGTCCCGGCCGATGAGCGCGCGGGCGAACCCGGCGCCGCCGTGCGCCAGCAGATCGTCGCCGTCGTCGGCTTTGAGGCGGTTGATCTCCGCGGCCAGGTCACCGCGCGCCACCGTCGTCTGCGGCCACGTGCCCTCGGCGAGGGTGCGGGAGAACACGATCTTCGGGATCTCGTTCATCGGCGCCGCGTACGGCTCGTCGGAGTCCGGCCAGTACCCGGCCATGTCGCCGTAGGTGATGCGCCCCATCAGGTGCGCACCGGCCTGTCCGAGCAGGTCGGCCATCCATTCCTGCAGTTCCTCGTCGACGCTCGGGAAGATCCATTCGACGTCACCGTCGTTGCGCCCGACAAATCCGTCGAGCGACACCGACATCTTCAAGACGAGCTTTCTCGGCATGCCTCGTGCGTAGCGGTGCCGGGGGATGGGCGCAAGCCGGTTACGTGACCTCACGCCGGCAAGATCTCGGCGGTGGGTAGTGTTCCGGCCATGGTGACGATCGCGGTGCTGGCTCCGCCGCACGTGGTTCCGTTCGATCTGTCGGTGCCGGTCGAGGTGTTCGGCCGTGCCCGGCTGGCTGACGGGAAGCCCGCGTACCGGGTGATCGTGTGCGGACCGGCCGGGGACGTGGAGGCCGGGCTGTTCACCCTGCGCGTGCGGCATCCACTGGCGGACCTGGATCACCTGACCGCGGCGGACACGATCGTCGTGCCGGGCGTCGACGACGGCGACCTGCCCGTCCCGGCCGAGATCGTCGACGCCCTGCGCGGCGCGGCCACCCGGGGAGTGCGGATCGCGTCGGTGTGCTCCGGGGCGTTCCTGCTCGCGGCCACCGGCCTGCTCGACGGGCTGCGCGCCACCACCCACTGGCTCGGTACCGGGCAGCTGGCCGCCCGATACCCGGCGATCGACGTCGACCCGGACGTGCTGTTCGTCGACAACGGCCAGATCCTCACCTCCGCCGGAGCCGCCGCGGGCCTCGACCTGTGCCTGCACATGGTGCGCCGCGACCACGGGGCGGCGGTGGCGGCGCAGGCCGCCCGCCTCTCGGTGATGCCGCTGGAACGCGACGGCGGCCAGGCGCAGTTCATCGCGCACGAACCGCCCGTGCCCGACGGGGTGTCGCTGCGGCCGTTGCTGACGTGGCTGGAGGAACACCTCGACGAGGAACTGACCCTCGACCGCATCGCCCGGCAGGCCGCGCTGTCGACGCGGACGTTGTCGCGGCGGTTCCGGGAGCAGACCGGCACCACGCCGGTGCAGTGGCTCAACCGGGTTCGGTTGCGCCGTGCCCAGCACCTGCTGGAATCCACCGACCACGCCGTGGAGCGCATCGGCGGGCTCGTCGGGTTCACCGCGGCCAGCACGTTCCGGGACCGGTTCGCGCGGCTGGTGGGGGTGAGCCCGGCGGCGTACCGGGCCCGGTTCCGTCAAACCCCGGTCGTCGAGCCGGGGCGCACGATCATCAGCACGACCACGACCGCCCACAGCAGGTTGAACACGCCCGTCACCACGCCCAGCCGCGCCGCGGCCTTGGCCGCATCCGGACGACGCCCGGTGGAGGTGGCTGTACCTGCCGTAGAGGGTGAGTCTCCTTCCCTCCCATCGGTGTAACCCGCGAGACCGCTGTCAGCAGCCGTCCCGCCCCGGCCGGCAGCGGGGATCGGAGCGGCGGCGGGATCGGTGGTGGCGGCGGTGAGGGCGGCCGCTTGTTGCGGGAGGACGGCCAGCGCGAGGACCGCGGCGGCGAGTGCGGTGAGGGCGATCGAGGTGAGTAGCCAGGCGTCGGTGAGGACACCGAGCGCGGCGGCGGTGGCGAGGCCGAACGCGGGCACGGTCAGGCCGACGACGCTGTAGACGCGGCAGATCCGGTGCAGCACGCCGAGGATCACGGGGGCTTTCGGATCCTGGCCGGCGGTGCGTACGTACCGCGGGAACATGCTGGCCGCGACGGCGACCGGCCCGATCGTGAGGACCGCGGCGAGGACATGGAGGCTCAGAAAGAACGGGGCATTCACGCACCCCGACGCTAGGAGCACCCGCCGCCTGTGAGCAGTGGCGAGAACGCCATCCTCCACCGACTTCCCGCCACGAGCGTGGCGCGCGGGATCTCGGTGCCTGTTCAGTATGACGCGGGCGAGGGCTCCGGGGCATCGTTCTGGGAGATGACGACCACGGAACGGCGCACGGCCTACGGTTGCGGCGCCGCCGATGGGGCGGCTGAGCGCTGCACTGTTGGGGCCCTCATAGGGGGCCAAACAGTGCAGCGCTCGGGGAACGACAAGGAGATGGCGTGGTCGAGCAGGTGCGGGAGTTGGCGGCGGAGCTGATCGCGATGGCGGCGGCCGACCTGGAGGCGACCACGTACGGGCTGGACACCGCGAGCCCCGAGCATCAGCTCGCGTGGCGGCGCCTGACCGCCGAGCACGGCGACCGGCTCGCCACGCTCATGGCCCGGCACGGCTGGCCGACCCCCGGCCTCGTCGGCGAGGAAGCGTCCCGCTGCGCGTGGAAGATCGCGATGCACGCCGACCGGCAACTCGACGTCCAGCGCCGCGCCCTCGCCCTGCTGGAAGCGGCCGCCGCGACCGGCGACGCCACCGCCCGCGAGGTGGCGATGCTCCGCGACCGGGTCCTGGTCAACGAGGGCCACCCGCAGATCTACGGCACCCAGATCGCCGCCGTCGAGGCCGGCCGCCCCATCCCGTGGCCGATCGCCGACCCCGACACCGTGGACGCCCGGCGCGCCTCGGTGGGCCTCCCGTCCTTCACCGACCACATCGCCGCGAACCCCCTGCCCACCCCGTCGGCCTCCTGACCGGAGCGGTCAGGAGGCCGACGGCGTCAGGAGGCCGACGGGGTCAGGCGACCGGGGCGGGGAGGGAGTCGGTGGCGGTGGGGTCGTCGGCGAACTGGGTGCGGTAGAGCTCGCTGTAGCGACCACCGAGGGCGAGCAGTTCGGGGTGGGTGCCGCGCTCGACGATGCGCCCGCCCTCGACGACGAGGATCTGGTCGGCGGCCCGCACCGTGGACAGGCGGTGCGCGATGACCACCGCGGTGCGCCCGGCGAGGGCCTCGGCGAGCGCGGCCTGCACGGCGGCTTCCGACGTGGAATCCAGGTGCGCGGTCGCCTCGTCGAGGATCACCACCCGCGGACGCGCCAGCAGCAGCCGCGCGATCGTGAGACGCTGCCGCTCCCCACCGGACAGCCGGTAACCGCGTTCCCCGACGACCGTGTCGAGCCCGTCGGGCAGCGCGGCCGCCAGATCGGCGAGCCGGGCCCGTTCGAGGACGTCCCAGATCTCGGCGTCACCGGCGCCGGGCCGCGCCAGCAGCAGGTTCTCCCGGATCGACTCGTGGAACAGGTGCCCGTCCTGGGTGACCAGCCCGAGGGTCTCGCGCACCGAGTCGGTGCGCAAATCCCGCACGTCGACACCCGAGAGCGTCACCGACCCGGAGTCGACGTCGTAGAGGCGGGGGATTAGCTGCGCGATCGTGGACTTCCCGGCCCCGGACGACCCGACGAGCGCGACCATCTGCCCGGCGCCGGCGGTGAACGACACGTCGTGCAGCACCTCCACACCCCCGCGGGTGTCGAGCGCCGCGACCTCCTCGAGGGAAGCCAGCGACACCTTGTCCGCCGAGGGGTAGCTGAACCGCACGTGGTCGAACGCGACCGACACCGGCCCGTCGGGCACCGCCCGCGCATCGGGTTTCTCGGTGATCAGCGGCGGCAGATCGAGCACCTCGAACACCCGCTCGAAGCTGACCAGCGCGGTCATGACCTCCATGCGGGCACTGGCCAGCGCCGTCAGCGGCGCGTAGAGGCGGGTGAGCAGCAACGCCATCGCCACGACCGCCCCGGCATCGAGTTGCCCGCGCAGCGCGTAGAAACCACCCAGCCCGTAGACGAGCGCCAAGGCGAGCGCGGACACGAGTGTCAGGGCGGTGATGAACACGAACTGCACCATCGCGGTGCGCACCCCGATGTCCCGCACCCGCCCGGCGCGCTCGGCGAACGCCGCGGACTCCCGCGCGGGACGCCCGTAGAGCTTCACGAGGGTGGCGCCGGGTGCGGAGAACCGTTCGGTCATCTGGGTGCTCATCACCGCGTTGTGGTCCGCGCCTTCGCGTTCCAGGCGCGCCAGCCGCGCACCCATCCGCCGCGCGGGCAGCACGAACACGGGCAGCAGCAGCAACGCCAGCAGCGTGATCTGCCAGGAGATGCCGAGCATCACCACCAGCGTGAGGATCAGCGTCACCAGGTTGCCGACCACACCGGACAGCGTGTCGCTGAACGCGCGCTGCGCACCGATGACGTCGTTGTTCAGGCGGCTGACCAGCGCGCCGGTGCGGGTGCGGGTGAAGAACGCGATCGGCATGCGCTGCACGTGGTCGAACACCGCGGTGCGCAGGTCGAGGATCAGCCCCTCCCCGATGCCGGCCGACAAGCGGCGCGTGGCCAGCCCGATGCCGGCCTCGGCGACGGCGATCACCGCGATCAGCACCGCCAGGCGCACCAGCACCCCGGTGGCCTCACCGCCGACGATCGCGTCGACGACCCGCCCCGCCAGCACCGGGGTGGCCACGGCCAGCAGCGCACCGGCCACCGACAACCCCACGAACACCAGCAGCGCCCGGCGGTGCGGGCGGGCGAACCCACCGATGCGCCGCAGCGTCGCCCTCGAGAACGGCCGGCGTTCCTCACTCGCGTGCATCGCGTGGTACAGCGAGTTCCACGCGGTCATCTCCATGCTCATGGCAGCACCGTAGAAGTTGAAGTGGGCGTGAGGTCAAGGATCCGAGTGGGCAGGTGCCGCCTCCTCGACGGCACCTGCCCGCTCTGCTTCGCGGAAGCACCCGCACCGTAGCGGGACCCTCCGACAAAATCGCCGCGCCGGGGCGCGGCCACCGCCCATCCCCATGCCGTGCATGCCGGCCAGCACAGAAGCGAGTGCACGTCAGCGCCGCCCGGATCCGGGCCGGTTCCACTGGTTACGCAGCTGACGGTGGAACGACCGCTCCTTCGCGCGCCGCTCGGACCGCAACCGCGCGTCGGTGCGCGCCGCCGCCCACTCGTTCTCCCGGACGAGCTTGCGGTAGCTGTCCAGGCGCCGCGCGGGCAGCAGCCCCGCGTCGATCGCCTCCTGCACGGCGCAGCCGGGTTCACCGCCGTGGGCGCAGTCACCGAACCGGCAGTCGGCGGCCAGCGCGTCGATGTCGGCGAACGCGCGCGCCACCCCGTCCTCGGCGTCGAACAACCCGACGCCCCGCAGCCCGGGGGTGTCGATGAGGACACCCCGCGCGCCGCGCAACGGCAGCAGTTCGCGGCGCACGGTGGTGTGCCGGCCCTTCCCGTCGGCCGCGCGGACGCCCTGCACGGCCAGCTCCACACCGGTCAGCGCGGTCGCGAGAGTGGACTTGCCGACGCCGGAGCGGCCGACGAGCACCACGGTGCCGGTCAGCTCCGCGGTGAGGGTGTCCAATCCGGTGCCGGCGACCGAGCTGGTGGCGACCACGTCCACCCCGATCGCCACCCCCGCAACCTCGTCACGGACCTGATCGACGTCGGGACAGGCATCTGTCTTGGTGAGGACCACGACGGGGCGGGCGCCGCTCTCCCACGCCAGCGCCAGCAGACGTTCGGCGCGGCCGAGGTCCACGGTGCCTTCGCAGGGGATGACGACGGCGACGACGTCGACGTTGGCGGCCAGGACCTGACCGGAGGACACACCGGACGCCGACGCGCGCACCAGCGCGGTCCGCCGCGGCAGCACCGCATGAACCGACAGGCCGGAGAGCGCGACCCAGTCACCGGTGCACACGTCCAGGCGGGAGAAGTCCGCGCGGGTCACCCCGCCGGACACCGCGACGTCACACTGACCGCGGTCGACGCGCACCACCCGCCCCGGGGTCAGGCCACCGGCGGCGTGGGGCGCGAAAGAATCAGCCCAGGGGGAGTCCCACCCGAGCACGTCAAAAGAGAAAGACAACGCAGGAACCCTTTGCGGGTAGTCGGCCGCACGGTTCAGTCGGCGGCCGGGAGGACGAGGGACGGCGCGACGCTGCGCAGGGCAGCGTCAACCACGAAGGCAGCCATGGACTGCGCACCTCCGTCTCCCTCGAACCCGTTCCTGCTCCACACGCACGCTAGCGGCCGCACGCGCACGGCCGCTAGCGAATATTCACCAGCCGCTGGCGCGCGCGATCGCCGGCGTGCGCGACGCGGCGGGCAGCAGCCGGTCCAGGTGGTGACGCAACGCGCCCACCGCCTCATCGACGCTGCGCGCCCCACCCAGGACGCTGGTCGCCAGACCGTCGGACATCGCCAGCAGCGCCACGGCCTCCGCGCGGGCGTCCGCCGGTGGCCGCAGCACCATGCGCAACTGCTCGGTGAGCAGCTCCTCCCGCGCGTCCGGGCCGGCGAGCACGGCCTGCGCGGCGATCGTCGAGTCGGTCATCGCCAGCACCGCGAACGCCGCGTGCGCCAGATGGAAACGTTTGGTGTCCGGGTCGGTCGGCAGCATCGCCACCAGCGTCGCCTCGATGACCGTGCGCGGCGACGCCGCCGGCCCCACCGCCTCCACCCGCGTGGTGACCTCGTCGGTCAGCCGCCGGGTCAGGTAGCTGGCGGTGAACAGCAGCAGCTGTTCCTTGCTGGGGAAGTAGTACTGCACCAGGCGCAGCGAGACACCGGCCTCCGCGGCCACCTCCCGCAAGCTCATCCCGTGGAGGCCCTGGACACCCACCACGCGCAGCAACGCCTCGGCGATCTCCCGCCTCCGTTGCTGATGGTCCACCCGTTTCGGCATGTCTCCCGTGCCTCCGTCCGGTCCGGCCCCTCCGTTGATGACAGGTGCACGTCCCATCACTCCTGTTTGGTTCGACACCACCCGAAACAACGTCGCATTTGCCCACTGTGGAGACGAAAGTCCGGTAACTGGTTGGCTGAACGAACGGGTCCGAGCATCCTCCGTACGGGCATTACTCGGGCGCGCCGCCCGCCGCGCCGACCCACCGCACCCCGGTTTCTCACAAAACTCACATCTCGCGTGCTTTCGTACTTCCTGCCCGAAACAACTCGAGGAGGGACCCACCTCTATGGCAAGCACGACAGCACGGCGGGCCGCACTGGCCCTGGCCGGACTCGCGGTCACCGGAGGCGTCGCCGGCATGGCCGGAACCGCCCAGGCCGCCGCCCCCGCCACCACCCCCACCACGACCGTCAGCAACGGCGGACACGGATGGTACGGCTGGGACGGCGACGAGGACGAGGTCGTCGCGGTGTTCCAGTCCTACCGCCAGTGCGCCTGGGCCGCCCGTGCCGGCCAGTACCGCGGCTACTGGCGCGACGCCGACTGCGACTTCGTCCGCACCGGCTACCGCGGACACTGGCGCCAGCAGTGGGGCAACCAGTTCCACCGCTACTGGCAGGGCGGCGGCTGGCACTACCGCGGCATCTGGGTCCTGCGCGCCGACGTCGACTGACCCCACCGCACCAACCCCAGGTCGGTCACCAACCCCCACCGACCTTGCCCGCCGGCCCCACCGAACACCCCCCAACGATTCGGTGGGGCCGGCGCTACGTTGAGCCCATGAGCTACACCACCGTCGACGGCCTGCGCACTTACTACGAAACCCACGGCACCGGCGACCCCGTCGTCCTCCTGCACGGCGGCCTCGGCAACGCCACCCACTTCACCGCGCAGATCCCCGAACTGGCCCAGCACTACCAGGTCATCGTCCCCGAACGCCGCGGCCACGGACGCACCCCCGACGCCGACGGACGCCTCACCTACCGCCTCATGGCCGCCGAGACGAGCGCATTCCTCGACACCCTCGGCATCGCCTCCGCCCACCTCGTCGGCTGGAGCGACGGCGCCATGGTCGCCGCCCTCGTCGCCATCGACCGCCCCGAACTCGTCGACAAACTCGTCCTCATCGGCCAGTACTTGCACCCCGACGGCGCCCGCCCCGAAGCCTGGGCCCTCCTGCACGACGACGACGCCATGACCGCCTGGGCCCGCGACGACTACGCCACACTCTCACCCGACGGCGCCGACCACTTCGACACGTTCGCCGCCAAAAGCCTGCGCATGTGGCGCGAAGACACCGGCATCCCCGACGAACAGATCGCCACCATCACCGCACCCACCCTGCTCCTGCAGGGCGACGACGACATGGTGCGCATCGAACACAGCGCCGCCCTGCTCACCACCCTGCCCGAAGCACAACTCGGCGTCGTCCCCGGCACCTCCCACGGGCTGCTCATGGAGAAACCCGCCCTCGCCAACCAGCTCCTGCTCGACTTCCTCGGCGGCGAACACCCCGCCAAGATCATGTCGCTCAACGGCTAGGGGAGTAGACCCCTCCCGAGCACTACTTGACATAATGCACATTATCGGCGAACCGATCGGGGGAGACGGATCAGGAAAGTGGAGCCCTTCCCAGGGGTGGAATCCACCTCGATCGAACCCCCGTGCGTACCCACCACACACCGCCACGCCATCGCAAGACCCTGACCCGTCCCACGACCCACACCCTTCGTCGTGAAAAACGGATCGAACACCCGCAACCGCGTCGCCTCATCCATCCCGACCCCGTTGTCCGACACCGAAATCTCCACAGCATCCGGCAGACCACGCGTCGCCACCGTGATCAGCCCCGGCGACGAACCATCCGCCACCGCATGCGCCGCATTCACCACCAGATTCAGCACCACCTGCTTCAGCTCACCCTCATAACACGGCACCAACCCCAGCCCTGGATCCAAAGCCAGCTCCAGCCGCGCCACGTACTTCCACTCGTTACGGCACACCTCCACCGTCGAGGACACCGCACGATTCACATCCGCCTGCGTCAAACCCTCACCCGGATGCGCGAACTCGTTCATCGCCCGCACGATCCCCGCCACCCGCTCCACACCTTCGAGCGTCTGCTCCAGCGCCGCCGGCACCTCGGCCCGCAGATACTCGTCCTCGACGCCCGGCAACACCGACTCGAACGCCTCCCGCAGAAACACCACGTTGTGCGACACGTACTGCACCGGCGTGTTGATCTCGTGCGCCAACCCCGCCGCCAACGCACCGATCGACTCCAGCCGCGTCGCGTGCGCCGCCTCATGCTCCGACGCCACCACACCCGACACGTCGACCACCACACCCAAGCCCGGCCCGGCCTTCACCAGATACGTCGCCCCCGCGACCCGGACCACCCGCTCCTCACCGGGCCCCACCGACGCGACCACGGCATCCAGCTCCGGCGTCCGCAGCGCCTCGAACACCGCATTGCCCCGCACGCCGGCCCGCCCGGCGTCGAGATAAAAAACCGCAAGTGGGAGCAAATCGACCGTCACCAGACACACAATAGGGGGCGGCCGCAGGCCGCCCCCTATTGAACGAAAGACTCAGATCAAGCCCAGGCCGCGCACCGCGTCGCGCTCCTCACCCAACTCAGCCACCGACGCGTCGATCCGCTCACGCGAGAACGCATCGATCTCCAAGCCCTGCACGATCGAGAACTTGCCGTCCTTCGCCGTCACCGGGAACGACGAAATCAAGCCCTCCGGCACACCGTAGGAACCGTCCGACGGAATCGCCGCCGACGTCCAGTCACCCTCAGCCGTACCGTTCACCCACGTGTGCACGTGATCGATCGCCGCCGACGCCGCGGACGCCGCCGAACTCGCGCCCCGCGCCTCGATGATCGCCGCACCGCGCTTGGCCACCGTCGGAATGAACGTGTCCCGCAACCAGCCCTCGTCGACCTGCTCCGCGGCGACCTTCCCGTTGACCTCCGCGTGGAACAGGTCCGGGTACTGCGTCGCCGAGTGGTTACCCCAGATCGTCAGCTTCTTGATCGCCGTCACCGGCACGTCGAGCTTCGCCGCCAGCTGCGAGATCGCCCGGTTGTGGTCCAGACGCGTCATCGCCGTGAACCGCTCCGCCGGCACGTCCGGCGCATGCGCCTGCGCGATCAGAGCGTTCGTGTTCGCCGGGTTACCGACCACCAGCACCTTGATGTCGTCGGCCGCGACCTCGTTGATCGCCGCGCCCTGCGGCTTGAAGATGCCACCATTGGCCTCGAGCAGGTCACCCCGCTCCATGCCCTTGCTACGGGGACGGGCACCCACCAGCAGCGCCACGTTCGCACCGTCGAACGCCACCCGCGGATCGTCGGAGATGTCGACGCTCTGCAGCAGCGGGAAGGCGCCGTCCGCCAGCTCCATCGCGGTACCCTCGGCGGCCTTGAGAGCCGGGGTGATCTCCAGCAGCCGCAGCTTCACCGGAACGTCCGCACCGAGCAGATGCCCCGACGCGATCCGGAACAGCAGCGCGTAGCCGATCTGGCCCGCTGCACCGGTGACCGTGACCGTCACTGGTCCCTGCACCATTACGCCTCCCACCGTCGATTTCTTCCGAGTGTCGACGCTACCGCTCCTCCCCTGCGGGAGAGCGGACCGGTCCCTCCGGTGTGAGCTGTTGCTCTTCGGGCGCGTGTGTTCTGACGTATGGGCTTGTTACTACGGGGTCAGGATTCGAGGAGTTCCAACATCTCGGGGATGTCGAAGAAGCGGGCCGTGTCGAGAGCGGAGGGCCCGCCCGCATTCGGGTCGGCGCCGGCGTCCAAGAGCGTCCTGACGTTGGCCTTCGAACGCCGGAACACCGCGGCGGCCAGGGGTGTCTGGCCTTTGTCGTTGGCGCGGTTGACGTCCGCGCCGCGTTCCACCAGCGCCGACACCGTCGACGGATGGTCGTAGTACGCCGCGAGGATCAGCAGCGTGTCGCCCTTGTCGTTGGTGAGGTTGGCCGGCAGGCCCGCGTCGACGTTGCCTGCGAGCAGTTCGGTGTTGCCCTCGCGTGCGGCGTCGAACATGCGGTGGGCGAACGCGAGTGTTTCCGCGTCGATTTCCTCGGCCATGTCGCACACCCTAGCGCCGTCACGAGGCGGCCTCCCCCGCTCGGGTGCGTTTGGTGTGGGTGGTTGAGCGTGTTCAGGCGTATGGGCTTGTTATTACTTACCTTGTCGGTGGGATGGGACAGAATCGTGTCCATGAACATCGGGCTGCTCGGCGCCGTGGAGGTGCGTGACTCCGCGGGCCTTGCGGTTCCCGTCACCGGGGTGCGGCAGCGCGCTCTACTGTGTCGGTTGGCGCTCGACCCGGGGCGGCTGGTCACCGTGGACCGGCTCGTCGACGACCTGTGGGACGCCCGGCCGCCGGCGGCACCGGGCAACGCGCTGCAGTCGGCGGTGTCGCGGCTACGGCGTGACCTGGACCGGGCCGGCCCACCCGGCCGGAACGCGATCGGGTCGCACCCGGCGGGGTACCGGCTGAGCCTCTCCCCTGCCCTGGTGGACCTGCACGAGTTCGGGCGCCTGGTCGCAGCCGGTACGTCCGCGTTGCGCTCCGGGGACGCCCAGGTCGCCGCGTCGCTGCTGCGCGAAGCGCTGGGGTTGTGGCGCGGTCCCGCGCTGGCCGACGCCGGGGACGCACCGTTCGTGCTGGCCGCCGCGTCGCAGGCCGAGGAACTGCGGCTCACCGCGCTCGAGGGCCGGGTCGCGGCGGACCTGTCACTGGGTGTCGACGCCACCGCGCTGGTCACCGAACTGACCGCCGCATGTGCCGCCCACCCGCTGCGGGAAGGGCTGGCGGCGCGGCTGATCCAGGCGCTGGTCGCGGCGGGGCGCCGCGCGGATGCGCTCGAACGTTTCGCCGACACCCGCCGGATGCTCGCCGACCGGCTCGGCGTCGATCCGGGGCAGGAGCTGCGGGAGGCGCACCTGGCGGCGCTGCGGGAGGAGGCTCCGGCCGAGGTGTTGCCCCGCGGGGGCAACCTGCCGGCGTCGCTGACGAGCTTCGTGGGGCGTTCCGCCGAGCTGGCCCGGGTGGTGCAGCTGCTCGCGTCCGGCCGGTTGGTGACGCTCACCGGGCCCGGGGGTGTGGGGAAGACGCGCCTGGCACTCGAGGCGGTGTCGGCGCCGGCCGCGCCGGACGGGGTGTGGCTCGTGGAGCTGGCCGGCGTGGGGGCGTCGGTGGACGCGCTCGCGTCGGCCGTGCTGTCGGTGCTGGCGCGCCCCACCGTGGTGCTGGCCCCGGCCGAGGGCGAGCCGGTGGAGCAGCTCGCGGAGTTGCTGCGTACCCGGCGGCTGGTGCTGGTGCTCGACAACGCCGAGCACGTCGTGGAGCCGCTGGCGTTGCTCGTGACGCGGGTCCTGGCCGCGGCTCCGGGGGTGCGGGCACTGGTGACCAGCCGGGAGGCGCTCGGCGTCGTGGGCGAGGCGCTGTGCCCCGTATCGCCGTTGCCGGTCGCGTCCGCGATCGAGGAGGGGGCGCCGGGCGCGGCGGCGGTGCGGTTGTTCGCGGAACGGGCTGCGGCGGTGCGGCCCGGGTTCGCGGTGACCGCCGAGAACGCGGCGGAGGTGACGCGGATCTGCGCGGCGTTGGACGGGCTGCCACTGGCGATCGAACTGGCCGCGGCCCGCTTACGGTCGCTGAGCCTCACCGAGGTCGCGTCCCGGCTCGACGACCGGTTCGCGCTGCTCGGGCGGGGAAGCCGCGGCGGGGTCCCGCGCCACCGCACCCTGCGCGCGGTGATGGACGGCAGCTGGGAGCTGCTCACCGCCCCGGAGCGCACCCTCCTGCGACGGCTCGCCCTGTTCGCCGGCCCCGCCCCCTTGGCCGCGATCGACGCGGTCTGCGGTCCCGGCACCGACCTGCCCGACGTCGTCGGGGACCTGGTCGACCGGTCGCTGGTCGTTCCCGTCGACGGCCCCGACGGACGTCGCTACCGACTCCTGGAGACCGTCCGCGCCTACGCCGCGGAACGGCTCGCGGAGGCCGGGGAGGGTGCGCACGTGGCCGCTGCCCACACCGCCTACCTTCTCGACGTCGTGGAGCGCGACGAACCGGTCCTGCGCACCGGCGACCAGCTGGGCGCGATCGCACGATTCCAGGCGTGGCACGCGGACCTGGACGCGGCGACGTCCCGCGCGCTCGCCGCCGGCGACGTGCGGGTGGTACGCAGGCTGGTCGCGGCGCGCCTGTGGTTCTGGTGGCTCACCGGCCAGCGCCGCACCGCCGCCACCTGGGCCACCCAGGCCCTCACCCTCGGCGAGGTGTCCCCCACTCCCGACACCGCCACCGCCCTCTGCCTCCTGGCCGCCACAGCAGGCCCCTGGCCTCCCACAGCCCCTGCCCCCGGCGCCTCGTACTCGTCCGGGGCCCACACCGCCGTCCGGGCCGGGGAGGGGTTCGGGGCGCCGGGTGGGGTGTGGGAGGCGGTGGCGGGGCTGGATCACCCGGCGAGCATGTTTGCGGTCGCGTGGCTCGGGGGTGGGGTGGGGTCGCCGGACACCGGCGGGCCCGCCTGGATGGAGGCGGCCGCGGTCCGGTTCGCGCAGCACCCGGATCCGTGGTGCCGGGCCGCCAGCCGAGTACTGGCCGGGCACGCGGCCTGGGACGCCGGTGACGCCGACCGCGCGCACGCTGCGTTCGCCGCGGCACGGGCGTTGTTCACGCCGCTGGGCGAGCGCTGGGGGTTGCTGCTGGCGGCGTCCAGCATCGCGATGGTCACCGGAGCGGACGACCCCGCTGCGGCCCTGGCGGCGTTACGCGAGGCCGAGGCGCTCGCGGTGGAGCTCGACGGGCTCAGCGAGATCCCGGAGCTGCTCGTCCAGATCGCCACGCTCGCCGGGCGCCTGGGCGAGTTCGACGGCGCCGCCGATGCCCTGACCCGCGCCGACGCGCTCGCGGCCCGCACCGAAGACAGCCTGCTCCGAGCCCGTATCGCCCACGCCCGTGGCGAGGTAGCCCGCTACCACGGCGACCTCCCCACGGCCGTCACCCACCACCACACCGCCCTGTCGCTACTAGCCACCGACGAACCCCCACCGCAGCGGGCACCCGTGGTGGGGCCGCCGGCGGCGGTGCGGTTCACGGCGCAGCTGCATTCCTGCCTGGCGCGGGTCGAGGCCGAGCGGGGGTCGCCCACTGCGGGCGAGTGGCACGCTCGGGCGCTGCTCCTGTCCGCCCGCACGGGTGACGCTCCCCTCCGCGCCGACGTGCTCGAACGCTACGCCGCCTGGTGCGCCAGCAGCCAGGCCCGCGCCCCTCACGGCGCCCGAGCGCTCGGAGCGGCCTGGGCCCTACGCCACGGAGTCACCCCGCACCGTGGGGACACTGCACTCAGCCGGCCGATGAGGGGTGGGTTGCCGGAGGCCGGGGTGGCTCGGGAGAGGCTGGTGGCTGTGCTCGGGGAGGAGGCGTTCGGGGTGGAGTGGCGCGCCGGATCGACGTGGGACGCGCCGGAACGGACGCTGGGACAGTGACCACACCCCCCGGCGACCTGCGGCCCGACTGCCGGCGGTGCGCCGCGCTGTGCTGCGTGGCGTTGCCGTTCGCGCGGTCCGCGGACTTCGCTGTCGACAAGCCCGGTGGCCGCCCGTGCGGAAACCTCACTGCGGACGACCGGTGCGGCATCCACGCGGACCTTCGTACCTCCGGGTACACCGGCTGCACGGTGTTCGACTGCCTCGGTGCCGGCCAGCACGTCACCCAGCACACGTTCGGTGGTCGCTCGTGGCGCGACTCGCCGGACGTCGCCTCGAGCATGTTCGAGGTTTTCCCGGTGGTGCGGCGGCTGCACGAGTTGCGCTGGTACGTGGAGGAGGCCCTGGGCCTGCCCGCGGCCGCAGACCTCCACCCCGCGCTCGACGACGCCGCCGAGCGCCTCCGCCACCTCGCCGACGGCACCCCCACCGACCTGGAGTCCTGCGACACCGACGCACTCCGCGCCGAGGTCACCCCCCTCCTCCGCGCCGCCAGCGCCCTGGCCCGCACCGGGAAACGACGACGCCGGGGCCGGCGCGGGCCGGTCGACTGGGCGGGGGCGGATCGGATCGGGGCGCGGCTGGGCGGAGCCGCGCTGCGGGGCGCCAACCTGCGCGGCGCCTACCTGATCGCCGCGGATCTGCGGAACGCCGATCTGCGCGGCGCCGACCTCACCGGCGCCGATCTCCGCGACGCCGATCTGCGCGGAGCGAACCTCTTCACCGCGCTGTTCCTCACCCCGTCCCAGCTCGCCGCCGCCCGCGGCGACCACACCACAACGATCCCCGCCCGCCTCCCCCGCCCCACCCACTGGAACACCTAGAGCGTGGCCGCCCACCCGCTGAGGATCTTCGCGTACCGGGCCGGTTCGAACTGGTGCATCATGTGCAGCGCATCCGGCACCGACTCGTAGTCGACCCGCACGCCCGCCGACGCGATCAGCCGCCGCGCCTGCCCGGCCTGCTCGTCGGACAGCGCCCCGATCAGCGACCCGCTCACCGGATCGATCGAGCGCGCATGGTGCGTCACGAGAATCGGCGACTTGACCTGCGTCAGCATGAGTTCGTGCGGGCAGTGCAACGCGACGGTGCCTTCGTAGAAGACGCGAGCCCACTCCGGGTCGTATTCCTTGAGGTGCTGCGGAATCTCTTCGGCGCGGAAGAACCCGGCCATCGGCGACGACGACGCGTTCGCCGCCGCGCAGTACCCGGCCCAGTCCCCGACGCTCCACTGGTCACCCAGGTGGTCGCGGAACAGCGCGAACAGGGGCCCGGCGGCCTGCCGGATCGAGTGTCCGTACGCGGGCACGAGCTCGGACGCGAAGAACGGCGGATCCTCGCACAGCGCGCCGCGGACCTGCCCGGGCAGCGCGTACGCCGAGAGCCACGCGGCCAGCACACCGCCGGAGGAGTTGCCGGCCACGATCGCCGGGCGCCCCACCACCACCGAGAGGAACCGCACCAGGTCGTTGCCGAAGTTGTCGAGGCTGTAGCGCTTCGGTGTCCAGGTGCTGCGGCCCTGGCCCCGCAGGTCCACGGCGAACACCTGGAAGTTCTCGGCGAGGATGCCCATCGCTTCCTCGTAGACCCACCAGGAGCCGGTCTGCTCGGGGATCAGCAGCAGCGCGGGGTTTTCGGGTGAGCCGGCGGTGGCGTAGTTGAGTCGGACCTCACCGAGGTCGACATGCTGTTCGGGATAGGCGTGGGATGCGAAATCAACCACTGTGGGCTCCGGTCATCAGGGCGGCGAGGTCGTCGGGGGCGAGGAACGACGGCGGGGGCGGCGGGCCCCACTGGTAGAGCGACCGGGCGCCCTCCCAGACCCCGGGCGTCCACAGGGCGTCGTCGACGATGCAGTCGAGGTCGGAGTGGTACTCGGCGAAGTTGCCTGCCGGGTCCTTGAGGTACCAGAAGAAGTTGGAGCCGATCGCGTGGCGGCCGAGGCCCCAGACGTGCCGGGCCGGGTCGCCCTCGAGCATCGCGCTCGCGCCGCGCCCCACCTCGTCGACGTCGTCGACCTGCCACGAGGTGTGATGCAGGAAGCTCACCGGGGCGCTCTGGACCAGCACGTTGTGATGGTCTGTCGAGCAGCGCAGAAACGCCGCGATCCCGGGCACCGTGTCGCTGACCCGGAACCCGAGGCCGTCGGTGAAGAACCGGTGCGACGTGTCCTGGTCGGTGGAGCCGAGCACGACGTGCCCGAGTTTGCGGGGCCGCACCGGTCCCTCGCGCAGCACCGCGTCGGCCCGGGCATTGGGGCGGGCCACCTCGCCGGGCCGGTTGATCGCGGGAGCCGCGAGCGGCGTGGACCCGACCCGAGGAGCGAGCGAAACAGTGACGGCGACCCGCGTGCCCGGGTCGGTGGCCCGCACCGCGGCCGCCGACCGCTCCGCGGTGACTCCCAGGCGGGCCAAACTCCGCGCGACCCGGTCCAGATCGTCGGGATCATCGGCCCCGACGCCGAGGGCGATCAACCGCCGCTGCGGTGAATAGGCCACGGAGAGCTGCTGACCCCCGTCCGCGGTCGCGAAGAGCCCATCGCCCAGCGGGGTGAGCCCGAAGTCGGTGTAGAACGCGGTCGCGGCGGCCACGTCGGGCACCCCGAGCGTGATGCCGGTCAGCCCGTGCAGCGTCATGACGGCTCCACGCAGCGCTGGCGCATCGTGCCGATGCCCTCGATCGTGGTCTCGACGACGTCGCCGGGGCGCAGGAAACGCGGCGGAGTGCGGGTGCCGCCGACCCCGGCGGGGGTGCCGGTGAAGATCACGTCCCCCGGGTAGAGGGGCACGACGGCCGACAGCCGCTCGACGAGCTCCGGGATTCCGAAGATCAGCTGGGACGTGTCGCCGTGCTGGACGGTTTCGCCGTTGATCGTGCACGTGATGGTCAGCGACGACGGGAGTTCGTCGGGTGTGACCAGCCAGGGTCCCTGCGGCGCGAACCCGCGGTAGGACTTGCCCAGCGAGAACTGCGGCGGGGACCCGGCCAGCTGCAGCGCCCGCTCGGAGTAGTCCTGACCGACGGTGAGGCCCGCCACGTGCGACCAGCCGTCCCCGGCCGCGACACGGTCGGCTTCCCGGCCGATGATCACGACGAGCTCGGCCTCCCAGTCGACGGTGCCCGCGGGGAGCACCAGGTCACCGACCGGGCCGGCGAAGCTGCCGGTGAACTTCGTGAACACCGACGGGGACGCCGGGATCTGCAGACCGGATTCGAGCACGTGGTCGCGGTAGTTGAGGCCGATCGCGAAGACCTGGCGGGGATCGGGTGACGGCGGTCCGAGTTCCTCGATCAGTAACGGTTCGCCGAAGTCCTGAACACACGCCGCCCAGGCCGAGAACGCGTCCCACGCCCAGTACACCGCGCGCGGATCAGGCCCGAACGCCCCGTCACTGGCCTTCGCAACGTCGACACAATTGGCGCCGTCCGGGGAAATCACCACGGTCCGTCCGGCGCGAACAGCTATCCGCATAAGACTTCCTTCCATCGAGGTCGGCGAGGTCGTGGCCGGGCCCAGCTGATCTCCGTGCGCGGTTCGACCACGATCGACGCCACCCCGTGACGGGCCGCCGCCGGCGATCAGCACGGTGGATGTCACGCCGGTTAAGGTGCGCCAGATGACCCGCCGCACACAGCAGCCGTTCCGATGAGTGGAACGTCAGCCCGCCGCTCGGGACGCCCACCGCAGGGCGAACCGATCATCGACCGGGCGTTCCGCATCCTCGGCGCCTTCGCCGACGCGGGCCAGGCCCTGCCGCTGGCCACGCTCGCCGCCCGCGCCGTGCTCCCCAAAAGCACGACCTCACGGATCGCGACGCAACTGGTCGCGGTCGGCGCGCTCGAACGCACCGCCGACGGCGACTTCGTCGTCGGGCTGCAGCTGCTCGAGATCGCCTCACTGGCACCCCGCGGCCACGGCCTGCGGGCCGCCGCGCTGCCGTTCCTGGAAGACCTGCACCACGTCACCCGCCAGCACATCCTGCTCGGCGTCCGCGACGGGCAGACCGCGGTGCTGGTGGAACGCCTCTCGGCGCGGGACGCGACCGCCGTGAAGTACCGGGTCGGCGGGCGGCTCCCGCTCACCGAGACCGGCATCGGCATCGCGCTGCTGGCGCACGCCCCCGAGCAGGTCCGCGACGAGGCGCTGGCCGCCGCGGCCGACCCGCCCCGCATCCGTCAGCTGCTGGCGACCGTCCGGTCCGCGGGCGTGTGCGCGGTGGCCGGACCCAACCCGGTCGGCACCGGCCCCGCCACGGTCTCCAGCGTCGCCGCCCCGATCCTGGGCCGCGGCGGGGAGCCGCTGGGCGCGATCTCGCTGGTCGGGCCCAAGGACGAGGGCGTGCAGGTCGCCGCCCGCGTCGCCGTGCGCACCGCCGCCCTGGCGATCGCCCGGGCGGCCGGCCTCAGAGCGTCTCTTTGATCGGCGTCACACGCAGCGGCTCGATCACCCCGACGTAGGTCTTGAAGTTCTGCAGCCGCACCCGCACCGTGTCGGTCACCCGATCGCCCTTACGCACCAGTGTGGCGCCGTTCGTGGCCTTCACGTCACGGACGAACCGCATTCCGACCTTCAGCTGGTTGATCTGCACCGAGATCGCGTCCGGCGCCGCGTCGCGCTCCAGCGCGGTCTTGAGCACCGCCTGGATGACGTCGGTGCGGTACCGGCCCCCGCCGGTCAGCCGCGCCGCGCACTCCGGCGGCCACTCCCCGATGTCCTTGGCCGCCAGGAATTCACACGCGACGAGGAAGATCTGCCGTTGCAGCTCCGCGCGGTCGTCCGGGTCCGGGGCGCCCTTCGGCGGGGGTGCGGTGGCGTCCGCGGTCTGCGACCCGATCCATTCGGCGACCCGCTCCAACCGGGGGATCCCCGCCAGGAGGTTCCGGGCCACGTCCGGGTGCGACCGGTACATGGCCTTCTCCCCGGCGCTGCCCTCGATGCCGCCCTCGACCCGCTGCAGCACCTCCGCCGGAATCGACACCAGGCCGAGCTGGGAGAGCCGCGCGGCCATCCGCAGCTCCCAGCTGTGGGACTGCCCCAGCTGCCGGGCGGCCCCACCGACCAGTTCGCTGATCGTCGTGATCCGGCTCCCGGTCTCCGGGCTGGCCATCGCGAGGGCCTGCGCCAGCACCTTCACCGACTCCGACAGCGTCTTCTCCAGCAGGTCCGTGCCGGCTTTGCCCACCTGGTACTGCCGCAACGCGTCGTCGATCGCGGCCTGCAGGTCCCGGGGGCTGCACGGCTTGGCGATGAACCGGAACAGCCGGCCGGTGTTGATCGCCGGGATCGTCGAACGCACGTCCGCCTTGCCCGACAGCAGGATCAGCACCGCCTCGGGCGCCACCTCGGAGGCCGCGCGGAGGAACTCCGATCCGGTCATCTCCGGCATCATCATGTCCGAGACGACCACCGCGAACGGGTTCGAGCCGCCGCGGCTGTGCTCGAGCTTCTTGAGCGCGTCAGCGGGGTTGAGCACGGCTTCGACCTGGTACTTCGCCGACAATGTTCGACGGAGCCCGTCGAGTACCCCGGGCTCGTCGTCCACCAGCAGGATCCGCTGCGCCACTGCGCCCCCAGAATGACGTTTCGTCCGGAATAACCTACTTTAACCAGGAAGGGTTCCCACGGATAGGCGAGGTGCGGTGACCGGCGTCCGAGTGCTGTTCGCCGACGACGAACCCCACGCCTTGGCCGCCCTGCGCCGCATCCTGCGCAGCGCCCGCCCCCACTGGGACGTCGTCTTCGCCGCAACCACCGCCGAAGCCGTCGAGCACTTCCCCGTCGACGTACTGGTGTGCGACGCCGCCCAACCCCCACTCGCCGGCCTGCTCACCGCCGACGGCCCCCACGCCCGCCTCGTGCTCTCCGCCCGCACCGACCGCGAATCACTCCTGCGCGTCCTGGCCCACGCCCACCGCTTCCTCGTCAAACCGTGTGCACCCGAGGACCTGCTGGCCGCCGTCGACCAGGTGACCACCGCACGGGGTAAAAGACCCGTCCTCACCCTCCCCAAGCCCCCCACCATCTACACCGACCTCATCGCCGCCGAAACCGACGCCGCAGGCCTCGCCGCCATCGTCCGCCGCGACCTCACCACCACCACCGACGTGCTCAAACTCGTCAACTCCGGCCTCTTCTGCCCACCCAGCCACGTCGAAAGCCTCGAAGAAGCCGTCGTCCTGCTCGGCGTCGACACCCTCCAGGCCCTCGCGCTGGCCAGCGGCGCCTACCGCACCGACGCGCCCCTGCCCCCCGGCTTCGACCTCGACGCACTCACCGCCCACAGCATGCGCACCGCCGCACTCGCCCGGCGCCTCGCGTCGGCCGAAAACCTCGACCGCACCGAGGCCAGCGCGGTCTTCCTCGCCGGCGTTCTGCACGACATCGGACTGCTCGCCCAGGTCACCGCCCGCCCCGACGGCTGGGCCACCCTCCGCGGCATCACGGACCCCCGGGAGCGCGCCACCGCGGAAGTCGCCGCGTTCGGCTGCACGTCCGCGCAGGCCAGCGCCTACCTCGTCGGACTCTGGGGCTTCCCCGACGCCGTCCTCGAACCCCTCGTCGCCCAACCCGCGCACGACCTGGCGTCCCCGGCCGCGCACCTGCTCTCCTACGCCCGCCTCACCGCGTCCGGCCAGCTCCCGCCCGACAGTGCCTACCTGACCGCCGAGCGCCGCGCCCGCTGGGAGAAAGCGTGTGCCGACGTAGTCGGCGCGTGAGGTCCGGTGGGCCGGGTGCGGGACGTGCGTTTGGGCTTGTTATTTTGATCGACGCCACTCGGCGAGCCACCGTGGGCGGTGGTGGGTCAGGGTGAACGATCGAGGGGAACGTCCGGACCGCTGGACTCCAGGCCGGCGACGATCGGACCCACCAACCGGTCCATCGCCCGCGCCAGCACGGCGACCGCCCGATCCGCGTCCTGCTCGAAGCCCTCCACCGGCCCCTCGGGTGCCTCGGGCAGCCCGGTGAGTGGCAGCGGCGCCTCCACCAGCACGCTGGCGCGCAGGAACGGGCCGCGCGCGAGGTCACGGTCGGTCGGGGTGACGAACTGCCCGAACGTGTTCGGCCAGCCCCGCCAGGCGCCCTCGTCCTCCTCGCGGGTGCGGTCGTCGCCGAACGGGCTGGTCGGCGGCGTCGCGGACGCCACCGGCGGCAACGCGTCCAGGTTCACCGGCGAGGGCGCGACGAGCTGCACCCGGGCGATCAGCGTGCCGTCCCAGGAGTTGCGGACCGCCTCGGCGGCGAGCACCCGGCGGTGCCAGCGCACGTACGCGCGGGTGGAGGCCAGCGGCGGAGTAGCGATCCGCCAGGCCACGATGGCGAACTCGACCGGGGCGATGTCGCCCCAGGCGTCGGCGAACATGTCGTGATGGAACCGGACGAGCTGTGCGTAGCGGTCACGCGTTCCGCGGTCCAACCGGAACACGGTGGTCATGGAGCTCTCCCCCGTCGATGTGCCTCCCGGTCGGCTCCACATTAGGCCGCGTTCCCGCAACCTGACGCCCACCGTCCCCAGCTAGGCCCTGTCCTGCGAATCCATGCTCGGCTGCGGCTCCGCTCAGCCGGGTCTCGCTGCGAGCGAGATTCGCAGGACAGGGCCTAGGCGGACGGGCGGGATCGGAGGCGGCGGAGCATGCGGGCGTCGGTGAAGCCGACCGTCCGGGCGGCCGATTCGACGGTGCTGCCCTGGCCGATCAGGTGTTCGGCGCGTTCGAGGCGCAGCAGCTGCTGGTAGCGCAGGGGCGTGAGACCGGTCGCGCGGTCGAACAGGCGGGTCAGCGTGCGGTCGCTCACTCCCCCGGCGTCGGCGAGCGCGCGCAGCGGGAGCGGGTCGGCGTACCGGGCGTCGATCAGATCCTGGACGCGGTGCACGACGTCGGACAGGTGCGCGCGGTAGCGCAGCAGCACGCTCTCCTGGGGCTCGTCGCCGTTGCGGCGCGCGTACACCACCATCTCCCGGGCCACCCGGGCCGCGACCGCCGGGCCGTGCCAGGACGCCACAATGCCGAGCGCCAGGTCGATGCCGCTGGCGATCCCCGCGGACGTGACGACCCGGTCGTCGGCGACGTACAGCACGTCGGGCACGACCGTGGCCCGCGGGTACCGGCGCGCGAGCTCCCGCTGGATCTCGTGGTGCGTGGTGCAGCGCCGCCCGTCCAGCAGCCCGGCCCGCCCGAGCGCATCAGCCCCCGCACACACGCTCGCCACCGTCCCCCCGGCCGCATGATGAGCCCGCAGCTGCCCGAGCGCCCCCGCACTCATCTCCGGCGTGATCCACTCCGCTTCGACTCGGCCGCCCGAACGGCCCGCCGCGCCGACGCCCGCGGAGACCGGGCCCGGGCGGCGTTCCCAGAGCTCGGCGCGGATGCGCCAGCCCGGGACGATCACGAGGTCGTCGCGGGAGAGCGCCGGCCAGTCGGGCTCGGCGCGCAGCGGCAGACCCTGAGCGCTGGTGACCTCCGCGCGCTCGGCGACGAAGTGCAACGTGACCGGGTAGCCGAACCCGGACAGCGCCGAGAACACCTGCGCCGGGCCCGCCAGATCGAGCAGGTGCAGGCCCGGCACGAGGAAGAACACGACCCGGCGCACGATCCGGTCAGTCTGCCACGAGCTCGCGGGTGCTCGCGATCCGTGCGAACCGTCCGGCCAGCGCGTACTCGGTGCGCTCGACGATCGCGTTGGTCCCGAGCGTGCGCGGGTCTCCCAGGATCGCGTCGACGCCGGTGGCATCGGCGTCCCGATGCGGAATCGGGAACGTCGCCGTCGCGTCGGTGACGAACGTGACCTCGTACCCGTAGTCCGCGGCCAGCCGCGCCGTCGTCTCACAGCACTGCTCCGTCTGGATGCCGGTCACCACGACCTCCCGCACCCCGGCCTCGGTGAGCAGTTGCTGCAGGTTGGTGGTGGTGAACGCGTTCCGCGACGTCTTCGACACCACCGGCTCCCCGGCCGTGGCGGCCAGCGGCGGAATCAGCCGCACGTGCCCGGACGAGGGGTCGAACGGTCCCCCGCTGCCCGGCTCGGTGTGCAGCACCCACACCACCAGCTCCCCGCGCGACCGGGCTGCGTCCACCAGCGAGGAGATCCGCTCCACCACGAACGGATTCGACACCGCCGCCCACGACGCGCGCTGCCGGAACGATTCCTGGACGTCGATCACCAACAATGCACTGGTCATGACGAGAATCCTCGACCCGCGCCCGCACCCCGGACCAGACCCGATGACGCCCCGAACCGGAACGATCCGGTCACCGGCCACCCGGTCCGATCGAACTCTCCGGGAACAACAAGACTGGTCTTTGACGTTGCGCACGCGCACGATCGAGCCCGCACCAATCGGCGAACACACGAGGGTGGACTTTTGTCTCTCGCGGACAGTGGCACGACAGACCTGGACACCGAGCAGAACCGGCTGACCGTTCTCTACGCACGGCTCGACGAGCTGCGCGACGCGACGCGCTCCCGGCTGGCCGAGGTGGCCGCGCAGTCCGGCGGCACCGCGCAGGCCCGCTCCGAGCGGGACTCGGCATTCAGCGAGTACGCCTCCCGGCTCTCCCGCTTCGACGCGGCCGAGCACGGCCTGTGTTTCGGGCGCCTGGACCTGAGCGACGGTGGGCTGCACTACATCGGCCGCGTCGGGCTCCCGGCCGACGATGCCGACGCGGACCCGATGCTGCTCGACTGGCGAGCCCCGGCCGCCCGCCCGTTCTACGTCGCGACGAGCGCCGCGCCGGAAGGCGTCCACCGCCGCAGGCACATCGTCACCCGCGAACGGCGGGTCGTCTCGCTCGACGACGAGGTTCTCGACGGCGCACCCGACGCCGGACGCGAGCAGCTCTCCGGTGCGGCCGCGCTGCTGGCGGCGGTCAACAGCAGCCGCACCGGCCGGATGCACGACATCGTGGCGACGCTGCAGGCCGAGCAGGACACGATCATCCGCAGCGACCAGACCGGTGTACTGGTCGTGCAGGGCGGGCCGGGTACCGGCAAGACGGCGGTGGCGCTGCACCGCGCCGCGTACCTGCTCTACCACTCGGGGCGCATCGCGACCCGGGGTGTGCTGGTGGTCGGTCCCAATCCGACGTTCCTGCGCTACATCGGTCAGGTGCTGCCAGGGCTCGGTGAGACCAGCGTGCTGCTCTCCACCGTCGGCGAGCTGTTCCCGGGTGTGGTGGCGAACCGCGCGGAAGCCGCGGCCGCGGCGGCCGTGAAGGGCCGGCCGGTGATGGCGCAGGTGGTCGCGGCGGCGGTCCGGGACCGCCAGGGGCCGCGCGGTGAGCCGTTCGACGTGCGCGTCGGCGACGACGTGGTGACGCTCGAGCCGGACTTCTGGACCGCGGCCGCCGACCAGGCCCGCGAGACCCGCCGTCCGCACAACAAGGCCCGTCCGGTGTTCGTCCGGTTGGTGCTCGACGAGGTCGCCCGGCAGCTGGCCGCGCAGGCCCAGGGGCTGGCCGACCGCCTCGAGGCGGAGTCCGCGCAGCTGCTCGGCGGCGTCGACCTGGACGCGGCGGCCCGCGGGGACCTGGAGCGCCTCGGGTTCTCCGACTCGCCCGAGGACGAGGTCGATCCCTACTCGGAGACCGCGCTGGACCTGCGGGCGATCGCGGCGGCCGACCCGCGGGTCGCGGCGGCGTGCGACGCGCTGTGGCCGCAGCTGACCCCGCAGCGGCTGCTCTCCCAGCTCTTCTCCGACCCCGCGCGGCTCGCGTCGGCCGCCGACGGTCTGCTCAGCGACGACGAGCAGGCGCTGCTGGTGCGCGCGGCCGGGATCGGGTCGCCCAGTGGGTGGACCGTGGCCGACGTCCCGCTGCTCGACGAGGCCGCCCAACTGCTCGGCGAGGACGACCGGGCGGTGCGGGCGCGGGCGTCGCAGGCCCGTGACGAGGAGATCGCGTACGCGCAGGGCGTGCTGGACGTGGCGGCCGGGTCGCGCACCGAGGACAAGGAAATTCTCACTGCCACCGACCTGATCGACGCCCGGCGACTGGCCGAGCGCAGCCGGGTCGCGGACCGCCGGACGGTCGCCGAGCGCGCCGCGGTGGACCGCACGTGGACGTTCGGGCACGTGATCGTCGACGAGGCACAGGAGCTCTCGCCGATGGCGTGGCGGGTGCTGATGCGCCGCTGTCCGACCCGGTCGATGACGCTGGTCGGTGACGTCGCGCAGACGTCGAGCCCCGGTGGGCTGGACTCGTGGGACGAGGCGCTCGAACCGTTCGTCGGTGACCGGTGGCGGCTGAGCCGGCTGTCGGTCAACTACCGGACGCCGGCGGAGATCATGGCGATCACACTGCCGCTGCTGGAGACGCTGGACGCCGATTCCGAGCCGCCGTCGGCGGTGCGGGAGGCCGGGGTGCCGCCCTGGGAGTGCGTCGCGGTGACGCCCGCGGACGTCGCGGAGGTCGCCCGCAAGGAGCTGGCCGGGCTGCACGAGGGGCGGCTGGCCGTGATCGCGCCCGACGCGCAGGCGGCGGCCATCGCGGCCGCGTTGCCGGAGGCGTCGTCCGGGGCCGACCCGGATCTGACGGCGTCGATGGTCGTGTTGGGTGCGGCTCAGTCCAAAGGCCTCGAGTTCGACGTCGTGCTGGTGGTCGATCCGGCCGCGATGATCGACGCCTCGCCGCGCGGTCGCAACGACCTGTACGTGGCCCTGACCCGCGCGACCCAGCGCCTGGGCGTCCTGCACCCCGCCGCCCTGCCGCCGGAACTGGCCGAGGGCCTGGTGTCCCGCGCGGGCCGCTGACCCGGCCACCGGCGGCCGGTCACTGATCCACCCGACGATGATGGCCGCTCAGGCGGCGGCGAGTAGGTGATTGGTCCAGCGGAGGGCGCCGAATTGGGCGTGGACGAGGTCGGGTGGGGCGAGAACGCCCGGTAGGCGGTCGACGACGCCGTCGGCGTAGCGCTCCGCGGTACGCAGCACCGTGCCGAGCGCGCCCTCGCCGGACACCAGCGCCCCGACCAGTGTCTCCGCGAGCGGTAGCGCGGCCACGAGCTGCGCGACCGGCAGGGCGAGCAGTTCCGCCAGACCCGACAGCAGCCCCACGGTGAACGCGCTACCCGGCGACGCCCCGAACGCCCCCGCGAGATTCCGGCAGAACCGCGCCCGCCCCAGCACCACCGACGCCGCGTGCTTGTCCAACGCCGCACCGTCCGAGAGCAGCATCAGCGTCACCCACCCCTGGATCCGGTCCAGGCCGAGCAGCATCACCGCCTCGCGCAGCGAGATCACCCGCGTCGTCTGCCCGGACGCCGCCGCCCCCACCGCGTGCAGCAACCGGTAACTGACGGCCGGGTCCTGCGCGACGGCCTCGCTCACGTCGTCGATGTCGACGTCCTCGCGACTCAGCAGCGCGATCAGCCGCAACCGCGCGGCGGCGGTCGTCGACAACCGCGGCCGCGACGCGACCCCCGGCGCACCGGCCCCACGCAGCGTCCCCTGGAACAGCTCGAATCCCCGCTCGAGCGCCCGGGCCCGATCGGAGCCGGGCTCCGCGATCAGGCACACCCCGGGAAACCGCGCCCACCGCGTCCGGAACTCGTCGGCGTCGTCCGGCACCGGCAGCGTCACGTACGACATCAACCCGAACAGGGGTTCGAGCAACGGCCCCCACTCCCCGCCCCGCACATCCACCGCGAGCGAGAACCCCCGCCGCACCAGCGCCGCGGCGCCTGCGAGCGACGCGTCGTCCAGCGCGAACGGCTCCGCGAGCAGCAGCGACGCCCGGCCCGGAGCGAACGGCACCGGCACCGCACCGGTCAGGAAGTCCCGGTTCACGGTGACGAAGCACTCCGCCTGCCCGACCAGCTCGTCCAGGCCGAACTCGGTGAACGCGGTGACGATCAGCCGGCTGAGCGCGGCGGTCCGCGCCGGCGTGGCCTCCGCGCCGTCGGCGGTGTCCCGGAACCGCAGCCGGTAAGCGACGACCTGCCCCTCGCGGTCGTACACGGGTTCCCGGCCGACGTGGATGAGCGGCGGCGCCGAGGCATCGGGGAACGGCTTGAGCATGTCCCTAGCAAATCACTTGAATCACCCCAAAGCCTCCAATGCGCCCCGAGTGCCACGGTGTGCGCGCCGGACCCAACGAGATGCAGAAACCACAGGCCGGGCATCGATCCGGCCTGCCGGTCGGTAGCGGACAGGCCAACGTGCCGGTCCGGGCGCATTCGGGGTTCAGGAGCTGAACATCCGCTGTGCACTTTTCGCGCGACTCGCCCCGGTCCGCGCCCCCAACAGCGGGAACCCGAGCACCGGGGAATACCAGAAGTGACCCTCGAATGACCCCCTGCAACGGATGCGCGGCGTCCCCGCACACGCCAGGGTTGACTCCGGCGCCAGTCAGGACGGAGCAGTCACCACCGGCGTCGAACCCCCTACAGCACTTTGTCGTCGATCCGGCACGCGCCCCCTACGGGCGCTTCCCGGGCGGCGACTCGCGACGGAGGCTGTGTATGGACGGCTATTTCGCCACCGAATCCCATGACCGGATCCGAAACGAGGTGCGGGCCTTCGCGGAGACCGAGGTCCGCCCCCGCGTTCCCGACATGGAGGCCGACCGCGGCGTCGCGCACGAACTGTCCAGACTGATCGCGCGGCAGGGCTGGATCGGCGCCGCGATCGACCCCGACCACGGCGGCATGGGCGCCGGGCACGTCGCGAAGACGATCATCATCGAGGAGCTCTCCCGCGTCAGCGGCGCGATGGGCGCGATGGCGCAGGCCTCCCAGCTCGGCGTCGCGAAGATCATCCACTTCGGCACGCCCGCGCAGAAGAAGCGGTGGCTGCCCGCGGTGGCCGCCGGCGACTGCCTGCCGACGATCGCGGTCACCGAGACGACGTCCGGCAGCCACGTCCTGGGCATGTCGACGACCGCGCGACGCGACGGCGACTCCTACGTGCTCAACGGGCGCAAGGCGTTCGTCGGCAACAGCCACGTCGGTGACCTGCACGGTGTCGTGGCCCGCACCGGTGAGCGCGGGGGCCGCAGCCTGTCGGCGTTCCTCGTCGAGGCCGACCGGCCCGGCTTCTCGCTCGCGCCGCACCGGCCGGCCGTCGGCCTGCCCGGCTTCAGCTTCGGAGAGCTGATCTTCGACGACTGCCGCGTGCCGGTGGAGAACCTGCTCGGCGTCGAAGGTGACGGGCTGGACGTGGCCTACTCCTCCAGCATCCTGGTCGGGCGGCCCAACCTCACCGCGGTGTCGCTCGGGATCCACGAGGCGCTGGTCGCCGAGACCGTGCGGTTCGCGCAGTGGCAGCACCGGTACGGCAAGCCGGTGGCCGAGTTGCCGACCGTCCGCGACCAGATCGGGCGCATGCAGTCGCAGCTGATGACCGCGCGGCTCGTGGCCTACCACGCCGCGCACCTGCTCGACGCGGGTGTCGCGTGTGACGCGGAGCTGCAGAACGCGAAGCTGATCAACGCGGAGTACGCGTTGGATTCCGCGCGCCTCGCGGTGGAGATCCACGGCGCCCACGGGCTGTTCCCCGAGGACTCCCCGATCGCCCGCTACCAGCGCGACGCGTTCCACATCCTGCCGCCCGCGGGCACCTCCGCCGTCCAGCGCCTCCGCCTCGCCGAGTACGCCCTGGGCACCGTGAAGGGCACCCCCTGGTCGACCCGCTTCACCACTCCCGAACCGGCCGAGGTGGTCCCCCTGCACGTCGAACCGCTCATCGAAGCTGTCTGACACCGGTCCGGGCCTCACCGGTGAGGCCCGGACCCACCACTTCAGCGACCGATGTCCCAGATGCGGGACTCGATCTGGGCGACGGTGTCCTTGATCAGCTTCAGCCCGGCCCGCCCCCACGCCCGCCGCTCGGTGTCGACGATGCACGCCGTACCCAGCACGATCCCCGTCCGCGGATCGTGCACCACGTCCCCGAGGTACGACCGGATCCCGATCAGGTCGACCACCTCGTTCGACTCGAACCGCGGGTGCGCGCACACGTCGTCGAGAACGAGGGCTTTTCCGCGGCCGACCACCTCCGGGCAGTAACCGTGCTGCAGGTCCATCACCCGGGAGACCCCGTCGCCGTCCGACGACGGCACCAGCTCCGCCGGGACGTGCAGCCCGGCGAAGAACTGGTGCCGGTCGGTCCGGAAGTTCACCATCGCGTACGGCGCGTAGTCGATCCCGGCCAGGCTCGCACCGTCCGCGGCCAGCTTCGCCGCGAGCTCGTCGAACCCCTCGTCGGGGGTGTCGTAGAGCCCCAGCTCCCGCAGCCGGGCGACGCGCTGCGGCGCGTTGGCGTCCTCGCGGGGCAGATCCAATCCGGTCTCGTCGTCAAACGGCATCAGATACTCCATTCACGGTGGCGGCGACGCGCAGCGAGTGCCGCACGACCGCGATCAGCACATCGGTCACCGAGCGGGCCAGTCGGGCGTCGCAGTGGACGACCGGCACATCCGCACGCAGCGCCAGCGCCTCGGTGATCTCGTCCGGCGTGTAGCGGTACGCGCCGTCGAATTCGTTGACCGCGACGACGAACGGCAGGTCGCGGGAGAGGAAGTACTCGACGGCCGGGAAACTGTCGGCCAGCCGCCGCGTGTCGATCAGGACGATGGCGCCGACCGCCCCCAGCGCCAACTCGTCCCACATGAACCAGAAACGGTCCTGGCCGGGCGTCCCCCAGAGGTAGAGCTTGAGCTGCTGGGCGGGGAACGAGATCCGGCCGAAGTCCATCGCGACGGTCGTGGTGGTCTTGCCCTCGATCCCTTCGAGGCGGTCGAGGGCGGCGCTGGCCGTGGTGATCAGGGCCTCGGTGGTCACGGGCGTGATCTCGCTGACGGCTTTGATCAGCGTCGTCTTGCCGACGCCGAACCCACCGGCCACCAACACCTTGAGCGGGACGAACGGAAACGACTCGTCCGGGTCGGACTCAGAGATTTTCGAGACCATCGAGCAGCTTCTCCAGGAGGCGTTCGGAAGTGTGTCCACCGGCAGCGGCCACGGGTGTCCGCAGGCGGACGGCACCCAGCCCGATGAGGTCGGAAATCAGGATCTTGGTGACCTGGACCGGCCGGCGCAGCGCCGCCGCGATCTCCGCGACCGTCCGGGGTTCCCGGGCGCAGGCGTGCACCGCGTAGAGCTGGTCGGGGTCCAGGTGGTGCTCCGGCACCGACCCGGTGGCCCGGACCAGCGCCATCAGGTCGACCGGCACGCTCGGGGTGGTGCGTCCCCCGGTCACGGCGTAGGGGCGCACCGCCTCCGTGTCGTCGTCCTCGACCCACGGCCGAGGACGCCCCTCACCCGGCGAAGTCATCGATGCGGTGGCTGCCGATGCGGGACGCGGTGGCGAAGTAGTCGCCGACGCGGCGCGCGAGCAGGGTCATCTCGTAGCCGACGATGCCCGCGTCGGCGTGCGGAGCGGCCAGCACCGCGAGCAGGGTGTTGCGGCCGGCCGCGGCGACGAAGAACAGCAGGTTGTCCAGCTCGGCGACGACCTGCCGGACGACGCCGCCCTCGAAGTGGGCGCCGATGCCGAGCGCGAGGCTGTGGAACCCGGACGTGATCGCGGCCAGCCGCTCGTTGTCCGCCATCGACATGCCGGTGTTGGCGTACGTGGAGATCCCGTCGACGCTCACGGCGATCGCCGTGCGCACGTCCGGGGTGTCGCGGGTGAACTCGTCCAGGAGCCAGGTGAGGTTCGCAGGAGCAGGGGTGGAATACATCTCGGTCATCGCGGAGAACTCTCTTCGAGGGGTGACGAACTCAGCCGGCGGTCAGTTGCCCGTCGGCGGTTCCTCGGTGTCTGCCCGTTCGCGTCCGCGCTGGTAGGACGCGAACAGGCCGGGGTTGTGCGCGCCGGGCTCCGGACCCTCGGCGCGCGCGGGGTTGGTGCCGCGTAGTTCGGGGGCCATGTGCTGGCCGTCGCGCCGCGGGAGCGGCGGGCGCGACGGGTCGGGGTTGCGCTCGGCCGGTGGGTTCACCGCGGCGGTGCCGCGGGGGGCCGTCGGGCGTCCGCGGTCGACATCGCCGAACGCCACGCGTCCCAGCTCCGACAGGCGCTGCCGGTCGGCCTCGGAGAGTCCGATCCCGCCGGTGTTCTCCCGCTCCGGCCGCGGCGCGGCCGTCTCCGCCGGGTTCTGCCCGGTGGGCACGAACGGACTCAACCACGATCCCGACGTCGACGAGCCGCCCGATGTGGGCGCCGGCGACGTCGGCGCTGCGGTCGGGCCGGTCGCGTACCGCCCTGGCGCGGCCGTGATGGCCTCGCGTTGGGCGGCCGCGGGCTCGCCGGACGCGGGCGCCGCGGAGGCGGCCGAGCGCAGGCCCGGCGCGGTGGCGCCGGATGACAGCCGCTCGGGCGCGGAGGGGGCGGCAGCTACTGCCACCGGGGCCGGTGGGAGGGCGGAGGGACCCAGGTCCTGGCGGCGGAGAGGTTCTTCGGCCAGGAGTTTCGCGGGGAGCACGACCAGGGCGCGGTTGCCGCCGCGCTCGTTGCGCTCGAGCCGCACGCGGATCGAGTACCGACGCGCGATCGCGGCCACGACGATCAGCCCGATCCGCCCGTCCTTGAGCTGCTCCCCGACGTCGAGCGCCTCGGGCGTCGTGAGCAGTTGGTTCATCCGCTGCCGCACCTCCGCGGGCATGACCAGCCCGAGATCGTCGATCTCGATCGACAGACCGTCGGGCACCAGATCAACCTGCACCTGCACCCGCGAATCCGGCGGCGAGAACACCGTCGCGTTCTCGATCAGCTCCGCGATCAGGTGGATGACCTCGGTCACCGCGTGACCGGTCACCATCCCCTGCACCGGCCGCAGCACCTTCACCCGGCCGTAGTGCTCGATCTCAGCGATCGCCTGCCGCAGCACCGTGTACACGGGAACCGGTTTGCGGATCTGCCGCGCGGTCGCCCCACCGAGCACCGCGATGCTCTCGGCCTGCCGCCGGGCCCGCGTCACCAGGTGGTCGAGCTGGAACAGCGCGTTGAGCATGTCCGGATCCTCGACCTGGTTCTCCAGCGCGTCGAGTTCCTTGATCGCGCGGTGGATCAGCGGCTGCAGCCGCCGCGCGAGCGTGATCAGCACGCCGACCGGCTGGTGGCTCGCGGTCAGCGTCGCGACGCCGAACGAGGCGTTGAGCAGCTGCTGCACGCCGACCTGCAGCTCCGCCAGCGACGCCGGCCAGCCCTCGACCGACACCGCCGGGGGTCCGGCGTCGGGCGTCTGCCCGTCGCGGATCGCGTCGGCGACCCGCACCAGCTCGCGCACCGACTCCGTGAGCGCCGCGTTGACCTGCGCGACGGCGGCCGCCGTGGCGCGCTGGTGCTCCTCCATCGCGGTGCGGTGGGTGTTGTCGCGCCACTGCGCCTCCCACGCCGCACGCTCGGCGGTGGCGCGGGCGGCGCGCTCGGCCGCGAGCTGGGCGCCGATCGGTCGCACCGCGGCGTTGACGCCGAGCAGCGCTCCGAGCAGCACCAGGAGCCACCCGGCGGCCGCGCCGACCGCGACCCAGATCGACGGCTCGAACACCGCGGTGGTGACCGCGGCGCCCGCCCCGATCAGCGCGACGACGACCAGCGCGAGCACGACCGTCCACCACAGCCGGGCCCGCAGCCCGGACGGCGAACTCGACGATTCGTGCACACCACCCGGCGGGTGCGGCTCCCGGGTCAGCCCTTCGCGGGGCTGCGTCTCACGCGCGAGAACATCCGCGCGGCGGGCTTCGGAGAACGTCGGTGCGTCCCCGGAGCTCGCGTCGGCCGTGGGCTCGCGGTGCGAGGAAGAGGGGTCATACATCGGAATCCAGCTTTCCGAGGAATGCCAGGACGCGATCGACCTGGCTCAGCGTCAGGAGGCGGCTGCGGGGCCGCAGCATGTCGGCGAGCCCGTACTCGCTCAGTTCACGGGCCCGCCGGGTCACCCAGGACCAGTCCAGGTCGAGGTGGTCGGCCAGCGCGCGCAACCGGACCCCGGTGGTGGCGCCGGTGGCCACGCTGCGCGCGCGGGCATGGTCGACGGCGTCTTCGTAGGTCCGCAACGCCGCCTTCCGGTCGGTGACGTCGACCTGGCAGACGTCAGGCGTACGCAACCAGTTGCCGACGACCGCCCGCTGGCCCGGAACCAGCAGGAATTCGTCGACCTGGCTGTACTCCGGCTCGGCGCAGACCCACGTCGGAACGCCGTAGGACTCGGTGAGCGCGATCGAGGCGAACAGCAGCAGCCGTTCGAAGGTGGGGCTGTCCTTCACCGCGGCCGCCGGGACGCAGTACGCGGCCACCGTCTCGCCCGTGGTGCGCCGCAGGCCCTCGCGCAGCACGTCGTGCCGGAAGAACAGCCGCGCGGCGGACTCCTCGCCGCGGCACTCCCGGTGCCAGAACGCCAGCGCGTCGCTTTCCTCGGGCATCCGGCGCACCGCGTGCCGGGCACAGTGCCGGGAACCGAGCCACATCGCACCGACCGACGACAACCCCGGCAGCGCCGCCCGCGCCACCGCGGTCAGCGGCCGGACGAGCTGGGTGTCCAGGTCGGCGGCTCCGACGCGCAGCGCCGCGTCGTCCGCGCAGAGCCCGTCGTCGAGGTTGGTCAGGGCCCAGGTCAAGCCGTAGGTGAGGTCGTCGAGGCGGTACGCGGCGGGGATCGGCAGCACGTCGACCGGCCGGTCGAGCGTCAGCTGCCGCCGGACGTGCGCGGCATCCATCGCGTACAGCCCGGTGCCGGCGGGGGCGCGTAGCGCGGCCAGTACCAGCGCCGGGCGCAGCGGCCGTACGAACGACCGCAGGTGCGGGTAGTCGTCGGGTCCGATCCCGACCAGCTCGTCGGTGAGGGCCGTGCCCTCGTAGGCCTGGACGGCGACCGACGTGCCGTCGAAGAGTCCCAGGCCGTCCATCCGCCAGGAACCGTCCACACCGGCGGCCGGGGACGTGGGGAACAGCAGTGAGTTGCCCCAGCGGGCATCCAGGGCGAGCGCGGCGGCCCGCTCGCTGAGCCCCAGCGGGCGCGGCAGGACGACGTCGTGCGCCGGGGCCGGGCGGAACAGCAGTTCGGTCTCGACGCCGAGCATCTCCTCGAGCACGACGCCGGCGAGGCTGCGAGGGTCGCGCTCGCCGGAGAGCCAGCGCTTGAACGTGGCCTGGGAGATGCTCATGGGTGCGGCGGCCGTGCGCTCGGCGACCCGGCGGGCGGCGTCGGCGAAGTGCATCTCGAACACCGGCCAGCTCGCCCAGCCGCGCTGGTCGAGCACGGCACGGAGCAGGGTGCGTTCAGCCATCGCCGGGATGCCCCCCACCGTGGAATTGTCCGGCACACGTCGTAGCGCGTCGTCGACTCATGAGCCCCTTCGAGGTCGCGACGGATCACAAGGGTGCGGAGAGGCGGCGGCACCCGGCGTGCCACCGACCACAGTGGAATATACGGGCGTCGCAGGGGTGCGCGTGCGCACTGCCCAGTAGCTCACGTCACATCATGAGGAAGATGTCACCCTGAGCGATCACGCCGCTGCGGAACGCGAAACAGCCTCCACGCGGCGGTGCGTGGAGGCTGTTTTTCGGGGGACGAGCAGGAACGAGTTTTTTCGGTCGTGGGGGGCGTCAGCGGCGCTGGGCCTCGCGCCAGGCGGCCTCGTCCGGATCCACCCGGGGCCCCCACCCCTGCTGCGGCGCCTGCGGGTACCCCTGCACGTGCCCCTGGTGATACCCCGGCTCCTGCCGGTACGCCTGGGCGGGTTCCTGGGCGTAGCCCTGGGGCTGCGGCGGGTACTGGGTGGGGTCGGCCGGCTGGGGTAGCACGCGGTTGGGCGACTGGGACCGGACCGAGCCGCCCGCGCGGGGGTTCGCGACCGGCGCCGCGCCGTCGTCGGAGCCGCCGAGCGCAACCGACATACACGCCACGATGACGCCGATGATAGCAATCGCCGCAGGAACGGCGATATTGTCCAACACGACGTAGCTGGCCCCCGCGAGCGCCAAGCTACCGATCAACAGGAGTGCCGCCTTCACCCATCGCATGCTGCGAAGAGTGCCCGTGACCAGCGGGAACGGAAACGTTCCTCACAGGACGCGGAGCGTACTCTGAACGTCCGTTTAACCCGCTCACAGATACCAACACCGAGCGCAACGGACTCTTGACCCAACGTGACAGCCGGGCCAGGAGTCACACGGGTCACACTATTCCGGCCGACTGAACTCCACGATCGCCACCGCCAGGAACGTCACCCCGAGCACGGCCACAACCAGCGCTTCCAGCCACCCGGGCACGTGCCACCCGCCCCACGTCACCCCCGGATCCAGGCGCGCGACCGCCGCCGCCGGCAGATCGAGGTGGTTGAACACGATCCGGCGCATCGGATCCACCGCATACGTCAACGGGTCGATCCGATTGAGCACCGTGAGCCACCGCGGCAGCCCCGACACCGGGAACAACGCCCCGGACAGGAAGAACAGCGGCATGATCAGCATCTGCGTCAACGCCATGAACGACTGCATCTGGCTCACCCGCGCCGCCATCATGACGCCGAACGCGGTGATCGTGAACGCCAACAGCAACTGACACGCGAACACGCCGACGAGAAGCGCGGCGTCGTAGGGCACGCCCACGAACCCCGCGAGCGCCAGGACGACCAGCCCCTGGAATCCGGCCACCGTGGCCCCACCGAGGCATTTGCCGAGCACGATCGCGCTGCGGCGCACCGGCGCGACGAGCATCTCGCGCAGGAACCCGAACTCCCGGTCCCAGACGATCGACGCGGCCGAGAACATCGCGGTGAACATCACCGACATCGCGAGGATGCCGGGGAAGATGAACGTCCGCAGATCGACGCCCTCGGTGCTGCCGCCGGTCAGCCGCGACAGGCCGCTCCCGAGCACGAACAGGAACAGCACGGGCTGGATCAGCGACGTCGCGATCCGCAGCCGGTCGGAGGAGAACCGGATCAGCTCGCGCTGCCAGACGATGCCGATCGCCCGCAGGTCCCCGCGCACCGACCGCCCGGGAACCCGCACACCCGCAGGTGCCAAAGTCGCCGTCACCGGGCCCTCCGCATCTGCACGAACGCGCTGTTGCGGAATTTCTCCGATGTACTGGCCTCGGCGTCACGGATCGTGGAGCCGGTGAACGAGAGGAAGACGTCGTCCAGGCTCGGCCGGGCGACGCTGACCGCGCGGATCGGTAACGGGAACTCCGCGAACAGGCGCGGCACGAAGTGCTCGCCCTCGCGGACCCCGAACGTGACAGCACCTTCCGACACCGCGCCCACCACCCCGAACGTGGACTCCAGCGCGGCGATCGTCGCGGCGTGGTCGTCGGTCTCGATCCGTACCCGGTCCTCGCCGACCCCGGCCTTGAGCGCGGCCGGGGTGTCGAGAGCGATCACGCGGCCGGAGTCCATGATCGCGATCCGGTCGCAGTACTCCGCCTCGTCCATGTAGTGGGTGGTGAGGAAGATCGTGATGTCCTCGGTGCTCTTGAGCTCGCGGATGTAGCTCCAGATCGAACTGCGCGGTTGCGGGTCGAGCCCGACGGTCGGCTCGTCGAGGAACAGCACCCGCGGTGAGTGCAGCAGCCCGCGGGCGATCTCCAGCCGGCGCTTCATGCCACCGGAGAACGTGCGCACCTTCGTGCTGCGCCGGTCCCACAGCCCGACCATCTCCAGCACCTCGCGCAGCCGGCCGTCGACGGCGTCCTTCGGGACGCCGTAGAGCGCCGCGTGCAGCCGCAGGTTGCGCTCGGCGGTCAGGTAGCCGTCCAGCGTCGGATCCTGGAAGACCAGCCCGATGCGACGCCGCACCGCGTCGCGCTCGGTCGCGACGTCGAACCCCGCGACCCGGGCGGTGCCTCCGGTCGGGCGCACGAGCGTGCAGAGCATGCTGATCGTCGTCGACTTGCCGGCGCCGTTCGGGCCGAGGAACCCGAAGATCTCGCCGCCGTGCACGGTCAGGTCGATGCCGCGGACGGCCTCGAACTCGCCGTACCGCTTCTCCAGGCCGACCGCTTCCACTGCGTGCATGGCACTCCTCCGTAAATTTACACCGAGTGTAAACTTCTACCAGGTGAAGTCAAGCGGTACGCTGACACCCGTGACCGGGCTCCGCGAGCGGAAGAAGCAGCAGGCGCGCGAGGACATCGCCGCGGCCGCCGCCCGCCTGTTCGCTGAACGGGGCTTCGACGCGGTCACCGTCGAGGAGGTCGCCGAGGCGGCCGGCGTCTCGAAGAAGACGGTGTTCAACTACTTCCCCGCCAAGGAGGACCTGGTCTTCAGCCGGTTCGACGAGCGCGAGAGCGGCCTGATCGCCGCGGTGCGTGACCGGCCGCCCGGCACCAGCGTCCTCGAGTCGTTCCGCGCGGTGTCCCTGGCCTACTGCGACGAACTCGCGGCCACCCCGCCCGGCACCCAGCGGCGCAGCGCGGTCGCGCTGGTCGAGCAGTCGGCGGTGCTCGCCCGCCGCTGGCACCAGCTCCGCAACCACTACCTCGAGGTGCTCGCCGGGGAGTTGGCCACCGAGGCCGGCAGCGACCCCGACGACCCGCTGCCCGCCGCTGTCGCCGCCGCCCTGCTCGGCGCGGAACGCTCGATCAAACGCGCCGCCGGCCTGCGCGTACGCTCCGGCGTGCCGCCCGCCGACGTCGCGACCTGGCTGCGTCCCCAGGTCGTGCGCATCTACGACCGCCTCGCGGCCGGCCTCGCCGATTACCCATCGGGCTAGCGGTCAGGTCGTCCCGGTTCCTGCCGATCGGGAGAGCGAGTAGTCGGCGCGCACGGAGCGGCAGTGGGCGACACATCACGATCGGGCAGAACCGCAGGACGCGCCACCGGCGCGTTCCGCGTGCTGCACCTCGTCCTCGTCGTGAGCTTCGCCGTACTGGCCTGCGTCCCGCAGGTGGTCCACCGAACCCCGCTGACTGTCGCCACGCTGACCGTCGGTGCCTACATCGCGACGACGATCCTGATGGTGCTGGCCGCCGTTCGCGGAGGCGCGTCGCGGTGGCCGTGGACGTGGATCGCGATCGGCTTCGCGCTCTACACCTCGGGTTCGGTGTACTCCTGGGCGGTCACCTGGGGCGACGAGACGCTGCCGTTCCCCTCCTGGGCCGATCTCGGCTGGTTGTCGGTGTACCCGTTCCTCTACCTGGGCATCTATCAGTTCCTCCGGGTCGGCGTCGCGACCGGCGTCACACTGCTGGACGGTGCGGTGGCCGGGGCCGGCGGCGCCGCGGTGTTCTCCGCGGTGGTCGTCGACGCGTTGAGTGACGTCGAGCGGGTCGCCGGTTTCGCCGGGGTGGTCCTGCTGGCCTACCCGATCGCCGACGCGTTGATGGTCGGCACGCTGATCTCCGGGCTCGCCGTGGGCAGCTGGCGCGGGCGGCGGGACCTGACGGTGTTCACGTGCGGTATCGCGGTCCTCGCCGGGGCCGACACCGCCTACGTGCTCGACGGCGGGTACCAGCCGGGCTCCTACGTCGATCTCCTGTACGCGTTGTCGCTGGGCGTCCTCGGCGTCTCGAGCTGGATAGCGACTGATCCCGCCACCGGGTCCGGGCGCCCGGCGGCGATCCGGACCGGACACCTGGCGGGCGCCTGCGCGGGCGGGTCACTCGTCATCCTGCTGGTCGCCAGCCGCGCCCATCTCTCGATCCCCTCGGTGACGCTGGCCGGCGTGACGCTGCTGCTCGTCGTCGTCCGCTTCCGGATCTCGTTCCGCGAACTGACCGCGGCCGGCGAGGCCCGGCAGCGGGAGGCACGGCGCGACCCGCTCACCGGCCTGGCCAACCGGCGCGGCTTCGCCGATCATTTCGACGGACTGCGCGCCGCACCGCAGGAGCGCACCGTCGTCGGCCTGCTCCTCGACCTGGACCGGTTCAAGCAGGTCAACGACTCGTTCGGACACCAGGCCGGCGACGAACTGCTCCGGCAGGCCGCCGATCGCCTCCGCGAGGTCACCCGCGACGACGACCTCCTGGCCCGGCTCGGCGGCGACGAGTTCGTCATCGTCTGCGCGAGCCGCAACCTCGCCGACGACGCCATGGTCGGCCTCGCCGAACGCATCCGTGCGACGCTGCGCCGGCCGTTCGACATCGCGGGCGTCCCGATCGAGATCGACGTCAGCATCGGCATCGCCAGCGCGGACGGGAACAACGTCTCCGCGGACATGCTGCTGCGGCACGCGGACATCGCGATGTACTGCGCCAAGCGCGCCGGCGGCGGCCATGCGTTCTACCGCACGAACGACGACGAAGCCGCCCGCCGGCACCTGCAGCTGGCCCAGGACCTGCGCCGCGACATCACGGGACCGGCGATGGTGCTGCACTACCAGCCCAAGCTCGACCTGCACACCGACGCGGTGAGCGCGGTCGAGGCGCTGGTCCGCTGGCAGCACCCGGTGCACGGCCTGCTCTACCCGGACGCGTTCCTGCCGATCGCCGAGGAGATCGGAGCGATGCCGTCGCTGACGCTGAACGTGCTGACGCAGGCGATGGACCAGTGCGTGGCCTGGCGGCGGACGGACCTGAAACTCGCGATCGCGGTGAACGTGTCCGCCGCCGACCTGGAGTCACCCGGTTTCACCGACCTCGTCGTCGGCATTCTGCGGGAACGCGGGCTGCCCGCGAACGCGCTGACGCTCGAGATCACGGAGACCACGGCGATGGAGAACTCCGAACCGGCCCACGCCACCGTCCGCGAGCTGCACACGCTGGGCATCAAGGTGTCGATCGACGACTACGGCACCGACCACTCGACGCTCGCCCACCTGCACCGGCTGCTGGTCGCCGGCGAGCTGAAGCTGGACCGGCGGTTCGTCACCCACCTGGAGACCGAGGAACGCGCCTCGGCGATCGTCCGGTCGAGCATCCAGCTCGCGCACGCGCTGGGCATGGCCGTGGTCGCCGAGGGTGTCGAGAACGCCGGCGCGCTGGACAAGCTGCGCCAGTGGGGCTGCGACACCGCGCAGGGCTACTTCATCAGCCGCCCGCAGACCGCGGCCGACGTCACGACGTGGCTCACTCAGTCGGCGGAGTCCCGTCAGTATGGAATGACTCGATCGTCGTGAGCCCGCAGGCCTGACCCTTGGCCCGCTCGGCCGCCGTCCACGAGATCAGCTCCCACTCCGACGCCGCCGTCCCGTCGTCGCGCACGATCTGCGCCGGACGTTCGCGCCGCGGCCGGGGAAACGGTGGGCCTGGTTCTTCAGCGCGGGAGGGTGCCAGGAACGACCCGATAATGTTAACAATCTGGATGCCCCCGAATCAGACTCGGAGATCGATACGTGACGCTGCCTGACCCGGAACCGCTCGCGCCACCCGACGCCGACCGGGTGGCGGACGGCATCCGGAGCGCGATCCTCGCCGGGGAGCTCGTCGGCGATCAGCGGCTGGTCGAGGCCGAACTCTCCGACCGCTACGCGGCCAGCCGCGGCACCGTGCGCACCGCGCTGCTCATGCTCGCCCACGAGGGCCTGGTCGAACGCATCGCCAACCGCGGTGCCCGCGTCCGCGCGGTGAGCACCGCCGAGGCGATCGACATCACCGAGGTGCGAATGGTCGTCGAGGGCCTGTGCGCGGCCAAGGCCGCCGCGCGCGTCACCGACACCCAGATCGCCGAACTCCGCGAAATCGGCGAGGCGATGCGCACGTCCGTGGCGACCGGCGACGTCCTCACGTACTCCCAGCTCAACCAGCGGCTGCACGACCGTATCCGCCAGATCGCCGACCAGCCGGTGGCCGCGGACGTGCTCGCGCGGCTGCGCGCGCAGAACGTCCGCCACCAGTTCCGGCTGGCCCTGCGTCCCGGGCGTCCCCAGGTGTCGCTGCCGGAGCACCTCGCGATCATCGACGAGATCTGCGCCCGCAGCCCCGGCGGCGCGGAACGGGCGATCCGCCGCCACATCGAGAGCGTGATCGAGGCCCTGCGCGCGAGCTAGTCGCCCGCGACCTGATCGCTCACCCGTGCGCCCCGCACGGACTGCGCCGACGCGGCCGACGGACCGGGCTCCGGCTCGCGCTCGGACGGCGCCTCGGTCATGTCCGGGTCGCCCTGCGCCTGCTCGACGTGCGCCTCGCCGCTCTTCGTCCGCTCCGGATGGGTGTGGGTCTCGTGCAGCGCGCTGTCGTTCTCGGCGGCGCCGATGGCGGAGGCAACGTCGGCGCCACTGCGCTCGTGCGCTGCCGGGTCAGAGGGGGTCTGAGTCATGGAGAGGCTCGTACCCACTTCGCCGGGTGACCACCCCCACACCACGGAGCGTGAGTTCCGATGAGGTGAACGCGGGGGTTCACGACGGGGTCGGGATAATGCTGGGGTGCCGAATGAACTCGACATCGACGAATGGGCGGCCGAAGTCGGCCTGCCCGAGGGCCGGCCACGCCGGGTGACCGTGCACGGCAGCCCGGTGCTGCACCGGCCGTGCCAGGAGGTCACCGAATTCGACGACGGGCTGAAACAGCTCGTCGCCGACATGCTGGAAAGCATGGACGCCGCCGAAGGCGTGGGCCTGGCCGCGAACCAGATCGGCGTGGACGCCCGGGTGTTCGTCTACGACTGCCCGGACGACACCGGCTTCTACCACGTGGGAGCGATCGTCAACCCCGTGCTGCTCCCGCCCGCGGAGGGCGTCGAGGAGGACAAGGACGACGAGGGCTGCCTCTCGGTGCCGCTCGAGTTCTCCCCGCTCGCCAGACCCGCCACGGCGTCGGTGACCGGGCAGGACATCGAGGGCCGGCCGATCCGGCTGGACGGCACCGGGCTGTTCGCCCGATGCCTGCAGCACGAGACCGACCACCTCAACGGCATCCTCTACGTCGACAAGCTCGAACCGGACGCCCGCGAGGCCGTGCTCGCCGCGAACGCCGAGCGCATCGCGAACGAGGACATGCCGCCCTGGTCGGAGGGCAAGCCGCGGGAGAACTAGCCCGCGGATTTCCACGCGAACGCGGCGGTGGCGGAACCGGGGTCGACCTCGGTGAAGCCGGCGTCGTGCACCACCGGGCCGTCGGTGGCGGCCCACTGGGCCTTCGTCGCCGTGCGCACCGCGAGGGGAAAGCCGTCCGTGGCCCAGGCTTCGGCCACGGACGGCTCCAGCGACCAGAGCCCGAGCTGGGCCGCGTGGCCCGCCTGGGCCATGGCCTTGCCCGCGGTCATGGCGACGTCCGGCGACAGCAGCACGAGCGGGGTATTCGGCGTCGGCGATCCCGGCGCCGTCGGGTCGTCCAGCTCCGTGCCGCTCACCTGCAGCCGCGCGAGGTCCCGGGGCCACTCGTCGAGCGGGATCGGCGGATAGACCCGCACCTCCGCCGAACCCCGCGTCACCGTGATCCCCGGAAGGGCTTCCGCGCGCCGCCACTCCGCACCGCGGGCCCGGCGCACGACCTTGCGGATCCGGTTGCCCGCCCAGGCGTCGACCGCTTCCCGCCACTCCGGCTCGGACGTCGTCACCATCAGCAGCACCGCCCGCGCGGCGGCCTCCAGCGCGTCGGTGCGGGTGGGCGGCGAGGTCTTCTCGACGCGGACGACCAGCGGCAGCACTCGCTCGGGTTCCACGTCTCCCAGACTATTTGGGCCCCAGACTATTTCGATCCCAGTACGCGAAGCACGGCGGTTTCCACTGCGGGTTTCGCGGCCAGGACGTTCGGGTCGTCGTGGCCGAGGCGGTCGATCGTCGGCCGGATCGACCGGCCCTCTTCGTAGGCGGTGATGATTCGCGGGTCGACGTAGGACGCGCGCGCGACGGTGGGTGTGTTGCCGAGGTAGTCCGACACGTCCTCGATCGCGGCCCGCACCACCTTGTCGCGGGCCCGCTGGGCGTCCGGCGGGTCACCGGCCAGCGCGAGTTCGACGGCCATCAGCACTGTCGCGTGCCACGTGCGGAAGTCCTTCGCGGTGAGCGTGACCCCGGCATTCTCCCGCAGGTAGTCGTTGACGTCGTCGCTCTTGACGTCGTACCAGCGCCCGTGGCTGCGATAGGCGAGCAGGTCGTCCTCGTCCTTCTGGTGACGACGCAACGACATCACCACGCGGCGCACGGACTCGTCGCGCACCTCGATGCTGCGCTCGATGCCGCTCTTGGCCGGATACTGGAACTGGATCGCGCCGTTGTGCAGGGTGACGTGCTTCTTGCGGATCGTCGTCAGGCCGAAGCTGCCGTTCTCCGCCGCGTACACCTCACCGCCGATACGGAACAGGCCCAGCTCGAGCAGGCGCACGCCGGCCGCGAGCACCCGCTGCCGGTCGAGGTCGCGGTGGTCGAGGTGGCGAGCCACGGTGCGCCGTAGCTTCGGTAGCCGGCGCGCCACCTCGAGCACGCGGTCGTGCTTGGCCTCGTCGCGCTTCTCGCGCCAGACGTCGTGGTAGCGGTACTGGCGACGGCCGGCGTCGTCGGTGCCCACGGCCTGGATGTGGCCGTTCGCGTGGGGAGAGATCCAGACGTCACGCCAGGCCGGTGGGATCACCAGTGCCTTGATCCGGGCGACGTCCTCGGGTGCCAGCGACGCCCCCGACGCGTCGAGGTAGCGGAAGCCTTTGCCCGAGCGCCGGCGGGTGTAACCGGGGCTGGAGGGGTCGCTGCGCCGCAGCCGGACTGTCGCCATGCGCGGCCGAATACCCGGACAATCGACGCACAATCCGTAGCATCTTCCTTATATAAGCGGCGTGTTACGCTAGCGCTCGTGACGGTCTGGGAGGCACTGGCGGACCCGGTGCGCCGCGAGATCCTCACCGTGCTGCGGGACGGTGAGGCCACGGCCGGAGCGATCGCGGCGCGGTTCGCTATCAGCCGGCCGGCGGTCAGTCGGCACCTGCGGGTGCTGCGGGAGTCCGGGCTTGCCGACGCGGATGTTCGCGGGCAGGAGCGTGTCTACCGCCTGGCTGCGGGGCCACTCGCCGAGGTGGAGGCGTGGTTGCGGCGCGTCGCACCGCAACGGAGGCAGTCCCCGGCCGACAGGCTGGACGCGTTGGGAACGGAACTGCGCCGCGGGCGCACGAAACGGGAGGACACCGATGGTCACCGGTCCACAGGGTGAAGTGCGTCTGAACGACGACGGCACGGAGACGATCATGCTCCACCGGTCGTTTCCCGACCCCGTCGAGGACGTGTGGGCCGCGATCACCGAGTCCGACCGGCTCGCGCGGTGGATCGGCCGGTACGAGGGATCCGGCGGCACCGGCGGGACGGTGGAGTTCACTGTCACCGGTGAGCTGGACGCCGGGGGTGAGGAGGGCGAGCCCTCCACCGTCGAGATCGTGGAGTGCTCACCGCCGAACCGGTTGATCGTCGACATGCCGTCCTACGACGGCGGCACCTGGCACCTGGCGGTCACGCTCACCGGCCAGTCGAGCGGCACCACCCTGCTCTTCGAACAACGCCTCACCGCCGGCACCCCCGCCGACGACATCGAAGCGGGCTGGCGCTGGTACCTGGACCGCCTGGTCGCCACCCAGGCCGGCACCCCCCTGCCCGCCTGGGACGACTACGCCCCGTCCCCCGACGCAAGCTGACGCGCGGCCGCGCGGCGGCCAGTTGCCCCGCGGCCGCGCGGCGGCTGCGCCGCGGCGCGGGCGCTCAGAGGCGAACGCGCCGCGGCGCGGGTGTCAGGCCTGGGCGCTGGCCCCGGCCGGGGGTGCCGAGAGCGCGCGGTCGGCGATCGCGTGTACTGCCTTGCCGTCGACCGTTTCGTGCTCCAAGAGCTGCCCGGAAAGCTCGTCCAGGGCGGCTCGATGGCGGGTGAGGAGGTCGATCGCGCGGACCTCCGCCTCGCGGAGGAGACGCGCGACCTCCTCGTCGACCACGCGCTGCGTCTGCTCGCTGTAGGCCCGGTCCGCACCGCCGACCCCGAGGTACTGGGGCTGGTCGTTCGCATACCCCACCGGCCCGAGCTTCGGCGACAGCCCGAACTCCCGCACCATCCGCGTCGCCAGGTCCGTGGCCTTCGCGAGATCGTTCGACGCCCCCGTCGACCCCTCCCCGAACACCACGAGCTCCGCCGCACGCCCACCCAGCTGCACCGACAACGTCGTCGTCAGCTGCTCCTGCGAGTACAGGTGCCGCTCGGCCTCGGGCAACTGCTCGGTCACCCCGAGCGCCATCCCGCTCGGCAGGATCGTCACCTTGTCGACGGGATCCGCGGCGGGCGAGAACGCCGCGACCAGCGCGTGCCCCGACTCGTGCACGGCCACGCTCTGCTTCTCGTTCGGCAACAGGAAGTTCGACCCGAGCCGCTGCCCCAGCAGCACCCGGTCCCGCGCCTGCGACAGGTCCGCCGCCGTCACCTCGGCCCGACCGTCCCGCACCGCCACGATCGCGGCCTCGTTCAACAGGTTCGCCAGGTCCGCTCCCGAGAAGCCCGGGGTGGCCCGCGAGGTCGCGTTCAGATCCACGTCGGACGAAAGCTTCTTGCCGCGCGCGTGAACGGCGAGAATCGCCTCCCGCTCGGCCTGGTTCGGCAACGGCACCGCGACCTGCCGGTCGAACCGCCCCGGCCGCAGCAGCGCCGGGTCGAGCGTCTCCGGCCGGTTCGTCGCCGCGATCACGACCACACCGGTCGACGGGTCGAACCCGTCCATCTCGGCGAGCAACTGGTTGAGCGTCTGCTCGCGCTCGTCGTTGCTCGCGAATCCGCCCGTGTTGCGGCGCTGCCCGATCGCGTCGATCTCGTCGATGAAGATGATCGACGGAGCCCGCTTGCGCGCGTCGGCGAACAGGTCACGCACGCGCGACGCACCCACACCCACGAACAGCTCGACGAACGACGATCCCGTGACCGCGAAGAACGGCACCGACGCCTCCCCCGCGACCGCGCGGGCCAGCAGCGTCTTACCGGTACCGGGCGGCCCGGCCATCAGGATGCCCTTGGGCCCGACCGCGCCCGCCGCGGCATACTTGTCGGGCTGCTTGAGGAAGTCGACGACCTCGGTGACGTCACGCTTCACGCCCTCGTACCCGGCGACGTCGGCGAACGTCGTGTCGGGACGCTCGGAGTCGATGACCTTCGCAGTGGAACGCCCCACCCCGCCGAACATGCCGCCGATCCCGCCGAGCTGGGCGCCCTTGCGTGCCTGCCGCCCGATCCACCAGAAGTACGCGACGAACAGCAGCAGCGGCGCGAGCGAGAGCAGCACGCCCCAGAACGAGCTGCTGGCGCCGGTGGCGGTGAAATGCGGAACGGTGTCGGGGTCCTTCACCGCGGTGAGGAACGCGTCGTCCGGGCCGTTGAGACCGGTCGGGTAGTGCGAGGTGAACTCGTCGCCGCCCGCGAAGTTCGACCGGTACTTGCCGGTGATCGTGCCGTCGGCACGGAGCTGCAGCGTGTCGACGTGCTTGGCGGCGATCTGGTCGCTGAGCGTTCCGTACTCGACGGTCTTCACGCCCATGCGCCCGAACGGGAAGAACAACAGAAAAAGCGTCAGAGCGACGCCGATCGGAATGAGGTAGCGACGCCAGGCAGGGGGCGGAGGCGGTGCCGGAGCCGGGGGCTTGTCCCTGGGCGGCCCGGAACGCGCGTTTGCGGTCATGATCGGGAGGCTACTTCTCGGGTTTGGGACGGGTGAACAACAGGCCCGCGATGACCGCCAGCGCGACCAGCAGGCCACCGATCAGCACCCACTGCCACCACCCGGTCGCGCGTGGATGCTGCCGGTAGAACTCCGCGCGGGCCTCCTCGCTCGTCATCGGCGTCGGCGCCGCGGTGGTGACCCCCGCGGTGGGTGAGGCCGTGACGGTCGCGGCGGGTTCGTCCCTGGCCACCCAGGCCGCGCTCAGCGACCCGACCGCCGCGAGCAGCCCGATGCCGAGCAGCACGATCAGCAGTGCCCGCCCGCGCCTCGTCTTCTTGTCCGCCACGCTGGGAGCCTATCCACGGCCACCGACAACACCGTGGTTAGGCTGCCCCGGTGAACGCCGGAATCCTGCTCGTTCTGCTCGCTCTGGGTGCGATCGCCATCTCCGCGTTCGGGCGTCGCGTCAACGCCCAGCCGGGATTGTTGATCCTGGTCGCCGCCGCCGGTGTCTCGTTCGTTCCCGGGCTCCCCCGGCTCGAACTGGATCCGGAGCTGATCCTCGGGCTGGTCGTGCCACCCCTGCTCTACGCGGCGGCGCTGGAGTTCTCGTTCTTCAGTTTCATGCGCAACCTGCGGGCGATCCTCGGCCTCGGCGTCGTCCTGGTACTGCTCACCGCCTGGCTGTCCCGGGTCGCTGTGGACCTCATGCTGCCGACGCTCGGCGCCGGCATCGCACTGCTGCTCGCGTCGATCGTCGCGCCGCCGGACACGGTGACGATCACCGCGCACGGCGAGGAGATCGGGCTGACCAAGCGCGTCACGGCACTGCTCACCGGCGAGAGCCTCGTCAACGACGCGATGGCGCTGACGCTATTCAGCATCGCGCTGGCGACCACCGGCGGCGAAGAGACGTTCATCGACAACGGCGCGCTGCTGTTCTTCTGGTCGGCGATCGTCGGCGTGCTGATCGGCTTCGCGCTGGGCAACCTCGCGACCTTGATCCGGCGCCGGCTCGACGACCCGACGCTCGGCACGGCGATCGGGCTGGTCGTGCCGTTCGCCGCGTATCTGGCGGCCGAGGAGGCGCACGCGTCCGGGGTGCTGGCGGTGGTCGTCGCCGGGTTCAACGTCGCGGTCGAGTCCGAGTTCGGCAACCGCAGGCGCCAGCGGCTGGGCTTCCGGACGCGGATGACCGAGCGGGAGGTGTGGCCGGTCCTCGGTGCGCTGCTCGAGTCGTTCGTGTTCGCCTACACCGGGCTGCAGATGAAGTTCATCATCGACGACCTGCGCGAGTCCGGCGAGCCGCTCGGGAAAACCCTGCTCACCGGAATCGTGCTGCTGTTCGTCGTCATCGCGGTGCGGTTCCTGTGGGTCGCGCTGATCTTCGGGCGGCGGCTGCTGGCGAACCAGTCGCTGCAGCGGCGCCTGCAGGACCCGCTGTTCCGCAAGCGCTGGGACGACCGCATGCAGGAGCTGACCGAGCGGCGGGGGCGGGCGCCGGAGGTGCCCGAGGCGCTGGGCTGGAAGGAGCAGGTGCTGCTCTCCTGGACGGGCATGCGCGGCATCGTGACGCTCGGCGCCGCGGGTGGTATTCCGCTGCTCACCGAGGAGGGCGCGCCGTTCCCCCACCGTGACACGCTGCAGTTCCTCGCGTACTTCGTGGTGTTCGGCACCCTCCTGCTCCAGGCGCCGACCCTTCCCCTGCTCGCGCGCTGGCTCACGATCGACACCAGCGACGAGGACCGCATCGCGCTCGAGCAACTCGCCCGCGCCGAACAGATCGCCACCGACGCCCGCGCCGGAAAAATGCCGGAGATCCCCGAAGAGAACCAGCCCGGTCGAGATCGGCCCGGCGCCCGGAACGGCGCCGCGGACCGCGGTCGCGCGGACCGACCGCGCCGCCGGGCCCGCAGCGGCCGCCTGGTCCGCGGCGAGGCGAAGGCGGCGGCCGACCCGGCGGCGCTCGACGAGTACGACCGGCAGCGGGAGGCGCTGTCGATCTCCGTGATCGGTCGACAGGTCGACGACGAGGCCGCGCAGGTCGTCCTCAACCGGATCGACCGGCAGCAGGCCGCCGCCGAGACGCTCTAGAGGTACTTCCCGGTGAACGCGTTCCGGAATTTCCCGTCCGGGTCGTACCCGGCGATCAACGTCCGCGCGTCGGCGAACCGCGGATAGCGGGCGGCGACGTCGGCCGGTTCCATCGCGAACACCTTGCCCCAGTGCGGCCGCGCACCCAGCGGCGCCAGCCCTTCTTCCAGCGCCCGCACGACCGGATCGACAGCGACCGGATCGGGGTGCCAGGTGAAGTGCAGCGCGACGCTGTCCTGCCGGTACGCCTCCGACAGCCACAACTCGTCCGCGGCGATCGTGCGCAGCTCACTGACGTGCAGCACCGGAGCGATCGTGTCCGCGAGACCGCTCAGCACGTCCAGCGCCGCCACGGCGTTCTCGATCGGCAGCAGGTACTCCGTCTGCAGTTCGTCCCCCGCGCTCGGGGTGAACTCGAGCCGGAAGTGCGGCAGCCGCTCGTGCCACGGCCCCGCCACACCACCCTGCTGCGTGGTGAAGCCGGGGTCCTGCCCGGGCACGGGGTTGCGCTGGCTGGGCGCCAGCGTCGCGCCGAGCCAGTCCCGGCCGTGCGGCCACTCCCCGGCGTCGACCCGGTGTTTGATCCACACCTGCTCGGCGAACGGCCGCTGCCAGGTGAGGAACACGCTGACGCTGTAGGCGGACGTCAGGATCTCCCGCAGGTTGACGCGCAACGCGGACAGGAACAGCCGCTCGTAGACGCGCTGCTCCACCTCGAAGCGTGGCTGGATGTCCAGGCCCAGCGCGGTGACGACGCCGATCGAGCCGAGCGTGACCACCGACCCGTCGAACCCCTCGTCGCCACGCCGCAGGACCGTCAGTTCCCCGCTGGGCGTCACCAGCTCGATCGCGTTCACGGCCGACGCCAGGCAGCCGTTCGTGATGCCCGAGCCGTGCGTGCCGGTGGCCACCGCACCGCCGATGCTGATGTGCGGAAGCGACCCCAGGTTGTGCAGCGCCCACCCCTCCGGGTCCAACGCCTGGGCGAGTTCGCCGAAGCGGGTGCCCGCACTGACCGTCACCGAGCGGCGGTCGGCGTCGATCTCGATGCGGCGGGGCAGGTCAGCGACGGTGAGCAGGTCACCTGTGGTGTCGGCGACCGTGCTGAACGAGTGCCCGGTGCCGAGCACGCGGATGAGCTCACTGTCCGCGACGAGCTCCTGCACCGCCTCGACGCTGACCGGGCGATGGAGCGTCAGGGTGGAGAACTCGACATTTCCGGCCCAGTTCTTCAGGGGTTGAGCGATGACCATGGGGTTATCTTCCACGCATGGCCATGACATCCGCGCACGACCGCCGCCCTTCCGTCCCGGCCGGGCTCGGCCTGGCCGGGTTCCTGCTCGCGGCGTTCGCCGCCGCAGCGGTCGGCGGGGTGGCCAGCGCCGATGCCGGTTCGTACTACAACGGGCTCGACCGGCCGGCCTGGGCTCCGCCGAGCGGGCTGTTCGGACCGGTGTGGACGGTGCTCTACACGATGATCGCGATCTCGGGCTGGCTGGTGTGGCGGCGGGTCGGGCTCCGCGCGGTGCCGTTCGGTCTGTACGCCGCCCAGCTGGTGCTCAACGGAGCCTGGACGTGGCTGTTCTTCGGGTTCGAGCAGCCGGGTGCCGCGTTCGCCGAGATCGTCGTCCTGTGGCTGGTGATCCTGGCGAATGCCGTGGTGTTCCACCGGGTGTCGCGGGCCGCCGGTTTGCTGTTGGTGCCGTACCTCGTGTGGGTGGGTTACGCGGCCGCTCTGAACCTCGCACTGTGGATCACCAACTGATTACTGAGCGCAATAGGTTTGCTCCGTTCGTCTGAGGACACTCCAGCGGGGACCTGATCCCCCGAGTGCCCCCAGGGGTAACGATGACGAGCACACCCAGCACGACGGATCGTGCCCGCGAGACCGCAGGCACAGCCCAACACGAAGGTTCGGCGCTCGCGCAGAGCGCGAAGGAGTCCGGCTCCCAGGTCGCGTCGACCGCCGGCGCGGAGGCTTCCCACGTCGCCTCCGAGGCGAAGGCGCAGGCCACCGATCTCCTCCGGACGACCCGCGACGAGGTGAACACCCAGGTCGACACCCAGCGGCGTCGCCTGGTGGACGCACTGCGCACCACCGGCGACGAGCTGAACTCCGGTGACGGCCAGTCCGCGCTCACCAGCGAGCTCAGCCAGCGTGCGTCCACGTACGCCCGGCGGTTCGCCGACTACCTCGACGAGCGCGGCCCGGACGCGGTCCTGAACGACGTCCGGTCGTTCGCACGGCGCAAGCCGGGCACGTTCCTGCTGCTCGCCGGCGCTGCCGGTGTCGTGGCCGGGCGCGTGTTCCGCAGCGTGTCGGCCGCCTCGAGCGACTCCGGCACCAGCCAGCAGACGCGACAGTCGTTCGTGGACGACGACGTACCGAGCTATCGGGACACCACGTACTCGGGCCTGGGTGTCGGCGCCACCGAGACGATCCCGTCGACGCCGGGGGTCGCCCCCTACGCCGACGACGTCGCGGTCGGTGTCGCCGAGGTCCCGCCGGCTGCGGGCACCGGCTACGTGCCGCCCGCGACCGGATACGTGGCACCGGAGGCCTACCCGCCGGTCCCGGAGCCGCCGCTGAGCGAGCCCTACCCGCCGACCGGCGCCGGCTACGGCACCGACGAGCCCGGCTACCGCGACAGCGCGTACCCCGCGGCACCCGCCGGAGCCCCGGCCGCCGACCCGTACCCGCCGGTCACCCCGGCGACCGAGGACCCGTTCGCCGACCCCCGTTTCCGTGAGCCGCGTCAGGACGAGCGATGACCGCGCCGGGCCCGGAGGCACCCCAGAGCATCGGGGACACCTCCATCGGTGACCTCGTGCGCAACGTCGCCGACGACCTCACGACTCTCGTCCGGCAGGAAATCGCTCTTGCGAAGGCCGAGACGAAGGACGAGGTCACGAAGGCCGGCAAGGCCGGCGGCGCGTTCGGCGGAGCCGGCGTCGCCGGCTGGCTGGCGCTGCTGTTCATCTCGCTCGCGATCATGTACGGCCTCGGCGCGGTGATCCCTGTCGGATGGGCCGCGCTGATCGTCGGCGTGCTCTGGGCGATCGGCGCCGCCGCGCTGGCGGCGTACGGACGCAACAAGGTCCGAGAGGTCAACCCGGTTCCCAAGCGGACGGTCGAAACGGTGAAGGAGGACGTGCGGTGGGTCCAGAACAGGAACGCGTAGGCCAGCACTCGGCTGAGCCGTCGAAAGAGGCCATCGAGCGCGACATCATGCGCCAGCGCATGCGCCTCGGTGACGACGTCGACGCGCTCGTCGAGAAGGTCAGCCCGCGGCAGGCGGCACGCCGCCAGGCCGGTCGGGTCACGCACGCCGCATCGACGATGAAGGAGCGGATCATGGGTACGGCTTCGGACGCCGCCCACAGCGTCCAGGACACGGCAGCACATGCGGCACACCGCACGCACGACAGCGCGGCCGGCGCGGGCCACGGTCTGGCCGACGCGGGACACGGACTCGCCGACCGGGCGGGCAGCGCGAAGGACTCCACGGTGTCCGCCGTCGGCAGTGCGAAGGACTCGACGGTCTCGGCCGCCCAGAGCACCGCGCAGACCGCCCGTCGGCAGACCGAGGGCAACCCCCTCGCCGCGGGGCTGATCGCGTTCGGTGTCGGCTGGCTGGCCTCCAGCCTGTTCCCGGCCACCCCGCCGGAGCGCAAGGCGGGCGCCGCCCTGCGCGAGCACGCCGAAGAGCCGGTGCGTCAGGCCGGTCAGGCGCTGGGCGAGAAGGCCAAGGAGGTCGGCGAACACCTGAAGCAGCCCGCTCAGGAAGCCGCCCAGCAGGTGAAGGACACCGCGACCAGCGGTGTGCAGAACGTCAGGGACGAGGCTCAGGGCCAGGCCCAGGACCTCAAGGGCGAGGCGAAGGACCGTGCGGGCTCCGTCCAGGAGACCGCACGCCAGTAGGAACGCGGTACGTCTGCGGGGCCGGGCTCAGCCCGGCCCCGCAGACGTCTGTCAGGGCAGGAAGTACGTGGGGTTGGGCAGCTTGAACGTCCGGTTGGCGTAGCCGCCCTTGAGGTCGCTCCACTGGTCGCCGAAGTTCGCGACGATGTCGAAGCCGAGCGACTCGATGTGCGCGCGGGTCGCGGACTTGTAGTGGATCGTCGTGCAGGTGCCGTTCGGGTCGCTCGCGCAGGCCTTCTTCAGGTAGGCCGGGTAGTCCGCGACCGCCGGCTTCGTGAACAGGCCGTCTTCCCCGTTACCCAGCGGGGTGGGCTTCGGGTAGCCGGCGTCCACACCGGTGCCGTCGGCGGTGAGGTTGCCCAGCGTCGCGGTCTCCTGCGCCGCGCCGCGCCCGGTGAGGTAGAAGATCGCGTAGCCGTGGCGTTCGGCGGCCTTCGCCAGGTTCACCATGCCGGGCACGGCCGGGAACTTCTGCCCGAGGACGAACTCGGCATTGCTCGCCGGCGTGAACGCGAAGTTGACGGCGATCTCGTAGTTCCAGGTGTTGAGCGTCGTGTCGTCGACGTCCATCAGGATCGCCTTGTGCTTCGCGCCCCGGTACGGCTTCCCGAGGTACCGGGTGCCCGAGGCGGCGACCTTCTTCGCTTCCTTGGCGTAGTTGCTGCTCGCCCCGAACGTCCCGGTGCCCAGGGCGTCGCCGTAGTAGTTCTTGATCTGTTGCCGGACGACATCGATGTTCGGCACGTCGTTTTCCGACCGCGGGGTCGTGGTCTTGATCGACGGCTCGGGGGTGTCCGCGATCGCGATGCCACCGCCGACGAGCGTCAGCGCGCCTACCAGCGCGGCCAGAACGACGAGCAACCTTCTACCGCCCACAACGGCCTCCGCACGTTCGAAGATGAACAGTTGGCGGCTGGAAGGTTAACGCTCACTCGATGTGCAGCGCTTGCAATGGACACGAATCGACGCCGAGGCGCGCGATCTGCTCCTTGCCGGGCGGAACGTCCGCCCCCGCGCCGAGTGTGCTGTACCCGTCGTCATCGAGCGGGAACAGGTCCTCGTCGACCATGTTGCACTGACCGTGCGCTTCGCAGCGCTCGTTCTCGACCCGTACCTTCATGGGATGCCACGTTAAGACATCGTGGCGTCATGAAGGGGCGAACTCGCGCTCTCCACTATGGTGCTCCTGGAGGGCGGCGCCCTCCACGTCGAGTTCCGGCAGCCACCGCAGCCAGCTCGGCAACCACCACGCCGACGCCCCGAGCAGCGTCAACGCCGCCGGCATCGCGATCATCCGTACCACGATCGCGTCGAACAGGATCCCAAGGGCGAGCGCGAACGCGATCGGTTTGATCGTCTGGTCGCCCTCGGGGATGAAGCCCGCGAACACCGCGAACATGATCGTCGCCGCGGCCACGACGACCGGTCCGGCCTGTCTGAACCCGGTCACGACCGCGTCGCGCGGCGAGGCCCCGAGCGCGTGCGCCTCGTGCATCCGCGATACCAGGAACACCTGGTAGTCCATCGCGAGCCCGAACAGGATGCCGACGACGATGATCGGCATCAGGCTCAACAGCGGCCCGGTGACGTCCACGTTCACCAGGAACGTCAGCCAGCCCCACTCGAACACGGCCACCGTGGCGCCGAACGACGCCCCTACCGTGAGCAGGAAGCCCAAAACCCCGGCGACCGGCACGAGCAACGACCGGAAGACCAAGATCAACAGCACCAACGCCAGTCCGACGACGAGCAGCAGGTACTGGGGCAGGGCGTGGTTCAGCTTCTGCGACACGTCGACGCTCACCGCCGTCTGGCCGGTCACGGAGAGCCGTGCCGTGCCCCCGACCGAGCGCAGCGCGTCCCGGAGCGAGCCCACCAGCGACACGGTCTCCGCGCTGTCCGGCCCCGACTTCGGGATCACGGTGACCAGCGCGGCGTTGGCGTCGGAGTTGAGGCTCGGGCCGGTCGCGATCGCGACGTCGTCCAACGTCTGGGCCTTTTCCAGGGCCGCGGCGGCCACGGCCCCGGCGTCCTCGCCGTCGGCGAGGACGATCAGCGGCCCGGTGAAACCGGGGCCGAAGCGGTCGGACAGGATCGCCGCCGCGCGCGCCTGGGTGGTGCCCGGGGCGGGTTCCTGGTTGAGCGTCGTGCGCATCGAGACGACCGGGATCGCGATGACGCCGAGCGCGACGACCGCGGCCAGCAGGCTGAGCGCCGGGCGGTCGCTCACCAGCCGGGCCCAGCCCGCGACGAACCCGCGCGAGTGGTGCACCGGGGCGGGGTTGCCGTCGCGGAGCGTCGGGCGCATTTTGCGCGGCAGCGCACGCAGGCCGAGCAGTCCGAGCACGGCGGGCACCAGCGTCACCGCCACCAGCACGGCGACGACGATCGTCGCGGCGGCCGCGAGGCCCATCTCGGTGAGGAACGGGATCCCGGCGACGGCGAGCCCGGCCAGCGCGATCACGACCGTGATACCGGCGGTCACCACAGCGGACCCGGCCGTGCCCACGGCCAGCGCGGCGGCCTCGGCGATCGGTTTCCCGCCGAGCAGCTCCTGGCGGAACCGCGTGAAGATGAACAGCGCGTAGTCGATGCCGACCGCCAGCCCGAGCATGACCGCCAGGACGGGCGTGGTGGCCTGCAGGTCGACGAATCCGGTGAGCGTCGTGATGCCCAGCGCGCCGATGCCGACGCCCACCAGCGCGGTGAGCAGGTTCATCCCGGCGGCCATCAGCGACCCGTACGTGATCGCCAGCACGATCAGCGCCACCACGACACCGCCGGCCTCGCCGACCCCGCCGACGTCACCGCCCTGCTCCTGCGCGGCCTCGCCGGTCACCTCGACGGTGAGGCCGGACGTGGACGCGTCGGCGACCGCCTCCAGGAGCGCGTTCCGCTGCTCGGCGGTGACCTCGGACGCCGGTACGGCGTAGGTGACGGTGCTGGAGGCCGCGCGCCCGTCCGCGGAGACCACCGGCGACGCCGGGTTCAGCGGGTTGGTCGCGCTGACGACTCCGGGCAGCCCCGACAACTCCTCGACGACCGCGTTGACCCGCGGAGCGACGTCGGTGATCGCGCCGGAAGCCTCGAACACGACCTGGGCGGTCGCGCCGTTCGCCCCGCTCCCGAACCGCTGCCCGATCTTTTCGAGCGCGGTCGTCGACTCCTGGCCGGGGATGCTGAACGTGTTGACGGTCTTGCCGGATAGCGTGACCGCGCCGACCCCGGCTCCGACCAGCGCGAGCACCCACAACACGGCGACCAGCACGCGGAACCGGTACGCCCCGGCCCCCAAGCGGTACAGCAGAGTTGCCATAACCAGGGTATCTCCGGGATTTGCCCGTTTCACTCTATAAACGGGCAAAACGACCGACTCCGTCTCTCCGGTGCCGCTCCGATCGGCATCCGGACGTCGATCCCGACGAGGCCGCGAACCCGACGCTCAATCCGCACGTGCGTTAGGTCAACGGCGCGCGACACGGTTATCTGGCCAGTGAGCACCACGGCGTCGTGGGTGCGCGTGGACGGGCGGCCAGGACTCACACCGTGGTGAGTCAGATGCCACAACCCGCACCGTGTGGAAAGTTAGTTAGGGTTACCTAACTCGCGACGCCCGGAGGAGAACGGATCCCATGACAGCGCACGCCGGCCCGATGCCGGTCACCCGTATTCGCTCCGGACGCAGTGGAGGCCCGGCGCGGTCCGCGCGGGTGACCGTCGAGATCGACCTCGCCGGGGGCCACGCCCCCGGCGTCGCGTCCGCACTCTGCGCGGAGATCAGCGACCTCCTCGCCGAACACGCCCGCTCCGGCGACACCTCCGTCTCCGCCTCGGTCTCCCTGGGCTTCGGCGACGCCCCGATGCGCACCGCGATGCCGTCGGCCCCGCTCTTCTCCGGCGGCGAGACGGGCAGTCCGACCTGGGCGCCCGCCACCGACGCGGCCGACCCTGCGGCCCGCGGGACCGACGCGGCCGGCGGGGCGGCCCCCGGGACCGACGCGGCCGGCGGGGCGGCCCCCGGGACCGACCCGGCCGGCGGGGCGACCCGCGATGGCGCGGCAGGGGCGGCCCGCGCCGCGGCCGGCGCGGTGCCCGGGTTGCGGATCGTGGCGGGGCGGCGGGAGGCGGTTCAGGACGGCGTGGAGTTACCGCTGACGCGGCGAGAGTTCGACCTGCTCTCGTACCTGGCCCGCAACCCGCGCCAGGTGTTCAGCCGCAGCCAGCTCATCGACGCCGTCTGGGGCGCGCGCTACCGCGACAGCGAACGCACGATCGACGTCCACGTTCGGCGCATCCGCGTCAAGCTCTCCCCCACCGGTCCCCAGATCGTCACCGTGCGCGGCGTCGGCTACCGCCTGGACCACCCCGACCGCGTCGCGGTCGTCCCCGGCGTCGAGTGACGTATCACCGCCCGTTCCCGCGGCTCTGTCCTCCCAGGAAGTGATCCGAGGGAGGCCCCCATGGCACAGGAATACGACGACACCAGCCTGTCGCAGGTGATCGCGGTGTTACGCGAAACGACGCCCGAGATCCACTCGCTAGAGCTGCTCGACGACGTCACGATCCGCATCAACAAGGAGATCGTCGTCGAAGGCGACTCCCCGGCCGAAATCGCGTCGCTGCTCGAGTTCTTCATCGCTGAAGACCTGTGGATTCGGAGCACGGAACCCGATCAGAGCGCGTGAACGCCCCCCATTTTTGTCACTCTCGTTAGACTGAATCAATTGAGGAGGCGCCTTTCGGCGCAATCGGCGTGAGGCGTTCGTTACATCGGTATTCGGGCTCGAAGAATCCGTGTCAACATCACGCACGTCGTGGTCGCCGCGCTGACCGGGGTCCTCGGAATTGTGCCGTCCGCTCCCGCGGGCGGCTTTTTCCGCTCGCCGGTCGCGCGCCGAGGGAAGGACTCACGTTGGCAGCTCAGACACTCGGGGTGGTAGCCGAGTCCTCGCCCGGAGAAACCCGCGTGGCCGCGACACCGGCCACCGTCGGGCAACTGCTCAAACTCGGATACGACGTCGTCGTGGAGTCCGGCGCCGGCACGCAGGCCAGTTTCGCCGACGAGGCGTTCGTGGCCGCGGGAGCCCGGATCGCGCCCGGCCCCGAGGTGTGGGCCTCGGACATCGTCCTGAAGGTCAACGCCCCCTCCGCGCCGGAGATCACCGCGCTGGCCGACGGTGCGACGCTGGTCTCGCTGATCAGCCCCGCCGCGAACCCGGCGCTCGTCGAGTCGCTCACGAAGCGGCCGATCACGGTGCTGGCCATGGACGCCGTTCCGCGCATCTCGCGGGCGCAGTCGATGGACGTGCTGAGCTCGATGGCGAATATCGCCGGTTACCGTGCCGTCATCGAAGCCGCACACGCGTTCGGGCGGCTCTTCGGTGGCCAGGTCACCGCCGCCGGGAAGATGCCGCCCGCGAAGGTGCTGATCGCCGGTGCGGGTGTGGCCGGGCTGGCGGCGATCGCGGCCGCCAACAGCCTCGGTGCGGTCGTGCGCGCCACCGACCCGCGGCCCGAGGTCGCCGAGCAGGTCGGGTCGCTGGGCGGGGAGTTCCTCGCGGTGAACGTCGAGCAGGAAGCGTCGACCGACGGGTACGCGAAGGCGACGTCCGCCGACTACGACGCCGCCGCGGCCGCGCTCTACGCCGCGCAGGCCGCTGACGTCGACATCGTGATCACGACCGCGCTGATCCCCGGGCGCGCGGCGCCGACGCTGCTGACCGCCGAGCACGTCGCGTCGATGAAGCCCGGCAGCGTGATCGTGGACATGGCCACCGCGCAGGGCGGCAACGTCGCCGGCAGCGTGGCGGGGCGCTCGGTCGTGACCGAGAACGGTGTCACGATCATCGGCTACACCGACCTGGCCGGGCGCCTGCCCGCCCAGGCCTCGCAGCTCTACGGCACGAACCTCGTCAACCTGATGAAGCTGCTCACCCCGGAGAAGGACGGCCAACTCGTTCTCGACTTCGACGACGTCGTCCAACGCACGATGACCGTCGTCCGCGACGGCGAGAAGACGTGGCCGCCGCCCCCGGTAGCCGTCACCGCGGCCCCGAAGCCCGCTGCGGGCGCGAACGGCGCGGTCGCGGCCAGCGGAGCCGCTACCGGCGGCACGGTGGCCGGGCAGGGCGCCGCAGCTGCCGCGAAGGCCACGAGTCCGGCTCGGCGGGCGCTCGTGCCGGCGATCGCGGCGGTGGCCCTGTTCGCGATCATCGGGTTCGCGCCGAGCGAGCTCACCGCGCACTTCACGGTGTTCGTCCTGGCGATCGTCATCGGCTACTACGTCATCGGCAACGTGCACCACGCGCTGCACACGCCGCTCATGTCGGTCACGAACGCCATTTCCGGCATCATCGTCGTCGGCGCCCTGCTCCAGATCGGCCACGACCAGGTCCCGGTGACCGTGCTCGCGTCGATCGCGATCCTGCTCGCCAGCATCAACATCTTCGGCGGTTTCGCCGTCACCCGCCGCATGCTCGCCATGTTCTCGAGGAGTTGAGCAGTGACCATCACCTCCGCGGCACAGGCCGCGTATCTGATCGCCGCCCTGCTGTTCATCCTCAGCCTCGCGGGCCTGTCCAAGCACGAAACCTCCCGCGCCGGCGCCACCTCCGGCGTCATCGGCATGACGATCGCCCTGATCGCCACGATCGTGCTCGCTATCGACGGCGACATCGACGTCCTCGGCATCGTCCTGATGGTCGCCGCCGTCGTCATCGGCGCGGGTATCGGGCTCTGGCGGGCCCGGATCGTCGAGATGACCGGCATGCCGGAACTCATCGCGCTCCTGCACAGCTTCGTCGGCGCCGCCGCCGTGCTCGTCGGCTGGAACGGCTACCTCGAGCACCAGAGCCTGACGGGGAGCTTGCTCGGCATCCACCACGCCGAGGTCGCGATCGGCGTCTTCATCGGCGCCGTCACGTTCACCGGCAGCATCGTCGCGTTCCTGAAGCTCTCCGCGCGGATCAACTCGTCCCCGCTGATGCTGCCGGGCAAGAACTTCCTCAACGTCGGCGCGCTGGTCGTGTTCGTCGCGCTGACGATCTGGTTCGTCGCCGCGCCGAACCTCGGCCTGCTGATCGCTCTGACCGTGCTGGCGCTCGCCCTCGGCTGGCACCTGGTCGCCTCGATCGGCGGCGGCGACATGCCGGTCGTCGTGTCGATGCTCAACAGCTACTCCGGCTGGGCCGCCGCGGCCTCCGGCTTCCTGCTCTCCAACGACCTGCTGATCGTCACCGGCGCGCTGGTCGGCTCGTCCGGTGCGTACCTGAGCTACATCATGTGCCAGGCCATGAACCGGTCGTTCATCAGCGTCATCGCCGGTGGGTTCGGCATCGCCGCGGGTCCGGGCGAGGACAAGGACTACGGCGAGCACCGCGAGATCAGCGCCGACGGCACCGCGGAACTCCTCGCGAACGCCCGCAGCGTGATCATCACGCCCGGCTACGGCATGGCGGTCGCGCAGGCGCAGTACCCGGTCGCGGAGCTCACCCGGACACTGCGCGACCGTGGCGTCGAGGTGCGCTTCGGCATCCACCCGGTCGCGGGGCGGCTACCCGGCCACATGAACGTGCTGCTGGCCGAGGCGAAGGTGCCCTACGACATCGTCCTGGAGATGGACGAGATCAACGACGACTTCCCGGAGACGTCGGTCGTGCTGGTCATCGGCGCGAACGACACCGTGAACCCGTCCGCGGCCGAGGACCCGACTTCGCCGATCGCGGGGATGCCGGTCCTGCACGTCTGGGAGGCGGAGAACGTCATCGTGTTCAAGCGCTCGATGGCCGCCGGCTACGCGGGAGTGCAGAACCCATTGTTCTTCCGCGAGAACACCCAAATGCTCTTCGGCGACGCCAAAGCACGCGTCGAAGACATCCTCCGCGCGCTGACCGCGTCGGCGTCGGCCGCACCCACCCGGGAGCCCGCACCGGTGCGCTGAGGCCTGCACACCGTGGGGGGTCATGACCCTCCACGGTGTGCACTCCTGAGCGGGCCAGGCGGGAGTCGCGAGAGGAACGCAGGCACTTCTGCCCGGCGAGCCGCGAGCGGTGGACGAATTACCGACGACCATCCGGAGAACTCACGTGATGGCGCCCGAGCGGCAGCATCAGCGGTTTGTCCGACGTCGGGTCGATGATGATCTTGCTGTCGAGTCCGAACACCGCGCGGACGGTGTCCTCGGTCAACACGTCGGCCGGCAGGCCCGCCGCGTGCAGCCGGCCGTCGGCCAGCGCGATCAGCTGGTCGGCGTAGCGCGCCGCCATGTTCAGGTCGTGCAGCACCATGACGATCGTCGTGCCCCGCGAGCGGTTCAGGTCGGTCAGCAGGTCCAGCACCTCCACCTGGTGGCTGACGTCGAGGAACGTCGTCGGCTCGTCGAGCAGCAGCACGTCGGTCTGCTGGGCCAGCGCCATCGCGATCCAGACGCGCTGGCGCTGCCCGCCCGAGAGCTCGTCGACCGAGCGGTCGGCCAGTTCGGCGGTGGACGTGGCGTCGAGCGCGGCCGCGACGGCACGGTCGTCCTCGTTGCTCCACCGGGCGAGCACCCGCTGGTGCGGGTGGCGCCCGCGGCTGACCAGGTCGGACACCGTGATGCCCTCCGGTGCGATCGGCGACTGCGGCAGCAGGCCGAGCGTCCGCGCGAGCTCTTTGGGTGGCATCGTGTGCACGGCTTTGCCGTCGAGCAGGACGTGGCCGGCGCGCGGAGCGAGCAGTCGGGTCATCGACCGCAGCAGCGTCGACTTGCCGCAGGCGTTCGCCCCGACGATCGCGGTGATCCTGCCGGGAGGCACGATCAGGTCGAGCGACTCGATCACGGTGCGATCGCGGTACCCCAGCGAGAGGCTCTCCACGTTCAGCGTGTGTTGCGACGTCACAGCGAGCCTCCGACCCGGTTCGACCGGACGATCAGATAGATGAGGTACGGGGCGCCGAGCACGCCGGTGATGACGCCGACCGGGTAGCGCGTCCCGAACGCGAACTGGCCCACGAAGTCGGCGATCAGCACGAGCAACGCGCCGACCAGCCCGGCCGGGAGCAGCAGCGTGCCGCCCGGTCCGAACAGCCGCGCCGCGATCGGACCGGCGAGGAACGCGACGAACGCGATCGGGCCGGTCGCGGCGGTGGCGAACGCGATCACACCGACGGCGGCGACGATCACCAGGAACCGGGTGCGCTCCAGGCGGACGCCCAGCGCGGCCGCGGCGTCGTCACCCAGTTCCAGCAGCGTGAGGTTGCGCGCCTGGATCAGCAGGACCGGCGTGAGCACGACCATCGCGAGAACGACCGGGACGACCTGCGCCCAGGTGGCGTTGTTCAGGCTGCCGGCGAGCCAGCGGGTGGCCTGCTGCAGGTCCCACTGACCGGCCTGCGAGAGCAGGTAGGAGGTGGCGCTGTTCAGCATCGACGCGATGCCGATCCCGATCAGGATCAGCCGGGTGCCGGCGACACCGTCCCGGAACGACAGCGTGTACACGAGGATCGCGACGACCAGCGCGGCGACGATCGCGAACGTGGACACGCCGGTCTCCGACAGGCCCAGCACGACGATCGCGAACACGGCGGCGGTGCCGGCGCCGGCACTGATGCCGATGATGTCGGGGCTGGCCAGCGGGTTGCGCAGCATCGTCTGGAACGTGGTGCCGCCGATCCCGAAGCAGAACCCGGTGAGGATCGCCAGGACCGCGCGGGGCAGGCGCAGCTCCCCGACCGTGAACGAGGCTCCGGGCACGGTCCGGCCCAGGATCACGTCGAGGACGTCGGAGAGCGGGTAGTACGTGCGCCCGAAGCTCAGCGACACCCCGAACGCCACGACGATCAGCGCCGCGAGCACCGTCAGCATCGTGCGACGCCGGAGCGCGCGGCGGTGGCGGCCGCGGACCACGACCCCGACTGTGCTCACAGCTCCCGCACCTTCTGCTTCCGGACGATGTAGATGAAGAACGGGGCGCCGACCAGCGCGGCCAGAATGCCGACGTCGATCTCGTCGGGGCGGTTGACGATTCGGCCGAGCACGTCGGCGACGGTGAGCAGCACCGCGCCGAGGACGGCCGAGAACGGCAGCAGCCACCGGTGGTCGGTGCCGACGATCAACCGGCAGACGTGCGGCGCGATCAACCCCACGTACATGATCGGACCGGCCGCGGCGACCGCACCGGCACAGAGCAGGACGGCGCCGATCGCCGAGAGTGCACGCGTAACGGCGACCCGCTCCCCCAGCCCCGTCGCCAGCTCGTCACCGAGCGCCAACGAGTTCAACGGCCGGGCGACGGCCAGCGACACCACGAACCCCACGACGAGGAACGGCGCGACCTGCCGCAGGCTCGAGAACGTGGCCCCGCCGACCCCGCCGATCTCCCAGGACAGGAACAGCCCGGCGACGTCACCGCGGGGCAGGACCACCGCACGGATCAGCGAGATGAACGCGACCGTCGTCGCGGTACCGGCCAGCGCGAGCTTCAGCGGCGTGGCGCCACCCCGGCCCAGCGACCCGACCGAATAGACGAACACCGCGGCGAGCCCGGCGCCGACGATCGCGACCCAGACATAGCTGGTCACCGACGACAGGCCGAACGTCGTGATGCCGATGACGATCGCGAGCGCGGCACCCATGTTGACGCCGAGGATGCCGGGGTCGGCGAGCGGGTTGCGCGTCACGCCCTGCATGACGGCACCGGAGACGGCCAGCGCCGCCCCGACGACCGCCGCGAGGATCGTGCGCGGGATCCGCTTGGTGACCGCGGCCTCGTTCAACGTGTCCTGCTGGCCGAGGACCGCGTGCCAGATGTCGGCCAGGCCGACGTGCCGGGAGCCGATCGCGACGGAGGCGAACACGGCCGCCAGGAGCGCGGCGACCGCGAGGACGATCCAGGCTGTCGTGACCGGCGCCGGACGCCGCACGACGGCGGCGTCCGGCTGGGGAGCAACGGTCGTCACTTCACTTTGTCGGCGGCAGTCGCCAGCAGCTCGACGTAGTCCTTCGTCACGTACGAGATCGACAGCGGCGTCGGGTTCGCGGCGGTGGCCAGCGGGCCGCTACCGGGGAAGAACACGACCGAGCCGCGCTTGATCGCGGGGATCTTGCCGAGCAGCGGGTCGGCCTGCAGCTGGCTGAGCAGCTTGTTGTCCGCGTCGCCGTAGGACACCATGATGTCCACGTCGTTCAGCTCCTGGATCTGCTCGGAGCTCAGGCTGCCGGAGAACTCCGTGGAGCTCGCCGAGGCCTTCTCGACCGCCGGGGCGTCCTTCAGGCCGAGGTCGGCGAAGAACTGCACGCGGGTGTCGTGCGCGGTGTAGTAGGTGACCTTGCTCAGGTCGGCCGGGTCGATGTGCGTGATGAACATGGCGGACTTGCCCGCGATGCTCGGGTGCTTGTCGACCTCGGACTTGACCTGCGACTCGATGTCGGAGATCAGCGTGTCGCCCGCGGACTTCAGCCCGAGGGCCTCGCTCTCGAGCTTGATCGTGTCGCGCCACGCGGTGGCCCACGGCGCCGACGGGTAGGCGACGGTCGGGGCGATCTTGCTCAGCGTGTCGTAGTCCTGCTTGGTCAGACCCGAGTACGCGGCGAGGATGACGTCCGGCTGTGTGTCGGCCACGGCCTCGAAGTCGATGCCGTCGGTCTCGTCGAACAGCACCGGCTTGGTGTCGCCGCCGAGCTCGTCGAGCTTCTTCTTGGTCCAGGGCAGCAGGCCGTCGGTGTCGTCGTCGCCGAAGTTGGCCTTCGCGAAGCCGACCGGCACGATGCCGAGCGCCAGCGGAACCTCTTCGTTCGCCCAGTTGACGGTCGCGACCCGGACGGGCTTCTTCTCGATCGTCGTGGTGCCGAGCGCGTGCTTGATCGTGACCGGGAACGCTGCGGAGCCGGCCGAGGCGTCCGAGGACGCCGAGTCGTCGTCCGAACCGCCGCAGGCGGCCAGAGCGACGCTCATGGCCACCGCGACAGTTCCGGCGAGGAACCGGTTTAAGCGCATGGTGTTACAACTCCTGAAATGTGGGGCAGGAGAGCCTAACCTAACATGCGCTGGTCACAGGCCCTACGTGGCGATGTCGGGGTACGGCAGCGAGATGTGTGACATCCGCTGCGCGTACGCCTTCACGTAGCCCAGCGGCTCGTGGTCGTGCTCGAACATCGCGATGAAGAGCGTCAGCGTGAGGAACGGGTGCGCGCCCATTTCGAACAGCCTGACGTGGTCCTGGGCGACCAGGGCCTCGCGCTCGGAGTCGGTGAACTCCAGCCAGGTCGACTTCTCCTGGGTGGTGACGTTCAGGATCTCGTTGGCCTTCTCGGCCTCCCACCACGCCACCGTGCCACTGGGGTCGGTCTTGTAGCGCTCGACGAGGTCCGGGTCACGGTCCACCGTGTAGAGGAACTTGTTCACCAGGTACTTGCTCACTGGGACTCCCCCTTCGGGTACCAGGTGAAGTAGGCCTCCATCGTGTGGAACAGGTCGACCGTCTCCACGTAGTCGGCCTTCGCGCCCTCGCCGGCGACGCCCATCATCAGCATGAAGTCCATGAACCCGTGCGTGGCGTTGCCCGGCAGGTGCAGGCTCTCGAGCGTCACCTCCGCGAGGGACTTCTCGATGTCGCCGGACGCGATCCACTCGACGGCCTTGCGGTCGAACTCCGGGTCCGGGCCGGTCGGCCCGAACTGGCGTGGCCCACCCAGCTCCAGCGAGAGGTGCCCGGTGCCGATCACCGCGACCCGCTGGTTGCCCGGCATCGACTCCACGAGCTCCCGGATCGTCCGTCCCAGCTGGACGAACCGCTTCGGCTGCGGCAGCGGCGGCGCGAAGATGTTCGTGTAGATCGGGACGATCGGCAGGTCGGCCTCGGGCCGCAGCGTGATGATCGGGCAGGTCACGCTGTGGTCGATGCGCAGCTCGTTGCTGAACGCGAGGTCGAAACCGGCGTCCAGGCCTTCGCGCAGGATGTGCTGGCTGAACGCCTCGTCACCGGCCAGGCGCATCCGCGGCAAGCCGAACTCGCGCTCCTCGTTGTACCAGTTGGCGTCGTAGACCGGCGCCTTGCCGACGAGGAACTGCGGCATGTTGTCCAGCCACAGCTGGTGGAAGTGGTCCGAGCCCACCATGACCAGCACGTCGGGACGCGCCTTGGTGAGCGTCTCCCGGAAGTTCTGGATCTTGGCGATCCACTCCGCCGCGAACGGTGGTCGTTCCTCTTCCGGCAGCGTGCTGGTCTTGTAATAGAACGGGTGGTGCGTGGACGCGATGACCGCGACCAGTTCAGCCATGAAGCCCTCCGTTGGACTGTGTCTGTTCGGGTTGGGGTGCTACCGACTTGTTGTTCAAATCCACCGACAGGAAGATGTCGTTGGCAACGGGGTGCCGCAGCTCTTCGGCGAGTTGCCCGATGAGACCTGCGGTGCGGGCCAGCAGCGCGAAGCCTCGCAGCAGCTCCAGCGGCAGACCGAGGTCCGCGAGCGCAGCGCCGCACACCCCGGCGCCGTTGAGCGGCAGCGTCTTACCGAGGATTTCCGGGTGCACCCGCCCGATCGCGGCGAAGAGGCTCAGGTGCTCCCCGACGAGGCCCTCCTCCTCCGCGATCTGGAACAGGCGCGGCGTGCGCGGGTCGCCGTCCTTGTGCACGTGGTGGCCGAGGCCGGGAATGAACCTCTTCGCCGCCCGCTGCGCGGCGACGACCTCCCGGGCGAAGTCGTCCCAGCTCGCTTCCGGCTGCTTGCCGGCGAGCGCCTCGTGCAGGAATCGTCCGCAGTCTTCGGTGACGCCGAGGAAGCGCGAACCCCCGCCGAGCAGCCCGGCCGCGAGGGCCCCCTGCACCGAGTCGGGGGCGGACAGGTACGTCAGGCGGGTGACGATCGCGGTCGGCGTGAACCCGTGATCGGCCAGCGCGGCGAGCACGGCCTCGAACACCCGGGTCTCGCCCGCGCTGGGGCGGCGCTGGGTGGCGAGCCAGAACGCCAGCTCACCGAACCCGACGTTGCCCATGACGTCGTTCGCCAGGCTCTGCCCGAGCAGCGTGATCTCGTGCCTGCTGGAAGCGCCCAGCGCGGTGGGATAGACCGGCCGGTCGATCTGCTCAGCCACGGCGGGCCTCCTCGGCCGTCTCGGTCAGCCAGCGCCGGATCTCGTCGCCGTGTTCATCCAACTCCGGTGGGGCCGAGCGGTAGGTCGGCGGGGTCGCCGAGAACCGGATCGGATTGCGCACCGTGGGTATGCCTTCCACCGCTACGACGGGCTGCAGGCCCAATCGTTCAGCGAGTTCCACACCACCTTGCACCGTGTTGATCGGGCCACACGGGAGGCCGGCCTCGGTGAGGATGCCGAACCAGTCCTGCGCGCTCTTCGTCGAGAGCGCTCCGAGCAGGAGCGGACGCAGCTCCTCGCGGTTGTCGTTGCGGTTGCCGATCGTGTCGAACCGCTGGTCGTCGGCCCACTCGGGGTGCCCGAGCACCTCGGCGAGCTTGCGGAACTGACCGTTGTTGCCCGCGACGACGATCAGCTCGCCGTCGCCGGTCTGCAGGGGCTCGTACGGGAACAGGCTCAGGTGCGCGTTGCCCATGCGGCTCGGCACCACACCCCCGGCGACGTAGGCCGAAGTCTGGTTCACCAGGGACGACAGTGCGGTCGAGAGCAGGTTCGTCTCGATGTGCTGGCCCTCGCCGGTCTCGTCCCGGTGGTGCAGCGCGGCCAGGATGCCGATCACCGAGTGCATGCCGGTCATGACGTCGAACACCGAGATGCCGGCGCGGAACGGCTTGCCGTCGGGGTCGCCGGTGAGGCTCATCAGACCGGACATGCCCTGGACGAGAAGGTCGTAGCCGGGGAGCTTGGCGCCGCCCTCGGCGCCGAAGCCGCTGATCGAGCAGTAGATGCTCTGCTCGTTCCGGGCCCGCACGGACTCGTAGTCGAGGCCGAAGCGCACCAGGCCGCCGGGCTTGAAGTTCTGGATGAACACGTCCGCCCGACGGCTCAGCGCGTGGGCGACCGCGAGGTCGTCGGGGTTCGTGAGGTCCAGCGCGATCGACCGCTTGTTGCGGTTGACCGCGAGGTAGTAGGTGCCGACCCCGTCCCGCGTGGGAGGTACCCAGCCGCGGGTGTCGTCACCGGCGGGGCCCTCCACCTTGACGACGTCGGCGCCGAGGTCGGCGAGCAGCATCGTGGCGTACGGCCCGGCCAGCACCCGCGAAAAGTCCGCGACCACCACCCCCGAGAGCGGACCATTACTACTCACGCGACCCCCAACCACCATGCGGACACTTGTCCGCCAGCCTCTCGTGCGTTCCGCGGGGTGTCAAGATCAGGCGGTTTCGGCGCGTTGGATCTCGGTGTGGGGACGCGACTGCCACCGGGCCCATTCGGCGCTCACGTCGCCGGCGGTACGCAACAACCGGGGCAGATGGGCGTCGAGCAGGGTTTCGAGCGTCGTTTCGGCCGCGTGGACGGTCACGTTCATCGCCGCCCGGACGGCGCCCGAGCCGTCCCGCACCGGCGCGGCCACCGACCGCACGCCGGGCGCGAGCTCCTCGTCGGCGAGCGCCCAGCCACGGGCGCGTACCTCGGTGAGCTCGGCCGCGAGCTCCTCCGCGGTGCGCCCGATGTACCGCGGCAGGCCGGACCGGCTCGGCTCGGCGAGCACCCGCTCCGCCTCGGCCGGCGACAGCCCGGCCAGCAGCACCTTGCCCTGCGACGTCTGCGCGGCCGGGAACCGCGTCCCGATGTCCACGCGCAGCGTGATGATCTTCGGCACCGACACCCGCGCCACGTACACGATGTCCGACCCGTCGAGCTGGGCCATCGACGAGGACTCCCCCGTGGCCGCGACCAGCCGCTCCAGGTGCGGCCGCGCGATCTCCCACAGCCCCTGCGAGCTGACGTAGGCCATCCCGAGCGCGAGAACCTTCGGCGTGAGCGCGAACCCACCGCCCTCGGCGGTGCGCACGTACCCCATCTCCTCCAGCGTCAGCAGGAGCCGCCGGGCGGTCGGGCGCGCGAGGTCGGTCGCGCCGGCCACCTCGCTCAGCGACATCACCGGCCGCCGGGCGTCGAAGCACGCCAGCACGTCGAGCCCTCTCGCCAGGGCCTCCACGAAGTCCGGCCCGGTTCCTCGGTTCGCCATCGCCGCAGTCTAGCGGACGAGCGTCCGCATCATGGACGCCTTCCGAGGCTTCAGCCGCCCTCAGACGCCGAGCGCGGACAACAGCTGAGCTTGTCGTGGCTCTCGCTGCCCGGGATCGCCGTGTAGACGAGCAGCGCGTGCGACTGCCCCCGATCGACCAGCGCCTGGCAGGTCAGCTCGAGCGCACCGAGCCGGGGGTGCGCGAACCGCTTCGTCTCCTGCGGGTACACGCCGACCTCGTGGCGTTCCCAGATCTCCCGGAACTCCGCGCTCTCGCCGAGCAGCAGCTCGGCGTAGTGCTCCGCCCGCGACCCCGGACCGCGCAGCGTGGCGATCTCCCGCAGGCCGGACACCCACACCCGGGAAAGGAACGCGTGGTCCTCGGGCGCGTAGATCGCCCGCGAGGCCGGATCGGCGAACCACCGGTACCCGATGCTGCGCGCCGGGCCGGTGAACTCGGTCGTCACGCCGGTCAGCGCCACGCCCAGCGGGGTCTGGCGCAGCGTTTCGCCCAACTCGGTGACGATCTCGGCGGGGGTGTCGGTGAGGCGGTCGAACACGCGCAGCAGGCCGGGGCTGATGTGGTCACCGGCCGGTCCGCGGGCGGGCGGGTTCTGGCCGGCGAGGCGGAACAGGTGGTCGCGCTCGTCGAGCGAGAGGTGCAGGCCCTGCGCGATCGACGCGATCATCTGTTCCGACGGGTGCGGGCCGCGTTCCCGTTCGAGGCGGGAGTAGTAGTCGGCCGACATGTGACAGAGCGCGGCTGCCTCTTCCCGCCGTAGCCCACTCGTGCGACGGCGCTGCCCGCGCGGCAGCCCCACGTCTTCTGGCTGCAGCGACTCCCGCCGACGCCGCAGGAACTCCGCCAGTCCGGTCCGATCGATCACCCTCTGTTTCTACCGTCCGGCCCGTCCTGCATCCACGGTCCACCGATCCCAGGCTGCGGACCGCCGGCCTGCACCTCGAGCGGGAGATCGGCCACGACCGACCCGCCGTCGGGGCCTCCGCCCGCCGTGAGGGTTCCGCCGATGCGTTCGACCCGTTCCCGCATCGACGCCCGGCGCCCACGGCTGCGCCGACCGTCCCTCGTCCCGCACCGCGACCAGGAGCCTTCCGTCGCGGACCGCCAGCGAGAACCGCGCCGACCCGACCCCGCGTGCCGCGACACGTTCGTCAGCGCCTCCACCGCCACTCGGTACGCGGCGACCTCGACCGCCGCCGGGAGTTCCGGCAGGTCGGCGGCGCCCCTCGTCGCGCGCCCGGGCGATGGCCTCGGCGCGACCGGCCACGCGTAACTTGGCGAAGATCGTGGACAGGTGGTTGCCGATCGTCTTCGGCGCCAGGCCGAGCGCCGCCGCGATCGCACCGTTGGACTTCCCCGCGGCCAGGCGCCCCAGGATCTCGCGCTCCCGTGGTGTGAGCTCCGGGAACGGCACCGTCGACGCCGGGTGGCCTCGACCCCGTCCATCCCCGGCATCTGAACGTCCATCACCACGACGTCGGGCCGCGTCAGCTGCGCCTCCCGCAGCGCGTCGGCGCCGCTCGCGGCTTCCGCCACCACCTCGACGCCCGGCAGCGAGCCGAGCAGCGCGCGGATTCCCCGTCGCACGACCGGGTGATCGTCGGCGATCAGGACACGGATGTCGGGATCCATGGTCCGATGATGGCGCGCGGAACGCCCGGGCGGACTCCGCCCGATGCCCGGTTGACCCGGGCAAAGGTCGGCCTCGTCCTGGCCGCGCTGCTCGCCGTGAGCGACCTGGCCAGTCTGCTCAGCATCCCGGACAGCGACGAGCCGGGCCCGCCCGCCGCCGTGCTGATCGCCGGCGCCGCGTACGGCGTCATCACGCTGGTCGCCGTCGTCTACACGTGGCGCACCGGGAACCGCATCGGCGCGCGGGTGGTCGCCGGGAGCCGGATCCTCTCGATGATCGGCCACTTCCGGCCTTCTTCGTCCCCGACGTACCTGACTAGCGCTCCTTCTCCAGTGGGGCCGAGTTGATACCTATAGGGGGTACCCGTATATTCGACTCGTCGTCATGACGAGGAGGCCCCTGTGCATACGTCGATCCGTCTCTCGGTTTTCGCGCTCGCCCTGGTTGTCGTGTTCGCCGCGGCAATCGGGGTGGGGCGGTGGAGGGGCCCGGAGCCCGAACCGCCACCTGCCGCGGCGGCGGAGCACGGCGAGGAGTCGCCCGGCCACGACGCCGTTGAAGGCGGCCACGACGCCGGCCACGACGAGGCCGCGGTGGCCGTGCCGGCCGGGTTGCAGACCGCGCAGGACGGGTACCGGCTCGAGCCGCTGTCCCCCGGGCTGTCCACGACCGCGTCCGAGCCGTTCCGCTTCCGGATCCTCGACACGCACGGCGTCCCCGTTACGCGGTACGTGGCCGAACACGAGAAGGACCTGCACCTGATCGTGGTGCGTCGCGACCTGTCGGGCTTCCAGCACGTGCACCCGGTCCTGGGCGCCGACGGCACGTGGTCGATCCCGCTCGCCGTGGCCGCACCCGGCCAGTACCGCGTGTTCGCCGACTTCCGCCCCGCCACCCGCGACGAGGGCCTCACGCTCGGCGTCGACGTGCCGGCCCCCGGCGAGTACCGCCCGGTGGCGCTGCCGCGCCCGCGGTCCGTTGCCACCGTCGACGGCTACACCGTCACGCTCACCGGCGAGTTGACGCCCGGCACGGCGTCGACGGTGTCGTTGGCAGTGAGCCGGAACGGAAGGCCGGTCGCGGACCTGCAGCCCTATCTCGGCTCGTCGGGGCACCTCGTTGCGCTCCGGGAGGGCGACCTGGCGTACCTGCACGTGCACCCGACGGCGGGGACGACGTTCGCCGCGGAGGTGCCGTCCGAGGGCCGGTACCGCCTGTACTTCGACTTCAGGCACGGCGACGTGGTGCACACCGCCGAGTTCACGCAGGAGGCGCACCGATGATCGAGCTGGAGATCGGCGGGATGACGTGCGCGTCGTGTGCCGCGCGGATCGAGAAGAAGCTCAACCGTCTCGACGGGGTGAGCGCCACCGTCAACTACGCCACCGAGCGGGCGACGATTTCCGCCGAGGGTGGGCACTCGTCGGACGAGTTCATCGCCGCTGTCGAGAAGGCGGGGTACACCGCGGTGCTGCCCGCGGCCGTCGTTCCCGAGGAGCCGGCGGCGGATCCTGCGCGGACGCGGTTGTTGGTGTCGATCGTGCTGAGCGTGCCGGTGGTCGTGCTCGCGATGGTGCCGGCGTGGCAGTTCGAGTACTGGCAGTGGCTGTCGCTGACGTTGGCCGCACCGGTGGTGGTCGCGTGCGGGCTGCCGTTCCATCGCGCGGCACTGCGCAATCTGCGCCATGGCGAGGCGACGATGGACACGCTGGTGTCGCTCGGGACGGTGGCGGCGTTCGGGTGGTCGCTGTGGGCGCTGTTCTTCGGCACGGCGGGGATGCCGGGGATGACGCATCCGTTCTCCTGGCGGCTCGGCTCCGAGGATCCGCGCGGAACGATCTACCTCGAGGTCGCCGCCGGCGTGACCACGTTCCTCCTGGCCGGACGCTACTTCGAGTCCCGCTCGAAGCGCCGCGCGACGGGTGCCCTCCAGGCCCTGCTAGCCCTGGGCGCCAAAGACGTCAGCGTCCTGCGCGACGACGCCGAGGTGCGGGTGGCCAGTGGTGAGTTGGTGGTGGGTGACCGGTTCGTGGTTCGGCCCGGGGAGACGATTGCTACCGACGGGGTCGTGGAGGGTGGGGCGTCGGCGGTCGATGCGTCGATGCTCACCGGGGAGTCGGTTCCGGTCGAGGCCGGGGTCGGCGACACGGTGACCGGCGGGACGGTCAACGTCGGTGGGCGGCTCGTCGTGCGGGCGACCGGGGTCGGACGCGACACGGAGCTCGCGCGGATGGCGGCGCTGGTGGAGCAGGCGCAGGCCGGGAAAGCTCCCGTACAACGGCTCGCCGACCGGATCTCCGGGGTGTTCGTACCGATCGTGCTGGCGTTGTCCGTGGCGACGCTCGGGTTCTGGGTGGGGTCCGGCGCGGGGTGGACCACGGCGTTCACCGCGGCCGTCGCGGTGCTGATCATCGCGTGCCCGTGTGCGTTGGGGCTGGCGACGCCCACCGCGTTGCTGGTGGGGACCGGGCGCGGGGCGCAGCTCGGGGTGCTGATCCGCGGTCCCGAGATCCTGGAGTCGACGCGACGGGTCGACACGATCGTGCTCGACAAGACCGGCACCGTGACGACGGGGCGCATGACGCTGCACGACGTGGTCGCGGCGCCGGGCGAGGACCCCGACGAGGTACTCCTTCTGGCCGCCGCGGTCGAGTCCGCCAGCGAACACCCCGTCGCCCGAGCCATCGCCGCAGCCCCGACCACCCCACTCCCCCAGGTCACCAACTTCCACAACGCCCCGGGCCTCGGCGTCACCGCCCTGGTCGGGGACGACCACGTCGTGGTGGGTCGGGTGGCGCTGTTCGCCGAGCGGGGGTACCTGGTGTCGCCGGAGGTCGAGGCGGCGGTGGCGCGCGGGGAGGCGGCGGGGCTCACCGCGGTGGTTGTGGGGTGGGACGGGGTTGGCCGGGGTGTGGTGACGGTGGGGGATTCCGTCAAGGCGACCAGTGGCCTTGCGGTCCACGCGTTCACGCGGCTCGGGCTTACGCCGGTGCTGCTCACGGGCGACAGCGAGATCGTCGCGAAGCAAGTCGCCACAGAAGTGGGGATCGATCGCGTGATCGCCGGGGTGCTGCCCGCGGGCAAGGTCGACGTCGTCAAGCAGCTCCAGGCCGAGGGACGGGTCGTCGCGATGGTCGGGGACGGCGTGAACGACGCCGCCGCCCTCGCCCAGGCCGACCTGGGCCTCGCCATGGGCACGGGCACCGACGCCGCGATCGAGGCCGCAGACCTCACGCTCGTCCGGGACGACCTCCTCGCCGCCGCGGACGCGATCCGCCTCTCCCGCAGTACCCTGCGCACGATCCGCACCAACCTGTTCTGGGCGTTCGCGTACAACGTCGCGGCGATCCCGCTGGCGGCGGCGGGACTGCTCGGGCCGATGCTCGCCGGGGGCGCGATGGCGTTCTCGTCGGTGTTCGTCGTCGCCAACAGCCAGCGCCTGCGCCGGTTCCGGCCATTGCGGCCAGGAACTGACCGGAACGACGCCTAGCGTCGACGCATGAGCACACCGCCTGGCTACCACAGTGGCCCCGCGGGTCGTCACCGACGACGGTCACATCGGACACGGCGAGATCCGGGTCGGCGACACCGTGGTTCTGGCCTTCGACCGGCACGCCGACTGGCCGAGGATGCCGAGCCTGCTGCGCGTGTTCGTCCCCGACGCGGACGCCGCGTTCGCCGCCGCCCTCGCCGCCGGCGCGCGCACGAAATGACCGGCCGAACCGGCCGCAGCAGTACCCCCACCCGCCCAGCCCCCTGACCAGCGCAACCCGGCGCGCAGGACGCGCGAGACGGCGAAGCCCCGGCCGGCACACGCCGGCCGGGGCTCACCCCCGAGCTGCTGAGCTCAGCAGCTGGACTTGTACAGCGCGGCCTGACCCTCCGCGCTGCTCAAGTTGTCCTTCGTCACGATCGTGAACCCGGTCTGAATCGTCTTCTCGGTCGACTCGCCCTTCAGTGCCTTGACGGCCTGGTCCACCCCATCGGTGCCGATCGTTCCGGGCTGCTGCGCGATCAGCGCCTGGATCGTGCCGTCCTTCAGCGCCTTCACCTGGTCGGACCCGGCGTCGAACCCGACGATCTTCACCGCGCCCTGCTTGCCGGCCTGCCGCACACCGGTCGACGCACCGGTCGCCCCGAACAGGTTCGTCGCGAAGATGCCGACGATGTCGGGGTCCTTCTGCAGCGCTGCGGTGACGATCTGCGCGGCCTTCGCCGGGTCGTTCTGCACGTACTGAACCCCGAGGTTCGTGTACTTCGGGTCGGCCTTCGCCGCGCCGTCGAAGCCCTGCGTCCGCGCGTCCGACGTGCTGATACCCGGCTGGTTGTCGATGACCAGCACCTTGCCGCCGTTCGGCGCCAGCTGCTGGATCGCCTTGAACGCCGCTTCCCCGCCGCCCTTGTTGTCCGACGAGATCGACGACACGATCCCGTCGGTGTTCTCGAGCGTCGTGTCGACGAGCACGACCTTGATGCCGGCCGAGGTGGCCTGCTTGATCGGCTGCTCCATCGACTTCGCGTCGGTCGGCGCGATCAGGATCGCGTCGGGGCGGGACGCGATCACCGACTGCAGCACGGGCGTCTGCAGCGTCGCGTCGAACTTCTGCGCGCCCTGGATGTCGACGGTCGCGCCGGCCTTCTTCGCCGCGTCCTGCACACCGCAGCCCATCGTCACGTAGAACGCGTCACCGGTCACGCCTTCGATGAACGCCAGCTTGTAGCCGTCGCCGCCGCTCGCCGAGTCGCCGCCGCCGCATCCCGCGGCCAGCATCGCGACCGCAGCCAGGCCGGCCACCGCCGCACCAGTGCGAGTTCTTTTCATGACTGCTCCTTCGTTGGAGTAGAACGCGAAGAAAGGAAGGGAAAGCGAAAACCTCGGGAATGCCCGCCGCGTAAAGCCCGGGCGCGCCGGGTCTGGTCCGCGTACACCGCCGCGATGAGCACCGCACCCACGACGACCTGCTGCCAGAACGGCTGCACGCCGAGGATCACGAAGCCGTTCTGCAGGACCGCGGGGATGAACAGGCCGATGATCGTGCCGAAGATCGTGCCGACACCGCCGAAGAGGCTCGTGCCGCCGATCACGACGCCCGCGATCACGTTGAGGTTCGTCTGCGTCTGCCCGCCGATCGTCGTCGACTGGTAGAAGACGAGGTTGAGGATGCCGGCGAAGCCGGCGAGCAGCCCGGCGAGCGCGTAGACGCCGATCAGCTGGCGGTCGACCTTGAGCCCGACGCGTCGCCCCGCTTCGGCGTTCGAACCGATCGCGAAGACGTGCAGGCCCCAGCGGCTGCGGTGCAGCAGAATGCCCACCAGGATGACGACGACCAGCGCTATCACCGAGATCCACGGCACCTGGCCGAAGACGTTGCCGAAGCCGATGTTGTTGACCAGCACGTCCGGCGCGTCACGCAGGTCCACGCCCTTCGTGATGATCTGCGAGAACCCCAGCGCCATGCCGAGCGTTCCGAGCGTCACGATCAGCGGTGGGATGTTGAGCTTCGCGATCAGCACGCCGTTCAGCAAGCCCCAGCCCAAGCCACAAGCACAGGCCACGACGACGCCCAACGCGGCGACGCCCCAGCCCTGGCCACCGGCGGCGACCATGGTCTTGGACGCGATCACGCCGCTGAACACCAGGACCGACCCGACCGAGAGGTCGATGCCGCCGGTGATGATCACCAGCGTCATGCCGGCGCCGAGCACCGCGAGGATCGAGGTGTTCACGACGATGCCGCGCAGGTTGTAGAGCGTCGGGAACGTCTCCGGGCGCATGATCGCGAAGATCGCGTAGATCACCAGCAGCACGAACACGATCTGCAGCTGCTGCGTCGCGAAAAGCTTCGCGATTCGCTTGCGGCCCGACGGGGCCGACGGTTTCGGAGCACCGGCCCCGGTCGTGCGCGTCTCGGTGGCGACGCTGCTCATGCCGAGCTCCCTTCCCGTGTGGCCGTCATGCGGCGCTGCGCCGTCATGCGGCGCTGCCCTCGAGGGCGCCCGTCATGGCACCGACGAGCTGCTCCATCGACGTGTCCGCGGTGCGGAACGTCGCAACCCGGCGCCCCTGCCGCATGACCTGCACGCGGTCGGAGACGTCGATGACGTGCGGCATCGAGTGGCTGATGAACACCACGGCGATCCCGTTCGCCGCGGTACGCCGGATCAGGTCCAGCACGTTCTTCGTCTGGACGACGCCGAGAGCGGCGGTGGGCTCGTCGAGGAAGATGACCTTGCTGGCCCAGGCGGCGGCACGGGCGACGGCGATGCCCTGGCGCTGACCGCCGGACATCCCGCCGACCGGGCCTTCGAGGTCACGGACCGTCGCGCCGAGGTCGTCGAAGGCCTTCCGGCTGCCGGCCCGCATCGCGGCCTTGTCCATGAAGCCCATCCGGCCGAGCAGGCCGCGCTTCATGAGTTCCCGGCCCAGGTACATGTTCTGCACCGGGGACAGGTGGGGCGCCAACGCGAGGTCCTGGTACACGGTCTCGATGCCGAGCTCGCGCGCGGCCACCGGCGACCCCATGGTCACCGGCTTGCCTTCGAACAGGACCTCCCCGCTGGTGGGGATGTCGGTCCCCGACAGGATCCTGGTCAGCGTGCTCTTGCCGGCGCCGTTGTCACCGATGAGAGCGACGACCTCACCGGCCTCGACCTCGAAGTCCGCGCCGGCGAGCGCGGTGACGTGTCCGTACTCCCGCGTGATCCCGCGGGCCTGCAGCACAGGAGCCATCAGCTACGCGCCGCCTCTCGCCACGAACGCGCCCGGCCGTCGACGGCGCCGAGCAGCTTCTCCAGGCGCGGGCGAGCCTGCGAGGCGAAGAACTCGGTGCGCTCGGCGGCGTTCATCCCGATCGCTTCCTTCCAGACCGACCGACCGGCGATGAACCCGGACGCGCCGCCCTCGTCGCAGGAGACCTTCACGACCTCCTGGAACTGGTCGAACGCCACACCGGCCGACAGCACGGCCCACGGCCCGGTCAGCGCGTCGGCCAGACGCCGGGCGCCCGCCGCCGACCCCGGGTACTCGAGCTTCAGCAGATCGGGCGCCAGGGCGTCGAGCAGGATCGCCGACTCGACGATCAGGTCCTCGCGCTGCTGCGCGGAGAGCTCCTCGCCGGGCTGGGCGTAGATGAGGTTCTCGACGACCGACGGGATCCCGGCCTCGCGGCAGTCCGCGACGACCTGGCGGACGACGTCCAGAGCCTCGTCCTGGAGGTCGGGCTCGCCGGCGGAAAAGACCCGGTGCGGGCGCACCTGGATCAGGAACTTGACGGCGTGGCCGCCCAGCGAGCGCACCCACTCGCCACCCTGCTCCGGGTCGCGGGCGGCGCGCGGCTCGCCGTTCCACGTCGGACGCTTCTCCGGCTCGGCGGCGATCAGCAGGCCGCAGGAGTCGGCGAGCGCGCCGGCCTTCTGCACCGCCGGGACGCCGATCGTCGGGTCGAGCAGGATGCCGCTGGCCAGGGGCGTGAGCGCGGCGGCGACGTCGACCTTGGCCTGGTCCATGTCGTCGGCGCTCGGGTCGATTCCGACGGCGGCGAACATGCGACGCAGGGTGTTGCGCTGGTCCATCGCGATGATCGAGAACACGCCGTTCTGGTCGGCGATGGAGTCCAGGGTGGTGGTGGCAGCGACCGAGTCGGTCGTCATGGGGTTCCCTTCGTCGGTTCAGCGGAAAGACTTGGTACGTCAGCCGTGGAGGTAATCGATTACCTACTTGGCACAAAAAAAGAGCCGGGGCGGAGGCGGGCCGAGAACTCCCCGATCTCGCCAGGGCTTCCGGCGGCCGCCCACGCGGCGAGGACGGCGGCGCCGAACCCACCCGGTTGGTCGATCGTGCTGAACGTCAGCCCGGGCAGGACCGCGCTCTTGCTCTGCCGGATCGACGCCAGCCGCAGCCAGCCGCCGGCGGCGACCGCCCTGGAGTACGGGCCGGCGACCGGCGCGATCCGGGCGAGCAGGTCAGCGGTGTAACCCGCGTTGGCGTCGACGGCGGCCGCCCAGACGTCCGCGGGGGTCGCCCCCTCGCGCAGGGCGATTCCGACGTCGTCGGCTTCCACGTCGCTACCGGTGACGGTGGCTTTCGACGCGTCGGCCCCCGCGTAGGCCGCGTCGAGAACACCCAGGTCGGTGGCGCCGAGCGCGGTCTGCACCCGGCGCAGCACCAGCCCGGCCCGCGACGGCGCGTTGACCAGCGTCGTCCCGGGAAGGATGTGCCTGCCGACCTCGACCCGCGCGCTCGTCAGCAACCGACGCTCGTCGGCGGTGACCACGCGTGGGATCGCCCGCAGCAGCGTATCGGCGGTGCCACAGGAGTTGAACAGGTCGTCGCTGCCGACCGCGCCGGCGCCGAAGGCCGCGACCGGGTGGTCGTGCCCGGCGACCGAGATCGTCGCGCCGCGTAACGCCCCCGGGGCGTCGGGGTTCCGCACGGTGCCGGCCGGCTCCCCCGCGTAGCGTCGCTCGGGAATGAAGCCGGCGCCGACGCCGAGCAGGTCCAGCGCGGCGGTCCACGGGCCGCCGGTGTCCAGGTCGAGCATCCCGGTGCGGGAGGCCAGCGACGCTTCCGCGACCGGGTCCGCGCCGAGCGCGAACGCGATGTACTCGGGGACGTTGAGCCAGCGGCAGCCGGGCGTGAGCTCCAGGCCGTGGTCGCGTGCCCAGAGAAGCTTCGCGATCGTCCACTGCTGGTGGAACGGGAGGCCGGTGGTGACCGGGAACGCGTCCCGGAAGTCGGCGGGTACCTTCGCCAGCTGCTCGGCGCCGCGCGGGTCGTGCCAGGCGATGACCTGCGACTTCGGCGCCCCAGCGGCGTCGACGACGACCCCGGACTCGGCCAGGCCGGTGAGGCCCAGAGCGAGAACGCGGGGCTCGTCCAGCGTCGTCAGCGCGTCGGTGACGACGCTGAGCACACCGTCGAGAAGGGTGCGGGCTTCGGTTTCGACGCGGCGGCCGGGTAAGCGACGCCAGATCGTGGGGCGGCGCCAGGTGCCGACGCGGGTGCCGTCGGCGTGGAGGACGAGGACCTTGGTGTCGGACGTGCCGAGGTCGACACCGAGTAAGAGCTCAGTCATGCGGTGGCCTCCGTTCACCGGAACCGCGCATGATCAGGCGCAGGCCGAGGGTGCGGTCACTGTCGACGGCCGGTTCGCCGGCCAGTCGCTCGAACATGGTTCGTGCGGCCAGCTGTCCGATCGCTTCCGGGTCGTGGTCGATGACCGTGACGCCCGGCTCGAGAACGTCGGCCAGCGCGAAGTCGCCGAAGCACACCAGCGCGACGTCGGTGCGGTTGCAGGCGTGCAGCGCCGCGACGACGCCCAGGGAGGTCCGCGTGTTCGACGAGAAGATCGCGGTGGGCGGGTCGGACAGCGCCAGCAGTTCGACGGTGGCCGAGCGGCCGTCGTCGGCGGTGTTGCAGCCGGTGCGGACCAGGGCCTCGTCGGCGTGGAGCGCGGACGCGGCGACCTGGTCGCGGTAGCCCTGCAGTCGGTTGCGGGTCGTGGCGACGTCCATCCGGCCGCCCACGTACCCGACCCGGCGGTGCCCCTGCGCGGCCAGGTGCGCGAGCGCCTGGCGCGCGCCGCCGTTGTCGTCCACCAGCACGGTCTCGCCGTCGTCGAACCCGTCCGGACGACGGTCGACGAACAGCACCGGGCAGGCCGCCTGCTCGAGGTAGGAGTGGTCGGTCGCGGTGGGCGCGATGATCAGCCCGGCGACGCGACGGGCCAGCAGGTCGTTGACGACGGTGGTCTCCAGCCGCGGGTCACGGCCGGTGCTGGCGATCATGACGCGCAGGCCGCGGGCGATCGCGAGCCGCTCGATCGTGCCGGTCATGCTGGCGAAGAACGGGTCCGCGATCGAGTCGACGACGATGCCGAGCGTGTCGTCGGTGCCTTTGCGCAGCGACCGCGCGGTCGGGTCGGGACGGTAGCCCAGCTCGCGGACCGCGGCGAGGATCCGCACGCGGGTGTCCTCGGCGACGCGGGGGTCGCCGTTGATCACGCGCGAGGCGGTCTTCGTGCTGGTGGCGGCCAATGCCGCGACGTCCTTCAACCGAACTGCTGTCTGCTTCACGGGGCACCGACCTTTGTGAGGAGTGCCTCGATCTTGCCGCGCAGCTCCTCGGCCCGAGCAGGGTCCACCCCTCCGGCGAGCGGCGTTTCGCAGGACGCGCTCGCGGTGGCGACACCGCGGACCACCGCGGGCAGCCAGGCGTCGTCGTCCAGACCGCGGGCCAGCAGCTCGAGCGCGAGGCCACCGACGAACGAGTCGCCGGCGCCGACAGCGCTCACGACCCGCACGGGAACGGTCGGGATCCAGGCCGCGCTCGATCCGGTGGCGAACGCGCTGCCCGCCGCCCCGGCCGTGACCACCGCACGGCGGGCGCCCGCCTCCAGCAGCGACAGCGCCGCCGCTTCGGCGCGCTCGCGCACGTCGGCACCGTCCGGAATGGGCAGCACGTCGACCGGCGCGCCGGACAGCGTGGCCTCGGCCTCCTCCAGGTTCGGCGTGACCAGGTCCGGTCCGGCGGGCAGCGCGGCCGCGAGGGCCGCCGGAGCGGCGTCGACCACGATGACCGCACCGGCCGCGTGGGCGAGCTCGACCAGCTGCCGGTAGCCCTCGACCGGCACGCCGGTCGGCAGGCTGCCGGAAACCGTGAACAGGTCACCGTCGCTCAGCCGCGCCGCCGCGGCCTCGCAGTAGGCGTGCCACGCGATGGCCGGCACCGGATCACCGGGCTCGTTCACTACGGTGACGCGACCGGCGGCCGACTCGCGGAACACCAGGGCCTGGCGGACCGTGCCGGGCGTCGGCACGGCGACCAGATTGGCGCCCTCGTCGGCCAGCAGACCGGCCAGCATCGCGCCGTCGCCGGTGCAGAGCAGGCCGAGCAGCGGTGCCTGGACACCGTGTGCCCGTAAGACGCGGGCGACGTTGACGCCCTTGCCACCCGGGGAGAGCTCGGTGCGGCGGGAACGCATCACGGCGCCGGGAACGATCTCGGCGAGCGTGACCAGCCGGTCGATGGCGAGGTTCGGGTTTCCGATCAGCATGTCCGGCAGCTCCCTTCCGCGGTGAAGGTAAACGTTGTCACGAATGACCGTGGATTACCGACGATCACCAGTTCAGCGGGTAGGTAATCGTTGTCACGACCAAGTGCGGCAACTCTGCGCCTTGCTACGCGGAGATGTCAAGGGAGTGAAGTCAGAATGTTTTCCAGTTGCGCTACTGGGTCCTGTGTGGCGTCGATCCGCACGTGCGGGACCGCCGGAGCGTCGAGCAGACCGGCCCGGAAGTAGGCGCTGGGATCGGCGAGTTTCCCGGCATCCCGCTCGGCTCCCCGAGAGCTCATTCGGGCGATCAAAATGTCCGCCGGCGCGGTCAGCCACACCAGCGTCGTGGAGGCCCCCACTGCGGCGAAGCGTTCGACAAGAACACCGAAAGCACCCGAGTCACTACGTTCGGTAGTGAACGGAGCGACGAGAACTGCGGACGTGCCCACTGACAGACAGTCGGCGGCGGTCGCGAGGATCGACTCGTAGCGGGCCGCGCGCAGCGCGGCACCTGCCGCTCCGTCGAGGTCCGCGCCGACGACAAAAGGCCCGGTGACGACGTCCTGGTCGAGGATCGCCGCCCGCAGCGCACCGGCCACCAACCGCCCGACGGTCGTCTTGCCGGTCGCTGGGGCACCGGTCATCAGTACAGCGTGCGACATGGTCGGCCAGCCTAATCGACCAGGTGGTCTACCCTCGCACCCACAAACGTGACTCAACGTACGTGTAGGCCACCGACAGAGCGGGGTACCGCGCAGCCGTGACCACGAACGACGATCGGCAACGCCGCCGCAGGCGCTCCCCCCTCACCTGGGCCCGCCGCCGCAGCGACGTGAAGAAGCTGCGCAACATCGCGGCCGACCTCTACGGCTGGGACGAACTGCGGCCCGTCCAGGCCGAGTCGATGCTGCACCTGGCCAATGGCGTCGACACGCTCGTCGTGGCACCGACCGGGTCGGGGAAGTCCGCGATCTACCAGGTCCCGGCCGTGCTGATCGACGGGCCGACGATCGTCGTCTCGCCGCTCCTGGCGTTGCAGCGGGACCAGATGCAGGCGCTGGCCGAGCACGGCGCGCCGACCGCCGTCGTCGTGAACTCCGATCAGTCCGCGAGCGACAACGCGGCCGCGTTCGAGGCGGTGCGCCACGGCGACGCGGAGTTCATCTTCCTGGCTCCCGAGCAGCTCACGAAGCCCGACGTGCTGGAGGCCCTGAAGGCCGCCGAGCCGTCACTGTTCGTGGTGGACGAGGCCCACTGCGTCTCCGCGTGGGGCCACGACTTCCGGCCCGACTACCTGCGGCTCGGCGAGGCCATCGAGTTCCTCGGCCATCCGACCGTGCTGGCGTTGACCGCCACCGCCGCTCCCCCGGTCCGCACCGACATCATCGAGGTGCTGGGGCTGCGGGAGCCGGAGGAGGTCATCGCCGGCTTCGACCGCCCCAATCTGTGGCTCGAGGTGTCGCGGCAGGTCACCGCGTCCGGCGTCCGCAAAGCAGTGATCGACCGGGTGGCGTCGGAGACGCCGACCGGACTGCTCTACGTGCAGACGCGTCGCGAAGCGACGGACTACACCGAGGCGCTGCGCGAGCTGGACGTGCCCGCGTTCGCGTACCACGCGGGGATGAAGGCGTCCGAGCGCGAGGCCGTGCACGACGCGTTCCGCGGTGACGAGCCCGTGGTCGTCGTCGCGACGAGTGCCTTCGGGATGGGTATCGACAAGCCCGACGTGCGGTTCGTGATCCACGCGGGGCCGGCCGAGTCGCTCGACTCGTACTACCAGCAGATCGGTCGCGCGGGGCGCGACGGCGAGACGGCGATCGCCGCGCTGTACTTCCGCCCCGAGGATCTGCACATCCCCCGGTTCTTCACCGGCGGGACGCCCGACGAGGACCTGCTGGTGCGGGTCGGCACCGGGCTCAAGCACCACCGGGGTCCGGTGCGGATCACCGACCTGGCGTCCGAGTTGGACCTGACGAAGGCGCGGGTCACGCGGGCGGTGAACATCTTCGAGCAGTCCGGGTCGGTGTCGGCCACGCCGGACGGACCGCGGTGGCACGGCCGCAAGACCGTGGAGAAGGCGGTCGAAGCAGCCGTGCAGTGGGCCGAGACGCGCAAGCGCATCGAGCAGACCCGCGTCGAGATGATGCGGGGGTACGCCGACACCGAGGGATGCCGGCGGCAGTTCCTGCTCGGGTACTTCGGTGAGGACCTCTCCGAACCGTGCGGCTACTGCGACACGTGCCGCGACGGCACGGCCGAGGAGACGCCCTCGGGGGAAACGGGGTTCCCCGTGCAGTCGCGGGTCCGCCACAAGGAGTGGGGCGACGGCATCGTGATGCGCGAGGAGGACGACCGGCTCACGGTTCTCTTCGACGAGGAGGGATACCGGACGCTGTCACTCGCCGCGATCCGCGAACACAAACTGCTCGCGCCGCTCTGAAGGGTTGACTTTCGTCAGGTCGGTGCCTGCCGATCGGCGGCGGTGATCGGGCGGCGGAATCCCTAGGTTCGAGCCCCATGATCACCCTCCGACACCTCACCAAGCGCTACGGCGACCGCCTCGCGGTGGACGACGTCACCGCCGAGATCCGCCCCGGCCAGGTCACCGGCTTCCTCGGGCCGAACGGCGCCGGCAAGTCGACAACGATGCGCATGCTGCTCGGACTCGACCGGCCGACGTCCGGGGAGGCGCTGATCAACGGGGTCCCGTACGGGAATTTGGCCTGGCCGCTGCGCGAGATCGGCGCCGTGCTCGACGCCCGCAGCGCGCACCCCGGCCGCACCGCCCGCGCCCATCTGCGGGCGCTGGCCGCCAGCCACCGCATCTCCTCTGGCCGCGTCGACGAGGTCATCGGCCTCGTCGGCCTCGAGTCCGTGGCGACCCGGCGCGCCGGGAAGTTCTCGCTCGGTATGGGCCAGCGCCTCGGCGTCGCGGCCGCGCTGCTCGGCGATCCGCCCGTGCTGGTCTTCGACGAACCGGTCAACGGGCTCGACCCCGAGGGCGTCCGCTGGGTGCGCGACCTCGCCCGCTCACTCGCCGGCGAGGGCCGGACCGTGCTCATCTCGTCGCACCTGATGAGCGAGATGCAACTGACCGCCGACCACCTGCTGGTCCTCGGTCGCGGACGGTTGCTCGCCGATGCTCCGCTCGCCGAGTTCGTCGGTTCCCACAATTCCCTTGAGGACGCTTACCTGGCGCTCACCGCGGGCGCCGTCGAGTTCGGGAGTACGCGATGAGGGCGGCGATGGCGTTCGAGTGGGCGAAACTTCGCTCGGTCCGTTCGACCTGGTGGTGTTTCGGCGTGGCCGCGTTCCTGCAGCTGGCGTACGCGGTGCTGATCGGCCTGGACGCGCGGCTGGACTTCGAGGACAGCGGCGGCCCCTCGGCGCTGGTCGTGTCCGACGCCGGGCTGCTGTCGATCCAGTTCGCGCAGTACGCCCTGATCGCTGCCGCCCTGCTCGCGGTGACCAGCGAGTACTCGACCGGAACGATCAGCCTGACGCTCCGCGCGGTGCCGGTACGCGGCCGGATGCTCGCCGCGAAGACGCTGGTGGTGGCTCTCGCGGTGGCGGTGGCCGGCGCGGTGCTGCAGCTCGTCGGCTCGGTGGTGGCCGGGGTGGTCGCCGGGTCGGCGGCGCGCTGGGGCATCGGTGACCTGGCGACCGACACCGTGCTGGCCGCGGTGTACGCGGCGATGCTGGCGGTGTTCGCGCTGGGGCTCGGCGCCGCGCTCCGCAGTGCGGTGGGTGGGCTGACGGCGGTACTGGTGATCGCAGTCGTCCTGCCCACCGTGCTGGCGCGGATCAGCATCGACGCGGTCCAGTCGATCAACGACTACCTGCCCGGCACCGCGGGCGTGGCGGCGATCTACGGCGCGGTGTCGGACGTGGCCGACGGCCAGCCCTACGGCCCGATGACGGGCGTGCTGGTCCTGGCGGGGTGGGCGGCAGCCATGGTCGGCGCCGGCTACGCGGTCCTGCGCACCCGCGACGCGTAGGCGCCTTTCGGGGCTTGAACGTCGTGGGGGGCTATGACCCACCACGACGTTCAAGCCCCGCTTCGTACGCGAGCAGAGCCGCCTGGACTCGGTTGCGGACGTCCAGGCGGGTGAGGATCTGGCTGACGTAGGCCTTCACGGTGCCTTCCACCAGGAACAGCTCCTTCGCGATCGCCGCGTTGCTCATCCCGGCGCCGACCAGCGCGAGCACCTCGCGCTCCCGCTCGGTGAGCGCCGCGACCTTCTCGCGCGCCGCGGCCGCGCCGCTGGTCCGGGCCGACGTCCACGCCTGGATCACGCGCTGGGCGACCTTCGGGGAGAGGAACGCGGCCCCGTCCGCCGCCGCGTGCACACCGGCCAGGAGCTCGCGTGGGTCGCCGGACTTCAGCAGGAAGCCGGCGGTACCCGCCCGGAGCGCGCGTTCGATGTACTCGTCCTCGCCGAACGTCGTCAGCATCAGGACGGCGGAGGTGGGAACGGCCCGCTGCAGTTCCTCCGCGGCGGCCAGGCCGTCCAGCGTCGGCATGCGGACGTCGAGCAGCACGACGTCGGGGCGGTGGGCCCGGGCCGACTCGATCGCCTCGCGGCCGTTCGACGCCTCGGCGACGACATCGACGTCCGGGTCGGTGGCGAGGATCGCCCGGACACCGGCGCGGATCATCGCCTCGTCGTCGGCCACCAGGACGCGGATCATCGGGCGTTCCCCCTCGCGTTCGTTCCGGGAATCAGGTCGATCGCCGCGACGACGCCGTCGGCGAAGCACACCCGGTACACGTCCCGCACGGGCGGGAACAGCTTGCCGCTGACGTTGTAGTACACGCACTCGCCGCCGGGCGGCCTCGGGGGCTCGACGACGTCCGGGCGTTCGGTGACCTGGAGGGTGGGCAGGATGTCGCGGGCCTCGTCCTCGGGCTGGCCGAGGTGGATGCGCAGCTGGTCCCACGGGTCGATCACCGACGCCGTGGTCTCCACGACGTACGCGGCCAGTACGGCGCCGACCAGCAACACCCCCGCCAGAACGGGCACCACGACGGTGAGCACGAGCCCGCGGCGCGTGCGCTGCCGCGCGGTCTTCAGCCGCCCGGCCGATTCCGTGACCCCCGCCGGCGCCGGCCCCACCGCCTCCCGCGGCACCGTAGCCCGAACCCGGAACTCCCCGTCGTGTTCCCCCGCGGAGAACGTGCCCCCCACCAACCGCACCCGCTCCGCCAACCCCACCAACCCGCTGCCCACACTGCCGCCGCCGTCGCCGCCGGCCGGCGTGCGGCCCTCGGCGAGGGGGTTGGAGAGGATGACTGTCACCGAATCGGTGTCCTGGGTGAGGTGGCCGGTCACCGGGGTGCCGGGGGCGTGTTTGGTGGCGTTGGTCAGGGCCTCCTGGACGACCCGGTACACCGCGCGATCGGCCAGCGGCGGCAACCCGCTGTTCGCCGCTTGCCCTTCGTCGATATCGAAGTGGAGGACCAGACCGGCGCGTCGGACGCGATCGACCAGTGCACCCAGGGACTCTTCGACCGGCTCCAACGGAGCCGCCGCATCCGTGCGCAGCACGCCGATCACCGCACGCAACCGCTCGGTAGCGTCGGCCGCACCCACGCGCAGTTCCGCAGCGGCGGCTCGCTGGGACGACCCGAGCGTCGGGTCGAGCTCCAGCGCACCGGCACGCAGCGCGAGCAGGCTCAGCTCGTGACCGAGCGCATCGTGCATGTCCTCGGCGATGCGGGTGCGTTCCCGCAGCCGGGCCTTCTCCGCAATCAGCGCCTGACCCCGCTCCAGCTCCTCGGCGAGCGCCCACCCGCCGACTGCGAGCTCCCGCCGCTGCCACAGATAACGCCCGACCAGCCACGGGAAGACGCCGCAGAACACCACTTCGGCGATCAGGTAGTAGGCGTACCAGCGGTCGCCGCCGGTCAGCACCGTCCGGGCGAGCGTGAGCAGCGGTGTGGCGACGCCGAGCGCGACGAACGTCCAGAGTGTCGGGCGGGGACGCGCCGCCGAGCGTCCGACGAGGAACGACAGCCCGACGAACGGGCCGAACAACCACACGTCCGCGGCCAGCAAGCCACCGGTGAGCACCAGCGCCGCGAGCGGCGCGACCCGGCGCACGCCGACCGCCACCGCGACGACGACGCTGGCGACGATCAGCCCGTTGACGTAGCTGCCGTCGCTGATCCGCTCGCCGTTCATCGGCAGCAGTGCAGACAGCAGGAGCCAGAGCAGCACGTCTCCGGCAACTCTCCTCACCGGCCCGACGCTACCGACGAGGGTCGGGCGCGCCTACTGCCGAAAGTGAAGGCCCCGATTTCCATACCTGGTTCGATTTCAGACTCGGTTCAGGTACCGTGGCGAGCATGGCCGGGCTCCGGGAACGCAAAAAGGAACAGACGCGGGCGCGCATCGCGGCGGTGGCGCTCGAATTGTTCGCCGAGCGCGGCTACGACGCGGTGACGGTGAACGAGATCGCCGCGGCGGCCGAGGTCGCCAAAGCCACGCTGTTCAGCTACTTCCCCAGCAAGGAAGCGCTGGTACTGGGCGGTGTGGCCGACGACGACCTGGCCGGCGTGGTGACGGGGCGCCCGGCGGACGAGTCGGTGCTGCAGGCGCTGCGCGCGCACTTCCAGGCGATGGCCACCAGCGTCGACCCCGATTTCGACCCGGCGGCGCTGGTCACCCGGATGCGGGTGATGTTCGACAGCCCGGCCCTGAGCGCCGCCGCGAACGGCCTGCTCTACCAGCAGCGACAAGCACTGACCGCCGCACTGGCGGCCGAGTTCGCGCCGACCGTTGCGACGCTGGCCGCGGCGCAGATCAGCGCGACGGTGCTCGCTCTGCAGGAGTCGTTCTTCGGTCGGCTGGTCGCCGGTGCATCGCTCGCGGAGGCCGGTTCGTCGCTCGCGACTGACGTCGACATTGCCTTTGATCTGTTGGAACACGGATTGTCAACGGAAGGGCTGTGACATGCGCGCACGGGGGATCAACTACGACACGGGGTTCCTCCTGGAACACCTGTCCCGGCCTCAGTTTTCGCTGGATGCCGTCCGGCGCGACCTGGCGGTCATCGCTCGCGACCTCCACTGTGATGTCGTGCGGGTGTCCGGCGGCGACCCGGCGCGGCTTCGGTTGGCGGCGGCCGAAGCCGCGGCCCTCGGGTTGGAGGTCTGGTACGCCCCGTTCCCGGTCGACCTGGCGCCGGCGGACGTCACGGCGGTGCTCACCGAGTGCGCGGCGGACGCCGAGGAGTTGCGGCGCGGCGGTGCCGAGGTGGTGTTCGTCGCGGGGTGCGAGATCTCCGCGTTCTGCCCGGGTTACCTGCCCGGTGAGACGTATCTCGACCGGTTGCAGACGTTGAGCTCCCCGGACACCGACTGGGTGGGCCTGATCGAACGGCTCAACCCGTTCGTGGCGTCGACCGCCGCAGCGGTTCGGCAGCACTTCGGCGGGCGGATCACCTACGCCGCCGGCCCGTGGGAGTTCATCGACTGGTCGCCGTTCGACATCGTCGGCGTCGACGCGTACCGGGCCGCGTACAACGCCGATTCGTTCGTCGACGAGGTCCGGGGCCACGGCGGCCACGGCAAGCCGGTGGCGGTCGTCGAGTTCGGCACGTGCCCCTACCGCGGCGCCGGGGACCGGGGCGGCATGGCCTGGACCGTGCCCGACGGCGCGGAGCCCGACGAGGACGAGCAGGTCCGGTACTTCACCGAACTGTCCGACGTCTTCGAGGCCGAGGGCGTCGACACCGCGCTGTGGTTCACGTTCGCACGGTTCAGCGCGGACCAACTCGGCTCGTACGGCGTCGTCACGATGGTGGACGAGACCGAGTGGACGCCCCGCGCGCTGTTCGCGGCGATGGCCGACCGGTACTCACACCAGTGACCCGTCGGCGGCACCTCCGAGCACGATCTCCTCGGGCTGCCACCGGCGGCGCGCCAGTCCCTGCTCGAACGAGTAGCGGGCGATCGTGTCGAGCGCGGTCCGGTTGCGCTCGAGACCGTAGCCCCACCAGTTGTCCCCCAGCGTCCGCACGGTCTCTGCGACGTGGTCCTCCAGCCACGGCAGCATCACCTTCAGCGCGTTGCGATGGAACAGTTCCTGGTACGCCAGGTGGAGGGACGCGTCGAACGCGCGGTAGAGCGAGCGCGCGATCCACGGGTGCTGCGCGTAGACCTCCCGCTTGATCGCCACCTCCCATCTGCTGCTGCACGAGGCCGTCGCCGACGCCGTCGAGGCGCGCGTCGCCGACCTGATGGCGGCCATCCGGGTGGGCCCCGCGCTGGACCCGGACACCGGCATGGGGCCACTCGTGTCCGCGGCCCACCGACAACGGGTCACCGACCTGGTCGGTAGCGGGGTCGCGGACGGCGCGCGGCTGCTCACCGGCGGCACCCGGCCCTCCGGCACCGGCCACTTCTTCCGGCCCACGCTGCTGACCGGCGTCGACCCGTCGATGCGGATCGCGCGCGAGGAGGTGTTCGGCCCCGTGCTGTCCGTGCTCCGCTTCCGCGACGAGGAGGAGGCGCTCCGCATCGCGAACGCGGTCGACTACGGGCTGACCGCCAGCGTGTGGACGGACGACCTGCGCCGCGCCCACCGGCTCGCGGCCGCGTTCGAGGCGGGCTTCGTCTGGGTCAACGGCACGTCGCAGCACTTCGCCGGGGTGCCGTACGGCGGGTGGAAGGCGTCCGGGCTCGGCAGCGAGGAGAGCCGGGAGGAGCTGCTGAGCTTCACCCGGCTCAAGGCCGTGACTGTGTTCGACGCGACATGACCCGGCTGCCGCACTCCGATCCGTTGCGTGCTGCAATACGAACATGCGTTACGCGGCCATCGGCGACAGTTTCACGGAGGGCGTCGGAGATCCGCTACCGGACGGCAACGTCCGGGGCTGGGCCGACCGGGTCGCGGAAGGGCTGGCCACGGCCCTCGACGAGCCCGTCGAGTACGCCAACCTGGCGATCCGCGGGCGGTTGCTGCGCCCGATCGTCACCGAGCAGCTCGACGCGGCGCTGTCGCTGGACCCGCTCCCCGACCTGCTCACGCTCAACGGCGGCGGCAACGACATGCTGCGGCCGGGTATCAAGATCGGTGACCTGCTCGCGCTGACCGACCGGGCCGCCAGGCGCTGCGCCGACGCCGGCGTGCGGCTCGTGCTGCTCAGCGGCGCCGACCCGACCGCCCAGCTGCCGCTGGGCCGGCTGGTGCGGCGTCGTGGTGCGGCGCTGACCGTCGGCACCGCGACGATCGCCGCCCGGTACGGGCTCACGTTCGTGAACGGCTTCGGTGACGACGAAGTGCGCAAGCCGCAGTACTGGTCGGCTGATCGGCTGCATCTGAACAGTGCGGGGCACGCGCGGATCGCCGGGCTCGTACTGCACGCGTTGGGACACGGGCCGGTGCCTGCGCCGGCACCTTCCGAGCCGCCCGCGTTGCGGAACGCACGGACGACCGCGCAGTACTACCGGGAGCACGTCGTACCGTGGGTGAACCGTCGACTGCACGGCACGTCGTCCGGGGACGGGCGCCTCGCGAAGCACCCGCAGTGGTCTCCGGTTCCGATGGGTTGATCGGGCCGCGCGCAGTGGGCCGCGGGCGGCGCATGCCGGTGGCGTCAGGCCGGCGGACTCATGCGGGGGGACCCGGGCTCGGTCATGCGCGGGCGCCGTACGGCGGTTCCGGAGTCGGGGCTTGGGCGAAGAGGGTGCGCAACGCGGGGCCGACGGCGGCGGCGTCCCACCGCGACGAGAGTTCGGCGGCAGGCCCGTGCCGCCACCCGTCCTCGACGCAGATCCGCCCACCCTCGATCTCGACGACCCGCCCGGTCACGTCCCCGGCGTCCACCGACGCCAACCACGCCACCACCGGCGACACGTTCGCCGGATCCATGCGGTCGAACCCGCTCTCCGGCGCGGCCATCGTCGCAGCGAACGGCCCCTCGGTCATCCGGGTCCGCGCGGACGGCGCGATCGCGTTCACCGTAACCCCGTACGGTGCCAACTCCGACGCCGCCACCAGCGTCAACCCCGCGATCCCCGCCTTCGCCGCAGAGTACGTCCCCTGACCGACACTTCCCTGCAGCCCCGCCCCGGACGACGTGTTGATGATCCGCCCCGCCCGCGCCCGCCCGGCCTTCGCTTCCCGCCGCCAGTACGCCCCGGCGAACCGGAGCGGCGCGAAGTGTCCTTTCAGGTGCACGCGGATCACCGCGTCCCATTCCTCTTCCGACGTGTTGACGAGCATCCGATCGCGCACGAACCCGGCGTTGTTCACCAGCACATCCAGCGCGCCGAACGTCGATCTGGCCTGTTCGACGAGAGCCTCGGCGGCGGCGAAGTCGGCGACGTCCGCCGCGTTGGCGACCGCCTCGCCGCCGGAGCTACGGATCTGCTCCACCACCTCCTCGGCGGGACTGGTCGACGCGCCCTCGCCCGCGCCGCTCGTGCCCAGGTCGTTGACGACGACCTTCGCGCCCTGCCGCGCGAGCTCCAACGCGTGCGCGCGACCCAGTCCTCGTCCCGCCCCGGTCACGATCGCCACGCGCCCCTCGAGGATGCCGCTCATCCTGCTAACCTACCAAGCAATCGCTAGGTTAGGACGCCGTATGCCTCTCTCGACAGACCTCGTCGACGGCGCGATCGCGGTCGTCACAATGGACTTTCCGCCGGTCAACGCGTTACCCGTGGCCGCGTGGTTCGAGCTCGCCTCGTCGTTGTCCGTAGGTCCGGACGTGCGCGTCGTCGTGCTCCGCGCGGAGGGCAAGGGGTTCAACGCCGGCGTCGACATCAAGGAGATGCAGCGCACGTCGGGGTTCGAGGCGTTGCTGGGCGCGAACAAGGGGTGTTACGCCGCGTTCAAAGCGGTGTACGAGTGCCCGGTGCCGGTGGTCGCGGCGGTGAACGGGTTCTGCCTCGGCGGCGGCGTGGGGCTGGTCGGGAACTGCGACTCGATCGTCGCGAGTGACGACGCCTACTTCGGGGTTCCGGAGATCGACCGTGGGGCGCTGGGTGCGGCCACGCATCTGGCGCGGCTCGTGCCCCAACACCTCATGCGGACGCTGTACTTCACCAGTCGCACGATCCCGGCGACGGCGCTGGTGCAGCACGGATCGGTGCTGGAGACCGTGCCGCGCTCGTCGCTCGACGAGGCCGCGCTCGGGCTGGCGCGGGAGATCGCCGCGAAGGATCCGCGGGTGATCCGAGCGGCGAAAGAGGCGCTCAACGGCATCGACCCGATCGACGTCCACCGCAGCTACCGCTTCGAGCAGGGCTTCACGTTCGAACTCAACCTCGCCGGCGTAGCCGACGAACACCGAGACGCCTTCGTCCGCGACGGCAAGACACCGCGATGACGCGGATCCGGACGCCGTTGACCGAGATCACCGGGGTCGAGCATCCGGTCGTGCAGACCGGGATGGGGTGGGTGGCGGGGCCTCGGTTGGTGGCGGCCACCGCGAAAGCCGGCGGGCTCGGCATCCTCGCCTCGGCGACGATGACCCTCGACCACCTCGAGAAGGCCATCCTCGAAGTGCAGGAACGCACCGACCGCCCGTTCGGCGTGAACCTCCGCGCCGACGCGTCGGACGCCCCGGCCCGCATCGACCTGCTGATCCGCCACCGCGTCCGGGTCGCATCCTTCGCACTCGCCCCGAAACCCGCGCTGATCGACAAGCTCAAGGAGAACGGCGTCGTCGTGATGCCGTCCGTGGGCGCGGCCAAGCACGCACGGAAGGTCGCCTCCTGGGGCGCCGACCTGGTCATGGTGCAGGGCGGCGAGGGCGGCGGCCATACCGGCCCGGTACCCACGACGCTCCTGCTCCCGTCCGTGCTCGACGCCGTCGACATCCCGGTCGTCGCGGCGGGCGGCTTCTTCGACGGCCGCGGCCTGGCCGCGGCGCTCGGCTACGGCGCGGCAGGCGTCGGCATGGGCACTCGCTTTTTGTTGACGCGGGACAGCGCGGTGCCCGACTCGGTCAAGCAGGTCTACCTGGGCTACGGCCTCGACGGCACCGTCGTGACCACGAAAGCCGACGGCATGCCGCACCGCCTGCTGCGCACGTCCTACATCGAGGGCCTCGAACACGAAGGGCGGCTGGGCCGCGCGTTCCGGACCGCGCGGCGGACCATGGCCTACAAACGCCTGAGCTCCTCGACGTGGCGTGCGCTGCTCACCGACGGCCGGGCGATGAAACGCGACCGCACCTGGACGCAGACGATGCTCGCCGCGAACACCCCGATGCTCCTGCGCGCGGGCCTCGTGGAGGGCGACACGGACGCCGGGATGCTCGCGTCGGGGCAGGTCGTAGGGATGATCGACGACCTGCCGTCGTGCGAGGAGCTGATCGCCGGCATCGTCGCCGACGCCATCACCCATCTCACCGCTGCGAACCACGCGATCAGTTGACGAGGACGATCTTTCCGCGGGTGTGCCCACCCTCGAGCTCGCGGAACGCGTCGCGTACCTGCGCCAGCGGGTAGGTCGCGGCGATCGTCACCTCGAGCTCGCCGCTCGCCGCCAACGCCGCGAGCTCCGCGATCACCTCGATCCGGCCACCCTCGGCGTTGGCGTCGGTCTTCGCGCCGTACTGCGCGGCGGCCGCGTAGTCGTTGGCCGTGTCGATCCGCTCCGGCGCGATCCCCAGCTGCTCGACGCCGAGCGCGACATATCCCTCGCCCACCACGTCGACCAGTGCGTCGGGCTTCCCGACGGCGAGGATGGCCGCGGCGATGTCGCCGCCGTAGGTCACCGGCACCACCCCCAGGGACGACAGCCAGGAGTGGTTCCGTTCTCCCGCGACCCCGATCACCTGCGCCCCCGCGCGCCGTGCGAGCTGCACCGCCAGCGACCCGACCCCACCGGCCGCACCGGTGACGACCACGGTGTCACCGGGCTTCGGGTCGACCGCCCGCACCATCGCCCACGCCGTGGAACCGGCGACGTACAGCGACCCGGCCACCTCCCACGACAGCTCCGCCGGCTTCGGGGCGAGCTCGGTCACCGACGCGAGCACGAGTTGGGCGTGGCTGGCTCGCAGGTCGGTGAACCCGAGCACTGCGTCGCCGGCCGCGAACTCCGTCACGCCCGCCCCGACCTCGACGACCACGCCGGCGAGGTCACTCCCCTCGCCGGACGGGAACGTCGCCGGGTAGAGCGCGTGCAGGGCTCCCGTCCGGATCTTCGCCTCACCGGGATTGATCGACGCCGCCCGCATCTCGACCAGCACCTGACCGGCCCCCGGCACGGGCCTCTCCACGTCGATCACCTGCAGGACGTCGACATCGCCGTATTCGTTGAACCGCACCGCGTGAGTCATGACAACTACATTAGCGCTAATAACCTAAGCGGCAAGGTACTGTGGCGGCGTGAACCTGCGCGATCTGTTCGACGACGTCATCCGCACCGAGGTGCTGCTCTGGAACGCGGTCGACGCCCGCATCCGGGCCGATCACGACCTGACCGTCGGCATGCTCGACGTGCTGCGCGTCATCGACCGGACCCCCGACTGCCGCGTGCAGGAGGTGGCCGAGGCGCTGGGCATCACGGTCGGCGGTGCCAGCCAGTCCGTCGACCGGGTCGAGAAGCGCGGGTTCTGCGCCCGCCACCCCAACCCGAAGAACCGCCGCTCGTCGGTGCTCGAACTGACCCCGGAGGGGACCGAGGCCATCGAAAAGGCACTGCCCACGTTCGACGCCGAGCTGGCGGCGAGATTCAGCGTGCTGACCGAGCGTGAACGCGCCGCCCTGGCCGGGGCTCTCCGCACGCTCCGCGCCTCTCTGAGCTGAGGGGCCCGTCAGAGGCGCTCGAGGATCGTCACGTTCGCCTGGCCACCGCCCTCGCACATCACCTGCAGGCCGTAGCGGCCCTGCCGGCGTTCGAGCTCGGAGAGCATCGTCGTCATCAGGCGTGTGCCGGTGGCCCCGATCGGGTGCCCGAGGGCGATCGCTCCCCCGTTCACGTTGACCCGCGCGAGGTCGACGCCCAGCTCGAACGCCCACGCCAGCACCACCGACGCGAACGCCTCGTTCACCTCGAACAGGTCGATGTCGTCGACGCCGAGCCCCGTGCGTTCCAGCGCCCGGCGCGTGGCGGGGATCGGCCCGGTCAGCATCCACACCGGATCGTCGGCCAGCACGGAAATGTGGTGCACCCGGGCTCGCGGCGTGAGCTGGTGCTCCGCGACAGCCCGTTCGGACGCCACCAGCATCGCCGATGCCGCGTCGCTGATCTGCGACGCCAGCGCCGCGGTCAACCGCCCGCCCTCGCGCAGCGGCGCCAACCCCGCCATCTTCTCCAGCGACGTGCCCCGGCGCGGCCCCTCGTCGACAGCGAAGTCCCCCACCGGCGCGATCTCGTCCACGAAGCGCCCCGCGTCGATCGCGGCCAGCGCCCGCTCGTGCGACGCCAGCGCGAACGCCTCCATGTCCGACCGCGAGATGTCCCACTTCTCCGCGATCATCTCCGCGGACCGGAACTGCGACACCTCCTGTTCACCGAAGCGCGCCACCCACCCCGGTGACTCCGCGAACGGCGTCGTGAACCCGAACTGCGTCCCCACTGTCATCGCGGACGAGATCGGGATGGCCGACATGTTCTGTACGCCGCCGGCCACCACGAGGTCCGCAGTGCCCGACATGACCCCCTGCGCCGCGAAGTGCACGGCCTGCTGCGAGGACCCGCACTGCCGGTCGATCGTCACGCCGGGCACGTGCGAGGGCAGCCCCGCCACCAGCCACGCCGTCCGCGCCACGTCGCCGGCCTGCGAGCCGATCGTGTCGCAACAGCCGAAGATGACGTCGTCCACGGCACCGGGGTCCACGTCGGCGCGCGTCATCAGCGCGGAGAGCACGTGCCCGCCGAGGTCCGCGGAGTGCACGCCCGCCAGCGAGCCACCCCGCTTCCCGACGGGTGTGCGGACAGCATCGACGATGTACGCCTCGGGCATTCCGCCCCTCCCATCACGCATGCTGGCTACTGACCGACACCACTTCACCAGTCAGGTACGACGAGTAGTCCGACGCGAGGAACACCACCACGTTCGCGACCTCCCACGGCTCCGCCGCCCGCCCGAACGCCTCCCGGGCCGTCAGCGAAGCCAGCACCTCGTCACTGGTGACCTTCGCCAGGAACGGGTGCATCGCCAGGCTCGGTGCCACCGCGTTGACCCGGATGCCGTGCGGCGCGAGGTCGAGCGCCGTGCACCGGGTCAGCGCCATCACGCCGGCTTTCGCCGCCGCGTAGTGCGCCTGCCCTTCCTGCGCGCGCCAGCCGACGACCGACGCGTTGTTCACGATCACACCCCCGCGACCGACCATGCGCCGACCGGCCGCTCGCGTACACCGCATGGTGCCGGTCAGCGTGATGTCCAGAACCTTCGACCACTGCTCGTCGGTCATCTCCAGGATCGACGCGGTACCACCGAGCCCGGCGTTGTTGACCAGCACGTCGACCCCGCCGAACGCGTCCGCCGCCGCGAACAGCCCCTCCACGTCGTCTTCGCTGGTGACGTCGCACAGCACCGCCGCGACCCGATCGTCACCGAAGGTAGCGCGTAATTCCTCCGCCGCCGCGTCCAACCGACGCTTGTGGATATCTCCGAGCACGACGGCCCGCGCGTCCTCCTCGAGGCACCGCCGCACCACCGCCGCACCTATCCCCGCGCCCGCCGCCGCGGTCACCACGACGGTGCGCCCGGCCAGCAGCGAATGACCAGAGACGTAGTCAGGCACGGGGCTCCTTCGGCAAGCCGAGCACGCGCTCGGCGATGATGTTCCGCTGAATTTCGTCGGACCCCCCGTACAGAGTGTCGGCCCGTGAGAACAGGAACATCGACTGCAGCCGATCCGGCACGTACGGTGCCCCCACCGTCAGCCCCGAGGCCCCACGCACCTCCATCGCCAGCTCGCCCAGCTCCCGGTGCCAGCGCGCCCACAGCAGCTTCTGCACGTTGTCCGCGCCCGGCGGCGGCTCGCCGGCCAGCGTCCGCAGCGCGTGCGTGCGCAGCACCTCCAGGCCGAGCTTCGCGGTCGCGATCCGGTCGGCGATCAGCGGATCGTCGAACGTGCCGTTGGCGCGCGCCTCCGCCACGATCTCGGCGAGCTCGCGCGCGAACCCCACCTGCTGCCCGACCGTCGACACCCCGCGCTCGAACCCGAGGGTGGCCATCGCGACCCGCCACCCGTCGCCGGGCTCTCCCACCACCAGGTCGGCGCGCGTGCGCGCGTCGGTGAAGAACACTTCGTTGAATTCCGACGTCCCGGTGAGCTGGCGTATCGGTCGGATGCTGACGCCCGGCTGCCGCAACGGCACCAGCAAATACGAAAGGCCGGCATGACGACGTGAGCCAGGTTCCGTGCGCACGACGGCGAAGCACCAGTCGGCGTGCTGGGCCAGTGAGGTCCAGATCTTCTGCCCGTGGATCACCCAGTCGTCGCCCTCGCGGCGGGCCCGGGTGCGCACGTTCGCCAGGTCCGAGCCGGCGTCCGGTTCGGAGTAGCCCTGGCACCAGAGCTCGTGCACCTCGACGATCGGAGGTAGGAAGCGCTTCTTCTGCGCCTCGGTGCCCAGCGCGATGAGCGTCGGGCCGAGCAGTTCTTCGCCGAGGTGGTTGACCCGTGCGGGTGCGTCGGCCCGGGCGTACTCCTCGTGGAAGACGACCTGGCGGGTGAGCCCGAAACCGCGGCCGCCGTGCTCCTCGGGCCAGCCGAGGCAGGTCCAGCCCGCGGCGGCGAGGTGGCGGTTCCAGGCGATGCGCTCCGGATAGGCCTCGTGTTCGGAGCCGGATCCGCCGAGACCGCGCAACGCGGCGAACTCTCCGACGAGGTTGTCGGCGAGCCACGTCCGGACTTCCTTCCGGAACGGGGCCTCCTCGGGGAAGGCGTCCATGTCCGGACCCTATCCCACCAAGCACTTGGTTGGTAGCGTGTGCGGCACCCAGCAGACGAGGGAGTGACGTTCCCATGACGACGTTCGAGCCGGCTCAGGAGAACGGCGAACCGGTCGTCACGTACGAGGTGCGTGGGCCGGTCGCGCTGGTGACCGTGAACCGTCCGAAGTACACGAACGCGCAGAACTCGAAGGTCACCTACGCTCTGGACTCGGCGTTCACCCAGGCGGTCGACGACGACGCGGTGAAGGTGATCGTGCTGGCCGGGGCCGGGAAACACTTCAGCGGCGGCCACGACATCGGCACGCCGGGCCGCGACATCGACGAGTCGTTCGACCGGCGCGCCGTGATCTGGTGGGACCACGTCGACAAGCAGGGCGTCGACTCCCGGTACGCGCGGGAGTCGGAGGTCTACCTCGGGATGTGCCGCCGCTGGCGGGAGATCCCCAAGCCGATGATCGCGATGGTGCAGGGGGCGTGCATCGCCGGTGGGTTGATGCTCGCGTGGTCGTGCGACTTCATCGTCGCGTCCGAAGACGCGTTCTTCGCCGATCCGGTCGTCCGGATGAACATCCCGGGCGTGGAGTACTTCGCGCACCCGTGGCAGATGAACCCTCGGGCGGCGAAGGAGTTCCTCTACACCGGGGACCGGTTCCCCGCCGCCCGGGCGCTCGCGCTCGGCATGGTGAACCACGTCGTGCCGCGCGACGAGCTCGAAGGATTCGTGTTCACGATGGCCGAACGGATCGCCACGATGCCCCGACTCGGGCTGGCGCTGGCGAAGAAGGCCGTCAACCAGGCCGAGGACACCCAGGGCCTGCGCGTCGGCATGGACTCCGTCTTCGGCCTCCACCACGCCGCCCACGCCCACAACGCCGAGGTCTCCACCGACTCGCTGGCCGGCCTGGACGCCCGCTCGATGGCCGCCACCAACAGGGCCGCCGCGAGGGACTCATGACCGTGTTCTTCGGGGACCCCGACGGGTTGAGCGACCCCGACTACTTCGGGCGGGTGGCGCCCCTGCGCGGTGACGTGGCGGGGCTCGAGTTCACGGATTCGGAGGAGGAGTTCCGGCTGGAAGCGCGGGAATGGCTGCGGGTGCACTCGCCCGGGCGGCTGCCGTCGATGGACACACCTGACGGTGCCCGGGCCCACCGCGCCTGGGAACGCGAGCTGGCGGCGGCACGCTGGTCGGTCGTGGCCTGGCCGCACGCATACGGCGGACGCGACGCGTCCCTCGTCGAATGGGTGCTGTTCGAAGAGGAGTACTACGCGGCGGGGGCGCCGACGCGGATCTCCCAGAACGGCATCTCGCTGCTCGCACCGATCCTGTTCACGCACGGCACCCCCGAGCAGCAGCACCGGCTGCTGCCGGCGATGGCCGACGGCACCACGGTCTGGGCGCAGGCGTGGTCGGAGCCGGAGGCCGGGAGTGACCTCGCCGGCCTCCGCAGCCGGGCGACCCGTGACGACGTCCGCGGCGGGTGGGTGCTCACCGGCCAGAAGACGTGGAGTTCCCGGGCCCCGTTCGCCGACAACGCGTTCGGGCTGTTCCGCACGGACGCTTCCGCCGCCCGGCATCGGGGCCTGACCTACTTCCTGTTCCCGCTGGACGCGCCGGGCGTCACCGTGCGTCCGATTCCGCAGCTCGACGGCGACCCCGGTTTCGCCGAGATCTTCCTCGACGACGTGTTCGTGCCCGACGCCGACGTGCTGGGCGCGGTCGGCGACGGCTGGCGCGTGGCGATGAGCACGGCCGGAAACGAGCGCGGGCTCTCGCTACGGGCGCCCGGCCGGTTCCTCGCCGCGGCCGACCGGCTGCTGGGGCTGTGGCACGAACGGGGATCCGCGCCGGACCTGCGTGATCGGGTCGCCGACGCGTGGATCGGGGCCCAGGCCTACCGCTACTACACGTGGGACGCCGTGGAGCGCGGTGTGTCCGGCGCGCAGGGCAGCGTCAACAAGCTGTTCTGGTCCGAGCTGGACGTGGCGCTGCACGAGACGGCACTCGACGTGCTCGGCCCGGACCAGGAGGTCACCGGTCCGTGGACCGACGACTACCTGTTCGCGTTGGCCGGTCCGATCTACGCGGGCACGAACGAGATCCAGCGCACGATCGTGGCCGAGCGGGTGCTCGGGCTGCCCCGGGGTGACGATCGGAGGGCTCGCGGATGAGGTTCTCGCTCACCGAGGAGCAGGTGTCGTTCGCGGGGGCGATCGATGGGGTGCTGGGGTCGGCGGACGTCGCCGGGGTGTGCCGGCTGTGGGCTTCGGGCGATACGTCGGACGGGATCCGGTTGTGGGGGCGGCTGGCTGAGCTCGGCGTCACGGGGTTACGCGTGCCCGACGAGTTCGGCGGTACCGATGGCACGCCGCTCGATCTGGCCGTGGCGTGCGAGCGGCTCGGGTACCACGGGGTTCCCGGGCCGTACCTGGAGTCGGTGGCGCTCGCGCCCGCCTTGCCGGTCGACGCCGCGGTGCTCACCGAGTTGGCGAAGGGCACGGCGCGGGTCAGCGTCGCCGCGCCGCCGCACTCCCCCTACGCCGTGGATGCGGCCACGGCGACGCACCGGTATCTGCTCACCGGGCGGACGCTCTTCGCCGCCCGGGTGGACCACACCGTCGAGTCGGTGGATCCGACGCGACGGCTCGCGTTGCTCGCGCCCGGCGAGATCGTCGGGGTGGTGTCCGAGCGGGCCCTCGACGAGGTGGTGCTCGCCACCGCGGCGTGGCTGGTCGGGGCCGGTCAGCGCCTGCTCGACGACACGGTCACCTACGTCACGGCCCGCCGCCAGTTCGGCCGCCCCATCGGCGAGTTCCAGGCCGTCAAACACGCGTTGGCCGACGTGAAAGTAGCCCTGGACTTCGCGCGCCCCCTCCTCCACGGCGCGGCTCATGCCGTAAACGCCAGCGCGCACGGGGTTGCGGGGCGGGAGGTTTCGGCGGCGAAGGTGTTGGCTTCGCAGGCGGCGCACCGGGCCGCCCGGACGGCGCTGCAGCTGCACGGCGCGGTGGGCTACACGCAGGAACTCGATCTGAGCCGGTGGATCTTGCGGGTCCGGGCGCTGATCGGCGCGTGGGGCACACCCGCGTACCACCGGGCGCGGGTGCTCGACTCCCTGGTCGGGAGCTGACCGATGGACGCGCGCCCCACCGAGGAACACCTCGCGCTCGCCGAGGCCGTCGACGGCCTGGTCGCCCGGCGCGCCCAGACCGTCGACCCCCGCGAGATCCTGGAAACCCCCCGGGGCTACGACGAGACGCTGTGGCGCACCCTGTGCGACCAGATCGGCGCGGCCGCCCTGGCAATCCCCGAGGAGTACGGCGGCGCGGGCTACTCCCTCGCCGAAACCCACGTCGTCCTCGAACGCCTGGGCGCCAAGCTCGTGCCCTCTCCCCTGCTCGGCTCCGCCGTCCTGGCCGCCCAGGCGATCCTCACCTCCGCCGACGACGAAGCCTGCGCCCGCCTCCTCCCCGGCATCGCCGCCGGCACCACGCTCGCCGCCCTGGCCTGGGCCGACACCACCGGCCACTGGTGCCCCGACACCTCCGACGTGGTGGCCACACCCACGGAAGCGGCCACCCCGACCGCCGCCCTCGCCGCTCGGCCAGCGACGGTCCCAGCCGCCGCAAGTGTTACGCCGACGCTCGCGAGCTCCGCCGCGCGGACGGCGCCTCCGGAGGCTCACCGGCCCGCGTGGATCCTGAGTGGCACCGCGACGCTCGTGCTCGACGGCGTCGACGCGGACGTCGTCATCGTTGCGGCGTGCACCGCGCAGGGCGTCGGACTGTTCGAAGTGCACGAAGGGATCGCCCGCGAACGGACAGCAGCCCTCGACCAGACCCTCCGCTTCGCGACCCTGACGTTCGACCGGACCCCGGCCACCGCCCTCATCCTCGACGCCGCCCCGGTGCTCACGCACGTGGCGGACGTCGCCGCGGTCGCTGTCACCGCGTTGCAGGTCGGCGCGGCAGAAGAATGCCTGCAACGAACCGTCGAGCACCTCCGCACACGAGTCCAGTTCGGCCGCCCCCTGGGCTCGTTCCAGGCGCTCAAGCACCGCGTGGCCGAGATGTTCGTCGCCGTCGAGAGCGCCCGCTCGATGTCCTGGGCGGCAGCCCGCGCCGACCCGGCCGAACTCCCGCTGCGAGCGGCCCTCGCCAAAGCCTGGTGCTCCGACGCGTTCCACGCCGTCGCCGCCGAAACCATCCAGCTGCACGGCGGTATCGCGATCACCTGGGAACACGACGCCCACCTCTACTTCAAGCGGGCCCACGCCACCGCGCAGCTGTTCGGCGCGTCGCGCGAGCACCGCTGTCGCCTGCTGGCCCACGTCTGAGACAGGAACTGATGACCGACAAGACCATGCAGGTCAGCGACCTCACTCCGGAGCTTCACGACGGCATGACGATCGGCATCGGCGGGTGGGGCTCGCGCCGCAAACCGATGGCGCTGGTGCGGCAGGTGCTGCGTTCCGACGTCACCGATCTCACGGTGGTGAGTTTCGGTGGCCCGGACGTCGGTCTGCTGTGCGCCGCCGGCAAGGTGAAGCGCGTCGTGTACGGGTTCGTCTCGCTCGACAGCATCGCACTCGACCCGCACTTCCGCGCGGCCCGTGAGCAGCGCGGACTCGCCGTGACCGAGTACGACGAGGGGATGTTCGTCGCGGGGCTGCGGGCGGGGGCGAGTCGCTTGTCGTTCCTGCCGACACGGGCCGGGCTCGCCAGCGACGTGCTCGCGATGAACCCGGAGCTGCGGACGGTGGCGTCGCCGTACGACGACGAGGTGTACGTGGCGGTGCCCGGGATCCGGCTGGATCTCGCGCTGATCCACCTGAATCGCGCCGACGCCGTCGGGAACGCGCAGTACCTCGGTCCGGATCCGTACTTCGACGACCTCCTCGCCGCCGCTGCGGACCGGTGCGTGGTGAGCGTCGAGAAGGTCGTTCCGACGGAAGCGTTGACCGCGACGGCACCACCGCAGACGCTGCTGCTCAGCCGGATGTTCGTGAACGGGGTGGTGGAGGCGCCGAACGGCGCGCACTTCACGTCGTGCGTGCCGGACTATCCGCGCGACGAGGCATTCCAGAAACACTATGTGGACGCCGCGGCGAGCGCCGATTCGTGGCGCACGTTCGAAGCCGAGTTCCTCGCGGGCGACGAGGCCCACTACCAACGCGCCGTAGCCGCATTCACTGCGCGCCGCGAGGGCCGCGTGCCGGAAGGAGCATCGGTGTGACGTCCACGGAGACTGTGACGCGGGCTGAGGTTTGTGTGGTCGCGTGTTCGGATGCCTGGCGCGGTGCGGGTGAGGTGTTGGCGCACGCGGTCGGTGCGGTGCCGACGATCAGTGCGCGGCTCGCGCGGCTGACGCACTCGCCGGATCTCGTGCTCACCGACGGTGAGGCGTTCCTGCTGAGCGATCCGTGGAGCGACGAGCCGACGCGCGAGGGCTGGCTGCCGTTCTCGCGGGTGTTCGACGTGCTGAACGCCGGGCGCCGGCACAGCATGATGGGCGCGAGCCAGATCGACCGCTACGGCAACCAGAACATCTCCCGCATCGGCGACTGGGAGCGGCCGAAACGCCAGCTCATCGGGGCGCGCGGCGCGCCGGGGAACACCGTCAACCACCGGACGGACTACTGGGTGGCACGGCACTCGTCCCGCATCTTCGTCGAGGCGGTCGACGTGGTGTGTGGTGTCGGACATGACCGGGCGCGGGCACACCCCACCTCCTCGCTGCGGTTCCACGACCTCGGCGTGGTCGTCACGAACCTCGCGGTGCTCGGCTACGACGCCGAGGGCCGCCTCGAGATCCGCTCGCTGCACCCCGGGGTGAGCGCCGCCGAGGTCCGCGCCGCCACGAACTTCCCGCTGGCGGGCCCGGTGGAAGGCACCACCCGCCTTCCCACCGACGAGGAACTCCACCTCATCCGCGAGGTCCTCGACCCACGCGGTTGGCGTGACCGCGAGGTCCCCGCGTGAGCCGCTACTGGGGAAGTAGGCCGCCGTAGAGCATCGAGAGGAACTGGTCGGCCACGGACTCGTGGGCGAGTTCGCCGTGCGGCTTGTACCAGCCGACAGTGCCCCACACGCTGTCGCGGACGAAGCGGTAGGTGACGCGAGGGTCGAGGTCGTCGCGGAAGTCGCCGGACGCGACGCCGGCCGTGAGGACGTCGAGCCACTGCGTCGTGATGTCCTGACTGGTCTTCGCCACGTACGAGAAGTCGGGCAGGTGCGCGAGCAGCGCCGACTCGTTCTGGTACAGCGCGACGGCGTGCGGGCTCTCGTGAATCGTGGCGAACGACGATCGTACGAGTCCTTCGAGGACCGCACGCGGAGACTCACCGCCTGCGACGATCTCCGCGAACGACGCGTGCAGTCCGCCCATGAAGTCGCGCAGGATCTCGTCCAGCATCGCTTCTTTGGAGTCGAAGTGGTGATACAGGCTGCCGGACAGGATTCCGGCTGCGTCGCCGATGTCTCGCACCGTGGTCTGGGTGTAGCCCTTGGTGGCGAACAGCTCGGCCGCGATCGCCAGCAGCTCCGCGCGGCGGCCCTGCCCCTTGCCCGACGTGGCACGCCGCTTCGAGCGCGGGACGGACTCCGTGGTGGCCATGGGTTGAGCGTACCGAACAAGCAATTGCTCAGGGAGGTGTGATGTCGGCCGTCGACACGATGCCGGATCTGGTGCGGGGTGCCGCTGCCCGGTTCGGGCCGGGGACCGCGATCGCCGACGGGCCGGCGCGGGTGAGTTACGCCGAGCTGCTCGAGCGGGTCCGAGGGGCGGCGCGAGCGTATCTCGCGGTGGGGGTGCGACCCGGGGACCGGGTCGCGATCTGGGCGCGGAACCGGGCCGAGTTCGCGGTGGCGCTGCTGGGGGCTGAGTACCTCGGCGTCGCGGTGGTGCCCCTGAACACACGTTTCCGTGGGCACGAGGCGGCCCAGATCCTGCGGCGCTCCCGCGCCGTCGCGCTCATCGTCGACGACGGGTTCCTGGGAGCCGACTATTTGGGCATGCTGCGAACCGCCGCATCGCCCGATGCGCCCCGAGGAGCGCCCGCCACCGACAGCGTGGGTATGGGCGGATCGGCGCGCGATGGCGGAGCCGGCCGGGAAGCCGCCAGCGGACCGGGAGCGACACGCTCTGTAGGCAACGGTGGCGATGTGGCCGGCGCGGAGGCGGCGAGGGCCGACGAGGGGAGCGGCGGACCGGCGGGGAGTGGGCTGCGGGGGGCCGCGGCTGTGGCTGCGGGGGCGATGGCGGCTCGGGCGGCCGGGGAAGGCGCTGCGGCGGCGCGGAGTGGAAGGGTGCCGGTGCCGGGGCTTCCGCATCTACGGGTCGTGGTCGAGCTCGGGGACGAGGTGCCGGAGGGCGCCACCGGGTGGGACGCGTTCCTCGCGGCGGGCGAGGCGACCTCCGTGGCCGATGTGGAGGCGGCGGCGGACGCGGTCACGCCCGAGACCGTGTGCGACGTGCTGTTCACCTCGGGAACCACCGGTGCGCCGAAGGGCGTCATGAGCAGCCACCGGCAGACGCTCAGCGTCGCCGAGGTGTGGGCGCGCGGGGCGTCGCTGGGCCCGGGCGACCGGTACGCGGTCGTCAACCCGTTCTTCCACAGCTTCGGCTACAAAGCGGGGCTCATCGCCGCGATCACCAGCGGCACCACGATCCACCCGGTACCCACCTTCGACCCCGAAGCCGTCCTCGCCCTGATCGAACACGAGCGCATCACCGTGCTCCCCGGCGCGCCCACGATCTTCACGACGCTCATCAACCATCCGAAACGCGAGACCTACGACCTCGCGAGCCTGCGTTTCTCGATCGCCGGTGCCGCGTCTGTCCCGGAGAACCTGTTCACGGACATGCGCGAGATCCTCGGGTTCGACCAGGTCGCGCAGGCGTACGGGCTGACCGAATGCGTCGTCGCGACCCAGTCCCGCCCGAACGAGGACCCCGCGCACCTCGCCGAGACGACCGGACCGGCGGTCGCGGGGCTCGAAATCCGCATCGTCGCCCCCGACGGCACGGAGCAACCCGCCGGGTCCGACGGTGAGATCCAGATCCGCGGTGCGAACGTGATGCTCGGGTACTTCGAGGACGCCGAGGCGACCGGTGCGGCGATCGACCCCGACGGGTGGCTCCACACCGGTGACCAGGGGCGCATGGACGAGCACGGGTGCGTCACGATCACCGGCCGGATCAGGGACATGTTCATCGTCGGTGGGTTCAATGTGTACCCGGCCGAGGTCGAGAGCGTTCTCGCCGATCATGCCGACGTCGTGGAGGCTGCCGTGATCGGTGTACCGGATGAGCGGCTCGGCGCCGTGGGCCGCGCTTACGTGATCGCGCGTCCGGGTGCGTCGCCAGCGCCCGAGGCGCTGATCGCTTTCTGCCGGGAGCGGTTGGCGAACTTCAAGGTGCCGCGCGAGGTGGCATTCCTTGCCGAGTTGCCGCGGAATGCCGGCGGCAAGGTGCTGAAGCGAGTCCTCGCCGAGTCCCCGCCGAGCGGTCCCGGAGAGGCGAGCCCCGACTCGCCCTGACGGGACCGCTTCGAGCCGGCGTCACCGCGTGCGGGTGGCGGCGGACTTGGCGGCCCAGGCTAGGGCTTCGTCGCGGGTGGGTACCTCGAGGACTGCTGAATACCCGGACGCCGGCGTCCACGGCCTCCCGGACCACCGCGTGCGACTCCTGGCCCACGTCGGGCCAGTCCTCGTCCGGAACGGGGGTCCATCGCGCCCACTGCACCCGAACCAATCCGCGGAGTAACTTCTGCGTTTCCCCTATTGACACCGCGCCGTTGCGATTTGCACGATGGCCTCTCACATCACGAGATGTCGAGAGGAGGTGTGTACCGCATGATCGAGATTTCGTCCGGCGGCGAGACGATCAACGTCGACTCCTCGCCCAGTCGGTCGCGTCGCGCTCCCAAGCGCCACGGGATCCGGACCGGTGCCGCCGTCGGCGGCATCATGATCCTGTTTTGAATGACCTGCCCCGCAGCCCGCGCCACGCGCGGGCCGGCTCGGCACGGCCGTAGTTCCTGACGGCTCCGAGCCCGCGGCACGCCGTTACCCCAGAGTTCGCACTCTCCCCTCGAGCACCCGCCACCGATCCGGCGGGTGGCTCGATCGCCCCCCGCGCCGGTCGGGGCGTGCCGCCATACACCGGTAGCCCGCCCGCCGACGGCAGCCCCCGCCCCGCGGGTCGGCCGCCCTGCGGCCGAGCGGCTCGCGGCGGCGGACGAGAGCGCGGAGGGGGCGGCGTGCGCGATGACCTTGGCAGACGCGCATTCAGACAGGGAGCACCACACCGATGACCCTTGCAACGCTCGGCCGGATCGACGGTCCGGCCGCCTGGCGGGGCGACGACCTCGCCGCCCGCCCGGAGGAGTGGACCTACGTCCTGAGCCTTCAGGAACGCATCGAGCTGGAGGCCGTGGGCCGCCGGTTCGTCGACGACGACCCCGACCTGCGCACCGTCACCGCCGCCGACTATCCCCTGCCGGTCACCGCGGCCGCCCTCGCCGCGTGGGGCCGTGACCTCGACTCCGGTCGGGGGTTCGCGCTGGTCCGCGGGCTGCGCGTCGAGCACTACTCCGACGCCCTGTCCGCGGCGATCTTCTTCGTACTGGGCCTGCACCTGGGCGTGCCGATGCGGCAGAACGAGCTCGGCGACGTGCTCGACCACATCGTCGCGACCTCGGACAAGACGCGGAAGGACGACCCGACGGCGCTCGGGTCGAAGATCCGCGACGAGTTGCGGTTCCACTCCGACAGCTCGGACGTGGTGGCGCTGCTGTGCCTGCGTACGGCACGTGAGGGGGGCGCGTCCGCACTGGTCAGCGGCGCGACGCTCTACAACGAGGTGCTCGGACGGCGCCCCGACCTGGCGCCGCTGCTGCTCGAGCCGTTCCACTTCGACTGGTACAAGCAGGACCACGACGCGCCGGAGAAGACGTACACGTCGCCGATCGTCAGCTTCGTGGACCAGACGTTCAGCATCTACGCCGGTAGCCCGATGATCTTCTCCAGCCAGGACTACCCGGAAATTCCTCGACTCTCCGAGGCGCAGGTCGAGGTGCTGCGGCTGCTCGACACGATCGCGTTGGAGCCCGGCATCGCGTTGCACATGGACTTCCAGCCGGGTGACATCCAGTGGCTGCTCAACTATGCGGCGCTGCACTCCCGGACGTCGTTCGTCGACCATCCGGAGCCCGGTCGGCAGCGGCACCTGCTGCGGTTGTGGTTGCAGCGGGACGTCGGGCGGCCGTTGGCGCCGAGTTTCGGGCGGCACGTCGTGAAGTCGCGCGGCGAGACGCGGGTCGCCGACACCTCCGACGACCAGGGCCGCTTCAGCATCAAGCTCGCCGCTCTCCCCCGCTGGGACTGGGGTCTGTGAGCGGGCTAAGCCCCCGCTACGCGCCCCGAAGCGGTCCCGCTCGGGTGCGCCGGGACGGGGCTGATCGGGACCGCTTCCCGGGCGCGGACCACGACCACTAGGCACCTCGGCGCCGGGTCGGGGGCTCGCCCTCGGCTCGGCGCTCATCCTGCGGTGTTCGGCTGAATATCGTATTTGAAAGGGACAGAATGGACCTCGCACGGAGAGCCCGCGTCGGCGGGCTCGGGCTGACCGGCGTGGCGACCGTCGTGGTGGCGTGGATCCTGCTGCGGACGGTCACCACGGGGCTCGCGGAGAGTCTGCCCGCTCCCTGGGCGGTGGCCGCGCGTCTGCCGGATCTGCTCGGCGATACGGCGTTTCTCACCGGGCTCGGCGACACGATGACGGCCTGGGTGTTGACGATGCTGGTGGCGTCGGGGCTGGGCGTGGTGATCGGGCTGGTGGCCGGCGTGATCCCGGCGCTGCGCGGGCCGGTGGCGTTGGCGGTGGACACGTTCCGGTCGGTGCCGTCGACGGCGCTGATCCCGATCGCGATCCTGCTGTACGGGCTCGGTACACCGATGAAGCTGGCGGTGGCTGCGTACGCGATCGTCTGGCCGATCCTGATCAATACGACGTACGGCGTGCTCGGTGTCGAGCCGATGCGGGTGGACGCGGCGCGGTCGATGCGGCTGTCGTGGTGGCGCACGCAGTGGCACGTGACGCTGCCTACCGCGTTGCCGTCGATTCTCACGGGGATCCGGATCGCATCGGGCACCGCGCTGGTGGTGCTGATCAGTACCGAACTGCTGGGGGCGCGGGGCGGGGTCGGCACCGTGCTCGTGTCGTACCAGCAGGCCGGGCAGTCGGACGTGGTGCTGGCCGGGACGCTGCTCATCGGGGCGCTGGGAGTTCTCCTGTACAGCGCGCTGGTCCGTGTCGAGCGTTCTCTGGTGAAGTGGGCACCCGTTGACTAGCGCCGCGATGGATGCCCCCGCAACGGTGACCACACCCCGGCTGAAACGGCGGAGCCCGTTCCGATTCCTGGTCAACGCCTGGTTGCTGGTTGCGATCCTGATCATCTGGGAACTCGCCGCCCGAGCGAACCCGACGATTTTCTTCCCGCCACTCTCCCGGATCGCTTCGCAGTTCGGAACCGACTGGCTGTCGGTCGATGCGTCACACGCGTTCCTGTCCGAGCACTTCTACGACACCGTCGTGCCGAGCATGTGGCGGCTGATCCGTGGCTGGGGCCTGGCGACCGTGGTCGGGATCGTCGGCGGCGTGCTCGTCGCGCGCAACTCGATCATCCGCGACCTGTACAACCCGATGATCCGGTTCTGGATGGCGACGCCGAAGGTGGTGCTGCTGCCGATCGCGCTGCAGGTGTTCGGCATCTCCGACAGCCTGAACATCTTCCTGATCTTCTTCGGCACGGTGTGGCTGATCATGGTCAACACCGCAGACGGGGTGACCGGTGTGGACGAGGCCTGGCTGCGGAGTGCGACCAGCATGCGGCTCCGGCGTCGTGATCTGTACCTTCGCGTCATCGTGCCGGCGGCGATGCCCCGGATTCTGACCGGCATCCGGGTCAGCATCGGCGTCGCATTGATCCTCGTCATCATCTCCGAGTTGTACGCCACGACGGCGGGGCTCGGCTACGAGGTGCTGCTCAACCAGCAGAGCTTCAAGTACCTGCAGATGTGGTCGGCGTTCCTGCTGATCGCCGTGATCGGTCTCGTCCTCAACGGTGGCGCGGCCCTGCTCGAGAAGCGCGTGCTGCGGTGGCAGCGACGTGCCGGCCTGGGGGAATTATGAATCTCGTTCTTTCGGACGTCTCGAAGACGTACACGCCGAAGCGGGCGCCGGCGCACACCGCGGTGTCGGACGTGTCGCTCACCGTCGAACCCGGCGAGTTCGTGTCGGTGGTCGGGCCTTCCGGGTGTGGCAAGTCGACGTTGCTGATGATGGTGGCGGGGCTGTTGTCGCCGTCTTCCGGGGCGATTTCGCTGGGTGGGGCGGCGGTTTCCGGCCCGCCCGAAGGTGTCGGCGTCGTGTTCCAGGACTACAGCCGGTCGCTGTATCCGTGGATGAGCGTCGCGAAGAACCTGGAACTGGCGACCAGCGCCTATCGGCTGTCCCGGGAAGACACACGATCGCGGGTCGAAGAGGCGCTCCATGCGGTCGGGCTCGGTGACGTCGGGAAGTCGTACCCCTGGCAGATGTCCGGGGGGATGCAGCAGCGGGTCGCGATCGCCCGGGCGCTCGTCGTGCGGCCGCAGGTGATGTTGATGGACGAGCCGCTCGCCGCCGTCGACGCCCAGACCCGCGCCGATCTCGAGGACCTGGTCCTGCGGGTGCGCGACGACTACGGGATGACGGTCGTGATCGTCACGCACGACATCGACGAGGCGGTGTACCTCGGGGATCGTGTGCTGGTGATGCAGGCCAAGCCCGGGCGGATCGTCGAGGACATCCGCGTGGAACTTCCCCGGCCTCGTGACCAGGTCACCACGAAGGCCGACCCGCTGTTCGCGGAGCTCCGCGGCCGCATCTACCGCCAGATCATGCGGCCCGCGGCCGCATAGAACCCCGCCGCGACGCGGCCACGCCATCTCGCGCCGCGCCGCGGCGGCCCTACGACCGCCGCGTCGAACGGCGGGCACACACGACCGCCGCACCCGGCGGGGCCCCGCCCCCCGCCGCAGACGCGGTGGTGATCACGCCTACCCGGACAACCCCACCCCCGCTCCCCGAGGAGTCACCTCATGTTCCGTACGAGACTGGCGGCGTCTGCCGCCGCTGCGATGCTCGTCGCCACGCTGGCCGCGTGCGGCGGGTCGGCCGACGAGACCGCCGCCACCAACGCCGACGGCACGACGAAGATCAGCATGACGAGCCTGAGCCTCTGCAACGAGCTGTCGCTGTACGCGCTGGACAAGGGCATCTTCACGAAAAATGGCCTGGACGTCGAGGTCGTCAGCGTGAAGTCGGGCTCGGCCGGCATCGCGGCGCTGCAGGGCGGCTCGGTGAACGTGGCGTTCGTCAGCCCGCAGGCGCTCTACACCGCGATCCAGGAGGGCATCGACCTCCAGATCATCTCCGACAGCGGCGAGACCACCGCCGACAGCCAGGGCATCATCGTCGGCAAGGACTCGAAGGTCACCGGCGCGAAGGACCTCGAGGGCAAGACGGTCGCGGTCAACGACCTCGGCGGAACGATCGTGTCGCTGACCAAGGAGTGGATCAGCGACGCCGGTGGCGACCCGTCGAAGACGAAGTTCGTCGCGCTCGGCTTCGCCGACATCCAGCCCGCCGTCGCGGGCGGCAAGGTCGACGCCGGTGCGGTCACCGCTGCGGACGTGCAGAAGATGACCGCGGCCGGCGGCAAGACGATCGGCAACCCCACGTTCGAGAAGGTCGGCGCGACGCCGAACGCCCTGTACGCGGTGTCCGGTAAGTGGCTCAAGGCGAACCAGAAGTCCGCCGAGTCGTTCGTCACGGCGATGCAGGAGGCGGCCGACGCGGCGAAGGCGGACACCGCCGGCACCGAGAAGTTCGGGATCCTGTCGAAGTACTGCAAGACCCCGGCCGCGACGCTCGCCGACATCCCCGAGATCGACTACTCCGGCTACATCAACATGACGGCGCTCGACAACTCGGTGAAGGTCCTCAAGGACTTCGAGGTGCTCAAGCCGGAGTTCGACGTCCTGAAGAACGTGCCGGAGTTCGCTCGCGCGAAGTAGGTCTCACGAGTTCTCGTCGACGTACTCGTCCGGATCCTTGTCGACGATCGGCACCCCGGTGACGTTCGCTGCTTCGTAGGCGGCGAACGTCACCGCGATGCGGTGGCGGGTCTCGAGGTCGGCGCGGCGGCGGAAGTCGGCGAGCCCTTCGTGTTCTTCCTCGCCCATGTGCTCGTCGTTGGCTTCACGGGCCTTGTTGACGCCGTCCCACCAGCCGTCGGAGCCGACCTCGTGCTTACCGGCCTCGAGGATGCCGTCCCGGATGTCGTTGTGATCGCCGATCGCGTCCTTGGTCTCGTCTTCCTCGTCGTCGAACTTGAGCAGTTCGGGGTAGAAGAAGAGCTCCTCGGCCTGGGCGTGCACCTCGAGCATCGCCGCGAGCCGGGTCCAGAGCGAGGAGAGCGTGCCGGTGTCGGACGGGTCGACGTCGTCCAGCATCGCGAACATGCGGCGCTGTTCGTGGTGGTCGCTCAGGATCAGTTCGGTGATGTCCACCCCGGTTTCTTACCCATCGGTGCGGACCACAACCAACGGCGCGCCGGCGGTGGCTGCGGCGTCCATAGCGGCCCCGAGGTCCGCCAGCGCGAAGCGCGCGGACGGCATGGCGGTGAGGTCCAGGAGGCCCGTTGCGACCAGGTTCAGCAGTCGCGCCGGGGCGTCGTCGGGATACATGAAGTTCCCGATGATCTCCCGGCCCGTCAGCATCAGCGCGGTGTAGTCGAGGGGCAGCGGGGCCGTCGCGCTGCCCATCAGCACGAGACGGCCGGTGCGCTTGAGTGAAGCCAGCGCGGCGAGGGTGCTGTCCGGGCTCGTCGCGTTGCCGACGAGGTCCAGCGCGAGGTCGACCGGGCCTGCGGCGGCCGCCCGCAGAGCGTCGGCATCAGCGGTAACGGCGCCGGTCAATCGGACCGGTACCACCCGGTCCAGGGCCGACAGGCGTTCCAGGACGGCTTCGTTGCGCCCGGCGGCGACCACCCGGCGCGCACCGAGGGCCAGCGCGACGTGGACGCCCGCCGAGCCGAACGCGCCGGTCGCGCCGTTGACGACGACGGTCTCACCGGGCTGCAGGCGACCCCGGAGTAGGCCGCCGTAGGGCACGAGGCAGCGGGTTACCGCGACTACGTCGGTGTCGGTGAGCTCGTCAGGGATCGGGGTCACGGTGGAGACCGGTGCCACGACCTTCTCGGCGAGCGTGCCGTCGGGCCAGACGTCGAGCACGTCGGGCGACGCCGCGGTCAGGCCGATCAGCGCCGTGACCGGTTGCGGCACATTCTCGGGCGACGTGTAGTTGCCGGTGACCACGACGCGCTGCCCGGGGCAGAGCGTGAACACACCCCGGCCGACACGCTCGACCACACCCACCCCGCTCGTCCCAGGCGTGAACGGCCCCCGCGGCGGGCTGTAGTGCGGAAGCCTCCCCGCCACGTAGTCACGCAGATACGTCAGAACCGGCGCCGCCTCGATCCGCACCACCACCGCGTCATCACGGGGCTCCGGGTCCGGGACGTCGTCGTAGGTGAGAGTGCTTCCGTTCAACCGCCAAGCCTTCATACCTCTCGACGCTAAGCGCGGCGCAGACATGCGGCCAACGAGAGTTACGCAGTGCTGGTATTCCTGGAACGCATGGACCTGGAATCGGTACCGATGGGCACGCTGCGGGTGTTCGCGGAGGTCGTGTCACGTGGCACGCTCACGGCAGCCGCGGGTGCGCTGGGGTACACGCAGTCGGCGGTGTCGCGGCAGATCGCGGTGCTGGAACGCGCGGCAGGCGTCGAACTGCTGGAGCGCCGGCGCGACGGGGTGGTGCTCACCGGCGCCGGACGGATCGTGCTGCGCCACGCGTCGGCGGTGCTCGACCGGGTCGCGTCCACCGAGCGGGAGCTCGCCGGGTTGCCGGTGCACGCCGGCACCGTGCGGCTCGGGTGGTACACGAGCGCCGGGGCGTCGCTGGTGCCGCGGGCGATCGCGGCGCTGCGCCGGTCGGACCCCGCGATCACGGTGACGACCCGCGAAGGGACGACGCCGGCGCTGGTACGCGCGCTGCGCGCGTCGACGATCGATCTCGCCGTGCTCGCTTCTGCTCCGCCGTTCCGGCCTTTCGACGCCGAATCGCCCGCGTTCGTGGTGGAGACGCTGAGCGAGCGGGCGCTGTGCGTGGCGGTGGGGGTCGATCATCCGCTGGCCGGCCGGGGCTCCGTGGACCGGGCCGATCTGCGGGGTCAGCGCTGGATCGGCGGCGACGGGATGGGCGTGTGGCCGGGGCTCGACGAGCGGCCGGTGATCGCGCACACCGCGCGCGACTGGCTCGCGAAGCTGCAACTCGTGGCCGCGGGGTGCGGCGTGACGACAGCCCCGATCGCGCTGGCGCCGGCCGCGCCGAGCGGCGTCCGGTTCGTACCGGTGCGCGGCGAGGCCGAGGAGCTCCGCCGCACAGTCCTAGCCTTCGCTCCGCACGCGACCGGCGAGAGCGGCACGGGCAGCGCGACCGACTCGGGCAGCACGGCCGGCCGACCGCTCGGCGGAGGCCCGGCCAGCCGAAGCGCGGCCCTGAGCGCGGTGGCGGCGGCCATTCGGGCGGCGGCGCGCTAGGACTTGCGGCCCTCGACCGCGAGACCGAGTCCCAGGCCCACCATCGTGAGCCCCGCCGCGCCGCCGATCAGCTCCATCCGCCGGCGCGACCGGCCGAACCACTCCCGGGCCGCGCCCGCGGCCAGTCCCCACACCGCGTCGCACCCCAGCGCCATCGCGGCGAACAGCGCACCCAGCACCACCATCTGCGCACCGGCCGCCCCGGCCGACCGGTCCACGAACTGCGGGAGCACCGCGGCGAAGAACACCGCGGTCTTCGGATTCGTCACCCCGACCACGAACCCCTGCAACCACGGGCGCCCGCTGGGCCCGGCACCATCGAACACGCCGGCCAGCGCCCTCCGGTGGCGGACCGCCTGCACGCCCAGAAACACCAGATACGCAGCACCGGCGAGCTTCACCACCGTGTACGCCACCGCCGACGCCTGCACGAGAACGCCGATCCCGAGCGCCACCGCAACCGCCAGCACGAGGCTCCCCACCGCGTTCCCCGCGACCGTCGCCAGCGCCACCCGTCGTCCATAGGCCAACGCGCGGCTGACGACGAACAGCACCGACGGCCCGGGAACGAGGATCAGGACGAACGAGGCCAGCAGGAACGCGAGAACATTGGTGGTCGGCGGCATGCCGCCACCCTAGGAATCACCACGGCACGGTGGCACCCGAATAGTCGAGGTACTCCAGCCCGGCCTTCCCCAGGCGGGATTCGAGCACGTCCACGACCTTCGGCACGTTCTCCTCGATCGTGAACGGCGCCTCGGGGCCACCCAGCTCCGTGCGGATCCACCCCGGCGCGATGATCACCAGCGCCCGCTCCGGCTGCCGGGCCGCGTAGCTGCGCATGAACATGTTCAGCGCCGCTTTGCTGCCCCGATAGACCTCGCGCAGCCCCTTCGTGTTGTTCGTGATGCTGCCCTGCCCGGACGACATCACACCGATCAGCCCGTCCGGCACCACCCGCTCCGCGAGCGCATCGATCACCCGCAGCGGGCTGAGCGAGTTCGTCACCATCACCCGGACGAACTCCTCGGTCGAAACCTCGCCGATCGGGGTGTCCTCTCTGGTCGTGGTGCCCGCGTTCACGAACAGCAGGTCGAGCTCCGGCAGCCGGTCGCGGAGCGGCGCCAGCTGCGCGGGCTCGGTGACGTCGAGATGCTCGACGGTGATGCCGTCGATGGTCTCCGAGCCCCGGACGGTGCCGATGACGTTCCAGCCCCGGGCGGCGAGATCGGTCGCGATCGCGCGGCCGAGACCACGCGACGCACCGACGATGAGAGCGGTACGAGTCATGCCCGTAGTCTTTCCCCAGCTCCGCGCCGCGCGCTTGCTGAAACCCGCGAAACGTAGAATCACCGTTGTGATGACCGCTCCATCAGCTGAATTCGACGTTCTACGCGGCGACGATGTGCGAATCGTACGATCACTTCAGATCGCGCCCCGAGCCTCGTTCGCGTCGATCGCGGCTGTGCTCGGACTGACCGAAGCCTCGGTGAGCCGTCGTTACCGGCGACTGCGCGCCGACGGAGTGCTCCGCGTCGCCGGCATCGTGGACCCGGGCGCGCTGGGGCAGAGCAAGTGGCTGGTGCGGTTGCGGTGCCGGCCCGGTGGCGTTGCGGCTATCGCCGACGCCCTGGCGAAACGCGACGACGTCAGCTGGGTGGCCCTGTGCGCCGCGGGCTCGGAGATCACGTGCGCGGTCCGGTCCCGCACGCGCGAGGAACGCGACGAGCTGCTCGGCTCGAAGCTCCCCCGCACCGCGGCCGTGCTCGACATCAATGCGTCGGCGATGCTCCGCCAGTTCGTCGGGGGTCGGGGCCACTACTGGGCCGCGCTGCGGGGCGTCCTCACCCCCGACGAGGAGGCCGCGCTCGGCAGCGAGGGCTCGCCGTTCGTCGAGGCGCCGGTCGTCGCCCGGGAACCGGTGCAGCTCACGTCGTCGGACGAAAAGCTCCTGGACGTGCTCGCGTCGGACGGCCGCGCGGGCCTCGTCGACCTCGCCGCGGCCGCCGGCCTCACGCCCGGTCGCGTCACCCGCCGCCTGGAGACGCTGATCGCGCGACGGGTCGTCCACATCGATGTCGAGCTCGCCCCGACGGCGCTGGGGTTGCACGCAGGGGCGAACCTGTGGCTCCGCGTGCACCCGTCGGCGGTCAAGGCCGTCGGCCGCACGCTGGCGCGCGAGCCCGAAATCGCGTTCGCCACCGCGGTCACCGGCCCGTACAACCTGCACACGGTCGCGCACTGCCGGGACCTCGACGAACTGTTCGAGTTCACGTCCGACCGCCTCGGATCGCTGTCGGGCGTCCAGAGCGTGGAGGTGTCGCCGCTGCTCCGCCACGTCAAGCAGGCGGGCACGCGCCTGTCCGGCGACCGTCTCGTCGCCGCCGGTTCCGCTCCCTGGTGACGACGGCGTACCGGACGCCCGCCGCGGCGGCTGCTGCGGCGGCTACCAGGAGCGCCGGGGTGGCGCCGCTCGCCGTGTAGGCGCCGCCCAGGACGGCCACGCCCAGCACCGCGCCGGTCTGACGGGACGTGTTGAGCACCCCGCCCGCCGAGCCGGCCGAGCCCGGTGGGGCGGCGGCGAGCACCGCGCCGACCAGCGCGGGCAGAACGAACGAGACGCCCAGACCGGCCAGGAGCAGTCCGGGCACCATCGCGAGGTACCGATCCGTGACGGCCAGGGCCGCGGTTCCGACGGTCAGGAGGGCGAGGCCGAGCAGGATGGCGGTGCGGTGACCGCGGGCGGCGACGAGCCGTGCGGTGAACGGTGGGTTCACGACGAACGGCACCGTGAGCGGGGCCAGCCCCAGGCCGGTGGCGAGCGGGCCGAAGCCGCGGTGTGCGAGAACGAGCGGCAGCACGAACAACACCCCCGCGAGCGCGAAGTTCACGACACCACCGGCCAGCAGCGCGGCCCGCACCCGCCGGTCCCCCACCACCCGCGGATCCAGGACCGGAAGCCGAGTCTCGCGGTTCACGGCGGTGAAGACGCCGGCGGCGGCGAGCGAGGCGACGACGGCGCAGGCCGCGTGGAGCCAGGCCCGCCGGCCCGCTGCGACGAGCGCGTCGGTCGTGAGGGCGAGGGCGGCCGCGACGGCGGCCTGGGCGAGCCAGTTGACGCGAGCGGCACCGCGCGGGGACCGAAGCGCGGAGGTCGTCGCGACGACCAGAACGCCGATCGGCACGTTGACCAGGAACACCGCGCGCCAGCCGTGCCAGGCCACGAGGGCTCCGCCGATCAGCGGTCCGGCCGCGATCGCCGCGCCGCTGATCGCAGCCCACACCCCGATCGCGCGGGCGTGCGCGGGCCGCTCCGGATAGAGCTCCGACAGCAGTGCGAGCGAGGACGGCACGCACGCTGCTGCCGCCGCGCCCAGCAGCACGCGGATGCCGATCAGCGCCCCGAGGTTCGGCGCGACCGCGCTCGTCAGCGACAGCGCGCAGAACGCCACCACCCCGGCGCGGAACACCCGGCTCGCGCCGAAGCGGTCGGTCACCGCGCCGGCCGACAGCAGCAGCGCCGCGAACGCCACCGTGTAGCCGGTCGTCACCCATTGGAGTCCGGCCACCGACGCGCCGAGCGAGGCCGCGAGGTCGGGCTCGGCGACCGCCAGCACGGTCGTGTCGAGGAGGACGAGGAAGTAGCCGAGCGATATTCCCAGCAGGGGTATCGCCCGGGTCCGGATTGCCTGGGTCATGCCGGACAGCGTCGGCCGTCGAATGTCCACGAGCGACCGGCGCGGCCGTACGCTGCGTTCGGAATCTCCGAACGCAGGAGGCGTGAAATGGAGCTGCGCCAACTCCGCACGTTCCTCGCGATAGTGCGCACCGGGACGGTGACCGACGCCGCGACCGCGCTCGGATTGGCGTCCTCGTCGGTGTCCGCGCAGTTGCGGGCGCTGGAGACCTCGTTGGGCGTCGTGCTGTTCGTCCGTACCGCACGGGGCATGCGGCTCACCGACGCCGGTGAGCGTCTCGTCGACCGGTCGCACCGGCTGCTCGACCAGGCTGATCAGCTGGTCGCGGACGTGCGCGGGCAGGGCCGCGCGCTACGGCTCGGCGCGTTGGAGACGATCGCGGCGACCCACGGGCCGGGCGTCGTGCAGCGGCTGCGGAGCCGCCGCCCCGGCGCCCCGGTCGAGTTGCGGTCGGCGGTCGACCGCCAGGAACTGTTGGACGACGTCGTCGCCGCGCGCCTCGACGCCGCGCTCGTGCTCGACACCGGCGACGCCGTGGGCGACCTCGGCTTCCCGGTACCGCCCGCGCCCCTCACCTTCCTCGATGTCGATACCGTCCCCCTGGCCCTGGTGGCGGCCCCCGGAGACCACGCGGACGCGCTGCTCGTCAATGTGCCGCGGTGTTCCTTTCGGCTGGCGGCCGCCGCGCTGTTCGGGAACGAACGGCCGACGATCGCGGCGGGTGGCGTCGCGGTAATGCGTGCCTGGGCCGAGCAGGGGCTCGGGATCGCGCTGCTGCCGGAGTTCGCGGTGGCGGACTCGCTGGCCGCCGGAACTCTCACCCGGCTCGACGTCCCGGCCCCGGACCTGGCGTTGCGCCTGATCTGGCGCGCCGACCGGGAGTCCCTCCCCGGGCTGCGTGACCTGCTCTACGCCGCGAGCGTCTAGTGGTCGTGGGCCCAGAGGGCGATGACCAGGTCGGTGCGTTCGCCGGCGTGGAACGGGTCGCAGCCGGTGAGTTCACGGATGCGTTCCAGGCGGTGCCGCACGGTGTTGACGTGCAGGAACTGCGCCCGCGCGGTCTCGATCAGCGACACGTTGTGCGCGAGGAACGCCCGGAGGGTCGGCACGTAGTGGGTGCGGCGGTCGCGGTCGGAGCGCAGCAGCGGTTCGAGCAGCCGGTCGACGAACGGGGCGAGCCGGTCGGGCGGCTGCTGCGCGAGCAGACCCTCCAGCGTGGTGAGGCCTTCCGGGCCGACCGCTCCCCCGTGGCGCTGGGCCAGGTCGAACGCGGCCCGGGCCTCGGTGAGTGCGCGCGACGAGTCGGCGAGCGGCACCGACCGGCTGTAGCCGCACGGCAGGCCGAGCTCGTCCGAGCCCCGGCGCAGGAGCGCCACCGACGAGGTGACGACGAACGCGGTCGTCGGGGTCTCCCCGAGCAGGGCGGTCTCGGAGCCGAGCGACGCGGCGAGCAGCCGCACGGCGCCCGACGGCCAGATCGAGAAGACCAGGTCGTCGGGCGTGAGTCCGGCGGCGTGCACCAGCGGCGAGAGCGCGATCGGGGCCGCGAGGCGCTCGGCGACGAGCGTCACCAACTCGCCGGTGCGCTCGCGGCGCAGGTCCGTCTCGATGTCGCGTTCGTGCCGCGCGACGGCGATCAGGCGCACGAGCGTGGTCAGGAACGACGCCTCCGGCGCGGGCCCCGGCCCATTCCACCGGAGCGTCAAGCCCTCCACCGACGCCGCAGCAGCCGCGACCTCCGCGGCGTCGCAGGCCGCCAGGGGCGCGACTGGGGCGGCTCCGGGCGGGACCGGGAGGGCCGCCGCCCCGTCCTCGTGCAGGGTGAACTCGCCGCCCAGGCGGGTCGTGCAGGTTTCCAGCAGGACTTCGACGGGCTGGTGGCGGCGCAACCCGGCCAACAGCTCGGCGGTGAGGGCATCGGTCCGGGCGTGCGCCTCGCCCGCGCGCCGGTCGGCGACCCACTCGCTGATCGCCATGAACGGACGCCCCAGCGGCGCCACGAGCAGCGGCAACGCGTGTTCGCGGCACGCGTCGAGCAGTGCGTCCGGAACGCTCACGTGGACGTCGCCCGCGCCGAAGCAGATACCGGAGGCACCGACCGCGCTGACCGACGCGACGAACCGCCGCACGGCGTCGTCGTCGGTGAACGCGGTGCCGACCGTGCAGACGAGCTCGCCGCCGGTCAGGTACGGCGACGGATCGAGCAGCTCGGTGGTGTGCGCCCAGCGCACGGTGCCGTCGCGGCGCCCGGCGTCGTACGCGCAGTGGAGGTCCAGCGCCGGCTCGGCGAGGAGATCGGCGAGCGTGGTGTTGTAACGCGCTGTTTGCGCCGCCGATGAAGTCACGTAAACCGCCTTGGAGGATCGTCCAACGACAGCCTAACCAGGAGGTCTTCTCCTACCGGAAACGCTCCCGAACCTTGTGCGGTGAGCCAGGGACCGCGATCTTGACTCCGAAAGCCGTCCCGGAGGTCCCCATGAGTACCCTCAACCCCGACCACGTGCTGAAAAGAGAATTCTCGCTCTGGTCGTCGTTCGCGTTCGCCTTCGCGTTCATCTCGCCGATCGTCGCGCTGTACGGCATTTTCGCTCTGGCCATCGGAGCGGCCGGAGGCACGTTCTGGTTCGGCTTCTTCGTCGTGTTCGCCGGCCAGTTGCTGCTCGCGTTCGTGTTCGCGCAGCTGGTGTCGCGGTGGCCGCTCGAGGGGTCGATCTATCAGTGGTCGCGGCGGCTGATGGGCAACGGTTTCGGCTGGTTCGCCGGCTGGGCCTACGCGTGGACGCTGGTCATCGCGATGGCGACGGTCGCGCTCGGCGCCGCCGGGTTCCTCGCGAACATCGTCGGCATCGAGGCCCCCACCGGTACGCAGAAGGCCTGGTTCGCGTTCGTCATCCTGCTCGCGGGAACCGCGCTCAATCTCGTCGGACGGAAAGCGTTGAAGCTTTTCATGACGGCGAGCATCGTGGCGGAGGTGATCGGCTCGATCGGGCTGGGTACGTGGCTGTTGTTGTTCCACCGCAATCAGCCGCTGTCCGTGCTCACCGACGGTGTGGGGGACGGGCTCGGGAACGGGTACTTCGCGCTGTCGGGTCCGTTCCTGGTCGCGGTGGCGTTCATCGGTTTCACGTTCGTGGGGTTCGAGAGCGCGGGCGCGATCGCCGAGGAGGTGCACGAGCCGCGGCGCAACCTGCCGCGCGCGGTGATCTTCTCGCTGTCGTTCATCGCGATCGTGGTGGCGTACTCGAGCCTCGCGATCATCCTCGCGATCCCCGACCTGCAGGCGGTGACGTCAGCGCAGGTGGCCGACCCGGTCTACTTCACGCTGACGGAGGCGTTCGGTAGCGGCATCGCGCGGCCGGTAGAGATCCTGTTCGTGATCGGGTTCCTGGCGAGTTTCCTGGCGTTGCAGACGTCGGGGTCGCGGATGATCTGGGCGTTCGCTCGGGACAATGCGCTGCCGGCGCCCCGGATGCTGGCCCGGCTGTCGGCGGGGCAGAAGCAGCCGGTGAACGCGATCCTCGTGACGACAGTGATCGGCGCGGCGCTGTTCCTGCTGAGCAACCTGTCGCCAGATGTGTACCTGCTGATGGTCAACTTCACGGCCGGTGGCTTCTTCCTCGCGTTCCTGTTCCCGCTGATCGGGGCACTGGTCGTGCAGGTGCGGGGCCGGTGGACGCCGGGGCCGTACTCGCTCGGGCGGTGGTCGCTGCCGGTGACCGCCGTGGCGGTGGTGTGGGCCCTGTTCGAGTTCCTCAACATCTCGTGGCCTCGGGCCGTGAACACGTCGCGCTACCTGGACTGGTCGGTGTGGATCGCGGTGGTCGCGCTGGGCGTGGTCGGCGCGGCGATCTTTTGGTCGGTGCGGGGTGCGATCGTGTCGGCGTCGGTGATCGAGGCGGAAGAAGCGGCTGACGAGGCGGTGGACGCGTGAGTCCGGTCGCGGTGGTGACCGGGGCGGCGAGTGGGATCGGAGCCGCGGTGGCGGCGGAACTGGCGGAGCGGGGGTGGGCGGTGGCGGGGCTGGATCTCACGGAGTCGCCGGGGTGTGCCCACTCGGCGCGCGTTGACGTGACTGACTCCTCCGCCGTTGCGTCCGCGGTCGCTGACGCGTCCGAAAAGCTCGGTCCCGTGCAGGCCGCGGTGTCCGTGGCCGGTTACTACGAAATGCTCCCTCTCGACGAGATAAGCGACGCGAAATGGCAGCGGATGATGGCCGTGCACCTCGGCGGCCTGACCAACCTCGTGCGGGCCACGCTGCCCGGCATGGTGGCGCGCGGGTCGGGCTCGGTCGTCGCGATCGCCAGTGAGCTCGCGATCGGCGGCGGGGCGGAGGATGCGCACTACGCCGCCGCGAAAGGCGCGGTGCTCGGCGTGGTCCGGAGCCTCGCGGCGGAGGTGGCACCCGCCGGGGTGCGGGTGAACGCCGTGGCGCCTGGCCCCACCGACACTCCTCTGCTCGCCCCGGATTCGCCGTGGCGGGAGCCCGACTATCTGGCGACGCTGCCGCTGCGGCGCCTCACCGCCCCCGAGGAGGTAGCGCTGAGCGTCGCCTGGCTCCTGGACGAGGGCACGTTCTGCGTCGGCGAGGTTCTCAATCCCAACGCGGGGGCGGTGATCTGAATGGTTCGTACGGATACGGGGCCCGGCGCCGGTGCGGTGCGGCGCGGCCCTAGCGACCTTTCCGGACGCGTCGCGCTGGTCACGGGTGCGGCGCAGGGCATGGGGGTGGCGCATGCCGAGCGGTTGGCGGCGGACGGGGCCACTGTGGTGGTCAACGACCGGGTCGCCAGTGACGCGCTGGACGCTGTCGCCGCGCGCGTGGGCGGCGTCGCGATGGCGGCGGACGTGTCCGACCCGGACGCCGTGGCGGGGCTCGTCAGCAGCATCGAGGAGCGCCTCGGCCGGCTCGACGTGCTGGTCGCGAACCACGCGTACATGACGATGGCGCCGTTCCTCGATCACGACCCGGACGACTGGTGGAAGGTCGTCGACACCAACCTCGGCGGCACGTTCCACCTGATCCGCTCCGCCGTGCCCGGCATGCGTGCCCGCGGCGGCGGCCGGGTCGTCGTCATCACCAGCTACTGGGGCGTGACGGGCTGGCCGGGAGCCACCGCCTACGCCGCCTCGAAAGCGGGGCTGATCTCGCTGGTCAAGACACTCGGCCGCGAACTCGCCCCGGACGGCGTCATCGTCAACGGCATCGCGCCGGGCGTCGTCGACACACCGCAGCTGCAGGTGGACGCCGACGCGGCGGGAGTGCCGCTCGCGGACATCACGGCCCGCTACGCGACGGCGATCCCGCTCGGTCGGATCGGGGCGCCGGCCGAGGTCGCGGCCGCGGTGTCGCTGCTGGCCGACTTCCGGATGCAGGCGATGGTGGGGCAGATCGTGCAGGTCAACGGCGGAGAGATCAGGACGCGCGCATGAGCCACGTGCAGTACGGGAACGGTGTCGTCGGCCCGGTCGACGGACTCGTGGTTCCGCGGTACGCGGGGCTGACGACGTTCGCCCGCCTTCCGCGTCGCGAAGACGTGGACTCGTACGACGTCGCCGTGCTGGGTGTGCCGTTCGACGCCGGTGTCACGTACCGGCCCGGCGCCCGGTTCGGGCCGTCCGCGATCCGGCAGGCGTCCCGGTTGCTGCGGCCCTACAACCCGGCGCTGGAGGCCGCGCCGTTCGAGCTCGCGCAGGTCGTCGACGCCGGTGACGTCGCGTGCAACCCGTTCGACATTCCGGCCGCCCTCGAACAGATCCGCGCCGGAGTGTCGGGAGTGGTGCGGGGCGGGCGTTCCGCCGTGATGCTCGGCGGTGACCACACGATCGCGCTGCCGATTCTCCGGGCGCTGCACGCCGAGCACGGCCCCCTCGCGCTCGTGCACTTCGACGCGCACCTCGACACCTGGGACACCTACTTCGACGCCCCCTACACCCACGGGACGCCGTTCCGCCGGGCGTCCGAGGAGGGGCTGATCGTCAAGGGGCGCTCGGCGCACGTCGGTCTCCGCAGCTCGCTGTACGACCGGCGCGACCTCGTCGACGACGAAGAGCTGGGGTTCACCGCGATCCACGCCCGCGACATGGACCGGCTCGGCGTCGCCGGAGTGCTCGAACGGGTGCTGGACCGCGTCGGGGACGCACCGCTGTACGTGTCGGTCGACATCGACGTGCTCGACCCGGCGTTCGCCCCGGCCACGGGCACGCCGGAAGCCGGGGGGCTGACCAGCCGGGAACTGCTCGCGATCCTCCGGGGCCTCGAGCCGCTGCGGCTGGTGGGCGCCGACATCGTGGAGGTGTCGCCCGCGTACGACCACGCCGAGGTCACCGCGGTGGCGGCCGCGAACCTGGCGTACGAATTCGTGACGCTGCTGGCGCTGCGGAGCGGCAGGTGAGCCTGTGGCCGTCGGGATACCGCGCGGCGGCGGCATTCACATTCGATGTGGACGCCGAGTCGGCGGTGCTGTGGGGGTCGCCGGGGAACGCGTCCCGGATGAGCGTCATGAGCCACCAGGCGTACGGGCCGCTGGTGGGCGTGCCGCGGCTGCTCGACCTGCTGGAGCACCACCGCATCCGGTCGACGTTCTTCGTGCCGGGGTACACCGCGGATCGCTATCCCCAGGTGGTGCGGGCGATCGTCGCGGCCGGGCACGAGGTCGCCCATCACGGGTATCTGCACGAGCAGCCTACGGCGCTGACGGTCGAGCAGGAGGTCGAGGCGCTCGACCGGGGCCTGGAAGCACTGGAGCGCACGGCCGGCGTGCGGCCGGTCGGATACCGCGCCCCCATGTGGGACCTGTCGTGGCACACGCCGGAGCTCCTCGCGGAGCGGGGTTTCCGGTACGACTCGAGCCTGATGGACGCGGACACGCCGTACGAGCTCCGCGTCGGGAGCGGGTCGCTGGTCGAGATCCCGATCCAGTGGGCGCTGGACGACTGGGAGCAGTACTGCTACCTGCCCGACATCGCGGGCAGCGGCCTCATCGAGACCCCCGCGAAGGCGCGCGAGCTCTGGCAAGCCGAATTCGACGCGCTCCGCGAGGTCGGCGGCTGCTGGGTCCTCACCAACCACCCGTTCCTGTCCGGCCGCCCGTCCCGCGCCCGCGAACTCGGCCACCTGATGGAGCACGTGCTTTCGTGCGCAGACGTGTGGGTCGCGCCGTTGGGCGAGATCGCGACCCACACCCGAAGCCTCGGCCTGACCCCCCGCTCGATCGAGCGCCCCGTGCTCTCAGTGGAGGCGGACGGTGGGGAGGCGGTGCAGCGCGTGGGGGAACCACCAGGCGCGTTCCCCTGCGAGGGTGAACACCGCGGGGACTACCAGGCAGCGGACCATCACCGCGTCCACCAGGACTGCGGCGGACAGGCCCAGGCCCATCTGGCCGAGCATGCGGTCACCGGAGAAGACGAACGAGCCGAAGACGACGACCATGATCGCGGCCGCGGCGGTGATCACGCCGCCGGTCGTGGCCAGGCCCTCGCGGAGCGCGGCGGCGGCGCCGATGCCGCGGCGCCATTCCTCGTGGACGCGGCTGACGAGGAACACCTCGTAGTCCATCGAGAGGCCGAACACCACGGCGAAGACGATGACCGGGAGGAACGCCTCGATCGGACCCGGCTGGGCGCCGAGGTTCCCGTCGCCGTAAACGAAGGTCATGACGCCGAGGGCCGCGCCGATGCTGAGCAGGTTGGAGATCGCGGCCTGGATGGGCACGAGGATCGAGCGGAAGACGACTAGCAGCACGAGCGCGGACAGGCCGACGACCGCGCCGATGAACCAGGGCAGCCGGTCGGACACGGTCCGGGCGAAGTCGATCGCGGCGGGCACCGAGCCGCCGATCGAGTAGTCGTCGCCGAGTTCCGACCGGAGCCGGTGGACGAGGTCCGCTGTGCGTTCGTCGGCCGGGCCCCACTCCGGGGTGACCAGCACACCCTCCGGCACCGGGGCGTGCGGCACCACCGCGGCGACGCCGTTCACCGAGCGTGCCACCGTAGCGGCGTCCTCCGCTGACGCTTCGTCCGCCGCCAGTACGAGCAGCGGCCCGTTCGTGCCCGGCCCGAACGCCGACGCCACGAGGTCGTACGCCTTGCGTGTCGTCGAGTCCGGAGCGTCGGTGCCCGCGTCAGCGAACCCGAGCCGCATCGCGAGCGCGGGCAGCGCGAGCACGATCAGCACCAACACCCCGCCCACGAGCGCGGGTATCGGAAAGCGCTGGACACCGCTAGCCAAGGCCCGCCACCGCTTCCCGCCGGCATCCGGCCCGTTCGCAGCCATGTCTGCCGGCGCTGCGGGCGCCCCCCGCGAACGGCGCCCGCTCCTCGCTCCGCGGTCACCCGCACCGCGGCGGAGGATCCGGGACTCCAGGCGGCGGCCGAACAGGGTCAGCAACGCCGGGAGCAGCGTGATCGACGCCAGCATCGTGGCCGACACGGTCAGCGCCACGCTCACGGCCAGCGCGTCGAACGCGGCCAGCCGCAGCGTCAGCATGCCGAGCAGCGCCAGGATCACGGTCCCGCCGGCGAGCAGCACGGAGCGCCCCGCCGTGTCGAGCGCACGAGACGTCGCCGCCGAGCGATCGGCCCCCGACCGGATCTCGTGCCGGTACCGCACGAACACCAGCAGCGCGTAGTCGATCCCGACGCCGAGCCCGACCAGCGCCATCATCGCCGTGGCGTAGCTCGGCACGGTCAGCGAGTGCGACAGCAGGATCACCGCGCTCACCGCGCTGCCCACGGCGAGCAGTGCGGTGATCAGCGGCAACGTCGCCGCGAGCAGCGAGGAGAACAGCGGCACGAGGATGATCAGCGCGGCGAGGAGCCCGATGCCCTCCGCGGGGCCGCCGGACTCGTTCGCCGCCCGCACCGAATCGCCGCTCCACTCGACCTGGTAGCCGTCCAGCTCGCGGTCGGTCAGCTCGGTCACCTCCGACACCGGCGTCTCGCCCGGCGGATGGTCGAGCGTCACGGTCGCCAGCACCGTCCGCTCGTCCGCCGACACCGACCCCGGCGTCACGAAGGGATCCGTCGCTCCCAGGTCCGTCAGGAAGTCCCCGACGACGGTCCGGTCCACGGCCCCGGACTCGCGGTGGACCACGACGGTCACGGAGTCGCGCGCCGGGGCCTGCGACGCCAGCGCGTCCGCGACGCGTTGCGACTCGCTGCCCGGCAACGTCGTGTCGTCGGCGAACGCACTGCCGACCTGCCCGGCGGTCACGGCCAGCGCGCCGACGACCACCACCCACGCCACGAGTGCGGCCCAGTGATGCCGCAACGACCATCCGGCGAACCGGGACAGTCGGGATTCCACTGTCATAGTCACGGCGGCCACGCTAGGTAACCGCCCGGCCGCACCACATCGCCCGGAGATCGGCGGAACGATCGCCCACCGGCGTACCACCGTACGTCGAGAAGCGACACTTTCCCGCCACCCCCCGAACCGCCGTTACGCTCGGCGAATGACACCGCGCGAACGACTGGTGGACGTCGCCCTCGCGGCCTTCATCACCACCGCGGTCACGATCGCGGTGATCGCGGACGTCGGCAGCCACCGCCGGGCCGACGTGTTCGCCTACCTGGTCGCCGTGGGGTTCGGCGCGGTCCTCCTGGCCCGGCGCCGCTTCCCCCGGCTCGTGCTCCTGGCCAGCGCCGCGCTCATCATCGGCTACTACACCCGCGACTACCCACCGATCGGTCTGGCGCTGCCGATGGCCGGTGCGCTGTACTCCGCCGCCGAAGCCGGCCGCGCCGGCTGGGCCGCCGGCGTCACCGTGGTGCTGAACGTGATCGCGACCGGCGCCCGGCTCCTCGAACACGAGGACGTGGCCTACCTCCTCGGCTTCGAGTTCGGCGGCACCGTGACCGCGATGGCCGCCATGATCGCGCTGGGTGACGGCATCCGGTCGCGTCGTCTGCTCAAGGCCGAGCAGCGGGACCGGCTGGCCCGCGAGCGCAGCGTCCACGAGCAACAGCTGTCCGGCGCGCTGCAGGCCGAGCGCCTCGAGGTCGCCCGTGACGTCCACGACGCGGTCGGGCACACACTCACGGTGGTGTCGCTGCACACCGACGTGGCCCTCGAAGCCGTCGACGACGACCCGGCCGCGACCCGGCGCGCGCTGGAGAACGTCCGCGAAGCCTGCGACACCGCGAGCGCGGAACTGCGCCGCACGCTCGGTCTGATCCGCGACGCCACGCCACCCGGCCTCGACGAGCTGCGCACGCTCGGCGTCGACGTGCCGCCGGGCATCGGTCCGCTGCCGCCCACTGTCGAGGCTGCGGTGTTCAGAATCGTCCAGGAAGCGGTCACCAACGCCCGCCGCTACGGCGGTGGTACGCCGATTAGCGTCGATCTGACCGAAACGGACACCACTGTGGAGGTGGAGGTCCGCGACGGCGGGAACGGTACTCCGGTGGACCCGGGCTGTGGGTCGGGGTTGGGGCTGGTGGGACTGCGGGAGCGGGTGGCGCTGCTCGGCGGGCGAGCGGAGATCGGACCGCGGTCCGACGGCGGATTCCGGGTCTGGGTGGCGCTGCCGCGATGATCCGGATCGTGCTGGTCGACGACCAGGATCTGGTGCGCGCCGGCCTGCGTGCGCTGCTGACCCACGACGACCTGTCGGTCGTCGGTGAAGCCGCCGATGGTGCGTCCGGCGTGGAACTGGTGCGCCGTCTGCATCCGGACGTCGTGCTGATGGACATCCGGATGCCCGGCGTCGACGGTGTGGCCGCCACCGCGCGGATCACCGCGGAGCTCACCGACGTGCGCGTCGTCATGCTCACCACTTTTGATACCGACGAACACCTTTTCGACGCCCTGCGCGCGGGCGCGTCAGGTTTTCTGCTCAAGGACATCCGGCCGGGGCCGCTGCGTGACGCGGTGCGGACGGTGGCCGCCGGTGAGGCGTTGTTGTCGCCGGCGGTGACGCAGCGGGTGATCGCTGCGGCGGCTTCTCACCGCACCGCGCCCGACGCACGGCTGGACTCGCTCACCGAACGGGAACGGGAGGTGCTCGCCGAGGTCGCGACCGGGGCCTCCAACGACGAGGTGGCGGCCGTGTTGTTCCTGAGCCCGGCGACCGTGCGCACGTACGTCAGCCGGTTGCTGGCCAAGCTCGGCGCCCGGGACCGGGCCGGGCTGGTCGTGCTGGCCTACGAGACAGGGCTCGTTCCGCGCTGAGGGCGGTTCTCGATGACGGTGGCGGCGGGTGACGCCGCTCTCACCGGCGTATCACCGCTGCCGGTAGCCCGCTCTTCCCTCTCGTGACTGCCGACGGACGAGTGGGGACGACGATGCGGTACTGGGCGTGGACCCGGGCGATCGACATGTGGAACGGCTGGCGCGACGGCTTGCACGGCCTGCCCGGCGACACGTCGACCGGAACGCCCACCAGCGAAGCGCTCGTGTCGCGGTGCGAACACCGGATCGCGACCGAGGAAGCGCTCGCGGCGCCCGTGTTCAGCACCCACCGGGCAGCCGTGACCTCGCTCACGGAGCAGTACGACCACGCCGCACAGCGGGCGGCGACCGCCCGCATCGTGCTCGCGGAGCTGCCGGCGATCACCGAGGCGGAGCTCGTCACCCGGCGGATCGCCGAGGCCGAGCTTCCCGAGTCGCTGATCCGTCAGCGCCGCCGCAGGGAGCACGAGAAGCGCCGCGCGACCCTGCAGGCCCAGGCCGACGAGCTCGACGCGATGGCGCAGCAGCTACTCGCCGACCTGCGTCGCGCCGAAGCGGCGCTGGCCGGGCTGGTTGCGGCGCAGGACGCACGGGTGCACCGGTTGCGGGCGCACAGCCGTCGACGGCTGGACACCTACTGGAACCAGCTGGTCCGCCGGCATCCCGACGGGGTGCGGCTCAACCGACGGCTGGCGCCGGAAACCCCCGAGCTGCCCGAGTGGGTGGCGGCATGAAGTGGCGACGACGCAAACCGACACCACCGGTCGGTACACCGTTCCAGCCCGCGGTGAGCGACGAGGCGACCGACTACGCCTGGGTCGTCGAGCAGGTCGCGCGGATCGCGCCGAAGGCCGTCGACGAGGGCACCGGTTCCGTCCTCGACGCGCTGATCGACCACCGCACCAAGGAGCGGTGCGAGCAGATCGAGCGCAAGTACGCGCAGTACGTGGCTACGCTCCCCACCGCGAACCTCGACGCCCACGCACACGCGGCTGAGCACGCCGCGCTGGCCGACCTGTACGCCACGGAGAACCCCGCATGAGCGCGCCCACGCTGACACTGGTGTCCGAGCCGACCGCGGAGCGGCCGGCCCAGCAGAGCCGGTGGCACCAGGCCGTGTACTGGATTGGGTTGCTGCTCGCGGCCGGTGCCGACATCGGCGGCTTCTACGGTGTCGTCGCGCTGGCCCTCGGCAGCATCTCGCTGCCGTTCGGCGATGCGATCGTGTTCCTCATCGTCATCGGGCTGACCGCGGTGGTGCTGATCCTGGCGCACGCCCTCGGCACGCTCCTGAAGGCCGCCTGGCTCGGTCGCCCCGCGGCCGGCCGGTGGCCCGTCGTGACGCTGCTCGTCGTCTGGCTGGCGATCGGGGTCATCACGTTCGTCATCCGGCTCTACGACCCGCTCGCCGCGTCGGACACGATCGTGCTCGACGGCGCGGCCGCACCGGCCGCCTCGCCGTGGAACCTCGAGCACCTGCCGATGGGGCTCCTGTTCTTCGGCCTGTACCTGGGTAGCGGCGTCGCGACGGCGTGGGTGGCCTACCTGCACCACGGCCTGCCCCGGCGCGCACCGGGAGCCGTCCGTCGCGGGCTCGCCCGGCGGGCGTCGGCCAAGCGGGTCGCCGACGCGGCCCGGTTCCGGGAGGTCGCGCGGCGGATCAGCGAGTCCGAGGGGCGTCTGCTGCAGGCCGCCGCGGAGACCCGCGACCGGTACGTCGACGCGCAGGTCCAGCGCGGTGAGCAGCTCAAGCAGTACGCCCGCCTGCTCATCGCCCAGCACGGCGAGGACCCGGCCCTCACCCAGGCCCTCTTTCAGCCGAAGGAACAGTCATGAAGCTCGTCCCCGGTGCGCTCGTGCTGACGCTGGCGCTCGCCGCGTGCAGTGGCCCGGCCACCACCACCGGCGCGGCTCCGCAGCAGGCGGCAGCCACGACGTCGTTCACCTGTGATGCGGGCGCCGGCAGCCTCGCGATCCTGGTCGGCGGCCGGGCGAACAGCGCCAAGCCATCGCTGCCGGCGCTGGCCCAGGCCCTCCTGGTCACGGCGTCCGCGGCTCGGTCGACGATCTCGCTCTACCGGGTCGACGGCGCACCGACCCGGGCCTGGACCGGGCACTTCGACCAGGAAGCGCCGACGAAGACCGCGCTCCAGCAGCGCGCCGAGAAGTACGCGGCCGACGTCACGGTGGCGTTCGCGCAGGTCACCGCCAAGACGGCGGAGGCGGACCCGCTGACCGCGCTGTCGCTGGCCGCGCGGGACACCGCCGCCGGCGGCACGATCGTGATGGTGGACTCCGGGCTCCAGACGGTGGCGCCGCTGGACTTCGCGAGCGGCGACCTCCTGGCGGCCTCCCCGGCCGAGGTCGTGGCCTCCTTGAAGGCGCGGCAGCTCCTCCCCGACCTCACCGGCCGGACCGTGGTGTTCGCCGGGCTCGGTGACACCGCCGCGCCGCAGGCCACCCTCGACAACGCCTACCGCGCGAACGTCGTCGCGCTGTGGACGGCGATCGCCGAAGCGGGCGGCGCCTGCGTCGACGTGGACCAGCACCCGCTGCAGGGACAGCCCGCCGCCGGGCTGCCCGCGGTCACGCCGGTGAAGGTTCCGGCCGCGCCGACCGTCGAGGCCTGCGGTGTCACCGTCCTGCCCGACAGCAGCCGGGTCGGCTTCACGCCGGACACCGCTCGGTTCCGTGACCCGGCGGGGGCCCGGGAGGCGCTCGGAGCACTCGCCACCGCCGCGAAGCGCCCGGGGACGCGGACGACACTGGAGGGCACGACCGCGACGGCCGGCGACTCGGCGTCGCAACTGACGCTCTCGACGAAACGCGCGGAGGCGGTGCGTGCCGAGTTGGTCGCGCTCGGCGTCCCGGCCGACAGCATCACGGCGCGGGGCGTCGGCTCCACGTCGACGTACCACGTCAAGGATCTCGACAGCAGCGGGAACCTGGTGCCGGCGCTCGCGGTGAAGAACCGCACGGTGGTCGCGACGCTCAGCTGCGGGTGATTCGTGAATTGCATTCACTCACCTAAGTAGGCCTTAAACCAGTCAGATCAGTACTTTGATCGCGGATCGGGGTGAACATCCGGGGCTTAGCGTCGCGGTAGTTGCCGGCTGACCCTAGGAGGCGCGATCGTGCCGTCCGTCCCCGCGCGTGAGCAGCGCCCCTCCGGATTCCGTGGTGGCCACCGGCTGCGACGGTCGCGTCGGCCGATCAAGCGCCTCGGCGCCGCGGGCGTGCTCGCGACCGTCGCCGCGGTGACCGTCGCGACGCTCACCGCCGGGCAGGCCCAGGCCGCCGGGTTCTCGGTGAACTACGTCCAGACGGCACGCTGGGACAGCGGGTACACCGGCACGTACACGCTCACGAACACCAGCGCGGAGTCCGTCGACGGCTGGTCGTTGGCGTTCACCCTGCCGGCGGGGGCACGGATCACGAGCCTGTGGAACGGTCGCGCGGACGTCGCCGGGACGAAGGTGACGGTGCACAACGAGGACTGGAACGCGGAGCTCGCCCCGCGGCAGTCGGTGGTGGTGGGGTTCGTGGCCGATGCTGCCGGGAGTTCGCAGAAGGCGCCGGACGGGTGCACGATCAATGGTGTGAACTGCGCGGATACGACTCCGGCGCCGACCGAGTCAGCGGTCTCGAAAGCGCCGAAGCCGACACCCACTCGCCCGTTGGCGACAGGCACGCCGGATGAGAGCGCCGAAAGCGCCACACCGAAAGAGACCGCCACCCCGTCCGAGAGCGCCACGCGCGGCGGCAACGCCGCACCCGTGCCCTCGGAGCGGGCGTCCCTCGACGGCACCGAGTTCGCCCCCTACGTCGACGTGCTCCTCAACCCGCCCTACGACCTCGCCGCCAACGCCGAGCAGACCGGCGTGAAGCAGTACACGCTCGCGTTCGTCGTCGGCGCCGGCGGCTGCACCCCCACCTGGGGCGGGGTGCTCCCGGTCGAGGACCCCGGCATCACCGAGCGGGTCGACGAACTTCGCGCCGCCGGCGGTGACGTCCGTATCTCGTTCGGCGGCGCCAACGGCACCGAACTCGCGACCGTCTGCGACAGCCCCGAGTCCCTCGCCGCCGCCTACCAGCGCGCGATCGACGCCTACGACGCGACACGCGTCGACTTCGACGTCGAGGGATCCGCACTGTCGGACAAGGCGGCCAACCGGCGACGGACGGAGGCGATCCAGATCCTGCGCCGCGACAACGCGTCCCTGGACGTGTCGATCACGCTCCCCGCGCTCCCCCAGGGCCTCACCCAGGGCGGCGTCGACCTGCTCGCCGACGCCCGCGACGCCGGGTCTGCGTTCGACGCGGTGAACCTCATGGCGATGGACTACGGCGACGCCGCGGCGCCGGACCCCGACGGTCAGATGGGTCGCTTCGCGATCGACGCGGTCACCGCCGCGCACGCGCAGGTCAAAGGCGTGTTCGACCTCTCCGACGAGGAGGCGTGGGGGCTGCTCGCGCTCACGCCGATGATCGGGGTGAACGACGTCGCCAGCGAGGTGTTCACCGTCGAGGACGCTCGCGCGGTGGGTGCGTTCGCGCGGGAGAAGGGGCTCGCGTGGTACGCGATGTGGTCGGCGACGCGGGATGCTCCGTGCCCCGGCGGGCCGAAGGCCACCGCTGACGCCAGCTGTTCGAGCGTCGATCAGGAGCCCTTCGACTTCACCTGGGCCTTCACCGGATAGCCGGAAGGACCTCGTCCGCGAGGCGCGCGATGCAGTCCAGCGTGCGTCCGCGGTCGCCGGTGGCCTCCACCGCGAGCAGCAGCCGCCCGGCGCCCGTGATCTCGGTGGAATTCCGCAGCCGCTCGATGCACAGGTCGGCGTCCCCGACCGGGTGCAGGTCGAGAAGCCGGTCCGCGTACGCGTTCAGGTCGCGGTGGGTGCTGTCACTACCGTCGATCCGGACGTACTCCGCGGTCCGTCCGAGCCAGGCGAGCAGTGGGCCGCGCACGGCGTCACGGGCCTGTTCGACGGTGTCGGCGACGTACGCGAGGTGCGCGACGGCGGGAGGCGGCACCGTACCGCCGGTCGACTCCGCATACCGGTCGAGCAGTACCCGGTGTTCCTGCGGTGCGGCGTGCATACCGAGCAGCAGCGGCAGGCCGCGTGCGGCCGCGAGGTCGGCCGAGGCTCTGGACGTCGCCGCGACCCTGATGCGGGGCGGCGTTCGTGGCCGGGGCACGACGGTGACCGGCCGGAACCGGTGGTGCTGACCGTCGGCGCCCACCGTTCGAGCGCCCGAGAGCCACTCCAGGAGGACGTCGAGCGACTCCCCGAACCCGTCGGCGTACCGGGCCAGCCCGGTGCCGAGCACCTCCAGGTCCACCCACGGCCCGCCCCGCCCGACACCGAGTTCGAACCGGTCGCCGGCCACAGCGGCCAGCAGCGCGGTCTCCTCCGCGAGCGCGACCGGGTGCCGCGCCGGGAGGATCGCCGCCGCCGTGCCGACCGTGATCCGCCGGGTGCGCCCGAGCACGTACGACGCCAGCGCGACCGCGGACGGGCACGCGCCGTACGTCAGGAAATGGTGTTCGGCGAGCCAGACGCCGTCGAACCCGGCGTCCTCCGCGGCGACCGCGTAATCGACGGTGTTCCGCAGCGCCCGCCCGTGGTCGTCGCCATCGTGAACACCGGCGAGCAGGAACAGATCGATCACCTGGACATGAATACCATGTTCAGCTAGGCGCGCCGGAGTTCGACACGGGCAGCAGCGCACCGGCGTCGATCTTGAGCTGCTGACCGGTCACGTACCGGGCTGCGTCCGACGCCAGGTACAGCACCGCCTCGCTGATGTCGACCGGGTCGAGCGTCGCCACCGGCAGCTTGTGCATCGACGCGAACGCCGGCTCGGCGTCCTCGTACGTCGGCTTCTCGAGGTCGGGGCGGAAGACCTTGTACATCATGTCGTTGAGCAGCATCGGCGTCGCGATGTTGCCGGGGTGCACCGCGTTGACCCGGATGTTCTGGGGCGCAAGCGTGCCGGCCAGGTCGTGCACGAGCCGCGCGACGGCCCTCTTCGCGTGCGAGTACCCGGCGCCACCGGCGCCCGCGCTGTCGACCGAGCCGGGCATGAACGCGGCCATCGAGCCGGTGACGACGATCGACGCACCGGACTCGAGGTGCCCGAACGCCGCCTCGAGCGTGTTGATCACGCCGACCAAGTTGGTTGAGACAGTGTCGAACCACGCGACGGTCGGCACGTCCGGCGTCGTCGGGGCGATGCCCGCGTTCGCAACGACGACGTCGAGGTGGCCGAGTTCGGCGACACCCTCGGCGAGGGCGGCGGCGAGCGGCGCCCGGTCCCGCACGTCGACGACCCGGGTCACGATCCGGCGGTCGAGCGCCTCGACGAGCCGCGCGGTCTCCGCGAGGTCCGCGGCAGTGGCCATCGCGTACGGCACCGACTCGATCTGCGCGGCGATGTCGATCGCGATGATGTCGGCGCCCTCCTGCGCTAACCGCACCGCGTGGCTACGCCCCTGTCCGCGGGCCGCACCCGTGACGAAGGCGACCTTGCCTTCCATTCTCCCGGCCATGTGCTTTCTCCTTCCGACCATTCTGGTCGAAAAAACTACCGCACTGGTTGGGTCTCCGTAAGATGCAGGAGTGGCGAAAGTTTTCCGGCAGCAGATCGACGAAGGCATCCTCGAGCGCGCGGCGACGCTGTTCGCCCGGTACGGCATCTCGCAGACGTCGGTGCAGTCCGTCGCCGACGCGGTCGGCATGTCCAAGGCCGGCCTACTGCACTACTTCCCGACGAAAGACGCACTGCACGACGCGGTCGTCGCCCGGAGCGAGGCGCTGGCCCGCGAGGTGCTCGCGGAGGTGGCCGGGCAGTCGCACGGACCGGCCCGCGACCGGCGGGCGATCGAGGCGCTCGTCGACCAGGCGATCGCGCGGCCCGGGATGGTGGCGTACCTGGTCAGCTCCGCCGGCACGGACCCCGATTCGGGCGCCGACCGCATCAACGCCGCGGTGTTCGAGGCGTTCGGTGTCGACGGCGACCCCGAACGAACGGTCCGCGTCCTGGGCGCACTGGGCGCCCTCTCCATGACCGTCCTAGCCGCCCACCGCGCCGGCAAGGCCCTTCCCTGGCGCGCCCACGTACTAGCCACCAGCGTCGACGCCCTGGGCCACCACACACCCGATTGACCACCCCCTGACCACCAAATGTCCGGGGCGCCGGTGTGCACCTACGCGCCCAGGTCAGGTACGAGCGTCGTGAAGTCCGGGGCCGACTTCACCAAGCCCGTCTCCTCGTGGAAAGCGACCGACTTGTCGTACGCCGCCTCGTCCGGCGCCGGACTCTGCGGAATCTCCGCCTGGAGCACCGGCACCAGCGCCTCGACGGCCTTCACGTTCATCGTGGTCTGGTACTTTTGCAGCAGGTCCCGCACCTGCTCCGGGTTGCCGTGAATGAACTTCTCGGCCTTTGCGATGGCCCGGTAGAACGCCTGGACGGCCTTGCCCTTGCGGTCGATGACGTTCTGGGTGGTGAACAGCGCGCCGTGCATCGTGCCCCGGAGGGCCGGCACGTCACCGCGCGGCGGTGAGATGAGGATCCGCCCGATGCCGTTCGCCGCGGCCTGCTGGCCGACCGGCTGGAAGAACGACAGCGCGTCGACCCGCCCCGTCTTCAGCGCCCCGAGCGCCGCGGACACGTCCGAGCCGAGGTTCACCATCGTGATGTCCTTCTCGGTGTCCAGCTTCTGCTGCTCCAGCAGGTAGTTGAGCAGCGCCTCCGTGCCGCTGCCCGGGCCGGTGATCCCGATGGTCGTGCCCTTCAGCGCTTGGACGCGTTGCGCCAGCGGCGCTGCGTCCACAGTGGTCGGGATCTTCGGGCCCGCGATGATGTCGATGTAGTACTCGTTGGTGAGCGTGCCGATCACACGGGCCTTGTCGTTGACGCGGTAGAGGTTGAACGCGTCGGTCATGACGCCGGCCGCGATGTCGATGCTGCCGGACTGGAGCGCGGCGGCCGACTTGGCGCCCGTGCCCAGGCGCGGTCGTTCGCCGAGCGTGAGGCCCTCTTCGCGGAAGTAACCTTGAGTTTCCGCGACGAACAGCGGGAAGAACGCGGCGGAATTGCTCGTCTGACCGACGTTGAGCGTCATCGCGTCGGCTCCCGTCGCGGGCGACGAGTCGTCCTTCGCGCAGCCGGCGGCCAGCAGCGCCACCAGGGCCACCACCGCCATCACGAAACGATACGTACGCATGGGTCTCCTTTGACCGAACGAGTCAGAGCGGCTTCCACCGGTTGGCCCGGCGGCCGAGCAGGTTCACGAGCGCGTTGAGCAGCGCCGCGATCACGCTGAGGACGACGAGCGTCGCGAAGACGCCGTCGGTGTCGAAGTTCGCCGAGGAGTCGCTGATCAGGTAGCCGAGGCCGCGGTTGGACGCGACGAGCTCCCCGATCACGGCGCCGATCAGCGCGTACGGGATCGAGACGCGCAGGCCGGTGAGCAGGCCGGTCATCGAGGCCGGCAAGACGACTTTCCAGGCCACGACCCAGCGACCGGCGCCCATCAGGCGCACCGCGTCGATGAGTCCGGCGTCGACCTCGTGCACGCCGGCTGCGGTGTTGAGGAACACCAGGAAGAACACGGTGACGGCGGCCAGCAGCACCTTCATGTCGGTGCCGATGCCGAACCAGACGATGAACAGCGGCGCGAGCGCCACCTTCGGGATCGAGTAGAGCGCCATGACGAACGGGTCGAGGATGTCCCAGACCACCCGGATCGGCGCGATCAGGTACGCCAGCAGCGCGCCCGCGCCGGCGCCGAGCAGGAAGCCGAGCACGATTTCCTGCAGCGTGATCCACGTGTTCGACCACAGGGTGCCGTCCTGCGTCCACTCCTGCAGGCGTTCGACGATCCCGGCCGGCGAGCTCACGAACTGCGGGTCCAGCACCGGGCCGGAAAGCAACTGCCACAGCACCAGTACGACGACGAGCAGCGCGACGCGCCAGCCCCACACGATCGCCGCCCGCACCCGCCGGCGCCGAGCGCCCGCCCCGGTCCGCACCCGGAGCGGCCCGGCGCTCTCCACGACACCGGCGCTCATGAGCGAGACCCATCCGCCGCAGGAAACGCGCCGGCCGACGCCGCGCCCGCGCCGCCCGAAGCGCCGCTCGGAGCGCCGTCCGCGCCGCTCGGAGCGCCGTCCGCGCTGGTCGAAGCGCCGCGTAAGGCGTCAGCCAATTGTTTGTGCAGTTCGACGAAGCGAGGCTGCAGCCGAATCTCCTCCGGATCGCGCGGACGGGCCAGATCGACCCCGAGATCGAGCACGATCCGACCGATCGGCCCGAGCACGACGACGCGGTCGGCAAGCAACAGAGCCTCCTCGATGTCGTGCGTGACGAACACGACCGTGCGGCCGCTCCCCTGCCAGAGCCGCAGCAACTCGCCCTGCAGCTCGGTGCGCAGCTGCGCGTCCAGGGCGCCGAACGGCTCGTCCATCAGCAGCGTCTCGGGCTCGCCGCAGAGCATCCGCGCGAGGCTCGCGCGCCGCCGCATGCCACCGGACAGCTCACGCGGGTAGTGCTTCTCGAACCCGCTGAGCCCGACCCGCTCGATGAGGTCCAGAGCAGCCGCTCGCCGGGTCGACCGGTCCTCGTGCCGCAGCTCGCGGGGCATCTCGACGTTGCGGGTGACGTCACGCCACGGCATCAGAGTGTCGTGCTGGGTCAGGTACCCCACCTCGGTCCGCGGCCCGGACACCGGCGTACCGCGGTACGAGATCGAACCGCCGTTCGGGGGGAGCAGCCCCGCCAACAGATTCAGCAGCGTCGATTTGCCGCACCCACTGCGCCCCAGCAACACCAGGAACTGCCCCGGCGGCACGTCCAGATCCACGTCCCGCAACGCGACGAGGTCCTCGTCACCCTTGGAGAAGTGCTTGGTGACGCCCCGCACCTCCCACGCGGTCATCGGACGAGCCGAATCGAGTTCGTCACGGCCATGACACGGACCTCGTCCGAGGTGAAGCCGTTGGCCAACAAGCCATCGGCGAGTAGCGCCAGACCGTCCTCCACCGGCGGGTTGAACGGCTGCCCCAGGTCGCTGGAGAGCACCGAGTGCTCCGGCCCCACGTCACGGATGTGCGAAAAGAACGTCTCCCAGGACACCTTGCCGGTGTGGGGCGTCGTGAAGCAGCGCTCCATCAGGGCGCCGCGTGCGGCCAGCCGCCGCTGCGACTCCACCGGGATGCGCTGGGACGTGAACTCGGGGTGCGTGACGACGATCCGGCGCACACCCGCATCGACGGCGGCGTCCACGGCAGCGATGATCTCGTCGCCGGACAAGTGTCCGGTCGCGAGCGCCATGTCGTGTTTCGCGACCAGCGACAGCACGTTCAGCAGCTCCGGAACGACCTTGCCGCGCGAGTCCACCACTGCGATTGCCGGAGCGAGAATGCCCTGGTCGGCGAGCTCCTGCTGCACCTGCGCCCACATCGGCGGGATCGCACCCTCCGGCGCTTGCGCCTGGCACGACCGCTGGTTCGCGCTGTCCACGGTGGGCAGCCACACGACCCGCGCGCCCTGCCGGCCGGCGATCTCGACGGCGACCGGATTGAGCCCCCCGACGGAGGCGTTGAGCGTGATCGCCCCGACCGTGTCGACCTCCCGTACGACACCGCGCACCACCTCCGCGCGTTCCGCGGTCGGCGCGTAGTGCGACTTCAACACCACACCCGCCATGCCGACGTCACGCAAGCGCCGGGCGAGCGTGACGTCGTCGATGCGCCGCTCCATGATGTCGGGCGCGACGTGGACGTGCGTGTCGTAGGCGCCGCGCACCAGTTCGCGGGCCAAGGGACTCGGCATTGGGCCTCCTCTGGCTGTGCAGGCCACACTCGCCGCCCGCCGCGCGCCCCGACAAGATGCCCGAACCGTTCCTTACAGTCCCTTAGGAAATAGCGGCCGGAGAGGGCCTACATTGCCGGGGTGCGCATCCTCCTGGTCGAAGACGACAACGGGGTGGCCGACGCGCTGTCGGACTCGCTGACCCAGCACGGGCACCGGCCGCTGCGCGTCGACCGCGGCGCCGACGCGCTCCTCGCCCACCACGACAGCGACCTCGCCCTGCTCGACCTGGGCCTGCCCGACATCGACGGCCTGGAGGTCCTGCGCAAGCTCCGGGCGGTCACCCCGCTGCCGGTGATCGTGCTGACCGCCCGCGGCGACGAGCGGTCGGTCGTGCGCGGGTTACGCCTCGGCGCCGACGACTACCTGGTGAAACCCGTCCGCCTCTTCGAACTGCTGGCCCGCATCGACGCGGTGGCACGACGTGCGGGGGCCGGGGTCCCGGTGTCGGGTCCCGTCGTCGTCGGCGATCTGGTGATCGATCTCGACGCTCGGCGCGTGACCGTCGGCGGCCGGGCGGTCGACCTCACGACCAAGGAGTTCGCGGTCCTGGCCGCCCTCGCCAAGCGACCCGGCGTCGCGGTGAGCCGGGAGCAGCTGATGGACGAGGTGTGGGGCGACGCGTATCTCGCGGTGTCGCGGTCGCTGGACGTGCACCTGACGCAGCTGCGCGCCAAGCTCGGCCGCGAGAACCTCACGACGATCCGCGGCTTCGGCTACCGGCTCGGGGACTGAGCGATGCGCACCCGGATCTTCGCGGTGCTGCTCGCGTTCGTCGTGCTCGCGACCGCCGGGTTCGCGGTGCCGCTGCTCAGCATCACCGCCCGCGAACGCACCCAGCAGCTGCTGCTCGCACGCGAGGCCGACCTCGACCACTTCGCCGCACTCCTCGACCAGGCCGTGACCAGCGGCGACCCGTCCGCGCTCGTCGCCGAGGTCACCCGCTACACGGCGGTCTACGGCGAACCGATCGTCGTCGTGACGTCCTGGCGCGCGCCGATGGTGGAGACCGGCGGCATGATCGCTGCCGACCCGGACGTCGCCGACGTGATCGAGGCGGCGCTGCGCAACCAGCCGACGCGCTGGGGCGGCACCGTGCATCCGTGGTCGCGCGAACCGGTGCTGCTGGCCCGGCCGGCCGGCGCCGCGACCCGGATCTCCGGCGCGGTCGTCCTGCGCATGCGGGTCACACCCGCGGCGGCGGAGATCGGTCGCAGCTGGACCGCGGTGCTCGGGGGCACCGGGCTGCTGGGCCTGGCGTGCGTCGGTGTGGCCGTCGCCGCGACCCGCTGGCTGGTGCGCCCGCTGCACCGCCTGGACCGCGCGGTGGGCCGGCTCACCGCCGGGTTGCCACCGGAACCGCCGCGCCTCGCCGGACCACCGGAACTCCGCCAGCTCACAGCCGGGTTCAACCGGATGACCGAGACCGTCACCGCGGCGCTGGAGCAGCAGCAACAGCTGGTCGCCGACACGTCGCACCAGATGCGCAACCCGATGACGGCCCTGCGCCTGCGGGTCGACGCGCTACACCCCCACTTGCCACCCGCCGCCGAACGTCCCTATGCGGGCGCGCTCACCGAGTTGGACCGGATCGAAAGCCTTCTCGACGATCTGCTGACGCTCGCCAGCGCTGAGCACCGGGCCGGGGAGCTGGCCGTCCACGGGGACGAGGACGTGTGGTGTGACGCGTTCGCGGTGGCGGAGGCGCAGGTGGCGCTGTGGGGGCCGGTCGCCGCTCGCGCCGGTGCGACGGTGTCCCACCGCGGTGGCCCGGGGTCCCTGCACTGCACCCCTGCCGAACTCGCTCAGGTGCTCGACGTAGTTCTCGAGAACGCGGTGAAGTACGGCGGGAACGGGGCGCACGTCGAGGTCACCACCGCGGACGGGCTTCTCGTCGTCGAAGACGACGGGCCGGGGTTGAGCGAGGCGCAGCTGGGGCAGGCACAGCAGCGGTTCTGGCGGGCGTCGCAGCACAGCGGGATGCCGGGGACGGGGTTGGGGCTGGCGATCGTCGAGCGGCTGGTGGCGGGGCGCGGTGGGGTGTTGACGCTGGAGTCCGCGCGGCCGCACGGGCTGGTCGTGCGGGTGGAGCTGCCGTGAAGCGCCGGGCGTTGCTGGCTGCGGCCGTCTGCGGGGTGCTGGGCGCGGATGCTCCGCCGGGTCCGGCCGCCACGGTGCGGACGTTGCGGATCGCCGCGGGTGAGCCGGCGGGGTCGTACCTGCCGTTCGTGCGGCTGCTCGCGCGTGAGCTGGAGGCTGCCGCGCCGGGGTTGCGGTGCACGGCCATTCCGACGGAGGGCAGTGTCGACAACCTGCGGAGGGTGGGTGCCGGGACGGCGGACGTCGGATTGAGTTTGGCGGACATCGCGGAGGCGTCGTTCCTGGGCACGGAGCCGTTCGCGCGGGCCACCCGGGTGTGTGCGCTGGGTCGGGTGTTCGAGAACTATCTGCAGCTGGCGGTGCGGGCCGATTCGTCGATCCGGACGGTGACGGAGTTGGCCGGGGCGACGGTGTCGGTGGGTGCCGGGGGGTCCGGCGGTGCGGTGCTCGGGGCGCGGTTGCTGGAGGGGGTCGGGTTGCGGGGGGTGCGGGTGTTGCGCCTGCCGATGCTTGCGGCTCGGGTAGGGATGCTCGGGGGGACGATCGACGCGATGCTGGTGTCGGGTGGGGTGCCGGTCACCGTGCTGGCGGAACTCGACACCGCGATCGGGATCCGGCTGCTGCCGCTCGGTGAGTACCGGTCGCTGCTGGGTCCGCCGGGGCAGACGGCGTACGAGTCGGTGCCGGTACCGCCCGGTGCCTACCACGGTGGGTCGGACGTGGACACGGTCGGCGTGGCGAACCTGCTGCTCTGCGCGCCGACGCTGCCGGCGTCGGTGGCGGCGCTGGTCACCGACGTGCTGGCCGAGCGCGCCGGTGCGCTGGTCCCGGCGCAGGCGGTGGGTACCCAGTTCCTCGACGTCCGGTCACTGATCAACACGGGCACCGTGCCGCTGCATCCGGGCGCGATTAGCGCTTACCGAGACCGCCACGGGTAAGCCCTAGCCGAACATTCCTCCGCGGCTCGGCCCTTCCACGCCCCGGCGCTGCGATGGCTCACGCTCGTCGCGCTGGCCCGACCCCAGCTCCCGGCCAGGCCGACTCGTGCTCTCGCTGGAGCCTGGTCGCGCCGATCTCTCATCGGAGGGGGCGGTTCTGTCCGACTTGCCGCCGGGCCTTACCGCGCCGTAATCGAAAGACTCGTCTCTCGACGTGTCTTCCCCGCGTTCGAGGCGCGACCTCGCTCCGCGGGTGTGCCGACCGGCAGTGCTCTCGAACTGCCTGCTGGGACGCGCCGCCGCAGACCTGCGTCGGGCAGGCTCGGTCGGTCCCTCTGCAGCGCTCGGCTCATGATCGTCGGCCCGCGCCGGCGCGGACCGAGGAGACACCGCCCGCGAGGACGAACCCGACACGGCTGGCACGGACCGACCCGGGGCGGCCGGCGCGGGCAGAGGGGACGCGGTCGGTGCGTCCGGCTCGGAGGGTCGAGGCGGGCGGCCGGGTCGGCTGCGGGCAGTCCGGTGCGCGGCCTCGCGCTCCGGAGCGTCGACGCGTGCTCTGGGCCGGGCAGGTGGCTGGTTACTCGGTGAGGATCCGCTGACAGAACGATGGTCACGATCGTCCGTCCGGCCTCGGCGGTCGAGTGACTCGGTCGGACGGCCGACGGAGGCCGGGCCTTCTGTCGCCCCGATTCGTTCGCGATCGACGCGGAGGTGTGCCGGAGGGCCGACGCTCTCGCTGGTTCGACCGGGCTCCGGGGATGCATGCCGGGGCCGGGCGGCCGCTGTGCGATCGCTCTCCCGCGCCGCGCCGTGGTCAGGCGTTCCGGACGCATCTCGACTCGCGCCCCGCGGCCCACCACGGTTAGGCCCGCGCGGCCCAGCACCACCAGGCCCCTGAGGCCCAGCACCACCAGGCCCGTGCGGCCCAGCGTCACCAGGCCCCTGAGGCCCAGCACCACCAGGCCCCTGAGGCCCAGCGTCACCAGGCCCGTGCGGCCCAGCGTCACCCGGGCCCCGAGGTCCATCGTCATGGGACCCGTGCGGCCCACCACGACCGGGCCCCTGAGGCCCGTCGCCGTCGGGTTGGGGCGTGGAGGGCCCGGAGCGACCGGGGGACTCGACGATGGTGCGGTAGGCATGGGTCAGCGCGTCTATGAGCAGGTCACGCAGGAGCAGCTTCAGACAGGCGTTGAGAAGCAGCGGCTGACCCGATGCCAGACCGGCTACGATCCCGAGGTAGAGGATGCCTCGCTTGACGTTCTTGAGCGTGGCGTCGCCCGGCGTGGGAAGAGCGGCCGCGAGAGCGACGGCGATGGCCGCATCCAGGCCACCGAGCCCGACCGGTGCACCCCACAGCGACTCGTGGAGGGCCTTCCTCAGGTCCGCGACGCCTTGCGCGGCATCGGCGAGGTCCGCCGACACCGGCGTGACCCATACACCGGTGACCGACCAGGTGGCATTCACCGTGTAAATCGCCGCAGCGCGGTAGACGATGTCCGCCGCCTCGCGGGACAGCGGAACTCCCTCGTCCGTCGGGACGCTGGGTAGCGCACCCACAGTCGGAGCGATCCGCTGGATCTCGGCGCGCATCGTCACTTCGTCGGGGAACTCCAACTGACTCGCGCGCAGCACGACATAGCTCTGCGCGTCCGAACGCGCCCGCCCGGGCGCATCGGTCCCACGAACGCGGAACTCCTCGACGAAGGTCAGCTGCACCTTCGGCCCGGCCGACTCCCCACCACTCGTGCGGCCGCTGCGCGATCCGTCGTCACCGGATGGGACGTCATCCGACCGCACGCCGCCGGACTCGCCACCACCGGGACGGCCGGCGCTGAGTGGCCCGTTCTTGAGCTCGCCACCACCGGACGGCCCGACAACGGACGGCCCGCCGCTGGATCGGCCACCACTCGACGAGCCGCCATCCGAATGGCCGCTATCCGACGACCCGTCATCGCGCTGCTCGTAGTCGGACGACCCGTAGTCCGACGACCCGTCGTCGGACTGCTCGTCGTCGGACTGCTCGTCGGCTGGATCGCCGTCGGCGGGCCGGTCCTCGTCGGACTGGTCGGCGGTGGACTGGTCGGCGGTGGACTGGTCCTCGTCGGAGCCGCGAGGGGCGTCGGGGGCGACCAGTGGACGCGCCGGGGGCGGCTGCGGACCTTGGGTGCGCAGATCGGTGACCAGCCTGGTGAGCTCCGCCAACTCCACTTGCAGCCTCTGAGACTCCCCAACACGGGCCGCCTCGACCCGCTCCAGCGCGGCCACGGCCTCGCGCTGAACAGCGGCCAGCTCGCCCCGATGCGCCGTCGAAAAAGCCCTCAACCACTCCGACGTCTGATTGAGAACGTCGTCAAGCCGATCGGCGATCGGCGGACCGGATGCGCGTGCGTGCTCAGTCCGGAGCCGCTCGACCTCGCGAGAGTAGGCCTCGACGCGTTGGTCGAGCTTCTCGATCGCCTTGGTCTGCGCGTCGACCTGCTCGCCCAGATCCCGCGCAGCCTGGTGCGACGATCGGGCCATCTCGATGGCGAATGCCACCACCACTGCCGCAGCGACGATCACGACGATCACGAAAAGCCACTCAGCCATGCCTCATGGTCATCCCGGCGGTCAATCGCACGGCGCGACCGACCGGAATCCGACACAGTGGGGCCACCGGATCCCACTAGAATCCGGGTCCTGAGTGGACCGGCCTTCGGAGCCGCCGATGTGCCCCAGCCTGCCTCCACGAGCACTCGCCGCCGCCGCTGAGGCCGGACTCGGACCGCCGGGCAGCGTCTTCCGGAACCGCCTGCGGGTCCCGCTCCGCGTCGCCGCGCTCGTCGTGGGGGTGGGGCACCTACACGACGGTGATCGACTCGCCGCTGCCGCCCGTCTACAGCGACCCCGCGCTCGAGACCCCGGCGATCCCGTACCCGTCGCTGCTGCCGGACTCCACCTACGGCTTTGTCGACGTCTGCACCGGCGCGAGTTACGCCGGTGCGGAGCCGTACGGGGGCGCAGCGCCACACCGGGCGGTCATCGACATCTCGTCGAAGGGCCCCGAGGCCGACGACTACCTCGGTGACCTGAGCGAGTAGGAGGCCAGCAACGACGGCAAGAAGCGGATCACGCAGCGGTTGCGCGAGACCGTGTACGTCGTTCAGATTCGGGAGGCACAGTCGGGGAGGTCGCTCGGCCGGGCGCAGTTCCACGGCGCGGAGCGAAAGTGCGCGGAGTTCATCACGACGTTCGGGGGGCAAGCGCTTGCGGAGCAGGTTTCGAGGCCCACGGCCAAGCAGCTCCGCGACACGATCGGCAAGTACGTCAGCTGACACACTTTGGTCCGATGTGGAACCGCGGGACTCTGGTGTTGTCCTGGCGACACCGAAGTTCCGACGTTCCAGTGTGGATGGATGGTGTCAGGTCAGCGGTAGCGTCACTGCCACGGGCCAGGCGACGAGGATCGCGCCGACCGGGGCGGCGAGCCAGAGCGGTGCCGCGTGGCGGCGGAGCACCTCGGTCCAGGCCGATTGCCAGACCATGAGCGCCGCGAGCAGGGGCACGACGAGGAGCACGAAGCCGCTCGTCAGGCCGGTGACCGCGGCGACGGTGAGCACGAGCGCGGTCACCGCCGACACGGCGAGCAGCCCTAGGCCGCTGCCGTCGGTGAGGCGGCCGGCGCCGTAGGCCAGCACGGTGAACCCCGCCCAGATCAGCGCGAGCACCCACCACCGCGCCCCGACCGGCACCGCGTGTGTCACCCCGACCTGCAACGGCACCGCAATAGCCGCCCCCGCGTACGCCACGAGCACGATCGTTACGCTCACACGACGCGCTGTCCCACCGACGCCGCCGCGCACCACCGCCTCGGGTCGGCGGACCGGCCCCGCACCTCCCGCCGCCGCCCCGAGGCCGCGGACCGGCCCCACGTCTCCGTGCGCCGCCCTCGCGTCTCCGCGCGCCGGCTCTGCAGCATCGCGCTTCCCGGCTGTCGCGTCGGCGGTTCGGCGAGCACGCCACGCGGCGAATCCGATCAGCGCGAGCCCGATCAGCGTCGTGAACGCGATCAGGAAACCCGCGATCGCCAGCGGAACCATGCCCGTCGGCAGCACCGCCGCGATCACCGCGGCCACCACCGACGCCACGCCGGCCACCACCACCGCCCGCCCCAACCCGGTCGGCAGCCACCCGCCACGAACCCGCAAGCGCCATCGCGCCACACCCCCAAGTGCCCCGCCCCGCGGCGCCCCACCCGCCGGCGCAGTTCCGGCAGCCCCGCCGAGCGCACCCCGCGCGGCACCCCCGCCGAGGGCGAGTCGCGTCAGTGGCACGAACCCCAGTGCGAAGGCCACCAGCAGTAACCCCGCCCCCACCAAACGCCGGAACGGCGACGGCGGATCTCCGGCCCCCGACTGCACCCCGAACGCTGCATCGAGCCAATCCACCACCTCGCGATGCGTCCGCGGCGCCCACAGGATCGACACGTGCTCCACCCACGGCACCCGCACCACCTCCCCGCCGCTCACCACAGCGGCCCGCTCCGCGGCGTCGCGAAAGCCGGCGAACTCAGCGGAACCGACCAGCGACAGCAACCGTCGCGGAGCCCCGGCCCGCACATCGGCAGCGGACGGGAGCGAGATCGCGACCGTCGCGGTCACATCGGGATGCGTCGCTCCGTACCGCACGGCAGCCCCCGCCCCCATCGAGTGCCCCACCACCGCCACCCGCGAGGCGTCGACGTCACGCAGTCCACGCAGGTGCGCCATCGCCACGTCCAGATCACTCTGCAGATCCCGCACCTGCGTATTCGCCCCGTGCCCGGAAAAATCCAGCAGTACGACCACGTATCCCCGCGCCGCCAGCGTGTCTCCGAACTGCCTCATCAGCAGCGCCGACCCGGCGAATCCGTGTGCCACCACCACACCCGGGCGCTTCCCCTCGCCAGCCGGATGCACCTCGTCCAGCGGAACCCCGTCCACCACGACGTGCCGAGCTCCCCCGCCGGAGGCGGACACCCACACACCTAAGCCCAGCGCCACCACGACCAGCATCACGAGCACCCGCACGAGAAGCGACCGTAGCCCACGGCACCTGGAGGGACGGACATCCGCGAGCGGATCGACGGCGCCACGGGCCGTTGGACAACGATCAGGGCTTGACGCTCCTGTCACCATCGGTGAGGACGGCTCGGTACTCCCGGGCGGTCGCGCCGAGGAGTGCGATGAGCACCGAATTACGTTCCGACCCCGAATCTCGGGGTGATGACCTGCTGGGACGCGCCGGACGCTGGGTGTTCGCGAAGGTCTGGTTCGGCTGCCTGCTCTCCGGTCTGTACGCGTTCAGCAGTCACATCGGGTGGCCACAGGCGGTCGTCATCCTGTTCGCCGTGCTCGGTGCGGTGTGCCTGGCGGTGACGTCGCTGTGGTTGCCGTACTGGACCCGGGGTCACCTGACCGGGGTGGTGGTGGTGGTGGACGTCGCGGTCCGGATCGTCGTCTGGGCGGGTCTGGTCGTCACCGTGGTGTGTCTGCTGGTCGGCGACCCGGCGGTCGGCGCGGTCGCCGGGGCGCTGCTGGTGAACACGGCGTGGCGCACGTTCGGCGAGAAGCCCGAGATCCGTCGCCCCGGGTGGCGCCGCGCCCCCTAGGTTGGGGAAATGACGGTGTTCGTCCTTCTGGTCGGACTCACGCTGGTGGTCGCGGCCGGCGCCTATGTGCAGGCGTCGATCGGGTTCGGGCTGAACCTGCTGCTCGTGCCGTTCGCGCTGCTGCTAGCGCCGCACGTGGTGCCGTTGCCCGCGCTCGTCGTGAACGGCGCGGTGTCGGCCCTGGTCGCCCGCACCGATCGGGGCCACCTCGACCGCCGTCTGCTGTGGTTGCTCACCGTCACCGGGCTCCCCGGCGTCGTTCTGGGCGTCTTTTTATCGACGATAATCGGCGCACGACCGCTCGCGGTGTGCGGAGGGGTGTTCGTGCTCGTGGCGGTCGCGCTGAGTGTGCATGAACCCGTGGTGCGCGCCCGTCCTGCGACCGTCGGGGTCGCGGGGTTCGCCGCGGGGCTGCTGGCGAGCACGACGGCTCTGACCGGCCCACCGGTCGCCTTGGCCCTGGGCGCCGAACCCCCCGCCCGACGCCGGGCGGCGGTCGCGGCCAGCGGCGCCGTACTCACCGCGCTCACCCTGGCGTGCGGCGCGATAGCCCACCCCACCGCCCTCTCCACCCTTCGCTGGCTCCCCGTCCTCATCCCGGGCGCCGCCCTGGGCCTGTTCGCCGCCCACCGCTCGCCCGACGCCATCCCCCCAACCACCCAGCGCGTAGCCACCTTGGGCGTCTCCGCCGCAGCAGCCCTCCTCCTCCTCACCCGAGCCCTACTCGGCTGAATCCGCGGAGCATCGCCGCCCCGCGGCGGCACAGCGCGGCGCGCAGCCCGGCCCGGCGCGTAGGGCTGACGGCGTCAACCGGTCAGCTTGGTGGTACTGGTGAAGGCGTTCTTGCCGGCTTCGTAGAGCCACATGGTCGGGACTGCGAGGTCGCCGAGTTCGTTGAACTTGAGGTGCTTGGTGACGCCGTCGGCGTCGTACTTGTTGACGTAGTCGAGCATGGACTTGCGGTCGACCTTCCCGGCCGCGATGCCGTCGAGAACGACCTTCGCCGCGTCGTACGCCTCTGCGGCGTACCGCCCGGGCTCCTCGCCGTACTTCGCCTGGTACGCGGCCCGGAACTCCGCGGGGAGTTCCTTGATCGGCATGTACGGTCCGAAGATCTTCGTGCCCACGGCCGAGTCCCCGGCCTCGCGGAAGAACGCGGGGTTGTCCAGCTCGTCGGTGCCCACCAGCGTGATCGTGTTCCCCCCGACGTCGGTGAGCGCTTTCCGCAGCTTCCCGCCGAGGTCCGGCGCACCGACGTAAAGCACCGCCGACGCCTCGGACCGCACGATCGTGATCGCGGACTCGCGGACCCTCTCCGCGGTGAGGCTCTCGCTCCCGACGCTCGCCTTGGCCTCCTCGAGACCCTCCCGGATGTAGGTCGCGAGCTTGCGTCCGTGGTCGGACCCGTCGTCGGCGAGGTAGACCTTCGTGGCCTTCAGTGTGTCGAGCAGGTAGGAGCGCGCGACCAGGTTCGGGGAGTCCTCGTCGCCGATGACCTGGTGGAACGTCTTCCACTGGGCGAGCGCGTTCGCGTCGCCGACCGGGGTGATCTGGGCAAGGCCCGCCTCGTCGTACAGCTTGGCGGCGGCGTTCAGCTCCGCGGGGCGCAGGGGGCCGATCACACCCACAGTGGTCACGTCGTCGGTGACCGACGCCGCGAACTCCTCGGCGCTCTTCTCGTTGCCTGCGGTGTCGAAGGTGTTGAGGGTGACGTCGCAGTCGGTGGTTTTCTCGTTGTGTTCGGCGACGGCGAGTTCGACGCCGTTGCGGATGCGGGTGCCCAGGTCGGAGCCTTCGCCGGTCGAGGCGCCGACGAACGCGAGCTGTGCGGCGCAGCTCGGGGCGGCGGCCTCGTCGTCGCTGACGTACTCGTCGGCCGCGAGCAGTCCGCGGATCAACAGTCCTCCGCAGGCCAGGAGCACGAGGGCCAGCACGCCGCCGATGATCGCGACGATCTTGCCCGCGCCCCGCTTCCGCGGCGGCATCACCACCTGCGGCGCCGCCCCCGGCCCCGCCCCACTGACCACCCCGTGAGCCCCGGTCCCCTGCCCGGTCCCCGGTCCGTGCGCCCCCGGCCCCTGCGGCCCCGGGCTGTGCGCTCCCGCCCCCGGCGCCCCGTGGCCCTGCGCGCCGAAGCCGTGCGCCGCAGCGCCGTGCGCGCCCGCGCCCTGCGGCCCGGAGCCGTGCGCGCCCGCGCCGTGCGGCCTCGCGATCACTGGCGGCCGGGGACCCGGTGGGCTCGGGGCGGCTGGGCTTTGCGGGCCGGGCACCGCGCCGGGGCCCATGCCCATGTTGTGGGCATCGGAGATGCGGCCGGGGCGCTCGCCGGCGCCCCCCGGTGAGACGGGCGGTGCCATCGGCGCCCCCGCGCCGACGATGATCGCGCCCTGCGCGACCACGAGCTCGGGGTTCTCGACGACCGTCGGCGCGATCCCGAGGTTCTGATGCAGCAACGACGACACCAACGGGATGCGGCTGGATCCACCCACCAGCAACACCGCCGCCAACCCACCCGACGGCGTCGCCGCGTTCCGCAACGCCTCGAGCGTGGTCCCCACGGTCTGGTTGAGCAGTGGCCGCGCGAGGGCCTCGAGCTGCTCCCGCCCGAGCGACAGGTCGTCGTCGAGCAGGGGCACGTGGATGTGCACAGTCGACGTCCGCGACAGCGTTTCCTTCGCCTGCCGGACGTCCTCCCACAGCAGTCGCGCCTCGCGCCGGTCCGACGCCGTCTGCGGGATCTTCAGCCGCTCCCAGACCTGCGCCCCGGCAGGTCCGAGCGCCGCACCCACGGCCTCGAAGATCGCCGCGTCGACGTCCAGCCCACCGACGTCGTCCAACCCGCCGTAGGCGACGACGTCGAACCCCATCGGCGTACGCCGCACCACAGTGGCGTCGAACGTGCCGCCACCGAAGTCGTAGACGACCATGCTCTGCCCGGGGGCCACTGACACCCGCGGCTGCGCGACGAAGCTGTACGCCGCGGCGACCGGCTCCGGCACCAGCAGCGCCGACGGGATCCCGGCGATCGCGGCGGCCTGCCGCAGCAGGTCGAGCCGGCGCGGCCCCCATGCCACCGGGTGGGTGAGCACGACCTGCTCGGGCTGGCGGCCCTTCGCCCGCCGTGCCTCGGCCATTACCCGCGACAGCACCGCGGCGAGCAGCTGCGGCACCGGCACCTCGTGGCCACCCAGCAGCACCGTGCCGTCGTCGATCCGCCGCTTCGGGTTCGGTTCGAACGCCTCCGGCCGGGTGCGCGCGACGTGCGCGGCGTCCCGGCCGGTCAGGAAGTGGCCGTTCTCGTCCAGACAGACGCCCGACAGCAACATCGGCGATCCGTCGAACAGCAAGGATTCGCTTCGGCCGTCGGGGTATCGGAGAACACCGACGGTGTTCGACGTTCCGAAGTCGATTCCGATCAAGTATCCGGATAACGGCATAGTGGGCAGCTTATCGACTACACGCTGCACTTCTTTCACTGACGCCACGGCAAGTAACAGCCGGGTCTCGTCCGAAAGGCCGCTTGCCGACGCGCGGTCGACGTACCACGCTAGACCGGCCACACCCCGACAGTCCGGGCCGTCCAGGGGGAAACGTGCTGGTGCGGGACGTCATGACCAGATTTCCGGCCTGTATCCATCTCGGAGCGGACATCCGCCGCGCCGCCGAACTCGTCAGCGTCTCCCAGATCAGCGAACTGATGGTCCTCGACCACGACGACGCGTTCATCGGCGCGCTCAGCGAGGGTGACCTGATCCGCGCGGTGCTGCCCAGCTACGACGAGGCCCTGCGCGCGGGGGGATCACTGAACGACGCGTTCGGCGACCTGAGCCGTAAGGCCCGTGACCTCGCCGACCGACCGATCGATCCACTCGTCGTCCGTAACGCGATCACGCTCCAGCCGGACGACGACGTCGCCCGCGCCGCTGTCGTGATGACCGAGAAACAGATCCGCCGCCTGCCGGTCGTCGAGGGACGAACACTCCACGGCACGGTAGCCCGCTCCGACATCTGCCGCGCCGTCATCTACCACGCCTGATGACGCGCCTACGGTTGGTCTTCACGAACCGGCGGACCGGCGCGGTCACCGAGCACACCGGCGATCTGCCGCTCACTGTCGGGCGCGACGCCACGCAGAGCGACGTCGCGCTCGACGACCGGTCGGTTTCGCGCCGACACGTGCGGCTGGACCTCGACGGTGGCGACCTGGTCGTCACGGACCTGGACAGCTCGAACGGCACGTTCGTCAACGGCAGCTGGATCCGCGCGCACGTGCTGCGCCCCGGCGACCGCCTCGGCATCGGCTCGAGCAACGTCGAATGGACGCTCGTCGAGACGCCGGAGGCGCTCACCGACGAGACGCGCATCGGCGCGGGCATGACGATGCTCGCGCCCTTTCTCCCTCCGACGCCGACCCGCCGGGTCTCCCCCGCGCGCCGGATCGTCGAGGCCGCCGAGAAGTACAACAAGACGCACGGCCACGAGCTCGACGGCTTCCTGTCGATCGAGCACGGCTTCCTGCCGGTCGAGCCGCCGCTGCAGGAGCTGCCCGCCTCCCACCGGGCCTGGGACGACCTCGTCGACCGGCTCCCGGCCCTGTACGCGAACCTGGGTCTGCGCGCCGAGTTCGACCGGTTACCGATTCTGGACGCCGACGCCGACGCGCTCCCCGAGCGCTACCTGCTCCGCGCGTCCGCGCTGCTCGGCGTCTTCGCGCACGCCTACCAGTACGGGCAGACCGCTCCGCCGGACGCGCTGCCGCCGAGCATCCTGCGCCCGTGGCAGCAGGTGTCGCGCCGGCTCGGCAAGGACGTGCCCTCGGTCTCCTACATCGACCTGTTCTTCTACAACTGGAAGCTCCGCGACCCGGACGGTCCGCGCCGCCTGGCCAACCTGGAGCTCCTGGTACCGGCCTGGCGCAACCGGGCCGAGGAGATCTTCTACCTCGTCACCACCGAGTTCGCGATGGAGCTGACACCGATGCTCGGCGCGATGCTGAGCGCCCAGGACGCCGTACTGGCCGACGACCGCGACGCCGTCGAAGCTGCACTGCTGACGATGCTCGAGCGCCTGCAGCACGTCACCCAGACCATCTACCCGCAGATCGACCCGAACCCGCGCAGCGCGAACCACCTCGATCTCGTGCTCTGGGCGAAGACCGTCGGCACGTCCGGCGTCCCGATCTTCGACGGCGCACCCAGCCCGGCCGGCACCGCGCAGCCGCAGATCCACGCACTCGACGCGTTCTTCGGCCGGAAGTCGTACCACTCGACGGTCGGCCGGCAGAGCCTTCAACTCCGCGCCCAGATGCCGAGGCACTGGCGCGAGCTGATCGAGGCACTGAACCAGGTCTCGGTCAGCGAGTACGTCCGGGACCGGCCCGACCTGCGCGGGCTCTACGCCGCCGTGCTCGATGCCTATATCGGCGACCGCGGCTGGATGGGCCTGCATCGGATCAAGGCATACGGGTTCCTGGAGGTGGCGTTCAAGGTCGGGCGGTCGGTCACCACCGGTGCGAAGTTCACCGGCCTGTTCCGCGACAAGACGTGGGAGGCGATCGACCAGGAGCTCGGCGAGGTCCGCGACGAACGCTGGCCGGCCGGCAACCAGCAGGTCTACTTCGGCCGGGTCCGGCGCGGTGTCACCACGACCGACCCCGACTCCTCCGCCTGGACCACCCACCTGCGCCTCGACGTCGCCGGGCAGGGCATTCGCTACCAGCCCGGCGACCGACTCGGTGTGCTGCCCGAGAACGACGACGCGCTGGTGCGTGCGACGCTCCGCGCGCTGCGGGCCACCGGCGACGAGCTCGTCCGCCTCACGACCGACTGGCAGGAAGCGATCCGGTTCCGCGCCGGCTTCGAGGACGGCGCCGAGGTACTTCCGCTGCGGACGCTGCTCACGTTCGGTCGCATCCGGCCGGTGGGCCGCACCACCGCGAAACGCCTCCTCGCGATCGCCGGCACCGGCGCGCTCGCCCGGATCGTGTCGGCGCGCATGGAAGATCAGTGGGAGCTCTGGGACGTCCTCGACCTGGTGCGCACCGCCGGATACGACGTCACCCGGCTCTGGTCGGCGCCGCCCGACGAGGCCGACAGCATCTGCCGGCTCGTGCCGCCCGAGGTGTTCCGCCTGTACTCGATTGCTTCGGCCGCGAGCGGCCCAGCGGAAGCGGCCGCGAGCGGCCCAGCGGAAGCGGCCGCGAGCGGCCCAGCGGAAGCGGCCGCGAGCGGCCCAGCGGAAGCGGCCGCGACCGGCCCAGCGGAAGCGGCCGCGACCGGTGCCGCGGAGACGATCGACCTGGTCGTCGGCGGCCTCACCTACACCAGCCCGCACACGACCGTCTCCTACGAACGACGCCGCACCGGCAGCGCCTCGCACTTCCTGCGCCGCATGACCAGCGACGTCCGCTACCGCGACAAACGCCTGTCGCTGACGATCGTGCCGACACCCCGATTCCGGCTCCCCGCCGACCCGTCGACGCCGGTCGTCATGTTCGCCGCGGGCTCCGGCGTCGCGCCGTTCCACGGGTTCGCGCAGGCCCGCGCGGACGCGCCCGGCACCAACTGGCTCTTCCTCGGGCTGCGAAGACCGGACGACTTCGTCCACCCCGAGGACTTCGCCCGGCTCGCAGCAGCGGGCCGCCTGCACCTCCGTGCGGCGTTCTCCCAAGCCGACAACACGGTGCTGTATGACGTCGATAGCGAAGCGTTTGTGGTGGTGAAGGGTGTCCGGCAGCGCGTGGACCGGCTGATGACCGCGGAGGCCGAAGGCCTGCGCGCGGCGGTGGACAGCGGGGCGCACCTGTACGTCTGCGGAAGCGCCGGGTTTGCCGGGTCGGTGCTGTCCACACTGCAGAAGCTGGATGTCGACGTCCGGGAGCTGATCGCGCGGGGGCGGCTCGGGCTGGACATCTTCACGACGTACCGCGGCCACGCGCAGCAGGGTAGGCAGTACGACATCTCGACGGTGATCGAGCGGAACAGTGCCGAGGCGGGGCACTGGATGGTGGTCAGCGGGAAGGTCTACGACGTTTCGGAGTTCATCCACCTGCACGTGGGTGGGCCGCAGATCATCCGGCACTACGTGGGGATGGACGCGACGTCGGCGTACCAGGGGGTGCTGCACCACCAGGCCTCCGAGGTCGACGCGCAGCTGAGCACGTACGAGCTCGGGCACATGCGCCGGCTGGACTTCGGTGACCGCTGGGGTGTGGTGCTCGGCGCGGACGGGTTGCGGTTCGCGGGGCTCGAGGAGCTGTTCACGGCGTGGGTGCGGTACGTGTACCTGGTCGTGTCGATGGAGAACGCGCTGGTCAACGACTACGGGTTCGCCGGGGCGCAGGCGACGGCCGGGTCTGAGCCCGCTGATTTGACGCCGTTCAAGCTGCAGTTCCTGATCGAGGCGCACCGGCGGTTCCTGGCCAGTTATCTCGAGGGGCTCGTCGGGGAGGATCTGACCGCGCTCTGGCGGATGACGGTGGGGTTCTGTGCGCCGTCGCAGGACGTGCGGGAGTTGCGCACGGTTCGGCGGGCGCCGGCCGTTCGGGTTTCACCCCGGGATTCCGACGCGGAGCGCGCGGTCCGGGAGTTCGCGGCCGCGGACCAGGGCGTGCTCCGCGCGGTGAAGACCGCGTTACGCGACGGGATCCGTGCGTTCGAGGAGCACGAAGCGGACGTGATCGAGCGGGGAGGGCAGCGGCTGCTCGGGGCGATCGAGGCCGTCTTCGACGCGGTCGACGACTACTACCGGCGGATCGCCGCGCTCGGTCTGCCCGAGGGCGAGGAGCTTCCCATCCCTCCCGATCGAGGCGTGCCTGGGCACGGAACGCCTCATTCCGGATCGGTGTCGGCCACGTCTTCCGGGTCTACATAGGCGGAGTCGTCCGCGATGTCCTCGGGGTCGGTGCGCCAGTCGTCCCAGGGGACGGTCCAGCTCGTCATGATCGTGCTCCTTTGCGCGGTATCTACCTGAGGCTAGCGTGGGAGGGGTGAAATTAGGACTCGCGCTCGACCTCGGGTCGGCGGCTCCGGTTGCGGACCAGGTCACGGCCGCGCTGCCGGTGCTGCGCACGGCCGAGGACGTCGGCGTCGACGGCGTCTGGATCGGCGAGAGCTACCACCGGAAGCCCGAGCCGTTCCACCTGCCGGCGGCGCTGCTCGTGCTCTCGCACCTGGCCGGGCGGACGTCCCTGCGGCTCGGCACCGGCGTGCTGCTGCTGCGCGCCTACGATCCGCTGCGCCTGGCGTACGAGACCGCGCTGCTCGACCAGCTCTCCGGCGGTCGGCTGACCGTCGGCGTCGGCCTGGGCCCGGCCGAGCTCCGGTCCCGGTTCGGTTCCCGCCTTCATCCGGACGCCATGCTGAGGGCACTGCGCACCGCCTGGGACGAGGTGGCACCGAACCCGGTGAGCGGGCCGCGGTTGCTGGTCGGCGGCGGTGCCGAGGTCGCGGTGCGGCGCGCGGCCGAACTCGGGGACGGCTACTACGCGGCGACGAACTACACCGACCGGCTGCTGGCCCGCCAGGCCACCGCCTATCGCGACCTCGTCCCGGACGGGGACGTCGTCGCGAACCGGCTGTGTCTGATCCACCCCGACGGGGATCGGGCACGGGAACTCGCGGACGAGTACTTCGCGCCGGTGGCGGGTTACTACGCGTCGCGGGGGTTGTGGGAGTCGGTGCCCGGTGATCCGCCGAGCCCGTCGGTGCTGGTGGGCAGCCCGGCGGAGGTGGGCGCTGCTTTCCGCCGGTACCGGGATTGGGGAATCACCGGTGTGAATCTGCGCGTGAAGCCGTTCGGCACGCCCCCGGACGTCGCCCGCCGCACGCTGGAACTCGCGCGGCTCACCATCGATCAACCAACTCCTCCACCGTCGTCGTGACCGCGACGTTGAGCGCGAGTTGCGTCAGCGCGGCCTCGTTCACGGCGACGTCGTACGCGGCGGTCGCGTCGGTGGGCAGGAGCACCGGCCAGCCCAGCTGGAACGCGTCGGTGGCGGTGGCGGCGACACAGCAGTCGCTGGTCAGCCCCGCCACCGCGACCCAGTCGATGTCGTCTCGTCGGAGCGCCGCTTCGAGCCCGGTGCCGAGGAAGCCGCTGTAGCCGCGCTTGGTCACCTGGATCTCGTCGGCGGCCGGGGTGAGGCCGTACCACTCGGCACCGGGGGTGTCGAGGACGCACGGTTCGTCCGGGCCGTACGGGGTGTTGTGGTCGCCGGTGCGGAACCAGACGCTGGCCCGCCAGGGCGTGGCCGGGTCGGTGCCGAGGCCGACCCAGGCCACCGGCACGTTCGCCGCGCGTGCGGCCTCGACCAGCGCACTGGTGTTCTTGACGGCGGACGCGACAGCGACGGACGCGGACGGCTGCAGACCGTAGTCGACGAGGTACGCCGGGTCGGCGAACGAGCGCTGCACGTCGACGACGATGAGCGCCGCGCGCGCACCACGCAGCGACGACATCTGGCGTTCCCGCAGGGTCACTGTTTCCTCGTCGACGCGCACGTGCTGACGATGTCATGCGGCTGGGCGCAAGGGCAGTGCGCCGGGGCGAAAGCGCGTCGGCTTCGCGTCGAGCAGCGTGGGCAGCACGTTCGACGCGAAGGGAAACACGTGAGCGAGAAGGTTCTGTCCGGCAAGGTCGCGGTGGTGACCGGCGGGAGCCGAGGCATCGGCGCGGCGACGGCTCGGCGGCTGGCCCGGCTGGGTGCGGCAGTGGTCATCACCTACGTCCGGCAGGCGGAGAAGGCCAAGGCCGTGCTCGACGAACTGCGCGCGGAGGGGGTGCGCGCCGAGGCGGTACAGGCCGATCAGGCCGACCGGGCCCACGTGACAGCCATGGTCGACGCGGTCGTGCAGCAGTTCGGCCGGATCGACATCCTGGTCAACAGCGCGGGCATCTTCCTGCCGGGCGAGCTGTCCACCGCCGACCGGGACGCCCAGACGGCCGTCAACGTCACCGGCGTGGCCGACACGACCTACCTGGCCCTGAAGCACATGAGCGACGGCGGCCGGATCGTCACCCTGTCGTCGGCCCTCGGCACCCGCACCGGCACGCCGGGCGTCGCGGACTACGCGGCGACCAAGGCGGCCGTCAGCGCGTACACCCGGGCGTGGGCCAACGACGTCGCCCCGCGGCGGATCACGGTGAACGTCATCGAGTGCGGACTGATCGACACCGACATGGCCGTACCGCCGGACTCGGACCTGGGCCGTGTGTTCGTGCAGACGATCCCGTTGCGCCGGTACGCGAGCGCGGACGAGGTCGGTGCCGCGGTGGCGTTCCTCGCCGGGCCCGACGCCGCCTACATCACCGGCAGCACGTTGCGCGTCGACGGCGGCGCGCTGGCCTGACGGGTCTCGCTGGGGGTCTGGCCGAACTCCTGCCGGTAGGCGGTGGTGAACGAGGCGTGGCTGGCGAACCCGCACGCGTGCGCGATCTGCGAGATCGACCGGTGGCGCCAGGAGGTGCTGGCCAGACGGGTGCGCGCCAGGCGCAGCCGTTCGGTGCGGATGAGGTCGCGGGACGTGGTGCCCGCGGCCTGCAGCACGTCCTGGATGTAGCGGGTCGACCAGCCGAGGGCGCCCGCGATGCCCCCGATCGCGAGGTCGGGCTCGGCGGCGTGGTGCCGGACGTACGTCCGGACCTGCGCCTCGACCTCCTCGCGCTGCGCCGACGGCGCGGAATCCACGGCGCCGTCGGCGGCCAGGCAGACGAGGTCGAGCAGTTGCTCGCACGCGATGTCGAAGCTCGCCTCGGACAGCTGCTCGCGCTCCTCCTGGAGCGTGATCACCATGGTCCGGATCAGGCGCCCCAGCCCGGCGGTGCCGTCGAGGGCCTGGGAATCCTGGCGCTTGTTGCGGCGATGGACGGCCTCGATCGGGACCAGCAGCGCGATCGACAGGAAGTCCTCGGCGTGGGAGAACGTGACCGGGCGATCCACGTCGCACAGCGCGAGGGCGCCGGGACGGATCTCCGCTGTGACGCCGGCCTGCTCCACCTGGGCGCTTCCGGCAGTGGGCACCAGCAGTTCGAACGTCCCGCGCGGATCGTTGCGGATGTGCCGCCGCTGCCGGACGAACTCCTCGCGGACGTTGCCGCACAGTGCGATGCCATAGGACTTCGACTGCTGCCAGTCCAGGCGCCCGGCCCACGGGCCCGCCTCGGCCAGCGTGACGCGACTGTCCCCGTGCAGGTCGATGAACGCGTCGCGCCAGATCGCCGCGGTCGGCGTCGAGCCCGGCTCACTCCAGTGGTACATACCGGCACGATAATGCTGTGGTGCGACCTGCCCGTTCCGGACGTCTTGAGGATACTGTGGACAGATGACCGACGGGGGGATCACGGTGGAAGCACCGCAGGACGACGACGGGCGGCGGCACGTCGACCAGCCGCACCTCGAGCGGCCCTCAGCAGCGCGGATGTACGACTACTACCTCGGCGGAGGCCACAACTTCGCCGTCGACCGGGAGGCCGCGGCCCGCGTCGTGGAGATCTACCCGAACGCCGCGCTCATCGCCCAGGCCAACCGCGCGTTCCTCGCCCGCGCCGTGAAACACCTGCTCGCGGCCGGTGTCCGCCAGTTCCTCGACCTCGGCTCCGGCATCCCCACCGCCGGCAACGTCCATCAGGTCATCGACGCCGTCAGCCCCGGCGCCCGCGTGGTCTACGTCGACATCGATCCGGTCGCGATCGCGCACAGCGAAACGATCCTCGGCGGGCGCACCGACGTGGGTGTCGTGCACGCCGATGTCCGCCACCCCGACGAGGTCCTCGACTCCCCCATCACCCGCCGGCTGATCGATTTCGATCAGCCGGTCGGCGTCCTCGCCGTCGCGGTTCTGCACTTCGTTTCTCCCGACGACGACCCCGCCGGCGTTCTTGCGCGGTACCGCGAGGCCGTCGCGCCGGGAAGTTACCTGGCGCTCTCGCACGGCACCGTCGATCGGCGGCCCGAGAACGTCGCGAAGGTGTCCGGCGTCTACCGCAACACGCGTGACCCCACGACGTTCCGCACCCGCGAGGAGGTCGCGCAGCTGCTCACCGGCTGGGAACTGCTCGAGCCGGGCCTCGTCTGGCTGCCGCAGTGGCGCCCGGACTGGCCCGACGAGGCCACCGAGGACCCGTCGTGGACCGAAATGGTCTGCGCAGTCGGCCGCAAGGTCTAGCGGCTCCGGAGTTCGCGTTTCAGGACCTTGCCGGCGGCGTTGCGCGGCAGCTCGCTGTGCGTCGCAAAAAGTGTTGGCACTTTGAAGGTGGCCAGGCGCTGACGGCAGAAGTCCTGCACGGAGCGTTCGTCGAACGCGGCGCCCGGTTCGAGCACGACGTGTGCGCGCACGATTTCGCCCCAGTGCTCGTCCGCGACGCCGACGACCGCGGCTTCCCGCACGGACGGATGTGCGGCAAGGACCGTCTCGATCTCGATCGGATAGATGTTCTCGCCACCGCGGATGATCATGTCCTTCGTGCGCCCCGACAGGTACAGATAGCCGTCCCTGTCCCGGTAGGCCAGATCGCCGGAGCGGAACCAGCCGTCGCGCAGGACGTCGTTCGTCGCCTCCGGTTGCCCGAGGTAGCCGTCCATCACCGCGTCCGACCGGGTGACGATCTCGCCGATGTCGCCGTCCGGCACCTCGTTCCACTCGTCGTCGCACAGCTTCAGATCGACGCCGGGCGCCGGCTTGCCGATCGACCCCAGGAGATGCTCCTGACCCGCGAGCGCGAGGCGGTGATCCTCGGGGGTGAGGACGGTCTGCGTTCCGGCCTCGGTGCCGGCGCCGAACGCGTTGGTGAAGTCGCAGCCGAACGTGTCCATGGCGCGCCGCAGCAGCGCGGGTGACATCGGCGAACCGCCGTAGACGATGTGGCGGATCCGGGAGAAGTCACCGGCGCCGTGCTGGAGCAGCGAGTCGATCATCGTCGGCACGAGGAAGACGCGGTCGAGGCCACCGGTGCTCATCCAGCGGGCCGCGGTGGCCGGGTCGAAGGCCGCCAGGATCAGCGACGGGTAGCCGAGCGCGATGCCGCCGAGCACCAGGTGCATCCCGGCGATGTGGAACTGCGGCGCCGCGGAGTAGTGGAACGCGGTTCCGGGGAGGCGCAGGGACAGGATCGAGTGGATCGAGAGGTGCTTGGCGAAGCGCTGCGAGTGCACGACGGCTTTGGGGGTCGCGGTCGTGCCGCTGGTGAACGCGAGGCACACCGTGTCGTCGTCGGAGACCTCGACGTCGGCCTCGTCGTCGTTGTCGTGTGCGAGGAGTTCGGCGTAGCCGGCGCCGTAGTCGACGATCGCGGTGAGACCGGGCACGTCGAGCGCGTGGACCAGGTCCGCATACCGCTCGCTGTAGAACAGCACCTTCGCCTCGGCGGTGCGTAACAGAGTTTGCAGTTCGGGCAGCGCCAGGCGCGGGTTCAGCGGCACGAACACCGCGCCGAGCTTGGCGCAGGCGAGGAGCGTCTCGATGTACTCGGGTGAGTCGGTGGCGAACAGCGCGACCCGGTCGCCCGTGCGGACCCCGAACCGCGCCAGCCCACCGGCAACGCGGTTCACCCGCGCGTTGACCTCGGCGAACGTGGTGGCGCCCTGCTCGGTGACGAAACACCGCCGGTTCGGGACGTTGCGCGCCTGCTGGCGGATCCAGTCGGCCAGTCGCGAGTTCTTCTGCATGGGGCCGCCGATCGTCCGTCATCATCGACGTTGACAACCTACCTCGCCTGTCAACGCTTGCGCTGACGTGAGCGCGAAACGTCTGGTTTGCCCGCCGAAAGGCGGCTACCCCACCCTCGGCCCGTCTGCCTACGCTCGCCAGCGAAGCGTCCACCGTCGCGAAGGGACTACGCCGGCAGGGGGTTACCGCGTGGGTCGCCATGACCGGATGGTTCTCGAGGTCGGCCAGGAGGTCGACGGCTTCCGCGTCGAGTCGTTCGTCGCGCGCGGCGGGATGGCCATGGTCTACAAGGCGGTCGACCGCAGGCTGGGCCGGCCCGTCGCGCTGAAGATCATCGCACCGGAGCTCGCCGAGAACCCGACGTTCCGCGCCCGCTTCACCAGGGAGAGCGAGCTGGCGGCGTCGCTGGACCACCCGAACGTGCTCCCGATCTACCAGGCGGGCGAGCACGACGGACTGCTGTACCTCGCGATGCGCTTCATCGAAGGCGAGGATCTGGACGCGGTGCTCACCCGGCGGGGGCGCCTGGACGTGCACGAGGCGCTCACGGTGCTCGGCTCGGTCGCCGGCGCACTGGACGCCGCGCACGCACGCAGCCTCGTCCATCGGGACGTGAAGCCCGGAAACGTTCTGCTGACCGGCGCGGAGGGGACCGACCTGGAGTCGCGCCACGTCTACCTCACCGACTTCGGGCTCACCAAGCGCAGCGCGAGCCTCACCGGTCTCACCACCGCAGGGCAGTTCCTCGGCACGATCGCCTATGTCGCTCCGGAGCAGATCGCCAACCGGCCCGTCGATCACCGCGCCGACATCTATTCGCTGGGATGCGTGGTCTACCACGTGCTCAGCGGCGTTCCGCCGTTCGCGCGCGAGGATCACGTGGCCGTGATCTGGGCGCACATGACCGAGCAGCCGCCTCCGCTGTCGACGGTCGTGCCGGGTCTTCCGCCGGACGGCGATGCGGTGTTGGCCGCGGCGATGGCGAAGGATCCGGAGGACCGGCCCGCGACGTCGCGCGAACTGATCGCGCGGTTGCGTGAGGCCTACCGCGCTGGTCCGCCCGCACCTCCATGGCGGCCACCGGTCTCCGTCGCACCGGCCCCGGCCCCGCCGGCCGCCCCGGCCCTGGCCCGTCCGGCGGCGCCGAACCCGTCGGCCCCGTCGGCCCCGTCGGCCGCACCGGCCGCACCGGCCGCACCGGCCGCACCGGCTCCGCCGATCGAGCCTGCGGACGCGCCGACTGTTACTCTGCGTCGCCCGACCGGGCTCCCGGCGGTCCGTTCTTCGCAGCACAAGACGCTGGCCAGCCACCGGCGTGCGCCCGAGACGGTCGTCGACAGGGAGGAGCTCCCCGGGCCCGGGGACCCGCCACCGCTCTATCCCCCGGCGTCCCGGCGTCGCCGCTCCGCGCTCCCGGTCGCGGTAGCGACGTTCCTGGTGATGGCGTTGGCCGCCGCACTCGGCCTCTACCTGACCGGAGACCGCGAGGACACGACTCCGGCCGCGAGCCCGCCCCCGGCCACGGTGGCCCCGGCCAAGGCGACCCCAGCGCGAAAACCCGTGCCCGCACCGAGCACCGGTACGCCCCGGGTCGTCGGAACGATCCGCGTCGGCGCCGGCCCGCAGGGCATCGTCGTCGCCCCGAACGGCACCCGGGCCTACGTCGCCAACAGCGACGCCCGCAGCCTGTCGGTCATCAACACCGCGACGAAGACCGTGATCGGCACGGTCCGCCTCCGCGAGGACCCGCAGTACCTGGCGATGAGGCCGGACGGCAAACGGCTCTTCGCCGCCACCCACAACTACACGACCAAGGGCGGCAACGCGGTCGCCGTCGTCGACACCGCGACCAACAAGCCGATCACCTGGATCACCGCGGGCTTCGACAAGACCGGGTCCAGCCCGTACGCGATGGCCGTCTCACCCGACGGTAAGCGCCTCTACGTGCCCGACCACGACAAGGACACCATCGTCGTCTACGACACCGCCACCAACGAACACGTCGCCACTGTCCCGGTCGAACCCACCCCGCACTGGGTCGCGTTCGACCCCACCAGGCCGATCGCGCTGGTCGCCGACCACGACTCGCACCGGGTCATCCTCATCGACACCGCCGAGAAGACACGGATCACCGACATCCCCGTCGGCCGCAGTCCGCACAGCGTCGCCGTGACGCCCGACGGCACCCGTGCGTTCACCGCGAACTTCGACGTGAGTACCGCGTCGGTGATCGATCTGCGTACCCGGCGCACGATCGCCACCATCCCGGTGGGCAACCACCCGCGCTGCGTGACGATCGCGCCCGACGGCAGGCACGCCTACTTCGCGGCCGAGGGCGGCAACGTGCTGACGGTGGTCGACACCGCCACGGCGAAAGTGACGGCCACGGTGAAGGCCGGCCGCGGACCGTGGGTGCTCGCTGTCTCTCCCGACGGCCGCACCGGGTATCTGAGCAACCGGGCGTCGAACACCGTCACGGTGCTCGCGCTCAGCGCGTGAGGGCGGACGGGCCGCGGTACGACGAAGCCACACCGAGCGGGTCCCGCACGAACTCCGTGGATCGCCACTCACAGGCGGGGATCGGTCGGTTCGGACTCCAGCGCCAGCACCGCGAACACCGCCTCGTGCACCCGCCAGAGCGGCTCGCCGCGCGCCACCCGTTCCAGCGCCTCGATGCCGAGCGCGTACTCGCGCAGCGCGAGCGACTGTTTGCGGCCCAGCCCCCGCTGGCGCAGCCGCTCGAGGTTGCCCGGCTCGGTGTAGTCGGGACCGTAGATGATCCGCAGGTACTCGCGGCCGCGCACCTTGATGCCCGGCTGCACCCGTCGGCCGACCGCCCCGTTGGCCAGCGGCTTCACGACCATGCCCTCACCACCGGCGCCGGTCAGCTCCTCCCACCACGCGACCCCGGCTCCGCACGAGTCCGGGTCGTTCACGTCGACCACGAGCCGCCCCGTGCGCCGCACGAACGCGTCGGCCGCGGCGAGCCGATCGGCCACGTCCAGATGCCAGGCGTGGTCGTGGTCGGCCCAGGTGCGCCCCTCTCCCTCCGCGGGGCCCGAGGCCAACAGCTGGAACGGCGCAATCTCGACGCCCGTCAAGCCGGCGGTCGGCCAGACGTACCGCCGGTAGGCGGCGGTGAATGCCTCGACGTTGTGCGCACGGGCCGTGGCCCGGCCCAGCAGGTCGCCGACGTCGACACCGCGGGCGGCCACGGCGGCCAGCACGTCGGCGGCGGCCGGGGTGGAGGCGCGCCCGGCGGCGCCCACGGCGGCGTACTGCTGCCGCAGCAACTCGTCGGCCTTGGCGGACCAGGGCAGGATCTCCGCGTCGAACAGCAGCCAGTCGGCGTCTGCCCAGAGCCCGGCGCTCTCGGCCGCGCCGCGCAGGCGGCCGAGGAACTCCTCGGTCAGCGCGCCGCCGAAGAACGACCGCCCGGTGCGCGTCCAGACGGCCCCTCCTGAGCCCGGCGTCGCGTCGAAACGGGTGTGGGCGACCTGCGCGTCCCGGCAGAGCAGCACCACCGCGCGGGAGCCCATGTGTTTCTCTTCGCAGATCACCCGGTCGACGCCGGCCGAGCGGTAGGCGTCGAACGCCGCGGTGGGGTGCTCCAGCAGGTCGCCGGTGGGCGCGGTGGCGCACGGTGCCATCGTCGGCGGCAGGTACATCAACCAGCGCGGGTCGAGCGCGAACCGGCTCATCACCTCGAGGGCGCCGGCGGCGTTCTCTTCGCGGACCGTCACGCGACCGGCGAGCCGGGTCTCCACGCCACGGCGGCCGGTGACGTCGGTGATCGCCAACTCGTCTCCGCGACGCGTCGCTTCCGGGGACAGCGGCCGCACCGGCTCGTACCAGACGCGTTCGGCCGGGACGCTGACCAGCTCTTTCTCCGGGTAGCGCAGCGCGGTGAGGCTGCCGCCGAACACGCAGCCGGTGTCGAGGCACATCGTGTTGTTGATCCACTGCGGCTTGGGGATCGGCGTGTGCCCGTAGAGCACCATCGCGCGGCCCCGGTACTCCTCGGCCCACGGGTAGCGGACGGGGAGCCCGTACTCGTCGGTCTCGCCGGTGGTGTCGCCGTAGAGCGCGAAGCTGCGCACCCGGCCGGACGCGCGGCCGTGGTAGTCCTCCTTGAGCCCGGCGTGTGCGACGACGAGCTTGCCGTCGTCGAGCACGAGGTGCGACACGAGCCCGTCGCAGAACCGCTCGACGTCGGCGACGAACTCCGGCGGCTGCTCGCCGAGCTGGTCGAGCGTCTCGGCCAGCCCGTGGGTGCGCTGCACGTCGCGCCCGCGCAGTGCCCGGACGAGCTTGTTCTCGTGGTTGCCGGGGACGGCGCGGGCGTGCCCGGCGGCGGCCATGCCCATCACCAGCCGCAGCACGCCGGGGGCGTCAGGTCCGCGGTCGACGAGGTCGCCGACGAACACCGCTGTGCGCCCGGCGGGCGGAACAGCGTCGATCGCCCGGCCCTCGGCGTCGTGGACGAGCGTGTAGTCCAGGCGGGTGAGCAGCGTCTCGAGTTCGCGGCGGCACCCGTGGACGTCGCCGATGACGTCGAACGGCCCGTGGTCGTCGCGGAAGTCGTTGAGCAGTTTGTCGCGGACGATGACCGCATCGGCGATCTCCTCCTCGCCGCGCAGCACGTGGACGGTGCGGAAGCCCTCCTTGCGCAGGGAGCGCAGGGAGCGGCGCAGCTGGTCGCTCTGGCGGCGGATGACCGGGGCGCCGAAGTCGCGGTCGGCCCGGTCGGCGTTGCGTGCCAGGCAGACCTTCTCGGGCACGTCGAGCACGATCGCGACCGGCAGGACGTCGTGCGCGCGGGCCAGCTCGATCAGCGACTTGCGGGCCTGGGACTGGGTGTTCGTGGCGTCGACGACGGTCAGGCGCCCACCGGCGAGCCGGACACCCGCGATGTGGTGCAGGACGTCGAACGCGGCCGCGGTCGCGCTCTGGTCGTTCTCGTCGTCGGCGACCAGCCCGCGGCAGAAGTCGCTGGAGAGAACCTCGAACCGTCCGAAGTGGGCGCGGGCGAACGTGGACTTGCCCGATCCGCTGACGCCGACCAGGCACACCAGTGACAGCTCGGGAATGGACAGCGTGGTCATCGGGCCTCCTCGCGCCGGAAGATCGCCAGCTGGGTGGGCGGGCCGAGCTCGGGGTCCTCGTCGCCGATCGGCTGGTAGCGGACGGTGTAGCCGTACTCGGCCGCGGTGTGCCCGGCCCAGGCGCGGAACTCCGCGCGGGTCCACTCGAACCGGTGGTCGGGGTGGCGCACCGCACCGGCGGCCAGGCCGGTGTAGCGGACGTTGTACTCGGCGTTGGGTGTGGTGACCAGCACCGTCTTCGGGCGGGCGGTGCCGAACAGCGTGCGGCCGAGCGCGGGCAGGCGCGGCGGGTCGACGTGCTCGATGACCTCCATCAGGACGACGGCGTCGTAGTTCTGCAGGCGGTCGTCGCGGTAGGTGAGCGAGGACTGGATCAGCTCGATCCGTGCCCGGACGTGGTCGGACATCCGGTCGAAGTTCAGGCGCCTGGCCGCGGCCTCCAGCGCACGGGCCGAGACGTCGACGCCGAGGACGCGGGCGAACCGTGGCTCGTTGAGCAGCGCGCGGAGCAGAGCGCCTTCACCGCAGCCGACGTCGGCGACGCTCGCGGCGCCTTCCTCGACGAGCGCGGCGACGACCGCGTCGATCCGGCGGCGGGCCAGCGGGCGTTGCTCGGCCGCGACCGCGTTGTCGAGAGCCTCCGGCTCGGTGTCGTCGACCTCGGCCAGCCGACCCACGGCGGAGAGCACCAGGGACCGCCGGTGGCGCAGGTAGCGACGGGTGATCAGATCGCGCTCGGGGTGGCGGGCGAGCCAGCGTTCACCGGCGCGCAGCAGTTTCTCGACCTCGTCCTCGCTGACCCAGTAGTGCTTGGCGTCGTCGAGCACCGGCAGCAGGACGTAGAGGTGATTCAGCGCATCGGCCAGCCGTACCTCACCGGTGAGCTCCAGCGACACGTACCGCGAATTCCCCCAGGCGGGTACCTGCGGATCGAGCGGGATCGGCGCGGCGCGCACGGCCCAGCCCAGCGGGGCGAACAGCCGCTCGAGCAGCTCCGGGCCGCCCTGGCTGGGCACCGCGGGCAGCCGGATCTCCAGCGGCAGCGGACGCTCGGCGAGGTCGGGCCGGGCGTCGCAGCGGCCGTTGAGCGCGGTGCGGAACACCTTGCCGAGCGCGACCGACAGCATCGACGAGGCCACGTACGGCCGGTCGTTGACGTACTGGCTCAGCGCCTGGGGTGTCTGGGAGCGCACCAGGGCGATCGGGTCGATCTCCAGCAGGAGCGCGACGGTGCTGCGCTCGGGCGTCGCCTCGGGCCACACCACGTGTGCGGCGCCGGTGGCGACGTCGAAGCGCAGTGCCTTGTCGGGATGCTTGTGGAGCAGGTACCCGAGGTCGGTGGCGGGCTGGTGGGTGGTCGACAGCGTCAGGAGCACCGCGACAGTGTTGCGCGCCCCACCGACAATGTCGGCTCAATTACCGCCCGACCAGCGCGTCGTCGGCCGGCCGGAGGTCTGCGGTCAACCCGCTAGTTGGGCGCGGCGGCGGGTGAGGTAGGCCGTCTCCCCCGCGTTGGTGGAGAGGGCGATGGCCCGGTCGTAGGCCTCGCGGGCCTCGGCACTGCGGCCCAGCCGGCGCAGCAGGTCGGCACGGGTGGCGTGGTAGGCGTGGTACGCGTCCAGCGGCAGACCGTCCAGCTGCGCGAGCGCGACCTGCGGACCGTCGATCTCGGCGACCGCGATCGCCCGGTTGAGCCGCACGATCGGCGACGGGTCGAGGCGGGTCAACTGCTCGTACAGGGCGACGATCTGCGACCAGTCGGTGTCCCGCACGTCGAGGGCGTCGGTGTGCACGGCGTTGATGGCGGCGAGCACCTGGTAGCGCCCCGGCGCCTCCCCCGACGCGAGCCGCGCCCGGACCAGCGCGTGCCCCTCGGCGATCAGCGCGCGGTCCCACGCCCCGCGGTCCTGCTCGCCCAGGGCGACGAGCTCACCGCGGAAAGACACCCGCGCGGCCCGCCGGGCCTGCGTCAACAGCATCAAGGCCAGCAACCCGGCGGCCTCGCCGTCGGCCGGCAGCAGTTCCCGGATCAAGCGGGTCAGCCGGATCGCCTCGTCGGTCAGTTCGGAGCGCAGCGGCGGCCGGTCCGGATCGGAGGTCAGGTAGCCCTCGTTGAAGATCAGATAGAGGACGGCGAGCACACCGGTGACGCGCGCGGGCAGGTCGTCGCGCAACGGCACCCCGTACGGGATCTTCGCCGCCGCGATCTTCGCCTTCGCGCGGGTGATCCGCCGCGCCATCGCACTTTCTTCGACGAGGAACCCGCGGGCGATCTCGGGCACGGTGAGGCCACCGACCAGGCGGAGCGTCAGCGCGATGCGCGCCTCCATGGACAGCGCGGGGTGGCAGCAGGTGAAGACCAGGCGCAGGCGGTCGTCGTCGATCGCGCCGAGCGGCTCGGGGGTGTCGGTGAGCATCAGTGCCTCCCGGTGCTTCTCGTCGCGTTTGACCTCCCGGCGCAGGCGGTCGATCGCCCTACGGTGGGCGGTGGTGGTCAGCCAGGCACCGGGGTTCGGCGGCATCCCGTCGACCGGCCAGCGTTCGACGGCGGTCGCGAACGCCTCGGCCGCCATTTCCTCGGCGATGTCGAGGTCGCCGAGGCGCCTGGCCATCGTCGCGACGACCCGGGCCCACTCCTCGCGGTGGACCCGGGCGATCGTCTCGGTGACGTCGGTCATTCGCCGTGCATCGGTCGGAGCTCGAGCCGCCGGTTGCAGGCTTTGGAGCCCTCGGCGGCCAGACGCAGCGCGACGTCGAGGTGCGGGGCGTCGATGATCCACAGCCCGATGACGTACTCCTTCGACTCCACGTACGGCCCGTCGGTGAACACCGGCTCGCCGTCGCGCCCGTCGACGACGGTGGCTGCTGACGGCAGCGCGAGACCGTTCGCGAACACCCAGTGTCCGTCGGACTTCAGCGTGTCGTTGAAGACGTCGATAGCGGCTTGTTCTTCTGCGCTTCCGGGGTTGGTACCGTCGTCGAGCACGGACATCAGGTACTGCGCCATCGGGCTCATCTCCTCGTTCGTCGGTCGCGATTCAACCCTGCTACGAACGCCCCCCACCCGATCGGACACACCCGCCGGAATTCTTCCGAGGCCGAGCCCCGAAATCGACGACTGAGCCACTGACGACTGGCAGCAACAGCTCTCAGTTCCAGCCAGAAACTCCCGATTTACACCTCAAGCCAGGCTCTCCCGCAACCGACGCGAGGCCACCGTAGAGCGAGAGCCGCCGAGAGCCTGAGGAACCGCGATGAAATACCGCCTGGTGACCCGCAGCGACTTCGACGGACTTGTCTGCGCTGTCCTCCTCAAGCACCTGGACCTCATCGACGAGATAGTGTTCGTCCACCCCAAGCCGGTGCAGGACGGCCTCCTCGAGATCACCGAGCGCGACATCCTGACGAACCTGCCGTACTCCCCCGACGCGCACGTGGTCTTCGACCACCACCGCTCGGAGACGCTGCGGGTCAGCGCGAACGCGACCAACCACGTCATCCGGCCGGATGCCCCGTCCGCGGCGCGCGTGGTCTACGACTACTACGGCGGCAAGAAGGTTTTCCCGACGGTCTCCGACGAGATGATGAAGGCTGTCGACGCCGGCGACTCGGGCGCGTACGACCTCGAGGACATCTTCTATCCCGAGGGCTGGACGCTGCTGAACTTCCTCATGGACAGCCGCACGGGCCTCGGCCGGTTCCGGCACTTCAAGATCTCGAACTACCAGCTGATGATGAAGCTGATCAGCCTCTGCGCGGCGAGCCCCACGGTCGACGACATCCTCGCTCAGCCGGACGTCGCCGAGCGGGTCGAGGTGTACCGCAAGCAGGCGAACGCGTTCACCGAGCAGCTGCGGCGCCTCGGGCACATGCACGGCGACGTCGTCGTCGTCGACTTCCGGCGCGAGCAGGTCATCCACGCGGGCAACCGGTTCATGGTCTACGCCCTGTTCCCGCAGTCGCGGGTGTCGATCCACGTGCTGCCGGGCCGCGGCGGCACGAACACGGTGCTGGCCGTCGGCAAGTCGATCCTCGACCGCACGTCGCCGACCGACATCGGGGCGGTCATGCTGCGCCACGGCGGCGGCGGTCACCGCGCCGCGGGCAGCTGCCAGGTCGAGAACGAGCGGGCCGACGCGCTCCTGGACCTGGTGATCACCGAAGTTGCCGCGAACCGGGAACCCGCACTGACTACATGATGTAGACAGTAGGGGTGATCGAATTCGAGGCAGCTTACGACGCCGTCCTCGCCCAGTGGCCGGCCGGCACCGAATCGCTCGATGTCGCGACGCCCAGCGGCCGCACGCGGGTGCAGGTGTGCGGCGCCGGCACCCCGATCGTGCTGCTGCACGGCGGTGGCGCCACGTCCACCGCCTGGTTCGCCGCCGCGAACCACCTGGCCGACGGGTTCCGTGTGTACGCGCCCGACCTCGTGGGCGATCCCGGGATGAGCGAGAACACCAAGCTCACCGATCCACCAGCCTGGCTCGATGCCGTGCTGACCGGCCTGGGCCTCGACCGGATCGTCCTCGGCGGCCACTCCTACGGCGGCTGGATCGCGCTGACCTACGCGCTCGCTCACCCCGACCGCGTCGACCGGTTGGTGCTCTTCGAACCGTCGTCCTGTTTCGCACCGATGGCGCCCGCCTATCTGGTTCGCGGACTCCCCGTTCTGCTCGGCAACACACCCCGGCGACTCCAGCGCCTCTTCGACTGGGAAACCGGCGGCCGCCCGCTCGACCCCGCCTGGATGGAGCTCATGCGCGCCACCACCACCCGCAAATGGCAGAGCCCGGTGCTCCCCAAGCGTCCCACAGAAGAGCAGTTGAGGGCTTTTTCCCAGCCCACGCTCGTCGTCACCGGTGGCCGTAGCCGGTCACAGGACACCGCGCGGGTGGCGCGCGTCGCCCACAGCCTTCTGCCTGACGTCACGACGCGCGCCGTCGCGGAAGCCAGCCACCACACCATGCCGACGGAAGACGCCGACCAGTTGGCGGCCTACCTCCGGGAGTTCGCGAGCTGAACCTCGACCGGACAGTGGTCGGAGAGGTGTCAGCCGCGCGCAGTCCTGCAACCGGCCCTGCCGTTCGAGCAGGAACGCGGCCCGGCGGTCGGCGCCTCCCTCGGGCGCGAGGCCGAACGCATGCGCGGGACGCCAGGGCACGCCCTCGTAGGGGTCGGGGTCGTCGGCGCTGACGCCGTTGAAGTCGCCGCCGACCAGCCCCGGTGTCGTCCCGATGTTGATCGCGCGCAGCACCTGGGCGGCGTCGGCCTCCCGCCACGCGCCCGATGAGCTCCTGTACCGCGATCACGTCGGCGTCCGACGCGCGCAGGTACTTCTCGATCGCGTGGAACCGCGGCTCCTCGGCCGGGTCGCCGTACAGATCGAGGACGTTGAACGACAACAGCTTCATCGCGACGGCCGGATCAGGACCTCGCTGCCGATCGGGGTGAAACCGACAGCGAGGAACGACCGGAGCGAGCGGGCGTTGCCCGGGGAGACCCCCGCGAACACGGCCTCGTCGCGCGGCACCAGCGAGAGAGCCTCGCGGATCAGCGAGCGGCCGTTCCCGCGGCCCGGTGGGGTCTGGGCGTGCAGCTCGACCGACATCTCGAGTCGCCCGGCGATGCCCTCGGCGAGCGTCACCAGGCCCCGCTCGTCGCCGTAGACGCGGACGTTCGACCGGCGCGCGCGGGCGAACGCGACGCGGGGGTGGTCGTCGGCGTCGGTCACGGCGGGGAGCGCCGCCGAGCCGCCCCGGCCCCGGGCGACCACGGTGACGTCCAGGTCGCCGACGTCACCCGCGGGCCCGGCGAGGACCCGCAGGAACTCCGGGGACATCGAGCGGCCGAACCCGTCGGGCTTCTCGGCGGCGACCTGCGCGGGGCTCAGGGCGGTCGCGACCACGGCGTGCCCGGTGAACGCGACCGACGCCTCTTTTCCACCGTCCAGCGCCGGCACGGTGGTCACCGTCCCGTCGGCGTCCGGAAAGCGGCCGTCGGCGGCGTCCAGAAAGTACCGGAGGAGCGGATGTGCGTCAGTCATACCGAAAAGGATGCTGCATTCGCGCACCTGGTGGGTGCCCGGTGACGCGTTTGTACGCGGCGCTGAACGCGCTCTCCGACGCGTAGCCCCAGCGGCCCGCGACCGATGCGACGGTTCGACCGGCGGCGAGGTCGGTTTCGGCGCCGGCTATCCGCCGTCGGAGCAGGTACCGCATCGGGGGGACGCCGATCAGCGCGGTGAAGCGGGTGGCGAAGACGGTGCGGGACAGTCCGGCGACGGTGGCGAGGCGGGCGACCGTCCAGGGTTCGGCGGGGCGCTCGTGCAGGGCGAGCAGAGCGTCGCCGATGCCCGGTTCGCGGAGTGCGCCCGCAAGGGCGCTCGACCGGAAGACCTGCAGGTAGAGCGACTGGCTCAGGTGCCACCGCAGCGCCTCACCGGCCCGGCCCCCGGTGGCGGCTTCGGCGGCGAGCAGGGAGATCGTGGCCGCGATGCCGGGCCGGAGCTTGCGCGCGGCGGGGAGCCCGTCGAGCAGCAGCCGCGCGCCGTCAGCGTGCACGAAGTCGAACGAACTCCCCACCATCCGCACGGTGGTGGCCCCGCTCCCCGCCTCGTACCGCGCGGGGTCGACGGCCGCTGACGCTCCGTCGCGTGGCCGCAGACCCGGGTCACTCGCGGTGACGTAGTCGACACCGCTGAGGAGATAGGCGTCGCCGGCGCGGAGCAGGACCGGGTCGGCGGAGCCCGTGCGTACCCAACACGTGCCCTGCTCGACCGCGACGACCTTCGCGTGCCGCGACCCGGCGAACCGCAGTGCCCAGTCACCCCCGCCCGCGAACGTCGACGACCGGGCCGCCCGCGCGCCGACCATCGCCAGCGCGTCCGGCAGCACGTCCCCCGAACGATCGCGCACACGATCCGAACGTTCGCTCATGGTCACTCCCACGCCCCCATTCCTACCGTTCGATGCATGGGAACAACCACCAAAGTCGTCGTCATCACCGGTGCCAGCAGTGGCATCGGCGAGGCGACCGCCCGCCTGCTCGCGTCGCAGGGGGCACAGCTCGTACTCGGGGCGCGGCGCACCGACCGCCTGGACGCTCTCGCCGCGGAACTCGGCGCCGCCTCCGCGACGACCGACGTCCGCAACCGCGACGACGTCGCCGCGCTCGTGGACCTCGCGCTCGAACGCCACGGCCGCCTCGACGTCTTGGTCGGCAACGCCGGTATCGGCCCGGTCTCGCACCTCGCCGATCTGCGCGTCGACGAATGGGACGCCATGATCGACGTCAATCTCAAAGGCATTCTGCATGGGATTGCGGCGGCGTTACCGGTGTTCCGCGCGCAGGGCAGCGGGCACTTCGTGACGACCGCGTCGACCGCCGCGTTCTGGACGCTCCCGACGATGGCCGTGTACGCCGCGACGAAGACCGCCGTACGGGTGATCGCCGAGGGCCTCCGCCAGGAATCCGAGGGCGCCTACCGCGTCACGACGGTCACCCCCGGCTTCATCGCCACCAACTTCGCCGAAGCCTCCAGCGATCGCGAGGTCCGCGCCGACCTCCTCGCGATGCGCGACAAGATCGCCATCCCTCCGTCGGCCATCGCCCAGGCGATCGCGTACGCGATCGAGCAACCTGATTCGGTGGACGTCAACGAAGTGGTCATTCGCCCGACCGTGCAGAGTTAGGCGGGTTTGCGCCCCACCGCGCAATACTGGTCGACCGGCTCGGCGGGGTGCTCGGACCGCCACTGGGTCACCGGGACCACGCCCGGTTCGACGATCTCCAGCCCGTCGAACAGGGCGGTGAGCCGGTCGACGCTGCGCAGGTGGTACTTCGGGTTGGCGGAGATGTTCCAGATGCGGACGGCCTCCGTGTTGGCCTCGCTGGTGTCGCTGCCGTCGTACATCGCGAAGTAGCTGCCGGGCGCGAGTGCGTCGAGGAATCCGCCGACGATGGCTTTGGCTTCCGAATCGGACTCCACGTGTCCGAGGACGCCCATCAGGAACAGCGCGACCGGCTGGTCGAGATCGAGCGTGCGGGACGCCTCGCGCAGGATCGTCGGGGCGTCGCGCATGTCGGCTTCGAGGTAGTCGGTGGCGCCTTCCGGAGTGCTGGTCAGCATCGTCCGGGCGGGTGCGGCGACCAGCGGGTCGTAGTCGACGTACACGACGCGCGCGGACGGGTCGACGGCCTGGGCGACCTCGTGGGTGTTGCTGGCGGCCGGGAGGCCGGAGCCGATGTCGAGGAACTGGCGCACGCCGGCCTCGCCCGCCAGGTAGCGGGCGGCGCGGATGAGGAACCCGCGCGAGAGCCGCGCGTTCTCGGCCAGTTGCGGCATGCCCTGGATGATCTGGTCACCGACCTCCCGGTCGGCCGGATAGTTGTCGGTGCCCCCGAGCAGGTAGTTCCAGATCCGGGCGGTCTGCGGCGTGCTGGTGGTGTCCATTGTGGCCAGCCTAGGACGTGGTATCACCGACTGCATGGATTCCCGCGACGATCCCCTCGCCGCCGCCGAACGGGGCGAAAACCCGACCGTCCTCGGCCGCCTGCGCACCGGCTGGGCGGTCATCGGAGACACCCAGCACCTGCCCGGCTACTGCCTTCTGCTCTACGCCGGGCAGGCCAACCACCTCACCGATCTGCCGCGTGCCCGCCGCACCGAGTTCCTGTTCGATCTGGCGCTGCTCGGCGAGGTCGTCGCCGCGGAGGCGGGGCCCGGGTTCCGGCGGATCAACTACGAGGTGCTCGGGAACTCGTGGGAGCACCTGCACGGCCACGTGCACGCCCGGTACTCGTGGGAGCCCGACGAGTACCGCGGTGGGCCGGTGTGGCGGTATCCCGACCGGGATGCTCCCGAACACCGGCTGGGGCCTTCGCATGCAGAACTCCAGCTGGCGCTCGCGCGGCGGTTGGCCGCGGTCGTGGCCGGCGCCTACTAGTTGCCGCTGAAGAGGGCGCGTTCCTTGGCCCGGGCCGAGCCGGGTTCGTACCAGCGGGGTACCCAGGAGTCGTCCGGGGTCAGGGAGCGGCGCGGGGTGATCGCCTGGCCGGGCGCCGCCACCGGACGGGCCGTCACCGCGTACCGGAACTCGTAGTGCGTGAACAGGCGCATGTACTCGGTCAGGTAGATGTCGGCGACCGCGGTGTCCCCGGCGATGACCAGCATGTTCTCGTCGTTCGACGACACCGACGCCGGGCTGAAGTTCGCCGAGCCGGTGAGCACGACCGGGTCGTCGCCGAGCGGGTCGATCAGCAGGATCTTCGTGTGGATGAAGTTCACGTGCTGGTTGAGGTCCAGCGTCGACTCCCCGAGCCACTGCCCGAACCTCCCCGCCGGCAGCGCGGCCCCCACCGACACCTGGTTGTCGGGGTCGGCGTCGCGGATCATCAGGTCGATCCGCCCGCGGTTGTTGTCCAGCAGCACGTACCGCAGGATGTCGCGCTCCTCGACGAACACCGGCCGCAACCGCTCGGCGACGCCGAACGCGGCGGTCAGGAACACCGAGCGCTGGGCGCCGCGGACGAGCGAGCCGTACCAGTCGAGCATCGCGGCCGACCCGCTACGCGGGCTGAACAGCGTGCCGGAGGTCGCGGGCCCGGACGGCACCGGCGGGTTCGCGCCCACCCACTTGCGCAGCACTGCCGACGTCGGGTCCGCGGCGAGTTCCTGCCAGTACGCCGAGAACGCGGCGGCGACGTCAGGGTCGTGCACCGCGTGGCCGACGTTGGAGTGCCCGAAGATGCCGCCCTCGGTGATGTTCGTCGAGCCGGTCCAGACCGCGACCGGTGTGCCGTTGCGCAGGGCGACGAGGAACTTGTTGTGCGCGATCGCGCTCGAGTGTTCGCGCGGGATGACGTTCGGGCCGAGCCCGGCGTCGGCGATCGCGGCCAGGTTGGTCTCCCGCGGGCTGTCGTCCTTCGTCGACGCGTCGACCACGAGACGGACACGTGCGCCGGCGTCGGCGGCGATGCGCAGCGCGTCGAGAACGGGCTGGTGACGGAACTCGTACAACGCGCCCTGCAGCTCCCAGGACGCGTCGGCGGCCTGGCCGATGAACGCCAGAAGCGCTTCCTCCAGACCTCGGCTGAGCCATGTGTAGGCTTCGCGGCGCGGGATGTCGGCGGGGGCCTTGTTGCCGAAGCGGGCGGCGTACTGCTGGGACGCGGCGATGCCCCGGTTGAAATACACCGAGTGGTTGCCGGTGAGGTAGCCCTCGGTGCGGATCTCGACCGCGGCCTCGGCCAGCGGGATCAGCTTTCCGGGCGTACCGACCCAGGCGACGACGCGGTAGGTGTAGTGGTGGTCGGGCTTGGCGGTGTAGTCGCCCCAGCGGAAAGTCTGTACGGGGCTGACGTCGGTCGTGCGGCCGCGGCTGTTCCTGAACGCCAGGTCGTTACGGAGCCAGTAGCGTTCGCCCTCGGTGTGGTCGGTGCGTTCGATGCCGAAGCCCAGGAGCCCGGCGGTGCTCGGGGCGGGTAGGTCGAAGCCCAGGAGTACGACGTTGTTTCCCGCGACCGCTCGGACGGTCAGTCCATCTGCTTTCGCCTGCGCGCGCATGTGATGGCCTCCAGTCGTTGCCTCGATTCTCCGGGGCGATTTCGGGAAAGTCTGTCGCGTTCGGTACTCCGATGTGGTCTCGGGTGGGGCGGCGTGGCGACACGCCCGGGTTGAGGGGACTTAATGCTACATATCTGACTCGACTGGCTCCGGCGTCGGGGAGGCTCTGTGTTGACGTATGCGATGGCTGTCGCTTTAGCAGCGGCGGTGGCCGCGCGGACTCGCGTGGAGCCGAGCCGGAATCGGCGGTGGCGGTGGTTGGCGGCGATCACGCTCACTACGGGGTTGGCCACCGTGCTCGGGGTGCGGGCGTTGCAGCACGGGCGGTCGCCGGTGCTCGTCGTCGCACTGACGGTTGCGGTCGCGTACGTGACCTGGCCGTTGATGTGCCGACCGACGACACGTCCGCACTGGACGGTGGCCACGTCGGCGTCGGGGGCGGGTGTGATGCTGGTGGCGTACGGGGCCAAGTTCGTGGTGACGAGTGGGTGGCTCTGGGGCGACATCGTGTTGGGGCTGATCGGGCTCACGATCGTCGGGATTGCGAGCGTCGCGTGGGGCATCGTGGGCACCCTCTGGCTCCGCCACCGAGCCCGCCTCGAGCTCGCACCCACTCCCCTGCCGACCGCAGCAGCCGCCGTCGCGGCCCTCCCGACCGTCGCCGCCCTCCCCGCGCCGATCCGCCCGGCGCTCACCGCAGGGGCCCGTCCCGCGGCACTCCCTGCGGGAGTTCCCCCGGCGGCGCTTCCGGCAGGATCCACGTACGCGCCCCCGTCGGGCGCACACCACCCCCGGGCGCTGACCGCGCCCCACCCCGCGACATAGCCGCACCCCACCCGCGCGGCCGTCCTCGCCGCACCAGCCCGCGGCTGCGCCACAGAGGCGCTCGCCGCAGAGGGGCTGGCCGCAGACGGGCTGGCGCAGCGGCACTCGCCGCGCCGCCGGCGCGCGTCAGGGGCGCTCGCCGCGCCACCGCCGCGCGTCAACGGCACTCGCCGCGCCACCGCCGCGCGTCAACGGCACTCGCCGCGCCACCGGCGCGCGTCAACGGCACTCGCCGCGCCACCGGCGCGCGTCAGGGGCGCTCGCCCGCCAGGGCGAGGAAGAGGCTCGTGCAGTGCTCGGTGAGCTCGTCCGCGCTGACCTCCAGCACCCCGTCCATCCACGACGTGAGAACCTGCGCCACCCCACCCACCAACAACTCCGCCGCCACGTCGATCCGCGGCGTCCGCGAGATCCCGTAGAACTCGCGCACCTGCGCGGTCAACAGATCCACGAACCACCGCGTCGACTCCGCACGCCGCGCCGCCACCACCGGACTCGCCCCGAGCGACCGCGAGAACAGCAACCGCCCGCGCCGCGGGTCCTCGGTGATGCTCCCGATCAGCGCCGCGAGCCCGGCACGCGTCTGGGCCTGCGCCGTCCCCGGCGCGATCTCCAGCGCGGCGAGGACCTCCGCCCCCAGGTCCGCGACCACCCCGTCGTACACCGCGGCGGTCAACGCGTCCCGGTCGGCGAAGCTCTCGTAGAAGTACCGGGCAGTGAGCCCGGCATGCCGGCACACCCCGCGCACGGTCAGCTCCCCCGGCCCGGTCGGTGACCCGAGCAGCTCGAGCCCCGCCCCCAGCAGCGCGGCGCGCCGCTCGGCTGCCCGCTCCGTACCCGCCACCCCGCCGTACGTACGCAGGCTCTCCATGGCGCACATCTTGACACGTCTGCCACAGTATCTGGAAACGCACGTTATCAGATAGCCGGGAGGGCCCATGACGGACTTACGGCGGATAGTCCACGGCGCGGGCCTCATGGCCGCCGCAGCGAACGTGATCATGCAGCTCGCCCACCCGGGCGTCGGCTACGGCGTGTACGAGAGCCGCGTCGAAAGCGGCAGGCTCTTCGACCACCCGATCAAGCGCACGCGCACCACGCTCTCGTACCTGGCCGTGGCGATGCTCGGCACCGACGCGGAGAAGAACGCCTACCGCTCCGCCGTCGCCGTCGCCCACAAACAGGTCTACTCGACGCCCGAGAGCCCCGTCCGCTACTCCGGGATGGACCCGCGCCTCCAGCTCTGGGTCGCCGCGTGCCTCTACCGCGGCTTCGAGGACGTCCACGCGGCCCTCGGCTACGAGCTGAGCGAGACCCAGGCCGAAGAGATCTACCGTCGCTCCCAGGCGCTCGGCACCACACTCGAGGTCCGCGCGAACATGTGGCCGCCCGACCGTGCCGCTTTTCAGCGCTACTGGAACGCGGAACTCGCCAACGTGCACATCGACGACACGATCCGTGAGCACCTGCTCGCCGTTGTGCGCTCGGACTGGTTACCCCGGCCCCTCCGCGCCCTGTCCGTCCCGCTGAACACGTTCGTCACCACGGGGTTCCTGCCGCCCGAGTTCCGCGAGCAGATGCACCTGGAGTGGGACGAGCGCCGCCAGCGGCGCTTCGAGACGATGATGCGCACGATCGGCACGCTGTCCCGCCGGCAGCCCGCCGCCGTTCGCGAGTTCCCGTTCAACTACCTGTTGTGGGACGTCAAACGGCGCATCCGCCGTGGGAAGCCGCTGCTATGAGCGAGGTCGCTCGCCGTGACGATCGGGCTCCCGGTATTTTCAATGCGACACAGCCCTTCAGCGCGGCACTGATGAGTACGACCACCGGAGGACGACACGGACGCGGCCCTGCCGACGCCAACCAAGCGTCCGAAGAACCGGAAGGCCCAGATCGCTCTGGCGGCGGCCGAGCTGTTCTGCGCGCGCGGGTACCACGGTGTCGGGGTGGACGAGATCGCCGGCGCGGTGGGGATCACCGGGCCCGCGATCTATCGGCATTTCCCGAACAAGTACGCGATGCTCGTGCACGCGACGCGGGAACTGACGGTGACGATCCGCGCGGCCACCGACCGGGCGCTGGCCGAGTCCACCGACCCCCGCGAGAAGCTCGACCACGTGCTCGACGCGCTGGCGACGCTCAGCGTCGAGCAGCGACGCGTCGGCGGCCTGTACCAGTGGGAGAACCGGTACCTGGAGCCCGAGCACCGGGCCGAGTTCCGCGCGGGACTGAACACGCTGATCGGTCGCATCGCCGAGCCGCTGAGCGTCATCCGTCCGGAGCTGCCGCCCCGGGCCCCGCGGCTGCTGACCCGAGCCGCGTTCAGCGCGCTGGCGAGCCCGGCCACGCACCGGGCGCCGATCTCGCGCAGTCGCGCGGTGGACCTCCTGCGCCGAGCCGGCTGGGCACTGCTCACGGCCGACGTTCCCGCCGCGCTTCCGGCACCCGCCGCCCCCGCGCCCCGCGACGCCACCCGACCCGGCGCCACCCGACCGACGGACGCCCAGCCCACAACCGACTCACCGACCGACGCCCGGCCCGCGCCCGAGGACGCGGGACCTCGGGACGCTCGTCGGGAAGCGGTTCTGGCCACGGCTATCCGGCTGTTCCACCAGCACGGCTACCACGCCGTCGGCATGGAGGACATCGGCAAGGCCTCGGGTCTGCACGCCTCCAGCCTCTACCGCTACTTCCCGAGCAAGGCCGACCTGCTCGCTGCCGCCTATCACCGGGCCGCCGAGCAGGTCACCTCGAACACGACGGCGTCGCTGGAAGCCGCGGCCACCGACGAGGAGGGCCTGCGCCGGCTCGTCGAGGGCTTCGTCGACCTCACGTTCGGCCAACGCGACCTGGTCGCGGTCTACCTGGCGGAGAACAACAACCTGCCCGACCGCGACCGCCACGAACTGCGCAAAATCCAAAGGCTCCAGGTCGACGAATGGGTGCGGCTACTCGTGGGTGTGCGCCCCGAACTGGCGGCCTCCGAGGCACGCATCCTGGTGCACGCCTCGCTCAACCTTGTCACCGACCTCGGCGGGGCCACCGACCCGTCGCCGCCGGATTCGTTCCGGCCCTTGGTGGCGGCCCTCGCCCTACGCCTCATGCGCCAGGCCTGAGCGCCCCCTCCGTCGCCCGCCGCGCGGGACGACAGCGGCCCAACGTACGAATCCGCGTCCTTCCCTGTCCACAGAAGTTAACCCTGGTTTACAGTGCTGCCAAGCCCCACACCCGGGCCGGCGCCGGCCGTCGTGGCCGGTGAAGGGAGACCACGGATGTCCCTCACCGACGAGTGCGCGGCGGCCACCGCCGAGCTGACCATCCCCTTACTCCTTCGTTCGAACGCCGCGGAATTCGCCGACCGCCCGGCACTCAGCGTGCTGGGCGACGACGACTCGACCGTCACCTGGGGCGAGCTGCGCCGCAGAGTCGCCGCCGTCGCGCTCGGCCTCGCCGACGCCGGCCTCGACCGCGGTGACCGGATGCTGATCTCGGCGTCCAGCCGGATCGAGCACTGGCTCGTCGACCTCGCCGCCGTCCACCTCGGAGCCGTGCCCTGCAGCGCCTACGCCACGCTGAGCACACCCCAGCTGAAGTACCTCGCCGAGCACAGCAGGGCCACCGTGCTCGTCGTGGAGAACGCCGAGCAGCTCAGCCGCTGGTCACCCGTACTCGCCGAGCTCGACGACGTCACGTCCATCGTTCTGATCGATCCCGCCGGGATCGAGTTCGAGGACCCCCGGCTGACCGACCTCGCCACCGTCGAAGCGGCCGGCGCGGACCAGGACATCTCGCTGTTCGAGGAGCGCTGGCCGCAGATCACCCCGGACGACCCGGTGACGCTGCTCTACACCTCCGGCACCACCGGTGACCCGAAGGGCGTCGTGCTGAGCCATCGCAACGTCCTGCACCAGGCCGTCGCGCTGGAGCTGTTGGTGGACCTTCCCCCGCACGCCCCGACGATCGCGTACCTGCCGCTCGCGCACATCGCCGAGCGGGTGCTCGGCATCTACATCCCGGTGTACCGGGCCGGGCACGTCCACATCGTCTCCGACCCCGCGCAGGCGGTCGCTGCGCTGCTCGCGGTCAAGCCGTACACCTTCTTCGGCGTTCCCCGGGTCTGGGAGAAGATGGTCGCCGCGTTGCAGGGCTTCCTCGCCGGCGCCGACGACGCCGTGCGCGACGCCGTTCTCGGCGCCACGACTGTCGCACTGCAGGTGCACGGCCTGCGGGAGAACCACCAGGAAGTGCCGGCCGAGCTCTCCGAGAAGCTCGAGTCGCTCGACGCGCTGATCCTCAAACCGATCCGCGCCAAGCTCGGCCTCGACAACATCGTCCACGCCGGCAGCGGCGCAGCCCCGATCCCCGTCGACGTGCTGACGTTCCTCGCCGGCATCGGCGTCGAGGTGTACGAGGTCTGGGGCATGACCGAGACCACCGGTACCGCGACGATCAACACGCCCGGTCAGTTCCGCACCGGCACTGTCGGCGTCCCCAACGTCGGCATGGAAGTAAGGCTCGCCGACGACGGCGAGATCCTCGTTCGGGGCCCGTTGGTCTGTCAGGGGTACCTGCAGGCGGACGGGTCCGTCGCGCCGGTCACCGACGCCGACGGGTGGCTGGCCACCGGGGACATCGGGACGATCGACGACGACGGGTTCCTGACGATCACGGACCGCAAGAAGGAACTGCTGATCACCGCCAGCGGCAAGAACGTGGCGCCGGCACAGATCGAGAACCTGCTGCGGACGCACCCGCTGATTGGTTACGCGGTCGCTATCGGCGACCGGCGCCCGTACGTCACCGCCCTGATCAGCCTGGACGAGGAGGCTGCTCCGGTCTGGGCCGCCGCGCGGGGTATCGCCTCGGACGTCCTGGCCGCGCACCCGTTGGTGCTCGCCGAACTGCAGGCCGCCGTGGACGCCGCGAACTCACGGCTCGCGCGGCCCGAGCAGGTGAAGAAGTTCGTCGTACTGCCCGCTGCGCTGAGCCCGGAGTCCGGAGAACTGACCCCGACGCTGAAGCTCAAGCGCCGCACGATCACCGATCGCCACTCCGACGCGATCGAAGGCCTCTACCGACAGGAGTAACTGGCGGTCGAACGTGCCGCACACGGCACCGGCTGCTGCTCGAGCCGGTTCTAGTCACCGGGCCAGGACCACGGAGTAGCGGCAGGTGGCTTCGACGCCCGGCCGACGCAGTCGAGGGAGATCGTGTAGCCGCCGGACCACCCGACGCCCGGGTGTTTCCGCGAGCATGAAGGGCCCAGCTACACGCTCACTACATGCGCGGGTCAGACTCCGCCGACCAGGGGCACGGCCTCGTCCGCAAACGTGAGTTCCGCGCTTCTTATATTTGATATCTTAGCGGTCCAGGACGATCAGGGAGGACCGCATGACTGACGCCACCATCCGGCGCCGGCGTCCCCAGCTCTCCGACGAGGTCGTGACGTACCTGCGCGACCAGATCATGTCCGGTGAGCTGCGGCCGGGTGTCTTCGTCCGCCTCGACGAGGTGGCGGCGACGCTCGGCGTCAGCATCACGCCCGTGCGGGAAGCGTTGCTGACGCTGCGCGGCGAGGACATGGTGGAGTTGGAGCCGCGCCGGGGATACCGGGTGGCGCCGCTGTCGCGGCAGGACATCGTCGACGTGTTCGAGCTGCAGGGACACGTGGCCGGTCAGCTGGTGGCGCGGGCGGCCGCGTCGATCACCGCGGAGCAGTTGGCGGACCTGCGCACGCACCAGGAAGGGCTGCGCGCCGCGTCCTCGGCGGAGGAGGTCGAGGATCGCGAGTTCGAGTTCCACCGCACGCTCAACCGCATCGCCGACGCCCGCAAGCTGTCCTGGTTCCTGCACACCGCGCTGCGCTACACGCCGGTCAGCTTCTACTCGTCCGACCCGGGGTGGCGCGCGTCCATGCTCACTGCGCACGACGACGTTCTGGACGCCTTGGAAGCGGGCGACGCCGAGCGGGCCACCGCGGAGATGGCCCGCCACTTCACCGACGGCGCCGAACGCCTCCTCACCCACCTCGACGCCCAAAACTTCTGGGCGAGCGAGTAACTACCCGACCGTCCACGCGGACCGATTCTGCTCCTCCGGCCGTCGGTCGGCAGGGCCGACACCGAGCAGCCCTGGAGGGCGTCGTGACTCCTGACCTCACCGACGAGCAACGCGCGTTCGCGAGCGCTGTCGCCGAGTTCTGCCGACGCGAGGCCGGCACGCGCGAGCAGCGGGACGCGTTGGTCGCGGGAGGCGAACGACACAGCGACGCGCTCTACCGCAAGATGGCCGCGCTGGGCTACCTCGGCGCCGGGTTACCCGAGGAGTACGGCGGCGCCGGTGGCGGGGCGGTCGACCTGTGCCTGTTCCTCGAGGAAACGGCGAAGGCGCTCGCCCCGATCGGCGGCTTCGCGACGTCGATCATCGTGGCAGGTGCGTATGAACGGTTCGGTAGCGACGAACAGAAGACGACGATCCTCGGAGGCATCGTCGACGGGGCGGTCGAATCGATCTCGATGTCCGAGCCGGGAGCCGGGTCGGACGTGGCGGCGCTCACGTGCCGCGCTACGCAGCGTAACGATGGCTCGTGGGTGGTGAACGGGCAGAAGACGTGGTGCTCGAACGCCCACATCGCCGATCACATCTTGCTGGTCGCACGGACGTCCGGCTCCGGGCACGACGGCCTGACGATGTTCACCGTGCCCACCGGTACCGCTGGGCTGGCGATCCACGGCATCGACACGATGGGCGGCAAAGAGGTCAACGACCTGTACTTCACCGACTGCGTGCTGCCCGCGTCGGCGGTGGTCGGGGAGGTCGGCAACGGCTGGCGTCAGCTGATGGCGGGGCTGAACTTCGAGCGGCTGGTGCTGGCCGCGCTCATGCTCGGCACCGCGGAGCGCGCATTCGACGACGCGGTGGCGTACGTCAAACAGCGGACGCAGTTCGGGCGCCCGATCGGAACTTTCCAAGCTTTGCGGCACCGGATCGCCGACCTGGCAACCGAGTTGACCTGCGTGCGGTTGCTGGTCTTCCAGACCGCGGAGCTCGTCGACGCCAACCCCGGCGAACTCTTCCCGCGCGAGGCGTCGATGGCGAAGCTCAAGGCCACCGAGTTCGCGAAGACGATGGCGCTGGAAGGCATGCAGATGATGGGTGGCTACGGGTACGCCACCGAGTACGAGATGGAACGGATCCTGCGCGCGTCAGTGATCTCGACGGTGTACGGCGGCACGTCGGAGATCCAGCGGGACATCATCTCCAAGACCTACGGTCTGTAAGTTTTCACAGCTGACCGGGCTGCTCACGCTTGCACCGGCTCCCTAGACTCCCCTCCGATGGTCTCGGGAGAAGTGATGCACGCGCAGGGGCGTTTGATCGGTGGCCGCTACCGGCTGTCAGCGGAGATCGGCCGCGGTGGCAGCGGTGTGGTTTGGCGTGCCTACGACGAGCGCCTCGGTCGCGAGGTGGCGGTCAAGGAGCTCGCGGTACCGCCGCTGTCCACGCACGAAGAGCGCACCGCGATGGTCGGGCGCGCGATGCAGGAGGCACGCACCGCTGGTGCGCTCGACCATCCGAACATCGTCGCGGTGTACGACGTGGTGGAGGACGGCGGTCATCCCTGCATCGTGATGCGGCTGATCCGCGGGTATCAGCTCGATCAGGTGGTCGCGGCGGTGGGTCCGCTTCCGCCGGACGTCGTCGCGCGGATCGGGCTCACCGTGCTCGATGCGCTGGACACCGCTCATCGGGCGGGGGTCGTGCACCGGGACGTGAAGCCGGCGAACGTGCTGGTGCAGCCGGATGGCACGGTGCTGCTCACCGATTTTTCGATCGCGTCGGTGGTGGGGACCGGGTCGCGGACGGCGGCCGGGGTGCTGCTCGGGACGCCCGGGTACATCGCGCCGGAGCGTCTGATGCGAGGTACTGCTGGTCCGCCCGCTGACGTGTTCGCGCTGGGTGCGACGTTGTATCTGGCCGTTGAGGGCGCCGAGGCGTTCGATCTCGGGGACGCGTTGTCGGGGTTGTTCGCGGTGGCGACGGCGCCGCACCGGGCTCCCGAGCGGGCCGGAGAGCTCGGACCGATTCTTGACCGATTGCTGGCGAAGGAGCCGGAGGAGCGGCCGGACGCGGAGGCTGCTTCGGAGGCGCTTCGGGCGGTGGCGGCGCCGGACGGTCGTTCGTTGGCGGCGCTGGTGGCGGGCGCGTCGGGGCTTCCGCCGTTGCCGGGGCCGTTCGCACCGGGGCAGGCCAGTCCGCCGCGGCCGCCGGTGCGGCCTACGACGGTGGCGCCGGTTCCGCCGTTCGCGGCTGGGTACGGCGCCGGGGGGCATGCGGCTGGTGCGCTCCCCGCGGGGTACGCGCCGGCCGGGGCGCCGGGGAGTCCGGTGGCTGCTCCGGGGAGCCCGGTGGCTCCGGGGAGCCCGGTGGCTGCTCCTGGCAGTCCGGTCGCGTTGCCCGGAAGCCCAGTAGGTCCGCACGGAAGCCCAGTAGGTCCGCACGGAAGTCCTGTGGGGCCTCACGGAAACCCGGTGGGCCCGGGCGGGAACCCGGTAGGGCCGCACGGTGGGCCGGTGCCCGGCCCCGTGCTCGAGCGGACCACGCCGATTCCTACGCAGCCCGGGCTGGGGCGCGCGAAGGGGTTGCCGCCGCTTGCGTTCGTGGCGGCGGGCACCGTGTTGTTGCTGGTCCTCGCGCTCGCGGCGTACGCGATCGTGATGTCACAGACCGACGATCCGGACGCCAAAGCCGGCCCGAGTCCGAGCCCGAGCGTCGCCGCGTCGAAGTCACCCTCGGCGTCACCGACCCCCAGCGCACCCGCCGACCTCTCGTCGGAGGAACAGGCTCTGTGGTCCACGCTCAGTGGCCGCGGCATCGACAAGGCGAGCTGCCGCTCGGGCCCCGCCCCCGACGACATCGACGTCGACGCCACGCTGGTGTGCGACACCGCCGGCACCCTGGAGACCCAGGTCCGCTACTTCAAGTTCCAGGGCAACCGCGACTACCGCGACCACTTCGACGCGGTGAACGACTACTCCGACGACAACGACCCGGACCACGACTGCGGCACCGTCGGCAACCAGGGCTACGGCAGCTGGAACTCCACCGGCACCGCCGCCTGCTACTGGACGGGCAACGGCGCGTGGTGGATCACCTGGGGTGACCGCGGCTCCCTGGTCGGCGCCGAGATCCAGAACCCCACGTCCACCGACCCGGCCACGGTCGCCGAATGGTGGCGCCAAAACAACGCCCTGACCGCCTGACCCCACCCCGTCGCGCCCGCCACCGCCGCGGGCGGCGGCGCCGCGGATGCGCTAGCGCGCTGGCAACTGCGCCGGGGAGCGGCTGGTCCGGCGCAGGCCCTGCGTGGCAATCACTCCGCTAGTGAGGACCAGCAGGGCTGCTGCGGCTAGGGACCCGGGCGCGGTGCCAGTGTGTACGTGGCCGGGGAAGGACATGAGGGGGGCGTGCAGGGCGAGCATGGCGGCTGCCATCAGAGCGGTCAGCCGCCACTCCCCCGCGGCCGGCGTCCGCCAGAGGCCGACGGCGCAGGGCGAGCACGCCACCGCGAGTCCCAGCGACGCCATCACCAGCGGCACGCTGCCGAGAACCGCCCCGTCCCACGCCATCCGCACGTGCGCCAGCACGCACACCGCGCTCAGCGCGGCCGCCAGCCGGGCCCACCTCCGGCCCGACCGCGATGAATACCACACCCGGCCGCTCCAATCCGCCGCCGCCATCACCGGCTCCCGATCCGGCGCTGGCGCCGCCGACTGCACGGACTCAGACCCTATCGACGTCCAGGGCGTTGGCGTCGGCGTTCGGGCGTACGGCTGCCAGCACCAGGCCGGCCACGAACGACAGGACGAGGACCACGTCGATCGTGATTGCCAGGGCGGTCGAGCCGCCGACCAGCAGCGGCCGGTTGTCGACGGTGATCACCAGGATCGCGGCGAGCCCGACGAACTCGCCGACGAGCTGCTGTCGATGCTGATGGGGCTGCAGGTGACGCCTTTTTGTGCACGGACCTTGTCCGCGACGTGGACGGCTCGTAACGTGCTGATCGATAGGTGAACAGCGTGTTCTATTATCGAGCAGGAGCCTCACCATGGCGACGAAGCCGTTCGCGTCCTCCGCCGACCGCGGCGTGAAAGAGCAGACCCTCGAGGTGCTCGCCGACGGCGTGTACGCCCTGACCGCCGAGGGCGACCCGAACCTCGGCGCCATCGAGGGCGACGACTTCCTGGTCTGCTTCGAGGCGCTCGCGACGCCGGTCGCGGCTCGGCGGTGGCTCGCGAAGCTGCGCGAGCACACCGACAAGCCGGTGCGGTACCTGGTGTTGTCGCACTACCACGCGGTGCGGGTGCTGGGTGCGAGCGCGTTCGACGCCGAGATCATCGTGAGCTCCGCGCAGACGAAGGCGTTGATCGCCGAGCGGGGTCAGCAGGACTGGGAGAGCGAGTACGGGCGGATGCCCCGGCTCTTCGAGGAGCCGGAGTCGATTCCCGGGCTCACGTGGCCGACGGTGACGTTCCGCGACACGCTGACGATCGAGCTCGGGGGTGACCGAGGTGAGTTGGAGCTGCGGTTCCACGGCCGCGGACACACCGAGGGCGACATCGTGGCGTGGTTGCCGAGGCAGCGGATCGTGTTCGCGGGTGACCTCGTCGAGTCCCAGGCCGCGCTGTACACCGGGGACGCGTTCCACTTCGACTGGGCGGCGGGGACGCTCGACAGCGTCAAGGCACTGGGGGCCGAGCAGCTGATCGGGGGGCGCGGGGCGATCGCGCGGGGGCGGGACGCCGTCGATGCGGCGATCGAGCAGACCCGCGATTTCCTGCTGACGATGCAGCGCACTGTCGGTGACGCGCAGACGCTCACCGAGGCTTTCGCCGCCACCCATGCCGCCCTGGCACCCAAGTACGGCACGTGGCCGATCTTCGAACACTGCCTTCCGTTCGACGTCCAGCGCCTCTGGGACGAGATCCACGGCATCGAACGCCCGGTCATCTGGACCGCCGACCGAGACCGCCAGGTCTGGGACGAGCTCCAGTCGTGACTCCCACCACCCCCACGCCGCCGGCCGATGGCGGCGGCGCTGTCGCGGCTGGGGTCGAGCCGGTGCTGGTGATCGGGAACGGACCGGTCGGGCAGACGGCCGCCTTACTGCTGGCGCGGTGGGGTGTGCCCGTCGTCGTGCTGGATGGGCGGGGCGAGCGGGACGTGATCGGGAGCAAGGCGATCTGTCAGCAGCGGGACGTGCTGGACGTGTGGGACTCGGTGGGGGCCGGAAAGGCCATCGCTCGGCGGGGCGTCACCTGGACCACGGCGCGGACATTCCACCGCGACCGCGAACTGTTCAGCATGCGGTTCGCCGACCGTGGCAAATCGGTGTTCCCGCCGTTCGTCAACGTGTCCCAGTGCGAAACCGAACAGATCCTCGACGCCGCGATCGACGCCGAGCCCCTCATCGACGTGCGGTGGTGCCACCGCGTCACGGGCATCGCGCAGAACGACACCGGCGTCGCGGTCAGCACCTCGATGGGCGTCCACCAAGGCAGTTATGTCGTTGCTTGTCCGGGCGCCCGCGGCGACGACGTACGGACGATGCTCGGGTTGACATTCGACGGCGAGTCGTTCGCCGACTGCTTCCTGATCTGCGACATCCGCACTGACCTTCCGGGCTGGGAGACCGAACGCCGCTTCTACTTCGACCCGGAGTGGAATCCGGGCCGGCAGGTGCTGATCCACCCGTGCCCGGACTCGACGTACCGCATCGACTGGCAGGTGCCGCCGGACTTCGATCTGGCCGTAGAAGAGTCGACGGGCGGGCTGGACCGGCGGATCCGCCAGGTGATCGGCGAGCGGCCGTACGAGATCGTGTGGAAGTCGGTGTACCGGTTCCATTCGCGGGTGGTGGACCGGATGCGGGTGGGGCGGGTATTGCTGGGCGGGGACGCGGCGCACCTGGTGTCGCCGTTCGGCGCGCGCGGCCTGAACTCGGGGGTGCTCGACGCGGAGAACGCCGCGTGGAAGATCGCGTTCGTGCTGCGGGGGTGGGCGCCTGCCTCGTTGCTGGACAGCTATCACGACGAACGGCATGCGGCGGCGCGCGAGAACATCGAGGTCACGTCGGCGACGATGCGGTTCCTGGTGCCGCCGACGCCGGCCGACGCCGCGCACCGCCGGGAGATCCTGGAGCGCGCTGTCGACGACCCGGAGGCCCGGGCGCACGTCGACTCCGGGCGCCTCGCGGAACCGTTCTGGTACGTGGACTCCCCGCTGACCACCCCGGATCCCCGCCGCCCGTTCCCCGGACGCCCAGCGCGGGGTGACGTGCCGGTGCCCGCCCCGGGAGTGCTGGTACCGGACTGCCCGGTAGCGGGTTCGCGCCGTTTGCGCGAGCTGGCGCGTAACGGGGTTACGGTGCTGGTCGGTCCCTCCGCCGTCTGCCCACCGATCGAGGGACCGGTCACGGTCCACCGCATCGACGACCTCGATCCCACCGGAACCCTCACCGAGGCCCTCGGCGCCCACCCCGACGAAATCTGGATCCTGCGCCCCGACGCGCACATCGCCGCCGTGGTGACCACCGCGGCCGACGTGAACACCGCACTGGGTCGACTGTTCGCCCGCGAGGAGGCGTTCGCATGAGCTACTACCGACAGGTCGGCAGCATCCCTCCCAAGCGCCACACCCAGCACCGCCGCCCCGACGGGGGCCTGTACTCCGAGGAACTGGTCGGCGAGGAGGGGTTCTCGTCGGACTCGTCGTTGCTGTACCACAGCGGGATTCCGTCGGCGATCGTCGATGCGCGGACGTGGGAGCTGCCGGATCAGACACTGACGGCGAACGCGCCGCTGGTTCCCCGGCATCTTCGCCTCCACGACCTGAAGTTCGATCAAGCGGACGCGGTCACGGGCCGGCGGCTCGTACTTGGCAACGCCGACGTGCGCATCTCCTACGCGGTGTCGGAGGTCCCGTCGCCGTACTACCGGAACGCGACCGGCGACGAATGCGTGTACGTCGAGCGGGGCTCGGCGGTGCTCGAGACCGTGTTCGGGGCGCTCGAGGTGGGTCGGGGCGACTACGTGGTCATTCCCCGGGCGACCACACACCGGTGGGTGCCACACGAGCTCCTACGCACCTACGCGATTGAAGCCTCCTCCCACATCGCGCCACCCAAGCGGTACCTGTCGCGGTACGGGCAATTCCTGGAGCATGCGCCGTACTGCGAGCGCGATCTGCGAGGGCCGGAGGCTCCTCTCCTGGTGGAGGACGAGAACGTCGAGGTGTACGTGAAGCACCGCGGCGGGGGCACGATCCACGTGGTGCCCACGCACCCGTTCGACGTCGTCGGCTGGGACGGCTGTCTGTACCCGTACGCGTTCAACATCGCCGACTACGAACCGATCACCGGGCGCGTGCATCAGCCGCCACCGGTGCACCAGGTGTTCGAGGGCACGAACTTCGTGATCTGCAACTTCGTGCCGCGGAAAGTGGACTACCACCCGCTGGCGATCCCGGTGCCGTACTACCACTCGAACGTGGACTCGGACGAGGTGATGTTCTACGTCGACGGGGACTACGAGGCGCGCAAGGGATCGGGCATCGGTGTCGGGTCCATTTCGTTGCACCCGGGTGGGCACTCGCACGGACCCCAGCCCGGCGCCGTCGAACGCTCCCTGGGCGTCGACTACTTCGACGAGACAGCGGTCATGGTCGACACCTTCCGCCCCCTGGACCTCGGCGAAGCCGGGCTGGCCTCCGACGACGGCCGGTACGCGTGGTCCTGGTCCGGCGGTCGCTGATGTTCTCCCACTTCTTCGACGACGCGGCGCTCTTCCCGCCCGGCGACGCGCCGATGGAGTCGGCCGTGCCGGCGCACCGCGCCCTGGTCGCGCGCTACGGCGACCTCGTCGGCCCGTTCGTGGTCCCCGCCGCGCGCCTCGAGCAGCTCGCCGCCCAGGTCACCGGCGACCCGCCGTTCGGCGTCTCCGTCATCGCCGCTCCCCTGGACCTGCCCGACGCGCTAGCGAGGGTGCGCGCCCACCCGGTCCTCGCGCTCCGCGCGGTTGAGGTTCCCCTTATCGACGATATTGCGGCGGGCGTCAGCGAGCTGGCTGAGATCCTTCCTCGCGAGATTCCGGTGGCCGTGGAAATTCCTCGATCCGTGGCGCGCGAGGGGGTGCTGGACGCGCTGGCGTCCGCCGGCTACCGCGCGAAGCTCCGCACCGGCGGCCTCGAGTCCGCGGCGTTCCCACCGAGCGAGGAGCTAGCCGCGTCGATAGCGGCGTGCGTAACTCGCGGTGTCCCGTTCAAGTGCACGGCGGGCCTCCACCACGCCGTGCGCCACACGGATCCCGAGACCGGCTTCACCCACCACGGCTTCGTGAACATCCTCGTAGCGGTGGACGCACTCGAGTCCGGTACCGCCGTGGAGTGGCTCGAGGAAATGGATGCTTCGCGGCTCGTGGCGGTGGTCAAGGGGTGGTCGGCGGAGCGGGTGGGGCGGGCTCGGGCGGCGTTCACGTCGTTCGGGACCTGCAGCGTCACCGAGCCGATCGACGACCTGATCGCCCTCGGACTACTGGAAGGGGTCCGTTCGTGACCTGGCTCGACCTCCCCCGTGACACCGGATACGGCGTCACGAATCTGCCGTACGGGGTGTTCTCCGTCGCGGGCGATGCGCCGCGGACCGGCGTCGCCATCGGCGATCGTGTCCTTGACGTGGCGGGTGTGACCAGCGACCCGGTCCACGCGACCGGCTCGCTCAACGCGTTCATGGCACAGGGCGTGGAGGCGTGGGCGGCTCTGCGCGCGCAACTCACGCAGTGGCTGTCGGACGGGGCACATCGGGACCGGGTCGAACCGCACCTCGTACCGCGCGACCAGGTCACGCTGCACCTGCCGTTCGAGGTCGCGGACTACGTCGACTTCTACAGTTCGCAGCACCACGCGTCGAACCTCGGGCAGCTGTTCCGGCCGGGGAGTCCGCCGCTGACACCGAACTGGAAGCACCTCCCGATCGGGTACCACGGACGGTCCGGCACCGTGCAGGTGTCGGGCGCACCGGTGGTGCGGCCGTCGGGGCAGCGGAAGGCGCCGTCGGAGGATGTGCCGACGTTCGGGCCGTCGCGGCGGCTGGACATCGAGGCGGAGATCGGGTTCGTGGTGGGGGTTCCGGCTGCCGGTCCGGTGCCGGTCACGGATTTCGCGTCGCACGTTTTCGGGGTGTGTGTGGTCAACGATTGGTCCGCCCGCGACCTCCAGGCGTGGGAGTACGTTCCGCTCGGTCCGTTCCTCGGGAAGTCGTTTGCGACGTCGGTGTCGCCGTGGGTGGTGCCGTTGGCCGCGCTGGGGGCTGCGCGGGTGGACCCGCCGGCGCGTGACGTCGAGTTGCTGCCGTACCTGGATGACACGAAAGAGCGCTGGGGTCTCGATCTGCGGTTGACGGTGAGCCTGAACGGCGTCGAGGTGAGTAAGCCTCCGTTCCGCCAGCTGTACTGGACGGCTGCTCAGCAGCTCGCTCACCTGACCGTGAACGGTGCGTCGCTGCGGACCGGGGACCTGTTCGCATCCGGCACGGTGAGCGGTGAGGGCCACGACGAGCGCGGGTCGCTGATCGAGCTGGCGTGGAACGGCGAGTGCCCGATCTCGCTGCCGGACGGGTCGACCCGCACTTTCCTCGAGGACGGAGACACCGTGACGATCAGCGCGACCGCACCGGCCGTCGACGGCAGCCGCCTCACGCTCGGCGAGGTGACCGGAAGAATAGAGCCGGCCCCCTGACCGCCTCGCTCGGCCCGAGCGGCACAGCCGCCGTCGCGGGCGCTTACTCCGCTCCACGGACCCCGAGTTCGTGGAACTCGCCTGGCAGCCAACGCCTCGAACACATCCGCCGCGACCTCCTCGACCCGCCGAGTCCCCCACCCAACTCCGCCGAGCCACCGGCTAACCGAGCAGGCCCAGGCCGGTCAGTACGAGGTCCATGGCTCGTTCGGCCTGGTCGGGGCCGCCGGGGAGGCGGTCGATGCGGGTCATGAACGCCATCACGACCAGGACGTCCTCGGCGTCCAGGCCGGGCCGCATGCTGCCATCCGCGGCACAGGCCGCGAGCAACTCCCGCACCGCCGCCACCATCGGCGTGACCGTCCCACTGACCTCCTCCTGCAGCACCGGCGCCTGCAGAGCGTCCCCGAGCCCGTACTTGAACCGCACCGCCTCCGCGAACATCCAGAACCACGCCCGAAACGCGTCGAGCGGCGAATGATCCGCCAGCATCCGCGGCACCGCCCCGACCAACCGCTCCACCTCGTCGCGGTACACCGCGACGAGCAGCGCTTCCCGCGTCGGGAAATGCCGGTACAGCGTGCCTGCCCCCACCCCTGCACGCCGCGCGATGCCGATCATCGACGCCTCGGTGGACTCCCCGAAAGCCTCCCGCGCAACCGCGAGGATCTGCTCACGGTTCTTGGCTGCGTCCGCACGAACCACTGGCCCCTCCTAGCTAATCGGAAAGGTTTCCGCTTATGCTCGAACAGCAAGCGGAAACCTTTCCGGTTCTATTCTAGGAGATCCCGTGCGCCCCACCACCGCCTGGCAGAGCACTCCCACCTCCACCGAGCTCCAACGCGTCCCGATCGAACGCCGCGACCTGCGCGACGACGACATCGCGGTCCGCATCGACTACTGCGGTGTCTGCCACAGCGACCTGCACGCCCTCCACGGCCTGGTGGGCAAACCCACCGACGGCCTCGTCCCCGGACACGAGTTCACCGGCGTCGTCACCGCCGTCGGCCGGAACGTGACCGCCCTGACGTTGGGCGACCGAGTCGCGGTAGGGACCTGCGTCGACTCCTGCGGCGAATGCGCGATGTGCCTCGCCGGCCAGGAGAACTACTGCTACCAGGGGCCGACCTCCACCTACGGCGGCACCGACCGGGTCGACGGCACGATCACCAAGGGCGGCTACAGCCGCGAGTACGTGCTGCGCTCCCGGTTCGCCTACCGCCTCCCCGACGGCCTCGACCCGGCTGCCGCCGCCCCGCTGCTCTGCGCCGGCATCACTGTCTGGGAACCCCTGCGCGCCGCCGGCATCGGCCCCGGCAGCCAGGTCGCGGTCGCCGGCCTGGGCGGCCTCGGACACCTCGGTGTCAAACTCGCCGCAGCGCTGGGCGCCGAGGTCACAGTGCTCAGCCGCACCCCCGACAAGGCGGACGACGCGCGCACCCTCGGCGCGACGAGCCTGCTCACCGAACCGAACGAAGCGGTCGGACGCTTCGACCTCATCCTCGACACGATCCCCGCGCCGCACGACGTCGAGTCGCTCCTGCGCCTGCTGACGCTCGACGGCACGCTGAGCGTCGTCGGCTTCCCGCGCCCGATCGAGCTGAACATCATGCACTTGACGCTCGGCCGCAAGAGCCTGAGCTCGTCGGGCACGGGCGGCACGAAACACACCGCCGAACTGCTGGCGTTCTGCGCCGAACACAACATCACCGCCGACGTCGAAGTGCTGCCGTCGTCGCAGGTCACCGACGCCCTGGCCCGCCTGGAAAAGGGCGACGTCCGCTACCGCTTCGTCCTCGACCTCTCCGACCTCGACTAACCCGAACGCAAATCGGAGTTTCCGGGCTCATCCACGCGCGGATGAGCCCGGAGACTCGCAACGAAACCCCGATTACTCGAACACGATCACGCCGCGGATGTTGTCCAGCGTGTACTCGCGCGTGATCAGCTCGTCGAGCGTGAGATCCCCCGCCCGGTACAGGCGCAGCAGGCCAGGTCAGCACCACCGTTCCGGCCTTCCAGCACGATCGGGAAGTGCCCCGTGCACGGTCACACGCCGATTCGTGCACCGGTCCGGGCCGCGGCCGGGCGTCGATTTAGGCTGGCAGGCATGGACGCACCGCATTCGCAGACGCTCGACCGCGGTGTGCGGATCCTCGAGCACCTCGCGGTCGCGGGCGGGGCGGTGCCGATCACCGAGATCGGAGAGGTGCTCGGCGTCCACCGCTCGATCACGTACCGGCTGCTGCGCACGCTGGAGGACCACCAGCTGGTCGAGCGGGACCAGCAGGGGCACTACCGGCTCGGCTTGGGCATGGCGGTGCTCGCGCGCGGGGTGCGCTCGGACCTGCAGACCGCCGCGCTCCCCCGGCTGAACGCGCTGGTGGCGGCGTGGGGCATGACCGCGTTCCTGGTGGTCCGCGCCGGGGCGGAGGCGGTGACGGTGGTCAGCGTCGAGCCGCAGGACACCGCGGCGCACGTGACGTACCGCCCGGGCACGCGCCATCCCGTCGACCGGGGCGCGCCGGGGCTGGCGCTGCTCATCCCCGAGCCGCCGTCGCCCGGTGACCGCGAGGAGCTCCGCGAGGCCCGCCGCGTCGGCTGGGCGGTGTCGCACGGCGAGGTGATCCGGGGGTTCCGTTCGATCGCCGCGCCCGTGCCGGGTCCCGGCGGTGGGGCGCGTGGCGCTGTGGCTGTCGTTTACGTCGACGACGGAGCTGACGTCGAGCGCATCGGTAAGAGCGTGGCCGACGCCGCCCAGAGCCTGGCCGCATCCCTGCGCTGAGCCGTGGCCGACGCCCGAGCAGCGGATACGGCCCGGCGCAGCGGGGTCAGAACTCCTGGAGGTAGCAGAGCATGCGGTAGTCGGTGCCGGGCTCGATGTTCACGAACCCGTGGCGCTCGTAGAAGCGGCGGGTGTCGGTGTCGACCTCGTCGACGTTGATGTGCATCTCGCCGGCGCCCCGCTCGCGGACCAGGTCGCACGCGGTGCGCAGCAGCACCGTGCCGATGCCCTGGTCACGCCGGTGGGGCCGGACGTAGAGCTCCTCCAACTGGGCTAGCGGGCCGTCGTAGAACGGCGTCGGACGCAGCGTGAGGTAGGCGAAACCGGTCGGATCCGCGGTGCTGCCGGTGATCAGGACGATGACGTCGTCGAGCTCGAGGAGCCGGGCGAACCGGCCCGCCAGAACCTCGGCGCTCGGCGTCGGCGCCTCGAACTCGACGTTGAAGTCGTACAGCAGACCACCGACAATTTCCGCGTGCTCGGCGCGGGCTCTCCAAGCGGACATCACCCGATTATTGCTTCCACCCCACCGCGCCGTAGTTGCCGCACCATGCCGAGTTGCCGTCGGCGTCGTCGGGCCAGTCCGGGCGCCACTCCACGACCCAGGTGACCCCCGGATCCACCAGGTCCCAGCCGGTGAGCAGTCCGTCGATCTGCTGGCGGGTGCGGAACGTCGTCGGATTGGCGCTGTTCTGGTAGATCGCGGTGATGCGCTCCATCTCCTCGGGACGTTCGTCGAGCGTCACGTGGGCCAGGGCGATGGCGCTCCCGGCGGGCAGCGCGTCGCGGAAGGTGGCCACCATGTTGGCCGGGTCCTCCGACTCCGCGACGAAGTGCAGCACGGCCACCATGAGCAGGCCGATCGGCTGGTCGAAGTCGAGCAGCCCCTGGGTGACCGGTGACTCGAGCACCTTCTCGGGCTGCCGGGCGTCCGCGTGCACGATGGCGGCGCGACTGACGTCACTCAGAATCGCTTCGCTGTAGGCGACGGCGACCGGGTCGATGTCGACGTAGACGACAGTCGACTCCGGCGCCACCTCGTGGACGTTGCCGGCGGTGGGGATGCCCGAGCCCAGGTCGATGAACTGCCGAACACCCTGGTCGACGAGGAAGCGCACGCTGCGGTGCAGGAAGGCGCGGTTGGCCTGGGCCATCAGCGGCGCGTCGGGCAGCAACTCCAGCACCTTGCCGGCCGCCTGGCGGTCGGACGCGAAGTTGTGCGATCCCCCGAGGTAGTAGTCGTACATCCGGGCCGCTGACGGCTGGTTGGTGTCGATGTTCTGCGCAGCCCAGTCCGGATCGTTCACGGCGCTACCCCCTCGGTTCGGCGTGCCGCGATCGTATGTCCACAAGGGTCGATCGACGCAAGGGGTTGTCAGGCGTGTGGGCCGATCGTTACTTCGCCGAGGGCCAAAGAGGGGGCACCTTCGAGGATCGCGCCGACCCGCTCGACCTCCTGTTCGAGCTCGTCGCGCCGGATCGGTCCCAGCGGCTCGACGGTGATCGCGAGCCGGCGCCCGGAGCGACGCACGTGCCACACCCCGGCGACGACGCCGTCCACGAGCACCACCGGATAATTCCCGGCCTGGGTGCGAGCGAGCGCCCGCTCCCACGCCCTCCCCGGAAACACCCGGTCCCGCGGATGACACCCCACCTGATAGGCGTCGAAATACGGCAGTAGCTTGACGCTCTTGTCCGTGACGGGTGCCGTGTCGCCGGCGAGGACCCACCCCGGGGTGCCCTCGACGTCGACCTTTTCCAGGTCGAGGGCCTCGAACAACGCTGCCGCCCACGGCTTCGGCGCGGCGAGCCACTGCGCGAAGTGTTCCGGCAGCGCCGGTCCGTACGCCGTGAGATACCAGCGCAGCAGCTGTTCGGTGGCTTTCTGCGAGTCCGCCGGTTCCACGTGCGGGTTCGTGTACGTGACCTTCCGCCCCCGGACGGGCCCGAACGCCAGCACGCCCCGGTGACCGGCCAGGTGCAGAACCTGCCGCCACCGCGGCCACATGCCGCCGAACGCCGGCATCGTCAGTTCCCCCGCCCACGGTCCGGTGCGGGCCACGACTTCGTCGCTCAGCTCGTCGATCGTCAGCTCCGCGCCGTCGAGCGCTTCGCCTATTGCACCGATGACGTCACGAGTCTGGCCGTCGTCGAGGCGGACGCCGTCCGCGAACCGGTTCGGGCTCGGCACCGCGGAGAGCGCGCTCGTCCAGATCGGGAGGTCGTCGGCGGGGAGCAGGTGCACGGTGCCGCGAGGGCCGAACGTCTTGACGAGCGTGCGTTCGCGCCAGAGCGCTTCGCGGACGTCTGTCCTGGTGACGCCGGTGGTTCGGAGGCCGAGGGAGAGCTCGGCCGCTGACATCACCTGAGCGTGCGCGCCACACATCGCGCGCGCGATCGCGGGGAGCCCGGCCGGGCCGACCGGGGTGCGCGGCGCGGGCGGGGTCGTGAGGTGGTGGCGGGTGAGGCGGCGGGCGTGGACCTCGTTCCACTTCATGGTGGTGACGCTAGTGGGGATTCCGGTCGGCTTCCGGCCGCAATACAACCTGGCCGCACGGTGATGGGGCGGTGCGCGGCCCACTCGGCCTCGACCTGCGCGGGCAACGCAGCCGCCAGCGGTTCGCGCGCGCCGAAGCCGCAGCTGAGCAGCAGCGTCGGCAGTCGCCGTCCCCAACCACCCGCCGATCCGAGCTCGCTCCGAGATCTCCGGCCACCCCGAACCGTTCGGTTGTACGGACCGGGTCAGCATCGACCGAGCGGTGGAGGACCCACGCCAGGGGGCGACCGCGCCTCCTACCCCTTGTTACCGTGCTGCGAATTGATCACGGTGACGGGGGTTTGCGCGTGATGCGCGGTTTCTTAGTAGCGGTGTTAGCCGCGGTCGTAGGGCTCGGCACAGCATTGGCCGTAGTGCGATGGTCAGCACCCACCGCGGACGTGACGGCCGAGCCGTCACCCGCGGCTCAAGCCGCCCAGGCCACACCAGTACGCGGCCTGGACGTCTCCAACTGGCAGGGCGACGTCAACTGGACGGGCGTCGCCGCCCAGAAACCGAAGTTCGCCTACATCAAGGCCACCCTCGGAACCGACTTCCGGAGCCCGAACTTCTCGCAGCAGTACAAGGGCGCCACCGCGATCGGCCTCATCCGCGGCTCGTACCACTTCGCGCTCCCGCTGCGCAGCAACGGCACCCGCCAGGCCGACTTCTTCGTCGACCACGGCGGCGGCTGGTCCCGCGACGGACGGACCCTCCCCGGCGCCCTCGACATCGAGCACAACCCGTACCCCGACCGCGCCGGCCGCCCGGAGTACAAGAAGAACGAGTGCTACGGCTTCACCCAGACCGCGATGCGCGGCTGGATCCGCGCGTTCCTCACCCGCTACCACCAGCGCACCGGCCGCTACGCCGTCATCTACACCACCACGAGCTGGTGGAAGGCCTGCACCGGAAACACCCGCGAGTTCGCGGCAAAGCATCCGCTCTGGATCGCCCGCTACCGGAGCACCGTCGGACCGCTCCCCGCCGGCTGGTCGAAGCACACGTTCTGGCAGCACTCGTCCACCGGCCCGTTCCCCGGCGACTCGAACGTCTTCAACGGCACCCCGGCCCAGCTGAAGGCACTCGCACTCGGCTAACCCCAGGGCACCCGCAGGTCCAGGAGGTGACCCGAGAGCGTCTTGCCGTGCGGGTCGATCCGCGGTGACCTGGTGACACCGCCGTCCAGCCCTCCGCGCACGACGACCGTCAGCGCGCGGAGGCCGGCGATCGGGATCACCGACACCGCGTCCGGTGGTACCCCGAAGTGCCGCGCGACGCGGTCCGCCGTCACCGCCTCGCGCAGCGCCCCGAAGTCCGAGGCGACGTACGGCCGGAGCATGAGGATCGACATGTCGCCCTTGTCCCCGGCCCGGGCGTGCGCCACGTCCCAGAGGAGCACGTTCACGCGAACACCTCGACCGACGTCTGCACGAGCTCGCGTGGCACCAGCGTCGACACCAACCCCACCGTCTCGCCGATCACACACCGCACTCCGCCCCCTCCGGCCGGCCCGTTGGTGTACAGCGCCTCCATCTCTTCGCCGAGCAGCGCCGCGCTCTCCCGCGACCACGTCCGCGCCGAGGCACGCAGCACGACCTCCGGTGGCTCGACGTCGACGGCCGCCACCCAGGGCCGCGCCGACGAGACGCCGACCAGGTCGAACGTGAGCTCGTCGGCCGACCGACCGTGGACGGCGACCCACCGCTCGGCGACCACGCGGGCGGCCAGTTCGGCGCGGGCCCGGCAGCCCGTCCCGGCGTAGACGATGCGGGCCGACGCGATCCACCCGTCGTCGATGCCGACGCTCACCTTGAGCAGATCCGGGCGGTCGCCGAGCACGGCTCCGTACGCCGCGACCTCGTCCGCGCCGTGGTCGTCGACGATCACCGCGGACAGGTCGATGGCGCCGTCCGGTGTCACGTACCGGGTCGGGTCGTCGATCTCGTACAGCAGTTGCTCGACGACGGTGGCCGAGTCCAGGCGGCCGCCGGTTCCGGCGAGCTTGCGGTAGACCGCGCGCCCCGTGGCGTCCACATCGGCGAACGGGAACCCGAGCCGTGCGAGGTCAGGGACGTGTTTGCGCGGACCGTCCGCGAAGTACCCGCCGGTGAGTTGCCCAGCGCACTCCAGCAGGTGTCCGGTGAGCAGCCCGTCGGCGATTCGCGGGTCCTTGGCGTCCAGGTCCCAGTCGAAGTGGACGGCGAGCGGTGCGAGGAAGAGCGCTGCGTCGGCGGTGCGGCCGGTGACGACGACCTGCGCGCCGTCGCGGAGCGCCGTGATCACTCCGGCGGAGCCCGTGTAGGCGTTCGCGGAGACGATCCGGTCGCGGTAGTCGGCCAGGGTCCGGTCGGTGCCGAGGACCCGACACTCGTCGAGTACGAGGCGGTCGAGAATGTCGTCGCCGGTGACAGCCGCGACGGGCAACTGCTTCATGCCCAATTCGGACGCCAGTCCACGGACCGCGTGCGCGGCTGCGGTCGGATTCGCCGCGCCGGCGTTGGTGATGACGACGCCTCCCCCCGCGACGGTCGGTTCCAGCGTGCCGCGCAGGCGGCGGAGCAGGCGGCCGTCGTAGCCTTCGGACTCGCCGCGGCGCAGGCTCTGCTGGGCCAGCGCGATCGTCCGCTCGGCCAGGCACTCGAAGACGAGCGCGTCGAGGTCGGCCCGACGGGCCAGGTCCTCGGCGGGATCGAAGCGGTCGCCCGCGAACCCCGCCCCGACGCCGATGCGGAACGTGCCCGGCCCGCGGGGTGGTAACGCGGTGCTCATGGGCGGTCCACGCCTTCCCATGTCGAGAGGATTCCGGAGGACAGGTCCGACACCGTGGTCAGCTCGTCCGCTTCGACGAGCAACCCGCGTACCTGGACCGGCCCGGTCACGGCAGGCCAGCCCGGGTCGCCGTCCCGCACGAACGCGCCGAGATACGACCGAAACCGCCGGCCGAGGCTTCCCGCTCGGGCCTCCCCCGCCCCGGCGGCCGCCGAGGCGCGCTCGGCGTCGGTGCCGAAGAGCAAGGGGGCCTCGGCGTTGTGGCCGGCGTAGTCTCCGAGGCTCGGGGACGGACCGAACGCGCACGCCCACGTGGAGTCGTCCGGGCGGGCGGCGGCTAGCCGCATGGCAGGAAGCCGGTAGATGTAGTCGGTCAGGAGCGCCTCACGGGCGTTGTCGGCGGAACGCCCCGCCTCGTAGTGCCCAGCGATGGACAGAGCCCGGACCGCCGGCACACCCCACGAAGCCACCTCCGGCACGAGCGAACCGGTCGCGAACGCACCCGGGCCCCGCAACCCGGCCACCTCGCGCGTCGTCGTCCCGATCAGCATCGGGACGTCGTGCGCGGCACGGGCGGCGTCCATCGGATGCTCCGTGACCGTCACCCCGTCCAGCACGACCCCGAACGCCCGCGGCGCAGGCCCGTTCCGAGCCCCGATGTCCTCCGCCGGGACCACCCGCTGCGCCCGCAGCACCGCCTCCACCGCCGCGTCCGGATCAGCCCCGAGCGCCGAGAGGAACGCATCACCCAGCGCGGCGGCATGCGTGGCGGGCAATACTCGCGACGCCCCGCCCGAGAACATCGCCAGCCGGTGGAACAGCCCACTCGCAGCCGGCGCCGCCGGAAGGGCGGCCGCCAGGAACGCTCCGGCGCTCTGGCCACCGACCGTCACCCGGTCCGGGTCACCGCCGAACCGCGCGATGTGTTCCCGCACCCAGGCCAGCGCCGCGATCACGTCCTGCAGCCCGAGGTTCGACGCTTCCGCGAACCGTCCGCCGTGGTGCGCGAGCTGCGCGAACCCCAGCGCGCCGACCCGGTAGTTCGGCGTCACGACGACGAGGTTCTGCTCACGCACGAGCAGTCCTAGGTCCTGGGTCCGCGCGGCGCCGTTCTCGAACCCGCCGCCGTAGAGCCACAGGAGCACCGGCCGCGGACCGTCCGCGTCGGGTGTCGACACCGAGAGGTACAGGCAGTCTTCCGACGTGGGAAACGCGGATTGCCAGGGGCTGGCCACCTGCGCGGGTCCCGGGGCCGCCTCCCCCACCACCGTCGCCGCCGCGGCCGACGGCGCCGCGTCCGCCGCACCCTGCGTCGTCGCGGCCGCCACGGGGCGAGGCGCGCGCCAGCGCAGGTCTCCGATCGGGGGCGACGCGAAGGGGACCCCGTGCCACGTCCTCATCGCGGCCCCGCTTCGACCTGCGGAATCGCAGCCAACAGCCGCTTGGTGTAGTCCGTCGACGGGGAGCGGTAGATCTCCGACGGCGTTCCTTCCTCGAGAAGGTCCCCGCGGTACATCACGCCCACGCGGTCACTCACGAACTCCACCACCGACAGGTCGTGCGAAATGAACAGGCACGCCAACCCCAGGTTCTCCTGCAGGTCCTTGAATACGTTGAGCACCTGCGCCTGCACCGACACGTCCAGCGCCGACACCGGCTCGTCCGCGATCAGCAGCTTCGGTTCGAGCGCGAGCGCGCGGGCGATCATGATGCGCTGACGCTGCCCGCCCGAGAACTCCACCGGCTTCTTCCCGGCCGCCGTCGCCGGCAGCCCGACCTGGTCGAGCAGGGTCCGCAGGCGGGTGTTCCGCTGCGTCGCGTTGTACAGGCCGTGGATCTGCCAAGGTTCGTACACCAGCTCGCGGACGCTCATCCGCGGGTTGAGCGCGGTGAACGGGTCCTGGAAGACCATTTGGACGTCACGGCGAAGCGATTTCAGCGCCGCGCCTCGGAGTTCCGCGATGTCCTGGCCGTCGAGTCGGATCGTGCCGGCGCTGGGTTTCTCGAGCCGCGCGATCAGCCGCGCCACCGTCGACTTGCCGCTGCCCGATTCGCCCACCAGCCCGTACGTCTGCCCGGCGTCGATCGTGAACGAGACGTCCCGGACCGCGACCAGGTCCCGCCGGGCCCAGACCGGCCCGAGCCGGAACACCTTCCGTAGCCCGGTGACCTCCATCAACGCGCTCACGCGCCGCCCTCCCTCAGCATCGTGCGCCCCGCATCACGCCCGCGCCGCGCGGTCATGTGGTCAACTCGCAGCGCACCCGGTGGCCTGTGGCTATCTCGCGCATCTCGGTCGCCGTGCGCTCCTCCGGCGAAACGGCGCGTTCGTCACGGAGGTTCGGGGCGGCCTCGGCCACGGTCGGCAGCCGCCGTCGGGTATCACCGAGCCGCGGGATCGCCGCGAGCAGTGCCTTCGTGTACTCGTGCCCGGGACCGCTGAGCACGACCTGCGTCGGGCCGGTCTCGACCAGTTGTCCGGCATACATCACCGCGACCCGCTCACACACCTCGCTCACCACCGCGAGGTCGTGGGTGATCAGGAGCAATGCCAGCCCGAGCCGGTGCTGCAGCGACGCGATCAGCTCCATCACCTGTTTCTGCAGCGTGACGTCGAGCGCGGTCGTGGGCTCGTCGGCGATCAGCAGGCTCGGGCCGCAGGAGATCGCCATCGCGATCATGACCCGCTGCCGCATACCGCCCGACAGCTGCCCGATGCGCAGTGTGGCGACCTCCGGCGCGAGCCCCACCAACTCGAGCAGCTCTGCGGTTCGGGCCCGCTTGGCCGTGCGTGAGTAGTCGAAGTGCGCGTCGAGGGCCTCGGCGATCTGCTGACCCACGGTGAGGATCGGGTGCAGTGCGGACGCCGGCTCCTGGAAGATGAACCCGATCTGACGCCCGGCGAGCTCGCGCCGCCTCTCGGGAACAGCCCCGATGAGCTCCACGCCGTCGAGCGTTGCCGAGCCGCTCGGCACCAGCCCCGGGGGCAGCAGCCCGGCGATCGCTGAGGCCGTCACGGTCTTGCCGGACCCGGACTCCCCGACGAGCGCGAGCGACTCACCCGGTGAAAGGTCCAGATCGACGTCCCGCACCGCGTCGGACGAAGCCCCGATGCGGACTGACAGCCCGCGTACCGACAGCAGGCTCATGTCGTCGCCTTCCCGTATTTCACGCGCGGGTCCACGAGCGCGTAGAGCAGGTCCACCAGCAGATTGACGACGATGATGAAGAGTCCGACGAACAGCACGACGCCCTGGATGACGTCGTAGTCGCGACGTCCGACGGCGTCGAACAGCAGTCGGCCGAGGCCGGGGATCGCGAAGATGTTCTCCACGACGACAGTGCCGGACAGGATCGTGGCCAGCAGCAAGCCCATGATCGTGAGGATCTCCACCGACGCGACCCGCATCACGTAGCGCGTCCGGATCCGCCTCGGTCGCACCCCGAGCGAGGTCGCCGTCCGCACGAACGGCTCGTTCACGACGTCGAGAATGCTGGTACTGACCATCCGGCTCACCAGGCCGAGCTGCGCCAGCGCGAGCGTGAGCGCGGGCAGCACGATCGACTGCAGATGAGGCCCGGCGCCGTCCGACCAGGGCCGGTAACCGCTGACCGGGAACACCCGCAGCTGCACCGCGAACAGTACGACGAGCAGCAGGCCGAACCAGAACTGCGGGATCGAGATACTGATCATCCCCAGCACCGACGCGATCCGCCCGCTCAGGTGCCGGCGCCGGAACGCGGCGAGCGCGCCGACGCCCACCCCGAGAATCGTCGAGAAGATCAGTGACAACAGCCCGATCTCCAGGGTGACCGCGCCGTACGACGGCACCAGGTCGCGCACCGGCTGGTGCAGGAACAGGCTGTCGCCGAGGTTCAGCGTGACGAGATCCTTCAGGAAGACACCGAACTGCGTGATCAGCGGCGCGTCCAAGCCGAGCTCGTGACGCAAGGCGGCGACCTGCTCCGGCGTGGCCTGATCCCCGAGGATCTGCGCCGCCGGGTCACCGGGTGCGAGCCGGATCAGGAGGAACACCGCGATGACCGGCACCAAAGCTGTCGGCAGCAGCGCGACCAGGCGCTTTCCGATATAGGAGAACACATCAGCTCCTCTCGCCGTGCGGGTCGAGGACGTCGCGCACCGCATCGATGACGACGTTCGCGCAGAGCACGGTCGCGAGCAGGGCCAGCCCGGGGAACAGCCACATCCACCACGCCGACTGCAGGTAGTTGCGGGACTCGGCCAGGCTCGCGCCCCAGCTCGGGACGTCCGGCGGGAGCCCCGCGCCGATGAAGCTGAGCGCGGACTCGATCAGCACCGCGGTCGTGAACACCACCGCGGCCTGCACCAGCACCGGCGTGACGCAGTGCGCGAGGACGTACCGGGTCATGATCCGCCACCGGCCGGCTCCTACCATCCGGGCGGCGTCGATCATCGGCAGCCGCGACACCACGAGGGCGCGGCCGCGCACGATCCGGGCCACCGACGGCACCAGCACGATCGTCAGGGCCGTGATCACGGTGCCGAGCCCGGCGCCGAGGATCGCCACCATCGACAGCGCGAGCACGATGACCGGGAACGACATGATCCCGTCGACGATGCGCATGACGACGAGGTCGACGGGGTGGAACAACGCGGCCGCCACCCCGATCAGCGCTCCGATCGCGACGCTCGACGCGCTCACCGAGGCTCCGACGAGCAGCGACGCCTGACCGCCGTAGAGCACGCGCACCGCGACGTCACGCCCGAGGTTGTCGGTACCGAACGGGTGGCCGGGGCTCGGGGGCTGCAGGCGCGCCAGGGCGTCGAACGCGTTCGGATCACCGGCCACCAGCGGACCGATCGCCGCCACGAGCACGATCACCACGAACAGACCCGCCGCGACCGCGGCGCCACGGCGGCGCAGTACCCGGCGCAGGACACCGGCCGGCCGCTGCGCGGGCAGCAACCGGCCGACCTCGGACGATGTCGTCACGCCTCGTCGATCCAGACGTTGTAGTAGCCGGAGAGCATGCCGTCGGCGTTCTCGAAGTGCGTCCGCGGGGACGCGCCGACCAGCGGGCGGACCGTGCCGAACTTCAAGAACGGCACGTCGCTGTAGACCAGCGCCTGGATCTGCTTCCAGATCTCGACGCGCTTGGCGCTGTCGGGCTCGGTGGCCAGCTGCCCGAGCAGGGCGTTCTTCTGCGGGTTGGTCCAGTTGCCGGGGAAACCGTCCTGCAGGTACGGCAGCAGCAGCGGGTCGGCGTAGGTCGGGAACCCGGACGAGAACAGGTCGAACTGCTTCGGGTCGGTGCGGCGCTCGAACACCGTGGCCTGGTCGACAACCTGCAGCTCGATGTTGAAACCGGCGGTCTTGAGTAGCTGCGCGGCCGGCTCCACGGGGCCGTACCAGATCGAATCGGCCTTGGTCGTCAGCCAGACGATCTTCTCGCCCTTGTACCCGGCCTTCGCGAGCAGGGCCTTCACCTTCGCCGGATCAGGCTTGTTGTAGCTTTCTGTCCCCTCGGTCGCGTACCAAACCCCCGCGGTCTTCGGCATGACGCTGCCGTCGAGCAGGTAGAACTGCTTGTCGCCGAAGCCCGCACCCATCACCTGAGCCATGTCGAGCGCGGCCTGGAACGCCTGCCGCATCTCCAGCTTCGCCATCGGCCCGGCTGCCTTGTTGAAGACAACGGTGGACGCCTGCGACGGGCTGAGCAGCGCGGCCGCCTTCGCCGACTCGAGCGTGGGGTACGTGTCGAGCGGCAGGGCCAGCGTGGCGTCGGCCTGGCCGGTCTGCACCGCCTGCACCTGCGCGGAGCTTTCCGGGATCGGCGTGAACACGATCTTGTCGGCGTAGGCGACCTTCTTGCCGGTCGCGCCGTCACCGGGGTCGGTGCGGGCCGCATAGCCGTCGTAGCGCTTCAGCGTCACTTGGCGGTCGGGTTGGTAGGACTCGAGTTGGTACGGCCCGGTGCAGATCAGGTCGTTGGCAGGCTCGGTGATCGGCCGGTTCTTCTGCACCGACGCGGGCATGATGTATGCGGTGGTCAGCAGCGTCGGCACGATCGCGCTGGGCGCCTTGAGGGTGAGCGTCACCTCGAGGTCACCGGTGGCCTGGACCGAAGCCAGGTTGTCGGCGAGGAACGAGCCGTTGCCGGGCGTTTTCTCGAAGCGTTCGATGTTCGCGACCGCGTCCGCCGCGGTGAACGCCTGTCCGTTGTGGAACTTCACGCCACTGCGGAGCTTGATGACGTAGGTCAGCTTCTTGTCGTAGGTGAAGCTCTCGGCCAGTACCGGCTTCACCTCGTTCGACGTGCTGACGTCGAACAGCGGCTCACAGACGTTGCGGGCCGGCGCCCAGTTCAGCTGGAGCGTCGAGGCATAGGGGTCGAGCACGGGCGGGATCGCGCTCAGCGCCACCGTGAGCGTGCCGCCGCTCTTCGGGGTGCCACCGCGCTCGGACGCGCCGGTCGGCGCGGCTGCGGGATCACTGCTCCCGCCGCCGCTGCACGCGGTCAGCGCGGTGACCAGAGCAAGCCCTGCGGCCGATCTACGAATCAGGTGATTGCCGGACAAACGCACGAAATAACCGTACGTCCGGGGGGATTCCGGGGGAGTCATCGTCCACATCCCATCGGTGTGTACTCACTTTGAACAACTGTCCTCGGTGAGGACAGTGAGTACAGTAGGGGGGTGCTGCCTTGCGTCGTCAAGAGGCGCGGGCAAAATGAACCGACTCCCCCGACCGAGGGGGTGCAGTCACAGCGGGAGGCGCCGTGTCATCGCCCGAGGAGATGGCCGAGGCACTGCGCCGCGCCATCCGGGAGAAAGTCATCCCACCGGGCAGCCAACTCGTGCAGGAGGACCTGGCCCGGCGGTTCGAGGTCAGCCGCAACCCCGTGCGGGAGGCGCTGCGCATCCTGGCCAGCGAAGGCCTGATCGAGATGACCACCGGTGGGCGCGCCTCGGTGCGGCAGCTGACGCTCGAGGACCTCCGCGAGCTCTACGACATGCGCATCGCGCTGGAGCCGCTCCTCGCGCAGGCGCTGGTCGACGAGGCACGCGGCAAGGACATCGCGGCACTGCGGGCCCTGGCCGAGGCGATCGCCGCCGCGCCCGACACGGCCACGTGGCTACGCTTGAACTACGACTTCCACCTGCGGCTCTACGGGGTGGCGGGGCGTCCGCACCTGGAGCGTGTCTGCGGGAACCTGCTGGCGCTCACGCAGCCGTACTCGCAGGAGAACATCGAGGTGCACGGCGGCCGGGGCCCGGCCAACGACGAACACCTGGAAATGGTCGGCGCTCTGCAGTCCGGGGACGCCGAGGCGTTGGCCGCGCTGTTCCGCAAACACCTCTCGACCGCGCGCGACCACCTGACGGCCGCGCGGGTCGCCGCCAGCGCGGCCGCCTCCCCGGCCGACCTCACCGCTCGCCTGGCTCAGCCGGCGCGGTAGAGGGTGAAGTCGTCGAAGGAGACTTCGAGGACGTCGTCGCCCGCGTCGGGGATGCGGACGAGGATGCCCGCCTGGACGCGTGGGTTCTCCGGCAGTGGGCTGGGGTCGCGCACGTCCGCGACCTGTGTGCCGTTGACCCACAGCGTGAGGCGGTCCGCGCGGCAGGTCGCCTCGAGACGCACGGGGTCGTCCCCGAGCTCGGTCGTCCGTCCGGTGGACGGCAGCAGCTCCGTCGGGGTTCCGTTCTGTTGGCCGACGATACGCGCGGCGCCGTCGCGGGCGAGGTAGAAGAAGTAGCCGGTGCCGGTGTCTTCGTCGCCGCGGCAGCTCAGGCCTGCCTCGCCGGTGCCGCGTGACCGGCTCTCCACGTGGGCGGTGACGCCGAAGGCGATGTCGCGGAGGGCGGTGTCGGCGCCGTCCTTCGGCGGGAACTGCCACCCGCGCGAGCGCCACGACAAACACTCCGATCCACAACCCCCGTCTTCGCCGCCGCACCGGCACGACGGCAGAAACGGGTGCGGGCGGCACCGGCGCAGGCGCCTGGCCAGCCGCCGTCGGCACGGCGTACCCACCGGACACCGGCATCGGGCTCACCGGAGGACCATCCGGCATCCGCCGGGTGGCGGACGGCGGACCGCCACCCAGCGGCACCGCGCTCGACGGCGTGACGCGCGACGGGGCGGGGAAGGGCGCGGTGGGTTGCTCGGGAGCGAACTCGGGGCGGGGGGTCAGTCTGGTTTCGGCGATGGCTCGGGCGTCCAGCGTGTCAGTGGACGGCTCGTGGCCGAGCAGGCGCAGCAGCACCTCGCTCGCCGCCGGTCCGCCGCAGCACCGCCGGCACCGAGTCGTTCCCGAACAGGTGCCGACCGGTCGCGGCATAGGCAACCGTCGCCGCCCAGCTGAACACGTCGCTCGCCGGACCGACGGTCTCCCCACCGAACCGTCGCCGCGCCGACGTGTCCGCGACGAGCTCCGGCTTGGAGCACCTTCACGGCGACGCGCAGGCCCTGCGACCCCTCCCCGAGGTACACCGCGCCCTGCCCGCCCTCCCCGAGCCGGCCGACGATCCGGTAGGTCCCGAGTCTCTCCGGGTCGCCGCACGTGATGGTGAAGCCACGGATCGCCCCGGAGCAGCGTGAAGGCCCCCTGTTTAGCACGCGACGACCGGGCAGCGCACCGGGCTCAGATCGGCTCATACTGGTCCGATAGGGACCAGAGGAGGTGGGAGATGATGCGCCTGGTCGTCGCGCTCGCCTTCCTGCTGCTGGTGCCGTCCTCCGCGGCGGCGTCCCCGCCGCTGCCGGGTGTGCCGCCGTGGGTCGGTGCGGAGCCGGTCGTGCAGGCCCGCGAGCTCTACGTCGGCGCCGGCGGGAGCCTCTTCGTCGGGCAGATCCGCTGGACGAGCCTCACGCCCGAGAGAGGCACCGCCGTCGGTGTCGTCCACGTCAACGAATGCACTCCGACCTGCGCCGCCGGCACCCTGCGCCAGTTCCCCGCGGCCCTCGAATTCGACGACGTCACCGACTCGTCCTTCACCTGCCTGCGCCTGACCTACGCCGGCCGCACCACTGTCGTCCCGCTCGGTTCCCGGCGCTGCTGACCGCGTCGCCGATCGGGGCCGCGACGCGCGCGGCCGAACTGCTACCCGGGAAAACCCTACGGGCGTGGCGCGTACCGGCCATTCTCGCCGGAACGATTCGTGTCCATTCGAACGGCGAGAACGGCGAGGTACAGCTCGACCAATGCTCGGGTACTGGTGAGGCGCCGACCGGTGAGCGCCTCGATGCGGTGGGCGCGCTTGAGGACGGTGTTGCGGTGGCAGTACAGCTTGCGCGCCGCACCGGCGAACGACCCGTCGGCGTCCACCAACGCCTCCAGCGTGGACAGATAGACCTCGCGCTCCGCAGCGCGCACGGTGAGCAACCCGCCGAGCGTGTTCCGCACGAGCACGTCGGCGACGTCGGGCACCCCGGCGACGAGCGTGTGCGGCAGCCGGTCGGTGACCCGCGCGATGCCCTGAAAGGTGCCGGGCAGCGTACGCAGTGTCAGCGCGGCGAGCCGGTGTGCGGTGGCCACCTCGTCGAAACTGTCGATCAACGGCGACACCGTCACGGCACCGGGCAGGCACGACGCCAACGTTTCGGTGGCGCGCGGCAGATCGTCGGATGAGAGCAGTGACAGCAGCCCGACGTCACGCGCGCCCTGCGTGACCCAGGCGGACGTGAAGCCGGCGGCCCGCAGGGCCGTTTCCGGATGACCGGAGCCGACGGTCGAGACGACGACGACCCGCGGACCGCGGACGGGGATGGCGAGCACCTCACCGGCCTCGTCGCCGGCCGACGCGGACGCCGGTGGGCGGTCGAGCAGCGCGGAGAGCACGAGTTCGCGGCGCCGGCGCGTGGTGCGCTGCACCCGGCTCTGCTCCTCGCGGTAGGCCTTGGTCACCAGCGTCGACACGCGGTCGAGCGCGTCCCAGACGACGACGGCCTCGTCGAGCAGCCGGCGCACGCAGTCGTCGCCGGCGTGGGTGGCCTCCTCGACCAGGCCCTGCCAGATCACCCGGGCGCAGAGCCGGAAGCTGTGTAACAGCCACTCCACCGGGAGGCTCTCCTGTGCGCGCCGCCGCCCGGTTTCCTGCAGGGAGATCCGCTCGCCTTCACCGGCGAGTTCCCCCAGCATCTGTTCGACGCTGATCGCGCAGTCGGTGGCCGCCTCGGGGTAGTCGGGCAGTACGGCACGGACGTGCTCGGACACGTCCGCGGTGAGCGCCCGCAGCCGACGCGTGCGCAGCCGGTCCGCGAGCGCGGACACGCTCGGACCGACCGGCTCCGCTGCCATAACGGCGGAGGGTAACGGGGTCTGAGCACCGGCAACAGCAGACGGAATCACTGAGCGAAACGACGAGTGTGCACTCTGCACACCAAGTGCGTGACCAAACAGTGCTGTTGACACCGATTGAGGCCCATTCGACCTGGTCGTAGCCCCTCCGCACACACACTCTCGACTGTGACGCTGACGGTCGACGACCTGCATGTCTCCTACGGCGGCGCGGTCCGGGCCCTGCGCGGAATTTCCCTCACCGTGCCCGACGGCGGCATCGTCGCCGTGCTCGGCAGTAACGGCGCCGGGAAGAGCACGCTGCTGCGGGCGATCTCCGGCACGTTGCGGCGCCTGGGCGGTCGGGTCGACCAGGGCTCGATCACGTTCGACGATCAACCGCTGGGCAGGGACCCCGCGAACATCGTGCGCCGCGGGATCGCACACGTCCCCGAAGGGCGCCGGATCTTCGGACGCCTCACCGTCGACGAGAACCTCCGCGCCGGAGGGTTGGGCAACCGGGACCGGGCGGCGAAGGCCACCGCGCGCGAGCGCATCAACGATCTGTTCCCCGTCCTCGCCGAACGACGCACGCAACGCGGCGCGCTGCTCTCCGGCGGCGAACAGCAGATGCTCGCGATCGGACGCGCGCTGATGGCGGCTCCGAAACTGCTGCTTCTCGACGAACCGTCACTGGGCCTGGCGCCGAAGATCATCGGCCAGATCGGCGAGATCGTCACCGAGATCAACCGGCAGGGCACGGCGGTGCTGCTGATCGAGCAGAACGCGACGATGGCGCTGCGCGTGGCGTCGGAAGCGCATGTCTTGGACGTAGGGAAAGTGTCGCTCTCCGGTGCGGCAGACGACCTGGCCGGCAACGACGACGTACGCCGGCTGTACCTCGGACATGCCTCCGAACGGCCGACGGTCGGCGAGCCCAAGACGTTGTCGCGGTGGTCGGAGTGAACGACCCGGTGGAGATCGACGCGATCAGTGTCCGGTTCGGCGCTGTCACAGCGCTCTCGGACGTGTCGTTCACGGTGGAGCCCGGCACGATCCACGCGGTGATCGGCCCGAACGGCGCGGGCAAGTCGACGCTGTTCAACGTCCTGTCCGGGGTGTACCGGGCGACGTCCGGGCAGGTGCGGTTCGGCGACGCCCGGCTGGACCGGATGCGCCCGTTCCAGATCGCCGGGGTCGGGGTGGCCCGCACGTTCCAGAACATTGCGCTCTCGTCGCGGCAGTCGGTCGCGGACAACCTGATGCTCGGACGGCACCACCTGACGAAGACCGGTTTCGTCACCGGCGGGCTGGGGTTGCCGTCGGCTCGGCGCGAGAAGGTCCGGCACGCAGGCCGGGTGGCCGAGATCGCCGACTTCCTCGACCTGGGCGACAAGCTCGACACCCCGGTCGGCGTGCTCCCCTACGGCGACCAGAAACGTGTCGAGGCGGCCCGCGCTCTCTGCGCCGAACCGCGTCTGCTGCTGCTCGACGAACCGGTCGCCGGCATGAACGCCGACGAGACGCGGCGGATGGCCGAGGCGATCGCGCAGATCCGCAGCGGCCTCGACATCACGATCGTCCTCGTCGAACACGACATGGGCATGGTCATGTCGCTGGCCGACCGGGTCACCGTGCTCGACTTCGGCCGCCGCATCGCCGACGGAACCCCGGCGGAAGTGCAGTCCGATCCCGACGTGATCAAGGCGTATTTGGGGGCGGCATGACCCAGTTCCTCTCACTGCTGCTCAACGGCATCTCGCTGGGCGCGATGTACGCGTTGATCGCGCTGGGCTTCGTGATCATCTTCAAGGCCAGCGGCGTCGTGAACTTCGCACACGGGTCGTTCCTGCTGCTCGGGGCGTACACGATCGTGCGGCTCTCGGATCCGCTGGGGTTCTGGGCGGGAGCGGTCGTCGGCATCGCGCTCACCGCGCTGGTCGCCCTGCTCATCGAACGGATCGTCCTGACCCGCCTGCAGGGCACGACCGACATCGCCCTGGCCGTGGTCACGATCGGCGTCGACATCATCCTGCTCACCGACCTGACCCGGCGGATCGGCTCGGACATCCTCAACGTGCCGCACCCCTGGGGCGGCGACGTCGTGCGGCTCGGTGACGTCGGCATCAGTACGAACCGGGCGCTGGCGATCCTGGTCGCGGCCGTGCTGATCGGCGGGTTCTTCGCCGCGTTCAAGTACTCCAACTGGGGTGTGGCGATGCGGGCGGTCGCCGAGGACGGCGACGCGGCTGCGCTGATGGGCATCCGGCAGGGCCGGGTGTCCGCGATCGCCTGGCTGGTCGCCGGGGCGCTCGCCGCGGTTGCCGCGCTGTTTCTGGTCGGAGCGCCGACGCCCGGCGTGAGCCCGGCGGTGTACACGGTGGCGCTCGGTGCGTTCCCGGCCGCGATCCTCGGTGGCCTCGACTCGACCGGCGGTGCGCTGGTCGGTGGGTTGCTGATCGGCGTCGCCGAGGCGCTTGCCGCCGGGTACCAGGACCAGCTGCTGTTCCTCGGGCGCGGGTTCGGGCCGGTGGTGCCGTACCTGGTGATGATCGTCGTACTGCTGGTGCGGCCGTCGGGCTTGTTCGGCACCCGGGAGCTGACCCGTGTCTAGAACCCTGCGCTGGATCGTCCCGTCCCTGGTCCTGATCGTCGCGCCGTTCTACGTCGAGGAGTTCTGGCTGCGCACCGGCTTTGCGATCTGCGGGGCGGTCGTGGGCGCGATCGGGTTGAACCTGCTGCTGGGTACCGCCGGGCAGCTGTCGCTGGCGCACTCGTTCTTCCTCGCGGTGGGGGCGATCAGTTACACGTTCTTCTCCGGTTCCGGCTCCGACGAGGTGTCGGGACTCGGTTGGCCTCCGCTGCTCGGGGCGCTGGTGGGCGTGCTGCTCGCGGGGGTCGCGGGGCTCGCGTTCAGTCCGATCGCCGCGCGTCTGCGGGGCATCTACCTGGGCGTGGCGTCGCTGGCGTTGGTGTTCGTCGGCCAGCACGTACTGAACAGCTGGACGTCGGTGACCGGTGGTTTCAACGGACGCTCGGTGCCGGACTTCTCGCTGTTCGGGTTCTCGTTCGCCGACACGCCGCGGCTGGTTCTGCTCGGGGTGCCGTTCCGCGAGTCGGAACGCCTCTGGTACCTGGGGCTGGTGATCGTCCTGGGGGCATTCCTCTTCGCCCGCAACCTCGTGCGCAGCCGTCCGGGTCTCGCGCTGCAAGCCGTGCGCGACAGCGAGCTCGCCGCGTCGGTGATGGGCGTGAACGTCCAGCGGTACAAGGCCGGCGCGTTCCTGGTGAGCTCCGCCTACGGCGGGCTGGCCGGCGTGATGTACGCGCTGTCGATCGGCAGCATCGCGCCGGAGTCGTTCGGCCTGTTCGTCTCCATCCAGTACCTCGCGATGGTCGTGCTCGGCGGGCTCGGCTCACTGGGTGGTGCGGTCGCCGGTGCGGTGTTCGTGACTGCCCTTCCGCTCGTCCTTCAACGCTATTCCGACGCTCTGCCGCTGGTCAGTGGGGCCGGCGGTGACGGACTGGCCGCCGGTGAGGCCGCCCGGTACCTCTACGGGCTCGCGATCGTTCTCGTCGTCCTGTTCCAGCCCGCGGGTCTCGCGGGGTTCGCCCATTTGGTCCGGAGACGCAAGCCGCAAAGGGGAACCATCAATGAAGATGCTGACCAGAGTGGCCGCGGCCACCGTCGCCCTCGCGCTGTTGGCCGCGGGGTGCAGCAGTAAGGCCGAGTCCGGCTCCGACGGCGGGTCCGGCGACGTCACGACCGACGTCGGCGTGGAGGGCGACACGATCACGCTCGGCGTGCTCACCGACCTGACCGGTGTGTTCGCCGCTCTCGGCAAGGACATCACCAACGGCAACAACCTCTACTGGAAGGCCGCGAAGGTCTGCGACAAGTACGGCGTCAAGCTCGACGTACAGGACACCGGGTACGTGCCGCAGCAGGGCGTCCAGCTCTACAGCTCGATCAAGTCCGACATCCTCGCGATGCAGCAGACGATCGGCTCGCCGATCAACGCGGCGCTGGCCAAGGACTACGAGGCCGACAAGATCGTCAACTTCCCGTCGGCGTGGGGCGAGAAGCTCACCGACATCCCCGGCACCGGCGTGCTCGGCCCGACCTACGACGTCGAGATGTCCAACGCCTACGACTACGCGTTCGAAAAGGGCCTGCTCAAGGAAGGCGACACGGTCGGGCACATCTACTTCGAGGGCGAGTACGGCGAGACCGGCCTGGAGGGCACGCAGTACGTCGCGAAGCAGAAGAAGCTCAAGGTCGTCGAGGTGCAGATCAAAGCCACCGACCAGGACATGAGCGCGCAGGTCACCCAGCTCAAGGCCCGCGGTGTCAACGCGATCGTGCTGACGGTCGCGCCGGCGCAGACCTCGTCGGTGGCCGCGGCCGCGCAGGCGCAGGGCCTGGACGTGCCGATCCTCGGTAGCAACCCGGTGTTCGCGCCGGGCCTCCTGCAGGGTCCGACGGCCGCGTGGCTCAAGTCGCACCTGTACGTCGCCGCTCCGGTGTCGACGTTCGAGCGCCACGCCGACCTGCTCAAGCAGTACACGACGGCGTTCCCGGACGCGAAGAACCCCAGCGGCGGCGTGATCCTCGGCTACGGCATGGCCGAGATCATGAAGCAGGTGCTCGACACCGCCTGCAAAGACGGTGACCTGACGCGGGCCGGGGTGCTCACGGCGTTCCAGGGGCTCCGCAACGTGAACACCGGTGGGCTGATCGTGCCGATCGAGTCGTTCACGCTGCACCGCTCGCCCAGCCTGCAGAGTTACGTCTACCAGCCGGCGGACGTACCCGGCGGCGCGAAAGTGGTGCAGGACGCGTTCGAAGGTGAGTTCGCGCCGGATCTCGCGGAGAGCTGACCTTGCGGATGACTGAATTCCGAGGTCCGATGATGTTGTGGACGAATTGTCCTGGAAGGTCGAGCAGCGGGACGACGTGACGGTGATCCGCCTCCGTGGTCATCTCGGGCTGCCCGACGTTCCGGTCGTGCGTGGGCTGCTCCTCAAGTGCCTGGCGGAATGTCCCGCCGGGGTCGTCGTCGACCTCGCGGAACTGACCGTCACCCGGCCGGTCGTGCTCACGGTGTTCCCGGCGGTGCTCCGCCGGGCAGCACCGTGGCCGGCCGTGCCGGTGGTGCTCACGGGGCTCGTGCACAGCTCGGTGGTGCCGATCTATCCCAGCGTGGACGAGGCGATCGCGGCGGTGGAGCGTGGCACGCCTGCCGGGCGGGTGCGAATGTGCCTGCGTCCTACCGTGGCGGCGGCGTCCGACGCGCGGCGGTTCACCCGGGACGCGTGTGCGGCGTGGGAGCTCGACGGTGTGGTCGACGAGGCTGCCGTGATCGTGACGGAGCTGGTCGACAACGCTGCCCGGCACGCGCGGACGGAGCTGGCGGTCACGCTCGCCTATCGCGGGGTGTACCTGAACATCGCGGTGTACGACGGTTCGCCGGAGCCGGCGTGCCACCGGTCTCCAGGCAAGGGCCTGCGCCTGGTGGACGCGTTCGCGACCGCGTGGGGCACGCTGCCGACCGCGAGCGGCAAGACCACCTGGGCCACGGTGCGCGTACCCTGAGCGGAGTGTCTGGATAGGAGCGGCCATGCGCGCTGCCGCTGGTGACGATGGCGGAGGCGACGTGACGGCGGCTTCTCCCTCCCCGGCCTCCGGCGGCCGGGACCCGGTGCCGGGGCGGTTGTTGGCTTCGGGGCGGTGGAGTGACATTTACGCGCTCGATGAGCGTCGGGTGTTGCGGCGCTGCCGGGACATGGCGGGGCGGCCGTCGTGGGAGCCGGATGTGATGCGGTTGGCGCGGGAGGGCGGGGTGCCCGTGCCGGAGGTGCTGGACGTCGACGGCGCCGACATGGTGCTCGAACGCATCGACGGGCCGACGATGCTCGCCGACCTGGCCCGCCGGCCGTGGCGGGCGTCCGAGCACGCGCGCACGCTCGTGGACCTGCACGAACGCGTGCACGCCGTGCGAGCCCCGGACTCGCTGCGGGTCATCGGCCCGGCCGGTGACCGCCTGCTGCACCTCGACCTGCACCCGGCGAACGTCATCCTCTCCGCCGCCGGGCCGGTGCTCGTCGACTGGCAGGGCGCCGCCCGGGGCGTGGCCCCCACGGACCTGGCGCAGACCTACGTCCTGATCGTGACCTCGACGTTCCCCGGCGGGGCGTGGCAACGCACGGTGGGCCGCGCCGGCCAACGCGGGTTCGCGCTCCTCTTCCGCGGCGCCGCCGACACAGCTGCCCTCGACGAGGCGCTTCCCTCCGCCGCAAACCGCCGCCTCTCCGACCCCTCGGTCCAGCCCGAAGAAATCCCCCGAATCACCCGCCTGATCCCCTGACCCCGCCACCGGCCCCAGACGTTCGCGCGCGGTCTCCCGCGGCCCGCAGCGCTCGGGTGGGTCTCGCCATGGCGCGCCGGTCCGTGGGCCGGGGCCTACTGCGAGCTCTCGGGCCTACGGCGGTTTTGCGGGCCTACGATCGGCGGTCGTTGGGCCGGGAACCCGTCGTTGGCCCGGAAACTCGTCGGGCGACGCGCTGCGGCCGCGAACGCTGCCACACCCCCCTCACAGTTCGGAGACCACGGCCCGGCTCCCGCCCGAGCAGGGCCGCGATCCCCACGTAGCTGCGACTCGCCCCCACCCCGCATGCCGCCGACACTACGAACCACCCCCGACGGTTCAGTCCGTGAGGGCCTTCGCCAGATCGTCGCGGAAGGCCCGCTCGGACGGGGTCACGGTCTCGCCACCGAGGCCCAGCAATCCCCCACTGGACGCCGCGCCCACCACACTCTCGGCGACCTCCACCAGCCAGTGCCGGTAGGTCTCCGCGTCCGCCGGAGCGGCCTTGGCGGCGAGCAGCGCGTTCGCCTCCGCGGCACGGCCGACGACGTCCGCGGCGTACGCGGCCGGGTCGCCCGGCTCGATCACCGGGGCCTCCTCACCGAGCGAGGGGTCTCCCACCTCCGCGACGATCTCGTTGGCGATCGCAGCCACCAGCGTGCTCGCCGACGCCCGCGCGTCCGCGATGACGTCCAGCCCCGCGGCGGCTTCGGCGCGGGTCTTGCGCGAGCTGTCCGGACTGGCGGCGCTCGCGGCGACGAGCACCGACTGGGGCAGCCCGACGAGCAGCCCCCACTCGGGGTCGGTAAAGCCCAGCGTCGCGTACAGCGGCAGTTCGGTCACGAAGCGCTCCTTTGTTCACGTGCAACCGCACACGGCTTACCCAGGAGAATCTTGTCGCACCCGCGTGCGAGTGTGTCGGTCGTGATCGTCACCTTCGACGCCGAGCTGTGGCTGTGGGAAGCACGGCGCAACGAGAGCTGGACCTTCGTGAGCCTCCCGGCGGAGGCCTCCGAAGACATCCGGGAAATCACCGCGGGCCTGGAGCGCGGCTTCGGGTCCCTCCGCGTCCGCGCGCGCATCGGCGTGAGCACGTGGAAGACGTCGATCTTCCCCGACAGCAAACGCGGCTCCTACGTGCTGCCGATCAAACGCGCGATCCGCACGGCCCAGTCGCTCGAACCGGGCGACACCACCTCCGTGGAGGTAGAACTCATCGACCTGTGAACACCTAGGCGGCCGGGGGCTGGCGGATCGGGGTGTTCTGGGCGGCGGCGAGCCACCAGGCGCCGTCGCGCTCCACGAGCACGTACAGCGCCATCTCGGAGAACGCGCCCTCCGCGACGGCCTGGCGGCGGATCTGGGTGACGATCACGCCCGGCGCCGGCGCCAGCACCGCGATCACCTCGAACCGGGACGCCGGCGCCCCGACCGGCGGCGCGTCGGGAGAGACCGCGGCGCGCGCCCCGTCCATCAGCCGGTGATGAATCGCGTTGAGTGGCGCGTACCCCGCGAGCGTCGCCCCGTACGGACTGCCCCACAGCACGTCGTCGGCGAAGGAACTGTCGTACAGGTCGGCGTCGAGCGTGTCTCCGGCTTTTTGCAATTCATCGGCGAACCGCCGGACAACTTCCTCGGCGGTCGCCCCGGCGATGGGGTCGTGCAGTGTCGGTCGCATAGGGAGGGACGGTAGGAGGTAAACCAAGGTCGAGGTCAAGGCGTCGGTTTCCCGATACCGTTCGCAGCGACGAAGGGACACACCGTGGCGAGTTTGACGGATCCTGGTGCCCCACCGGGCCACCGCCGGCCGATGGACCGCAACCGCGTGATCATCATCGCGGTGGTGCTCGTCGTCGGTCTGTTCGCGCTGTGGGCCATCACCACCGGCGCCATCCGGTTCTTCGGCAGCGACGACGACAAGAACCCGACGCCCGCGCAGTCACGCACCTCCGTGCAGCCCACTGTCGGCGACACCACCACGGTCACCGACGGCGACCTCCAGTTGCAGCTGATCGGGGTCCAGTCGGCGAGCCCGCGCGAGCTCACCGTCACCGTCTCGGTCCACAACCGCACCTCGGCGTTCGTGTCCTTCTACGGGGAGGCCCAGCAGGTGGTCAGCTCCGAATCACGCACCGCCCACGGCGCGGTGTCGCTGACGTCGCTCGAACCGAAGGAGACCGCCAAGGTCACGCTCGTGTTCGCGCTCCCGGAGAACTTCCGGGCCGCCGAGCTCGACCTGCACTCCACCCCGTCCTCCGCCGGCGCCCGCATTCCCCTCGGCTGAGCGGCCGTTGCGACGAGATCCGCGCCCGCGGCGGGTCGCTGGCCTACGACGGCGAGACCGTCGGCGTCCGCGACCTCACGTCGGGAACACCCGGGGCAGCTCCCGCTCGGTGAACTTCGGGCTGCGCTTCTCCAGGAACGCGCGCACGCCCTCCTTGCCGTCGCCGATGCTCGTGTAGAACATCGCGAGCGAGTCGGTGAGGTGCGCCTCCAGCGGATGGGGCTGCGCCACGTTCCGGTAGATCAGCTTGCGGGTCAGCGCGGTACCCACCCGCGACCGGTCGGTCGTGAACTTCGCCGCCAGCGCGTACGCCGTCGGCAGCAGGTCGTCCGGCGCGACGACCGACCGCAACAGCCCACCCTCGTGTGCCTCTGCCGCGGTCAGGATCTCCGCCGAGTACGTCCACTCCAGCGCCCGGCTGATCCCGACCAGCCGCGGCAGGAACCACGAGCTCGCCGCCTCCGGCACGATGCCGAGCTTGCCGAACACGAACCCGATCCGCGCCTTCTCCGATGCGATCCGGATGTCCATCGGCAGCGTCATCGTCGCGCCGATACCGACTGCCGGGCCGTTGATCGCCGCGATCACCGGCTTCGGGCAGTCGAAGATCGCCAGTGTCACCCGGCCACCGGTGTCACGCACACCCCGCACGATCTCCGGGTCGTCGAACCGTTCGCGCACGTCCTCGGGGGTCGGGCGCAGCGACTCGTCCAGACCGAACACGTTGCCCTCGGCCGAAAGGTCCATGCCCGCGCAGAACGCCCGGCCGCTGCCGGTCACCACCACCGCCGCGACGCCCTCGTCGGTGCCGGCCCGGCCGAACGCGTCGACCAGCTCCTCGGCCATCGTCACCGTGAACGCGTTGAGGTTCTCGGGGCGGTGCAGCGTCAGCGTGAGGATGCCGTCGGAAACGGCGTACCGGAGCGTCTCGTAATCCATCCGCCGATCCTAGAAAACGGCTGGGACAACCGGTCCACACTGATGACGTGGAACACACACGACGAGTAACCCTGAGCAAAAGGATGTCGCTCGCGCTGCGGCACGAGCCGGGCCGCTTCGGCCTGACGCTCGACCCCGCCGGCTGGGTCTCGATCGACGATTTCCTCGCCGCGCTGCAGATCGACCGCGCGGACTTCGACACCGTCGTCGCCCTCGACGACAAACAACGCTTCGCGGTGATCGACGATCGGGTGCGGGCGAACCAGGGCCACTCGGTCACCGTCGAGCTCGGGTACCGGCCCGCGGAACCCCCGGCCGTGCTCTTCCACGGCACGAGCGCTGACGCGGTGCCGTCGATCCGCGCGACCGGTCTGCACCGCGGAAAGCGTCACCATGTCCACCTGTCGCCCGACGAGGCAACCGCCCAGCGGGTCGGTTCCCGTCGGCGGGGCGCGGTGGCGATCCTGACGATCGACGCGGCGGCGATGGCCCGGGACGGTCACGTCTTCTACCGGTCGGACAACGGGGTGTGGCTCGTCGAGGCCGTACCCAACCACTATCTGTCCTGTTCAGCGCCTACCTCAACCTCGATGGGCTGAATGTCGGGCGCCCCATGCAACTTGCAAAACACCGGAATCCCATCCCGCGACCATACCGCTACCCACGAACAGTTGGTTCCCGTTGTCCGTCCGGTCATCCTCCGGAAGCAGGACGTCCAGGTCCGCCGAAAACATCAGACGTCGCGCTGCGCACTCCCATAACTTCAGGCTGTGGCCAGCCCTCAGCCGCCGTATCCGCTACCGAACCCGCACCAGCCGTTGTGCGTAGAAGGCCAATCCGAGCAAGTCACCTTCGACGGCACCTGGATCACCATCCAGCGCCGGGGTGAGCCGGTGCGGCCGAGCGACCGACGTGCGCACGTGCAGGACATCACGGCGATCGACGTGCGCCCGGCGCGATTCACGAACGGGCAGTTCCGGGTGGAGATCACCAGCTCCGACGGGCGCCGTGCCCGTGCCGAGCTCGCCGTCGCGTTCCGCAGCGGCCGGGCCGACGACTTCTACCGCCTGGGCGCGACGCTCGAAGCCGCCCGTGCCGGGATGCTCGCTCCGCCGCCACCCCCTCCACCGGCCGCCGCGCCGGATCCCGGTGACGAGTTGCGTCGCCTCTGGCAGTTGGTGCAGATAGGGCAGATGAGCAAGGAAGAGTTCGAAGAAGCCAAGCGGCGCCTGTTCACGTAGCGTCGACCGGGTGACCATCTCCCAGGCGCTGCGCGCCACCGGACAGGCCGCGCTCGGCGCGGTGCTGCTCACCGCCGGCACGGCTCACCTGACCGTCGCGCGCGAGGAGTTCCAGGCGCAGGTGCCGAACTGGTTCCCGGCCGACGCCGACACGGTGGTCCTCGCGTCGGGCATCGTCGAACTGGCCCTGGGCACCGCACTGGTGACCACGTGGAAGCAGCCGGCCCGGCGTCGGCTGGGGTGGCTCGTCGCCGGGTTCTTCGTCGCGGTGTTCCCGGGCAACATCGCGCAGTTCGTCGAGCACAAGGACGGGTTCGGGCTCGACACCGACACCAAGCGCGCGGTGCGCCTGCTCGGTCAGCCGGCGCTGGTCGCCTGGGCGCTGCTCTCGACGAAGAAGGTCAAGCCGGGTCCGTGAGCCGCCGCCCGGCCAGGTGCTCCAGGTAGGCCGCGCCGAGCAGTTCACCGTTCACGGGGCCGAAGTGCGCGAGCGCGTCGCGGTAGAGCGCGGTGACCGCGCCGGACACGGGGTACGGGGCGAGCGCCTGCACGGACTCCAGCTCCTCGACGATCCGGTCCAGGCCGAACGACGGCAACCGGTCCCCGCTGGTGAGGGCCGGCAGGTAGTCCCGCAGGAACGCGCTGGCCGCCGGGCCGTCGTTCAGCAGCTCGCCGAGGGCCTCCGGCGCCAGGCCGGCGCGTTGCCCGATCAGCAGAGCCTCGGTCACCGCGGCCGCTTGACCGAACCACAGCACGTTGACCAGCAACTTCGTAAGGTAACCGGCGCCCGGTCCGCCGCAGTGATGGATCCGGCCGGCGAATGCGCCGAGCAGGTCCCGGTAGGCATCCAGTACCGCGGCATCGCCACCGACGTACAGAGTCAGCTCGGCGCCCGGTCCGCCACCCATCGGCGCGTCGAGCGCCACCAGGCCGCGCTTTCGCGCCGCCTCGGCCAGCTCCTTCCCCAGGTCCGGCGCGGTGCTGGTCAGATCGATCCAGGCGACGCCAGGCGCGGCGCGCTCCAGCAGGCCAGGCACCACGGCACGCACCTCGGGGCTACCCGGAAGCACGGTGATCAGGACCTCGACGCCGTCCAGGACGTCGTCGGGAGCCCAGTGCGCACCGGCGTCGCGCACGGCGGGCGCCACCTCGGCGCGCCGGTCGGCCACCCGGACGTCGTGCCCGGCACGCACCAGGGCCCGGACGATCGGCAGCCCCATCCGCCCGGCGCCGACCAGCGCGATCCGGGTTACTTCGCGACCTCGCGCTCGACGGCGCCGGTCAGCCGGGCGTCGTCCGGAGTGAGCGACGGCGCGTACCGACCCACGACCTCACCGGACCGCGACACCAGGAACTTCTCGAAGTTCCAGAGGACCTCGGGGTCCTGACCGGCCGGCAGGCCGTAGCCCTCCAGGCGCGCCCGGTGGGTCTCCTTGTCGCCCTCGGCCTGCGCCATCGCGGCCGTGAGCTGCTGGTACAGCGGATGCTTCTCGGCGCCGGTGACAGCGATCTTCGAGAACATCGGGAACTGGACGTTGAACGTGCTGGTGCAGAACTCGGCGATCTCCTCGTCGGTGCCGGGCTCCTGGCCGGCGAAGTCGTTCGCCGGGAAGCCGAGCACCGAGAAGCCCTGGTCGCGGTACTGCTCGTGCAGCTTCTCCAGGCCCTCGTACTGCGGGGTGAGGCCGCACTTCGAGGCGACGTTGACGATGAGCAGCACCTGGCCGTCGTACGCGGCGAGCGTTGTCTCCTCGCCGGTGATCGTCCGTACCGGAATGTCCTGGATCGCAGTCATTCGAGAACCCCCTCCATCGTTTACCGAAACCCTAACGGGAAGGCGATGCACCCACACTGGTGGCTTGGGTCACAGGTAGGCTGGGCGTCCCCTCGAGCGACCGGGAGACTCCGTTGACCGACGGCGGCATCGATACGAGCGTGGTGCACGCCGCGCGACGCTACAACTATTGGCTCGGTGGGCGGGACAATTTCGCTGTCGACCGGGAGTCCGGGGACCAGATCGCCGCGCTCTACCCGTGGACGCCGATGTGGGCGCGGGAGAACCGGGCGTTCCTGGTGCGGGCGGTGGAGTACCTGGCCGGTGAGGTCGGTATCCGCCAGTTCCTCGACATCGGCACCGGGTTACCCACCGCGAACAACGTGCACGAGGTCGCGCAGCGCGTCGCGCCGGAGTCACGGGTGCTGTACGTCGACAACGATCCGCTGGTCATGGCCCATGCGCGGGCGCTGCTCTCGGCGCAGGGTCGCACGGAGTACCTCGAAGCCGACTTCCTCGCACCGGACGACATTCTGCACTCGCCCACGTTGACGAAGGTGCTGAACCTCGACGAGCCGGTCGCGCTGATGCTCGTCGCGCTCGTGCACCTCATCCCCGACGCGCAGAACCCGCTGGCCGCCGTCCGCACGCTGCTCGACGCACTGCCGTCCGGCAGTTACCTGGTCATGAGCCACGGCACCGCCGACTTCATGACCGCCGACGCGCTCGCGGACGTGCCGGAGTTCCAGCGCCTGGCGACGTTCCAGATGCGGTCGAGCGCCGAGCTCCTCCCGTTCTTCGACGGGACGCACGTGGTGGACCCCGGGCTGGTGTGCATCACCGACTGGCGCTCGCCGCTGCCGGAGTCGGAGCGCCCGGACCCCGCGCACGTCGGGTGCTACGGCGCGGTGGGCCGGAAGGAATAATTCGCGGCGGTCGGGGTCTGTAGCTCATATGACTGACAAGCCGGTATTACAGCCAGGACCCGACCACCCGATCACGGTCACGCCCAACCACAACCGGGTGATCGTGACGGTTGCCGGGAAGGTCGTCGCCGACACCCGCAACGCGCTCACGCTGCAGGAATCCACGTACCCGCCGGTGCAGTACGTACCGCTGGCGGACGTCGACCAGTCGCTGCTCGAGCGCAGCTCCTACGAGTCGTACTGCCCGTTCAAGGGCGACGCGACGTACTACTCGATCCCGCTGGGCGGGGACAAGTCGAAGGACGCGGTCTGGGAGTACAACGAGCCGTACGAGGCCGTGGCCGCGATCAAGGGTCATGTGGCGTTCTGGGACGGCCGCGTCGACTCGGTCGACGTCGAAGCCGAGGGCCAGCGCGCCTAGGCGATCGGGGGCGCCGCTCGGGACCTCCCGACGGCGCCCCCCTCGTCAGAACAGGCGCATGGGTTCCGGTTCGGGCTCGGGTTCCGGGAGGGGGTCGAGCGCCGGGACCTCGGCGCGGACGGCCGCGTGGAAGAGGCGGGCCAGCTCGGGCGATTGGGCGTTGTCGGGCGTGTGGATGAACACTGTCGGTGCGCGGCCCTCCCGGAGCCAGGTCGCCGTCTGTTTCACCCAGGGCTGCCAGCCCTCGACGGTGCGGGCCGGGTCGTCGCGGCCCAGGTAACGCACGATCGGCCGATCGGTGAGCGCTTCGTCGCGCTTGGCGACCCGCGGCTTCTTCGTCCAGGCGTCGCGCTCGGCGTCGCTGGTGGGTGGGGAGGCGAACAACGCGGTGGTGTCGAACGGGATCCACTCGGTGTCGGCCGCCGTGAGCACTGCTTCGAGCTCGCTCGTGGCGTGCGCGTCGTCGAAGAACGCCGGGTGACGCACCTCGACCGCGTATCGGAACGACGCGGGCAACCTGCGCAGGAACCGCGCCAGCGCCGGCACGTCCGCCGGTGCGAACGCGCCAGGCAACTGCACCCACAACGCGTGTGCCCGAGCCCCGAGCGGCTCCATCGCGTCCAGAAAAGCACGAACTTCCTTGTCGACGTTCTGGAAGCGGCCCTCGTGGGTGATGGTGCGGGGGAACTTCGGGACGATGCGGAAATCGCTGTCGGTCTGGGCGACCCAGCCGGCCACCGTGGCCGGGGGCGGCGTGGCGTAGAACGTGGTGTTGCCTTCGACGGCGTCGCAGTGGTGGGCGTACGCGCGCAGACGTTCCGCGGAGGGCAGCGCGTGCCAGGCCCACGCCTTGTGCGTCCACTGAGCACACCCCACCGCCAGGCGCACCCCGACTCCTTCGCTCTCGCACCGCCCGATCGGCGGCAGTGCGGCCACCTTACGCGCCCCCTCCGACACCCGCCGCCCACGCGGCGCGCGGGCCCGAACGACCCCGTGCCGGCGCGCCCTAGTTCATGTGCGGATAACGGTGGTCGGTCGGGGGGACGAACGTCTCCTTGATCGACCGCGGGCTGGTCCACCGTTGCAGGTTCAGAATCGAACCGGCCTTGTCGTTCGTGCCGGACGCCCGTCCACCACCGAACGGCTGCTGCCCGACGACAGCACCGGTGGGCCGGTCGTTGACGTAGAAGTTGCCCGCGGCGAACCGCAGCGCCTGCTCGGCCTCGGCCACCGCGCGCCGGTCGTCGGCGAAGACCGTGCCGGTCAGACCGTACGGCGAGCCGGTGTCGACGGTGTGCAGCACGTCGGACCAGCGCTCGTCGTCGTACACGTGGACGCTGAGGATGGGGCCGAAGTACTCGTCGCGGAACATCGCGTCGGTGGGGTCGTCGCCGACGAGCACCGTGGGCCGCACGAACCAGCCCTCGGTGTCGTCGGAGGTGCCGCCCACGACCACGTTCGGTCGGGAACGGTCGATCGCGGCGCTGACCTTGGCGAACGCACGGGCGTCGATGAGCGCGCCCCCGAAGTTGCTCAGGTCGCTGACGTCGCCGTAGCTCAACCCATCGACCGCGGCGAGGAAGTCGTCGGACATGCGTGTCCACAGCGACCGGGGCAGGAACGCCCGGGACGCGGCGGAACACTTCTGGCCCTGGTACTCGAACGCGCCGCGGATCAACGCGGTGCTCAGCGCGGCGGGGTCGGCCGACGGGTGCGCGACGACGAAGTCCTTGCCGCCGGTCTCCCCGACCAGGCGCGGGTAGGTGCGGTACCGCGCGATGTTCTGCCCGACGGTCTGCCACAGGTGCTGGAACGTCGCGGTGGAGCCGGTGAAGTGGATGCCGGCCAACCGCGGGTCGGCCAGCAGCACTTCGGACGCCTCGCGGCCGTCCCCGGTGAGCATGTTGATGACGCCGGGAGGCAGCCCGGCGGCCTCGAGCAACCGCAGTGTCCACCAGGCCGAGAGCGTCTGGGTGGGGCTCGGCTTCCACACGACCGTGTTACCCATCAGGGCGGGCGCGGTCGGGAGGTTCCCCGCGATCGCCGTGAAGTTGAACGGCGTGATCGCGTAGACGAAGCCTTCGAGCGGCCGGTGGTCCATCCGGTTCCACACGCCGGGCGAGCTCACCGGCTGCTCTTCGAGCAACCGACGGCCGTAGGCGACGTTGAACCGCCAGAAGTCGACGAGTTCGCACGGGGCGTCGATCTCGGCCTGGATCGCGGTCTTCGACTGGCCGAGCATCGTCGCCGCCGCGATCCGTTCGCGCCACGGCCCGGCGAGCAGGTCGGCAGCGCGCAGGAACACCGCGGCGCGGTCGTCGTAGCTCATCGCGGCCCAGTCGGGTGCGGCAGCGGTCGCCGCTTCGACGGCTGCCGTCGCGTCCGCGCGGGTGGCGGTTCCGGCGGTCCCGAGCACCGACTTGTGGCGGTGCGGCTGGACGACGTCGAATGCCGGGCCGGCCGCGCGCGCCTGCACGCCGCCGATCGTCTGCGTCAGCTCGACGTGGTCGGCGGCCTGCTTGTCGAGTTCCGCGACGAGACGGGCACGCTCGGGTGAGCCCGGCGCGTAGGTGTGCACCGGCTCGTTGACCGGAACGGGAACCTGCGTGATCGACTGCACGGGACCGCCTTTCAGGAAGAGACCAGGGAGCGCGCGAAGAAGGCCAGGTTGGCGGGGCGCTCGGCCAGCCGACGGGTGAAGTACGCGTACCAGTCGGTGCCGAACGGGACGTAGATGCGCACGGTGTCGCCGGCGTCGGCAAGGCGACGCTGTTCGGCGGGGCGGACGCCGTAGAGCATCTGGTATTCGCCGATGGGCCGGGTGGCGGCGATGCGCAGCAGGCGGGGGTCGTGGGTGGCGACCATCGCGTACGCGCCGCCCTCGACGAGGGTGCGCAGGCACCGGACGTAGGCGCGGTCCACCTGGGACTTGCGGCCGTGGGCCACGGACGGCGGTTCGGCGTAGGCGCCCTTGACCAGCCGCACGCGCGAGCCGGGGTAGGCGAAGTCGCGGGCGTCGTCCTCGGTGCGCAACAGCATCGACTGCAGGACGCATCCGAGGCGCGGGAACTGCTGGCGCAGTTCGCGGACCGCTGCCAGCGTCCGGTCGACGGTGGTGTGGTCCTCCATGTCGAACGTGACGTCGACGTCGTTGCGGTAGGCGTGTTCGACGAGCGCGAAGCCCCGCTCGGTGGACTGGCCGAGCGCGGACAGCTTCACCGACACCTTGGCGCCGTCGGCCAGGCCTTCCTCGGCGAGCCGGTCGACCAGGACGCGGTACGCGGCCACGGTGCGGTCGGCGTGGACGGCGTCGGTGACGTCTTCGCCGAGGTGGTCGAGGGTCACGCGGAGGCCGTCGGCGGACAACGTGCGCGCGGTGGTGAGCGCGGACTCGATGTCGTCGCCGGCCACGAACCGGGCGACGACGCGCCGGTTCACGGTGCTGCGGGCGAGCAGGGACCGGACCGGCTTCTGCCGGGCCGCGCCGAGCACGAGCTGTCCGTACATGGCTCGACGTTATGCCTGGAGGCGTCATGAACCTATCGACAGATGTCAGTAGGAGGCGCCTTTCGTTGTATACAAGTGTCATGATCGAGCAACTCGGCCAGCTGCAGGACCTCGTCGACACCGTGGCCGACGTGACCGGGTGCCCGGTCACGCTCGAGGACCGTGACCTCAACCTGGTCGCGTCGTCGGGTCACGAGGACGTCATCGACGCGGTCCGGCGGGCCACGATCCTGCGCCGCCGTTCCGGCGCCGACGTGCAACTGCTCTTCGCGACGTTCGGCATCGCGCGGGCCACGCGGCCGCTCCGGATCCCCGGCGACGTGCCGTCGGAGCGGATGGGGCGCTGGTGTCTGCCGGTCCGCTGGCGTCAGGTCACGTACGGGTACGTGTGGCTGCTCGATCCGGACGACGCCGTGCCCCGGGCGACGATCGACGGACTCGGTGACGTCGTGGACCAGGCCGCGGCGCTGCTGGCGTTACGCTCGCAGGCCGCGGAGCGGGTCACGTGGGCGGCCGGGGGGCTGATGTCCGACGACGCCGGAGTCCGTGCCCGCGCGCTGGACGAACTGCGCGGCCGCGGCGCCCTGTCCCGGACCGGCAACGTCTCCGTGGTCGCGCTCGCCCCTCGCCACGAGGGAACCCTCGGTCCCGTCAACTCCTGGCTACTGCCCCGCGGCGTCGTCGCCGCCCCCGTCGGCGGCCACGCCGCCCTTTTGGTCCCCGCCGCGCCGACCGGCGCGGCCGGCAGCGGGTCGGCCACGCGCGGCGCCGCCGCCGCGGCGCACGGCGGCGCCGCGTTCGCCGCGTCCGTGGCGGCGAAAGTGGCGCATTCGTTGCTCGCGCAGCACGTCGGAGGCGTTGCGGCCGGGATCTCCGGGCAGGTGGATCCGGCGGAGGCGCACCTCGGGTGGCGGCAGGCCGGTACCGCGCTGGAGGTGGCGCGCGGCCGGCGCGGGGACTCCAGCGTGGAGATCGCGGACTGGGCCGCGCTCGGCGTCCGCCGGCTGCTCGCGCTCGCCGACGCGTCCACACTGGCGACGACGCTCAGTGACGACCGCCTCGAACGACTGACAACGCTCGACGCTCACCTGATCCACACCGCACGGACCTACCTCGAACTCGGTACCGCCGCGACGGCTACAGCCCAGCGCCTGTCGATCCACCGGCAGACCCTCTACCAGCGATTAGCGCGGATCGAAGAGCTCACCGGCCTCGATCTCTCCGCCGGAGAGGACCGCGCTCTGACCTATCTGTTCATCACTTTCTTTCATTCCCCCTAGCCGGGAGGTGATCGGCGGCAGCGCCCTCGTGAGCCGCGACAGCGCCCCCGCCTCTGTCGTGTCCTCTAGCTCCAGGTGACCGGCAGGGAGTAGACGCCGTAGGCGAGCCGGTCGTGTTTGAACGCCACCTGCTCCAGCGGGATCGCCGCCTCCAGGGTGGGTACCCGCCGGAACAGCGTGCTGAAGACGATCTGCAGCTCGGCGCGGGCGAGCTGCTGCCCGACGCAGACGTGCGGCCCGAAGCCGAACGCCACGTGGCGGCCCGCGTCCCGGTGCAGGTCGAGCCGGGCCGGGTCGTCGAACACCCGGGTGTCCCAGTTGCCCGCGGAGAAGTCCAGGACGATGCCGTCGCCGGCGCGGATCACCTGACCGCCGATGTCGATGTCGTCGACGGCGATCCGGCGCTGGCCGTTGTGGATGATGCTCAGGTACCGCAGCAACTCCTCGACGGCGTTCGCGATCTCCTTCTCGTCGTCGCTGTCGCGCAGGACCGCGAGCTGGTCGGGGTTGCGCAGCACCGCGAGCGCACCGAGCCCGATCATGTTCGCGCTGGTCTCGTGGCCGGCGAACAGCAGCGTGGTGCACATCTGCCGGGCCTCGGCCAGCGTCAGCGTGCCTTCGCGCACCAGCCTGGCGTAGTCGGCGACGACCGAGCCGTCCTCGTCGTCGGACGTGTCGTACTTGGATTCGACCAGCCGGTCCACGTACTTGCCCAGCGCGGCGTAGTTCTCCCGCTGGCTGCCCGCCGTCGCGTACCGGTCCAGCGCGCTGGCCGCGGCGGTCTCGAAGAACTCGCGGTCCTCGGCGGGCACTCCCAGCAGGTCGCAGATCATCAGCGACGGCACCGGGAGCGCCAGCGCCGGAACGAGGTCGGCCGGTTTCGGACCGGCCAGCATCGCGTCGATGTGTTCGTCGGTGATCCGCTGGATCACCGGGCGCAGGGCGTTGACCCGCTTGAACGAGAACGACCGGGTCGCCATCCGCCGCAGGCGGGTGTGCTCGGCGCCGTCGACGGTCGTGATGCTCTTCGGCCGGTGCGGCGCCATCACCGCCATGCCCTCGTTCCAGTGCGGGAACCCGGGCAGGTGGTGGTCGACGCTCACCCGCGGGTCCGCGGCCAGCGCGTGGAGCTCGTCGTTGCCGGTGATCAGCCACGGGGTGCTCCCGTCCCAGATCCGGACGCGGGTGACCGGTTCGGTGGCCGCGAGGGCGATCACCTCCGGCGCCGGATCGAAGGGACAGGTGGCGTCGCGCTGCATCGGGAAGTCCATCACGTCGCTTCCTCCTCGAATCCGATCGCCAGCGCGGGGCAGGCCGCCGCCGCCCGGCGCACGTTGTCGAACTGGTCCGGCGGCGGGTGCTCGTCGAGCAGGAACACGACGCCGTCGATGTCCCGCTGGTCGAACACGTCCGGAGCCAGCGCGACGCACTGGCCCGCGGCAACGCACTTGTCCTCGTCGACCCGGACCTTCATCGGGTGGCCACCTTCCGGAGGTACTTGCCCGCGGCCGTGCCGCCGTCGACCTGCAGCACGGCGCCGGTCAGGTAGCGCGCGCGGTCGCCGGCCAGGTAGGCGGCGGCCTCCGCGACGTCCTCCGGAACACCGGCGCGGTTGAGCGGTCGTCCAGCCGCCTGGATGCGGCGGATCCCCGCGATGAAGTCGTCGAGTTCGGCGCCGCTCAGACCGTTGGCGGCAGAGCCGAGCAGTTCGGTCGGGATGCCGCCGGGCGTGATGCAGTTGACGCGCACGCCGTGCTCGCCAAGGTCGATCGCGGCGGACTTGGTGAAGTGGATGACGGCCGCCTTCGAGGCCCGGTACGTCAGGACACGTGCCCCGGCCTCCACCCCGCCGATCGAGGAGACGTTGACGATCGAGCCGCCGCCGTTGCCGGCCATGTGGCGTGCGGCTGCCTGGGTGCCGGCCATGACGCCGAGCAGGTTCACCCCGAGGATGCGGTGGAACGCGGCCAGGTCGTCGTCGAGGAACCGCTGGAACATCGGCCCCGAGATCGCGGCGTTGTTGACCATCACGTCGAGCCCGCCGAACGCGTTCAGAGTGACGTCGACAAGGGTTTTGATCTGTTCCGGATCGGAGACGTCGGTCGCGGTGAACAGCGCGTCCGGCGCGAGCTTCGCGGCGAGGGCCTCGCCCCGCTCCCGGTCGACGTCGGCGACGACGACACGCATTCCTTCGCGGACGAAGTGTTCGACGATCGCCCGCCCGATGCCACCGGCACCACCGGTGACGATGCCGGCCTTGCCGGTGAACTCTCCAGGCATGGGCCTGAGTGTACGGTTGATTAGACACTGCGTCTATTGCCTGGCCTATACGTCCAGCGATACGGTGTGGCCCCGGTTCCAGCCGAAGGAGACGGCATGCCCAAGCAGCGTCACCTGCACCTGAACCTCGTGGCCAACGACATCAACCGCCACCACGGCGCACCGGCCTACGAGCGGGAACACGGCAACAGCGCCGACGGACGCGGTCCCTACGCGCGCCTGCTGGAGTACGCCCGGTTCGGCGACGAGGGCCTGTTCACCGCGATCTTCATCGGCGACCTGCCCGGCATGTCGTCGTCCCCCGCGTTCGACCTCGGACCCGCCGATCCGATCACGTCGCTGGTGGCAATCGCCCAGCACACGCGGTACGTCGGTCTCATCGCGACGGCGTCGACGACGTTCTACGACCCGTACAACCTGGCGCGTCTGCTGGCCTCCCTCGACCAGCTCTCGGACGGCCGGGCCGGGTTCAACGCGGTCACGTCCGCCGGTGAGCAGTTCGCGCTCAACTACAGCCTCGAGGCGCACCTCGACCGCGAGACGCGCTACCGCCGCGCCGAGGAGTTCGTCGACGTCGTCAAGGCGCTGTGGGAGAACCGCGAGCTGCGGACGGGCCCGGACGGGGTCACCCGCTTCTACGCCCACCCGATCAATCACCGGGGCGCGTACTTCTCCGTCGCCGGGCCGCTCGGCGTCGCGCCCAGCAGGCAGGGCCGGCCGATGCTCGCGCAGGCCGGCGGCTCCGGTGCGGGCATCACGCTGGCGGCGAAGCACGCCGAGATGGTGTTCACGAACGCCACGACCCGCGAGCAGGCCGCGTCGTACCAAGCGCAGCTCAACGACGCCCTCGCCGGTGCGGGCCGGCCGCGCGACAGCGTTCCGCAGATCCCCGGGCTCATCCCGTTCCTCGGCCCCACCGCGGCGGCGGCCGAGGAGCGGATGCGCGCGCTCGACGACCACGTGCCGTGGGAGTTCCTCGCGCCGTTCGCGATCGGGCAGTTCGGCTTCGAGGTGCCCTACGACAGCCTCGACGACGTCATCGACATCCGGACGTTGCCCCGGCCCGAGGACGTCGAGAAGACGATCTCCAGCACGTACGGGAACTACGTCGGTCTCTACAACTGGCTGCGCGAACACCCGGGCGCGACGGTGAAGGACATCACCGCGCAGTCGATCGGACGTGGCGGCGCGCAGCACCGGAAGTTCGTCGGCTCCTACGACGAGATCGTCGAGAACTTCGCGCAGTGGTTCGAGGACGGCAACGTCGGCGGTTTCAACCTGATGTTCCCGATCTCCGGTTCGGACATCCAGGAGTTCATCGACGAGGTCGTCCCGCGCCTGATCGATCGCGGCATCTACCGCAAGACGCCGCACGAGCGTCCGCTCCGGGAACGGTTCGGCGAGGAGGTCGCCGAGTGAACCGAGCCGTCGCGGCGAGGCACGCCCGCACCGACGACTTCAAAGCCGCGTTCCGCACGCACGCCGGCGGGGTCGCACTGGTCACCGCGGACAACGGGACCGACCGGGCCGCGCTGACGGCGACGTCGGTGTCCTCGGTCAGCGTCGATCCGAACCTGCTGTTGTTCTCGGTGTCGGCCGCCGCCTCGGCCGCGCCCGTGCTCCTCACCGCGACGAGCGTCGTGGTCCACCTGCTCGACGCGGACGACCTCGCCCTGGCCCGGCTCGGCTCGACGAGCGGCGTCGACCGGTTCGCGGACACCTCGCTGTGGTCGAGGCTGCCCACCGGCGAGCCGTTCTTCCCCGGCGTCCGGACCCGGATCTGCGGCACCGTCGTCGAACGCCTTTCCCTGGGCACCTCGACGGTGGTCGTCGTCGAGGCCACGCAGGTGGTCCTTCCCGACGACGGGCGCACGCTCCCGCCGCTCGTCCACCACGACCGCACCTGGCACCGCCTCGACGAGGGGTCGCGAATCCGATGACCGATCCCGGGCCGCAGCCGAGTTCCTACGATCCCGCCTGGGTGCGGGCCAAGTACACCCACGAGCGGGACAAGCGCCTGCGCCCGGACAGCATCGACCAGTTCGTCGAGGTCACGGCCGAGTTCTCGCACTACGAGGACGATCCGTACACCGCGCCGATCGATCGGCGGCCGGTGGACGACGGGGTGCCGGTCCTGATCGTCGGCGCCGGGTTGGGGAGCATCCTGGCCGCGGTGCGGATGAAGGAAGCGGGGACGGCCGGGATCCGGATCGTCGACACGGCCGGGGACTTCGGGGGGACCTGGTACTGGAACCGTTACCCCGGGGTGCAGTGCGACATCGAGTCTTACATCTACTTCCCGCTGCTGGAGGAACTCGGGTACGTGCCCACGGAGCGGTACGCCCACGGCGCCGAGATCCGTGCGTATCTCCAGACGGCGGCGCGCTCCTACGGCCTCTACGACGACGTGCTCTTCCAGACGACGGTCACCGGCATGACCTGGGACGCCACCCGCGATCGGTGGCTCGTGTCCACCGACCGCGGCGACCGGATCGCTGCCGAGCTCGTCGTCGTCTCCCCCGGCTCGCTCACCAAGCCCAAGCTGCCGGGCATCCCGGGCATCAACGAGTTCCGCGGGCACACGTTCCACACCAGCCGGTGGGACTACGGCTACACCGGCGGCGACGAGTCCGGTGGCCTGACCGGCCTGCGCGACAGGACCGTCGGCATCGTGGGCACCGGCGCGACCGGCCTGCAGGTCGTCCCCCAGCTGGGACGCTGGGCCGAACAGCTCTACGTCTTCCAGCGCACCCCGAACGCCGTCGACGTACGCGGGAACCGGCCCACCGACCCCGCCTGGGCCGCCGGCCTGCGACCCGGCTGGCACCGCGAGCGGATGCTGAACTTCACCCGCGTGTGCGCCGGCGCCGAGCGGAACCTCGACCTGGTCGGCGACGGCTGGACGGAGGTGGCCCGCGAACTGACCGGGCCCGCGGTGGCCCGCGAGATGGCTCGGCGCGGGGGCGCCATGACCCCCGAGGAGATCGGCGAGTTCCTGTATGAGCAGGACTACCTGTCGATGGAGCGCGTCCGCGCCCGGATCGACACGATCGTGCGGGATCCGAGAACTGCCGCGGCGCTCAAGCCCTGGTACAAGCGCAACTGCAAACGCCTCGGCTTCCACGACGAGTACCTGGAGACGTTCAACCGGCCGAACGTCGAGCTCGTCGACACCGACGGACGCGGAATCGACCGCCTGACCGAAACCGGTGTCGTCGTCGGGGCCACGGAGTACCGGGTCGACGCGCTGATCTTCGCGACCGGCTTCGAGGTCGGCACCAGCTACACCCGGCGCGCGGGCTTCGACATCGTGGGCCGCAACGGCGTGCACCTGAGCGACAAGTGGTCCAAAGGGCCGCGCACGTTCCACGGGCTGCTGTCCCACGGCTTTCCGAACTGCTTCTTCCTCGGTTACACACAGACCGGGATCGCCAGCAACTACACCCACACCGCCGAGGAACGCGCCCGGCACCTGGCCTATCTCGTGACCCAGCGCTCCGAGCGGGGTGCGCGCACGATCGAAGCCGATCTCGACGCCGAGAACGTCTGGGTGGAGACGATGTACGAGGGTTCGCGGCGCGCGCTCGCGTTCTTCGACGACTGCACGCCCAGCTATCTGAACACCGAAGGCGACCGCGAAAACCCCGACAGCCTCTTGGCCGCCGGGTACGGCGCCGGTCCGGTCGCGTTCTTCCAACTACTGGACGACTGGCGGAAAACCGGCCGCACGGAGGGCGTGCGGTTCGCCTGAGCTCACTTCATCGTCGCGTACAACGCGTCGGTCATCGCGTCGACGGCGGCTTCCCGGTCGACCTCCCAGCCCTGCACGAGCCAGAGGTACAGGAACTGGTCGAGCATCGTGTAGAGCATGAGGATCGTCACCCGGATCTGCGCCGGGCTCATTCCCTTCGCCCGGTCGGACGCGATCCAATCGGCGACGTCGCGCTCCATCTGGGCGCGGTGCTCGACAGCGAACTCCGGGTCGGACGCCCGCGCCTCGTGCAAACTGCGGTGCAGCACGGGGACCGCGGTGTAGAAGTCGACCATTTTCTCGACGGAATCTTTGATCGCCCGGCGCTTACCCGGACCCCATCGCAGATTGTCCGTGAACGACCAATCGGCGAGCCGCTGTGCGCGCAGCCCCCGGAGCACCGTCGCCTTGCTGTTGAAATGGAGGTAGAACGTCGCCCGGCTGATCCCGGCCCGCTTCACGATGTCGTCGACGGTGACCGCGTGATAACCCTTGTTCCCGAAGACCTCGAGCGCGGCCTCGAAGATGGTCTGCCGCGTGAGCTCGCGCTGGCGATCTCGGAGCGTGGACCTCGGGGCTGCGTCACTCATGCTGCGTCACTCATGATGGGGTCGAATGTAGCAACCCGGGCCGTCCGTCCGGTCGGTCACGCGCGCCGACGGCCGGCGCGGCTCAGCCGCCAGTCCGGCGGGAACCCCTCGTCGTTGTCTTTCACCGACGTGGTCAGGCCCCGTTCCATCGTCTCGTCGTCGAGCCGGAAGTCGTCGCGGTCGGGTCGGATCTGAGGGCCGAACGATTCGAGGAGTCCGGCGAGGAGCGAGCCGAGGTATTCGCCCTGGAACTGCTCGAAGATGTGGAAGAACGTCTTCTGCAGATGGACGGTGTCGGTCGGTCGTGACCGGGAGCAGGCGTCGGCGTACTTCGCCACCTCGGCGTCCAACTGGTCCCGCGGAACGACTGAGTTGACGAAATTGCAGTCGTACATCTCGTCGGCCGTGAAGGGGCGACCGGTGAACAACATTTCCTTGAACCGGCGGGTGCCCATCGTGAGCGCCCAGGACCACATCCGCGGGCCCCACCCCGCATAGCGGAAAGCCGCGTGGCCGAAGAGGGCGTCGTCCGAGGCGATCACCAGATCGGCGTCGGCGGCCTGGTAGAAGTGCCAGCCGTAGCAGTAGCCCTGCACCTGCAGAATGCTGATCTTCTGGAATTCGCGGAGGCTGCGACAGCCGGATTGCGCGTTGGCGAACCAGGGGCCGAGCATTCCGGAATTGCGGTAGGAGCCCGCCGGCGGGAACGTCACGTCGTCGGCGTGCTCGGCCAGGCGGTACTCCTCCAGGCGGGCCTCCGGGTCGTCCGCCGCGGCGGTGGCCAGGAAGTCCGGGAGGTCGACGCCGGTGCCGAGGTCCTGACCCACACCGCGGATGACCAGCACCTTGACGTCGTCGTCGATGTTGGCACGGTGCAGCAGGTCGGCATAGCGCAGGCGCATCTCGGTGGTCGGCGCGTTCTTCTTCTCCGGCCGGTTCAACGTGATCGTGGCGATCTTGGTACGGGGATTCTTCTCGTAGAGAACCCAGTCCTCGCTCATCGTGACCTCCGTCAGTTCTGGCCCGCGGGGGCGGTGCCGATGACGCCTGTCGCCGTCAGGCGGGCGAGTTCGGCGGGGGGCAGCCCCAGGATTTCGGCGTTGTGTTCGCCGAGGAGTGGGGCGTGCCTGGGGGTCAGGCGTTCGGGGGCGCCGGGCCAGCGGAACGGCAGTGTCGACTGGCGATATCGGCCGACGATCGGGTGGTCGACCTGTTCGTGGAAGTGGCGTGCCCGGAATTGTTCGAGCTCGGGTTGGCGGTGTGGAAGGACCACCCGGGCGATGGGAACGCCCGCTGTCCAGAGCAGGTCGACGGCCTCGTCGGCGGTGCGTTCGCGGAACCACTGGCGCAGGAGTTCGTCCTCGTGTCTGTCCGCGAGCGGTACGTTCGTCACCTCGCACAGTGCTGCCCACTGCTCGTCCGAGGTCACTGACAGGGCGACCCAGACGTCGTCGCGGCCGAACTCGTCGGTTCCGGACGCGTGGTAGAGGTTCTGCGGGGCCGCGGCCGGGCTGCGGTTTCCGGCGCGGTTGAGCAGGACGCCGTGGGCGGAGTGTTCGATCACCTGCTCGGCGGCGACGTTGAGCGCGGCGTCGATCATGGCTGCTTCGACGAGGGAGCCCTGGCCGGTGCGGGTGCGGTGTTCGAGCGCGACGAGTAGCGCGAAGACCGCGTGGATGCCGGCGTTCGGGTCGCCGAAGCAGTTCGGTTCGACCGGGTTCTCGTCGGGGTAGCCGGTGAGCCAGGTGAGGCCGGAGGCGTCTTCGATCGCGTAGGCGAAGGCGGTGTTTTCGCGCCAGGGGCCGTCCAGGCCGAAGCCGGGCATACGGAGCATGACGAGGTCGGGCTTGATCGTTCGGAGGCGGTCGTAGGTCAGCCCCAGCTGCTCGAATACCCTCGGGGTGTAGTTCTCGACGATCACGTCGCAGGTCGGGATCAGGCCGAGGAGGAGCTCCCGGCCCTCGTCGGTGGCGAGGTCGATCGTCACGTCCTTCTTGCCGGCGTTGCCGCCGAGGTGGATGGGGGAACGTTCCCACCACGCCTCCACGGTGGGCTCCGCCGCGACGACGAGCCGCCCTCCGTCCGGCCGAGTGGTCGACTCGACGTGAACGACCTCCGCCCCGAGCAGCGCCAGCGTGTGCGTGCTGAGCGGCCCCGCCCAATAGGCGGTCAGATCCAGCACCCGCAGCCCCTCCAGCGGCAGCACGTCGGGCGCCTCCGCAGCGGCAGAGGCCGCCGCCCGCGCACCGCCGGCGGCCACTGGCGCCGATCGCGGCGGCGCGGCCGAGAGGGGCGGCTCGGGGGGCGCCGTCCACGCGGCGGTGTGTTCGCCGAGTTGGGGGGCTGGGGAAGGTTCTCGGAGAGGGGCCGCGGAGAGGCGGAACGGGGCGGCTGGTTGGAGGAAGGTGCCGTCGGAGCTGGGGACCACGCTGTGGCGGTGGGTGATCTGGTCCCAGGTGGGGATCGTGGCGCCGGTGCCGATGGGGGCGTTGGGGATCCGGAACGCGCTGGCCAGTTCGCGGATCTCGGCCACCGTGCGGACGGCGATCCACTCGGCGACCACCGGAACGACGTCCTCCGGCCGAGCCAGCAACGCGTCGTCGTCGGTCCAGGACGGCTGCCCGACCATCGCGTAGAAGTCCGTGCGCTGCTGGAGCGTGCCGCACGCCAGCCCGATCAACCCGTCCTTGGCGCTCCACACCCCGGGCGCCCGCACGATCCGCTCGGCCCGGTACGGCTCGGAGTTCACGTCGAAGAACGTCACCGGGTAGTAGGTCATCGTCAACGCCGCGACCTCGAGCCGCGACACGTCGACCAGCCCTCCGCGCCGCGCCAGCAGACCCACGAGCAAGCCCACAGCGGCATACGCACCGCTGACCCACTCACCCGCTCGCCCACCGATCTGCACGGGTGCACGGTCCGGGCGCCCCCGCCCGATCCCGACGATCCCCCCGGACCACGCCTGCAGTGTGAAATCCGTGGCGGGCCGCCCCGCCCACGGCCCACTGAGCCCGAACGGGGTCACCGCCGTGACGACCAGGTGCGGAAACTCCCCGGTCAGCCACGAAGGCGAAAGCACCGCCGCGAGTCGCGACTCCGGCGACCACACGACCGCGTCCGCACGAGAAAGGACCGCCCGGGCCGCCGCAACGGCCCCCGGATCGACCACCACGCTCTGCTTCCCACCACTCAGGAACCGGAACAGCGGCAGATCACGGCCCGATGCCCCGGACGCCGACCACGACCGGAGCGGGTCCCCCTCGGGCGCCTCCAACTTCACGACCGTCGCCCCGGCGTCGACAAGAAGCTTGGTGCAGTAGGCGCCGGGGATCCCGCTGGACAGATCGACGACGGTGATTCCGTGCAGCGGACGACTCAGCGTCACGATCGACCCCACACTCACTAGACAGTGTGTCTACTGTCTAGGCACCATAATCTTCAGTTGGTCACGGCGTCAATCGTGCGCGCCGCGACAACCGGCCCGCCAGGCGAACGTCATCGCGGGCCCCAGCGTCCCGCCGGGGCCGCCGTACGCCGCTCCCATCGGCGAGGACACGTTCCCGACCGCGAACAGCCCGGGGATCACCGCCCCGTCGTGGTCGACCACCCGCGCGTCGGCGTCGGTCTTCGGCCCACCCTTGGTGCCGATCGTCCCGATCGACAATTCCATCGCGTAGAACGGCGGGTCGGTGATCGGCCCGAGGGTGCCGTCGATCGAGCCCTTCCGGTACGGATCCCCCCACCAGCGGTCGTGCGCGCTGGCCCCGCGCCCGAAGTCCGGATCCACCCCCGCGGCCACGTTCGCGTTCCACCGCGCGACAGTGCGCTCCAGCGCGTCCCCGGGCAGCCCGAGGCCCTCCGCGAGCCCGGCCAGCGTCGGCGCCTCGGTCAGCCACGGTGGCGTCGCGCCGGAGTACGGGCGAGCGATCGACCCGTACCGCTCCAGATAGGTGTGGTCGAAGATCAGGTACGCCGGCAGGTTCGCGTAGCCGAACGCGTTGACGTCCTCCTGGTGGAACGCGCCGCCGATCGCGTTGTAGTTGGCGGCCTCGTTCGTGAACCGGCGCGCGCGACGGTTGACCAGAATGCTCCGGGGCCGGGTGCGGTCGCCGTTCACCATCTCCCGGTCCATCCCGTTGACGCCGGGCGGCAGCGCGGTCACGGGGATCCACCACGCTTCGCGCATGTTCTGGAGCGCGGCGCCGACCCCGAGAGCCATGCGCAGACCGTCGCCGGTGTTCGTGGGGATCGACGTCGGCATGCTGACGGGACCGCGCAGGAACGTCCGGCGCAGCTCCTCGTTCCACTCGAATCCGCCGGTCGCCAGGATGACCGCACGGTGTGCACGTACCTCCCGGCCCGACGCCAGCCGCACGCCCCGCACCCGCCCGTCCTCGGCGACGAGCTCGACCGCCCGCGCACCGAGTTCGATCTCGACGCCCGCGCGTAAACAGGCGGCGAGCAGCCAACCGACGAGGCCACCGCCCATCCCGCGCTCGTCGCGTTCGGCCCGGCGTGCCCGTTCTTCCTCCGTCGGTGGTTTCGGCACCGCCGATCCCAGCGGCGTCTCGTCCATGCGCAGGTCGACCGCGTAGTACGGGCTGACCTCGACGCGCTCGCGCCACTCGCCGAGGTCGACGAACGGGAACAGGCCGGCGCCGAGGGTCCGGCCACCGCCGGGCTTCCCGCCGGGATGCTCGGGGTGGTAGTCGGGCAGCCCCGGCACTCCGAAGAACTCGACCCCACCGTGTCGCTCGAGATAGGCGATCATCTGCGGCCCGGCCTCGACGAACGCCCGGATCAGCCGTTCGTCGAGCAGCCCGCGGCTGAGCGACATCAGGTAGGTGACGCCGTCCTCGACGGAGTCGGGCTCGGTCATGTGGTGGTGCGCGGGGATCCAGACGTGGCCGCCCGACCACGCGGTCGTGCCCCCGAGCCGCTCGTGTTTCTCGAACAGCGCCACCCGCGCCCCTTCGCGGGCCGCGGTGAAGGCCGCCGTCAACCCGGCGGCACCCGACCCGAGCACGACGACGTCGTACACGCGCTTACCTCGCTATCGCTGAACGGCGCAGGTGACGGCGAAGCCGGCGAACCACTCCGGAATCGCCCGGTAGAAGGTCGAGACCACGTCGTAGGGGCCGGCGGCGGCCAGTGCCGCGTAGGCGGCGATCCAGGTGCGCACCTCGTGCGCGGAGTGGCCGCCCTCGTCGAGGAACCAGTCGTTGCTGCGCTCGTCGATCGCGGCGAAGTCACCGGCGGCCAGGCTCGAGAGCACCAGGGCATCCCACTCGGGGTTCAACGGCCGGAACGCGCCGCGGCCGGCGGCGAACTCACCGGCCGCGGCCACCGTGCGCGCCTCACGGGCGGCACGCTGCTCCCGGGTCGGGTTACGCCCGTGGGTGAGCCCGTGCGCCACCTCGGCAGTGGCTTCGGCCAGCCGCGGTACCGGCGGGTCGTGCGACAGGCCGCCGGAGCCCACGACGAGCACGCGGCGGCCGAGCGCCGCGACGGCGGTGCCGACCGCCGCGCCGAGGTGGCGGGCGCGTACGGCGGGGCCGAGCGGTTCGGCGACGCAGTTGAGGAAGATCGGCACGATGGGGATCTGCGTGGGCGCCTCGAACAGGAACGTCAGCGGTTGGACGAACCCGTGGTCGACCTGCATGTCGAGCGAGAACGCGACGTCGACGTCGGCGGCGAGCACCGACTCGGCGATCGCCTGCGCCACGTCCCGGTCCACGGTGAGCGGGCCGGCGGGCAGTCCGTAGTCGCCGACCGACGTGGCCGCCGCGCCGATGCAGAACGACGGCATCAGCGCGTACAGGAAGCCGTTGTAGTGGTCCGGTGCGAAGAGGACGACGAGGTCGGGCGCGAAATCCTCGACGAACGAGCGGGCCGCGCCGAGCGCGGTGTCCACACTCGCGCGTACGGCGGGTTCGGGGTCGTGCAGACCGATCAGTGGGGAGTGGGAGGTTGCACACAGGGCGACGGCCATGGCTGCCCCTCTCGGGCCAGGCTCAGTTCACTATTTGCAACACATGGTGCAGCTATGTGCACGGGACAGTAATCACGGCCCTGCGGTCAGTCAACCGATCGGCTCAGCTGACGGGCGACCTCGTCCGCCGCGCGGCGGATGTCGGGTCCGGCGGAGTCCGCGATGTCCTGGCGGTACGTGATCAGCGTCAGGCAGGCGCGCGTCCCGGTGGCACCCATCGGGATCCAGGCCGCCACCGCATACTGCCCGGCCTCGATCTCGGCGTGGCTCGACGCGTAGCCGAGCGTGCGCGCGACGCCCACCTGCTCGGGCTCGTCCGGCAGCGGCGGCCCGGACGCCAGCAGCGCGTACCCGGCGGCGCCACGGGTCAGCGGCGTGCGCATGCCGGGGCGGAACGCCAGGTGGTGCGGTGCGGTGGTCGGCTCGGTCATCGTGATCGAGACGGCTTCCCCGCCCTGTTCGACGAAGAGCGAAATCGTCGACTGGAGCCGGTCGGCGAGCGCGCGCATCACCGGGCCGGTGGCATCCCGCAGCGCCGGCAGGTAGGCATCGGCCAGAGTGGCCAGGCGTGCCCCGGGGATGTAGGCGCCGTCGCTGCTGCGCGCGGCGAGGTCGAAGTCGACGAGCGTCTGCAGGACGCGGTAGGCGATCGACCGGTGGACCCCGAGCAGCTCGCTGACCCGCTGGATGGTCAGCCCGTCGGCGCTGTCGGCGATCGCCAACATCACGTAGAGCCCGCGCGCGAGGGTCTGGTTCCCGTCACGGCCCTTGGTCTGCATGCCCTCGCTCCACTCCCGCACGGGGCTCAGCATAGAGAGCCGAACACGCAGCGCAGCGCGGCGTGCACGTCGTCGCGGAACTGCCGGGTGCGCGGGGTGGCCGGGCGTGCGACGAATCCGCCGTGGATGACGCCGGGATAGACGTGCAGCTCGACCGGCACACCGGCGCCGGCGAGGCGGGTGGCGTAGGCGACGTTCTCGTCGAGGTAGGCGTCGACGTCACCGATGCCGACGAACGCGGGCGGCAACCCGCGCAGCTCGTCCGCGGTAGCCCGGGCGGGCGCCGCGGTCGATGGGACGTCCGCGAGGCCGCTCAGATATGCCTGCCAGGTCAGACGCTGGGCGCGCAGGGGCCACAGACCCCAGTGGCCCGCGCCGGATTCGAGCGCCCGGATCGACGCGGTCACCTCGCGATCGTCGAGCATGGCGTAGATCAGCAGTTGCAGTGCCGGCTGTGGCACGGACCGGCCGTTGATCCGCAGGCAGAGCGCGGCGGCGAGACCGGCGCCCGCACTCGCGCCGCCGACCACGAGCCGCTCGCCGTCGACGCCGTGGGCCACGGGGTCGCCCGACACCTGGCGCCACACCGTTTCGGCGTCGTCCAGGCCCGCCGGGTAGGGGTGTTCGGGCGCGAGCCGCCAGTCGACCGAGACGATCGCACAGCCGAGTTCGGCCGCCATCAGGTCGAGCCGGTCGTCGTTCTCGTCGAGGGTGCCCATGACGTAGGCGCCGCCGTGGAAGTAGACGAGGCCGGGCAGGGCGCCGTTCGCGTCGGTGGGGCGGTACCAGCGCACCCGTACACCGGCGACGACACCGTCGCGACGCTCGACCCCCGGGTGCGGTGGTACGTGCGCGGGGCGGACGGCACGGTAGGAGGCCCGGAGAGTTTCGACGTCGGTGGTGTCCCAGCGCGCTAGCCGGTCCAGAACCGCACGGGTGCCCGGTTCGATCCGGCTGATGATGTCCACAGTGCCCTCCCGACTTCTTGACGCCCTTCAGGCTCCACGCTAGCGTGCGAATACTGCTATTTGGTGTGCATTATCTGCACTTCTCCAGGGGGCTCCCCGTGACCGATCTGGACGCCACGGCGGTCTTCGCCGACTGGTTCGGGAACTTCACCGCCGCACTCGACCACGACTCCCCCGCCGAGCTGGAGCAGCTGTTCCACCCGGACGCCACCTGGCGCGACTTCATGGCCTTTCCGTGGGACTTCTCCAACGCGGTGGGGCGCCGTGCGCTCGTTCCGAAGCTCCTCCTGCTGGCCGACCGCTGGGACGCGGCGGGGTTCGCCATCAATACGACGCAGCCACCGCTCGCCACTCCCCGCGGCATCACCGCGTTCTTCGACTTCACGACCAGCGACCGGATCGACCGGGGGTACGTACTGCTCGTGCCCGACGGCGACCGCCACGTCGCTTTCACGCTGCAGACGCAGGTCGTCGAGTTGCAGGACCACCGGGAGTTCGTCCGCGACCGCCGCCCCGAGGGCAAGGTCCACGGCTACGTGCCCGGACGCACCCGATGGGCCGCCGACCGCGAACGCGAGGCCGCGTTCGCCGACGACGACCCCGCCGTGCTCATCCTCGGCGCCGGACACAACGGCCTGTCGATCGCGGCCCGGCTGCGCGCTCTGGACGTACCGACGCTGGTCATCGACCGCGAGGCCCGCGTCGGTGACACCTGGCGCAAGCGGTACGCCTCGCTCGCCCTGCACAGCAGCGTGCCCGGTGACCACCTGCCCTACCTCCCGTTACCGGCGACGTGGACGTCGCACACCCCGAAGGACAAGTGGGCCGACTGGCTCGAGTCCTATGCGACGCTGCTCGACCTCAACGTGTGGACCGGCACGACGTTCCTCGACGGGCACTACGAGGACGAAGAACAACGCTGGCGGATCCAGGTGCGGCGCGACGACGGCTCCATCCGGGAACTGCGGCCGCGGCACTTCGTCGTCGCCGGTGGGCTGTTCGCCGATCCCAAGGTGCCGGACGTCCCGGGCCTGGACACGTTCACCGGGGTGTCCGCCCACTCGGACTGCTTCCAGGACGGCGCGCTGTACGAGGGCAAGAAAGCCCTGGTGATCGGCGCCGGCGTCAGCGGCCACGAACTGGCCCACGACCTCTACGAGCACGGCGCCGACGTCACGCTGCTCCAGCGCGGCTCCACGTACGTCGTCAGCTTCGACGCCAACCACAAGTTCTGGAACCCGCTCTTCGTCGAGGACATGGTCTACCCGGCGGACTACGCCGATCAGATGGCGTACGCGACGCCGAACGTCCGGCTCGACCCGATCAACCGGGAGCTGGTCAAGCAGGCCGCCGAGTACGACAAGGACCTGCTCGACGGGCTCGACCGCGTCGGCTTCCAGCGCAACTGGGGTCCCAACGGGACGGGTGTCATCGGGGCCCACATGTCCGGCAAGGACGCCTACCAGATCGACATCGGGGCCTCGAGCCTGATCGCCGACGGCAGCATCCACCTGAAGACCGGCGCGGAGGTCGCCGAAATCAAGGGCAGCACGGTGCTGTTCACCGACGGCACGGAGACGACCGACGTCGATCTGATCATCTTCGCCACCGGCTACCACCAGTTCTGGGGGCACATCAAGCCGATGCTCGGTCACATCGCCGACCGCATCGACAAGGCCTACGGGCGCGCCGCCGACGGTGAGTACGCCAACACCTGGCGCCGCTCCGCGCAGCCCGGACTGTGGTTCGGCACCGGGTTCATCCGGATGGCCCGCTTCTACACGCGGTTCACCGCGCTGCTGATCAAAGCGATCGAGGTCGGGATCGAGCCGATCGACCCGGGTCGTTAGCCGCGGCGCGGCCGGCGTACATGCCCCACACACCGGCGACGACGAGCGTGCCGCCCGCGCCCCCGTAGACCATGCCGGTGGGGCTCGCCATGACGTTGCCCGCCGCGTAGAGGCCGCGGATGACGTCACCGTCGACGTCGAGGACACGGCCATGCCGGTCGGTACGTGGACCGCCCTTCGTGCCGAGGGCCGAGCTCTCGACCACCGCGCCGTAGAACGGGGCCTTCTCCAGTGGTCCGAGCGTGGAGAGCGGCGAGTCGGGGTCGCCGGAGCGTCCGCCGGGAAACCGGTCGTAGGCGCTGGCGCCGCGGCCGAAGTCGGGATCGACGCCGGCCCGGGCATTCGTGTTGAACCGGTCGACACTCGCGCGCACCGCGTCGGGGGGTAAACCCAGCTCCGCGGCGAGCTCGGCGAGCGTCTCCGCGCGGATCATCCAGTCGGGAACCGCGCCACCGGGCGGACCGCCGAGAACGCCGAACCGGTCGACGCACGCCTGGTCGAAGATCAGACAGGCGGGGATGTTCGGATAGTCCAGCCGCGACTCGTCCAGCTGGTGGAACGCGCCGCCGAACGCGTTGTAGTTGGCCGCCTCGTTGGCGAAGCGGCGACCGTACCGGTTGACCAGGATCGAGCCGGGCAGTGCACGTTCCCGTGCGACCAGCAGGCCGCGGCGGCCACCGTCGCTGCGGGTGCCGGGCGTGGTGAGCACCGGCGACCACCAGGCCTCACGCATGTTGCCCAGCTGGGCACCGACGCGCATCGCCATCCGCAGGCCGTCGCCGGTGTTCGTCGGCGCCCCGATGGCGCGGGTGAGCGGCCCGCGGAGGAAGTCGCGGACCAGGTCCGCGTCGTACTCGAAGCCGCCGGTGGCCAGCACGACGCTGTCCGCGTCCACGGTGCCGTTCTCCACTTCGACGCCGGTCACGGCACCGTCGGCGGTGGTCAGCCGAAGACCGCGCGCAGAGGTCCGCACCTCGACGCCGCGCGCAAGGCACGCCTTGAGCAGGCCGCCGACGAGGGCCCGACCGAGCCCCTCGACATTCGCGGCCGCGCGCGAGGCGAGGGTCTCGGGCGCCACCACCCCGGTACCACCCCCGAGCGGCGCCTCCACGAGCATCGTCCGCTGGACGTCCCCGGCGATGCGTCCGATCCACTCCTCCAGCCCGGCGAACGACACCAGGGCGGGCTCGAGCGTGCGCCCCCCGCCGGGCATCCCCCCGGGCTGCTCCGGGTGGTAGTCCGGGTAGCCGGGCACGAGCTGCAGCCGGATCTCCGTGTGCCGCTCGAGGAAGTCGACGAACTGCGGACCACCGTCGACCAGCGCCTCGGCCAGCTCGGGCAGGATCATCCCGCGGGACAGGCTCAGCAGGTACTCCAGGCCGCGCTCGCGGGAGTCGTCGATGCCCGCGCGCGCCGCGAGCTGGTTGCCGGGGATCCAGATCCCCGCTCCGGACAGCGCCGTCGTGCCGCCGAGCAGCGGCGCCTTCTCGAGGACCACCACCCGCGCGCCCTCCACGGCGGCGGCGAGCGCGGCGGTCAACCCGGCCGCGCCGGATCCGAGCACGACGACGTCGTCGGTCATGTGCCGCCTCCGAGGTGGTCCAGCACCATCCGGTCGAACTGCTCGGGCTGCTCCCACTGCGGCCAGTGGCCGGCGTCCTCGATCAGCGCGAACCGTCCGCCGGGGATGCGTGCAGCCATGTCCAGCCCGGCTTTCGCCGGTCCCGACGGGTCGTCGCTGGTCCAGATGACCAGCGTGGGTGCGGTGACCGCGGCGAGTTCGTCGTCGGTGACGAGATTGCGTCGCCGGACCTCGGGGTCCTGGAGGCACAGGATGTGGCGCATCGAGTCGGCGAATCCCGTCCTGGCGTAGATCCGACGGCGGATCGTCACCAGCTCGTCGGTCACCGACAGCGGGTCCGCCATCAGCCACTCGAGCCGCGCGCGGATCCGTTCCTCGGTCGGATCGTCGGCGGCGGCCTGGCTGAGCGCGCGGATGCGCTCCATGACCGCCGGAGTGGCCATCGTGCCGCCCGGCGTGTTCAGAACCAGCCGCCGGACCCTCCCGGGGTGCGCGGCGGCGAAGCGGATCGCCACCCATCCCCCGAGTGACTCCCCGGACAGGTGGGCCCGTTCGATGCCGAGGGTGTCCAGCAGCCCGGCCAGGTGCGTGACGTAGTCGTCGATCTGCAGGTCGGCAGTGGCCGTCGACGACCACCCGTGACCGGGGAAGTCGTAGGCCACGACGCGGTGGCGGGACGCGAGCGCGCGGAGGTTCCTGGCGTAGGCCTCGAGGTGGCCGCCGGTGCCGTGCAGGAGCACGAGCGGCGGACCGTCGCCGCACTCCAGGATCCGGGTGGACCACACGCCGACCGTCGTGTGGTGGAGTTGGTATTCCAGGCCGCCGAGGTCGGTCCAGAGCGTCATGCTCCGATCACCTGCTCGAACGAGCGCACCATGTCCGACGCCGCATACGCGGGGCACGCGCCGCCGACGATCCGGTCCGGCCGGAGCAGCAGTACGGACTCGGCGTGGGCGTCGAACCAACGCTTGAGCGACCCGTCGAGGTCCCCGACGACCCGCACGTCGTCGGCCTGTCCCCAACCCAACTGCACGGCGGGCCGGACCCAGACCAGTCGCGCCCCGGCCCGTTCCAGGCGCTGCCGGGCGTCGTCGTCGAGGATCGCGCGGGGATCGTTGTTCCAGGCCAGGAGCGCGAACCACGGTCCCAGGGCGTCGTCGAGCTTGACCGACGGGCTGTCTCTGGTGCTGACCGTGGGCTGGACGAACATCCGGCCGACGGGGCTCGGCTCGCTCGTCGTTCCCGCTCGCGTCACCGCGCCCTCGGTCATCGTCGGCATCGGCTTGAACCGCATCTGGACGAGATAGTTCTTGGCGCGCGGCACCGCGGAGAGCGTCCGGAAGAAGCTGTTCCTGAGCGTCACCCCGACCGGACCGGTCAGGGAGACGGCGCGGCCGACCCAGGTGGACAGGTCGATCATCGCGCGTACGTGGCCGCGTCGCTCGAGTTCGTAGGTGCTCAGGAGATCGTCCCCCGCGAGGCCCCGCCGGACCATCGCCAGCTTCCACGCGAGGTTCGACGCGTCGCGGATGCCGCTGTTGTAGCCCTGGCCCTGCCATACCGGCATGACGTGGGCGGCGTCGCCGATCAGGAACACACGGCCGGAGCGGAAGCGCTCGGCCATCCGGGAGTGGTGGGTGTAAACGCGCTGCCGGATGATGTCGACCTTGGCCGACGCGGGCAGGATCGGCGTGAGCAGTCGCCGGACGAACCCGTCGGTCATCGCGTCTGCCTCGGTCTCGCCGGGCCTGAGCATGAATTCGAAGCGGCGGATGCCGTGCGGGATGCTGATCGACACGTACGGGCGCCTGCGGTCCGCGACGACGTACGCGCCGGGGCGGCCGAGCGGGTCGTTGCGGATGTCGATGACGAACCAGGAGGCCTCCGCGGTGGTTCCGGGGAATCCGAGGCCGAGCGCTTTGCGGGTGGCGCTGCGTCCGCCGTCCGCGCCGACGACGTAGGCCGCGCGGACGGGGCTTTTCCCGTCGACCGCGATGTCGACGCCGCCATCGTCCTGGACGAGGCCGGTGACCCGCGCGGACCACTGGACGTCGACCGCGTCGAAACGTTTCAGCCCGTCCAGCAGCACGCGGTCGGCGAGCGGTTGCACGAAGCCGTTACGCCGGGGCCACCCGAACTCCGCGGTGGGTGGGGCGAGCCGCGCCAGGTCCCGCTGTTTGGCGTCGACGAACACCAGCAGCTGGTGCGGGACCGTGTGCGGCAGCACCTCGTCGACGAGGCCGGCGGCCTGGAACGTGCGGAGCGTCTCGTCGTCCATGCCGACGCCACGTGGATAGTCGATGAGCTGGGGCTCGGCCTCCAGCACGAGCACGCGTAAGCCGTGCAAGCCGAGCAGGTTGGCGAGCATCAGGCCGGCGGGACCGGCTCCGACCACAGCGACGTCGACGGCATCCGACACGGTCACCTCGTGCACTATTTGCTACACAGGTACTCGGCAATTGCTCAGAGGCTAAAGATCACGCCGAGCGGGTGTCAAGATCCGTCCACTTTCACGCGATGAGGATCGGGTTGATCGGGCAGCCGGTTGCGCCGGTGACTTTGAGCGGGGCCACGGTGAGGAGGCCTTCGGCGACGCCGTCGCGGGCCGGGCCGGACAGGTCGAGGAACTCCAGCAGGTAGATGCCGTGATCGACGAGTAATTTCTTGTGGACGATGAGGAAGTCGTCCTTGTCGAACGGCATCACCTCGACGGCCGCGTTGTCGCTGCCCACCGCCGCCACGTCGCGGCTCGCGAGCCATTCGGCGGCGTCGACGCCGATACCGGCCTGGCCGTTGCGGTACTGCTCCGCATCGGAGGGCCTCGATGCGAACCAGTACTCCAGGAACCCGGTCCGTACCAGCACCACGTCCCCGGCGCGGACCTCGACACCGACGGCCTCCGCGGCACCCTCCAGGTCGGCCGCCGTGATCGTCTGTCCGTGCGGGACAGCGGAGAGACCGAAGTACCGCGGCATGTCCAGCAGCACGGCCCGCGCCGCGAACCCGCCCGCCTTCTCGATGCCCAGCTTCTGGGCGCCGCTCATCGCGTACATCGTCTCGTACGCCACGCCGTTGTAGTGGTGGTAGTCCGCGTAGACGTGCACCAGCGCGTCCATGTGCGACGTCGTGTGCGCGGCGAAGAAGAACATGTCCTCGTGCGAGCCGGTACCACGGGGAACGTCCCGGCCGGGCGGGTACGTGCCCTCGTCGGTGGAGTCGCGCAGCGTCAGCCGCATCGGCGTGCCGCGCGTCGGAATCAGCGGCACGTCCTGCTGCTGGATCGGGATCCCGAGCTGGTACACCTGCCCGGTCCGGATCGACGCCGCGGCCTCCCGCACCACGTCCGGCGTGAGGTGGTTGAGCGCGCCCCGCTCGTCGTCCGCACCCCAGCGGCCCCAGTTGTGGGTGCCCTTCGGAACCTGGCGCATCATGCCTCCCTGGCCGCGACCAGCGCGCCGCGGTTGACCTTCGTCGCTTCGCTCCGCGGCACCGCATCGACCAGTTCCACGGTCTTGGGCACCTTGTAGGCCGCGATGCGGCTCTTCGCGTACGCGATCACCTCCGCCGCCGTCGGCGGCGCGGACACGTCGGTCGGCTGGATGATGGCGTGCACCCGACGCCCCCACTCCGGGTCCGTCAATCCGATGACGACGACGTCGGCGACGCCGGGGTGATCGATCAGCGCGGCCTCGACCTCGGCGGGGTACACGTTGGCGCCGCCGGTGACGATCATGTCCACGCGGCGGTCGACGAGGTGCAGGTAGCCGTCGTCGTCGAGGAACCCGAGGTCACCGGCGGTCTTGAAGCCGTCGGCGGTCTCCTTGAGCTGGGGCACCGGGCCGAGGTAGTGCGACGAGGCCGGAAACGGCGAGCGCAGGTAGATCTCGCCGACACCCTGCTCGTCGGGGTCCAGGATGCGGATCTCGGTGCCGCGGATGCCCCGGCCGACCGTTCCCTGGTGGGTCATCCACTCGTCGCCGCGGATCGCGGTCAGGCCGAGGCCCTCGGTCATGCCGTAGGCCATGTAGATCTTGTGGGCGCCGATCAGCCCGGCCCAGCGGTGCACCAGCGAGGCGGGCATCGGTGCCGCGCCCTGGGTGATCCAGACAATGCTGGAAAAATCCGTCTGATCGACGTCGGGCAGGTCCGCGATGCGCTTGAGCATCGTCGGCGTCGCGGTGAAGTTGGTGACTTTTCGCTGTTCGACGGCGTCGGCGATGCGGGCGGCGTCGAACTTCTCGAGGACGATCAGCTGGTCGCCGGCGAGCAGGTTGTGCAACGGGGCGAACCCGTTGGTGTGGTACATCGGCGCTGGGACGAGGATCGTCTGCGGGCGCGGGATCGGCCACCAGGCGTCGGCCAGTGGGCTGGCGAGCATCGGGTTGTAGTAGCCGGGCCGGTCGGTGACGATCACCTTCGGGGTGCCGGTCGAGCCGCTGCTGCAGATGCCGTTGAGCTGTGGCGAGACGACGTCGGGAAGGTCGGGGGCCGGCCCGGCGGCCTGGATCCACTCGAGATCGTCGGGGCCGACGTAGAGCTGGGGGTCGATCACGTCGCGGAGCCGTTGCAGCTCCCAGTCGGGCAGGTCCCAGCGGACCGGGACCGGTACGGCGCCGAGTTTCCAGGCGGCGAGGACGCTCAGGACGAACTCGGGCGAGTTCCGCAGCCCGATGCCGAGCCGGCCGCCGTGGGTGAGGCCGCGTTCGGCGAACGCGCCGGCCAGGCGGGACGAGAGTTCGTGCAGCTGTGGCCAGTCGTAGCTCGCCTCGGTGCCGTCGAGGCGCAGGATCGTCAGGGCTGGGCCTTCGGGGCCCTCCTTGGCGAGCTCCGCGATCCTCGCGCCGATGCTGATCTCAGTGGTCAATGGTGCCTCCGAAGTACGCCTGTTCCAGGTGGGTCGCGGTCAGTTCGTTCGCGGGGCCGTGCAGGGCGATCCGGCCCCGGTTGAGTACGACCGCGTCGTCGGCGAATTCCAAGGCGAGGTCGACGTGCTGTTCGACGAGAACCACCGCGCAGTGGTGGGTGTCCGCGATGTCGCGGACGGTGCGCAGCAGGGTCTCGACGACTTGGGGGGCCAGGCCCATGCTGAGCTCGTCGACGAGCAGCACGGTGGGTTGCTGGACGAGCGCGCGGGCCATCGCCAGCATCTGCTGCTCGCCGCCGGAGAGGGCCCGGGCGGCGAGGCCGATCCTCGGGCGCAGGGCCGGGAAGACATCGAGCATGTCGTCCGGGGTGGGGCCGCCGCGTACTGCCGCGACCTGCAGGTTTTCGCGGACTGTGAGGCTGGTGAACAGGCACCGGTCGTCCGGGACGAGCACGACCCCGGCTCGGCTGGCAGCGCGCGGGCGGCCCGGTTTGACGGGCTCCCCGTCGACCCGGAACTCCCCGCCGGTGGCCGGCAGCACCCCCGCGAGCGTCAGCAGCAACGTGGTCTTCCCGGCTCCGTTGGCCCCCACCAACGCCAGAATCCGCCCCCCGTCCAGCGCGAGCTCGAGCCCCGTGAACACCGTGACGCTCCCCCGCCCCCCGGCGAGCCCTCGGCACTCGAGCCGCGGCCTGGCCGCCGTCGCGCGCCCGTTCGGGGAGGCGACACTGCCGGAGCCGGTGTCGTTCGGGTCGGGGGTCATTCGGCTGCCGCCTGTTCGGGGGTGGACTCGTGGAGGCGGCCCAGGTAGGCGGTGACCACTGCGCGGTTGGCGCGGATTTCGTCGGGGGTGCCCTCGGCGATCGTGCGGCCGAAGTCGAGGACGTGGACGCGGTCGCAGATCGCGAGCACCAGCGACACGTCGTGGTCCACCAGGAGCACGCCCGCGCCCGTGTCGTGCGCGATCGCGCGGATGCGTTCGCCGAGCCGCTGGCTCTCGGTGCTGTCCAGGCCTGCTGCGGGTTCGTCGAGCAGCAGCACGTGCGGTTTCGCGGCGCACGCGCGGGCCAGGGAGACGAGTTGCCGCTCACCCTGGCTGAGGTCCTCGGCGACGCGGACGGCCAGCGGCCAGATGCCGACGGTGCCGAGCGCCTCGGCCACGGCTGCGGCCCGGGATCCGCTGTGCACCGCGACGCCGACATTCTCCTCGACGGTGAGGTCGTCGTGCAGTTCCAGCGCCTGGAACGTGCGCCCGAGTCCCCGGCGGGCCCGGACGTGCGGCGCCAGCCCGTCGATCGGCGCACCGTCCAGTTTCACGGTGCCCGAAGCCCGGGCGAACCCGGTCAACGCATCGATCACACTGGTCTTCCCGGCCCCATTGGGCCCGATCAAACCCACCACTTCCCCAGCCCCGACCCGCAGGTCGAACTCTGAAACCGCGGTGACCCCGCCGTACCGTACGGTCACTCCTTCCGCTTCGAGCCGAGGCACGCCTCCGGCGGCGAGAGACGACGCGGCGAGAGACGACGCGGCGGCAGGCGCCGAGCGCAGCGCGCCGGAGGTGGGGGCCGGACTGTCGGACGCGGTACCGGCGCCGGGCGCGGCGCCCGCTGCCGCCGGGGCGGGCTCGGGGCGTAGGAAGCGGCGGCGTACGCGGGCGACCAGGTCGTGGCCGCTGCCGGCCAGGCCCTCGGGATTGGTCAGCAACACGGCTATCAGGCCCAGGCCGCTGACTACCTGGTACCAGTCGCCCAGGTGGATCCAGCGGTCCAGAGCGATCGCCGTGATGCCGCCGGCGGCCATGACGCCGGCGAGGACCCCGCCGTACACCGACGTCACCCCGGCCAGGTAGGCAGTGGACAACAGCGCGAGGCCGCCCAGCGTCGTGAACGAGTCGAACGTGACGACGGTCTGCCGGTACGCCAGCAGACACCCGCCGATCCCGGCGATGAACGACGCCAGCGCGAACGCCAGGATCTTCACCCGCACCACGTTCACACCGATACCCGCGGCGGAGCGCTCGTTGGCCCGCACGGCGAGCATCGCCGACCCCAACCCGCTCATCCGCAGCCGCGCGACCCCCCACCCGGTAGCCACCAACACCACCAGGCACAACACCCCGAACGGCAACCGCGGGAACGCTTCCCCGGCCCCCACGGACAGATCCAGCCCGAACAGCGACGGCTGCGTCACCCGAGCCCCGCTGGTCCCGACCAGCTCCGTGTTCCGGAACCACGCCGCCTCGATCGCGTACGCCAACGCGAGCGTCACGATCCCCAACGCCAACCCGCGCAACCGCAGCGCCGGAAGCCCCACGACCACCCCGACGAACGTCGCGACCAACGCCGCCAGCAACGGCGCCACCGGGAACGGCAGGTCCGACAGCGCACTCAGCGTGAACGCCGCCGTCCCGGCCAACGCGAGCTGCGCCAGCGAAACCTGCCCGGCGTACCCGGTGACCACCACCAACGACAGCCCGATGATCGCGAGGACGAACGTCGCGATCACCGCACTGCGCCACGTGCCCGACGTGAACACCAGCGCGATCAGCCCCACCACGAAGCCCGAAACCGTCGGCACGAGCAGTCCCCGCGGACGCCCGGCCCGCCCGAGCCGCTGCCGCAGCAACTGCCCGCGCCCCGGAATCCCACGCCGCGTGAACAGCAACGCAATAAGGATCACCACGAGCGGAATCAACGCGGCCGACCCGATCTGCGGCAACCATGAGTGCTGCGCCGCGAGCGTCAACGCCTCGGACTGCAACATGCCGATCGCCAGCCCGGTCAACACCGTCGGCACCAGTTGCTGGAACCCGCCGACCACCGCCGCGGCCAGCGCCGGAACGATGAACAGCGTGTACGTGCCGGGCGTCAACGGGGTCAGTGGCGCGATGAGGATTCCGGCCGCTCCGGCCACCGTGGCACTGAGCATCCAGTTGGCCAGCGCGACCCGGTCGGTCGAGACACCGGACAGGTACGCCCCGAGCCGGGTCTCCGCTGTCGCCCGCGTCAGCAGCCCGAACCGCGTGAACCGGAACGTGGCCGCGAGTACCAGCGTCAGAACCAGCACGCTGACCGCGAGCCAGAACCGGTCCGACAGCACGGTCAGATCCCCAAGCTCCCAGCGGGAAGCCGGGAAGATCGCCTCGACGCTCACCGGCGACCCACCGAGCCGGATCGCCAGCAACGCCTGCAGGAACACCAGCACACCCAGCGACGCCACCGCCTGCGCCAGCGGCGGCGCGGCACGCAGGGGCCGGAACACCGCCGCGTACAGCAACGCGCCGAGCCCAGCACCCACCGCCAGCGCCACCAGTGCCGCGGGCCCCAGTCCCCACGGCGCGCCGACATCGACGGTCGGCGGAAGCCCCGGCACGACGAGCACGAGCAGCTCCCCGTCCCGCAGCCCGGCATAGACGTACGCGACGGTCAGCGCGATCGCACCGGTCGCGAAATTGATCACCCCGGAGCTTCGGAACGTCAGCACCAGGGCCAGGGCCAGCGCGGCGAACACCGCGCCGTTCCCGAGCCCGAGCAGCAGTGCGGCGACGTGGCTCATGCCACGCCCCGCGCTTCGTACTTCTCCGGCCGGCCCTGGTCGTCCAGCGTCGCGATCAGGCCGCCGCGCAGGCACACCGCCGGCGTCGCGGGGTAGTACGAGCCGTCGCACTTGAACTTCAGCGGCACGGCGCCGGGCATCGCGGTTTCGGGCGCGCCCTTGATCGCGGCGGTGACCGCCGCCGGGGTGACGTCACCGGTGATGTTCGCGACTGCCGCGTGGAACGAGACGATCGTCGAGAACAGCGACATCCCGGCCGGCACGGTGAGGTCGATGTCCCTGCCGTAGGTGGCCGCGACCGCCTCGTAGAGCTGCATCGACGGGTTGTCGGTGCCCAGCGGCGTCGCCGCGGAGACCATCATGCCCTCGAGCTGGTCTTTCGGGGTCGCTTTGCGGGTGGCGTCGGAGATGCACGGACCGGCGGCGTTGATCAGGCCGGTGAAGCCGACAGCGCGCAGGCCGTTGAACGCGGCGACGCAGAACGAGTCGTTGCCGACCACCTGTACGACGCCGGGGTCACCCTTGGCGAGTTTCTGCAGCTGCGGGGTCATGTCGGCGGTGTCGAGCGGCACCACGATCAGCTGGTGCTCGACGCCGGCCGCGGCGTAGAGGGGCGGCGCGACGGTCGAGTACAGGCCGAGCGCCGAGGGAACGTCGACGACGATCGTCGTCACTGTCGTCTTGCCTTCGTCCTTGGCCAGCTCGAGCGGGAGCGTGACGCTGGAGAAGATCGGGTCCGAGAGCACGAACGTGGAGTCGGCGTCGCGCAGCACCGGGGCGTCGCTGGCCGCGAACAGCATCGTCGGGATGCCGGCGGCGTGCAGCGGGTCCCAGACGGCTTCGGCGACCGACGTCGAACCGATCACGACGCCGACGACGTGGGCCTGGATCATCTGGTTGGCGCAGTCGGTGGCGGTGCTCGGGTCTGCGGTGGTGTCGCAGACCTTGAGCTCGATCGGGCGTCCGCCGATGCCGGACTTCCGTGCGTTGAGGTACTCGATCGTCGCTTCGGAGACGTCACGCTCGACGGCCCGCTGGCCAGTGGCGGCCTTCCCGGTCACCACGCCGATCCGGACGGGTTCGCCTTTCGCGGCGGCTTCGGGACCGAGCAGGGCGGCGGCGTTGATCGGCTGCGTCGGGGAGTCGTCCTCGGCCTCTCCACACGCGACGGTGGCGGTGAGCGAGAGTGCGGCGAGTGCCGCGATCAGTAGTCGTCGGCCGGGTTTCAGAACCATGTCAGCCACCTCGTCGTGGAGCAGCACGGCCCTGCCCAGGGCACGACGCAGGGCAGGGGGCACCCAGGTCGGCAGGCAGGGTTTCCGATGAGCGGCGCCGGACGAGCGAGGGGCCGCTACCAGCAACAATCGGCCCGCTACGGGGGCCTCGAAGTCAAGTCAGGCCATGCTCGCAACCGCCTGCTCCAAAGTCAACGTTTACATTTTTAAAACCTTTGTGTTTCCTAGAACGAGAGCGACGTTCTACTTCGTCGCGGCATCTGATTCTGCAAAAGACACAGTTGCAAAGCACCACAGTCTGCAATGACGCGGAGGTGCACGTGACATCCCATGCCTTCGAGGGAATCCGAGTCGTCGAGCTGGCGCAGTGGGTCTTCGTCCCCGTGGCCGGTGCGCTGCTGGCCGACTGGGGCGCGGACGTGATCCGCATCGAACGACCGGAAGGCGATCCCTACCGCGCACTGTCCACACAGGGCATCGGCGCCGACGCCAACGGCGTGAACCTGTCGGTCGCGCTGGCGAACCGGGGCAAGCGGTCGATCGCGTTGGATCTGCGTACCGACGAGGGCCGAGAAGTCCTCGACGATCTCCTGGCCACCGCCGACGTGTTCCTGACGAACTTCCGTCCCGGCGCGTTACGTCGACTGGGGCTGGACGCGGACACGCTCACCGAGCGGCACCCGTCGCTGGTGTACGCCCGTGGACACGGGTACGGCGTTCGGGGTCCGGATGCGGAGATGGCCGGGTACGACTCGTCGGCGTTCTGGGCGCGGGGCGGGATGGCGCACGTGCTGACGCCGCCCGGTCAGGACTGGCCGCTGAATCAGCGTGGTGCGATGGGCGATCGCAACGGGGCGATGGCGCTCGCGTTCGGCATGGCGGCGGCGTTGTTGCGCCGGGCGCGGAGCGGGCGTGGGTCGGTCGTGGACGTGTCGCTGCTCGGTACGGCGATCTGGACGTTGTCGTCGGACGTGCTGTCGGCGCTGGCCGGTGGGGCGCCACGGGCGTCCGGGCCGTCGGTGGGGCCGAATCCGGTGGTGGGGGCGTACCGGACGAAGGACGGGCGGCACATCCAGCTGGTGTTCCTGCAGTCCGACCGGTACTGGACGCCGTTCTGCGAGCTGATCGGGCGGGAGGATCTTGCCGCTGATCCGCGGTTCGCCTCACTCGCCGATCGAGGCGTCCACCGCGAGGCGTGCGTCGCCGCGCTGGCCGAAGAGTTCGAATCGCGGACGTTCGCGGAGTGGAAGGACCTGCTGGGTCGGCTCGATGCGCCGTGGGCGCCGGTGCAGTCCGTGGAGGAGTTGCTCACCGACCCGCAGGTCGAGGCCAACAACTACCTGGGCGACGTAGACGTCGACGGCGGCCCCTCGTACCGGCTCCCGACAGTGCCCGTGCAGTTCGACGAAGCGCCCCCGGTACCTCGCCGAGCCCCTGAACACGGCGAACACACCGAGCAGATCCTCCTCGACCTCGGCTACGACTGGGACCGCATCACCACCCTCCGAGACGCGGGGGCCCTCCCGTGATCCCGCCGGTGCCGGACGAACTCTCGGCGCCCCATTGGGAAGCCGCAGCGCGGGGAGTGCTCGCGGTTCCTCGGTGCGCGGACTGTGAGTGGCTGGTGTTGCCGCCGGAGCCGGTGTGCCCACAGTGCGGCAGTGTTGCGCCCGCGTATCGCTACGAAGGTCTCAGCGGCCGAGGCACGATCCGCTCCTGGACCGTCGTCCGCAAATCGTTCCTCGGGGAGCCGACCCCGTTCACAGTGGTCGACGTCGAGCTGGCCGAACAACCCGACCTGCGCATGATCGGACGCCTCGTCCACGGCGAACCACACCCCGGCGACACCGTCACCGCGATCTTCCCTGACGGCATCCCGGCGTGGACGACATGAACAACCGCACCGCGATCGTCGGCTACGCCCAGAGCCCCATCCAGCGCCACGCCGACCAACCCTTCGGCGCCCTGGCGATCACCACGGCCAAGGCAGCCATCGCCGACGCCGGCCTCCAACCCGCGGACATCGACGGCTTCGTCACCTCCACCCTCTTCCCCACCGCAGGCAGCCACCCGATCGTTGACGGCGTCAGCACGGTTTCCGCCGACTGGATGGCCCGCCACCTGGGCGAAAAGGTCCAGCCGCGGTACGTCGCCGGCTTCCAGGGCATCGGCCAGATCCCCGGCTCGGTCGCGCTGGCCGTCAACGCGCTGATCGCCGGCGCGGCGGACTACGTCGTGATGCACCGCGCCCTGCACAACCCCCGCGGCACCTACCACGCGAACCCGATGCGCGAAGCGGCCGGCCCCCAGCAGTGGACGGTCCCCCACGGCTACTTCGGCCCCCTGTCGATGATCGCGCTCCCCACGACCGAGTACATGCACCGCTACGGCGCGACGCGCGCGGACCTGGCGAAAGTCGCGGTGGAGGCCCGCAAGAACGGCGCCCGCATCCCGCACAGCTACTGGTACGGCAAGCCCCTCGTCGAAAACGACTACGAACGAGCCGAACCCCTCTCCGACCCGATCTGCCGCTACGACTGCGACATCCCGGTCGACGGCGTCGCCGCGTTCGTGTTCACGACCGCGGAACGTGCACGTGACCTGCCGAACCGCCCCGTCTACGTGAGCGGCTACGCGACCAGCCCACCGCCCCCGCACCGGCTACCGCAGCACTGGCCGCTCGACGACATCATGGCCGGCGCCGCCCTGACCGTGCGGCGGCTCGGGATCCCACCGCGAGAGATCGACCTTCCCCAGGTCTACGACGGCTTCTCCCCGTTCGTCTGGTTCTGGCTCGAGGCGCTGGGCCTGTGCCCACCGGGTGAGGCCCACCGCTTCGTCGCCGACGGCGGCATCGACAGCGACACCGCACTCCCCGCGCTCTCCGGCGGTGGCGCGCTCGGCAACGGCCGCATGCACGGCATCCCTCAGATGCTCGAGTGCTACCTGCAGCTCTCCGGCCGCGCCGGGGACCGCCAGCGCCAGAACGTCTCCAGCGCGGTGGCCTGCGCCTCGTCACCTCACTACGGCGGCGCGGTCGCCTACAGCTCCTGAAGGGCCCCACTCATGAAGTCCTACGTCGCAGGCACCTGGGTCGAAGGCGACACGACGTTCACCGTCGAGAACCCCGCCGACGAAACCACTGTCACCGAACTTCCAGAGACCCCGCTCCCCGAGGTCGAGCGCGCGATCGTCGAGGCACGGAAGTCCTTCGACAGCGGCGTTTGGGCCGACCGGAGCATCGACGAACGCGCGACGATGCTCAACGCCTTCTTCGACGCGTTCGCCACGCACCACGACGAGCTCGTCGACACGATGGTCACCGAGGCCGGCCAACCGGCGCGGTTCGCCGAGCTGGCCCAGTTCCAGGCCGGTCTCGCCGGAGCCCGCGGCACGATCGAGCTCTACCAGCAGATGCGCCACGAAGACTTCAACCCCGTCCCGATCGACGATCTCGTCCGCGGCCGCGTCGCGCTGTCCGTGCGACGGCACGAGCCGATCGGCGTCGTCGCCGCGATCACCCCGTACAACGGCGCGATCATCATGGCGCTGCAGAAACTGGCTCCCGCGCTGATGGCCGGCAACTCCGTGATCCTCCGGCCCAGCCCCCTGACGCCACTGTCCTCGCTGGTGTTCGGCGCTGCGGCCGAGGCGGCCGGGCTCCCCCCGGGGGTGTTGTCCGTGGTGGTCGAGGGCGGCTCGGCGGGCGCCGAAATGCTCACGACGCACAAGGCCGTCGACATGGTCTCGTTCACTGGCTCCACTGCCGTCGGCCGGGCCATTCTGGCCCAGGCCGCGCCCACCGTGAAGCACGTGGCTCTCGAGCTCGGCGGCAAATCCGCTCAGATCTATCTGCCGGACGCCGTGGAGCGCGCCGCCGCGGGTGCCGCAGCGGTGGTCGCGATGACCGCGGGGCAGGCCTGTGTGGCCGCGACCCGCCTGCTCGTGCCCGCCGACCGCAAAGCCGAAGTCCTGGACGCCGTCGCGAAAACCTACGGGGCGCTGCGCGTCGGACCACCCGACGACCAGGGCGCCGCTCTCGGCCCGGTGATCAACGGAGCGGCCCGGGCACGGTGTGAGCGCATCGTCGCCGAAGCCGTCGAGCACGGCGCCACCGTCGTCGCCGGCGGCGGCCGCCCAGCCGGGCTGGAGCGCGGCTACTACGTCGAACCGACGGTTCTGGACCTGCCCGACAACAGCAACCCGGCCGCCCAGCAGGAGATCTTCGGACCGGTCCTGGGCGTGATCGGTTACCGCGACCTGGACGAGGCGATCGCGGTCGCGAACGACAGCGACTACGGCCTGTCCGGCCAGGTCTGGGGCGCCGACACCGCAGCCGCGACCGCCGTGGCCCGGCGTCTGCGCACCGGCGCGGTCAACGTCAACACCGGCATGTACAGCGCGTACGCACCCAGCGGTGGCTACAAGCAGAGCGGCCTCGGCCGCGAGCGGGGCCGGGAAGGCATCCGCGCTTTCCAAGAAGTCAAACACCTCGCCATCGGCGAGCTGAAGTGAAGGAGAGCACCGTGACCCACGAACTGAACCTCGACTGGCTGATCTCCGTCGACGACCACGTGCTCGAGCCGCCGCGCCTCTGGCTGGACCGGCTGCCCGCGAAGGACCACGACCGGGCTCCGCACATGGAGATCGACGACACCGGCATGGACTTCTGGGTCTACGACGGCAAGAAGCTGCCGAGCTCCGGTCTGTCGGCGGTCGTCGGCAAGTCCAAGGAGGAGTTCAGCCCCGAGCCGCTCGCGTACAGCGAGATGCGTCCGGGCTGCTACGACGCGGCGGCCCGGGTCGAGGACATGAACCAGGCCGGCGTGCTCGCGTCGCTGAGCTTCCCGTCGGTGACGCGCTTCTGCGGCCAACTGTTCTACGAGGCCGCGGACCGCGAGTTCGGCTTCGCCTGCCTGCAGGCCTACAACGACTGGATGATCGAGGAGTGGTGCGGCGCGGCGCCGGGCCGCTACATCCCGCTGGTCCTCATCCCGCTCTGGGACCCGAAACTGGCGGCGAAGGAGATGGAGCGGTGCGCCGCGAAGGGCGCGACGACGTTCGCGTTCTCCGAGAACACCGAGCCGCTGGGCCTGCCGACGATCCACGACCGGAACCGCTACTGGGACCCGGTCTTCGCGGCGGCCAACGAACTGCAGATGGTGGCGTCGATGCACGTCGGGTCGTCGTCGCAGCTGCCGCAGATCACCAAGGACGCGCCGTTCATGGCCAACCTGACGTGGGGCGCGACCCGCACCTCCGGGACCATGCTGGCCTGGCTGTTCAGCGGCCTGTTCCAGCGTTTCCCGAACCTGAAGATCGCGCTGTCGGAGGGCAACATCGGCTGGATGCCGTACTTCCTCGAGCGGGCCGAGCAGGTCTACGACAAGCAGCGGTACTGGGTGCAGCGCGGCGTCACGTTCGCCGAGCACGCGGGCACCGACGTCGACCTGACCGACTTCAACATCCGCGAACTGTTCCGCGACCACGTCTACGGCTGCTTCATCGAGGACCAGCACGGCATCGACAGCATCGACGTCATCGGCGAAGACAACATCATGTGCGAGACGGACTACCCGCACTCGGACTCCACCTGGCCGGACAGCATCGCGGTGGTCAAGCGGCAGATCAAGGCGCTCACGCCGGAGCAGCAGTACAAGATCCTGCGCGGCAACGCCGAGAAGCTGTACCGCTTCACGCCGGCCGAGCCGCCCGTCCTGTGATCACCGTCGACGTCGATCGGGACGTCTGCATCGGCTCGGGCATGTGCGTCGTCGCCGCGCCGGCGGCCTTCAGCCAGGACGCCGACGCGAAAGCCGTCGTCCTGGCTCTGGACGGCGAACCGGCCGGGGTCGTTGCGGGAGCCGTGGAGGCGTGCCCGACCGGCGCCCTGACCCTGCGGGAGGATTGATGCTGCTCAAGGACAAGACGGCGATCGTGGCCGGCTCCGGATCCGGGGTCGGCCGGGCGATCGCGCTCCGGTTCGCCTCGGAAGGCGCCCAGGTCGTGTGCGCCGACCTGCGGCTCGACTGGGTGAAGGAGACCGTCCGGCAGGTCGAGGCCGCCGGCGGTTCGGCCACCGCACACGAGTGCGACGTCGCCGACGAGGACGCCGTGGCCACCGTCGTCGCGGCCCCCGAACGCCTCGACATCATCGTGAACAACGTCGGGATCGCCACCCCGCGGCCCGGCCTCACCCTGGAGGACCACACCGGAGCGGACTTCGAACGCCTGGTCGCAGTGAACTTCCGCGGCGTCTTCCACGGCACGAAGTTCGCCATCCGACGGTTCAAGGAGCAGGGCGACGGCGGGGTCATCCTCAACACCGGTTCGGTGGCCGGACTGGTGGCCTGGGGTGGCTCCGTGTACGGCGCCACGAAGGGCGCGGTGCACCAGCTGACACGGGCGGCGGCGATCGAAGGGGCTCCGTTCAAGATCCGGGCGAACGCACTCGCCCCGGCAGGGATGCCGTACACGAACTTCGCCGCGGGGTTCGGGCTCACGGGCGACCCCGAGGAGAGGGCGCGGATCACCGGCCAGCAGCACCCGCTGGGCGACCCGATCACGGCCGAGGACTGCGCCGAGGCCGCCGTCTACCTGGTGACGGCCCCGAACGTCACCGGGGTCGTCCTCCCCATCGACGGCGGGTACGTGGCCCGATGACGACCGAGAGACTGGACCGCGACCGCGTCCGCGAACTGTTCGACCTGCGTGGCGCCTACCTCGCCGGGGTGGGCGGGGCGTACACCGACGACCCGTACCCCGCCTGGCACCGCCTCCGCGAGGAAAAGGTCGTCCACGAGGGAACAGTGCACGAACTCACCGGCTACCCCGGCCCGGCCACGTTCTCCGGGCTGCCCTACCCCGACCGGCCGCACTTCTCGGTGTTCAGCTACGCCGCCTGCGACGAGGCGTACCGCAACCCCGAGGTGTTCGCCTCCGCACCGGAGGCGGTCGACCCGGTGCACGGAGAACCCGGCGCGCTCAACAGCATGCTCTCGATGGGCGGCACCCAGCATCGCCGGTACCGCTCGCTGGTGCAGCCCTCGTTCGTGCCGGCGAAGGCACAGTGGTGGATCCGCAACTGGATCGAACAGACCGTCCACCTGCTGATCGACGGGTTCGCGAACGACGGGCGCGCGGAGCTCAACGTCGACTTCTGCGCGGCGATCCCGGTGTTGACGATCACCGGCAGCTTCGGCGTGCCGGTGGAGCAGGCGCTGGACATCCGGGCCGCGCTGCGCGACCCGGCGAAGATCATCGAGGTGATCGCCCCGATCGTGGCCGCCCGGCGCCGTGCACCGAAGGACGACCTGATCAGCATTCTCGTTCAGGCGGAGATGACCGACGACGACGGAGTCGTGCACCGCCTCTCCGACGCCGAGATCAACTCGTTCGCGTTCCTCCTGCTGGCGGCCGGGTCCGGGACGACGTGGAAGCAGCTGGGCAGCACGCTCACCGCGTTGCTCCAGCGGCCCGACGTCCTGGAACAGGTGCGCAACGACCGGAAACTGCTCCGGCCGGCGATCGAGGAGTCGCTGCGCTGGATGGCCACCGACCCGATGTTCTCCCGGTACGTGACGCGTGACGTCGACTTCCACGGCGTGACGCTCCCGGCCGGATCGGTGCTGCACCTGTGCATCGGCGCCGCCAACCGTGACCCGGCGCGCTGGCCCGACCCCGACACGTACGACATCCACCGCCGGCTGCGCGCGTCGTTCGCGTTCGGCGGCGGGGCGCACGTCTGCCTCGGCATGCACGTCGCCAGGGCGGAGATGACGGTGGGCCTGAACGCTTTGCTCGACCGGCTGCCCGGACTGCGGCTGGACCCCGACGCCGAACCGCCGCGCTTCATCGGGATGTACGAGCGCGGTGCGACCGAGATTCCGGTGGTGTTCTCATGAGTACCTATCAACCCCCCGACCTCGCGCTCGTCGGCGAGGAACATGTCAAGCGCTACCGGGAGACCGGCGGTGCGGTCGGGTACGAGTGGAACGGCGTCCCGACGCTGCTGCTCACGACCACCGGGCGCCAGACCGGTCAGCTCCGGACGTCGGCATTGATCTTCGGACGCGACGCGGACGACTACCTGGTCGTGGCCTCCACCGGAGGCGCACCGCGGCATCCGGCCTGGTATCTGAACCTGACCGCGAACCCGACTGCGGAGATCCAGGTGAAGACCGAGCGGCTGCGGGTCCGTGCCCGCACAGCCGGCGACGACGAGAAGCCTCGGTTGTGGAGAATCCTCACCGAGGTGTGGCCCAACTACGACATCTACCAGACGCGCACGGAACGCGTGATTCCGGTGGTCGTACTCTCGCCTATGTGACGAGTGACGGGTCCGCCTGGCTGGACCGGGCGGCCGACCGCTCCCCCGCGGTGCAGCGCTCCCGGGTCCGCAGTGCGCAGCGAGCGGCCGCGCTGGTGGACGCAGCGCACCGGCTGATGACCCGCAAGGGCAGCGCGTTCACCACCCAGGAGCTGGTCAAAGAAGCCGGGGTGGCGCTGCAGACCTTCTACCGGCACTTCGGCGGCAAGGACCAGCTGATGCTCGCGGTGTTCGAGCGGATCATCGGCGAGCAGGCGGTCAAGTCGGCGAAGGCCGCCCGCCGACTCAAGGACCCGGTGGCGCGGCTGCGCCTGCACGTGACCGAGCCGTTCGTCAGCTTGAGCGGCGGTCGCACCACCACTCAGGCGCGATTCCTGACCGCCGAGCACTGGCGGCTCTACCAGATCTTTCCCGACGAGTTGAACCGGGCGCGGCAGGCGTACACGGACATGATCGAGCAGGAACTCCGTGCGGCGACGGCCGCGGGGCTGCTGTTCTCGTCCGATCCGCCCAAGGACGCCTGGCTCATCAACCAGCTGGTCACCTCGGCGTACCACCACTTCTCGTTCGCCGAGGACCCGCGACAGGTCGACCGGATCGTCGACCATCTCTGGAACTTTTGCCTGGCCGCCGTCGGCGGCGGGCCCGACGTGAGGGGACAGACGGATGGGAGGCGCGAAGGTCTTCTCGAAGGGCCGTGATCTCGACGCCACGGCCCGGACGTTGGGGCCGTGGCTCGCCGCCCGGCTGGGCGCCGACGAGATCACTCTGGACTGTTTCACCTACCCGCGCGGAGCGGGGATCTCCAACGAGACGATCCTGTTCTCCGCCCGCACCGCCGGACGCAACGAGCGGTACGTGCTGCGGATCGCGCCGCGGCCGGAGTACCAGATGTTCCTCGACCCGCGGTTCCAAATGCAGTACGACATCCTCCGGACGCTGCGCCGGCTGGGAACCGTTCGGGTGCCGCACGCGCTCTGGTACTGCGACGACACGTCGATCCTCGGCCAGGAGTTCTTCCTGATGCGCCGGTCGTACGGGCGCGTGCCGGTCAGCATTCCGGTGTACAACGCGGTCGGCTGGCTGACCGAGGCCACACCCGCCCAGCGTCGGACGATGTGGGAATCGGCGATGCGCCAGTTCGCGGCGATCCACCGGATCCCGCCGTACCAGGTGCGGTTCGTCGGGGGTGACGGGCTCACCGGTCAGCTGGACTACTGGTCGTCGTTCGCCGCGTGGGCGCTCGGTGACACCGTGCCTCCGCTGATGCGCCGGATGCTCGACTGGCTGCGCGAGCACCGGCCGGCGTCGGAAGCGACCGGCCTGGCCTGGGGCGACGCCCGGATGGGCAACATGATGTTCGACGACGAGTACCACGTCGTGGCGGTGATGGACTGGGAACAGGCCGCGCTCTGCGACCCGCTGGCCGACCTCGGCTGGTGGCTGATGTTCGACGAGATCCACAGCGTCTACAGCGAGGTTCCGCGGCTCGAGGGGCTGGGCAGCCGGTCGGAGACGATCGAGCTGTGGCAGGACCTGACCGGGCGGCGGGTCACCGACCTGCACTGGCACGAGGTGTTCGCCTGCGTCAAAACGGGGCTGCTGGGTCTGCACACGCGGCGGTCGATGATCTTCGACGGCGGTCAGAGCTCCGCGCCGAGCGCCTTCATCGTGCGTGCGTGTCATCTGCTCGACCTCGACGTACCGGAGGAAATCTGATGTCTGCCCCACCTGACAGCGCAGCACCTGACGACGAGGCTGTTGTTCTCTCTCCCGCGTGGCTGTCGACGGTGCTGGGCCGACGCGTCACCGATGTGGCAGTGACCCAGCGGCTGGAGACCGTGGCGACCAAGGTGCGGTTCGTGGTCACCTACGACACGGGTGAGACCGCGGCGCTCTGCGCGAAGGGGTACTTCAACCCGGCGTCGCGCCGGGGGCCGAACCGCACCGAGGCCGATTTCTACTCGCTGCTGGCGTCCGGATTACCGGTGCGGACGCCACCGTGTGTGCATTCAGCGGTGGACGCCGGGCACGCGTTGATCCTCATGGAGGACCTGGTCGCTGACGGGGCCCAGTTCCTCGATCCCACTGTCGGTTACCGGGCCTCCGACGCCGCCGGAACGCTCGATCAGCTGGCCGCGCTGCACGCGGCCACCTGGGGCACCCGTGACACGGCCTTCCCGCCGCGGCTGGCGATGCTCGCGACAGTGGTCCCGCCCGAACTGCTCCAGAAGCAACTCGACGACGGGCGAGCGCCCGACCTGCCGCAGGAGATGCGGCGCGCGGACCGGCTCCTCGCGGCGATGACGGCGCTCGCCGCCTCGGACGGCGACTGCCTGGTTCACGGCGACCTGCACACCGGCAACGTCTACCGGCTCGCCGACGGCAGCCCGGGGCTGATCGACTGGCAGGTCGCCCAGTTCGGACGCTGGGCAGTGGACGTCAGCTACCACCTGGCCGCGGTGCTCGACCCGGCCGAACGCGCGGTCTCGGAGCGCGACCTGCTCGACCACTACCTCGACCGGCTGGCGTCGCACGGCGCGCCGGCGCCGTCCCGGGAGGATGCGTGGCACGCCTACCGCACGCACCTGCCGTACGGGTTCTACCTGTGGGCGATCACCCGGCAGGTCGACCGCCCGATCATCGAACACCTCACCGCCCGCCTGGGCCGCGCGGTGGCCGACCACGGGAGCTTCGCCCTGCTGGGCGTGTAGGGGTCACGGCGGAATCGAGCCGGGAAATCTCTGGAGCATGCCCTCCACCAGCGCAGACAAATTTGGGTAGGCTAACCTCACTGCCGTGAAAGTCACCCGACAGGTCGCGGTCTTCGGACTTGCGATCGCCGCGCTCGGCTGTGTGGTCGTGCTCAGCCTGATGGTGGGCCGGCAGGCCATCGCACCGGTGAACGCCGTGCGCGCGCTCCTGCCCGGTGCCACCGGCGAGGCCGCCGACATCGTGCGGGGCCTGCGGCTCGAGCGAACTGTCGTCGGGGTCGTCGTCGGTCTCGCGCTCGGTGGCGCCGGTGCGCTCATGCAGGCGCTGACGCGTAATCCGCTGGCCGATCCGGGCCTGCTCGGCGTCAACGCGGGTGCGGCCGCGGCGGTCGTCACCGGGTTCACGTTCTTCGGCGTCACCAGTGGATATCCGCAGGTCTGGCTCGCGCTGGCGGGTGCGGCGTTCGGGTCGGTCGCGGTCTACGTACTCGGTGGCGGTGGGCGCGCGGCGACGACACCCGCGCGGCTCGCGCTCGCCGGGGCCGCGCTCACCGCGGTGCTGTTCGCCTACATGAACGGGCTCGCGATGCGTGATCAGAACACGTTCGACGAGATGCGCTTCTGGGTGGTGGGCTCGGTCGTCAACCGGGGTTACGACGGGCTCCTCGCCGCGTTGCCGTTCATCGCGATCGGGGCGCTGGCCGCGTTGCTCGTGACCCCGGCGCTGAACGCGCTCGCGCTGGGTGAGGACTCGTCCCGGGCGCTCGGGCTCGGGGTCGGGCGAACCCGGGCCCTGACCGGCCTGGCGATCACGTTCCTGTGCGGAGGTGCGACCGCGGTGGCGGGCCCGATCGTCTTCGTCGGACTGACCGTGCCGCACGTGGCCCGCTGGCTCGTCGGCCCTGATCAGCGGAAGGCGGTGCCGCTGTCGATGGTGCTCGCCGCATTGTTCCTGGTGCTCTGCGACACGCTCGGGCGGATCGTGTCGAACGGCGCGGAGATCGAAGCCGGCCTCGTCGCCTCCATCCTCGGCGCCCCCCTGTTCATCGCCCTCGTGCGCCGCCGCATGCTGGCCGCCGCATGACCGCGCGCGGTTCGGTTTTGCGGCGCCGCCGAGGCGAGTCGCGGCCAGCACCGGCGCCCGCGGTGCTCGCTGCGGGTCCGGTGTCCGTGCAGGTTCATCGGCGGTCGGTCGTGGTGTGCTTCGGGCTCGTCGTCGTGCTGTTCATTCTGGTCGTCGTGTCGCTGGCCGCGGGGTCGAACTCGTTCACGTTGAAGCAGGTCTCCACCGCGCTGTTCGGCCAGGGCGGCCCGGCCGCGGAGCTGATCGTCACCGAACTCCGCCTCCCCCGGGCGATCACCGCCGTACTCGTCGGCGCGGCACTGGGCATCTCCGGCGCGATCTTCCAGTCGCTCACCCGCAACCCGCTCGGCAGCCCCGACGTCGTCGGCTTCGGCCAGGGCGCCACCACCGGCGCCCTCGTCACGATGCTGCTGCTCCACGGCGGTTTCGCCGCGGCGTCGTTCGGCGCGGTCATCGGCGGTGCGGTCACCGCCGTGCTCGTGTTCACGCTCTCGGCGCACAACGGCATCGCGCCGCTGCGTCTCGTCCTCGTCGGACTCGGCACGGCGCTGGCGCTCAACTCGGTCAACTCGCTGCTGATCGTGCGATCACAGCTCTACGACGCGCAGAGCGCCTCCGCGTGGATCGTCGGCAACCTCGCGGGCCGCGAGTGGACCCAGGCGCGACTGATGGGCGGCGTGCTCGTCGTCGGCCTAGTGCTGTGCGCGCTGCTGGCACGGCCGCTCAGCCTCAGCGAATTCTCCGACGAACGGTCCACGAGCCTCGGCATGCACGTCAACCGGGCCCGCATCGGCGCGGTCTCCACCGGCGTGCTGCTCGCGTCGGCCGCGGTCGCCGCCGCCGGCCCGATCCAGTTCGTCGCGCTCCCGGCGCCACAGATCGCCCGCCGCCTCACCCGCGCGGCCGGCCCGAACCTGGTGGCCTCGGGCCTCACCGGCGCCGTGCTGCTCGTCGCCGCCGACTTCGTCGCCCGTGAGGCGTTCCAACCCCGGCTCCTGCCGGTCGGTGTCGTCACCGGCGTCGTCGGCGGTCTGTACCTCGCCTGGCTGCTGAGCCGCGAATGGAAGAAGGGCCGGGCATGACCAGACTGAAGGCGGAAGGCGTCGCGCTCGGCTACGACGGGCGCCGCATCGTCCACGACCTGGACCTGACGGTGCCGGACGGGTCGTTCACCGCGATCGTCGGCGCGAACGGCAGCGGCAAGTCGACGCTGCTGCGCGGCCTCGCGCGGCTGCTCAAGCCGGAAGCCGGCTCGGTCGTGCTCGACGGCAAGGCCATCCGGGAGTACTCGTCGAAGGAGGTCGCGCGGCGGCTCGGCCTGCTGCCGCAGTCGCAGACCGCGCCCGACGCGATCAGCGTCCGCGACCTGGTGGCCCGCGGCCGCTATCCGCACCAGACGATGCTGCGCCAGTGGTCACCGGACGACCAGCGCGCCGTGGACGCCGCACTCGAGCTCACCGGCACCTCCGAGCTCGCCGGACGCCTCTTCGACGAGCTGTCCGGCGGTCAGCGTCAGCGGGTCTGGATCGCGCTGGCGCTCGCGCAGGAGACCGACATCCTGCTGCTCGACGAGCCCACGACCTATCTCGACATCGCGCACCAGATCGATGTGCTCGACCTCTGCGCCCGCCTGCGCGAAGAGCGCGGCTCGACGCTCGTCGCCGTGCTGCACGACCTCAACCTCGCCGCGCGGTACGCCACGTATCTCGTCGCGATGAAGGACGGCGCGATCGTCGCCGAGGGAAGCCCCACGGAAATCATCACCCCCAGCCTCATCGAGCACGTCTTCGGACTTCCGTGCCAGGTCATCGACGACCCGGAATCCGGTACGCCGCTCGTGATCCCGCGACTCTCGTCGCACGCCAATTCCGGGAAGGAAACCACTCCGTGAAGATTCGCGTCGCCGGCATCGCCGTCGCCGTTGCCGCCTCGCTGGTGCTCGGAGCCTGCGGTGGCAATACCGACGACGACACCTCGTCGTCGTCGGCCTCCGCGTCGGCCGGTCCGTTCGAGTTCCCGGACGCCCGCGGGAAGAACGTCTCGCTCGAGAAGACGCCGCAGACCGTCGTCGCCCAGAGCACCGTCGCCGCGTCGCTGTGGGACGCCGGCTACCAGGTCAAGGGTGCCTACGGCGAGCTCACGCCCGGCGCGGACGGCAAGCTCAGCTACCAGGCCGGTTCGCTGGACCTGACCAAGGTCGAGGTCCTCGGCAAGACCTACGGTGAATTCGACACCGAGAAGTACGCGTTGATGAACCCTCAGCTCATCGTCGACCAGACCTTCGACAAGAAGGCGCTCTGGTACGTCCCGCAGGCGCAGGCGTCCCGGGTCGAGAAGCTCGCGCCGTCGCTCGCGCTGCCCGGCCAGTTCACGGACACCGACGAGGCCATCAAGACCTACGTCGACCTCGCGGGCAAGCTCGGCGCCGACACGGAGTCCGACGCGCTGAAGACCGCGAAGACCAACTACGAGAGCGCGCTGAAGTCGGTCAGCGACGTCGCGAAGAGTTCCGGCCTGAAGGTCGCGATCATGTCGCCCGGCAAGGACAGCCTCTACGTCGTCGTCCCGGACAAGCTGTCCGAGGGCACGACGCTGAAGGCCCAGGGTCTGGACCTCATCAACCCGACGAAGATGCCGGGCGCCGCCGACGTCTTCGCCCAGCAGAGCTGGGAAGAGGCGACCGCCTACCAGGACGTCGACGTCATCCTGGTCGACGCCCGTACCTACGACGGGTCGAAGGCCGACCTGGCGAAGATCGCGACCTGGGCGAACCTGCCCGCCGTCAAGGCCGGTCAGGTCTATCCGTGGTACGCCGCGGCGCCGTACTCGTACACCGCGTACGCGAAGATCTACCAGGAGCTGGCCACCGACCTGGGCAAGGCCAAGAAGCTCTGAGCGCGCATCCGCTCGGCGAATCGCGGTTCGTCGAACTGGCTGATGGTCGTCGTCTGCACCTGCGCACCGCGGGTGCGGGCGACACCACGGTGGTCTTCGAGGCCGGTCTCGGGATGTCCGGCGTGTGCTGGGGTCTCGTGGCGCCCGGCGTCGCGGAGCGGGCCCGCACTGTCGTGTACGACCGTGCGGGTTACGCCGCGAGCTCGTACGACTCTTCGCCGCGGACGCTTGCGCGGCTGGCGTCGGACCTGGGTCGTGTACTGCGGTCGTTGGACGGGCCGTTCGTGCTGGTCGGACACAGCTGGGGTGGGCCGATCGCGCGGCTCGCCGCCGGTGATTTCGACGTCCGGGCGCTGGTGCTCGTCGATCCGTCGGACGAGCGTGCCGACGAGTTCTTCACTCGCGCGACGGCACGGCGGATGGCGGTGGCCGGGCCGCTCACGCGGACGCTGGCCGCGACCGGGATCTACCGAGCCGCTGCCCGGATCGGCAGCGCGCTGCCACCGGACCTGTTCACGCAGTTCCGCGACGAGTGTTTCGGCCGCCGGGTCGGGCGGGTGTACGCCGACGAGGTCCGCCATTTCCTTCCCGGTCTGGCCTCATTGCGCGCGGCACCACCGGACCTCGGCGACCTGCCGGTGACCGTGATCAGCGCCGGGCGCGGCGCCCGCGACTCGCTCCGGGCCGCCCACGCGGCGTTCCTCGACGCCCGGCACGTCGTGGCGACCGATGCGGGCCACAACATCATGTTCGAGCAGCCATCAACCGTCGTGGAGGAGATCCTGCGTCACGTGTGACCGGGCTACCTGGTCGGCGGCCACCCCTCCGTCCTACACCGCCATGTGCTCGCGCGCCCACACGTCGAACGACGTGAGCGGGACGCCCAGCGCGCGGGCGAACTCGGGGCGCGCGGGCTGCCCGGCCACGTTCATCAGCTCCATCGGCAGCCCCGCGTACGCCGGCATGCCCGCGGCGAGCGCCTCGTCCTCGGTCATGTCGGGCGCGGTGAGCGTCCTCCCGACGGCCCGCGACAGCACTGCCGCGATCTCGGTCATCGACAGGTAGTCGCTGGCCAGTTCCAGTTCGACGCCGGCGAACCGCTGCGGGTCGGCGACGGCCGCGGCGACCGTCGCACCGATGTCGTCGACCGCGACCAGCGACAGGTACGTGCTCGGCCGCAGCACTGTCGCGATGCCGCCGTCGACGCCCCGCGGCAGCAGGTACTTCGCCGAGGGCAGGAAGTTCTCCATGAAGAACGCCGGCTTGACGATCGTCCACAGCGGAAAGCCCGCGTCGCGCACCCGGCTCTCGATGCCCTGCTTCGCGGTGTAGTACGGCTCCAGCGGCGCCCATCGGCCCGTGTCGTAGCCGGGCGCGGTGCGGAGCCGGCCGGAGCCTGACACCGAGGTGTGGATGAACTGCGGCACGTCCGCGGCTCGAGCGGCGTCGATCAGATTCAGTGCTTGTCGTAGTTCGCCGTCGAAGTCGTACGCACCGTCCTTCACCTCGGGCATCTGGATCGAGAAGACCGACCGGACACCGGCGACCGCGGCGGCCAGCGATTCGGGGTCCTTGAGGTCGCCGATCACGACCTCCGCACCGAGAGCGGCGACGGCCGCGGCCTTCGCCGGGTTGCGGACCAGCGCACGGACCGGCACACCGGCCGCGAGCAGGGCGCGGGCGGACGCGCCGCCCTGTTGACCGGTGGCGCCGACGACAAGTACGGGAGCGGACATGATCTTCCTCCGGTTACAAGCGGCGGGGTCCGCCGCTTAGCTGCCTGCTAACATACGGCGGACCCCGCCACTTAGCAACCGAGAGGGCATCCATGCGCGCCGACGCCCGTCGCAATTACGCGTTGCTCCTCGAGGTGGCCGAGCAGGCGATCGCCGAGCAGGGCGCCGACGCCTCGCTGGAGCAGATCGCGCGCACCGCGGGGGTGGGGTCCGGCACGGTCCGCCGCCACTTCCCCACCCGGCACGCGCTGCTCGAAGCGGTGTTCCGCCGGCAGATCGACGCCCTGTCCGCACGGGCCGACGAGCTGGCCGGGCACCCGGACGCCCGGGCCGCGCTCGTCGACTGGCTCAACGCCGTGCTGTCGTTCGCCGCCACCACCCGCGGGGTGGCCGAGGCCCTCAACCGGGACCCGGTCGAGCCGCACGAGCACTGTGCGACGGCGCGGCTCACCGAGGCCGGCGCTCCCCTGGTCCGCCGGGCTGCGGGAACGCTGACGCCCGGCGTCACGATCACCGACCTGCTGCACCTGATCACCGGGATCGCGCTGGCCACCGAGCACCTCCCCGACCGCGCCGCGGAGGCCGACCGCCTGCTGCGCCTGACGGTCGCGGGCGTCAGTCCCGGCTGAACACCCCGCAGAGTTCGTTATGCCGACGATATGCGCCGGTCCGTAACGTGGAGGGAATGCGTGTACTGGTCGTCGAGGACGAGCCCTACATGGCCGAGGCCATCCGCGACGGGTTGCGGCTGGAAGCCATCGCGGCCGACATCGCCGGGGACGGCGACACCGCGCTGGCGTTGCTGGGCGTCAACGCCTACGACATCGCGGTGCTCGACCGCGACGTCCCCGGGCCCTCCGGCGACGAGATCGCCGGGCGCATCGTCGCGTCCGGCAGCGGCCTGCCGATCCTGATGCTCACCGCCGCCGACCGCCTCGACGACAAGACCTCGGGCTTCGAGCTCGGCGCCGACGACTACCTCACCAAACCGTTCGAGCTGCGCGAACTCGTCCTTCGCCTCCGTGCCCTCGACCGCCGCCGCGGGTACAGCCGCCCGCCGGTGCGCGAGCTGGCCGGACTGCGCCTGGACCCGTTCCGCCGCGAGGTCTTCCGCGACGGCCGTTACGTCGCGCTGACCCGCAAACAGTTCGCCGTCCTCGAGGTGCTCCTCGCCGCCGAGGGCGGTGTCGTCAGCGCCGAGCATCTGCTCGAACGCGCCTGGGACGAGAACGCCGACCCGTTCACCAACGCGGTGCGCATCACGGTCTCCGCGCTGCGCAAACGGCTCGGCGAACCCTGGGTGATCACCACCGTGCCCGGCGTCGGCTACCGCATCGATGCGTAGGCACCCCGGCTCGAGCGTCCGCCTCAAGCTCACGCTCAGCTACGCGGGCTTCCTGATGGTCGCCGGTGTGCTGCTGCTCGCCGTCGTCTGGGTGTTCCTCCTGCGGTACGTGCCCGACCCGCCACGCACCCCCGGCGTGCACCTGCGTCTGATGAGCCCCACCCGCCACGAGCTGCAGGAGGCGTTCCTCCCGCGCGCGGCGCAACTGATGGCGTTCCTGCTGGTCTTCGGCCTGATCGGCGGCTGGCTGCTGGCCGGCCGCATGCTCGCTCCGCTCTCCCGCATCACCGACGCCACCCGCCTGGCGGCGAACGGCTCGCTCTCCCACCGCATCGCCCTCGAAGGCCCCGCCGACGAGTTCCGCGAACTCGCCGACAGCTTCGACGCGATGCTTACCCGCCTCGAGTCGCACGTCGCCGAACAGCAGCGCTTCGCGGCCAACGCGTCCCACGAACTTCGCACTCCGCTCGCGATCATGCAGACGATGCTCGACGTCGCGCGCAGCGATCCGAACCGCCCGGAGCTCGTCGACCGGCTCCGTACCGTCAACACCCGGGCGATCGACCTCACCGAGGCCTTGCTGCTGCTCAGTCGCGCCGACCAGCGGGCGTTCACGCGCGAGCCGGTCGACGTGTCGCTGGTCGCGGAGGAAGCCGTCGAGACGCTGCTGCCCCTCGCGGAGAAGCACGGCGTGGTCATCGAGGTCCGGGGAGATGTCGCCCCCGCGTCCGGTTCGCCGGCGCTCCTGCTGCAGCTGACGACGAACCTCGTGCACAACGCGATCGTCCATAACCTGCCGTCGAACGGCACCGTGCGGATCGACACGGCGACCGAACGACAGTCGGTCGTGCTCATCGTCGAGAACACCGGGGACCCGCTGAGCCCGCACCTCGTCGACACGTTCGCCGAACGTTTCCGGCGCGGCACCGAACGCGTCCGCGACGACCAGGCCGGCGTCGGCCTGGGCCTCGCGATCGTCAAGAGCATCACGTGCGCTCACGACGGAACCCTCGATCTCGCTCCCCGGGCCGCGGGTGGCCTCCGGGTCACGGTGCGAATACCACTCGACCGATCGTGATCGGGAAATCGAAATACGCCGGATGCCGACCGCTCCGTGATGGGAGACGACGTCCATCAGGTCGTGGTCGCCACCCATCGCCACCAATTCGCCGGTGGCCAGGTGGAACAGCGTCAGATCGACGGTGCTGCCGCGGCTGTGGCCCGACTTGGCGGCCACGTAACCCTGGGCGAACATGTCGGTGCGGTTGATGTTCGGATAGTGCCGCGGTTTGGTGCGGCCGTCCTCCGGCTGTTCCGACCACCGCAGGAACCGGTCGACGGCACGCTGCGGGCGGTACCCGTCCCAGAGGAGCAGCCCGAACCCCAGCGAATGGGCCTCCGGAGTGTGTTGACCTCGTTGAGCACGACGGTTCCGTCGGGGCGGAGAAACATGTCGACGCGCGCGAGTCCGCGGCAGCCCAGCGCGCGGTAGATCGTCTTCGCGGTTTCCTGGATGAGCGAGCGGGCCACCGCCGGGATGTCTGCGGGCACGATGAAGCTCGAATTCTCCGAGCCCGTCTCGGGTGAGTCCTCCTGGTGGATGCGGAAGAATCCGTGCGACAACGCGACCCGATCCACGTCACCGACGATCAGGTCCGGATCGTTGCCGAGAACCGCGCAGCCGATCTCGCTGGCGACGACCATTTCCTCGATCAGCACTTTCGAGTCGTACTGCCGGGCGACGTCGATCGCGGCCAGCAGTTCGTCCTCTCCGGGACACCCTGCTGACGCCGAACGACGAACCGGAGCGGGCCGGCTTCACGAGCACCGGATAGGTGAGCCCGTCGGGCTTGTCGTCCTCCCCGAGAATCCAGAAGTTCGGCGTGGCGACTCCCGCGCCGCGCACGACGGCATAGGTGAGCGACTTGTCCATGCACAGCGCGGAACTCTGCACGTCACAGCCCACATAGGGAATGCCGGAGAGTTCCAGCAGGCCCTGCATCACGCCGTCCTCGCCGTCCTCGCCGTCCTCGCCGTACCTCCCGTGCAGAACGGGCAGCACCACGTCCAGCGGGATCGTCTCGTAGCGACCGTCGTCCAGAACGAGGCCATCAGCATGAGCAGCAGCGTGTAGTCGGCGACGCTGTCGGGCGCGTACTCGACCGTACCGACGGCGATCCCGATCCGCTCCGCGAAGCCGGTGTCGATGTGGTCGAGCCCGACGCTCCGCGTGGAGACGTACTCGACGCCGACCCGGCTCAGTGCGCGGAGAACGGGCTTCGTCAGCCGTGTCTTGTGGCCGACGCTGATACACCGGCTCCCGGCGGCCAACCCGCTGTTCTCCTCGGAGACCGGCGCCTCGATGATGATCGGCACGACACCGACACGAGGCGCCATCTCCCGGAACACCGTGGCCTCGTCCGGCCCGCATCCGTAGATGACTATTCGGCTCATGCCACGAGTCAAGACGGCACGGTGTTGCGAGCAGGTATCTGCTTTCCCGTAGCCCGACGACAGGCCCGTCCTTCTATCGCCCCGACGAGAGGCGCAGCGTCGCGTCGCGCACGGCCGCGGGAGCGTCGTCGCGGAGACGGTCGTCGGGACCTGCGCCGAGGGCGTTGTTGACCGTCGAGAACGCGAGCCGCAACGCGATGAACACGGTCATCGCGAAGATCTCCGCGTCGGGAAAGCCGGCGTCGCGCAGGGCGCCGACGTCGGCCTCCGACGTGCCGCGCGGGTCGAGGGCGACGCGCCGCGCCCACCGGGCCATCACCTGCTCGGTGTCCGAGAGCCCCTCGTCGTCGCCGGACAGAACCCCGCCCGCGATGTCGTCACCGGCGACCTTCGCCAGGCGCGCCCCCCAGGCCAGCGAGCAGTACGGATCACCGAACGCCGACGCGGTCGCCGAGACCAGGATCGCGCGGCGCCGGAAGTCCAGCGACGTTCCCGTAGTCACGACCCCCATCAGATCGAACAGTCCGTGCGCCGCGGCGGGCTCGTACGCCCAGAGCCGGGTCGCGTTCATCACGTAACCGAGGTCCGCGACGTCCTCGGCGAAGAGCGCGTCGCTCTCCGCCGAGGGCGGCGGGTCGGGCAGGTAACCGGTCATGCCGTTGATCGTCGCAACGATCAGCGGGCAGCGCCTCCGTACTGACCACGGAGAAATGTCTTCAGTACCTTGCCGCTGGCGCGGCGCACACCCACCCAGCCATCCCCCTAGCGCAGGTTCTCGGGCCTACGACGAGTTCTCGGGCCTACGGCCGCGCGCGGTAGGGCCGGGAAGTCGTCGTAGGGCCGGGAAGTCGTCGCCCGGGGTACCGGGTCTGATCTCAGCGGAGTGCGTGAATTCGGACGGTGCGGTCGGCGCTGGCGATCGCGAGGTGGCGGCCTTCGGGGTCGATCGCGACCGCGGTTCGCTCGGTGCCGGCGGCGCCGAACGTCGCGGTGCGCTCGCCGGTCCGGGCGTCCCAGACGTGCACGAAGCCGTCCCTCCCCGCGGTGATCAGCGACCGGCCGTCAGGCGCGAAAGCCAGCGACGTCACCCGTCCCTTGTGCGCCGGGATCGTGCGGATCGGGGCACCTCGGAAGGGGTCCCAGAGCTGGACGTTGCCGGTCTCGTCGCCCGTCGCGAGGACGGTGCCCTGCTTGTTGTAGGTCATCGAGTACAGAGTGGTCGCGCCGGGAACGCCGAGGGTGGGGCCGACGCGGGTGCCGGTCGCGGGGTCGTGGAAGGTGACGGTGCCGTTCGGGGCGGCGGCGGCCAGTCGTGAGCCGTCGGAGAAGAAGGACACGATGGTCGCGGTGGCGGTGAGCAGCGTGACCGCGTCGGGGTTGTTCAGGTCCCAGATGCGCGCGGAGCCGTCGTCGCTCGCCGCCGCGAGCCAGCGGCCGTTCGGTGCGAACGCGACCGATCGGACCCAGTCGTCCGCGACGCCCATCCGTCGGATGACCTTTCCGGTTCCGGCGCTGCGGAGCAGGATCGCGCCGTCGCGGCCCCCGGTCGCCATGCGCGCACCGTCGGCGTCGAACGCGACCGACTTCGTCTCTCCGGACGCCCAGGAATTGCCGATCCGCTTACCGGTCGCGGAATCCCACACCGAGTTCCCGGCCACCAGCCGCGCCCCGTCCGGACTGAACGCCACCGCGTCCACCGGCTCCGCGCCGGCCAGCGTCACGGTCGCCGAGCCACCCGCCGATGCTGACGCACCAGCCCGAGGCCCCCCGGCCACGGAGCCGTCGGAGTTCGTCCATACCGCCACCCCGACCCCACCGGCCACGAGCACCGCCGCCACACCTCCCGCAACCACGACCCACCGCCGCGCAACCGCCCCCTTCCGCGCCTCCCCCGCACCCCCGCCGGAACGCACATCAGCGAAAGCCTTGCCACCACCCACGTCGACGCCCGAGCCGGCGTCACCCCAGCCCGCCACCCCGAGCGCACCGCCGGCGGCGCGCGCATCGAGCCCGTCACCGCCGGGGCCCACACCGAGCGCACCACCACCAGCGCGCGCATCGAGAGCGGCCGGTCTTCCCGCCGTCTCGGCGCGGGTGCGAGCGCGGGGCGCCTCCGCCCGAGACCGAGCGTCAGCCGGGACAGCCGCGCCGAGCGCATCACCGCCGGCGCGCGCGTCGGGATCCGCGGCGAGGGCCTCCGTGCCGGGGCGAGCGGCGGGCGGGGGCGCTGCGCCATGCATGCCGCCGGCGGGGCCGGAGGCGGGTTGGTGGGGGGACTCGATTACGGTCGGGGACAGGGGGCGGGTGGTGTAGGCGCGGGCTTCCAGGCGTAACGGGACCTCGGTGCGTTCCAGCCAATGGGCGCCGAAGTCTCGAGCTGCGGCTGCGGAGAGCTCCTCCGCGAACTCGCTCGCCGACGCTGGGCGGTCGGCGGGGTTCTTCTCCAGTGCGCGGAGCGTCACCGCGGCCACGGACGGTGGCGCCTCCAGCAGAGGCGCCGGGCGTTCGTGCAGGTGGTGGTAGATGAGGCCGGTCACCCCGAGGTCGGGCGCGAACGGCGGACGGCCCGCCAAACCCCGGTACAGCGTGACGCCCAGGGCGTAGACGTCGGTCGGCGGGCCGATGCCCGACCCGGTGATCTGCTCGGGCGCGATGTACATCGGCGTGCCGAGGAATCCGGCGCTGGCGGTCGCGGCGGTGGCCGCCAGGAGTTTCGCGATGCCGAAGTCGCTGACCTTCAGCACACCCTCGCCGGTGAACAGCAGGTTGTCCGGCTTGATGTCCCGGTGCACCACCCCGCGGCGGTGCGCCGCGTGCAGGGCGTCCGCGGTCGCGAGCATCCACGCGCACAGCACGGTGGGTGCGACAGCGCTGCGGAGTCGCTGGGCCATCGAGCCCCCGGCCAGATACTCCATCACCAGCAGCTGGAGCGAATCGTGCTCGGCGTACTCGTGCACGCGGACCACGTGCGGGTGGTCGAGTTCGGTCATCACCTGGGCTTCGGTGAGGAACCTTCCCGCGGCGGTGGAGTCGTGCTCCCCCGCGAGAGCGAGGGCCTTGACCGCGCGCATCGTGCCGAGCCGGCGGTGACGGGCCGTGTAGACGACGCCGTACCCACCTCGGCCGAGCACGGCGCCCAGTTCGTAGTGCGGTAGCGCGGCCTCGATCCGTCCCCGCTCGATACTCATCGGGCTGATTCAACCACTCGGGTCACATGGCGTTTCGTCCGATGTGTAGAAGCCGTGTATCGGGAGCCATCAGGCTCGCCGGATGGACGTGCGGATCGCGGCAGCGCTGGCCGGGTTGATGCTCGTCGCCGCGTGCGGCGCAGACGAGCCCCCCGCGGCGCGGACGCCCCCACCGAGCCCACCACCGAGCCCGTCGCCGTCGCCGTCGCCGCCACCGCTAGCCGCCGCGGACGGCACCCGCTACGCGGCCTGCTGGGACGGCACGTGCGAGGTCGCCGTCTCCCGGCCGACGACCATCCCGATCCGGTTCGGCAAACTCTCGGTGTCGAAGCTTCAACCGGACGACGGGATCACCTTCGACATCACCCTGCCCGGCGGCGGAGGCAGCGGCACTCTCAAAGGCAACTGCGGAGTGATCGGCTACTTCTACCGCGACTTCAGCGGCGGCCACATGTCCGCGTCCGCCTGCCCATCCACCGCCGGCCCCGCCGACGTTCCCACCCCGAAACCGGCCCCGGGCGAGATCGGCCTCCAACTGGTTGGCTGGACCCCCACCAACGCCGCCGTCCTCCGCCTAGCCTCCGGCAGCTAGCCGCCTCCGGCCGCGAGCGCGGCCGGCTCGGCTCGGCTCGGCCCGGCTACCAGGCCACGACCCCCTGACGCGAAGCCTGAACAGTCCCCACCTGCAGTGACGACATCGTGATGTCGTTCTTCTCCGGCGCCGGGAACCCCGACAACTCCGCGTTCAGCGGCACGTCAGACCCCGGCAGCGTCACCCGCAACCCGTTCCCCACACCGCACGACTCGTCCCCCTTGGAGCACGGCGTCCACTTGATCCCCTCGAACGCCGTCGCCCCGGCCGGAAGCACGAACGACACCGCCGGTCCCGGCTGGTCCACCGACGTCGTCGCCACCGGCACGTTCTCGTCCGCCGCGTTCGTCAGTGTCACCGCCGCCCGCCCGTTCAGCGTGCACTCGCGCTCGGAGGCGTTCGTCAACGCCACCAGCCCCACCGGCGACGAGAACTGCGGCTGCAACGTCACGTCGGCCTGAATGTCGTCGGCAGTGCACGGCACCGGATCAGCGGCCTGCGCAGTCGAAAACTCGATGGTGCACGCCGACAGGCCGAGTACAGCAACCCCGAGCACGGTCAGGCCAGCGATACGGCTCTTCATCAGGCGGCGTCCCTTCGACTGGTTCGTTCCTTCCGTTACCAAGTGAAAGCGCAAAGACCCGTAAGTTCCGTTAGCGCTACAACAGTCCCTCGAGTAACCCCCGGGCTTCGGAGGCCCCGGCGTCATCCCCGGCCTGGTCGAACAGCGAGGCACCCTCGCGCAACACGGAGAAGGCCTCGGCCCGATCCACCGGAAGAAGCGCCCGCCCCAGCAACACCAACGCGCCGGCGAGGAAACGCAGCCACCCCCGCGTCCGCCACAACGCCACCGACTCCCGCAGGTACCCCACGGCTTCCTCCGGCCGCCCCGCCCCGAGCGCGATCTCACCGAGAATGCCCAACGCATCGGCCACGTGATGCGGCATGTTGTACTCACGAGCCGTCGCCAGCGCCTCCTGCGCGGCCGCGGACGCATCGGCGTCCCCCCGCTGCATCCGCACCCGCGCCAGGCAGATCATCGTGAGCGTCTCGGCGTAGAGGTCCCGGTGCCGCCGTGAGATCTCCAGCGACTCGATCAGGTACCCCTCCGCCTCGTCGAGCAGCCCCGCCCGTCCGAACCCGATCCCGAAGAACTGCAGAACGGTCGCCTCACCCCGCGGATTGCCGAGCGTCCGCGCCCGCTCCAGCGCCAGGTTCAGGTGCTCGAGCGCCACCCCCAGGTCACCGGACTCCCCCGCCGCCACCGCCAGCGCGAGGTGCGCCCGCGACTCCCCACCCACGTGCGCCGCCGACGCCGCCCAGGTCAACGACTCGCGGGCCGCGTCGATCGCCTCGGCGTGCCGACCCGTGGCCGTCAACGCCCACGACCGCATCACCCCGGCGTCGGCCATCCCGCCGTACTCGCCGACCTCGCGGAACATCTCCTGCACGGAGGTGGCCTCCGCGTTCTGCCGGGTCATCGCCTCCGTGCTCTGATCGTCGGTGATCCAGGTGGTCAGGTCGGTCAGCCCGCGCCGCGCGACGGCCTCCCCCGTCCGATCACCCACCGCCCGGCAAGCGTCGACCACCAGGCTGTTCGTCGCCTCCCACTCGGCATACATCCCGCGCAGGTCGAAGTATTTCTCGCACCGCTGGGCCAGATCGAACGCCACCTCGGTGCGCCCGGTCGCGCACGCCTGGCGCACCAGCGAGCGCAACGCGACCTGCTCGGCGTCGAACCAGTCAACAGCGGCCACCCCGGACAGCTCGCACCGGACATCCCGGATGTCCGGGCGGAACGCCCGGCTCTCGATCTGGTCCCACGTCGGGCCGGGAATGCCCGGTTCGTACAGCGCAGCGAGCGCGAGCCAGGCGCCGAGACCGCGGCGCAGCGCCTCCTCGTCGTCCGCCGCTTCGGTGGCACGATCGCGGGCGTACAGACGCACGAGGTCGTGGAACCGGTAGCGCGTCTGCCCGGCCGCATCCGTGCCCACGACCGACAGCACGTGCGCGTCGACCAGTTCGTCGAGGTCACGGGCGGCGCGCTCGGGCTTCTCGTCGGACAGGACGATCGCCGGCCACCCGGCGAAGTCCGGTACGTCGAGCACGCTCAGCCGCCGGAACAGCGCCTGCGCCGACGGCCGCAGCCCGTCGTCCGACAACGCCAACGACGCACGAATCTGCAGGTCCCCGGCGTCCAGCCGGTCCAGCCGACGGTTCTCGTCGCGGAGCAGCTCGCCCAGATGCGAGACCGTCCACCGCGGCCGCGCGGTCAGGCGCGCGCCCGCGATGCGCACCGCCAACGGCAAACCGCCACACAGCCCGACGACGTCAGCCGCGTCGTCGTTATGGTCGTCCACCCGCGCGTCGTCGACGATACGGGCCAGCAGCCGGACGCCGTCCTCCGCGTCGAGCACGTCCAGTTCGGTCCAGCGCGCGCCCTCCAGCCCCGACAGCCGCACCCGGCTGGTGACCAGCACCGTGCACCCGGCAGCCCCCGGCAGCAGCGGCCTGACCTGCGCTTCGGTGGCCGCGTTGTCCAGCACGACGAGAACCCGCCGCCCCATCAGCAGCGTGCGGTAGAGCTCGGCACGTTCGTCCGGATCGGTGGGCACCGCAGGGCTCGGCACGCCCAGCGCACGCAGGAACCGGCCCAGCACGTCGGCGGGCGCGACCGGATCCGGCCCCGCACCGGCCAGGTTCACGTACAGCTGCCCGTCCGGGTACGTCGGCGCCGCGGCGTGCGCGACGTGCACCGCCAGCGTCGTCTTGCCCACCCCGGCCATGCCGGTGATGCCCAGGACAGCCAGTCCCGCCGGCGGCGTGTGCGGCGTCAAGACTTTCCGGAGGCGACGCACTTCGCGCGCACGTCCGGTGAAATCCGGCACCGCCGGGGGCAGGAGAGCGGGTGGACGCGGCGCGGCCTCCGGAACGTCGTCGCGGATCGAGCGGTACAGTTCCTGCAGCTCCGGTGAGGGCTCGATGCCCAACTCGGCGGCGAGCACACCGCGTAGCGTCTCGTAGGCCGCGAGCGCCTGGGCGCGGGCACCGGTGGCACGCAGCGCCCGCAGGTACTGGCCCCAGAGCCGCTCACGGAGCTGGTGCTCGGCGATCGCGGCGGCGAGTTCGCCCACCAGGCCCGCGTGGTCACCGAGCGCCAACCGTGCCTCGTTGCGGTCCTCGATCGCGGCCAGGCGCGTCTCGGTCAGGCGGGTGACGTGCGGGGCGATCCACGGCGAATCGGCGAGGTCGGGTAAGAGCGGCCCGCGCCACAGCGCCAGGCCCTGGGACAGCACTTGGACGGCGTCCGCATGACGCTTGTGCTCCAACGCGCGCCGTCCGTCGGCGGCCAGGTTCTCGAAGACGCGGGCGTCGCAGTCGCCGTCGGCGACGTCCAAGCGGTAGCCGGCGGCGGACGTGACCAGCCGGGACGCGCCTCCGGGGGCGACCTGCTCGAGCACCCGGCGCACCCCGAACACGTACGAGTGCAGGTTCGCCCGTGCCGACGAGGGCACCTGGTCACCCCAGAGCGCGTCGACGATCTCGTCGGAGCGCACCAGCGACCCGGCACGCAGCAACAGCAGCGCGAGGAGCGCCCGCTGCTTGCGCCGCCCGACCGCGATCTCGGAGCCGTCCGCAGCCCGCACCTCGAAGCTGCCCAGCAGCCGAAACGCCGTCATCACACCTCCCGGGCAGCGGAGGTCTACAGTAGACGAGTCAGTAAACTCCTGACGAGGCCACAGTAGCTCGCGCGATCATCAACCCGTGGACCTCATCACTGTGCCGTTCAACTCCTCCGGTGTCGCGGACGGCGTCGCGCGGGCACCGTCGGCATTGCTCGACGCCGGGCTGGTCGCCGCACTCCCCGGAGCGCGCGTGGTGAACGCGGACGTCCCGGTCGGCGACCCGACCCGCGGCCCGAGCGGCCTGGCGGCCGAGGCCTCGCTCACCGCGACGGTGGCGTCCGTGGCCGAACGGGTGCTGGCGGCCTGGGCCGCCGACCGGTTCCCGATCCTGCTGGGCGGCGACTGCCCGGTGCTGCTCGGCGGGCTCGTCGCCGCGGACCGCCGGGGCTACGGCGCCGGCCTGGTGTTCGTCGACGGCCACGAGGACGCCTGGGACCCGCACCGGTCCCCCACCGGCGAGGCGGCCGACAGCGAGATCGCGCTGGCACTCGGGATGGTGCCCGGGTTCGCGCCCGTGCTGCAGACCGCCGACCTGCTGCAGCTGGGGCCCCGCGACGCCGAGGAGTTGGCCGAGGCCGGCCAGCCGAGCATCGCCGACCGGGTGGACGTGCTGCCCGGCGACCGCCTCGCCGCCCCCGACGGCATTCCGATCGCGGTCGGGAAAGCCGCCGCGCTCGTCGCCCGCACCGAACACTGGTGGCTGCACGTCGACCTCGACGTCCTGAGCACGCAGGCCCTCCCCGCCGTGGACTACCCGCAGCCCGGCGGCCTGACCTGGGACCAGCTCGACACGCTGACCGAGCAGCTGCTCTCGATCGGCGGTTGCGGCGGGCTCAGCGTCTGCATCTACAACCCGGACCTCGACGGCGGCGCGGCCGCCACCCGGATCGCCTCCTACGTGGCCCGGGCCTCACGCATAGCGGCTCGGGGGCACGGGTAGGCCCAGGTTCTCGCGGTGGGTCCGCCCGCGGTACCCGCCGTGGTACGCCCCCCGCTTCTTCAGCTCCGGAACGACCAAATCGACGAACTGGTCGACGCCCACCGGGATCGACGAGAACGCCAGCATGAAGCCGTCGGCCGCACCCGCCTCGAACCGCTCGACCATCCAATCGGCGATCGTGTCGGGCGTACCGAGCAGGAACCGCCGACGCAGCAGCGCCCGGTTGACCTCACGCAGCGTGTAGGTGCCCTGCCCCACCAGGCGGCCGATCTGTTCCTGCACCGACTGCACCTGGTTCGTGGGCACCGACAGGTCGGGCTGGAACTTCTCGTCCATCGGGTGCTGACTGACGTCGAACTGGAGGTAGTGGGACAGCCAGTCGAGGGACAGCCGTTCGGGAGTGAGGGTTTCGATCTGGTCGAGGTACTCCTCGGCCTCGCGCAGCGTCTGGCCGATCACCGGGGAGAGCGCCGGCATGACCTTGAGGTGATCGGGGTTGCGGCCGTTGGCCTGCGCGCGGGCCTTGTAGTCGTCGTAGAGGATCTTCGCGCCGCGGACCGCGTTGTTGCCCATCGTGAACACGGCCTCCGCGGTGGCGCCCGCCAGCGCACGACCGGCCTCGGAAGCCCCGGCCTGGAAGATCACCGGGCGGCCCTGCGGCGGGCGGGCGATGTTCAGCGGGCCGCGGACGGTGAAGAACTCACCGCGATGGTCGAGGGTGTGCAGCTTGGTGCGGTCCGCGAAGTAGCCGGTTTCCTTGTCGTAGCGGAACGCGTCGTCGTCCCAGCTGTCCCAGAGCCCGTTGACGACGTCGATGAACTCCTTCGCGCGGCGGTAACGCACCGGGTGGTCGAGGTTCGCCTCGCGGCCGAAGTTCCAGGCCTCCTCGTCGCTGGCACTCGTGACGACGTTCCAGCCGGCGCGGCCCTCGCTGAGGAAGTCCAGGGAGGCGAGCTTGCGGGCGACGTGGAACGGCTCGTTGTACGTGGTGGAGACCGTGGCCGCGAGGCCGATCTGCTCGGTGACCTGCGACAGCGCGCCGAGCAGCGTGAACGGCTCGGGGCGGATGTTGACGACGTGGTCGATGCCCGACGGGAAACGATCCCAGACGTAGAGTTCGTCGGCGATGAACAGCGTCGCGAAGCCACCCCGCTCGGCGGTGCGGGCGAAGTTCTTGTAGTACCCGAGGTCGAGGTACCGCTCGGGCTCGGCCCCGGGAAGCCGCCAGCTGGCGAGGTGCTCGCCACCCGGGTAGAAGATCATTGCCCCGAGGATCATCGACCGGTCGCTCATGCATGAGCCGACGCGGCGCGGCCAGCGCTTATTCCCGCTGTGTGCCGCTGACGGCGGCGGCCCGGCGCGTCGTGTGGCGGGCGTGCGCCGCCGCGCTGAGGAGCATGGCGATCACGCCGAGCGCGAGGGCCGCGTAGCCGCCGACGATGCCGCTGCCGGAGCCTGGTCCGCCGTCGGCGGTGGCCACGACGATCCCGCCGACGACGACGCCGGTCGCCCCGGCGACCAGGCCGATGACCGAGGCCCGCGTGCCCCGCGCCAGGGCCAGACCTGCGGCGATCACTCCCACGAGCGCGATCAGTGCGGCGGCGCCGGCGAGGGCACGGCCGGTGGTCAGTGCGTAGGTGGTGTCCATGGCTCCGAGCCTGGCTCCCCGCGCCCTCGCCGCGCGTCGTGCGATCGCGGACACTTTCCACTGCTGCGAACGCGGTAGTGCCGTCCTTCGCGCGGACGATTCGCGCGGGTCTCCCGGCGGTTACGGTGCCCCCATGCGCCGTCCCCTCGACTGGGCGATCGCCGTCGGGGTGGCGGGGATCCTCCTGGCGAGCGGCTGGTCACAGGGGGGTCCCGCCGGCTACGCCCTGCTCGTCCTGAGCGGCCTGTCGCTCGTCGGCCGGCAACGCGCGCCGGTCGTCGTCCTGGTCGTGACCGGCGCCGCCGCGGTCGGCTACCAGGCGGCCGGATTCGACGTGTTCGCGGTCGCCTACCTGATCGCGGTCTACGGGGCGGTGCGGGCCGGCCGACGCACGCTCACGATCGTCGTCAGCGTGGTGGTGCTCGCCGCCCTCCCCCTGGCCGCGCGCCTGCACGGCGCGGACGACGCGATCGCGCACGCCCGCAGCGTGCTCGAACTCGCCTGGCTGATCGCCGCCGGCGCGGCCGGTGAAGCGCTCCGCCAGGCCGAGCGCCGGGCGGAGGAAGCCGAACGCACCCGGGAGGAGATCGCCCAGCGCCGCGCCGACGAGGAGCGTCTGCACATCGCCCGCGAACTGCACGACTCGCTGACCCACCAGATCTCGGTGATCAAGGTCCAGGCCGAGGCCGCTGTCCACCTCGCGCAGCGACGCGGCGAGCCGGTGCCGGACGCGGTCCTCGCGATCCGGGAGGCCGGTCGGGAGGCCGCGCGCGAACTCCGCGCGACGCTGGAAGCCCTGCGCGACGACAGCAGCAGTCCGCCGCACGGGCTCGATCAGGTGCCCGACCTGGTGAGGCAGGCACGCACGACCGGCCTCGACGCCACCCTCACGGTCGAGGGCGACCGCACCGACGTCCCGTCCGCTGTCGATCGCACCGCCTACCGGATCGTCCAGGAGGCGCTGACCAACGTCACCCGGCACGCTGCCGCCACCAGCGCGGCGGTGCGAATCTCCTTCCGTCCCAACGCCGTGGCCATCCGAATCACCGACGACGGCAGCGCCAACCCCGACGCCCCGCCCGTGCCCGGCGTCGGCCTGCTCGGCATGCGGGAACGGGTGATCGCGCTCGGCGGCCGCATCCGGGCCGAACCCGCCGGTCAGGGCGGCTTCACCGTCGACGCGGAGCTTCCGCTGTGATCCGCGTCCTGCTGGTCGACGACCAGCCGCTGATCCGCAGCGGCTTCCGCGCGCTGCTCGACATCGAGGACGACATCGAGGTCGTGGCCGAGGCCGGCGACGGCCACGCCGCGGTGGAACTGGCCCGCCGACACCTGCCCGACATCGCGCTCGTCGACATCCGGATGCCGCTCGTCGACGGTATCGAGGCGACCCGGCGGATCGCCGCCGACCCGACACTGGCCGACGTGCACGTCGTCATCCTGACCAACTACGGCCTCGACGAGTACGTGTTCGACGCGCTGCGTGCGGGCGCGGGCGGGTTCCTCGTCAAGGACATCCTGCCCGAGGACTTCCTGCACGCCGTCCGCGTCGCTGCGCGAGGCGACGCGCTCCTGGCCCCCGCGATCACCCGCAAGCTGATCGACCGCTACGTCGATCGCCTGCCGCGCCCACCCAGCGAGGCGCTCGGCGGGCTGACGCACCGGGAACGCGAAGCCGTCGCGCTGGTGGCGAAGGGACTGTCCAACCACGAAATCGCCGACCGCATGGTGATCAGTCCGGTGACCGCGAAGACCCACGTGAACCGCGCGATGAGCAAGCTCGGCGCGCGCGATCGCGCCCAGCTCGTCGTCATCGCCTACGAGAGCGGCCTGGCCGGCTAGGACTTGCCGGTGAGGACGAAGCGGCTGTTCTGGCGGAGGTAGTCGACGACGTCGGCGGGGGCCTTGGTCGGGGAGCCGGCGTCGTAGGGCGGCTGCGGGTCGTACTCGATGCCGAGCTGGACGGCTTGGCCGTGGCCGCCGGGGACGACTAGTACGTCTGGGCTTGTTATTTCAGCCAGCGTGGCGTCGACGGCGAGGCCCAGACTGCCGATCTCGGTGCGGACCACGCCGGTCTTCTCGCCGACGAACACGACCTCGTTGCCGGGGTACTTGCTGAACACGTCGTAGGGACCGACCGCATCGAGCGCGGTGACCTTCGGGTACAGCAGGATCGCGAATTGCATCGTCTGCTACCTCCTCGTCGAAAAGCGCTGCCGGTACTCGCCGGGCGCGACGCCCAACGTCCGCACGAAGGCGCGGCGCATCGCCTCCGTCGTTCCGTATCCACTGCGACGCGCGACCCGGTCGACGCTCTCGTCGCTCTCCTCCAGCACGCGGCGGGCGGTCTCCAGCCGCACCGCGTCCACGTACCGGCCGGGCGTGCGGCCGACCTCCGCGGCGAACGCCCGCGCGAACTGCCGCGGCGAGAGGTTCGCGCGGCGCGCGAGTGCCTCGACGCTCAGGTCGGCCCGCGGGTTGTCGACGATCCAGCGCTGCACCTCGCGCAGCGGAGCCCGGTCGGCGACCTGCGCCGCCATCTGGGTGCTGAACTGGGCCTGGTTGCCCGGCCGGTGCAGGAACATCACCAGGTGCCGGGCGATGCTCAGCGCGACCTCACGGCCCAGGTCCTCCTCGACGAGCGCGAGCGCCAGGTCGATGCCGGCGGTGACTCCCGCCGACGTGGCGACCGGCCCGTCCCGGACGAAGATCGGCTCCGGATCGACGTCGATCTGCGGATAGCGTTTGGCGAGCGTGTCGCACGTTCGCCAGTGCGTCGTGGCGCGCCGGCCGTCGAGCAGGCCGGCTTCGGCGAGCAGGAACGCGCCGGTGCAGACCGAGACGAGGCGGGTGGCCTCCGGTGCCCGCTCGCGCAGCCAGGTGACCACGTCGGGATCGAGGTCGCGGGTGCCTTCGCCGCCGGGGACGACGAGGGTGTGCGCGGTTTTGGTCTTTTCGAGGGGTTCGTCCGGGACGAGCATGAGCCCACAGGAGGCTCGCACCGGCTTACCGCCGGGGCTCGCCGTGATCAGGCGGTAGGTCGCGGGAGCGGTCCGGTTCGCCCCCGCGAAGACCTCCAGCGGGCCGGTCACGTCGAGGCTCTGCACCCCGTCGAAGAGCACGACCACTACGCATCGCATGCCTTCAGCGTGGCGGTGTCCGGCGGCGGCAGCAACGTCGTCGTTCCCACCTTTCCTGCCACCGCCACCGCCACCGCCACCGCGCCGGGGCTACGTCAGATTTCCGGGCCTACGACGGGTTTCGGGGTCTACGACGGGTTCTGGGGCCTACGCGCGCCGACCGTAGGCCCGGCGAGACGTCGTAGGGCCGGGAACTCGTCGGCGGCGTGAGATCAGAAGTCGCCTGCGGCAACTTGGAAACAGACCAAACCGATTTTCCGCCACATTTTTACGACTTGCGCTCGATCGTCGAGGACGAAAAGGACGGAGTAGTGCTTCTTGATGTGGCGCTCGTAGAGTTCGCGTTTGACGATGTCGTCGCGGCGGTTGTCGCGGGCCCGGCGCATCAGGAGGCGCTCGTAGGGCACGCCCAGATGGTGGGTGAGCCAGGACTCGGTCTGGCGGCGGCACTCCTCGTCGCGGCCGGACAGCACGAGGATCGTGTGTCCGGCCGCGTGCAGGGCGCGCACGGCCGCGACCACGGCCTCCACCGGGGCGTCCTCCCCCACGCGTTGCCAGTCGTACGGGGAGCGGTCGGTGACCCGCGTGGCGAGGGTGCCGTCGATGTCGACGAGCACCGTTGACGGTGTCACTGTGCGGCCTTCCAGTAGGCGGCGCGGACCCGCCTCAGCCAGGCCTCGACCGCGGGCTCGTCCGGCGCCTCGGGGAGCGGTGACTTCGCGTCGGCGAACTTCTGTTGCGCCTCGGCCAGCACCGGCCGGGCCACTTCGGGGTCGTCCGCCACCCGGTCGCCGAACTCGCGGTAGCGCTCCGGGTCGTCGACGCGCAGTGTCAGCCGGCCGGTGACGTAGTAGTCGTAGCCCTGGTCGAGCAGGCGCAGCAGGTGCCGGCCGTGCTTGGACTGCCGCTTCCGCATTTTTGACTGGAACTGTCCGGTGGCGAGCAGGCGCTTGAACTGGGCGGTCGCGTAGCCGAAGTACGCGTTGCGCACGCCGTCGGCGCTGGCGAATGCGTCCCGGAGTTCGACGAGTTCGTCGCCGAGCGGGGTGCGCTGCTCGTACGTCGGCAGCCAGAGCAGTTCGGTGACCGTCGGGTTCGACGACAGGCACAGCATCGCGAACTTGCGGGCCTCGTGCATGGTCTGGTCCGGGTCGTGCTGGACGACCGTGGCGGCCCGGTCGATCGGCAGGTGCAGTCCGTGCAGCTCGGCGGTGGGCACGGCGTACACGCCGAGGCGGTCGACGTCGGAGCCCGTGTGGGCGAGTCCGTAGGCGGTCGATCCGACGACGCCGAGGAGCAGGGTGTTCACGGGGTTAATGGTGCCGCGTGGGGCCAAAGACTTATTTGTTCCGGCGGGCGATGAGGGCCTCGATGCCGTCGAGGAGAAGGTCGAGCCCGAACTGGAAGTCCGCGTCGTCGATCCAGTCGGGAGCGGCCCCGAACGCGTTTTCAGCGACGGCCGCCGAAAGCGCCGGATACTCCTCCGGCTCGAGCAACTCCCCGAGGATCCGCCCATAGTCGACGAGCCCATCGATGGGCTCGGCCAGTGCCGGCGAGCCGCCGCGCGGGCCGCCACGCGGGCCGGCGGTGGCGCCGGGGCCGCTCGTGCCGGTCGCAGATGGCCGAGGCGGAGCGGCTGCGGCGCCGAGCATGGCGACGACCACGCTCGCTTGCTGCGAGGCATAGCCGGTGAGGGTGGTCGCGATGTTGATTCGTTCGGTGTGGGTCAGGCCGGTGTCAGCCAGCGCCGCGAGGGCTCGGTCGAGCCAGCGCAGGGTGCGGGGGCCGGCGGGTGGGGCGGTGCGGCCCAGCGTCAACTGCCAGGGCCGACCCAGCAGGTAGTCGCGGTTCGCGCGGGTCCATGCGGTGAGATACGCGCGCCAGCCCTGAGCCTCCAGCGCCGGGGGCTCCGGCGCGGCGGCATCGGCCATCAGGAGCAACAGCTCGTCCTTGCTCCCGACGTACCGGTACAGCGACATCGTCGCCACCCCCACGTCGGCCGCGACGCTGCTCATCGTCACCTTGTCCAGGCCCTCGCGGTCCGCGATCGCGATCGCCGCGTCGACGATCGCACGCACGTCCTGACTCGGACGTGGCCCGTACCGGGCCGCGGTGTCTCGGCCCCACATGCGGGCCACCACCGGGGGCAGGCCGGCGTCCGCCACGTAGATCTCCCTCTCAGGTCTCTTGCGCGTCACTCTAGAGATCACCGACTCTGTACGTCATACGCTGTAGACGATACAGAGAGAGGCCCCATGCGTATTCACGACGTCGACGCGGTCCGCGGCTTCGCGTTACTCGGGATCTTCGCGGTGAACGTGACGTTCATGGCGTCCGGCTATCCCGGCAACCTGGTTCACGACCCGACGTTCGACTCCTCGCTCGACGACGCGGTCCGCACGCTCTCGTCGGTCTTCGTCGACATGAAGTTCTACGTTCTGTTCTCGTTCCTGTTCGGGTACAGCTTCACGCTCCAGATGGACGCCGCGCGACGTGCCGGAGCGGAGTTCCGGCCCCGCATGCTGCGGCGGATCGCGGGGCTGTTCGCGTTGGGCGTGCTGCACATCGTCGTGCTGTACGGCGGCGACATCCTCACCACGTACGCGGTGGCGTGCCTGGCGCTGCTGCTCCTGCGGAACGTCACCGACCGCACGGCGCTGCGGATCGCCGTCGGGCTGTACGTCGTCGTGCTGTTGAGCTTGATCTCGAGTGGACTGTTCGTGGACGGCTCGACGTTTCTGCCCGGCGAGTCCGAGGCGCTCGCGAACGGTGCCGACGCCACCCGGGCGCTGCTGGGCGACTGGGGTCCCAACATCGGCGAGCACCTCGCCGGTCTGCCGTTGCTGCTGCTGCAATCGGCGACGCTGCAGGGCCCGACCGCGCTCGGCATGTTCCTGCTCGGCATGGTCGCGGGACGTCGGCGCTGGCTCGCTCCGGAAACGAACTCGCACCCGGTGCTGCGCCGGATCCAGCTGGTGGGGTTCCCGGTCGGGATCGCAGGCGGGGTCCTCTACGCGCTCGGCGGGAACGGTGCCCCGCTGTGCGTCGCCGCGAGCGTGGCCACTGCCCCGCTGCTCGCCGCCGCGTACGTGGCCACGCTGCTGCGGGCCCGGCCCGTGGTGCGGCGGGTGCTGGCTCCGGCCGGTCGGATGGCGCTCACGAACTATCTCGCGCAGTCCGCGGTCGGCCTGATCGTGTTCACCGGCATCGGCTTCGGGTTCGCCGGGCGGTTCTCCCCGCTCGCGCTGATGGTGTTCGCCCTCGCGGTGTTCACCGCCCAGCTCGCCGTGAGCGCACTCTGGCTGCGCCGGTTCCGGTACGGCCCGGTCGAGTGGGGTCTTCGATGGCTGACCAACGGAACCCGCCCTGCGTTCGTCGCCGCGGGTGAGATGTCGGTCCCGGAACGACAATCCGATCGACGCTGACCGCGCACCGATCGGTCGCGCCTCCCCCGCCGAAAGGGCGATTTCACCGTTAACGCCCTAGGAACGGCCCGCTGGGCTCTCTTACGTTCGTCCCGTCCAATTTCGACTTTGGGGGGAACGAATGACTGGACTATCCCGACGAATCGCAGTCCTGACACTGGTGCTCGGTGCGTCACTGGGGGTCGCGGGTGCGCCGGCGGCTGCGGATTCGACGCCCGGGAAGATGATCGCTCCGCAGCAGGCCCAGCAGGCCGCGTTGGGCCTGATGAGCGCCGAGAAGGAGCTCGGCCTCATGTGCGGCCTGTCCAAGACCGCCGACCGGCTGCGCGCGCGGACGGTGCCGCTGGCGGTCGCTGCCAGGACCGCACAGGTCGCACTGAAGGCCGCGAAGGCCAAGCGCGGCTGCTCGGCGGCGGTGCAGCTCGGGGCAGCCGTGGCGTCGATCCTGACCATCGCCGAAACCGGTAACTCGGTGTACGTCGAGATGGATCACAGCTCGAAGCGGGGCTTCCCGCTCAAGAAGTGCACCGAGACGATCCGGGTGGGCACGTCCGAGGCGCTGTCCGTGCCGTACAAGGTCACCTACAGCTGCTGAGGTGACGACAGCGGGTGCGGCGGGCGCAGCAGTGCCCGCCGTTCGCCGTTGTCGGGCGCCGATGCGGTCTCGTCGTCCAGGGGCATCCGCGGTTCGCCGTCCGGCGGTGCCGGACGGTGGCCGCGGACGTCGCGGAGTAGCTGGTAGGTGGTCAGGACGAGGGCCACCAGCATCAGTGCGGCGAGCCACTTACGGTCCAGGTACGTGCCCGGCGGTCCACCGCGCAGCATGAACGGTAGGTAGGACAAGAACGACGCCGCCTGCACGATCAGCGGCAGGTACCAGCGCCTAGGCACGTAGAACGCGAGGACGAGCGTCAGGATGTCGGCGAGGTAGAAGTAGCGCTCGTGCATCCGGGGTTGCAGGAACGGCACGATCAGTGCGAAACACGTCGCAGCGGTGACGATGCGGGTGTGGTCCAGTTCGGTGCGGGTCGCGATCAGCACCCAGCAGATGCCGAGCACCGCGGCCCCGGCCAGCAGCGTCCCCAGTGACGCCAGCTCGAGGGCGCCAGTTCTGACGTCGAAGAATTGAAAAACGGTCGGACCGCCACGGGTCAGCCGGGCAGGGTCGTCCAACTGGTGGAAGTAGAGCGTGAGCACCTCGACCGGGTCACGGCCGAAAAGCATGATCGGGACGTCGACCGCGACGTACACCAGCGGCAGTGCGATCAGCGTGCGCCAGCGGACCGTGCCGGCGAGCAACAGCAGGGCGAGCGTCGGGAAGATGAAGATGCCCAGCGGCTTGGACGCGTAGGCCAGCGCGCAGAACGACACCGCGATCCAGTGCGAACCGCGCAGGAAGTGGTAGAGCGCGCCGACGGCGAACGAGGCCCAGATCGAGTCGCACTGGCCGTACATCGACGCGTTGATGACGACCGTCGGCAGGAACGCGACGATCAGCGCGGCCGCGGCCGGGATGCGCCACCCGGCGTAGCGCAGGCCGACGAGGCGGAACACGTACCAGGCGAGCAGCACGTCGAAGACGACGAAGATGGCTTTGAGGTTGTACAGGAGTTCACCGGGCAGCCACCCGGCGAGCATCAGCAGATAGAGGAATGGCGCGTTGTAGTTGCCAACGGGCGAATCCAGACCGTCGGCCTCCAAGTGGGCGTGCCACTCGAAGAAGATCTGCATGTCGCCGGTGACGTAGTCCCGTCCGACGTACCGGGTGGCGACCGCGATGACCAGCAGCGCGGCGAGCAGAACCCACTCCGACGCCGAGACCGACCGTAAACGCTGCAACGTCATGCGGAACATCTCCGTCACCTGTGGCGGATGGTGGCGAGTCTAAGCAGACTGTCCACTGTGCCTGAACACATTCCGGTGGACCTCCGGACGGACATACCGCACTCTGCCCGAATCTACGACTACATCCTGGGCGGTTCCGACAATTGCCCGCCCGACCGTGCCGCCGGCTGATGACCGGCTCCCGAGCGGCAGCTACCTCGCGCTCTCCACCGCCACCGGCGACATCGGCGAGGGCATCCACCGCGCCGCCGCGGCCTACGAGGAGCCGGGCATCTGTGTCGCGCTGCCGGACAAGGCCGGGGTGGAGAGGTTCTTCGAGGGGTACGAGCTGGTCGAGCCGGGGGTCACGGCGGTTGCGCTGGGCTGCGGGAGTCGGCACGGTTGGCTGCGTGTCGTGGACCGTGGTGGTGACGGTGGCCGGGAGCATGGTCGGGACGCTCGCCGGCGTGCTCGTGGGCGGGTTCCTGACCCGGCGTAGTCAGAGCCAGCACTGGCTCAAGGACACGAAGGCGGCCGCGTACCGCACCCTGTTACGCGAGTACGCCCGCATCGAGTTCGACGTGCGCCGCGCCTACCTGGGCACGCTCCCCGTCACCGACGTCGACTGGGCCCGCTGGGGCGGTGCGCTCACCGAGTTGAGCCTCGTCGCCGACGAGGAGGTCGTCACGGCGATCACACCCGTCGGTGACGCGCTGGTGCAGATGGACGCCTACGTCCACGCCGGCCACAAGAACGCGGACGAGTGGGCGCGGCTGCTCACCACCCTGGTCGACGCGCAGGTCGTGTTCGTCAATGCCGCCCGCCACAGCCTCGACCGCGCCCAGCCGCACCTCACCCTACCCATCGGAGGCCCACTGATCCCCGAACGCGACCCAGCGTCAGCCCACGACAGCGACCCGACCCCACGCCCGAGCCAGCGCGCGAACCCGCGCCCGAGCTAGCGCTCGGGCCGCGCGCCCGGTCAGCAGTTCTTGCTGACCCTCGCGGTCGTGTACTCGCGGTCGTCGGTCGTGATGCCCGACGGCCGGCCGTCGAAGTACGTCTCGACCTTCTCCCAGCCCCGACGCTGCTCGTAGTGCAGATGCGGCGCTCCGGAGTTACCCGTGCTCCCCAGCTTCCCGATCTGCTGACCCCGGGCGACCCGGTCCCCCGACGACACCAGCGGCGGCTCCAGGAGATGCAGGTACTGCGTCTCCCATCGCCCCTCGTGGGCGATCTTCACCCAGTACCCGCCCCCGGTCCCCCGCGGCCCGTCAGGATCCGCAGGTGTCCGGCCGCCGAGCGTCCCGTTGATCCCGGCCATCGTCACCGTGCCCTCGAACGATGCCAACACCGGACGCCCCCACGACTCCCCGTCCAGCGGAAAGAAGTCGACGTCGAAGTCGTCGTGCCCCGGGTACGTGCCCAGCTGCCACCGCTCCCCGCACGCCACCGGCATCTGGAACGCGGGCCGCGGCCCAGGAGGCCCGGCGAGCGGCCCGGCGTACGGCGACACCATCGGCCACACGAACCTCAGGCCCACGACAATGAGCCCGCCAACGAGAACCAGCCCTATCACAACGCGACGGCGCTGCCGCGGAACCCGAGCCGTCGTCACAGCTCAGATCGTGTCAGACGCCGGCAACGCTCTCTCGCAGCCCCAGCCCCGCCAGCTCGTCGGCGCGCTCGTTCCCGGGGTCCCCGGCGTGGCCCTTCACCCACTTCCACTCCACCTCGTGCACTCCGATCGCCGCGTCGAGACGCACCCACAGATCGGCGTTCTTCACCGGCTGACGTGCAGCGGTCATCCACCCGTTGCGCTTCCACTTCGTCATCCAGCTGGTGATGCCCTGCTGGACGTACGAGCTGTCGGTGTGCAGCACGACCGAGCACGGCCGGGTGAGGGACTCCAGCGACCGGATCGCCGCCATCAGCTCCATCCGGTTGTTCGTGGTGGTGCCGGCCTCGCCGCCGCGCAGCTCCTTCACCACGTCGCCGTACCGCAGGACGGCACCCCAACCCCCGGGCCCGGGGTTGGGAATGCACGCCCCATCGGTGTGAATCACGACGATCCGCTGGTCCATGGCCGAAAACTTACCGGCCGGCCATCCCTGCCTCGAGAGCGGCGATGATCCGCGGCCGCAGCGACGCCACCGACACGATCTCGTCGACCGACCCCACCTCCACCGCACGCTCGATGCTGTGCACCCGGTCGAACTCGGCCGCGACCTCGCCGAGCTTCTCGGCCCGCACGCCCGACTGCACCTCGGCCAGCCGCGCGTTCAGCGCCGCCCGCTCCGTAGTGTCGGCAGCAGCGGCCTGCGCCTGAAGTTCAGCCACCCGCGGGTCGGTCGCGGTCCGGTTGTTGACCTCGCCGGCGAACACGGCAGCCGCCGCCGGCGCGCCGCCGAGCACCGACGCGAACGAACCCTCCAGCGCCAGCACCGTCATCGACGGATTCAGCGCCTTCGAGAACACGACGAACGCCCCACCGTGGTACCGCGAGATCACGCAGAAGACGATCGGACCGGAGAAGTTGACGATCGCCCGCCCGATCTCGGCGCCGTACTCCAGCTGCAGCCGCCGCATCGACTCCGGCGACCCGTCGAACCCGGACAGGTTCGCCAGCACCACCAGCGGACGGTTGCCCGAGGCCGCGTTGATCGCGCGCGCGGTCTTCTTCGACGATCGGGGGAACAGCGTGCCGGCGGTGTACGTGTCGGGGCCGTCGGTGGGCGGGAAACCGCGGCGCGGCACCGCCCGGGACTCGATACCGATCAGGCACACCGGCCAGCCACCGATGTGCACGTCCTGCACCGCGGAGGTCTCCGCGTCGGCCATGCCCGCCCAGCGTTCGAGCACCGGGTGGTCCTGGTCGGTCAGCGCCCGCATCACCGTGCGGATGTCGAACGGCTTCTTCCGGTCGGGGTTCAGCGCGGTCGAGAAGATCTCGCCCACGGTGCGGAAGTCGCTCTCCACGATCGCGTGCGGGTAGTCCGAGATGTCGCGCGAAGCCGGGTCAGCGGTAACGGCCCGGCGCGGCGACGACTCCCCCGGCACGACGTACGTGTGGTCGTAGTGCTTCATCAGCACGTCCCGCGCGGCCGGCAGGTTCGGCGCCCAGTACTGCGCCTGGCCGTTCGGCCCCATCACCCGGTCGTACCCGCCGATGCCGAAGTTGTCCTCGGCCGACACACCACCGGAGAAGTCCAGCGCCTGCTTGCCGGTGAGCACCATCGCCGAGTCCGGCGTCATGATCAGCACACCCTTGGTGTGCATGAGCATCGTCGCTTCGGCGTTCCAGTACGGCTGCGCACCGACGTTGATGCCCGCGACGACGATGTTGATCTCGCCCCCGGCCTGCGTGAACGCGACGATCCGCTTGAGCGCGGCCGCCACCCAGTCCATGTTCTCGGTGCCCGACGTCATCGAGATCCGGGCACCGGCCGACAGCGCGAACCATTCGAGCGGCACCTGCATCGAGGTGGCCAGGTCCAGGGCCGCGATCACCCGTGAGCACTCGGGCTCGGACAGCGCGCCCAGCGCCTTGGTCGGGTCACCGAGCAGGATGACCCGCGTCACGCCTTCCGGGTACCGCGGGGTCGGCGTCGTCACGACACCCACCACGAGCGCAGCCGTGTTCTTCCCGCGCGGCCGGTCCACCGGCTCCAAGGAGTTACCCACCAGGTCGTACTCCACGAACGACCCCAGCAACCCGGTCAGCTCGTACGGGTACACGTTCCCCCGCCGCGCCGCACGCAGCACCTTCTGCCGGTAGTCGTCGAGCGGCAGGATCAGCTCCGTCGACGGCGCGCCCACGTCCAGCCGCATGCCGCGCCCCGGGTCGAACCCGATCCGCACCGAGAGCTCTTCGAGCTCACCGGCGTCGTTGCGCTGCCGGCCGACGAACTCGACCTCCTCCAGGCCCGCCCCCGACGTCGTCGGCAGGACGCGCTGCACCAGCGCTTCGAGCTCGTCCGGCGACAGGTCCGTCGGCGGCCACACGTAGAGCATGATCCGGTTCGTATCGAAACGCTTGCTCTGTGGACGTTGTGCCTGGACCGCCCGGATCGCGTCGAGACCCGCGGTCACCGCGTCCTCGACCGCCGGCAGCGCGATCAGGCGACCGTCGGCCTCCCGCAGCGGCGTCAGGTCACGGACTTGGCCCATCGCGATCAGCCGCTCGTCCGACGGGTTGCTGCGCGCGACCGCCTTGAACAGGTAGATCTCTTCGTCCGACGAGGGCAGGCGGGTGAGGTCGAACTCCCGCAGACGCGAGATCTGCAGCCGCTCGGCGATCTGCGGGTGCAGCCCGCGGATGAGCCGATCCTCCAAGAACGACGACGCGCCCTGGCGGTACGTGAAGTGGTGGTGCATGCGCGCACCCGCGGTGCCCGCGACCGTCACCGTGATCCGCGAAACGCCCGCTGGGAACGTGACCCCCGCCAGCATTCCGTCCAGCCGACCGGCCATCGCGTCCGCGTCCGGTTGGTCCTCCCACGTGACGTAGAGGTCTGCCGCGATCGGGCCGTTGAACAGCGCCACCGCCTCGAGCGCCCCGGCCAGCCCCGCGATGTCCACCGCGGTCGTGACAACGCGCTCCACGTCGTCAGAAGAGAGGAACTCAGCCGTGACGAAGCGGTGGCCGGCGACGTCGAGCGAGCTGACGCCCGTCAGTCCCCGGTTTCCGTAGTAACGGCGGGTGAGCACCTCCAGCAGCGGCGCGGAATCGCGGTCGGTGCGGCCGGTGCGCTGGCCGACGAGACGCACGAGCGGCTCGGCGACGGCCACCATCGACGCGATGCGCTCGGCGCGGTCGGGCGCCTCGGGGTTGGCGTCGAGGTAGCGCAGGTGGTCGCGGACCTCGGCGTAGACCGTCGCGCGGGTGCGGCGCAGCAGCGGCTGGGCGAACCAGCGGAAGACGATGCCGCGGGCCAGGTCGGAGACCGTCGGGAAACGCACCTGGGTCGCTTCGATGACGTGCGCGAGCGTGAGGCCGGCCGGCTCGCTCATCGGCTCGACGGGCGGCGGGCCGGCGAGCCACTGGCGCAGCAGCTCGGAGACGATCGCGACGTTGCTGCTGACGTTCTGCTGGGCCAGCACGATGCGGAACACGGCGGCTTCCAGCTCCGGCGTGCGGTCGAGGCCGCTGACGCCGTAGTGGGCCAGGACCTTCTCCAGCCGGGCGCGGAAGCTCGGCGGCAGGCCCGCGCGGTCGGCGTCGAGACTCTGCAGGTAGCTGTGGAAGAACTCGCGCGGGCTGTGCACGGGGCTGCCGGGCTCGACGTCACCGTCGCCGCGGGGGCGGTTGCGGCTCAGTTCGGAGAGGTCGGCGAAGACGGTGAGCAGGTCGAGCTCACCGTGGAGGTCGCCGCGGGCGGACAGGTATGCGGAGAGCGCACGCTTCTGGTCGTGCGGGTCGACGTCGAAGCCGAGCAGGAGGCTGCGCAGGTCCTGCAGGCAGCGTTCCGCGGTGAGCTCGGGAGCCGCGCCGGGCAGCTCGATGTCGACGGCGTCCCGGGACTCCTCTTCCGCGACGACATCGCCCAGCGGTTCCAGCCGCAGCAGCGGCGCCCCCGCCTCGACCTGGCTACCCACCGACACCGGGCACTCCCGCACCCGTGCCTTGAACGGCGCGCGGAGCACGGTCTCCATCTTCATCGACTCGAGCACGAGGATCGGCGCACCGGACTCGACTTCGTCACCGACGGCGAGCGGCGTCGCGACGACCAGCGCCGGAGCGGGCGACCGGACCACACCGCCCTCGTCCCGGCTGACCCGGTGCGTGACCCCGTCGACCTCGACCAGGTGCACCGGCCCGTGCACCGCCGTGACCAGCCGGAACCGCTGGCCGTTCACCGCGATCCGGCCGGAGTGCGGGTCGTAGCGGTCCACGTCGACGTCGGCGGTCACCCCGTCGGCGAACCCCACGCGAAAAGCACGCTGCCCCACCCGCACCACGCTGACCCGGTAGCCCACGCCCCGCAGCTTCAAATCCAACGGCCGCCCCGGATCGTGCCGCACCTGCGGCCGCCCCCCGTGCGCGGTGGCGAACAACCGCTGCCGGCTGATCTCCTCCTCGTCCTCGTACGCCTCGATCGCGGCCGCGGCGAGCGCGATCGCGGAGTGCCGGTGGCTGACGAGGCGCCCTTCGGCGCGCACGCGGTCGATCCAGCCGGTGTCGGCACGTGCGTCGATGACCTCGGGCTGGTCGAGCAGGTCGAGCACGAAGCTCTTGTTCGTGGCGCCGCCCTCGATCAGGACGGTGGTCTCGCGCATCGCCCGGCGCAGGCGGGCGAGCGCCTGGTCGCGGTCGCGGCCGTAGGCGATGATCTTCGCGATCATCGAGTCGAAGTCGGCGGGGATCGTGTCGCCCTCGCTGACACCGGTGTCGACCCGGATGCCGGGGCCGGCGGGCAGCGCGAGGCGCGTGATGCGTCCGGGGGCGGGCGCGAAGTCGCGGTCGGGGTCCTCGGCGTTGAGCCGGGCCTCGACGGCGTGCCCCTTCTCGACCGGCTGCGGACCTTCCAGGCGTCCGCCGCCCGCGACGTGCAGCTGCAGGCGCACGAGGTCGGTGTCGGTGGTGACCTCGGTGATCGGGTGCTCCACCTGCAACCGCGTGTTGACCTCGAGGAACGCGAACAGCTTCTCGCCCGGGTGGTACAGGAATTCCACGGTGCAGGCCCCGCGGTACCCGACCGCTACTGCCAACCGCTCGGCCGACGTTTTGAGCTCGTCGACCTGGCTGGCTCCCAGGACCGGGGACGCCGATTCCTCGATGATCTTCTGGTTGCGGCGCTGCACGGAGCAGTCGCGCACGCCGAGCGCCCACGCGGTGCCCTGACCGTCGGCGATGACCTGCACCTCGACGTGCCGCGCGCCGGTGACCAGCCGCTCCAGGAACACGACACCGGAGCCGAACGCGCGCAACGCCTCCTGGCTCGTGCGCTCGTAGGCGTCGGCGAGGTCGTCGCCGGAGTCCACGCGCCGGATACCGCGGCCGCCACCGCCCGCAGTGGCCTTGAGCATGAGCGGGTAGCCGATCTTCTCGCCGGCTTCCAACGCTTCTTCCAGAGTGGAGACTGCGCCTCGGCTCCACGGCGCCACCGGGACGCCGACCTCCTCGGCGATCAGCTTCGCGCCGATCTTGTCGCCGAGCTTGCGCATCGCGTCGGCGCTCGGGCCTACGAACGTCACGCCGATCCGGTCGCACAGCTCGGCGAACGCCGGGTCCTCGGCGACGAAGCCCCAGCCGACCCAGGCGGCGTCCGCGCCGGTGTCGAGCAGGGCCTTTTCGAGGACGCCCAGGTTCAGGTACGGCCGGGCGGACGCCGGGCCCAGCGAATACGCGATGTCCGCTTCACGCACGAATGTGGACGTTCGGTCGGCGTCCGTATACAGCGCGACCGTCTCGATCCGCACCCCGGTTTCGGCCGAAAGGTCCCGGACGGCGTGAATGAGCCGCATCGCAGCTTCTCCACGGTTGACGATGGCCACACGACTGAACACCGGCTGGATCTCCCCACTCCCAGTACGGACAGACTGCTCTCTACCTTGCTCGATTCCGGAGACCAGACCAATGGAGCGGACCACGCATGGTGCGGTAGATGCGTTGTAGGAATCCTCCAAAAACGCGGGAGGGTTCGCACTTCACGTCACCGTGCGCACCCGTGATGCCACAGCTTGACGATTGGCATTGCGCATGGCATCAAAGTGATGCCACTATGGCGCCATGGAACTTGGCCCCTATGTCGACGCCGTTCGCCACGAGCTCGCGCTCGCCGCGGCGGCCGGTGGCGACGACGCCCGCGAACTAGCGGAGCGGCTCACCGCGCCGCTCGAGTCCGCGCTGCGCCTCGCCCTGCTGGACGCGCTCTCCGAAGCCGCCACCGAGATCACCCGGGACCTCGCGCCCGGCTCGGTGGACCTGCGCCTGCGTCAGCGCGAACCGTCGTTCGTCGTCACGCCGCCGCCTCCGGAGACGCCCGAGGCACCCGAGCCCACCGCTCCGCCGGTCGCCGACAGCGACGACGACACCACCACGGTCCGGATCAGCCTGCGGCTGCCGGAGAACCTCAAGTCCCGGGTCGAGCAGGCGGCCGCCGTGGCCGGCGTCTCGATCAACACCTGGCTCATCCGCACCGCGACCGTCGCCGTGAGCGTCGGCAACCCCGGCCAGACCCCACCCCGCACCCCGCCCACCGCGTCGCCGGGCGTCGGTCAGCGCTACACGGGCTGGGTCCGATGACCGTCACTTCCCGAAGGAGCACCGCGATGCCCACCTACGACACCCCGCAGCCGATCTCCGTCGACCTCAACATGGTCGCCGGCGACATCCGGATCCTCGCGGGCGAGCGCTCCGACACCGTCGTGACCATCTCCCCCGCCGATACGGCCGGTGACCGTGACGTCCGCGACGCGCAGGACACCGTCGTCGACTTCGCGTCCGGCCGGCTGACCGTCCGCGGTCCGCGTTCGTACAGCCCGTTCCGCCGGGCCGGAATCGTCGACGTCACGATCGAACTTCCGACCGGCTCCTCGGTCGACGCCAAGCTCGGCGCGGGCGCGCTCCGCTGCTCCGGCACGCTCGGCGCCACCCGGCTGAAGAGCGGCGCCGGTGATCTGCAGGTCGAGGACGTCGCCTCGCTCACGGCGACCACCGGAATGGGTCAGATCTCGGCCGGAAACGTCGCCGGCGACGCCGACCTCACGACCGCATCCGGGCAGCTCACCGTCCGGTCGGTGCGAGGGCGCGCCGTGCTGGCGAACAGCAACGGCGACAGCTGGATCGGTGACGCCGCCGGCGACCTGCAGGTGCGCTCCGCGAACGGCAGCATCACCGCCGAGCACACCGCCGGGCTGGTCACCGCGAACACCGCGCTCGGCGACATCCGCCTCACCGCTGTCGTCAGCGGCACGGCGACGCTGAAGACCGCGGCCGGGCGCGTCGAGGTCGGCATCCAGCAGGGCACCGCCGCCCGCCTCGACGTACACACCGACTTCGGTCGCGTCGTCAACGAACTCGACGCGGCAAGCGGGCCGGCCGCGACCGACAACCGCGCCGAGGTGAAGGCCCGCACCGCGTTCGGCGACATCCTGATCTACCGATCGGTGGGGGCTCCGTCATGAGCGCGATCACCGTTTCGGGGCTGCGGAAGTCGTTCAAGGACCTCGACGTGCTGCGCGGCGTCGACTTCGACGTCGCCCGGGGCAGCATCTTCGCGCTGCTCGGCTCCAACGGCGCCGGCAAGACCACAGTCATCAAGATCCTGTCGACGCTGCTCAAGGCGGATGGGGGCACCGCGGACGTCAACGGTTTCGACGTCGCCACGGAACCGGGCGAGGTACGGAACTCGATCAGCCTCACCGGGCAGTTCGCCGCTGTCGACGAGATCCTCACCGGGCGCGAGAACCTGATCCTGGTCGCCCGGTTACGCCATCTCCCGGATCCGAAGAAGATCGCCGACGACCTGCTGCGCCAGTTCGCGCTGACCGAGGCCGGCGGACGGCGGACGTCGACGTACTCCGGTGGCATGCGCCGCCGCCTCGACATCGCGATGAGCCTGATCGGGAACCCGCCGATCATCTTCCTCGACGAGCCGACGACCGGGCTCGACCCGGAGGCCCGCCTGGAGGTGTGGCGCGCGATCCGCGAACTGGCCGATGCGGGCACGACAGTGCTGCTCACGACCCAGTACCTGGACGAGGCCGAACACCTCGCCGACCGGATCGCGATCCTCCATGGGGGTCAGATCCTGGTGAACGACACCCTCGCGGAGCTGAAGAAGCTGCTGCCGCCCGCCGAGGTCGAGTACGTCGAGAAGCAGCCCAGCCTCGAGGACGTCTTCCTCGCCCTGACCGCGAAGGACAAGTGATGACGTTCCTCGGTGACACGGTCACGCTGCTCGGACGGTCGCTGCGGCACGTCACCCGCAGCGTCGACACGATCATCACGACCACGCTCGTGCCGATCTTCTTCATGCTGATCTTCGTCTACGTGTTCGGCGGTGCGATCCAGACCGGGTCGAAGTCGTACGTGTCGTACCTGCTCCCCGGCATCCTGCTGATGACCATCGCCTCGGGGGTCGCCTACACCGCGTTCCGGCTCTTCGCCGACATCCAGAACGGCATCGTCGAACGGTTCCAGTCGATGCCGATCGCCCGCTCGAGCGTGCTGTGGGCCCACGTGCTGACCTCGGTGATCGCCAACACGATCTCCCTGGTCGTCGTCGTGCTGGTCGCGCTGGCCATGGGATTCCGGTCCGGTGCCGGGTTCGGCGCGTGGCTCGCCGTCGTCGGCATCGTGCTGTTGTTGACGCTGGCGCTGACGTGGGTGGCCGTCATTCCCGGCCTGATCGCGAAGACCCCGGACGGCGCGAGCGCGTTCGGCTACCCGCTGCTGTTCCTGCCGTTCCTGAGCTCGGCGTTCGTCCCCACCGATTCGATGCCCGGCCCGCTCCGGGCGTTCGCCGAGCACCAGCCCGTGACGTCGATCGCGGACGCTCTTCGGGCCCTGTTCACCGAGCAGCCGGTCGGGTCCGACATCTGGGCCGCGCTGGCCTGGTGCGTCGGGATTCTCCTCGTCGCGTACGCCGGTGCGGTGGCCGTGTACCGCCGGCGCATCTCCTGACGCCTCGACGGATCCGTGCGGTCATCCCATCCCGCCATTGGGTGATGGCCGGTTAGGGCCCGGGTTAATGTGTGTACCGAGCAACCGTCGGGCGGGGAGGAACGATCGTGACCAAGCTGGAGTCGTCTCCAGGAGTCGGCCTCCGCTCGGATCGCGGACCCATCCTGCTGGCCCTCATGCTCTCGACCTCCCTGGTCGCGCTCGACTCCACGATCCTCGCGACCGCGGTCCCCTCGATCGTCTCCGACGTCGGCGGCTTCAACGAGTTCCCGTGGCTGTTCTCGATCTACCTGCTCGCCCAAGCGGTCACCGTCCCGATCTACGGCAAGCTCGCCGACCTCTTCGGCCGCAAACCGGTCATCCTCTTCGGCATCGCGATGTTCCTGATCAGCTCGATCCTCTGCGGCTTCGCCTGGAGCATGGGCGCACTGATCGTGTTCCGCCTCGTCCAGGGCCTCGGCGCCGGCGCGATCATGCCGATGACGATCACGATCGCCGGCGACCTCTACACGACCGAGGAACGGGCGGTCATCCAGGGCTACATGGCCAGCATCTGGGGCATGGCCGCTGTCGTCGGCCCGACCCTCGGTGGCGTGTTCAGCGAGTACGTCTCGTGGCGCTGGATCTTCTTCGTCAACGTCCCGCTGTGCCTGATCGCGGCAACGATGGTGCTCCGCAACTTCTCCGAGCGCGTCGAACGCACGCGCCCGAAGATCGACTACACCGGCGCCGCCCTGCTCACCGGCGGCCTGACGCTGCTCATCCTGGCCCTGCTGGAGGGCGGCGAGCGCTGGGCGTGGGGCTCGCCGGCCGGCCTCGGAACCGTCGCGGTGGGCGTCGCCCTGTTGGTGGTCTTTGTTCTGGTGGAACGCCGGGTCGACGAACCGGTGCTGCCGCTGTGGGTGTTCCGGCGCCGGCTGCTGGTCACCAGCGGTCTGGTGTCGCTGACGCTCGGTGCGGTGCTGTTCGGGCTCACGTCGTACGTGCCGACGTACGTGCAGGAGGCGCTGGGGCACGGCCCGCTGGTGGCCGGGTTCGCGCTGGCCACGCTCACGATCGGGTGGCCGATCGCCGCGTCGCGCTCCGGCAAGATCTACCTGCGCTACGGCTTCCGCGTGTGCGCGCTGATCGGCACCACGATCATCCTCGCCGGCACCGCGCTGCTGCTCCTGCTCGACGAACACAGCAGCGTCTGGTTCGTCGCCGCCTGCTGCTTCGTCATCGGCGGAGGCATGGGACTCACCGCCAGTCCGACGTTGATCGCGGCGCAGTCGAGCGTCGGCTGGCACGAGCGGGGCGTCGTCACGGCGAACAACCTGTTCCTGCGCTCGATGGGCAGCGCGGTCGGCACCGCGGCGTTCGGCGCGCTGGTCAACGCCGTGCTGGGTTCGCACCAGCGCACCCCGGCGCTGCTGACCGAGGCGATCGGCCGCATCGTCGTCGTGTTCGTCGGTCTCGCGGTCGTCATGCTGATCGCCGCCGCGGCCCTGCCCGGCCGCGATCACGCGAGTGAACCGGCGTGAGCTGCGTGAATTGCATTTCGCCGCAATCCACAACAGAATCACGCGATGCCGATCGATCAGCCGGACGTCATCGAAGCCGAAGTCGACGACACGAAGGCTGACGCGCCGCCACCCGGTGACACTCCCCCATCCGCTCCGCCCGAGGGACGCGGCCGTCCCCGTCGTCTGCGGATCGTGGCCGTCGTGGTCGTCATCGGGCTGGTGCTGGCGGCGGTCGGCGCCTGGGTGGCGTGGAGCACCACGGACCTGCCGCCGATTCCCAAGCTCTCGTCGACCACCCAGATCAAGTACGTCGACAACTCCCCGCTCGCGACGTTCACCACCGAGAATCGCGTCCCGGTATCGCTGGACGAGGTGCCGAAACACGTCCAGCAGGCCGTGGTCGCGGCCCAGGACCCGGACTTCGAGAAGTCGCACGGGTTTCTCTCGGGCAGCACCCGTGCTCTCCGGTACCTGGTGGCGGGAAGCTCGGGCAAGGAATCGATCACCGAGCAGTACGTGCGCAATGCGGTGTCGACGAACGTGGGCCGGTCCGGAAGCGTCCGGCGGGCGGTGTACGCCGCGAAGCTCGAACAGACGATGTCCAAGGACGACATCCTGATCGGCTACCTGAACGCGATCTACTACGGCCGCGGCGCGTCGGGGATCGAGGCGGCCGCGCAGGCGTACTTCGGCAAGGACGTCGACACGCTGACCGTCGAGGAAGGCGCCGTGCTCGCCGCGCTGATCGACGATCCGTCGCGCTCCGACCCGTTCGGCAATCCCGACGCCGCTCGCACCCGCTGGAACAGCGTGCTCGACGCCATGGTGAGCGCCGGTTACCTGGACCGGGCCGCGCGCGCCCAGATGCAGTTCCCGAAGGTGGCGGCGCAGGTGCGGCCACAGTATTCGGCCTGGCGCACCGGCTCCTCCGGCGTCCTCGGCCAGCGCATCGAGTCGGAACTGAAGCAGATCGGCTTCAGCGAACAGGACATCAACACGGGCGGCCTGACCGTCCAGACGACGATCAGCCCGCAGGTGCAGAAGGCCGTGGTGCAGGCCGCTAACACGCACGTGAAGGACAAGGACACCGAAGCCGCGGTCGTGGTGCTCGACCCGAGGAGCGGCGCGGTCCGCGCCTACTACGGTGGCGAGCGGGGTTACGGCAACTTCGACCAGGCGTCGACGCTCGGCGCGCACCCGGCGGCCGCGACGTTCCAGCCGATCGTGCTCGCCACGTCGGTGAAGAACGGGTACAGCATCGACTCGCTGTGGAACGGCGTCTCCGGGCAGAAGTTCGAGGACCGCCCGAAGCCGTTGGACAACAGCAGCTCGTGCGGCCCGCGGTGCTCATTGACCACGGCCACCGTGCAGTCCGTCGAATCCGTGTTCTGGGCTGCGACGCTGAAGAACGGGGCGAAGAACGTCGCTCAGGACGCGAAGCGGGCCGGGTACAAGACGCTGGACAAGGATCAAACCGACAAGGCGAACGTCGACGGTTCGCTCGCGCTCGGCCGGTACCGGGTTTCGGCGCTCGACCAGGCGACCGCGTACGCGACGTTCGCGGCCGACGGCGTCCAGCGCCAGCCGTACTTCGTCGCGACGGTGATCGACGCGGACGGCAAGACAGTGCTCTTCGACCACGCGGCCAACGTCGCCCAGCCGACGAAGGCGTGGGACCAGGCGACCAGCCGCGACGTGTCGTACGTCCTGCAGCAGTCCTACGCGGCGGACCGGAGCCTGCAGATCGGACGTCCGGCGGCGGCCAAGTCCGGCGGTCAGCAGTACGGCAGCTCGTCCGACGCGTGGGTGGTCGGGTACACGCCGCAGCTGGTCACCGCGGTCTGGGCCGGTAAGGGCGAGAGCACGACGATCCCCGACGCGGAACGTGTCAACGGCAAGATCAACGTCCGCGGGTCGGGTGTGCCGGGAGCGATCTGGCGCGACGTCATGACCTCGAGCCTCAAGGCCACGGAGGTCGAGGCGTTCGGAAAGCCGGTCCACGCCGGCGACAAGCGGGGCAACGCCTAGCGCAGCCCCTGCGCCCGGGCCACCACCGCGGCCGCGACGTCCCGCAGCTTGCGGTTGGTGTGCTGGGAGACCGTCGTGAGCTGGGCGAAGGCCTCCTCCGCCGAGCACTTGTGCTCGGCGATGAGGATGCCCTTCGCCTGCTCGATGACGGCCCGCGACTCCATCGCGCTGCGCATGCCCTCGGCGAGCTCCGACGTCGTCGCGTAGAGGTGCGCGTTGGCGACGGCGACCGCCGCGTAGTCGGCGACGAGTGCCGCCACCCCGGCGGCTTCGTCGTCGAACGCGCCCTTCTCGGAGCTGTACATGTTCAGCGCACCGACGACGTGCTCCTGCACCGGCAGCGGCGACGAGATGCTGCTGAACACGCCGCGCTCGGCGGCCTGCGGCGCGTACACCGGCCAGCGCGGCTCACTGCGCATGTCGTCGACGATCAGCGTCTCACCGCCGCGGGCGGCGTCCAGGCACGGGCCGTGGCCCTGGCGGTACTGCCGCTCGTCGAGTTCGCGTGCGAGGTCGGCGGTGAACGCCGCGGTGGTGGGCCGGTCGTTGACCAGCAGCGTCACCGAGACGCCGGAGACCCGGGGAACGGCGTCACGCGCGACCTCGGCGACGCGGAGAAGTACCTGGTCGAGTGGCGTGTCGGCGAGGACGATACGGCTGAGTTCAGCCATCTTGTCGAGAACCACACCCCGTGTAGTGACCGATCTCAGCCAGGGGTAACCACGTTCGGTCCGAATACCGCCCGAATCGTGCAACACACCGGTCGATGCCGGTCTCAGGAAGATGTGACGAGCCCAGAGGACCCGGACGACCGATCGTTGTGGGCAGCCGCGGCCCGCGGTGACCGCGACGCCTTCGGCGTGCTGTTCGACCGGCACGCCCGCGCGGTCTACAACCACTGCTTCCGGCTGGCCGGCAATTGGGCGATGGCGGAGGACGCGGTGGCGGCCACGTTCCTCTCTGCGTGGCGACATCGGGATGACGTGACGTTGACCCGCTCGTCGGCGCTGCCGTGGCTGCTGACCGTCGCGACGAACACCGTCCGTACCGAGCACCGCTCGTTGCGACGCCAGATCGCGGTGCGTCACCGCGCCGGGCCCGCGCCGAGCGTGCCCGACCACGCCGACGACGTCGCCGAACGCCTGGACGACGAGCGTCGGATGCGGTGGTTGCTCGAGGCCGCCGCCTCGTTGCCCCGCGCCGAGTGCGAGGCGCTGGCCCTCTGCGTCTGGTCCGGCGTCTCCTATGCCGACGCCGCCCAGGTGCTGGGGATCACCGAGGCGAGCGTCCGATCCCGGATCAGCCGCGCGCGGGCGCGGTTGTCCGCCACCCTCACCGACCGCGCGGAAGCGGGGACCCAGCGATGAACGATCTGCCGCCACCGTCCCGTGATCTACCGCCGGGCGTCCATTCCGCGCTGCGCGCCCGGGTGCTGGAGGAGACGTACGACGAGGCGCCGTCGCGGCGCCGCTGGTTGTTGCCGCTGGCTGCGGCGGCCGCGGTGCTGGTCGTGGTGTTCACGGCGATCGGGGTGTTGCGGGCTGGGTCGCCGTCGCCGGAGCCGGCGCCGGTGGCGACCCATCCGCCGTCGGGTGCGCTGTCGCCGTCGGTCTCCGGGCCGCCGCCGGTGAATCCGACGACGTTCGACCCGCTGTGGACGCGGTTGACGCCCAACTGGGTGCCGGCGGACTTCCCGGTCACCGAGCGTGCCGTGTCGCGGTCCGACGAGATGGTGCGGCTCGGTGGGTACGCCGAACCGATGATCCAGATTTCGATAACGCCGCGAACCGCGCCGGCGCCGCTCCAGCATCTGCCGGCCGACACCACCGTGCCGGGTCCGGACGTGAACGGGAAAGCGTCGACCTGGTCGGAGCGGGCTGCTACGCGCCGCAGCTGGTTGCGCTGGGAGTGGGCCGACGGCGCCGGGGCGATCGTCCAGCTCTTCGGGTTCGAGGGGGATTCGTCGGAGAACGCGGAGTTCGCGGCGCGGATCGCGGCGGGGCTGCGGCCCCAGTCGCCGGTGCGGGTGGCGTTGCCGTTCACCGTCACGGGTCCGTCGCACGCGTGGGTGCTCGGTTCCATCGTCCACCGGCCGAAGGAGACCGGTTCGACGTCGGTGCGGTTCGGTCCGAGCGCGGGGGTGTTGAAGGAGACCGAGGTGCGGTGGACGCCGGACCGGCTCGTGCAGCAGGAGTATCCGTCGAACACGACGGTGAACGGGCGGGAGGCCAGCGTGCGGACCGATGGGGTCGACGAGGTGGTGCGGCAGGTGTTCAGCCGGAACGTGGGTGAGGTGACGTGCCGGCCCAAGCCGGGGGTTACCCGGGAGACGGTGCGGTCCGAGTGCCTGACGATCGCCGCGAGCCTCACGCCCTTCGGCGACGTGAACGCACCGACCTCATGGAGCACTTCTCCCGTGCGGTGATCAGTCGGCGTGCGACCGGGCGGTGGCTGCCCGGACCAGGGCCAGGGCGTGGGCCCGGCCCGGGCAGGCGTGGGGGCCGGCGCCGAACGCGAGGTCGCCGGAGAGCGGTACCCAGACGATCTCCCCGTTCGGAGCCAGCCGCTTGGTCGCAGGCGCGGGCGGATCGTCGCGCAGCACGTCGTCGACAGACGCGTTCGTGGAGCGGTCGATGAGCGCCACAGTGGCCTGACACGCCTGCACCAACACCCCGATCCGTGCCGCCGTAGCCTCGTCGTACACACCTCCGAGCCGCCCCACCAGCCGCTCGACCGCAAGATCGGCCCTCCCCTGGTCCCCGGTCCCAGGCTGATAGCCCTGCGCAACCTCTTCCACCCACTCGACGGGCACCTCGATCCCTAGCGCGCGAGCGAGCACCGCGACCGGATGCGGCGCGCCACTCCCCCCGCCCGCATCCGCGGCGCCCTCGACCAACGCGGCGCCCTCGGCGGTCGCGGCGCCCTCCGCCCGCGCGGCGAGCGCGGCTTCGGCGGCGAAGTGGTCGGCGAGGGTATCGGGTGGGATCGTGGCTAGCAGGGCTACGGCGAGGGCTCGGCGGCGGCGGTGGGCATCGCCGGAGCTGAAGCGGGCCACCGAAGCCCGCAACCACGCGACCCCGCGTGAGGCGTCGGGAACGGGCGGCACGATGTAGGCCGGGTCGGTGAGGATGCTCATCGCCCCGACGCTAGGCCCCGAACCGTTCGGCCCCGACCGAACGGTCCCGGGCGGAAAATAGACGAGTGACCACCGCCCGGGACCTCGCCGCCCTCGCGTCGCTGCTCGCCGACGAGACGCGCTCCGCACTGTGCCTGGCCCTGCTCGACGGCCGAGCCTGGACCGCCGGCGAGCTGGCGAGTCACGTCGGAGTCGCCCGCTCCACCACCACTGAGCACCTGCACCGGCTCGTCGGCGGCGGCCTGCTCACCGAGCGGCGCCAGGGCCGCCACCGTTACGTCGAACTGGCCGACGCCTCGGTCGCCGACCTGCTCGAGGACCTCTCGTCCCGGGTCGAGCCCCGCCCACCCTCATCGAGCGGGCTCACGGCAGTGACCGCGGACGCCGCCCTGCGCCGCGCCCGCACCTGCTACGACCACCTCGCCGGCACCCTCGGCGTGGCAGTCACCGACGCCATGGTGCGAAAGGGCCTGCTGCACGCCGAGGGCGGCCTCACCGTGACCCCGGCCGGCACGAACTGGTTCACGAAAGCACTCGGCTCCCCCCTGCACCCCACCCGACGCCCCCTCACCCGCGACTGCCTCGACTGGACCGAACGCCGCCCCCACGTAGCAGGCACCGTAGGCGCCACCCTCTGCACGACCTTCCTCCGCAACAACTGGCTCGTCCGCGCCGGCAAGACGCGCGCGGTGCGCCCCACCCCCGAGGGCCGCACCGCGCTCGCCGACCTCCTCGACCTCGACGTCAGTCGAATGTGAAGATCAGCGGGAACACCAGCACCACGAACCACGCCCATCCCGCGTACACGAACACGTACCGCGTCTGCCACTGCTCCAACGCCGCGAACTTCACCTTGTGGCGCACGAACGCGAGGAACAGCCACGCGCTCCACGCCAGGTTGGCGAGCAGGATCAGGTTCTCGCCCAGCGCCGCGGTCTTGTTCGGGGTGAACCCGAATTCGGTGATCCGCCCAGTGATCGCGGCGAGCACCACAGCGTCGATCAAAAGGGCAGAAACCACCAGGCCGAGCTGCAGCCGGTCGAACCACCCGGGTCCGACGGCGGGATTCCGCGCCGAAATCGCATACAGCAACAGTCCCAGGACGACGACGAGCAGCAGGTCGAACAGGATCAGGACGTCCCGCTCGACGTCGAGGTTGCCGGTCCAGACCAGCCCGATCAGGAACGCGAGCAGCGCGACCGCGAACAGCGGCGTGAACACCCGGGTCAGCACCGGCGCCATGTTCTCGATGACGCTCTGCTTCGCCTCGACCAGCCACGCGGCCACGATCACCGCGCCCGCCGCACCGCACGGCAGCAGCCACTGCGAAATGAACGTCTCGGTGTCGACGCCGATCGCCTCGAACGTGGCGACGGTGAACCCGGTGAGGACGCCGCCGCCCAGCGCGATCAGCGCGAAGTAGATCGCCCACTCGCCGGTGAACCGGATGAAGTCCATCCGCCGGCGCCCGTCCAGCCAGTCGCCGCCGACGTACGCGAGGCCGACGACCAGCCACAGCGCGAGCGGCAGGTGCACGGCGGAAATGACGAGGCTCTGCGAGTCCTCGTCCATCGGGTAGGCGTTGACCGCGACCGCCCCGAGGACGAACAACGCGGCAACCACAGCGATGACGCGCGGCGACACCCGGCGCTGCCAGGCGAAGTACCCGGCCAGCGCCGGCAGCACGAACAGGCTGAGGTTGCGCCCGTAGAACGCCGGGTCGTCGTCGAGGTCGAAGCCGAAGAGCGCGGGGAGCTTCACCGCGGCGGCGGCGATCACCGCGCAGACGAGGGCCGCGAGGAACTCCCGCCGCGGTGGTCCGCTCGACGGCTCCTCCCCAGGCAGCACCAGCTGCTTCCACAGCCGCTCGGAGTGCTCCCGCGCGAACTCCCGGGACAGCTCGTCGAGGCTGCCCATCCGCTTCACCGCGATCAGGAACGCCTCGTCGCTGTGCAGGCCGGCGTCGGTGAGCTCGGTGATCCGCGCGCGGAGGTGGTCCTCGAGCTCGTCGGTGTCGGCGTTGTGCAGTTCGCGGCGACGCTCGGCGTAGGCGCGCCAGTCCGCGATCTGCGTTTCCAGATCGGTGGTCACAGTCCCCCCTCCCACGCGAGCGGCGGAAGCGCGCGCGCATCCCACACCCCACGCAGCGTGGCGATGACCGCGGCCCACTGCCGCCGCTGCTCGACCAGCTCCGCGCGCCCCTGCGCGGTGATCCGGTAGTACTTGCGCTTCCGCCCGGTGGGCGGTGTCTCCCAGAACGACTCCACGTGCCCCAGCCGCTCCAGCCGGTGGAGTAACGGGTAGAGCAACCCGTCGGTCCACTCCAGCTGCCCGTCGGAGAGCTCGTTGACCTGCTTGAGAATCGCGTAGCCGTAGCTGTCGCTCTCCGCGAGGATGCCGAGCACCAACGGGGTCGCGGACGCGGCGACCAGATCCTTCGTGATACGCATCCGACCTCCTGACCCTAGAACTGCGATGCATAGTAGTTCTAGGTATCAACCCCCGCGCAAGCCCCCCGCCCGGTTTCGGCGCGGCGGCGCAACTCGATTGGTCTTTGCCGCCACCCGCGGCTACTGAGAGCTGGTCGCGCGAGGTTCGACCACGTACACGATGCGGTCCGCGACGTCGGCGGGCGGGCCGTCCATCGCGAACCCGTAGCGCTCGGCCAGGCTCAGGAAGAACGTGCCGTCCGGATCGGGCTCGATGCTGGTGACGACGCCCCGGACCTCCAGGTACCGGTACGGCTGCTCCGGGTCGTTGACCGACACGGCCACCGCCGGGTTACCCGTGATGTTGCGGTACTTGTAGCGCGTCGTCGTGCCGGTGAAACGGAGAGCCGTTCCGTCCCAGCTGAACCACATCGGGTTCACCTGGGGCGTGCCATCGGGCCGGGTGGTCGCGAGGTGGCCGAAGAGCGGCCGGGTGAGCAGGTCCTGGTGACTCGCCGGTACGGTCACGCGGCGCCCTCCGCCTGGGCACGGGCAACGTCCGCGCTCACCGGTACGCCGTCGCAGTCCAGACCGGCATCGATCAGCGACCGGTAGTGGTCGGCCTTCGATTCCAACGCCAGCGACGCGTCGCGCAACGCGTCCATCTGCTCCCGGATCCGTAGCCGGTGCCGTTCCAGCAGCGCCAATCGACGCCCGTGGCTGGCCGCACCTTCCCCGACCATGCGCGAGAACGCGCGCATGTCCTCGGTGGGCATGCCGGTGGCGCGCAGCTTGGCGAGCATCACCAGCAGCGTGGTGTCGCGGGCGCTGAACCGGCGACGCCCGTCCGGGCCGCGTCGCACCTGCGGGATCAGACCTTCCCGCTCGTACCAGCGCAGCGTGTCCTGGCTGAGGCCGCACAGTTCGGCGACCTCAGCGATCCCACGCCAGCTTTCGATAGCCGTCGTCATGGGCACCAGCGTGCCTCCTGGAGCGCACTCCAGCGCAAGTTATCGTCCCCGGGGAAAAGGGGGATGCGCCGTGTCGTATGCCGTGGACTTCACCACCGTGTCAACCGTCGGCCTCGAGTCGTCACCGGTCGCAGATGCGCTCGCCGGCCTGCGGGCCAACGAGGCGCGGTACTTCAAGAACAAGTACGACCACGTTTTCACTGTCGATCCCGCGGGTGACGCGGAGGCGACGGTCGCGTGGGTGCACGAGATTCTCTCGGAGGAGCGCGGGATCGTCATCGGGTCGCGCCCGCTGGAGGCGACCGGGTTCCAGGTCGAGAACATGCGGATGGCGTACGTGTTCTACGAGAGTGGTCTGTCGGTCAACGTGATGTACGGGCTCGACGAGGGCGGTAAGCGCGCGGTCGGGTTCAAGTTGTCGGACGGCATGGAGGTTCCCGAGGAGCTCTCCTCGTTCAAGTTCGCGCGGCAGAAGTCGAAGCTGGCCGGCACGATTCGGGGCTCGTACTTCGTCATCAAGAAGGATCACTGACCGGCGCTCGACAGCTTTTCGGCCCTACGACGGGTTTCCGGCCTTACGACAGGTTTGGGGGCCTACGACCGCCGGTCGTAGGCCCGGGAACTCGTCGTAGGGCCGACTTCTCGTCGTTGGCGCCCGCCGTCGCTGAACGCGTCCCCAAGCAGTACGGGCGTACTGCACAATGGTCAGCGTGATCGATCATGTGCAGGTGTCGTGCCCGCCCGGTAGTGAGGACGCGGTCCGTGGCTTCTACGGCGGCGTCCTCGGCTGGCAGGAGCTGCCCAAACCCCCGTTGCTCGCCGCGCGGGGCGGGTGCTGGTTCCAGGTGCCCGGCGGGGGTGAGCTCCACGTCGGCGTGGAGGCCGACTTCCGACCTGCCCGCAAGGCACACCCCGCGTTCGTCGTCGACATCGACGTAGTGGCGGACGCGCTGACCGCGGCAGGCAGCCCCGTTCGCTGGGCGGACCCGGCGGAGATCCCGGGCCGGCGCCGCTTCCACACCGCCGACGCCGTCGGCAACCGCCTCGAGTTCCTGGCCGCGCCATGAGCGCACTGGAGCGTCCCAGCCCTCACGTGCGCACCTCGTACCTCGTCGCGATGGCCGAGTTCGCGGACGAGGGGCGCGGCCTCGAGTCCGATCGGACCTCCCTCGGCGAGGAGATCCGCCGCTTCGGGCCGGAATGGTCCTCACTCGACGGGTTCACGCGGTACGTCGTTTGGCTCAACGGGCTCGCTCGCGAAGACACGCCCCGCCGCGAGGGGTTCGTGCCCGCGACCACGTTCTGGTGGGTCGATGGCGACACCTACCTGGGACGCCTCGCGATCCGCCATCGCCTGACGCCCGACCTGCTCGAGGCCGGCGGCCACATCGGCTACGACATCCGCCCATCGGCGCGGCGCCAGGGCCACGCCACAGCGATGCTCCGCGCAGCCCTTCCCGCAGCCCACGCCCTGGGCATCAACCCGGCGCTGATCACCTGCGACACCGACAACATCGCCTCCCGCCGAGTCATCGAACAGAACGCCGGCACCTTCGACGACCAGCGCGGCGACACGTTGCGCTTCTGGGTCCCCACCACCTAGCCGAGTCCCCGGCCGGCGCCGGTTCCTCCCGGTCTCCGCCCACTGCCGCGCCGGGGCGCCTGCACGCTTGGCACGCTGGATTCACGTCAGCGGGTCCTCAGCACCCGCAGCGGCGAGCACTGCGTCGGCCACCGCCTCCGGGGGCAAACCGGCGTCGACGATCGTCCGGTAGGTAGAGCGGGCCCGCTCGTTCCACTCCACCGTCGCCGCCAACTCCTCGGGATGCCTCCCGAACGCGTTCGTCGTCCGGTCCGACAGCCGTCTGCGCAGCGTCCCGCTGTCCACTACCAGGCACACGACGACGTCGAACAGGTCACGCACCTCGGCCTCGTTCTCGACCAGCCCGCACAGGAACACCGTCCCGGACCCCTCGAGCGCCTCGACCCGCTCCCGCACGATCCGCCATCCGAACTGATCGAGCCACCCCGCCGGCACCGGGTACGGCGGGTCGACCACGACCGAACCCGTCACCCGATCCACCCAGCAGCTGTAGCCCTCCCAGTCGGCGTCCACCGCCACGTACCCCCGCGCCTTCAACAGCGCGCACACCGTCGACTTTCCGGTGCCGGAGCTACCGGTCACCCACACCAGCGACACGGCTGGACCTCCGCTGCTGAAACAGCTTCCACGACCAGAACGCGACGACCAGCGCACAGATCACGGTGGGGATCAGCAGGAAGATCGCCACCGAGTGGTTCTCCCGCGCACGGGCGTCGGAGACATCGTCCGACGGATTCTGCGGATCGTAAACGATCGGAATCCGGTCACCTACGTGCAGCTCACCGTCCGGTGCGCTGTCCCCCTGACCGATCAGGCTCTCCACCTGGCGCCCGTCCTCGGTCGTGAACCGCACCGTGTCGCGCTTGTGCTTCCGGCTCGCCGCGACCTGCACGACCTCCGCGGTCGTCTCCTTCCCGCGGTCTTTCAGAGCGTGGTCGTTGCTCCAGTTCTGATACGCCAGGTAACCGAACAGAAGCATCACGACGACGCCCAGCGGCACGCCGATCCACAGCGGTGGCTGCTTTCCCCTCGACCCCATGAGCTGCGACTTTCCCATGTGGAGCGTCGACCAAACCGTCGTCCGGAGGACAGACAGCGAACGCCGTCAACGGTCACCATGAGACATGTCGACCACGCCCAGTAGAAGGTGACGCAATGCCGAACGCAGCGAAGGCCGCCCTCGCCTGGCTGGTCGTGACCGCAGCCATCGAAGGCCTCACGGCCTGGGCCGGCCAGCGCGTCGCGATTTGGGGCGCAATCACGATGGCGACGCTCCTGCTGCTCGCCTACGGCCTCCTGCAGCGAGACTTCACCTTCCTGCAGCCCTGGCTCTGGCACACGGTCGGCGTGCTGATGGGCGTCGTCATGATCGTCGGTGTCGTCGCCGCGTTCGTCTGACTACGCGGCGCCCCGTCGCAGCCCTCCGGCGGTGCCCCCGCGAATGGTTGTCACGCTGTCCGCGCTCCGGGCCGAATGGTTGTCAAGAAATCCGCGCCATGGGGCGGAAAATCTGACAACCACCTACGCGGGCAGCGTGACAATCACGTCAGTCGAGTCGGACGTGAAGCCGACCACCGTGGGGCCGCTGGTCGTTCGCACGTCGATGTGCAGCGCCGTGCCGTGCGCGCCCGGCCGATCACATCACCGATCTCGTACTGCGGTAACGCCGCGGCGACGTGCCCGCGCTCGATCGCCATCCGTCGCTCCGTCGCCGGTCGAGGCCGCCGATCGGACTGACGCTACTTCGGACGGACCCCGCGCGGAGGCCGAACAACCAGTCCTTCGCAGCATGCCGATCAGAGTCGGGCTATTGCGTTTGCTGGGTTTTCCACCGCGTCGGCTACCGCGCGGAGGAACTGCGCTGCGGTCTGGCCATCGCAGACGCGGTGGTCGAAGACAAAGCTCAACGTGGTCACCTTCCGGACCGTGATCTGTCCGTTCACCACCCAGGGGCGGTCCGTCGTTCGGCCGACGCCGAGCATGGCGACGTTCGGGGGTGTGAGGATCGGGGTGCTGCCATCGACACGGAACGCGCCGTAGTTGTTGAGGGTGAAGGTCGCGTTGGCGGGGTTGTTGCGGCCCTCGCGCGCGTCGACGGTGAGGCGGCGGATCTCGGTGTCGAGTGTGGTCGTCGTGTGCGTGTCCGCGTTCTGGATCGCGGGGACGGTGAGGCCGTGTCGGCCTTGGACGGCCAGGCCGAGGTGGACGTTCGGGTTGTGGACGATTTCTCGGCGCTCGGCGTCGAAGCGGGCGTTGAACACGGGGTGCTCCCGTAGGGCGGCTGTCGTGAAGCGCGCGAGGTACGCGAGGAGGCCGGGGCCGTCGGGGGCGCTCGCCCGCAACTCGACGAGCGGCGTGGCGTCCACGTCGGCCCAGATCGTGACCTCCGGGATCTCCCGCCGACTCCGCTCGAACACGGAGGCCGCCGCTTTGCCCCGCGCCGACAGCTCGACCCGCACCTCGCCCGATCCCACCGCCACCGCCGGCGAGGCTGCGGCGACGGTCGCCGCAGGGGCTACCGCCGCAGCAGCTGCCGCCGCAGGAGCTGCCGCAGGAGCTGCCGCCGGTCCGAAGTCCGCCGGGCCGGCGGCCGGGGCTCCGCCCTGTGCCAGGCCAGGGGTCGGAGCGGTCGCGGAGGCAGCCTGGCCGCCGGGCGCTCCGGGCGCGAGGGCGCCCTGATCGCCAGGCGCGGTGGCCGCGGGGGCGGTCTGGCCGGCCGATGCGGCGGCTTCGATGTCTCGGCGGAGGATCAGGCCGGCGTGTCCGGTACCGCGGACCGTGCGGACGTCCACGCCCAACTCGTGCGCGAGCCGCCGCACGAGCGGCGACACCACCCGCGGCCGAGGCGCGGCGACCCCCGTGTCGCCCTGCGCCGCACCGGAGGGCGCGCCCGCAGGCGCGGCTGTGGCTACAGCGGATGCCGCCGGCGCCGCCGCGGAGGCGGCGAGCGTTACCGGCGCGGCAGACGCGGGCGCCACGGGCGCGGCAGACGCGGGCGCCACGGGCGCGGCAGACGCGGGCGCCACGGGCGCGGCAGACGCGGGCGCCACGGGCGCGGCAGACGCGGGCGCCGCAGACGCGGGCGCTACAGGCGCCGCAGACGCGGGCGCGGCGGACGCGGGCTGCGCGGGCGCGGTGGATGTGGGCGGCGCGGGCGCGGCGGACGCGGGCGGCGCGGGCGGGGTGGATGTGGGTGCGGTGGGTGTGGGTGATGCGGGGTGTTGGCGGGGGCGGCGGTGGCGGCGGGGGCCGGTGGGGGTGGTGGTGCCGTAGCCGACCAGGACTGCGCCGGAGCCCGCGGGCTCGGTGGTGGTCACGGAGAGGAGGGGGTCGCCGACCGTGGCGGTGCGGCCCACCTCGACATGGCGAGCCGTCACGGTGCCCGCGTACGGGGTGGGGACCTCGACGACGGCCTTGGCGGTCTCCACCTCCGCGACCGGTTGGTCGACGGTCACCGAGTCGCCCTCGGTGACCAGCCACCGCACGACCGCCGCCTCGGTGAGCCCCTCCCCGAGATCCGGCAACAGGAACGTCTGCGCACTCACACGAGCTCCCACGACAAGTCGTCCACCGCGTCGAGAATCCGGTCCACACCAGGCAGATACACCGACTCGTACGCCGGCGGCGGGAACGGAATGTCGAACCCGGTCACCCGTCGCACGGGCGCGGCAAGCGACGAGAAGCACCGCTCCGACACCCGCGCCGCGATCTCCGACGCCACGCTCGCGAACCCGGGCGCTTCGGCCACGACCACGGCCCGCCCGGTCCGCGCCACCGACTCACACACCGTCACGTCGTCGAACGGCACGATCGTCCGCACGTCGACGACCTCGAGCGACCGCCCCTCGGACGCCGCCACCGCAGCGGCGTCCAGCGCAACCGGTACCGCGGGCCCGTACGCGATCAGCGTCGCGTCCGTGCCGCGCCGCCGCACGACCGCCTGCCCGGGCGGTGGCACCACCGCCGACGGATCGCGCTCCTCTTTCGTCCAGTAAAGCTTCTTGGGTTCCATGAACACGACGGGATCGGACCCACTGAGCGCGGAGCGCATCAACCCGTACGCGTCCGCGGCGCAGGACGGCGTGAACACCTGCAGCCCGGGCGTGTGCGCGTAGTACGCCTCCGACGAGTCGCAGTGGTGCTCCACCCCACCGATCCCCCCGCCGTACGGAATGCGGATGACCAGCGGCAACGTCACCGCCCCGGCGGTCCGGTTCCGCATCTTCGCGACGTGGCTCACGATCTGTTCGAACGCGGGAAACGCAAATGCGTCGAACTGCATTTCGACGACGGGCCGGAACCCGTTCATCGCCATCCCGATCGCCATGCCGACGATCCCCGACTCGGCCAGCGGCGTGTCGAAGCACCGCGTGTCGCCGAACTCCGCGGCCAACCCGTCGGTGACCCGGAAGACACCGCCCAACGGACCGACGTCCTCACCGAACACCACGACGCTCTCGTCGGAGCGCATCGCGTCGCGCAGCGCAGCGTTGACCGCACCGGCCAGCGTGATCTTCTCCATCAGACGTCCACCTCCCGGCTCATCTCGTCGCGCACGAGCGCGGCCTGTTCCTGCAGTTGCGGCGTCGGCGACGCGAAGACCTGGGCGAACAGCCGCCCGGGGTCCTTCTGGGGTGCGGTGTCGATCCGCAGTGCCGTAGCGACCCGCTCGGCCGCGGTGTCGAACTCGACCTGCCGGGCGTCGTCCAGGGCACCGGCGGACCGCAGGTACGTCGCCACGCGGGTGAGCGGGTCACGTGCAATCCACTCGTCGACCTCGGAGGAGTCGCGGTACCGCCCGGGGTCGTCGGCGTTGGTGTGGGCGGCCACCCGGTACGTGTGCGCCTCGACCAGTTGGGGCCCCTCGCCGTTCCGGGCCCGCCCCACCGCGTCGGTGAGTACGGCCAGCAAGGCAGCGACGTCGTTGCCGTCGACGCGTTCGGACGGGACGCCGTGCCCGACACCCTTGTGCGCCAGCGACGGCGCGGCGCTCTGGCGGGACAGCGGCACGGAGATCGCGTACTGGTTGTTCTGCACCAGGAACACCACGGGGGTGCGGAACACCGCGGCGAAGTTCAGCGCCTCGGCGAAGTCACCTTCGCTGGTGGCGCCGTCCCCGCACAGGGCCATGACGACGGTCGGCTCGCTGCGCAGACGCGCGGCGTGCGCCACCCCCACCGCGTGCAGGAGCTGGGTGGCCAGCGGTGTGGTCTGGGGCGCGACGCGGAGCGCCGGGGCGTCGTAGCCGGTGTGCCACTCACCGCGGAACAGCGTCAGCGTGGCCACGGGGTCGACGCCGCGGGTCACCATCGCGACGGCGTCCCGGTAGGTGGGGAACAGCCAGTCCGTCTCGTCGAGGACCTGGGCGGCGGCGACCTGGCAGGCCTCCTGCCCGTGCGACGACGGGTAGACGGCCAGGCGACCCTGCCGCACCAGTGCGTACGCCTGTTCGTTGAACCGCCGCCCGACGACGAGCGCGGCGTAGGCGTCGAGCAAGGCTTCGTGCGACGGGAGGTCGGCACCGACCGCCGAACCGCTTTCGCAACGCTGACCGTGCTCGTCGATCAGCTGGACGGGAGTCGCCGAAGGGAGCAGATGATCAGGATCACGTGTCATGGATAGATGCTCCAGCGCTAGCCATTCGCATGGGGCAGGCCGGCGGATTGCGAGAAGATGTCACCACACCCCACCGAAAAGCCAGCCAAACGTCCAACCACCCCACCCCTCCAGGAAGGCGGGCGAGACACATGGCCACCGAGCTCGACGACACCGACCGCCGCATCCTCGCGGCCCTCCGCGACGACGGCCGCCTTTCGATCCGCACGCTCGCCGAACAGATCCACGTCTCCCGCGCGAACGCCTACGCCCGCGTGGAGCGGCTCCGTGACACCGGCGTGCTGCGTGGTTTTCACGCCGACGTCGATCCGGTCGCGGCGGGGCTCGGCACCACGGCCTACATCACGCTCAACCTGAGCCAGCACCAGTGGCGGCCCCTGCGCGCCCGCCTCCAGGCGCTGCCGGGCGTGGTGCACATCGGTCTGGTCGGCGGGGAGTTCGACGTCATCCTGCTGGTGCGCACCCGCGACAACGCGGAACTGCGCCGGCTGGTGCTCGACGAGATCCAGAGCATCGACGGGGTTCTGAGCACCCGCACCTGGCTGGTGTTCGAAGAACTGGAGCCGACGCTCCGCCCGTGAAGGTGTGTTCAACCGAATGGGGTTTATTGTCGGTTTTCATGGGTCTGACACGACGGCAAGTGCTGTGCGCATCGCTGCTCACCGCGTTGGCCGGCTGTGGATCCTCGGAGACGGGCGCGCGCAAGTCGACGGGCACCGCGCTCTGGTGCTGGCCCGGCGGCCTGGCGCCGTCGGTGCTGGCCGACGCGACCGAACGCTTCGCAGACGACACGAAGCTGACGTACACCGAGCACGCCGGTGTGTTCCGCACGCGCCTGGACGCGGCGCTCGCCAAGGCCGACGGCACGCCGGGCATCACCGGCATCAAAGGTGAGGACCTCGCCTCCTACCTCCCCCGGGCCGACCTGTTCGTCGACCTGCTGACGCTCGGCGCCGGCGACATCGAGAACGAGTACCTGGGCTGGAAGTGGCAGCAGGGCCGAGCGAACGACGGGCGGCTGGTCGGGATTCCGATCGACATCGGTCCCACAGCGGCGTTCTACCGCGCGGACATCTTCAGGAAAGCCGGTCTGCCCACCGACCCCGCCGACGTCGACCTGGCGATGCGGACCTGGGCGGAGTTCCGGACGCTCGGTGCCCGGCTGCGCAGACGCCTGCCCGACACGTACTGGATCGCGAACACGATGACGCTGTTCACGATCGCGGTGTCGCAGTCCGGCACCCGGTTCGTCGACGAGCTCAACCGGTTCGTCGGCGACGGCAACCACATCCGGTCGGCCTGGGACATCGCGATCGGCGCCAGCACCGACGGGCTCAGCGCGCACGTCGACAACGACGACCCGAAGTGGGGCGCGGCGGTGGCCGACGGCTCGATCGCCGTGTCGCTGGGAGCCGCCTGGCACGCCCAGGACGTCGAGGGCGCGGCACCGCTGACCAGCGGGAACTGGCGGGTGGCAACCGGTCCGGCCGGTGACACGAACATCGGCGGTTCGTACCTGGGCATCCCGGCGTCGGCGCCGGACCCCGATCTCTCGTTCCGGATCATCACCTGGATGCTGAACCCGGAGAACCAGGCGCGCGCGTTCACCGACGCCCGGCTGTTCCCGTCGACGCCGTCCACGTACGCGATGCCGGCGCTGACCGTGGCCGACCCGTTCTTCGGCGGCCAGCGCACGATCGACGTGTTCAGCGCCTCGGCCCGCCATACCCGCCGCCTCTACGAGGCCCCCGCCGACGGCGCGATCCAGGACGTCTACCTCGAGGAACTGCGCAACGTCGAGTACCGCGGCAAGGCGCCCGCGACCGCCTGGCGCGACGCGCTGACCAAGGCCAGACGCCTGGCCGACGACAGCGGCGTCAACTAGGAGGCGGCCCCCACCGCGGCCTCCGTCAACGGGCGCAGGAACCGTTCGGGGTGGTCGAGCAGGTCGGCGTGGTGCTCGGCGAACCAGGCGGCCGCCGTGTCCGACGACCGCTGCCGCGCGAGGATCTCCGGCGCGTTGTCGCGCGTGATGACGAGTGCGGGCACCTGCACCCACCCCGAGGGCAGGTTCGTGCCGTACCGCAGGTGCTCGGCCTGGACGCGACCGGCGACCAGGCCCTGCAGGAACGTCTCCCCCGACACGAGCACGAGGTCCCCCGCCTCGGCGGCACGCAGCCCCTCAATCGCCAGGCCGATCCCCGCGGCCGCCCACCGCCCGCGGTGGAGGGTGCGCACCGCCGCGATGTTCCCCGAGTCGACGTCACCGACCCCGACGAACGCCACCGCACGCGGATTCGCCCGCACCAGAACGTCCCACGCCTCGTGGTTGAGCTCCGGTTCCAGCTTCGTGTCGAACGGCCCGATCACCCGGATCCGCGGGAACTGGCGGGTGAGCGTCTCGCGGAACCCGATCGCGCGCTCGTCGTACGTCTGCACGCCCGGCGCGGGGTTGCCGAGAATGACGGTTCCGGCGACGTCCGGGGGCAGCTGGCGGGCCAGCTGCTTCGCGAGCGCCGACCCGAGCGCCCGGTTGTCGTTGCCCACCAGTAGCGGCACCTCGGAACTCGGCGCGGGCGGGCACTGCAGCGCGACGATCGGCACGCCGGTGCGGCTCAGCTCGGCCAGCGGCTCGGCGAACAGCTCCGGGTTGAACGTGAACACGGTGTAGCTGTCCGGGGCCGGTTTCCGGATCGCCTGCAGCTCGCGCAGCTGCTCGGCGGTGTCGGCGATCCGCGGCCCGAACTCCCGGTGCCGCACGCCGCCGACCTGACGCACGCCGGTCGCGAAGCCGCGGATCATCTGCTGCACGGTGGTCAACTCGGTGCCGACGACGACCAGCGCGGCCAGCGGCGTTCCGCCCGACCGGCCCGAGCACGAGGTGACCGCGACGAGCGTCAGCAGCAGCGCGAGCACGGCGCGGGTCACGTCCACCTGATCGGCGTCCAAAAACGGGTTTTCAGTTGTTTTGAACGCGGAGCGGTCGATTTGAACCAGGAGGCCGGCCGAGGGGAGACACCCGCCGATGCGGATCGCGTGGATGCGCCGACGCGGCGTGGCGCGTGGCGCGGTGACCGCGCTGGCCATCGGCCTGTCGATGCTCGCGGGGCTGGCCGTGATCAGTACGCGCAGCTCGTCCGCGTCCATGTCGACGATCACCGCGACGCAGCAGCACAGCCGGCAGTGGAGCGACGTCTACCTCAAGATCAGCATCGAGTACGAACAGCTGATCGACTTCGTGCGCGCCAAGAGCGAGGTCGGCAAGCAGCCGCTGATCTCGTCGATCGGCTCCGCGGAGGCCAATCTGCGGTGGTTGGTCGCCAACGGCGACCGCGCCGACGCCACCGAGGCGCGTGCGCTGCAGAACACCTACGGCGGGTACAGCTTCACGCTCAGAGCTCTGGTCGACGCCGATCAGCGCGGCGATCGTGCCGAGGTGCTGCTGGACGCCGAGCAGGCCGCGCTGAGCGCCTCGGCGCTGCGGAAACAGGCGTCGGTGAACGTGGCCCGCAACGGGCTGGAGATGAGCGCGCTGCTGCGTGCCGCGCAGCGCACGAATGCGCGGCTGCTGATCGCCGTGGGGGTCATCTCGGCCGTCGACCTGGTGCTGGTCGCGTTCAGCACGCTCGTGCTGCTGGCCTACCAGCGCGGTGCCGAGCGGCTGGCGACGGAGAGCCGGCACCGCGCGACCCACGACAGCCTGACCGGTACGGCCAACCGCTCACTGCTCCACGAACGTATCGACGACGCGCTGGCGCGCTGTGACCGCGAGGCGGACGTCGGGGTGGCGCTGTTGCTGCTGGACCTCAACCGGTTCAAGGAGGTCAACGACACGCTCGGGCACCACGCCGGTGATCAGCTGCTGATCGAGGTCGCGTCGCGGCTGACCGAGGCCGCGCGGCGTGACGACCTGGTGGCCCGGCTCGGCGGCGACGAGTTCGCCGTGCTGCTGCCGGGGGTGCCGGACGCGGCGACCGCCGTGGAGCTCGGCGAGCGCATGCACGGGTCGCTGTGCGGGCCGGCGACGGTGGAGGGCGTCACGGTGGCCGTGTCGGGCAGCATCGGGATCTCCCGGTACCCCGGCCCCAGCAGCGACGCCGAGAAGCTGCTGCAGCACGCGGACATCGCGATGTACACGGCCAAGCGCGGCCACCTCGGCGTCGCGTTCTACGACCCGGACGCCGATCGGCACACGGCCGACCGGCTGTCCGTCATCGCGGATCCGGCTTAGGAGGCCAGGCCCACCTGGGCGGCGCTGTAGTAGCTGCTGCCGACCAGGATCTTCTCGTAGTTGGACTTGACGACCGTCACCGGCTGCAGAAGCGCGGTCGGGACGACCTTGACGCCGTTGTCGAACTGTGTGGTGTCAGTGACCGTCGGCGTACCACCGGTGAGCAGCGTCTTGACCATGTTGGCGGCGAGCTCGGCCAGCTTGCGGGTGTCCTTGAACACCGTCTGGTCCTGCTTGCCGGACGCGATCAGCTTGACCGACTCGATCTCGGCGTCCTGCCCGGTGATCACCGGGCGCTTCTTGCCGGCGGCCGTGATCGCCTGCAGGACACCCCGGGACATGCCGTCGTACGGCGAGAGGACCGCGTCGAGGTCGTCCGACTGGTAGTACTCGTCGAGGATGCGCGCCATGCGCTGGCGGGCCACCTCGTCGCTCCACGCCTTCGTGGTGACGGCGCTGAACGACGTCTGCCCGCTGCGCACGTCGAGCCGGCCACTCGCGATGAACGGCTGCAGGACGCTCATCGCGCCCTTGTAGAACACCGAGGCGTTGTTGTCGTCGGCCGAACCGGCGAACAGCTCCATCGTGACCGGTTCGCCGCCGTTGCGCAGACCCAGCGCGTCGACGAGGTACGAGGCCTGCAGCACGCCGACGCGTCGACCGTCGAACGTGGCGAAGTAGTCGACGTCAGGGGTGCCCTCGATGAGGCGGTCGTACGCGATGACCTTCACCTTGGCCTCGTGGGCCTTTTCGAGAACACCCGTGAGCGATTTGCCGTCGACCGCACTGATGACCAATGCGCGGGCGCCGGAGTCGATCATCTGCTGGATCTGCTGGATCTGCTTGGCGGGCTTACCGTCCGCCACCTCTACGTCGGCGGTATAACCCATCCGCTCGAATTGATAAGAAAGGTTCTCACCGTCGGTGATCCAACGAGCCTGGTCGCCGCTCGGCATCGAGATACCGATGAGACCACCGGTTTCCGCCTGGGCCGCGCCGTCGTCCGACTCCGAATTGCCACAACCGACGGCAGCGAGGAGCACCGCTACCACCAGTAACGATGCCCGGACTTTCCGTGGCAGACCCATCGTGCATCCCCTTTTTAAACCGCGGGCAGGCCATCTTATTCACGGTGTTAACGCTCCACCGGTTCGAATTGAGAGATGGCCAACTGCCACTGGCGTCTTGATCGATCCCCGAACTGCCGTGCGTGCGATACCGTACAGGACGGTGTAACGGGTTACAGGCTGAGGAATAACCGTGCGACTGAGTGACTTGCAGGCGATCACCCACGAAGACCTGTTGATCACCCGACTAGGTACACGGACAGTAGAGACTCCGTTACAGGAACTGCTCGGGAATCGACAAGAATCGGTCCATTACGTCACCGAGACCGACCGTGTCCTCGTCGACGACACGTTGGGCATGGCGAAGAGCCGCGCGCTCGAAGCGGCCGATCTTCCGGCGTTCAACCCGGGCGGTCCGCGGGCGAAGCTGTTTTTCGACCCGTCTGAGGTCACCGCCGCGATCGTGACGTGCGGCGGGCTCTGCCCCGGGCTCAACAACGTCATCCGGGCGCTGGTACTGCACCTGCGGCACGCGTACGGCTGCCGGGACGTCCTGGGCTTCCGCAACGGCTACCAGGGCCTCGCTGACGGCTCGGATCCGGTGCGGCTGACCCCGGACCTGGTGCGGGAGATCCACACCCGTGGCGGCACGATCCTGGGCACGTCCCGGGGCAGCCAGGACCCGGCGACGATGGTCGACACGCTCGTCGCCCACAAGGTCGACATGCTATTCGTCGTCGGCGGTGACGGCACGTTGCGCGGCGCGTCGACGCTGGCCGACGAGGCCGCCCGGCGCGGGCTGCCGATCGCTGTCGTCGGCGTCCCGAAGACGATCGACAACGACATCCCGTGGATCGACCACAGCTTCGGGTTCCAGACCGCGTACGCCCGGGCCGCCGAGTCGATCACGGCCGCGCACGTCGAGGCGAGCTCCGGGGTCAACGGGATCGGGCTGGTCAAGCTGATGGGCCGGCACTCCGGGTTCATCGCCGCGCACGCGACGCTCGTCGCGCAGGGGGTCGACTTCACGCTGATCCCCGAGGTGCCGTTCACGCTCGACGGGCTGCTGGCCGGGATCCGCAAGAAGCTCGCGGACCAGGGGCACGCGGTGGTCGTGGTGGCCGAGGGTGCCGGGCAGGATCTGTTGCCGGCGTCGACGGCCACCGACCCGTCGGGTAACCGGAAGCTCGGTGACATCGGCGCGTTCCTGCGGTCCGAGATCACCGAGGGGCTCGGCGACCTGCCGTTCTCGCTGCGCTACATCGATCCGGGGTACGCGATCCGTTCGGTACCGGCCAACGCGTTCGACGCGGTGTACTGCACCCGCCTCGCGCAGGCCGCGACGCACGCGGCAATGGCCGGGTTCACGTCGATGATGGTGGGCAGCCGGCGCGGCCGGTTCATCAACCTGCCGATCAAGCTCGCGACGGCGACGAGCAACCACGTGGATCCGCACAGCGACATCTGGATGGCCGTCCTGGAAACCACCGGCCAGCCGGTCACCTTCTGACGCCCGCGGCCGTCAGGCTGCGTGGGACGGGAGGCGGTGGGGGCGGATGACGTCTGCGGCCAGGCCGGCGATGCCGACGACGAGCCAGGCGACGGTGGCGGCGATGCCGTAGCGCAGGTGGACAGCGGCGGCGACGTCGTCGCGCGAGTAGAAGGAGCCGCCGTCCTGCGCGACCACGGCGTCGATCAGCCAGCGCCGGATCGTGATCGTGCCGGCCACCAGGGTGACGCCGGCCAGCGCGGCGGCGACGCCGGCGGCCACCGGCCAGATCCGGTTGCGGCGCACCAGGCTCAGTCCGAGCGCCACGACCGTCAGCGCCGCGCTCGCCCGGACCAGCGTGCGCCCGACCGCGCTCATGTCGTCCCAGGAGACGGCGTCCGAGGACGCGATGCCCGCGTCGTCGGATTGCCGGCCGGCCCCTTCGACCGTGGGTGCGGTGTCCGCGACCAGGTTCACGCCCGATGCGTGCAGCCGCACGCTGCCGTCCGGCAGGTCGCACGAGACCGTCAGGAACGGGAAACCGAAGCACAGCAGCGCGAGCAGGAACCCGGCCGGGCTGACGAGCCTGCGCACGAGGTACACACGACCCTGTCGGCACCCCCGACCCGCACCTGAGGCCCACCGGCCATCGGTCCACGGGCCGCCGTCGCGGGCGCGCCCCTCCGCGGCTTTACGCGGGAGCGGGTACCGCTGGGGTGGTGCCGCCGCGGGTGGTGGCGATCAGGGCGGCAAGGAACCCGGCCAGCAGCGCGCTCGCCACGTAGCCGACGCCGTCCGCGAGGCCGATGTCGGCGGCGTAGGAACCGGTGGGCGCGGCCACCTGCCAGGCCAGCACCCCGGCGAGCCCGACCACCAGGTACGTGACGACGAGCACGATCGGCCACCTGCCCCGCGTGGGGCCAGGCGTCCGACCGAGGCGCGCGCCCAGCGCCGCGACGACCAGCGTCACCATGATCATGAACATCGGGTGGTTGAGGTGCAGCAGCTGCACACCCTCGTACGTGTCGTTGGCCAGCACCGTGTACCGCGCACCCACGAGCCGGTGCACAGTGGCGACCATCCCGGTCAGCACCACCCCGGCGCTCAGCGCGACCCCCAACGCCGACGCCCGCCGGAACAACCCGACCCCGAGGATCACCCCGATCAACGCGGGCGTGATCGCCGCGTTCAGCTCCATCCCGAACACCGCGTCCATCGCCGCCCCGTGCGGGTAACACACGTTCGGATCGAGACAACCGGGCACGCCGTCAGCATCCAACTGCCGCTGGACCAGCACCGACGCGAAGACCACGTACGTCGTGGAAACCGCCGCCACGAGCGTCGCGAGCGTCAACGGAACACGCAGTGAGCGCAGCACGGCACCGACCCTAGCCATCCACCGCTACTCCCGGGCCATCGCTCCGGCCACGCGTCCGCGGCGACCCCTCACTGAGCCCGCAGCTCCAGGACGAGCGCTTGGGCCGGGTGAAGCGTCGGCATGGAGAGGCCGACCCCCGACAGGGCGGCACCCGAGAGCACGACCTCGCCGGACACCACCCACGGCGGAGCCACCCGCGCCGCGAACGCGGGCGAACCGGCCTCGGTCACGATCCGCACCGAGTACTTCCGCGACGGCTCCAACCCGGGCAGCACGACCCGCCCCGACTGCGTGGTCGGCGACGTCCCCGTCCGGCTGTACACGAACACCGCGTGGTCGCGTTCCGGCGCGACCACGCCGGTCAACGCCGTCGCCGGATCCGCCAGATCACCGTGCACCACGGTCCCCGACGCCACCAGCCCCCGCACACTCTTGTGGAAGGAGATCCACGACCGGATCGCCTCCAGCTCCTCCGGACTGCGCTGGTTGAGGTTCCACTCGATCCCCGCGTGCCCGAGCAGCGCCGACGCCATCCGGAACGACAGATCGGTCTCCCGCGCCGTGGTGTGCGACCGCGGCGCCCCCACGTGCATCCCGACCAGCTCCGGCGACAGCAGCTGCATCGTCCAGCGGTCGATCATCACCCGCTCGACCGGGTCGATGCAGTCCGACGCCCACACCCGGTCGGTGCGCGCGAGAATTCCCAGGTCGATCCGCCCGCCCCCGGACGAGCACGACTCGATCTCCAACCCCGGGTGCCGCTCGCGCAGCGAGTCGAACAACCGGTACACCGCGTGCGTCTGCGCCGACACCGTCGGCCGACCGTCCACCCGCGAAACCGCCTCCTGCAACAACCGGTTGTGGTCCCACTTGATGTACGCGATCCCGTACTCCGCGACCAGGTCACTGATCGAGGTCAGCAGGTACGCGAACGCCTCCGGATGGCTCAGGTTCACTACGTATTGCTGACGCTCTGAGGGCCCCTCACCTTCCGCGGGCGCCAGGATCCACTCGGGGTGGTCGCGGGCCAGCTCCGAGTCGAGGTTGACCATTTCCGGCTCGAACCAGAGCCCGAACTCCAGGCCACGCTCACGCACCCGGTCGGCCAGCGGACCGAGCCCGTCCTTCCACACCGCGCGGTCGACCTGCCAGTCACCGAGCCCCGCGTTGTCCTGCCGACGGCCGAGGAACCACCCGTCGTCGAGCACGAACCGCTCGACGCCGACCTCCGCGGCCCGGTCGACGAGCTCCAGCAGCGGCTCGAGGCGGTGGTCGAAGTACACCGCCTCCCACGTGTTGACGATGACCGGCCGCGGCCGCGACGGGTGCGACGCCCGGGCGCGCAGGTACTGGTGGAACCGGTCGGCCACCCCGTCGGTGCCCCGGTCCGACCAGGCGAAGAACGCCGTGGGCGACGCGTACTCCTCGCCGGGCAGCAGTCGCACCTCACCGGCGCGTAGCAGTTCCCCACCGCCGAGCACGGAGCTGAACGCCCCGGCGGGCTCGGGCAGACGCTCGACCAGCCACGTCGTGTCGCCGCTCCACGCCAGGTGCACACCCCACACCTCGCCGGCCCGACTCGCGAACCCCTGCGTGCCGACGATCGTCACGTACGGCGATCCGGGGCCCGGCTTGCCGCGTCGCATGTCCCGGCGGTGCGCACCGTCGACGATCGGCAGCCGCTGCGGCTGCCGCTCGCGGGCCCAGCGGCCGGTGAAGTCGAGGATCTCGGTGGCGCGGGACGGCACCGGCAGCAGCGCGAGGACGCCGCTGAAGTCGAACGGAGTCTCCGGGTCGGAATCCCCCGCCGGTCGGCGCACGATGTGCTTCACCTCGACGAGCCCGAAGCGATTCAGCTCGATGCGGAGGTCGATCTCGAGGCCGGTGATCGGGTCGGCGAGCGGAATCTCGACCACGTTGCCGTTCACCACCGCCTCGGAGCGCAGTGCCGGGCGGGGCGTCGTGCGCGTGCCGGCGAGGTGCCCGGCGTAGCCCGGCGTGCCCGACCACATGTCCCGCTCGAACGGGAGCAGCGACAGCCGGCGCGGGTCGTCCGGCGAGTTGTGCGGCACCTCGAGCACGCCCGTGAGGCGCAGCGCGTCGAGGTCCGGACCGTCCAGCTCGCCGAGGTCGGCACCCCAGTGCAGGACCGCGGGCACCGGTCCGTTCAAGTCCAGGACGAGCGAGACCCCAGCGGCCCGCAACAGAGCGATCGACGACACTTGTTCTCCCAGCTGAGCACGGTTCAGAACCGGTCGTACGGTACCAACGACCCCATCTTGTCCCGGGTGGGCGGGTCGCCGTCCGCGAGGTAGACGACGACATGGAGCTCCGGTTGGTCGGACGGGATGAGGCGGTGGTGCTCGAAGACCAGCTCGCCCGCCGTCGGGTGGGTGAAGCGTCGTTCGCGCGACGCGAACCGTTCGACCTCGTGCGCGGCCCAGGCCGCCGCGAAGTCCGGGCTCGTGGCGAGCAGGCGGGTGACGAGCGCTACGTGCTCGGGCTGTCCCAGGAGCGGCCCCGCGTCGGCGCGGTACTCGGCGAGGAAGTGGCGGCTGGTGACGTCCCAGTCCGGGAGGAGGTCGCGCACCGACGGGTCGGTGAAGATCGCGAGCAGCAGGTTGCGGTCTTCCGGCGCGGCTGTTGCCACGGGTGGGTAGAGCGCCTCGTAGGCGGCGTTCCAGGCGGCGATGGTCCAGTCGGTGGAGACCGCGAAGGCGGGTGACGGCAGGAGTGCGTCGAGCAGCCTGCGCAGTGATGCGGGGGCGTCCGTCGGCGTGGAGCCCGCCGGAGCTGCGGGGGCGTATCCCGCCAGCGAGAGCAGGTAGTCGTGCTCGGCGGCCGAGAGCCGCATCGTCATCGCCAGGGCATCGAGCACCTGCCGGGACGGGTTCACCGGCCGCCCCTGCTCGAGCCACGTGTACCAGGTGACGCTCAGGCTCGCCCGGTACGCGATCTCCTCCCGCCGCAGCCCGATCGTGCGGTTACGCCCGACCGGGGGCAGCTCGAAGTCCGCCCGCACCAGCTGCTGCCGCCGGGCGCGCAGGAAAGTGCCGAGCTCGGCGTGCTGGTCCACGGACGCAATCTAAACCGCCGGATCTCGACAACCGTGACCTGCCAGGTCATCTGCGCGGCGAGCGCGGCGCAGAACCCCGCCGGCTTTCAGGCCAGCCTCGCTTTCGTCATCGACCCCGCATTCGCCGGGCTGAGCCCCGAGGAAGTGGCGGCGCTGCTTCGCGACCCGGGGCGATGATTCCGAGCGACGCGGACGGCGTCTTCCGCGGCTTCTGAGTCGGGTGACCCGTTCAGCCGCACCGACTTCGAAGCCCGGTCGCCGAGACCGAATCGCCGACCGCACGCGCTAGCATCGGCCCTCGTGATCGTGTGGATCAACGGCACCCACGGCGTCGGCAAGACGACGACCAGCGCACTCGTGCAGCAACTGATCCGCGATTCGCGGGTGTTCGATGCCGAGAAGGTCGGCGAGACGCTCATGGACATCAGGCCGGGCCTGCCGGAGACCGACAACTTCCAGCACTGGCCGCCGTGGCGGCCACTTGTCGTCGAGACCGCCCGCCGCATTCTCGACTACACCGGCGGAACTCTCGTGATCCCGATGACTGTCCTGATCGAGCAGTACTGGCGCGAGATCAGCGCAGGCCTCGCCGAGCACGCCATCCCGATAAGGCACGTCGTCCTCCACGCCGACCAGGACATCCTCCGTCGGCGTATCGCGGAGGACACGATGGTCGGTCCCAACTCCCCGTTCCGCCTCAAACACCTCGAGCCGTATGCCGCAGCAGTCCGCACCTGGCTACCCGGCACGGCCACGCTGGTGGACACCACGCATCTCACGCCGTTCCAGGCCGCTCTGGAGACTGTCGAAGCCATCAGGAGTTAAGGCCCACATCGACCTAACGGAGCGAGATCGATGCGGGCCTCGCCTGAAAGGCCATCGCGGTAATGCACTTCGTCCTCATGCCATCGGGCCACGTTGGGGGACGGAGAATCCGGAGAAAAAATGTTTTCCTGAAGGCACTCGCTGCGCCTATGCGGGATATCCCGAACAACCATCGTGGGAGTAATCCTTGACTACATCATGCGTTCCCGCCTTCACGACAATGCGCCTGCTAGGCCAGTTGGCCGTTGGTGCGACCGTGAGCGCCGTACTCGTTCTCGGCCCCGCGGGCGCCGCCAATGCCACCACTCCCGAGAAGTCCGCAGACTGCGACACCACCACCGTGTCCACGAAGAGGATCAGCCAAGTGGCGACGGTGAAGAACAATTGCGGGAACGCGATCCGGGTGAAGATTTATTGGCTTGGGGCATCCGCCAGTGGGCCCAAATGCCGAGAGATTCCCGCCAACAGCAGCATTTGGGAAAGAAGGCCCCGTTTCGGCTACGCCTACCAGTTCACTGCGAGCTGCTGAACGCATTCGACTGAGTCGTGAGCTCACGGCGCTGCAGCACTGCTGCAGCGCCGCCACGATCATCAGTGCACAGGCACACGAGAGGTGATAGCGAGCAATACGGGCCGGCCCAGGGCGTCGGAAACAGCCGACCTGAGCATGACGTGCATCCGGCCCTCGAACGCCACTCTCGCGAACTCGGTCGGCGCTGCGAGCAGCACGGTGTCATCGACTGCGGCGACGGGCCTCGAGAGCAGAACCCAGCAGCGCTCCTGCGCGGTCAATCGCTCCCCGCGCAGAACCCTCGTCCTGGCCTCGTTCCAGACATCGTCGATGTCGGGGTTCGGGTCGTCGCCCATCCGTTCCGCGAGCACACACGCCTCCTCGATAGCCAGCCCGATCCAGGCGCCGCAAGCAGCGGCCCCGGCAGCGGCCCGCAGACTGTACGCCGCCCAGCCCGACGGAGCGCCAGCACCCCGCTCGGCCGCACTCACCTGATGTCGGCACGTGCAAGTGTTCCGGGGCTAACGTTCGCGGCGTCATGCAGTCGATCGAGAGCCGGCCCGGTCCGCGGGAACCTGGTTCCGCGAGCAGGAAACTCCCTGCCGCTGAAATCCAGGAGGCTGGACGACGTGAATGCCATCGCGACAATGGACCTATCTCTCGCGATTCTCTTCGGCTTGGCGGCCCTGTACGCCGGAACGGTGATGTTCCTCGCGTTGATCGGACAGCACGGTCCGCAGCGCGCTGCGGCAAGCGGCGCCGGCACAACGGCGGGCGTCGCGGCGTGCCTCGTGGTGATGGTCCTGCTCGCTCAGGTCACCGTGATCGCGACAGTAGCCGCGGTTGCGGTGTTCAGCGGCGCCGTCGCCTTCCTCGCGCTGCTCCGCGACGTCGGTCGGCTGCGCGCGATCGTGGCCGGCAGCGGAGCCGCTGCGCTCATCAGCGTCAGCTTCATGTTCGTCTCGTACCTCGCAGTGCTGGCCTTTCTCGGTGCAGCGGGCGTCTACGTGCTGCTCCGTCTCTGGGTGCGGACCCGTCCGGCGCTGCTGGTCATGGGCGGAACGCTGAGCGGCCTGCTCGCCGCCTCCGGGTTGGTGTTCGCGCTCGCGCTTTCCACCATGTGACTGCCGCGACGGCCACCACCGACATCGCATCGTGGCGCAGCTCCGCCGCGGCTGCTGCTCGATCCGGCCGGGCATCCGTTCTACCTGACGCCTTTCGTGCCGGTTCCGGAGGACTGGCCGCCCGAACCGGCTGCGTCACGGCACAGTTCCTAACCGCTCTGACGGGCACGCCCATCCGGGGAACGGCTCGGCTTCGCGGTGCCGGCGCATGTTCCCTGCGGAGACGCCGGCCCCCTCACGTCGTCCTCAAGCGCAGAGATTCCAGCACGTCAGCGGAGGTGGGCTACTGGTAGCTCCGCAGGCGCGCGGACGGGGCATCGCGTCATGCGGGGTCGCATCCAGGATCGGCTTCGCGCTGAGCGCGGTCCTACCCGCTCACCTCCATGGCCGCTGGAAAGCCACCTCCACATCCGGTCCCGACCGGCCGGAGCCGACGTCCCTGCCCGCCTCCGAACGAGCGACGACGACGACGTTAGCCCGACTCCGCGTCGTCATGATCTGCGCTACGTGCGGATGTCTCAGCCGGCATCAGAGCTTCTGAATGAGGCGGGCCGAAATCGCGGAGGCGAGTTGAGCCATCGCCTCATCGGGGACTTCGAGGTATCCCCACTCGACCGAGAGCGCGGAGATTTGTTGCTCGTCGTGGGCCGAACCATCGTGCCGTCGTCACCGCTCCGGAATCCGAGCGAGCGCGGCCGCGACTGAGTGGCTGAATTCGCGAGAAATGACCGCGGGCAGGTGGAGCCGCGGGTTTGTACGGCAGGACGGTGGGGCACCGAGCGACCGGAGTGGCCGTTCACCGTGAGGAGTATGCGGTCGTGCGTCACGTGCTGTTCGTTCTTGCGGCAACGTCGTTCGGTATCGGCCTCCTGATCCTGTTGAGCGCCGGGACAGGCGCGGGCACTCCGTTCGGTGTCGGATTCGCCGTGCTACTTGTGTTGGGCACCGTCGTCGGTGGTCGGTGGGGCCGAGGACCCGTGGCCCGTGGCGTGCGGGCTCCGCAGCTGGCCAGAGCCGGAGCGGCAGGCCTGGTGTTGTTACCTGCGGCGGCTCTGCTGTGTCTGTGGCGGCCCGGCGCGGTTGCTGGTCTGCCGATCTGGCCGTTCTTACTTTGTCTGGCCATCAGTGGGTTGCTGATGGTGCCTGTGGGATTGATGGGCGCCGAGGAGAGTTCCGCGAGCGAGTGACTAACGACGGGGCCGATTTCTCCACGCCACAAGCACGCCGTCCGTCTCGAACCACCTCAGCGGCGCGACGCGGCATGAGCGAGTGTCCGGAGGCCAACGTTGCTGCCGTTGCGAGGCTGAACGAGTCGGCGCCTGTTTCGCGCGAACCTAGTGGCACAGCAGGAACACACAAACTTTCCTCAGGAGGCTGGACGACATGAGCGGCTGCTACGACGACAACCCCTGCAGCTGACCCACACTGACCACCGGCCCGGAGCGCATCCCGCGCTCCGGGCCGGCTGCGTTCTACCGGGCCCTCGTCGGCGCGATCCACGTCCCGCGGCTCGTAGCAGCCGACCTGTACACCGGCAATGCGGCCGGTGACGAAACAATCGCGTGGATACGAGAACAGGGCGCCGCCCAGACCCGCTTGCCGTCCGTGGCCGGCCTCGCCGAACACGACCGGGTGCAGGTCGACCCAGCTGCACCCCGCGCGAGCGAGCTCGACCCGAACCGGGCGCCAGTCCGTCTCGACGCCGTAGCCGAGTTGCGCGAGCGCGTCCAGAGCCTCGCGCTCGTGTGACGCGTCCAGAGCAAGATCCAGGTCGCGGTGTGGACGCGACTGACGGCCGACAAGGGCGTCGACGCCCCAGCCTCCGCTCACCCAGGCGCGACAACCGGCGGCTGCAAGCGCTCCCAGCACGCTCATGCCGTCGGTTAAAGTCGCCGCGTGTTCACTGGCACTCTCTACCTCTGAGTGGCGCGGTCCCTCGTTGGACGTGCGGCTTGAGCCGCACGTCGCCATCGTTGTGCCCGCCGCTACAGGAACGAGTGCTCCATCATGACTTCTCTTCACCACACGTCTGCGTTGAACAGTCTCGACCCGGCCGATCCGCAGCTGTCAGACCTCGAACCGCTCCGGAATTCGATTGCCGGCGCCCGGATCGTCGGTATCGGCGAGGGCGCTCACTTCGTCCGTGAGTTCACGCTGGCCCGCGCCCGCCTCCTGCGATACCTCGTCGAGCAGTGCGGCTTCACCAGCCTGGCGTTCGAGCTCGGCTACACCGAGGCCACCAAGCTCAACCCGTGGCTCGCCGGGGACGGCACCGACGCGGACCTGCCGGAGCTGGCGAGGCCACTGACCCTGGCTGTCTTCGGCGAGTTGCTCCGTTGGCTACGCAGCTACAACCGCGGCCGTTCGGCCGTCCTGCACATCGTCGGCATCGACTTGCCGACTACCCTCAACCTGAGTCCGGACCTGGACGCGGTGGCGGCTTACCTGCGCGAGCTCGATCCACCGAGTGTCGCGCTGCTGGACGACGTCCTGCCTGCGGCGGACGAGATCACCGGCGGCTCGGCCGTCGTCTCGGCATCGCAGTGGAGCGCCCTGGGTGTCGCTCGGCAGGAGTCGCTCTCCGCCGGCCTCGCTCGGCTGTCGCTGCGCCTCCGCGCCATGGGCCCGCTCTACCTACGGTCGGGCCGACGCCGCGACTACGCCGCTGCCTGCCGGCACGTCGCTTCGGCCGTTCACACCGACTACCAGTTGCGCGCGATGAGCGACTTCTTCGCCGGGAACGGACTGCCCTGCGATCCTTCGCTACGGGAGTACTACCTGGCGACCACGGTGCAGGAGCAGCTCGCCGCCCCGGACACCCGAATCGTGGTGGTCGCGCACAACAACCACATTCAGAAGACGCCAGTGACGTTCGACGGCGAACTCGCGGCCCTGCCGATGGGCCACTACCTCGCCCAGAGTCTCGGCGAGGGGTACCGCGCCGTGGCGTTGACCCACACCGGTGACCGCGTGCCCGAGATGGCCTTCCCGGCCGCGGATTCCCCGGTGGGCTTCACCGTCAACGACGTCGAACTAGCCGCACCGCAGCCGGGGAGCGTGGAAAGGGCACTGGTGGACGCCGGTCTCGGCGACTCGATCACGCTGACCGACCTGCGGAAGTCGGAATTCACCTTCACGGCCATCCGCTCGCAGAGCGCCGTGGTGGACACCGACCTGCATCAGGCCTTCGACGCGGTGCTGAGCAGCCCCACGGCGACCCGCGACGCAACGGTCACCTTTTGATCCGCCAGATGCGAACGGTGCGAGCGAGTGTGCCGAACCGGACGTTCCCGGCGTTCGGCGGTTCGATCGAGCCGCCCGCGGTTCGGCGCGAATCCAGAGGCACCGCAAGCAACCCACATACTTCATGGAGGCTGGAGAACACGAGCGGCTGCTACGGCTGCCCGGACTACAACTACCGCAGCTGAAGCAGCCAGCCGAACGACCCGGCCCGGAGCGCACCCCGCGCCCCGGGCCGGGGCATGTCCTCACAACCGGCCATCGCCTCCAGGAGCCGGGAAACCGCTCGGCCGCATGAGCGGATGTCCGGGTCGATGTCTCCGGGCCTTCGAACGGATAAATAGGTCGCGCGTTCATCACGCCGAGGACGACCCTCAAGCGGTGACGAGTAGCGATCTGTGGGATCAGGACGCAGCGGAGCACTACGAGGAGACTTCGGCGGCGATGTACGCGCCGGAAGTGCTGGATCCTGCGGTTGACTTCCTCGCGCGGCTGGCCGGCTCCGGCGCGGCGCTGGAATTCGCTGTCGGTACCGGCCGCGTCGCGATACCGCTCGCGGCCCGGGGCGTTCCCGTGACCGGTATCGAATTGTCCCGAGCCATGGCCGACCAATTGCGCCGCCGGGATGACCAAGAAACGGTACCGGTCGTTCTCGGTGACATGGCCACCACGGCGACAGACGGCCGGTTCACGCTCGTTTACCTGGTCTGGAACGGTCTGAGTAACCTGCGGACCCAAGATGAGCAGGTCCGGTGTTTCGCCAACGCCGCCCGCCATCTGACGCCGGGCGGACGGTTCGTCATCGAGCTGTGGGTCCCGGGGATCCAACGGATGCCGCCGGGACAGTCTGCGGTGCCGTTCGAGGTCTCCGCCGAGCACACCGGGTTCGACACCTATGACCTGGTCACCCAGCGGGGTACCTCGCATCACTATTGGCGGCAGGAGGATGGATCCCTGCGCTACGGCGCCAGCAACTTCCGCTACGTCTGGCCGTCCGAGTGTGATCTCATGGCCCGGTTGGCCGGCCTTGAGCTAGAACAACGACTCGCGGACTGGAAGGGCGCGCCGTACACCGCCAGCAGCGAAAGCCACGTCTCGGTCTGGCAAAAGCCCTCCGATGTCCTCCCGGGAAACCTGCCCGCATGATCACACCGCCGCGGGGTCGCCACGTCGACACCGAACGACGTGCCCGCGGCAGGTGAGGAGATCGTTCGGCGGCCTCATGATGCTGACCCGTACCATCAGGCACCGGCCCGAGCGGACGGACTCGTCGCCCTCCGGTTCACGTCGGCCGGGGGGCTCAACAACACCGACAGTTTCTCCTTCTCGTGCAGCACCAATACCAAGCTCAGCACGGTATAGAACAGAGCGAAATACTTCACTGCCGGGAAATCAAAGGCGAAATCCATCACCGTGATGTTCAGACCCACCGCGAATAACGCCCCGGCACCGATCAGCGACGTGCGGCCAAAAAGCAGCATGATGGCCGGGAGCAACTCGAACAGCCCAGTCACCCGTCCGTAGAAAGGAGAATAGCCGTAGAACGCCCACACGAGCCCTTCATTGGGACGATCGGCCTTGGACATCGTCCAGTCTCCGTAGTAATACTGGCCACCGGCCAGCTTCACCGAGCCATACATCAGAAAAACGGCCACTAAGAACAACCTGATCACCAGGATCGCCTTGTGCTGCTGTTTGAGCCACCTCATCGAACCTGCTCCCGTCGCGGCGTTGGTCTGATGGAGTGACGCTAAGCCGCTCGGAGGTGCGGGCTCCTCCTGCCAGTGGCCGGTATGGGTGGCTACTAGGAGGAGCCGATTGGGTCAGGTCGGTCCTCCGAGCCGGACCCCGGCGAGCTTCCTCAACGATTCGCGGGTGAACTCCCGACGTCGCTCCTCAGGCCCTCGGTACGCGACCCGCACGTCAAGACGCCGGTCGGCACCGGGTACATCGCGGCCGCGCCCCCACCGTTGAGACGACTGATGCCGCGCCACTGGGTGTCGGTGACCTAGCCGTGCGGATTGCAGCGTCGCCATCTACCGGATCAGAGTCAGCTCCCAGCTCGGGAAGGTATGTCGCCCGACCGGCCGGCCGACGTCAGGCAAACACAGCGACATGAGCGGACGCTCAGGAAGTAGTGGTCTCAGCGACGTCAATCGAAACCGGTCAGCCCCACGCGGCACGAGTGGGCGTCGCAGTAACGCCACTTGGCGCGGTCGATAGCCGCCGCGTAATCGGTGGCCTCGGCGTCGTCCGCCTTCACCGGGCCGCGCTCGCAGGTCAGGCGTCCCGGGTGCGGAGCCGCCAGAAGCCGGCGCCGGAGGCGACCGCCGCCCAACCGACCAGAACGACGAGAGCAACGCCGGAGCCGTACGGATCGGTACCCTGCGTCAACAAGATCGAACCGGCGGTATCGGGCAGGAAGTCACTAACGTCCGCCAGCCAGTCCACGGTCGCGAGCCGGAGAAGCTGAGGCACGGCGAGAAGCAGCAGCGTCGTCGCCACGATCGTGCCCGCGGCGCTTCGCAGAAAGGTGCCGAGACCGAGGGTGAGCAGGCCGAGGAGCGCCAGGTAGGTGCCGGTCGCCGTGGCCGTCCCGGCCAGTTCGCCGGGGGTGAAGTCGGTGTAGCCACCGGAGAGCGGGGCCAGTACCGCGGTGCCGACCAGGCAGAGCGCGACCCCGGACACGAAGATCAGCACGGTCACGACAACCGCCTTCGCGAACATCAGCCGGCCGCGGACCGGGACGCTCTGCAGCGACGTCCGGATCGTCCCGGTGGCGTACTCGCTGGTGACAGCCAGCGCGGCTAGCGCGATGAACGGAAGCTGAGCCAGGAGCAGGCCCTCCATCGCGGCATGCGGCGCCGGTCGGGTGACGTCGTAACCGTTGTCGCCGCTGACCGCCGTGGAGAGTCCGATGACGACGTCGACGCACACGATCAGGAAGAACCCGCCGGCGACGCTCCACCAGGTCGAGCGAACGCCGGCCATCTTGATCCACTCGAACGCCAGCGCGCCGGGCAGTCCGCCACCGCGGACCCGCGTCCGACTCGTGCTGTCCGTACTCATCGATGGATCACCCCTTGCTCGGACGGGTGGCGGAGCCGTACTCCACCGACGAGGCGGTCAACTCCAGATAGGCCTCTTCCAGAGAGGCCAGGCGCGGACTCAACTCGTAGATCGGCAGCCGTCGCTGATAAGCCAATTCGCCGATCTCGTCCAGCGATGCTCCGGTGACCAGCAGTCCGTCGGCGGCCTCGTCGACCTGCCAGCCCGACCGGATGAACTCGGAGCGCAATTCGTCGGTCCGTGGGCTGCGAACCGTCACCGCGTTCCTCGAACTCTGCCGGATCACCTCGTCGATCGGGGCGTCCGCGATGAGCTTGCCGCGGCCGATGACCACGAGGTGATCAGCAGTGTCCTCCATCTCGCTCATCAAGTGGCTGGACACCAGGAGAGTGCGGCCCTCGGCGGCCAGTCCCCGAATCAGCCCGCGTACCCAACGCACGCCGTCCGGGTCGAGACCGTTGATCGGTTCGTCGAGCAGGAGGATCGGCGGGTCACCCAGCAGCGCGGCGGCGATTCCGAGCCGCTGCGTCATTCCGAGCGAGAAGGTGCCCACCCGCTTGCCGGCGACGGCCGTCACCCCGACGATTTCGAGGACCGTGTCCACCCGGCCGACTGGGATGCCGTTGCTGCGGGCCATGCCGAGCAGGTGGTTACGGGCGGTCCGGCCGGGATGCATGTCCCGGGCCTCGAGAGCGGCACCGACCTCCGTCAGCGGGTGCTTCAAGGTTTCGTACCGCCGGCCGTCCAGCAGAGCGACGCCCGACGTCGGGCGATCGAGCCCGAGAATCATGCGCATGGTCGTGGACTTGCCGGCGCCGTTCGGTCCGAGGAATCCCGTCACCCGGCCCGCGGCGATCTCGACGCTGAGGCCGTCCACCGCAGTCCGTTCACCGTATCGCTTGGTGAGTTCCTGTAGCGATATCACCTTTTCACCCCTTCCGGTGGACTCAAACGGTAGGGGGCCGACTCGGCGTCCACATCGGTCGATGGACGCGCGGCCGTCTCTTACTTTCGACAGAGATCCGCTGCCGTCGCGGTGTCGTAGCGCCCGCCGCAACTAGCGTGGACCGCGTGCATCGGCCGCGTCTGCAGCTCGATCGAGGGGTCAGCCGCCCCTCGGTCGCCGACGTGCTGCTGTTGTCGGGGCTCGCGCTTCCGCTCGCCGCTGCGCGCGACGCACCCGTCGCCGCCGTCGCCGCAGCAGTCGTCCTGGTGACCGCCGGAGTCGGCGCACTGCGTTTCGCCCCGTTACTGTCGCTCCAGGCCGTCGGCGGCCTGAGCCTGCTGTGCCTGACGGTTGGCTTCGGCGCGCTCGACCTCTGGCCGGTGCCGGCGTCGGTCGTGATCGCCTATCTGGCCGGCCGGCGAGCGGTCGGCCGGCGGCCGGCGACCGTTGTGTTCAGCGCGACCGCCCTCGTCGGGCTCGTGCTCGCGCTCGCCCTCGGCGACGGATGGAGCTGGTTGTCCCTGCTGCTGCTGGAGACCACAGCAGTGCTCTCCTGGGCCGCCGGGCGCTACCGGCGACTGCGTGGCGACCTCACGGACGAGGGCTGGCGCCACGCCGAGCGTCTGGAACGTGAGAGCCGGACGGCCGCCCAGGAAGCCCGGCTCCGCGAACGCACCCGCATCGCTCAGGACATGCACGACTCGCTGGGCCATCGACTCAGCCTGATCGCGTTGCAGGCCGGTGCGCTCGAGGTGTCCCCCGGCCTGGACGGGCCCTCGCACGCGGCAGCTGAACAGCTCCGGAGGACGGCGACCGAGGCGACCCATCAGCTCCACGAGATCATCGGCCTGCTGCACGAAGAATCGGGCGCCGACCCGGAACCGATCGTCCGCAGCATCGAGGAGCTGGTCGCGGAGGCCCGCGCCTCGGGCGCTCCGGTGCTGCTCCACCGGGAAGGCGAGCCCTCCGCGCTGGACTCGAGGGTCGACCGGGCGGCGTACCGGGTGGTCGAGGAATCGCTGACCAACGCCATCAAGCACGCCGCGGGGCGGCCGATCACGGTGCGGATGACCTACCGACCCGACGACGTCGAGGTCTCGGTCGTGAACGAACTGCCACTCCGCCGGCCACCCGTCGACGGGATGAACCGGATCGGCAGCGGCCGAGGACTCCTCGGACTGCACGAGCGTGTCCGGCTGGCCGGCGGTGTCCTCCGGGCGGGGCCCCGGGACGGCGAGTTCTGGGTCGTCGCGCGGCTGCCGCGGACCCTGGCCGCGGTCGGCGGGCCACCGTCCGACCAGGTCCCGGGCTGGCCCGCGCCCGGCGGCGAGGTCCACGGCGCCCGGCGGAGACTGCTCTGGGACCTGCGGTTCACCGTGCTGCTACCGCTCGCGTTGGTCGCGTTGCTCGCGTTGACCTTCCTGGGATTGCGGACGTACACCACATACACGATCGGCTTGAACTCGGCCGACTACGCACGGATCCGGATCGACCAGAGCCGGGCCGCGGCCGAGCCCTACCTGCCGTCCTCCCACCTGAGCGAGACCCTGCCGGTGGTGCCTGAGCCGGCGGCACCGCCCGGCTCCGAGTGCGAGTACTTCCGTACCAGCACGAACCCGTTCGACCTGTCCGACGACCTGTACCGACTGTGCTGGCGAGACGACCGGCTGGTGTCGAAGAACGTGCTCAGGAGGAAGTTCTGACGTGTCGCGACACTCCCTGATGGACGACGGATGATCCGGGTGCTGCTGGCCGACGACGAAGCGCTGGTCCGCGCCGGCGTCCGCGCGATCCTTACCTCGGATCGGGAGATCGAGGTCGTCGCCGAGGTGGCCACCGGCGGGGAGGCGGTGGAACTCGCACGCGCCCACCGCCCGGACGTCGCCGTGCTCGACATCCGGATGCCCGGCCTGGACGGGCTGTCCGCCGCTCGCGACATCCGTACGGCGACGCCCGACACCGCGGTCGCCATGCTCACGACGTTCGGCGACGACGCCTTCGTCGCCCGCGCGCTCGACGTCGGTGCCACCGGCTTCATGCTCAAGGCGTCCGATCCCCGCGAGCTGATCGCCGGGGTCCGAGCGGTCAGCAACGGCGGTGCGTACCTGTCACCGAGCGTCGCCATCCGGGTTCTCGCGGAGCTGAAACGCGGCGATCTCGGACGAGGCGCACTGGCCCGGGCGCGGATCGAGAGGCTCACCTCGCGGGAACGTGACGTCCTCGCCATGGTCGGTACCGGATTGTCGAACGGGCAGATCGCGGGCCGGCTCTTCGTCGTCGAAGGCACGGTCAAAACGCACGTGAGCGCGATCTTCGACAAACTCGGCGTCCAGAATCGCGTTCAGGCCGCGATCGTCGCCTACGAGGCCGACCTGGTGGACCTGTAGGGCTCCACCTGCGGGAAGTCCTCGGTGCGGGTCGCCGCGCTGTCCGCGCCGGCGGGTTCGCTCCCGCGAATGCGACGGATGACCGTGCCAGTGCGTCAATCCGTGAGGAGACGGCAACGCACACTGGTAGTGCCACTACTAGTAGCGAGGCCGTCTGGCCAGGGAGACCGGCACCTGGCGGGATGAGGACATGCCCGCTCTCCGCTCCCGCACCGTCACCCACGGCCGCAACATGGCCGGCGCCCGCGCGCTCCTCCGCGCGGCGGGCGTCGCCGCTGACGACTTCGGCAAGCCGATCGTCGCGGTCGCGAACAGCTTCGCCGAGTTCGTGCCCGGCCATACCCACCTGCAGCCCGTCGGCCGGATCGTGTCCGACGCGGTCCGCGCCGCCGGCGGCATCCCCCGCGAGTTCAACACGATCGCTGTCGACGACGGCATCGCGATGGGCCACGGCGGCATGCTCTACTCCCTGCCGTCCCGCGACCTGATCGCCGACTCGATCGAGTACATGGTCGAAGCGCACTGCGCCGACGCCCTCGTGTGCATCAGCAACTGCGACAAGATCACCCCCGGCATGCTCATGGCGGCGCTCCGCCTGAACATCCCCACGGTCTTCGTCTCGGGCGGTCCGATGGAGGGTGGCCGCGCGACTCTCGTCGATGGAAGCGTTCGTACGGGTCTGAACCTGATCTCGGCGATGGCGGACGCCGCCGACGAACGGGTCAGCGACGCGGACCTGGCGCGCGTGGAAGCCGCAGCGTGCCCGACCTGCGGCTCCTGCTCCGGCATGTTCACCGCGAACTCGATGAACTGCCTCACCGAGGCCCTCGGCCTGGCCCTGCCGGGCAACGGCACGGTCCTGGCCACCCACACGGCACGCCGTGCTCTTTATGAGGACGCTGGGAAACGCGTCGTCGAGCTCGCCCACCGTTACTACGATGCCGACGACGAACGCGCGCTGCCGCGCACCATCGCCACGCGCGAGGCGTTCGAGAACGCGATGACGCTCGACGTCGCGATGGGCGGGTCCACGAACACCGTCCTGCACTTGCTGGCCGCCGCCCACGAAGCCGGCCTCGACTATGGCCTCGACGACATCGACGCGCTGTCGCGCCGGGTGCCGAACCTGTGCAAGGTGGCGCCGAACGGCACGTACCTGATCGAGGACGTGCACCGCGCGGGCGGTGTTCCGGCACTGCTCGGCGAGCTGCACCGGGCGGGGCTGCTGGACAAGTCCGTCCACAGCGTGCACGCGGCGTCGCTCGACGAGTGGCTGGCCCGGTGGGACGTGCGCGGCGGCAGGCCGTCCGCCACCGCCGTCGAGCTGTTCCATGCCGCTCCCGGCTGCAAGCCGTCCGCGGAGGCGTTCTCCCAGTCCGAACGCTGGCACGCGCTCGATGTCGACGCTGCGCGCGGCTGCATCCGGGACGTCGCGCACGCGTACTCGGCCGACGGGGGCCTGGCGGTCCTGCGCGGCAACCTTGCGGCCGACGGCGCCATCGTCAAGACCGCCGGCGTCGATGCCGCGATCCGCACGTTCACCGGGCCCGCGGTCGTCGTCGAGTCGCAGGAGGACGCGGTGGACGCGATCCTCGGCAACCGGGTGCGCCCCGGTGACGTCGTCGTCGTGCGGTACGAAGGCCCGCGGGGCGGCCCCGGCATGCAGGAGATGCTCTACCCGACCGCGTTCCTCAAGGGACGGGGGCTCGCGTCGGTGTGCGCGCTGGTCACTGACGGCCGGTTCTCCGGTGGCAGCTCCGGTCTATCGATCGGCCACGTCTCGCCGGAGGCCGCCGCCGGCGGTGTGATCGCGCTCGTCGAGGACGGTGACCGCATAGCGATCGACATCCCGTCGCGGTCGATCGAACTTCTGGTGGACGACGCCGAGCTCGACGCGCGTCGGCAGCAATTGGACGGCTATCGGCCACGGAATCGCCATCGTCCGGTCTCGACCGCGCTGCGCGCCTATGCGGTGATGGCCACGTCCGCGGACAAGGGAGCCGTCCGCCGACTTCCGGACTAGTAGCGCCGTTCATTTCGTGTTCACCCCCGACCCCGGGAACTGCGTCCCCGCTGTCTGAGCGGGGTGTCGTCCGCCGATCTGCCCGTGGGACTCCCCGTGAAGCGCGGCGCTTCGGGCAGCCGCTGCTCGCAGGTCAGATCCGCACCGCCGAGTACCTCGAGATGGGGGTGCTGGTCGGCATCGACCCGACCTCCGACGGTCTGGCCCGCGCCGCCCGGATGGGCTACGCGACGACGTCCGAGGGCGTGGACGGGCTCATCGCCCACCCGTCGTTCGACGAGATAGGCATCGTGTTCGACGCCACCTCCGCTGCGGCGCACCGCCACAACGCCGCGGTCCTCGAGCCGTACGGCAAGCGGCTGATCGACCTCACCCCCGCCGCGATCGGCCCGTACGTGGTGCCCGCCGTCAACTTCGACGACCACCTCGACGCGTCCAACGTCAACATGGTGACCTGCGGCGGCCAGGCCACGATCCCGATCGTCGCCGCGATCTCCCGAGTCGTACCGGTCGCCTACGCCGACGCACAGGCCAAACTCATGGAGAGCTACGGCGCGCACTGCGTCTACGTCACCGACTCCGGCGGCCGGTTGACGACCAACGACGTCGCCGACCGGATCCGCGCCTACCGCGACGCCCTCGACCCCGGGACCGAAGTCGGCATCCACGCCCACGAGAACCTCTCGCTCTCGGTCGCCAACTCCGTCGTCGCGGTCGAGAACGGCGCCTACCGCGTCGACGCCTCCCTCGCCGGACACGGCGCCGGCGCCGGCAACACCCCGATCGAAGCGTTCATCGCCGTCGCCAACCTGCCGGGCCTCGAACCCAGCTGCGACCTGTTCACCCTCCAGGACGCCGCCGACGACATCGTCCGCCCGCTGCAGGACCGCCCGGTCCGCGTCGACCGCGAAACGCTGACCCTCGGCTACGCGGGCGTCTATTCCTCGTTCCTCCGCCACGCCGAGACCGCCGCGGCGCGCTACGACCTCGACGTCCGCGACATCCTCATGGAGTGCGGCCGGCGGAACCTGGTCGGCGGCCAGGAAGACATGATCGTCGACGTCGCGCTCACTCTTGCGGGCGAGCAAGGCACCCGCTCATAAGCTTGGGACCGAACGTTCTACCCGCTATTCTGGGAGGATGAAGCGCGGCGCGACCGAGACACGAGTCTCTGATGCACGGCCTTCCGAGGCCCGTCAGCGGCTCCTCGGCACGGCGACCCAGATCTTCTACGCGAACGGCATCCATTCGGTCGGCGTCGACCGGATCATTGCCGAGGCAAAGATCACCCGAGCCACGTTCTACCGGCACTTCCCCAGCAAGGACGACCTCGTCGTCGCCTACCTGCAGGAAGTGCACCAGATGGAGCGCGGCGCCGTCACTGCCGCGATCGCCACGCATCCGACGCCGACCGACGCGCTGCTGGCCATCGCGGACGGCATCGCCACGAACCTGCAGTCGCCGGGGTTCCGCGGGTGCGCGTTCCTGAACGCCGCCGCAGAATTCCCCGATGTCGAGCACCCCGTGCACAAGCAGATCATCGACCATCGGCAGTGGTTCCTGGACACCCTCACGACCTTGCTGGCACAGGTCGCCGAGGAGTCGTCCGACGCCGCCGCCCGCCATTTCGTGATGCTGCGCGACGGCGCCATGGCGGCCGGCTGCCTGTTCGACCCGGCGCTGATCGCCGACACTTTCCTGCGCGGCACCCAGGGCCTGATTCGCGTCCACGGCGAACGCCCGGTGGCCGGCGTCGGCAGCTGACCGAGCCGTCCGGAGACGCGTTGGCCTTGGCGGCGCGGCCGATCCCGACCCCCACCGCCACGACCGGTCCGTATCCGTCGGCCCCCCAGGTCGAACACCCGGTCCGCAGCCAGGATCAGCAGCGTCGCGAGCACGTAGTTGGTCAGCGCGAGGCGCCCCATCGGTGCGAACACCGCGTCCAACGGCCGCTCGAGGGACGTCCGCAAAAGCAACAGAAACCCGACGGCGAACAGCACCGCGACGACGGTGCCGGCGGAGACGATCCGGCCGATGTGGGGCTGACCGACGCCACCCTGGAACTGCCACCACTCGAGGAGCACCGCGAACGCGAGCGCGACCGCGAACGCGATCGCCAACAGTTTCCCGCGTTCATCGAGCGTGTCGGCGAGGCCGTAGTGCGCGGCGGCGAGGCCGAGCAGGAACAGGCCGGGAATGATCGCGACGCCGTTGAGGAACAGCCACCCGGCGAGCGTCAGCACGACGCCGAGCCCCAGCGCCCAACGGCGGGACAGGTACGACGCCGGGAGCAGGACGAGCACGCCGAACACCGCATAGAACCGTAGGACCTCGCCGTGCTGCAGCGGCATGTGCAGCAGGCCGAAAACCCCGGGTTCCTGCTGAAGTCGACGGCGCCGGAGGATCTGGTGGCGCTGGTGCGGGTGGCGGCGTCGGGGGCGACCGTGTTGTCGCCGGAGGCGACGCAGCACCTCGTGTCCGCCGTGGGCGACCGGGAGCGGGCCGTGCTCGCCTGCCTGGGCGCCGGGCGCTCGAACCAGCAGATCGCGCGGCACCTGCACCTGTCCGAGGCGACGGTGAAGGGGTACGTCTCGCGGCTCTTGCTCGAGCTCGGCTGCGACAACCGCACGCAGGCGGGGTTGCTCGCCCGGGAAGCCGGACTTCGGGGTGACTTTTGAAGTCGAACGGGGTACACATCACTTAACGGACATTTCTCCCGTCAAGGAGGAGAGCCCATGGCGGATCACTCCGAGCCGACGAACAGGCACTCGGCTCACGAGCGGTCTGACCACCACCTACCGCCCTCGCCGATGCCGGCGCTCGCGGCCGGTAACCGCGACACCGCGGTGATCATGCTGGCCAGCGCCACGGCGATCTTTCTCGCGCTGGCGGTGGCGCTGAGCATCATGCTCTGGCGGGGCCGCTCCGACGACACGATGGCCGCGCGGGCGGCGTCGGCACGCGCGACGGCGCCACAGGCGGAGGTCGCACCTGGGCCGAGCGAAGGGGTTGCGTCGGGGGCGCAGGCGCCGGCGGCTGATCATGCGGAGGAGGCTTCTTCGGAAGAGGCTGCTTCGGAGGAGTCCGCGGAGGCGACTGCCGAGGCTTCCGCGGAAGCCTCGGAGGAAGCACACGCTGCCGCAACGGCGGAGTCGACGGTCGAGGCCGAGGACCCGGACGCCGCCGCGACGCTCAGCGCCTCGGAGCAGGCCGCCGCCGCGCACGACGACGAGCTCCCGATCACCGGGTCGAACCTCCAGGTGCCGCTGGTCGCGGGCACCGGGGCCGCGATCGCGCTCGCCGGCCTGGCGCTGGTGCGGGTGACCCGCCGCCGAGTAGCGGCCGCAGCCGCCGCCGGTGTGCAGCTCACCGCCGTCGACGCGCTGTGGTTGTTCCTGGAGGAGACCCGGCGCAGCCCGGAGGACGGCCCCGAGCCACGCCACCTCTCCCCCGCCGACCAGACCGCCCGTCTGCAGCGAGTAGCGGAGCAGGCGTCCCGCCGCCGCTGAGCGGCGCTGCAGGATTCAGGCTTGGAAGTGCGCGGCCTAAGCTGTCGCGCATGGCCGATGCCGACGACGTGCGCGCGATCGCATTGGGGTTGCCCGACGTCGTCGAGATCGAGAGCGACGGCTTCGATTTCCGGGTGCACGGCAAGGGGTTCGTCTGGTCGTACCCCGAGCGCAACCCCGGTGAGCGGCGTCGGCTGCGCACCGACATCGCGGTGCTCTTCGTCGGTGACGAAGCGGAGAAGCAGGCGTTGGTGCTCGGCGAGCCCGACCTGTTCTTCACCACCCCCGGCTACGACGGGTTGCCGCTGGTGATGTGCCGGTTGGAGCGGGTGGACGTCACCCGGTTGACCGAACTCGTCACCGACGCGTGGGACATGCGGTCTCAGTCGAAGTCCGCGGGCTCGGCCTGATCGCGGGCCTGGGCGAGCATCCGCTGCAGTTGGCCGGACGTGGTCCTGGTCGTGGAGAGTTCGGGGAGCGCGTCGAGCGCGAAGAACCCGACGTCGCTCGTCTCGCCGTCGAGGCCAGCGACGGGTGCGGCGTCGTTGGTGCGTTCCATGACGAAGAACAGCTTGTAGATGTGCCACGGACCGGCCGCGGAGTGGCCGTTGTGCGCGGTGCCGTCGTAGACGGCTGCGAGCTTGGTCGCCCGCACGGCGAGTCCGGCTTCCTCGGCGAACTCGCGTTCGGCGGCGACGGACGGGAGGTCCAGGGCGTCCGCCCAGCCGCCGGGGAGGGTCCATCGGCCGTCCCGGGCCTCGCGGACGAGGAGCACGCGGTCCTCGTCGTCGAACAGCGCGCCACGGACGTCGACCTTCGGCGTGGCATGACCGCGCTCCAGCGCCAGCTGCGCTTCGACGTCGACGGGCTCGGCGTCGGTGATCATGCTCATCAGCTCGGCGGAGAGCGTTCGCATGCGGGTGTAGCGGTCGATGTCGTAGTGGTCGGTGCCGTAGTTCAGCCCGTTCTGGGCCATCGCCGCCAGCTCGATGGCCATGCGGTGCAGGGTAGGGGCAAGGGGTGCAGCCATACCCCAATCCTGCCCAACCCTCCCACCCACCCCGCCCCCGCCCCGCGATCGACCGGGAGTCGTGACGAGTCTCCGTCGTCAGCCCGAGAACTCGCCCGGCCACTCGGGAACCAAGTCGGCGGCGTCGGAGGCGGAGCCTGGGAAGCGAGGTGGGCGCTTTTCGAGGAAGGACGCGACTCCCTCGGCCACCTCCGGGCTCACGCCGAGCGTGCTGATCACGCGGGAGTCGAGCCGGTGGGCGTCCCACGGCGAGGACGCCCCGAGCATCGACCACAGCATCCGCCGGGACGCCGCCACCGACACCGCGGATGTGTTCTCCGCGATCTCCGTAGCGATCCCCCGCACGACGTCGAGCAGGTCCGAATCCGGCACCACCCGCGACACGAGCCGCCCCGCCAACGCCTCCGACGCGGGAAAGACCCGCCCCGTCGCCACCCACTCCATCGCCTGCGAAATCCCCACCACCCGAGGCAGGAACCAACTCGACGCCGCCTCCGGCACCAACCCGCGCCGCGCGAAGACGAACCCGAACTTCGCCGATGCAGCAGCCACCCGGATGTCCATCGGCAACGTCATCGTCGCCCCGACCCCCACCGCCGGCCCGTTGATCGCTCCGATCACCGGCTTCGACGACCCCGCGATCCGCAGCGACACCACCCCGCCGAGATCCCGCGGCGCACCGTCGATCAGATCGCGGCCGGTCCGCTCCGGCCGCTCCGGGTCGAACGTGTCCGGCCCGCCCGAGAGGTCCGCGCCGGCGCAGAACGCCCGGCCGCGCCCGGTCACCACGACCACCCGCACCGCGTCGTCGGCGTCCGTCACGTCGAACGCCGTGACGATCTCCCGGGCCATCGTCGGTGTGAACGCGTTCAGCTTCTCGGGCCGATCGAGTGTGATCGTCGCGATCCCGTCGGCGATGTCCAGCGCTACCGAGTCCACAGTGTTCCCTCCGACGGCGGTGTCGAGGGATTATTCCCTGATCCCGATGTGCTCCACCGGCGGCGTGCGCAACAGGCGGCCGATCGGCAGCACGGTCGTGGCCAGCGCCAGCAGCGTCGCACCGCCGACCACCACGACCAGCCCCAGCGGCGGCACGTACGGGACCGGGCTGCCGGTCAGCGCCCGCACCACCGACGCGAGCGTCCAGGCCGCGATCACGCCGCCGATCACCAGCGCCACGCCCAGCAGACCGACCTGCTCGGCGTGCATCATCCGCTTCACCTGGCCCCGCGTCAGTCCGACGAGACGCAGCACCGCGAGCTCGCGCCGACGGGCCAGCGCCGCCACCACCATCGTGTTGGCCGCCGCCAGCGCCGCATAACCGACCATCACGCCGATCAGCAGCTTGTTGGCCCACGCTCCGATCGCGAGATCCTCGGCCAGGCCGGCGGTGAGGTCGTCGCGGGCGACCAGCGCGCTGCCGGGATAGTGCGAGGCCACCGCGGCGAGTGCGGCGGGATCACCCGACCGGATCAGTATCTGGTCGTCCAGGCCGGTCCGCGTGTGCCCGGCCACGGTCGCCGTCGCCATCGTGACGTCACCGAATCCGAGACCCCGCTGGTAGATCGCGGCCACCCGCAGCTTCACCGGCGTGCCGTCGGCCAGGAAGAACTCGGCGCTCTCACCGAGCTTCCACGAGGACGACGAGGCCCGCAGCGACGACACCGCGACCGTGTCCCTCCCGAGGTCCGCGAGCGATCCCTCCACCACGTCCAGATCGACGGTCTTCGCCAGCGTCGCCGGGTCGACGGCCTGCGCACCGGCCGGTTCGATGCCGTCGAACACCGAGACGACGACGGTCGTGGCGCGCACCGGGGTCGCGGCCTCGACGCCGGGGACCCTGCGGATCTCGTCGAGCGCCGACGCGGGCAGCCCGGCGGGCGCGACGAGCGCGTGCTGGGCGAGCGTGCCGTCGCGGCGCTGGTCCACGGTGGTGTGTTCGAGGTTGTCCTGGAGGAACCAGACCGACCCGCCGAGACCGACCGCGAGCACCAGCGCGGTCAGCACGGTGGCCGCGCCCTTCGCATTGGCCCGCAGGTTGGCCGCCGCGAGGTATCCGCTGGAGCGCCACGCCACCTGCAGGAACGGGTCGAGCACCCGGGCGGCGAACCGGTTGATCCACGGCGCGAGCAGCCCGATCGCGATGACGAACAGGTACAGCATGCCGGAGGCGGTCGTGACCGCGACCAACCCACTGGTACCGAGCGTCGTCGTGCTCAGCGTGATCGCGCCGACCAGCGTCACCAGGCCGGCGACCAACCGCGCCTTGCTGCTGCGGCCCGGGTCCACCGCGGCCTCGCCCAGCGCTTCGGTGGGGCGGATCCTGGTCACGCGCCGGGACGCGGCCAGCGTGGCCAGCACCGCGACGAGCGTCGTCGCCAGTACCGCGACCGGCGCGGCCGCCACGCCGGGAACGATCGGGAAGGAGTCCGGCACGAACCCGCGGTCGACGAGCTCGCCGTGCACCCAGCGGGTCGCCAGCAGACCGAGCGGGACCCCGATCACCGCGCCGACGACGCTGAGCAGCACGGCCTCCGCGAGCAGCATCCGGCGTACCTGGCCGGGCGTGGCCGCGATCGCGCGGAGCAGCGCCAGGTCACGCCGACGGTGACGCACCGAGAGCCCCACCGTGCCCGCGACGACGAACCCGATGAGCAGCGCCACGTAACCACCGAACGCGGCACAGAGCTGGATCAGCAGGCCCTTGGCGTCGAGGTTCGCGGACGGTTCGGCGCGGCCCTTGTCGTCGCCCGAAAAGACGCGCACCCCGGACTCGTCGGCCAGCTTCGTGACGACCGCCACCGCGGACGGATCCGCTCGCAGGGCGATCGCGGTCACCAGGCCGGGCGTCGGGTTCAGCTGCTCCGCCCGTGCGTCGCTGAAGTAGACGGATCCGGCGTCGTCGACGACGCCGCTGACCGTGAACTGCTGGGTGACGCCGCCGACGAGCAGGTCGAGGGAGTCACCCGGCTTTCCCTTCCTCCTGTCGACGACGACCTGGTCGGCGCCGGTGGGCTGGGTGCCGTCGACGAGGTCGACCCCGCCGAGAGCCGCGCTGCTCCAGCCGTGCCCCGTGGCCGGGGAGTTGCCGATCGGCACCGAGACGTCGGCGACGACGGTGTCCACGCCCTGGATGTCCCTGAGCTCGTCGGCCAGCGACGACGGCACCGCGCCACCGTCGGGCAGGTGCACGGTGGTCGTCGTCTGCTCGCCGTCGAACTCCGTGAACGTCCGGGAGACGTCCGGCCGCGCCACGACGAGGTCGGCAGCGGCGTAGCGGTGCGGCTCGGCCCGGTACCGCAGCCCGGACTCGACGAGCGTCCCCATGCTGGTCAGGATCAGGACCCCGGAGGCGAGCGCGACCAGCGTCGCGGCGGCCGTCCCCCAGCGGTGCTTCAACAGTCGTGCCGCGAGCGCGATCATGCCGCTCGCCGCCGACCCAGCGACGCGAGGATCTCGGCGATCTTGGTCGCGCCCGGCTGCGGCACGTCCTGGACGATGCGCCCGTCCGCGAGCACCAGCACCCGGTCGGCCCAGGACGCGGCCACCGGGTCGTGCGTCACCATGACGACGGTCTGCGCCTGCTCGTCGACCAGTGCGCGCAGTAACGCGAGGACGTCGGCGGCGGTGGACGTGTCGAGCGCGCCGGTCGGTTCGTCGCAGAAGATCACGTCGGGACGCGTGGCGAGCGCGCGGGCGATCGCGACACGCTGCTGCTGACCGCCGGAGAGTTCGGACGGTCGGTGGCGCAGCCGTTCGCTGAGCCCGACCCGGCTGACGACCTGGTCGAACCAGGCGCGGTCGGGGCGGACGCCCGACAGCCGCGACGGCAGCAGGATGTTCTCCTCGACGGTGAGGGCACCGAGCAGGTTGAACGCCTGGAACACGAAGCCGATGCGGTCACGGCGCAGCTTCGTCAGTTTGGTCTCGGACAGACCGGACAGTTCGGTGTCGCCGAGCCAGACCCGGCCCGACGACGGCCGGTCGAGGCCGGCGGCGGTCTGCAGCAGCGTGCTCTTACCGGACCCGGAGGGTCCCATGATGGCGGTGAATGTGCCGCGTGCGAAGGCGGCGTCGACGCCCGCGAGTGCCGTCACCGGCTGGCGCTCGGAGCCGTAGACGCGGGTCAGCTGCTCGACCCGGACTGCGTGATGATCCTGTGGGAAAGGCATACCTGAACGCTAGGAAAATCGGCCGCCGGCGACGATGAAGCCTACGACCGAACCCAGGTACAGCAGGCACTACTTTCCCGGCTCCCGGTCGGCCAACTGCGCGATCAGGGCGTCGATCTCGTCCCGGCGCTCGCCCTCGTCGAGAGCGTCCCGGGCCTCGGTGAGCACGTGCCGGGCGAGGTCGGTCGCGCCGAGGTCGGCGAGCAGGCGACCGTGGAGCGTACGTGCCGCCGAGAGCTGTGACGCGGCGCCGATCAGGTCGAAGTACTCCACCGCGGTGGCCGCGTGCCCCGCCGCGTCGGCGATCCGGTCCTGGGCGGACAGGATGCGCGCACCGTCGTAGTGCATCATGCCGATCTCGTACGGGATCCCGGGCTCGTCGTCGGGGAGCGTCTCGCTGAGCTTGGTGGCGGCCTCCAGCGCGGCGACGCTCCGCTCGGGTTGGCCGGCCCAGTGCCACGCCAGCGCGGCTCGGCGACGATTGTGCAGGTGCCGACCGTCGTCCTCGGCCGCCGCGAACGCGTCCGCGGCGAGTTCGTAGTGCGCGGCGGCGGCCTCGTCCCGGTCGAGCCGGTCGAGCACGTCGGCGGCCTGACCCCGCATCCGACCGAGGTTCTCGTGGTCACCGAGCGGACCGCACTCCTCGGCGACCTCGTCGAACAGCACCAGCGCCTGTTCGTCGAGGCCCAGGTCCGCGTAACACTCGGCGAGCAGCGACTTCGCCTCGAGCAACGTGACGGCGTCGTCCTCGGTGAACGCGCCGATCGCGTCCTCGAGGGCGTCCACCGCCTCGTCGGGCCGGTCGGCGACCAGGTACACCCGGCCGAGCTCGACCTGCGCGTACGCGGCGCCTCGCGGCTCGTCGTCGTCCTCGAACGCGGTGACGGCGTCGCCGAACGCGGCGGCCGCGTCCATCGGCCGACCGAGGTGCAGCGCCACCTGTCCGCGCAGCCCGAGCGCCTCCGCGCGGGCGGCCGGCTCGGCGCTGCGCGCCGCCTCGCCGAGCAGCGCGTAGGCCGCGTCCAGCTCGCTCAGGTTCGCGCGGAGCCGTCCACCGATCAGCTGCGCCTTGTGCAGGCCCTCGGCGGGGGCCAGCTCCTCGTACAGCGCGGCCGCCCGGTCGGCGAGCTCGCGCGCCTCGGCCCACCGGTCGGGGCCGCCTTCTCCGACCAGGTGCGCCAGCGACAGGGTGGCGTCCGCGCGCATGGCGTCGGCCTCAGGCGCGGATCCGAGGTCCGCCGCGGTGTCGGCGATCGCCAGCGCCCGGCGCGCGGTCTTCTCCGCGTCCGCGCGGCGATCCGCGACGCGCAGTGCCCTGGCGAGCCGGGACGCGGCCGCGCACCGCTGCAGGGCGTCACCGTGGGTGTCCACGATCGCCGCCTCGGCCTCGGCCATCGGCAGACCCCGGTCGCTGTCGCCGATGACGCACAGCAGCAGGCCGTGGCGCTGCCGGGCGGCGGCCGCGCGGACGTCGTCCAGTCCGGCGAGGGTCTCGGTGGCCTCGGCCCAGTACCGCAGGGCGCCGCTCAGGCGGTGGTTACGCGCGTGGCGGGCACCCTCGTAGAGCAGGCGCTGGCCGCGCAGAACACCGGTCGGTTCGGGGCAGAGTTCGTCGAAGCGGGCCCAGGCGGTCTCGACGGCTTGGTCGTTGTGGAGGCACTCCTGGAGGGCGGTCCAGTCGATGAGGGCCTGGGGGTCGGTGGGGAGGGTGGGGGTGGGGGTGGGTGCCGGCTCCTGCACGGGGGTGGGGCTCGCCTTCCGGCGCGCCGGACCGGAGAGGGGAACCGCGTCGGCCAGCGGCTCCGCGTTCAGCTGCTCCGTCGTCCAGTCGCCCACGGCCGAGGTGCCGTTGCGGGCGTCGAACCGTTCGGCCAGCGCCGTGGCGCGGGCCGCGAGCTCTTCCCCGAACTCCGCGGCCCGCCGCTCGGCGCCGCCGGTACGCACCGGGGCGTCGCCTGCCAGGCGCAGCGCGTGGGCCGAACAGGCGCTGAACATCAGGTCCGCCATCGGTGTCGAGGGCTCGTCGAGCCACCCGGCGTGACGCTGCACCAGCTCCACCGCACGGGGCACGTTGCCGGTGCGCGCGCAGAACCCGATGTGCCGACCGATCGCGCCGAGGTCGCTGCGCGAGGTCTGCAGCTGCCGGTACGCCCGCCGGTGCGCGTCCGCCGCCTCCGCGTACCGCCCCGTGCGCACGTACGGCTCGAGCAGCGCGGTCAGGATCGCCGCCGGCTGTTCGACGCAGGAGAGCGAACCGGTCAGCACCGGCGCGGCGACCGCCAGAGCGTCGTCGTACTGTTCGGCTTTGAGCAGGTGCCAGGCCTTCTGGGTGGGCTCGCACCCGATGCAGTCCGAGAGCTCGCCGCGCGGGGCGGCGCCCCACAGCCGGTACTGCTCGGCGGCGGTCTCCCGGTCACCCACGTGGTCCGCGACCTCGGTGCGGAGCATGTGGACCGGGTTCATCGAGTGCCCCGCCAGCCGATAGCGGCGCTCCATGTCGTCGAGCACCGCGTACGTACGGTCGAGCGGCACTTCCGGAAACGTGGTCAGCCCGCTGACGACGTGCTTGAACGCCCCCATCAGCGAGTGGTCGTAGCTGGGGTCGGCGTCGCCGCGGTCGTGGACGGCCAGGCACCACGCGAACGGCACGAACGACTTCGCCCGCTCGCCCGCGTCGGTGTACGCGCTGATCGCGAGGATGCGCGCGGCGTACTGCAGATCGCTGAGCTGCTGGGCGTCGGCGTGCCGGATCACCTCCTCGACGGCCGTCACCTGGGCGCGTCCGTACGGCATCCGCCACGCCTCGGCGAGCAGGTGCTCGAGGTCGTGCGGGCTGGCGTTCATCGGTCAGCGTCTCCCATCGGTCAGCGCGCAGATCCGCCGCACCAGCGCGCTGCGGTGGTCGAGCACCAGTTGCGGACGTTCGTCGATGATTCCGCGGAGGTCGACCTGGAACGAACGCTGCGCAGGCACGCGGGCATTGTGCCGTAACACGGCATGGCTCCGCGAACCTAGAACCTGTTCTAATATCAGCACATGAAGTGGACCCTCGCAGCGGCGCTGCTGCCCGCCCAGCACCTCGTCGACGTCGCCCGCACCGCGGAAGAGAGCGGCTACAACTCCGTCGCGATGCCCGATTCGGTGTTCTTTCCGGAGAAGGTCTCGGCGAAGTATCCGTACACAAAGGACGGAAGCCGCTTCTGGCCGCCGGAGACGGAATTCGTCGACCCGTTCGTCGCCATACCGGCGATGGCGGCGGTGACGTCGCGGCTGGAATTTCATACGAACGTCTGCAAGCTGCCGCTGCGCGATCCTCTTCTCACGGCCAAACAGGTGGCGTCGATCGCGGTGCTGTCGAACAACCGGTTCGCGTTCGGCGTGGGGCTGTCGTGGATCCCCGAGGAGTTCCGGTACACCCACACCGACATGCGGACGCGCGGCGCGCGGGTGGACGAGGCGATCGACATCCTCAAGGCGGTGTGCGCGGGCAACGGTCCGGAGTGGGTGGAGTACCACGGCAAGCACTATGACTTCGACCGGCTGATGATCTCCCCGGCCCCGGACCGGCCGGTTCGCATTTTGGTCGGCGGCCACAGTGAACCGGCGTTGAGGCGCACCGCACGCGTAGCCGACGGCTGGATTTCCGTTAACACGTCGCCCGACAAGATCATCGAGGCCTGCACGCGCCTGCACGAACTACGCGCCGAGTACGGCCGCACCGACGAGCCGTTCGAAATCATCGCCGGCCCCGTCGGCAACGTGAGCCGGGACGACTACCAGCGCCTCGAGGAGGCCGGTGTCACCGAGTGCCAGGCCGCACCGTGGTGGCAGTACGGCGTCGACTTCCAGGACAAGCAGGCCCTGATCGAGTCCGCCCGCCGCTTCGCCGGCGAGGTGATCGAGACGTACTGAGCCCCGTGGCGGCCGGGTCTAGAGCGCGGCCTCGACCTCGTCGCGCGTGCGCGCCGGGTCCGGGACCGAAGGCCGAGTCGATGCCACCGATGCGGTGACACCAGCCGCCACCCGCGCCTGCGCCTCGCGGAACTCACGCAGCGGCGCGTCCACGCCGTTCACCACCGCACGCAGCGCGGCCCGTCGTAACCGCAGCTTCACCGCGCCCGGCCGTTGGTAGAGCGCCAGTTTCTGCGCCCACTCCGGCAGCATGTCCCGAGCGGCCCAGTCCATGAACTCACTCCCCGGCTCCCACGGCTTCCGCCCGTTCCCGCGCAGGTTCGGGCCCGTACCGAACGCCTTGATCGGCGTCACCGCGAGCTTGGGCAGGTACGACTCGAGACAGTCGAGCGTCTCCTGCTTGGTCGTCGGCAGGTCGGTGCCACCCAGCGCCTCCCCCACCCGCACGAACTCGCCGTAGTACCGGTCGATGTCGTCGAGCGGAGCCCGGTGGTACCGCTCGTGCGCGGTGGCCAGCCCCCACACCACCGTCGCGTAGTTCCACCGCAGCCACTCGGGCGAGTCGGCGTCGTAGGCCAACCCGTCCGGCCGGACCCCCTTCACGGTGTGGTGCATCGCCCGCACGGTGCGGGCCAGGTTCTCCGCGGTCGTCGTCGACCCGTACGCCGTCCCGATGAAGAACGCTACCGAGTGACCGAGCCGCACCTTGCCGCCCTCTTCGTCGATAGCGCCGGTGGGCACCCCGTCTTTCCGCTCGACCAGCCGCGAATGGTCGTACCCCATCCAGCTGATGCTCGGATCGAGGCCCTCGATGTACGCCGCCGCGACCAGCCCGAGGATCACGGCGGGCGTGTGCGAGTGGACGTACCAGACCGCGCTCTCCGGTCCGAACCATCCGGGATCCCCCTCCGGCCCCCGGAAGTCCATGCCTCGGAAGAAGCGGGTGCGGGTGTCGGCGTCGAACGATTGCTGGAAGCGCGTTGCGAGCAGGTTCGGCATCGGAGGAGCCTCCAGTTCTGGCTACGGCTGTATCCAGACTAAGCGTCTGGCCACGGTCGTGTCCAGACTTGTACGGTGAGGGCATGACCCGATGGGCGGGCGTCTCCGCGGGCGACCGCCGCGCCGAGCGACGCGAGATGCTCGTCCGCGCCGGTTACCAGCTCTTCGGCGACGGCGCGCTCACGGTCCGCGCGGTGTGCCGCGAGGCCGACCTGCACTCCCGCTACTTCTACGAGAGCTTCGCCGATGTCGGCGAACTGTTGTCAGCGATCTACGACCGCCAGGCAACCGCTTTGGGCGACGCTCTACACGGCGCGGTCGCGGCCGCGGGACCCGGCGCGGAGGCGCAGACGCGGGCCGGTGTGCGTGCCGTACTGGAGTTCCTGCGTGACGACCCCCGTCGAGGCCGGTTGTTGTTCAGCAGCGAGGTGCTGGCGAGCCGTCGCCGGGTGACCGAGACCGAACTGCTCGAAGTGCTCGTCGCGATGGGGCGCCCGGACCTGTCGTCGCTGGTCGCAGCCACGATGTTCACGGGCGCGATGTCGGAGCTCGCCCGCCAGTGGTCCGACGGCCGCCTGGGCGACGACCTCGACGCGGTCGTCGACACCGCAGTGGCGCTGGCCTCCGCCCTCCGACGGGCCACGGTGATTGATAAGTCGGGCTGATTAATCGGCCTGTTTTTCGTCTTTGTGGTTATCGATCGCCGAACCTACCGTCGAGGCATCCCACTCGACGGCGAGGAGACAGCGATGGAGCTGCGGCACCTGCGCTACTTCGCGGCGGTCGCGGAGACGTGCCACTTCGGGCGCGCCGCGGAGCAGCTTCACCTCGCCCAGCCCGCACTCTCGCAGGCGATCCGCCAGCTCGAGGCCGAGCTCGGTGCCGCGCTGTTCACGCGCACCACCCGGCAGGTGACGCTCACCCCAGCCGGGGAGTTCTTCCTGCACGAGACGCGTCGCACGCTCGACGCCCTCGAAGCCGCGACGCACGGGGTCCGGCGCATCTCGGAGGGCCAGGTCGGGCTCGTCCGCCTGGGCCTGACCGGCACCGCCGCCTACTCGCACCTGCCGCGGATCGCGCGGACCGTGAAGGAACGGCTCCCGGGCATCGCGCTGGAGATCCACGCCGACCTGCTCACCCCCGCCCAGTGCGACCGCCTCCGCGACGGCGCCCTCGACCTGGCCGTGCTCCGCCCGCCCACGACCGGCGAGGGCATCGAGACCCGCACCCTGACCACCGAACCCCTGACCCTCGCCCTCCCCGCCACCCACCCCCTGACCACCGAGCCGATCGTCGAGCTCGCGCGACTCGCCGGCGAGGACTTCGTCCTGTACGCGGCGAGCGGCTCGGTCGTGAACGACGCCGTGATCCGCGCCTGCCGCGCAGCGGGGTTCGTGCCCCAGCGCACCCACACCGCCCAGGGCACCGCCGTGCTCCTGGCCCTCGTCGCAGCCGGCCTGGGCCTGGCCATGGTCCCCGCCGGCGTCCGCGCAGTCCCCCTGGACGGCGTCGTCTTCCGCGACCTGGCCGACGCGGGCTCGATCGACCTCGCCCTCGCCTGGCGCTCCGACGACGACAACCCCGCCGTAGCGGCCGTGGTGGCCGCGATCGAGTCCGGCCTGTCGGCCGACGAAGCCGCCACACCGGCGGCCGCCGCGACCGCGGTGCGCACCCGCGAGGAGCAATCGTGAAGATCACCGGGGTCGAGGCGATCCCGTTCGCCATCCCGTACACGAAGCCGCTGAGATTCGCGTCCGGCGAGGTCACCACCGCCGAGCACGTGCTCGTCCGGATCAGCACCGAGGACGGCGTCGTCGGCACCGCCGAAGCACCCCCGCGCCCGTTCACGTACGGCGAAACCCAGGCGAGCATCGTCGCGGTGATCGACACGATCTTCGCGCCACAGATCGTCGGCCTGCGCCTCACCGAGCGCGAACTCGTCCGCGAACGACTCGACCGCACCGTGGGCAACCCCACTGCCAAGGCCGCGATCGACATGGCCCTCTGGGACGCGTTCGGCCGCACGACCGGCGTCGGCGTCTCCGAACTCCTCGGCGGCTTCACCGACCGCATGCGCGTCAGCCACATGCTCGGCTTCGCCGAACCGGCCGCGATGGTGGCCGAGGCCGAACGCATCGTGGACACGTTCGGGATCCGCACGTTCAAAGTGAAGGTCGGCCGCCGACCGGTCACCCTCGACACCGCCGTGGTCCGCGCGCTCCGCGACCGGTTCGCGAACGACGTCGAACTGTACGTGGACGGAAACCGGGGCTGGACGGCGTCGGAATCACTGACGGCGATGCGGGAGATGACCGACCTCGGCCTGACCTTCGCCGAGGAGCTGTGCCCGGCGGACGACGTCCTCGGACGTCGGTGGCTGGTCGACAAGCTCGACGTACCGTTCATCGCCGACGAGTCGGTGGTGACGCAGGCCGACGTCACCCGCGAGGTCCTCGGCGGCGCCGCCACCGCGATCAGCATCAAGACCGCGCGCACCGGTTTCACCGGCTCCCAGCGCACGCACCACCTCGCCGAGGGACTCGGGCTGGAACTCGTGATGGGCAACCAGATCGACGGTCAGCTCGGCACCGCGTGCACCGTCGCGTTCGGCGCCGCGTACGCCCGCACGTCGCGGCGCGCCGGCGAGCTCTCCAACTTCCTCGACATGAGCGACGACCTGCTCACCGAACCGCTGCAGATCCGGGACGGCGAGCTGCTCGTCCGTTCCGGCGCAGGACTCGGGGTCGACGTCGACCCCGACAAGCTCGCCAGATACCGCCAGGACTGAAAGGACACCCCCTCATGAGCATCGACGAGGTCGCCACCGCCGCCGCCTCGGGAGCCGCTGCGACCGAGCGCTTCCACAGCGACAAATCCCCGTACGCCGCCGTCCGCGACACCCCGCCCGAGCGGGTGAACCTGCTGGCCCGGGAGATCCTCGGCGCTGTCCACGACACGATCCGCCGCCACCACGTCACCTACGACGAGTACAACGCTTTCAAGGCATGGATGATCCAGGTCGGCGAAGACGGCGAGTGGCCGCTGTTCCTGGACGTGTGGACCGAGCACGTGGTCGAGGACGTCAACACGTCGCACCGTCGCGGGAACAAGGGCACGATCGAGGGCCCGTACTACGTGCCCGGCGCTCCGGAGCAGGGCGCGGACGGCGTGATCCCGATGCGCGACGGCGAGCACGGCACGCCGCTGACCTGGGAAGGCGCGATCACGTCGACCGACGGGACGCCGCTGGCCGGCACGATCGAGCTCTGGCACGCCGACGACGACGGCTACTACAGCCAGTTCGCGCCGGGCATCCCCGAGTGGAACCTGCGCGGCACGTTCACGACCGGCTCGGACGGCAGGTTCCGGATCCGGACGATCCAGCCCGCGCCGTACCAGATCCCGACCGACGGGGCCTGCGGAGCGCTCATCGACGCCGCGGGGTGGCACTCGTGGCGTCCGGCGCACCTGCACGTCAAGGTGGCCGCGGAGGGGCACGAGCAGCTCACCGCGCAGCTGTACTTCCCCGGCGACGCCCACAACGACGACGACATCGCCGACGCGGTGAAGCCCGAGCTGATCCTGGCGCCGGTGACGCAGCCGGACGGCAGTGTGCACGTCGACTACGGTTTCGTGCTGGACCCCGCCTGATGCTGTTCCACGTGCGGATGGACGTCCGTCTCCCCCACGATCTCGACCCGGGCGACAGGGCCGGGATCGTGGCCCGGGAAAAGGAGTACTCGCAGGGGCTCCAGCGGGCGGGCAAGTGGCCGCACCTCTGGCGCATCGTCGGCGAGTACAGCAACTACTCCATTTTCGACGTCGAATCGAACGACGAGCTGCACGCCCTGTTGTCGGGGTTGCCGTTGTTCCCGTACCTGGACGTCCACGTGACGCCGCTCGCGACACACCCGTCCGACGTCAACGGCTGACCCCACGGCCGACCAGGGACTTCGGGCCGCCGAGCAGGGCGGCGACGCTCAGCGCGGTGCGTGGGTCGAAGGGCTGGCGCCAGAGACCGCCGTGGGCGGCGTCGACGAAGACGCTCTCGGGGTGGGCGTCGGACGCCGCGACCGGCCGGTGCACGTCCGCCACCAGCTTCGCCGCCGCGAGGGCCCGCGCGGTCTCCGGCCGGAAGATCTCGACACCGAACGCACCCGCCCCCGCGTACACCGAGTTGAGCACGCGGTTCTTCGTCACCGACCTGGTCCACGATGCCGGAGCCACCGTGCTCGAGATCGGCCGCCCGGCGTGGAACTGCAGCACCGCACGCCACCGCTGCAGCCGCTTGGCCAGCGCGTAGTTCGGCCCCTGGATCGGCACCAGCGTGTCCGAGAGCCCCCACGCCCGCCCGGTGTCGTCGGCGTACGTCTCCGGGTACGCGGGCCGGAACAACCGCCGCCCGCTCGCCAGCGCCGCGACCCGGTGCGCAGGCCCGTTCCAGCGCCGGGAACGCCCCCGCTCCCGCGCCTCGGCGACCGCGTCCGACGGCACCAGAAAACTGTCGGTCGGGGTGTGTAGATAGGACAGCACCGCATCCGGACGAGAGGTGGTCAGCGTATGAGCGAGCACGTCTGCGGCCAGGTTCACCTCCACGTGCGCGGCCCCGTCGGCATAGGCGTGGCTGCCGAGCACCGGCACCGCGTCGCCATTCCACCGCCCGGCGAGCCAGCTCGCCAGCGCGGGCAGGTCTGCCCCGATGTCGACGCCCGGCACGTCGTCGATCACCGGGAACGTGAGCGTGCCCGCCGAGGGAAGACCCCGGAGGCGTTCCCAGATCGCGGCGCCCGGCACGTCCACGGCCACCACCCGCACACCCCAGCGCAGCAGCGACTCGATCGGCCCCATCTCGGCACCGGCGCCGAGCAGGATCACCTCGTACCCCGGCAGCGCGAGCCGCGCCGGCTCCTCCACCACCGTCTGCACGGCGTCGGCGAAGCCCTGCTCCACGATGCCGCGCCGCACCCACTCCCGCAGCTGGCGCTCGAGCGCGACGCCGTGCAGCGTCTCGCCGCGGTAGGGCACCTCCAGCCGCTCGAGCCGCTCGGCCGTGCCCTCGACCTGCGACGTGCCGAGGCGATCGTCCGCCGGCACGTCCCGCGCCCACGTCGCGATCGGTGTCTCCGCGCCGTCGGCCGCTCGGAACACCAGCCGGTCCCACGCCGACTGCAGCCCGTACTCGGCGATCGCCACCGAGTCCTTCGCCAACGCGCTCTCCCGCGTCGAGGCGGCGAAGAATTCGGCGTAGCTCTTACGCCAGTCGGTCGCCTGCCGGGCCTGCCCGGCGAGCCGCCCGTCCACCCGCACGAGCGAGTCGGCCACGATGTCGGCGCCCGTCCTCGACGAACTCCGACGGCCGTCGACGGTGGGAAATCGCACCCCGTGGCGCTCGGCGGCCATCGAACCTCCTCGTTCGGCTGCTGCTCGGTGCACAGTCTTCCTGATGCCCGCACGGCGCCGTTAGTCCGAGGTCCGCTGTTCCGCCGTCAGCCGTCCGCGTCGAGTTCGTCGCCGACGATGTCCGCGCGCAGCGCGTTGAGCCGCTCCATCGACCGCACCGCACTCGCCGGGTCGTGCGCGGCCACCGACAGCTCGAGCGCCCGGGCGACGACCATCGCCATGATGACGCCGTCGCTGGTGCCGGTCGTGGTCTGCGGGGTGGCCAGAACGATGTCCACCCGGTCGCGCAGTGCCGACCCCAGCGTCTCGCTGATCAGGATCGTCGTCGCTCCTGCCTTCCCCGCGTGGTCGATCACCGCGTCGACTTCGCGGAAGCGGCGCAGCGTGGCGAAGACGACGACGACGTCGGACCCGGTGACGTCCAGCAGGTTGTCGGCCAGTGCGAATCCGGTGGCGTGCATGCTGACGCTGCGCAGGCCGTGACGGTTGAGGTAGATGCTGAGATAGTCGGCCGGGCAGCCGCTCGGCCCGATGCCGTAGGTGAGCACACGTTCGGCACGCACCATCGCGGTGACGGCGCGGTTCCAGCCGTCCGCGTCCAGCTCCGCTTCGAACTGAGTGAGCAGCTCCGCGGTGTCCCGGAGCACCTTCGTCGCCCCTGACCCCGAACCGCTGAGCTGGCCGAGCTGGTCGTCGAGCACCTTCGACGGATCCCGGTGCCGCCCGGAGACGGCCAGCGCCGACCGGCGCAACTCCCGGTAGCTCTGATAGCCGAGCTTTTTCGTCGTCCGCACCACCGTGGCGTCGCTGGTGGACGTGAGCTCGCCGAGCTCTGCCGTCGACGAGACGGCGACCAGGGCCGGGTTGGCCGCCATGAACGCGGCGACCTGCGCTTCGCTCGGCGTCAGCGAAGGGGTGACGGCGGCGACCCGCTCGTGCAGTGGGGTGCTGGCTTCCAACTCGTACTCACTTTCCTCCCGGCGACCCTTGTCGGACTGCCGTAGAGACTACTACAGTCTCGGCCAATTCCTGAAGTAAATGCTTCAGGACTCCGGCCACCGGAAGGGTGCTCGCCTGTGGACGACGCAGACTTTCTCATTGTGGGCGGCGGTGTGTACGGCACCGCCCTCGCGTACGAAATCGTGTCGACGGGATCGTCCGTCACGCTCGTCGAGGCCGACCGCCTGGCCACGCGCGCGTCCGGCGGACCCGGCAAGCGCGGCGTACGGGCGAACGGTCGCAATTCGCGGGAACTTCCGCTGGTCCACGAAGCCTTGGCGCAGTGGCCGTCCCTGTCCGAGTTGCTCGGCGCGGAAACCGGATTCGAGCGGCTCGGGGGCCTCATGCTGGTCGATTCCGCCCCGGAGCAGGGCGAGATCGGCTGGGCGCGCGCGGAGGCGCACCAGCGGCTGCAGGCCACCTTCGGCCTCGCGTCACGGCTGCTCGCCCGCGACGACCTGGCGGCGTTGGAACCCGGCGTCGCGCCTTCCGCGGCCGGTGCGCTGTTCAATCCCGACGAGGGGATAGCCGACCAGCGAAGCACTGCGCTGGCCTACGCGGCCGCCGCTGGGAAGCTCGGCGCTTCGATCCGGGAGTCGAGCCCGGTCCTGGACATCAACCCCGGCTCGCGGCCCGCCGTCCGGCTGCGCGACGGCACGACGCTGCGAGCCCGCCGCGCGGTCGTCCTCGCGACCAACCATGGGACGAACGCGCTGCTCGAACGTTCAGCGATGCCGGTTCTCCCGCTGTGGACGATGGCGCCGCAGGTGCTGATGGTCCAGGCCAAGGACGACTACCAGCCCCGCCACCTGGTCGGACATCTGGCCAAGACCCTGTCGGTCAAACCTCTGAGCGACGGCATCACGATGATTTCCGGCGGCATGCGCGGCCGGTGGGATCCACGCACGAACACCGGTCGTCCGGTCGACGCCTCGATCGGGGAAAGCCTCGACGTCGCCGCGTCGGTCTTCCCGGCGCTGGCCGGTGGCGCCCTGATGACGGCCGACGCCGGTTCCCCCGAGACCTACACGCCCGACGGGCTCCCCTACCTCGACTTCCTCGACGCCGACCGGCGGATCTTCGTGGCCACCGGCTGGCACGGGCACGGGTTCGCCATCGCGCCGGCGGTCGCCCGGCACGCCGCGGACTGGCTGACCAGCGGTCGCCGACCGGACGTGCTCGCACCCTTCCGGATCCGACTCCGATGACCAGAGAGCAGGCCGTTGCCATGGATCACCTCCGACCCCCCTCCGTCCGCCGCGCTCTGCTCACCGGCGTCCTCGCGCTCGTCGTCGCGGCCGCCGCCGCCTGCGCGGTCGATCCAGCCGCCGACGGCCCGACCCAACCCCAGGCCTCTCGATCCTCGGCCCCGGACGTCCGCGAAGTTCCGGCATTAGCCAAGCAGGTTCCGTCCCCGCTCCGAACGAAGGGCGTGCTACGCGTGGCGACCAGCTCGTCGTTGCCGCCGATGACGTTCGTCGCGGACGACAACGCGACTCTCGTCGGCCTCGACGTCGACATGGCGAAGGCAGTCGCGGCCACGCTGGGGCTACGCGCCGACGTGACGACCGCCGGATTCGACACGCTCGTGCCCGGCCTGCAGGCGGGGCGCTTCGACATGGTGATGTCGTCGATGGGCGTCACCGCCGAACGCCAGCGCGTGGTCGACTTCGTTGACTACTACTACGGTGGGCAAGGCTTTCTGGCGTCGAAGAGCAGCGGCTTCGCCGTCACCGACCTGCGGGATCTCTGCGGCAAACGGGTCGCCGTCCAGACCGGCAGCACCCAGCAGTCCACCCTTGAGGACTCCCGGGCACTCTGCGCCGAGGCCGGCCGACGTCCCTACGAGCTCCAGGCCTTCCCCGACACCAACGCCGCCGTCCTGGCGATCAGAGGGAACCGGGTGGACGTGTTCTACGCCAGCATCTCCGTCGTCGCGTGGACGGCCGACCAGAACAAGGCCTTCCGGATCGCCGGCCGGTACAAGCGGGCGATGGTCGGTGCCGCGCTCCCCAAGGCCACACCGCTGACGCGGCTCGTGCAGCTCGCCGTTCAGCACCTGATCGACGACGGCACCTACCGCACGATCCTCGATCAGTGGGGGCTGGCCGACAACGCCGTGCGGACCGCCCGCGTCAACAGCGCGGCCGCAGCATGAGCGCCGCGACCGCACCGGTGACGAGTGTGGACGAGGCCCCGCTGACCGTACGGGCCCAACGTCATCCGGGCCGGTGGGCGGGCGGTGCCGTGGTCCTCCTGCTCACCGCCGAAGTGCTCTGGTCGATGACCAGCAATCCTCGCTTCGAGTGGGACGTCGTCGCCGACTACCTGTTCGCGCGCGCGATCCTCGTCGGTCTGCTGAACACGGTGCAGCTCACCGTCGTCGCGATGATTGCCGGGTCGGCGCTGGGCACGGTTCTCGCCGTGCTCCGGCTGTCACCCAACCCGGTGGTCTCCGGGGTCGTCGGTGCCTACGTCTGGGTATTCCGGGCCACGCCGCTGCTCGTGCAGCTGCTGTTCTGGTACAACCTCGCGGCGCTGTACCCGTCGGTCGCGCTCGCCGTACCGTTCGGCGGTCCCGCCCTGGTCGAGGTGCCCGCCGAGCAGCTGATCAGTGTGTGGACCGCCGCGCTGCTCGGACTCTCCCTGCACCAGGCCGCGTACACGGCCGAGATCGTGCGAGCCGGCATCCTCTCCGTCGACGCCGGTCAGCGGGAGGCGGCGACCGCCCTGGGCATGTCCCATCTGCTGACCCTGCGGCGGATCGTGCTGCCGCAAGCCATGCGATCGATCGTTCCGCCCATGGGCAACGAGGTGATCAGCATGATGAAAACGACGTCGCTGGTCAGCATCATCGCTGTTCCCGAACTGCTCAACACCGCGCAGACGATCTACGCCCGGACCTATCAGACGATCCCGCTTCTCATCGTCGCGACGCTCTACTACCTCGCGCTGACGGCGCTGCTCACCGCCGGCCAATCCCTGCTCGAACGCCGATTCGGACGCGGCACGAAGGAGGCCCGATGACCGGCCCGCTGGTGAACGCCGTCGGAGTCCGCAAGTCGTTCCATTCCCACGAGGTACTGAAGGGCGTCGACCTGTCCGTCGACACCGGCCAGGTGCTGTGCCTCATCGGGCCCTCGGGCTCGGGCAAGAGCACGATGCTCCGGTGCATCAACCACTTGGAGACGATCAGCGGCGGGTACCTGACCGTCGACGGTCAGCACGTCGGCTACGAGCGGCGAGGCACCGTGCTGCGCGAGATCCCGGCGCGGGAAGCCGCTCGCCGCCGCGCCGAGATCGGCATGGTCTTCCAGCAGTTCAACCTGTTCCCGCATCTGACCGTCGTCGAGAACATCGTCGAAGCGCCGATACGCGTCCGGAAGCAGAAAACGGCGCCGGCCCGCGCCCGGGCCGCGGAGCTGTTGGATCAGGTCGGGCTGGCACACAAGGCCGACGCCTATCCCCGCCAGTTGTCCGGCGGTCAGCAGCAGCGGGTCGCGATCGCGCGGGCGCTGGCGATGGACCCGAAACTCATGCTGTTCGACGAGCCGACGTCCGCGCTCGATCCCGAACTGGTCGGCGACGTGCTCGCGGTGATGGCCGACCTCGCCCGGTCCGGCATGACGATGCTCGTCGTGACGCACGAGATGGAGTTCGCGCGGGCCGTCGCCGATGAGATCGTCTTCATGGCCGAGGGCCGGATCGTCGAGCGGGGCCGGCCGGACGACGTGCTTTCCCGGCCGACCCACGAGCGGACCCGGTCGTTCCTGGCCCGGGTGAGTACCGCCGGGCGGGAACGATCGTCTCCGCGACCCGATATACCTCCTCCAGCAGCGGGTCACCGGATGGTGGAGTAGCGCTCGAGCCCGCGGGCCCCGAACGGCTGTGGCTCAGTAGCGGACGTCGCTGGCCAGGAGCGGTGGGTAGACGGTCGAGGGCTCGCCGTCGACGGTCGTGCCGGCGAACTGCAGCATCGCGCGCAGGGCGCCGTGCATCGGGGCCGGGTAGTCGAGCGATGGCGCCGAGACCTCGTCCAGTGCCTGGATCTGCTCCGGCGTCAGCGTGACGTCGAGCGCCGCCAGGTTCGTCTGCAGGTGCTCCAGGCGGCGGGCGCCCAGGATCGGCACGACCGTCCCGGGACGGGCACGCAACCACGCCAGCGCGACCGCCGCGGACGAAACCCCGAGCGACCCGGCGACCGCGCCCACCGCGTCGATCACGCGGAACTCCTCATCGGTCGGGCCACCGACGTACGCCGCCCGCGCGGAGTCGCTCACCGCGACGCCACGCCGGTACTTGCCCGACAGGAACCCGTTGCGCAGCGGGCTCCACGGCACGAGCGCCAGGCCCTGGTCCGCGGCCAACGGCGCGATCTCGCCCTCGACGCCCCGGGCCAGCAGCGAGTACTCCACCTGCAGTGCCACCAGCGGTGTCCAACCCCGCAGCACCGCCAGGGTCTGCGCCTGCGCGGTCACCCACGCGGGCACGTTCGAGAAGCCCACGTACCGGATCGTGCCCGCGCGCACGAGGTCGTCCAACGCGCTCATCGTCTCCTCGATCGGCGTGTTCCGATCCCAGTTGTGCAGCCAGTACAGGTCGAGGTAGTCGGTGCTCAGACGGCGCAGCGTCTCGTGCAACTGGGCCCGGATCGACGACCGGCCGGCGCCGCCGCCGTTCGGGTTCCCGGGGTGCATGTTCGTGAAGAACTTCGACGCGAGGACCACCCGCGAACGACTCCCCGGGCGCGCCGCGAAGTAGTCGCCCAGGATCTTCTCGGAGTGCCCGTTGGCGTAGAAGTTCGCGGTGTCGACGAAGTTCCCGCCCAGGTCGAGATAGGTGGCGAGGATCTTCTCCGACTCTTCGACCCCCGATCCGGCGGCGCCCGGGTCGTCGCCGAACGTCATCGCGCCGAGGGCGAGCGGGCTGACGCGCAGGCCGGAGCGGCCGAGGGTGACGTAGTGGTCGAGTGGCATGGTGCCTGGCCTCCAAAGGTTGGTGGGACCAGCTCACCGCACGGGGCAGAAACCGGGTAGATCGATCCTGGCTACCTCTTGCACGATCCTGCTCGATCTGGCTGGATCGAACAGTGACCCCACTCGCGGAGCTGATCGACAGGCATGCCCGCTCCGACTTCCGGACGTCGATCAGCGGGCTGGCGCTCTCCAAGATTCAGACGTCCGAACCGGACCACGAACTCACCGAGCCGCTGTTCGTCGTCATGGCTCAGGGCGCCAAGCGACTACTCCTCGGTGAGCAGCAATTCGAATACCGCGCGGGCGATTATCTCGTCGTGACGACGGACCTCCCGGTCACGGGGCACTTCGTCGACGCGACGAGAACGAACCCCGCACTCGGGCTCGGCCTGGCGCTCCGCCCGGAGGACATCGCGCCGCTGCTGCTGCGGGCACCGGGCGGCCGCGCCCCGGACAACCTCCCCACCCTGGCCACCGGCACGGCCGACGCCGCCCTGCTCGACGCCGTCACCCGGCTCGTCCGGCTCCTCGATCACCCGGACGACGCGCCCGTGCTGGCGCCGCTCGTCGTCACGGAAATTCTGTGGCGGTTGCTCACCGGGCCGCACGGCCCGCTGCTGCGGCGGATCGGCACCCCCGACAGCGACCTGTCGCACGTCAACCGGGCGATCCGGTGGATCCGGAGCAACTACGCCGAACCGCTCCGGATCGACGACCTCGCGCAGCGCGCCGGGATGAGCCCGTCGGCGTTCCACCGGCGCTTCCGCGCCCTCACCGCGATGAGCCCGCTGCAGTTCCAGAAGCGCATCCGCCTCCAGGAGGCCCGCGCGTTGCTGGTCGCCGACGCCGGTGACGTCGCCCGCGTCGGCCACCTCGTCGGCTACGACAGCCCGTCGCAGTTCAGCCGCGAGTACCGGCGGCAGTTCGGCGCCCCACCCGGTCAGGACGCCACCCGCCTCCGCACGGCCGAGGCGCGCTAGCGGCGCTGCTCCACGTGCACCCGGATGCCGCCCGCGGCGTCGACCCAGCCCTTCTTCGTGGCGTACTCGATCATCTGGTCGAACCCGGCACGCCACCCGGTCTCGTCCGCCACCGGACCCGCGAGCGACACCAGCGTCGACGCGGGCAGCACCAGGTGGTCCGGGTCGGCCCACGTGCCGACCCGGCCGGGCGCCCCGTGGGGGGGCGGGCCCCCCCCCGGGCCGCGCGCGGGGGGGGGGGAGTGGCCCGGGGCCGACACCCGCAAAAACCCCGGGGGGTGATAGGGGGAGGACACCAC
>NZ_JBICTY010000001.1:1526854-1696405 GCF_043197895.1 Cryptosporangium sp. NPDC048952 | reverse complement strand
TGAACCCACCAAAAAAGGTGAGCCGAGGTCAAACATCTGGCACTAACTTTCAAACACACTGTTGAGTTCTCAAACAACACACGCGCACCGGATCCGCTCGTCAGAGCCTCACTCAGGGCTTGTCCTGCGTTTCTTACTGTACCCGATCCGATTGTCAGAACCAAATTCGCTCTGTTTCTTATCGGGGCCCTACTACCGCCTTAAAAAGCACGGCCCACCGGGCTGAATTTGCTCGGCGTCTTGCTTTTACTACCGTATCCGGTCGTTCTCGCGGCGCCAAATCGGCCGCTTCGCCCGGCGCAGCGCCACACCCCGACCTTCCGGCCGGTGCGACTGGCTGCCTTCCCTCGGGCCGTCCACCCGTTCGCTTGCGCGTCCGGTGCGTGTCCGTCTCCCCTGCGGGCCTTGGGAAATCTACGCGACGGAGCGCACGAAGCGCAAACCGATTAACCGTGTCGGTGGACACACCGTGAACAGCTTGGGTTCGCCGCACGTATTCACGCTGGTCAGGTCGGTTCAGCCCACTCGCTGACGGTACTACGGCACCTCGCTGGGCGTCGATGTGAAGGAACAGAAAGTGACTACGGCCTGCGCGGTGCAGCGTTTTGACGGAGGAGTGCGAAGTGATCCGTCCGTCGATCGCCCGACCGAGTTCGCCGAACTTCTCCGAGTACTCCACCGGATCGGCCCCCGGTGGGTCTTTTGGGCGAGCCGGATCGACGAAGCGGCTACTCAGGTTCGACTGGACCACCACGGCGTAGTGCCTCCACGGTTTACCCGACAGCGAGCGCACGATCCCGGCAGCACCGCCGGCGGCCTCGGCCGGACCGGTCTTGTGCGCGAAAATCACCTCGGCCGCGGCGTTGCACGGGCGCACGTCCTGTCCGAAGCGGTGTTCGGGTAACCGGACTGTCCCGTCGGTCGGATCGGTCCAGCGAACGTCCCGGGTGACCGGCTCGCCCGTCACAGCGTGCCGGCCCGCCCACCAGGAGCAACTTCGCAGTGTCCGGAGAGGTCATTGTGATTTCGCTGGTCCAGTTACCCCCGGTTCCCGCACGGGTGCCCTCGAGCCGAAGAGTCGACAGCCGAGATCGTGGAACGTTCGGTTCCGGGGCTCGATCACGGTCGTGTCGTCGTTCGGCACCAAGCCGAGCACGGGCGGGAGCGGGAGCCTGCGGTCACCGCTCTCCGTGCCGCCCGCACGGTCACGAAAGACCTCCTAGGCTAGGGGTCGTGTCTTCCCCACCGCTGCTGCTCGTGCTCGACGGCAACAGCTTGTTGCATCGCGCGTACCACGCGGCCGCGACAGGGAAACTGCTCGACGAGGACGACCGTCCGGTGTGGGCACTGAAGGGTCTGGTCGGGTACGTGGCACGGGCCACGGCGAAGCTCCGGCCCGACGCCGTGGTGGTCGGGTTCGACTGTTCGGAGCGTTCCGCCCGCCAAGCGGACTACCCGCCGTACAAGGCGCACCGGCCGGAGAAGGCTGCGGACTTGTCCGAACAGATCACGGCTGCGCCGGATCTGCTCCGGGCGGCGGGTTTCTGCACCGTCGTGCCTCCTGGCTTCGAGGCCGACGACGTACTGGCGAGCGCTGCGGCCGCGGCACGTGGGGGCGGATGGCGCTCGGTGCTGGTGACCAGCGATCGGGATGCGTTCGCGCTGATCGACGAGCAGACGTCGGTGCTGCGGGTGCGTAACGGGGGCCTGGACGAGGCCGTGATGGTGACGCCGGCCGGGCTGCAGGAGTTGTACGGGGTGTCGCCGGCGCTCTACGGCGACTTGGCGGCCTTGCGCGGGGATCCGTCCGACAACCTGCCGGGGGTGCGGGGGTTCGGCTCGATCCTGGCGTCGCGGCTGCTCGGGGCGTTCGGGAGCGTCGAGGCCGCGTGGGCGGCCGGTGTCGACGCCGTACGCGCCGTGGTGGGTGAGGTGGCCGCGCGGAACCTGGTGTCGGCGGAGGCTCGGGAGCGGGTGGAGGTCAATCGCCGGTTGATGCGGATGCGCGCTGACCTGTCGCTGCCCGCCCTGGATTCGGCGCGGTTGCCGCTTTCGTACGGCACGATGCGTCAGGCGTTGGCTGGGCGCGGGATCATTCTCGGGCCGTCGCTGTGGGCACTGACCGGGCGGACGCCTCCGCCCGAGCCGGAGCCCGAGCCGCCGAAGTACCCGCGGAGTCTGCGGGCTCGCCGGGAGCCGTCACCGGATCAGATGGCGCTGTTCTAACGCGCGCCGCGCTCAGCGGCGGCCGCCTCGGTCGCTCGGCGGGCGAGCCGTCCGGCGGGCGAGCCGTCCGGCGGTCCGAGCCGTCCGGCGGGCCGAGCCGTCCGGCGGGCCGAACCCGGGCGGATCAGCTTGCGCAGGTTTGGCCGTCTCGGTAGGCGATCGTGGTGCTGATGATTCCGTCGAGCCGGTCGCGGGTGGCGCTGAGCTCGGCGATCTGGTGGGCGATGCGGTCGCGCTCGGTGGTGAGGCGGGCCATGAGCTCGGGCGTGACGTGGCCGGTGTGTACGCACGGCAGGATCTCGAGCACCGCCTTGCTCGAGAGCCCGGCGGCGTACAGCTGCTGGATGAAGCGGACCCGCTCGACCGCCGAGCGGTCGTAGACCCGTTGACCGCTCGGCGTGCGCTCGGATTCGAGCAGCCGCTGCTCCTCGTAGTAGCGCAGGGCGCGCACGCTCACCCCCGCTTGCGACGCCAGCTCTCCGATACGCATGGCCGAGACCTCCCTGCCTCTGACGTCAACGTCAGGTTCCAGCGTAACCGTCGCCGCCCACCCAGCCACCGGCCCGGCCCGGCCCAAGGCGTGCACGCTTTGGCGGGTTATAAGCCCTCGGAGCGTGCATGCCTCAGCGCCTGCGTTCGTAGGTAGTAGCCCAGGAACAACAGGGCGATCGTCAGGACGAACTCGATGCCGAGCCCGGTGCCCACCGCGACCGCGTCGCGCACGGGAAAACCGTCGAAGTTCGTCACGTGGTAGGCGAAATGCGTCCCGCAGTAGACGCCGAAGCCGGCCAGGGCGGCCATCACCAGGCGGTACTCCAGCACGACCGCCGCGATCACCACCACGGTCACGATCGCGAGGTTGAGCCCGCCGATATCAGCCATCAGGTGCTCGTTGTACGGCGGATCGTTCGAAACGGTCGGGAAGTCGTCGTAGAACGACCGCGGGAAAAAGTACTGCCAAGCGCCCACCAGCCCATCGAGAGCGGCTAGCAGGATCAGCCCGGCCCGCATCCAGCGCCAAGGTGTCATGCCTCCAGGACGGAGCAGCTCAGCGGATCGTGACGGTGGGCGATTAATGCACTCGGTGACATAATTGCCTTGACCAGAGGAGATGAGCCACATGGCTGGACGTTTCGAAGGCAAGGTCCTGTTCGTCACCGGTGCCGCACGGGGGCAGGGGCGCAACCACGCGATCAAGTTCGCCCAGGAAGGCGCGGACGTCATCGCGGTGGACATCGCCCATGACGTCGACACGGTTGGCTACCCCGGGGCGACGCAGGCCGACCTGGACGAGACCGTCCGCCTCGTGGAGGCGCAGGACCGCCGGATCGTCGCGTCGATCGTCGACATTCGCGACCGCGCGGCGCTGATCTCCGCTGTCGATGCGGGCGTCGCGCAGCTCGGCCGCGTCGACGTGGTCAGCTCGAACGCCGGCATTGCGACGTTCGCCCCGGCCGCGGAGATGTCCGAAGACATGTGGCGGACGATGATCGACATCAACCTCACCGGGCAGTTCTTCACCGCACAGGCGGCGATCCCCCACCTGGTGCGCCAGGGCGACGGCGGCTCGATCGTGTTCACGAGCTCGACCGCCGGCCTCAAGGGCATGGCGAACCTGCCGCACTACTCCGCGGCCAAGCACGGCCTGGTCGGCCTCGCGCGCTCGCTCGCGAACGAACTGGCGCCGCACAAGATCCGCGTCAACACGATCCACCCGACGAACGTCGACACCGTGATGATCCAGAACACCGAGACCAAGGCGCTGTTCGGCGGTCCCGACATCACGCGCGAGCAGTTCGCCGAGGCGGCCACCCCGATGAACATGCTGCCGATTCCGTGGGTGGACGTGGACGACATCACCGAGGCGCTGATGTACCTGTCGTCGGACGCCGGTCGTTTCCTCACCGGGGTGTCGCTTCCCGTCGACGCGGGAATGTCGCAGAAGTAAAGGAAACAATTAAGGATGGGGCGGCCCCGGCCGCCCCATCGTCGTCGCCGAATGTGTTTACTCTGTCGGCGTGCCAGTGGGGGGACTTCGACTCGGCGTCGATTTCGGGACGTCCAATACGGTAGCGGTGCTGTCGAAAAGCGACGGCCGCACCCGGCCATTGCTGTTTTCCGGTCAACAGCAACTGCCGTCCGCGGTGTGCGCTTCGCCGGACGGTTCGCTGTTGGTCGGCCGGGCTGCGGTGTACACGGCTCAGCGTTATCCGGAGTCGTTCGAACCACATCCGAAAAAACATCTCGACGAGGGCAATCTGCTGCTCGGAGGTCGGGAATGGCCGGTTGCGGAAGTGGTCGGGGCGGTGCTGGCGCACGTTGCCGCGGAGGCCGATCGGGTCACCGGGTACACGCCGGTCGACGAGGTGGTGCTGACCCATCCCGCGGTGTGGGCGCGGTCCCGGCGCAGGGTGCTGGTGGACGCAGCGGCGCGGGCCGGGTGGCGCAAAGTGCGCCTGATTCCGGAACCGTTGTCGGCGGCTGCGGCTTTTGTCGCCGACCACCCGGACTGCTTACCGGCCGGCAGCACCGCGTTGGTGTACGACCTCGGTGCCGGCACGTTCGACGCCACGGTGGTGCGGGCGGAGGCACGGGGTGGGTATTCGGTGCTGGCGAGTGACGGTCTCGCCGACGCCGGCGGGCTCGACGTCGATCATGCGATCGTCACGTACCTCGCTGCGGTGTTTTCGCGTTACAGCGAGCAGTGGACTCAATTGGAATATCCGGAGTCGTCGGCGGAACGGCGGGCGCGGTGGTTGTTCCTGGATGATGTGCGAACTGCGAAGGAACTACTCGCGACGACGGCCGGGACGTTCATTCGGGTGCCGTTTCTCGAGGACGAAATTCCGTTGGGTCGGGAACAGCTCGATCAGTTGTGTCGGCCGCTGATCGATCGCACTCTGCGGAGCTGCCGGGCGGTCGTGCGGGATGCGGGATTGACGGCTGACGATTTGCACGCCGTGTTCTTGGTCGGGGGTGCCACGCGGCTGCCCGGGATTACGCAGAACCTGCACCGTGCGTTGAACCATTCGCCGATCGTTCTCGATCAGCCGGAGTTGGTCGTGGCGACCGGGTGTCTGCAGGCGGATCTGCTCGCGTCCGCGACCGGGTCGGTGACGCGGTTGATCCGGCCGCCGGGCCTGAACGGCAGCACGGTCCGGCTGCCCGCCATGCGCGACGCGGCCACCGTCACGCGCCCGGCCCGCCGTCCGTCAGAACCCGCCCTCCCTCCCCAACGCCCGATCTCCCCCGCACCTCCCCGCTCCCCCGGCGCCTCCCAAGAATCTCCAGCCGAAGAACCCCACGCCCCCGAGGGCCGCGCCGCCCAACCCCGCGCCACCGAACCCCGCGCCACCGAACCCCGCGCCACCGAACCCCGCGCCACCGAAGCTCGCGCCGGGCAGCCCCGGCCGGCCGAGCGCCGGACCACGCCCGCCACGATGCCGCCGGTCGCGCGGCCGGCCATAGCTGCCCGGCATCGCCCCCGAAGACGCAGACTCACCACCGTCACCCTGGCGGCAGCCAGCGCCGTAGCCGTAGCCCTAGCCGTCTGCCTCTTCGTCGTCCTCGGCGACAACGACGTCAACGAATCACGCATCCTCACCGACCCCGGCAACAGAATTCGCGCCCTCGCCTTCCACCGCGACGGCCGCATCCTCGCCTCCGGCGGACTCGACGGCACCATCCAACTCTGGGACGTCGCCAGCGGCGAACGGGTCGGCAAGCCCCTCGCCGGCCACACCGAGCCCATCACCGCCCTCGCGTTCAGCCCCAACGGCACGGTGCTCGCCTCCGGCAGCCGGGACGGAAGCATCCGCCTCTGGAACGTCGACACGCGCGGCCCGTACACCAACCCGCTGATCGGCCAGCCCAGTGCCGTGCTCTCGGTGGCCTTCGACCCCAGCGGCGAGGTCCTCGCCTCGGGAAGCCTGGACGGCGCCCTCCAACGCTGGAACGTCGACTCGGCAAAGCAGGCGGCCACCCCGCTGGTCGTCAACGGCAAGAGCGTCGTCGCGGTCGCCTACAGCCCCGACGGCACGTTCCTGGCCGCAGCCGTCGACGGCGGCATCAAGCTCTGGAGCAAGATCTCCGACCAACCGACCGCCGAACTCATCACCGGCACCGTGCAAGCGATCGCCTTTGGCGCCGACGGGGTCCTCGTGGCCGGCGTCGACAACGACGTCAGCATCTGGGACCTCGACCGCATCGGCCCGGAAAAGCGCCTCACCGGCCATACCGGAACCGTGTACGCCGTCGACGTCAGCCCCGACGGCACCACGATCGCGTCCGGAAGCCTCGACTACTCCGTCCGACTGTGGGAGACCGCCAGCGGCGAGCAGGTCGGCGAACCGCTCACCGGACACAGCGGCACGGTCTACGCGGTCGCGTTCAGTCCGGACGGCCGCACCCTCGCGTCGGGCAGCGACGACGGCACGATCCGACTGTGGCAGCGATAGCGTTCGGCGCGGACCGTATCGTCGGGACCGTGAGATCGCGCTATGGGTGGTTCCTCGTCTGGGCGGCCGTTGTCCTCGTCATCGACCAGGCGACAAAGTACTGGGCGGAACACTCGCTCGACGACGGTCGCGAGATCACCGTCATCCCGCCGCTGATCGACTTCCGGCTCGTCTACAACCCCGGTGCCGCGTTCTCGATCGGTGAGTCGTTCACCTGGGTGTTCGCGATCGCTGCCGCCGCCGCCGTCGTCGGCATCCTCTATTACGCACGGCGATTGACGTCACTCGGCTGGACGATCGCGCTGGGGGCGGTGCTCGGCGGGGCCACCTCGCACCTGGGCGACCGTCTCTTCCGCGAGCCGGGGTTCGCGCGCGGGCACGTCGTCGACTTCATCGACTACAACGGGTTCTTCGTCGGCAACGTCGCGGACATCGCCTTGGTCCTGGGCGCCATCGCAATGGCCCTCCTCACCGTCCGCGAGGTCCCCATCCGCAACGAACCAGCCGACTCCGCATCCACGGAAGCCACAAATTCCGCAAAGCCCGCGGACTCCGCAGGAGCCGCGAACTCCGCGGGAGCCGCAGGAGCCGCGGAGTCCCCGCGGGCTGCCGAGATCGACGACGGTGAGGCCGCGGAGAAGCGGACACCGTAGCCCGTAGAGGGCTGGTTAGCTTAGCCTAAGCGGCATGAGCGGAACCACGCTGCCCATGCGTGTGTGGACCGGCGAAGTCGTCCGCACCGAAGACCTCACCCCGGCCCTGCGACGCGTCGTCTTCGGCGGCGCCGCGCTCGACGACTATGCCACCACCGGTATCGGCGACGAGTACATCCGCCTGATCTTCCCGCCCGACGGCGAACGCGTCCCGATCCTCCCCACGGTCACCGACGGATGCCTCGACTACTCCTCGATCGACCTGAACACGATGCGCACCTACACCGTGCGGGCGTTCGACCCGGTCACCAACGAGGTCTCGATCGACTTCGTCATCCACGACGGTGGCGTCGCCGCCGAGTGGGCGAAGAAGGCCACCCCCGGCGACCTGGTCGGCATCAACACCCCCGACGGCATGTACGACCCGCCCGCGAACATGACCTGGCAGCTGCTCGTCGCCGACTTCGCGGCGCTGCCCGCCGCTGCGCGGCTGCTGGAGAACACCCCTGCCGGGGTGCGGACGCGCGCGATCCTCGAGGTTCCTGGTCCAGAACACCACATCCCTCTCGACGTCCGGCAAGGCACCGACGTCACCTGGCTGCACGGCGGCAACGCGCACGGCCCGAGCAAACTCGAGCAGATCGTGCGCTCGATGCCCCGCCCGGACGGCGTCGGCTACGTGTGGGTGGCCGGCGAGACACGCGAGATGCGTAACGTCCGGAAGTACCTTCGTCGGGAGCTGAGCCTGCCGGCCACCGCGTACAAAACGGTCGGGTACTGGACCGACGGGGCGGAGAAGTGGCGGGACCGCTACGACGCGCTCGACGCGAAGACCAAGGCATCGCTGGAAGCGATCTGGGCCAGCGACGCGGACGTCGCCGACATCGAGATCCAGTACGACGAGAAGCTGGCCCGCCTGGGCCTGTAGGCCGACCAACCGGTCAGGAATCGAGAAGCACGGGCCGGTCGCGCGAACTTAGCGTGACCGGCATCAACCGCATCTTCTCGGAGGTCCCGATGAACTGGCGACAGATCCACCGTTGGACGTCGATCGTCTTCCTCGCCATCGTCGCCCTGTGCTTTGTGTCCGTGGCGGTGTCCGGCCCGGCCTGGATCCTGTACCTCCCGCTGCCGCCGCTGTTCCTGCTGATGGGCACGGGCTTGTACATGTTCGTGCTGCCGTACCGGAAGCGACGCGCGACAGCCTGATGTGCAACCAATGGTTGCGCGAAGCTCTCCTGCGCTCTACGGTGATGAGCAACCAAAGGTTGCAGGAGGGCACCATGGAATTCGCGTCCCTAGAGCGTGAGATCTACATCGAGGCCTCGCCGGACATCGTCTTCGACGTCGTGAGCGATCCCGTGCACGTCACGGAGTGGTGGCCGGACGAGGCGCGGTACGACGTGGCTCCCGGGTCGTCGGGCGAGATTTCGTTCGGCGACAAGGTCGTCGGGCTGACCGTCGTCGACGTCCGGCCTCCGACGCTGTTCTCGTTCCGCTGGACGCAGCCGACCGGCGAGGACGCGATCGAGGGCAACTCGCTGCTGGTCACGTTCACGCTGACGCCGTCCGGCAGCGGCACCACGCTCACGATGGTCGAGACCGGTTTCCGGGAGATGGGCTGGGACGCCGCGGTCCTCGAGGAGACGTACCAGGACCACGTCTCCGGCTGGGACCACTTCGTTCCGCGGATCGCGCCCTACGCCGAGAAGTTGCAGTGATCGACGACGACCTCTGGTCGGCGATCGGCGACCCGACCCGGCGCCGGATGCTCGACCTGCTGCTCACCGACGGCGCCGGAACCGCCACGTCGCTGAGTCAGCACATGCCTGTCACCCGGCAGGCAGTGGCCAAACACCTCGGAGTGCTCGACCGGGTCGGCCTGGTGCACGCGGCTCCGGCAGGCAAGGAGAGGCGGTACCGCGTGGACGAGGAGCAGCTCGCCCGCGCCGCCGAGCAACTGTCCTCCGTCGGAACGGCATGGGACGCCCGGCTCCAGCGGATCAAGCGGATCGCCGAGGCGATCCAACAGCGCACGGAGGAGAACTGACGATGGCGGACATTCTGCACCGGATCGGCGTCAAGGATGCGTCGCCGGAAAAGGTCTACGACGCGCTCACCACTGTCGACGGGCTGGCCGGTTGGTGGACCGAAGACACGAGAGACAACGGCGGGGTGCTGGAGTTCCGGTTCCTGCCGGGCGGCTTCGACATGGAGGTCGTCGAAACACGACCGGCCGAGCACGTCTCGTGGAGGGTGGTCGACGGCCCGCCCGAGTGGGTCGGGACGACGATCGACTGGGACCTCCGCCAGGACGGTGACTACACGATCGTCCTCTTCTCCCACCGAGGATGGGAGAAGGAAGTCGAGTTCATGAATCACTGCAGCACGAAGTGGGGCTCGTACCTGCTGAGCCTGAAGTCACTGGTCGAGACCGGAACGGGCGCGCCTGCGCCGAACGACGTCCAGATCAGCGACTGGCACTGAACTCCTCGAGGCCGACGACCCGCAGCAGATCCAGCCGCTCGCGGGCGTCCGCGTTCGCCGGGGTGAGCACCACCAGGTGCTGACCCTGGTCGGGCGTCACCAGCGTCTCGCAGTCCATCAGCATCGGACCCACCCTCGGGTGCACGATCGTCTTCTGGTCCGCGCGCCGGACCGCCACCTCGTGCTCGACCCAGAGCAGCCGGAACTCCTCGCTCGCGGCCTCGAGCCGCCCGACGAGCGCGGCCACGGCCGGGTCGCCGGCTCGGCGGCCCACCGCCGCCCGCAGATCGGCCACGTGCTGGCGGGAGTGGTGCCCCACCTCCGCCGGCGCGTGCGTGGCACGGATGGCCGGATCGGTGAACCAGCGGAGCAACAGGTTGCAGCCGATCTGGTCACCCACCAGCAGCGTCGACATCCGGTTCTGCGCCAGCACCTCCCCCAGGTCCGAGATGACCATCGCCGGGGCGTCGCCCAGCAGATCGAGCAGGCGCACCAGACCGGCACGGGCCAGCCGCGCCGTACCGTCCGACGGCGGTGGCTGGTGACCGGCCAGGTGGAACAGGTGGTCACGCTCGTCGTCGGAGAGGCGCAGCGCGCGAGCCAGCGCACCGAGCAGCTGGGTGGAGGGCTGGCTGCTGCGTCCCTGCTCGAGCCGGACGACGTAGTCGACCGACATGCCGGCGAGCATCGCCACCTCTTCCCGGCGCAGGCCGTGGGTGCGGCGGCGCGGACCGTCGGCGAGCCCGACCTCCGCCGGTCGGATCGCCTCGCGGCGCCGGCGCAGGAAGTCGGCGAGCTGTTCACGCTGCATGTCACCCATGCTGCCCCGGGTCGGTTGCCGCGAGCCAGGGAGCGGCGCTCCCACGATGAGCGCTCCGCTTTCGGCGGTCTCGATCACCGCGCACGGTGGACGACATGAACACACGAACTCTGGGCCTGGGCGCAATGGGCATGTCCGACGCCTACGGTCCGACCGACCGCTCCGAAAGCATCGCCACCGTGCACGCCGCGCTGGACGCCGGCGTCACGCTGATCGACACCGGCGACTTCTACGGCAGCGGGCACAACGAATTGCTGCTGGCCGAAGCGCTGCGTGGCCGCGACCGCGACAGCTACGTACTGAGCGTCAAGTTCGGCGCCCTGCGCAGCCCCGACGGCGCGATGGTCGGGGTCGACGCGCGCCCGGCAGCGCTGAAGAACTTCCTGAACTACTCGCTCAACCGGCTGGGCGTCGACCACATCGACGTCTACCGCCCCGCGCGCCTCGACCCGGCGGTGCCGATCGAGGACACGGTCGGCGCGATCAAGGACATGATCGACGCCGGTTACGTGCGCCACGCCGGCCTCTCGGAGGTGAACGCCGAGACGGTCCGTCGGGCACACGCCGTGACCCCGATCGCGGACCTGCAGATCGAGTACTCGCTGATCTCCCGCGGGGTCGAGGCGGAGGTCCTGCCCACGCTGCGCGAACTGGGCGTCGGCGTGACCGCCTACGGGGTGCTGAGCCGGGGTCTGCTCTCCGGGCACTGGAGCCCCGGCAACGCCGGTGACCACCGCAACATGATGCCGCGCTTCTCCGGCGAAAACCTTTCCGACAACATGCGCTTGGTCGACGCTCTGAGGCGCGTCGCCGACGCGAAGGGGTGCACTGTCGCGCAGCTCGCGATCGCGTGGGTGGCCGCGCAGGGAGCGGACATCGTGCCGGTGATCGGGGCTCGCACCCGCGAACGTCTCGCCGAGGCCCTGCCCGCGCTCGCGCTGGAACTCACCGCCGACGACCTCGCCGAAATCGAGAAGGCCGTGCCCGCCGGCTCCGCGAAGGGCGACCGCTACCCCACCGCGATGATGGCAGACCTCGGCGTCGGCAACTGAGCATCGGCAGGCCCCCGGCGCTGCCGAAGAACCCGTATCCGCAGCCGGCGCTCGGGGCCTAAGGGTTCTCGGTCGACGTCCGGGGGCGGGGTCCGCGTGTTGCGTAGGTGGTCAGGCCGGCGGTCGCGAGAAGCGCGGCGACCGTGGCGGCCGGTCGGCTGTCGGGGGCCGCCAGCTGCCAGGTCAGCACCTCCCCCACGGTCCCCGTACCTGGGAACGTCGCCGCGCCGAGCGTCCAACCGAGAGGCAGGAACCACGACCGGGCGGGACCGACCGCGACCGCCCCGAGGGCGGTGAGGCCCAGCAGCCCGGCCGCGTCGCGGACGACGAACCCGAACGGCCCGAACCGAACAGCGCCGATCAGCACGACCACACATCCCAGCGCGGCGACCAGGTGGGACGCCCGCAGCCGACTCCAGGGCCGCGCGGCAGTGCGGTCGAGGCTGTCGTCGGGGCCGCCGAGCGTCGCGGTGACGGCGGCGACCAGCAGGAGCACGGTCAGGGTGAGCACGACCGGACCCACCCGCTCCCCGCTGCCGAAGCCCGCCACCAGCGACCACGCGAGACCCGCGCCCGCGGCCGCCGCGCCGAGCGCCGCTGGCACCCGACGCGAACGGGCGTAGAGGGACAACCACCTCACCGGGTCAACAGCCCGGTGGTGTCCCGACACTGCTGAGCAGCTTCGTAGACAGCTGTCACCCGGGCGCCGGCCTCGGCCCTCGGTAGTGCCTTCAGGTTGTTCCAGAGCGAGACGGCCTCCGGATCGTCGAACTCCAGGCCACCGGCGCCGACGCTCGGCTTCCGGTCCAGCAGCCAGTACGCCGCCGCAGTGGCGGCCGAGTAGTTCCGGTTGTCCCCGCAGCCGATCGGGCCGGCGAACGCGCCGGTCAGCATCGCCGGTTCGAGGCGACCCGGGTGGGAAAGGCGGCCGTATTTGTCGACGACGATCGTCATCAGCACGGTGTCGGCCCGCCGCTTCGGTGACGTGACCGGGGTGAACGTCGTGGTGTCCTCGTGTGCCTCGACGACCGACGTCGTCGACAGCAGCCCCAGCGCGTGCCGCGCCTTCGGCACCACCTCGGGCAGCAGCGACTCGTGCACCCGGCTGACGCAGACCCGCGGCGCGTCGTCGGTGCACACCAGCTGCTGGGCGACCGGGTCGAGCGTCCCCCGGTCGTAGGCGTCCCCGGTCGGCACGACGAGGGCCGTGACGGTCGCGCCGACCGCCAGCGGTAGCAGTGCCGCGACCGCGACGACCGCGCGGTTGCGCACCGCGAAGAGGACGACGCCGGCCGCCGCGACCGCTGCCATCCACACCGCCTGGGCAGCGCTGACTCCTCCGCTGACCGTGTCGTAATCGCTGAACAGGCTCATCCCCATGGCCGGGGCGAACGCCGCGGTGGCCCCGCCGTCCGGCAGTGCCTGCGGCGCGAAGACCAGCAGCGCGAAGCCGACCACTGCCAGCGCGGGTGCGGTCGCGAGAGCCGGGACCAGGCGCCCGATCGCCAGCCCGAGCCAGACCGACGCGATCATCGCGACCAGCCCGACGGCCACGACGACGACTGCTGCCGCTGGGAGGTAGCGCGCGGTGTCGGCGATCCGCGGTGCGGTCGCCGCGAGCGTGACCAGGTAGGCGACGACGACCGCTACGCCGGTGGCGGCCAGGGTCGGCGCTACCTGCTGCGGGCGCGGCCGAGGCGCGCTGGCGAACAGCTCGGCGACGTTCGCGCGGTGCTCGCGATAGGACTGCCAGGCACCGGCAGCCATCGCGAGCGGCGCCATCACCACGAGGTACTCGCGCTGGATCATGGCCAGTGCCATCCAGCCGGTGGACCAGCGTCCCGGGGTCGCGTGGAGAACGATGGCGCCGGCCGCGGCGATCAGAAGCGCGGCACCGAGAGCGGACGACCTGCGGAGCTCGATGCCGAAGATGCGCGTCATGCGTTGCTCCGGTGCTGACGGAGGAGTGCGGAGTAACCGCGTTCCGCGGCGCTGTCGCCCGCGTCGCTCTGCCCACCGCTGGCGATCAGCTCATCGGGGGTGCCCTGGAAGAGCAGCCGACCCTCGTTCATCAGGATGACGTCGGTGCAGGCGGCGACGACGTCCTCGACGAGGTGGGTGGAGACCAGCACGCAGCTGTCGGTGCCGAGGTCACGCAGCAGGTCGCGGAAGTCCAGGCGCTGTTCCGGGTCGAGGCCGACGGTGGGCTCGTCGAGCAGCAGCAGCTGGGGGTCGTTCACGATGGCCTGAGCGATGCCGGCTCGGCGCTGCATCCCACCCGACAGCGTCTTCATCTTCGCGTCGGCCTTGGCCGTGAGGTCCACCCGATCGATGGCGCGCTGTACAGCGTCGGCAATGGAGTTCTTGGGCATTTCTTTGAGCCAGGCCATGTACTCGACGAACTCGCGGACCGTGAAGCGCGGGTAGAAGCCGAACTGCTGCGGCAGGTAACCGAGCCCGCGACGGACTTCGCGCAGGTCGGCGCGGTTGTCCACCGAGGAGCCGAGCAGCGTCAACGCACCACCGGCGGGCTTGACGACGGTGGACAGGGCGCGCATGAGCGTGGTCTTGCCGGCGCCGTTGGGGCCCAGCAGGCCATGGACGCCGGCGTTCAGCGTCAGATCGAGGCCGTCGACGGCGAGGTGACGACCGGCTCGCACGCGGAGCCCGTCGGCATGGACGAGCCAGGGATGGAAGGTGGGGGCCGTTTCGGCAGCACTCACGGGACGCACTGTCGTTCCTCCGGGGTCAGTTGCCGCTGGTCGAGCGGCGGAAGTAGGGGGCGGCGAGCGGGATGGCCGCGGCCAGGGCCACGGTGGTCACCGCCCAGACGGCAGTGCTGTCCGGCTGCAGGACCGGGGGTAGGGCCTCCGCCGCGACGCTCGGGAGCAGGACGGCGGCGGACCAGGCGATGCCGAGCCCGATCGCAGCGCGCCGGACCCCGACGAACGCACCGAGCGCGAGCGTCCCCGCGGTGAACGCGAGGCACGGCAGCAGGGTGAGGGCCGGCGAGGTACCGGTTCCGATGCCCGCCACCAGCAGCACGGGCAGCACCACGAGGAGCACCGCGAGCGTCCGCCGGAGCACCATGGTCAGACCGGCGGCGGGAGTGGTGGCGATCAGTTCCCAGACCGGGTCGGTGCGCAGACTCCACGCCACCGCGACTCCCGGCAGCGGTGCCACCGGAGCCAGCAGCAGCACGAGTGAGGGCAGGCTCGGCTGCACGGCGTTCAGGAGGACACCGCAACCCAGCACTGCGAACGTCACAGCGAGCCAGGGAAACAGCGTCCAAGCGAGCCAGCGTCGGTGCACGCTCACCGCGGGAGTGCGGTGGCGGGCCGGGAGCGGGCCGGTCCGGATCGCCTCGTCGAGGGAGAGTGCCACCCGGTCGAGGATGGCGGTCGTGCTGGGGGTGGTCAGGTGGGCGCGGCAGTCGGCGCAGGTGTCGAGGTGTACCTCGATCGACCAGAGGGTGGCGTCGTCGAGGCCGGTTCCGCCCTGCGCGTAGGTCGTCAGGACTGCGTGAGTCGGATGGGTCATGAGAGCGCCTCCCGCAGTGCGATCCGGGCCCGTCGCGCGCGGGTCTTCACCGTGCCCTCGGGCATGCTGAGCAGCACCGACGTCTGCCGCACCGAGAGTCCGTCGAGCACCATCGCCTGCAGCACCTGACGCAGTTCCGGTGGGAGCCGCAGCAGGGCCTGTTCGAGGTCCTGGCCGACGCGCGTGGCCATCACCTCGTCCTCGGCGGCAGGTGCGGTCGTCTCGACCAGGGGGACGTTCGGCACCCGCTCCTGGCGGGCACGGCGACGGAACGCGTCGACGAGGCGGTTCGCGGCGATCGTCCAGAGCCAACCGACGGCGCTGCCCTCGGTCACCGAGCCGGCGTAGCTGCCTGCTGCTCGCCAGACCGCGAGGTAGGTCTCCTGGAGCACGTCGGCGACGAGGTCGTCGTCAGCGCAGCGGCGGCGCAGCCGCACCGCCAACCAGGGCGAGGTACGCCGATACAACTCGTCGAACGCGGCGCGGTCACCGTCGGCGACGCGCCGCACGAGTTCGGCCTCCGTCATTACTTCCACGCCCAGGGAGACGACGGGACCGTCGATTCCGGTTCTCGGTTACCGGGAGTATCGGTGTTTGACGCCTACTGGGAAGTTGTCCGGGTCGCCGACCGGGCGGAACCGGACCGTCGGCAGTTGCCGGTCAGCCGGGACGTAGTGCGCGAATTCGCTGTTGACGCGCGGCACGTGGGCGCGGATCGCCTCGGCCACCAGCGCCTCGCGGCCCTCGCCGGCAAAACCCGGCGCGAGCTCGACCGTGATGTCGAGGAGCCGGTCGCCGTTCCCATTCTCCGGCGTCCGCAGCACGAACCGGCCGGTCGTCCACCCGACGATGTCGTCGGCCTCCAACGCCTCGGCGACGTTCTCCGGATAGACGTTCGCCCCGTAGAGCGACACCGCGAACAGGCTCCGCCCATAGACGTAGACCACGTTGTCGGGAAGGAGCCCGCCCTCGTCGCCGATGTCGTACCGGATCAGCGGCACGGCGCCGTCGGCCGTGAACAGCAGGGCACCGCCGTCGGTCTCGAAGTACCGGTGTTCGGGGTCGTACTCCACGAGCGTCGGCACCCGGCCACCACCGAACGTGGTGCCGCTCAGCTCACGGCGCAGCCGGACGGTGCGCGGCGTCTCGATGCCGAGCACCCCGGCGTCGGCGGTGCCGTAGAGGGCGGCGGTGTGCGCGATCGGGTCGGCGATGCCGGCTCGTTCCGCGATCAGATCGCGCCACCGTTCGCTGAAGACCTCGCCGGCGAACACCAGCTTGAGCTTCCTCGCCGGCCAGCCGGAACCGCGATCGATCACGTTCTTGACGAACGGCGGGTACCCGAGGAGCACGACCTGGTCGTAGAACGGGCCGAGCGCGTCGATCACCCGCAGGATCTCGTCGACGACGTTGCCGGGCGTGGCCACCGTGAGGCGGAACCCCTGCGTCGTCAGGTGCCGGCAGGCCGCCGCGGTGAACATGCCGCCGACCCAGTTGCCGAGCGGGAAGCAGATCACCGCGAGCGTGCGGTACTGGTCCGCGCCGAACGTCCGGAAGATCTCGGCGAACCGTTCGGTCGCGGCGAGTTCGTCGACGAGCCGGCGCGGCCAGACCGTCGGCTGCCCCGAGGAGCCCGACGACAGCGCCACGGTGTCGCACCCGTCGAGCGTGCCGCCGCGGCACCGCTCGGGCAGCGGATACGCCCGGACGTAGTTCTCCTTGGTGACCGGCGGCACGCTCCGGAAGTCGTCCAGTGTCCGCACCCGATCCGGATCGACGCCACGTGCATCCAGGAAGTGCCCGTAGGCCGGTACCTGCTCCGCAGCATTGTGAAACAAGACGATCGGATCAAGGCGTGCAGCCATCATGGCCTTTCAGATCGAGGATCGCGAGACAAGGTATCGCCGGCACGAGGTGCTAGAACGGAGGGCGCCGGCAGCCCCCATCGATGCCCGCACATCGACCAGCTACCCGCTCCGCAGGGGCATTTTCGGTTGCCGCGAACAGGGATGAAGTTGCGCCAGTATCGCCGTTCGGTGAAACGAGCGGCGCCGGTTGTAAGGCCGAAGTCGTCGACCACGGCCAAGCTCTGCGTCAGCAGAGCAACAGCCGTCAGCCCACAGAGGAGGATCGTGTCCGCAATGTGCTCAACGACCTCCACGTGGAGCGAAGAGTTACCGTCGCGTCCGACCTTCACCATCGGCGAGCGTGAGTAATACCGGACGGTGACCGCCCGGCTCGCGTGGCTGATCGGCAGCGTTGAATACAGCACGCGCGCGCCGAACGCAGGATGCGAAGAATCCGACAACCAGTCGTACCACTCTCGAATTCGCGGCTCTTCGAGCGTCTTGCCCAACTTGTCGACCAGCGTCAGAACGTTCGTGGCCCGTATTTTTTCCGACGATCCATCGAGACGTGTACCAAAACCCGCTTGAATCAGTTCGTCTGTGAACAATCTACGGACCGAAGCAGGGCGTTGTAGCGCATCGGGTTCCAACTTTTTCGCCTCCGCCCAGGCCACCCCGAACTTCTGTGACTCGCGGAGCAGACTTCCCGTCTCCTCCAGCACCGCCCGAGACGCGACGGCCGCAGACGGCAGTCGCCACTGCCAGACAGCGTCAACCGCGCAAGTTGCCAGATCGAGCACTCTCCACGCATGCGTCAGCCACCAGCTCACGAGCCGCGTGTGGAGTTCCGGGTAGATCACGGCGGCGGCGTAGTCGCTATGAGCGGCGTCGGCGAACTCGTCGACCGCGAGTATCGTTTTGCCGTCATCTGAGCGGATGTAAATCCAGTCTTCGTTATTGATTGCTGCGCCAGCTTCCAATTGCTGCGCTCGTAGGCCGGATAGCGGCAGCAGAATCGTATCGGCCGTCCACGCGTCACCGACTGTGGACTCCAGCGCGTCGAGTTCCACAGCAAGGCGGTTCAAGCCATCGGCGCGCTGCTCGCCGAGCAGGGCCTCGATACTTTTACGCAGTTCGGGCGCGGACACTCGTGCAATTATCCTGGCAGGTCTCGGCGAGTCAACGGATTAGCAGGCTGCCGCCAAGGTGCTCAGTAAATCGAGAGCGGTCCGGGCGGAGTCGTCGGCCGCCGTGTGGACGACGAGCCACTGGCCGGGGTCGGGCAGCGCCAGCATCTCGTAGTCGAGCGTCAGTTCGCCCAGTTGCGGATGCGCGAAGCGGGTGGTTCCGAAGGGCCGGTTACGGACGGGATGCTCGGCCCAGAGACGCGCGAACAGCTCACTGCCCAGCAGCAGTTCGCCGGCCAGCTCGCACAGGTCTCGGTCGGCGCCGTCGCCCGCGGTGTGCGCTCGCACGAACGCGATCGCTTCCGTGGCGACGCTCTCCCGTCGAGAACCTCCATCCAACGGCCGAGGATCAGCGCGGGTGAGCCGGGGATCGCCTCGAACAGTCGGCGGGCACTGGGGCGGACCTGCTGGCGCGGTCGGCGCCGGCGGCAGTCGCCGCGGCCACGCCGGGCGGCGGCGGCCAGCGTGTGCAGGTGCGCGCGGTCGTCGGCGTCGAGGTCCAACGCGTCGGCGAGCGCGCCGAGCACCGACTCGGACGGGTTGAGGTCCCGGCCCTGCTCCAGCCGGACGAGGTAGTCGGTGCTGACGCCCGCGAGCAGCGCCAGCTCGTCGCGGCGCAGCCCCGGCACCCGGCGCCGCGGCCCGGCGGGCAGCACTGCGGGGCGCAGCCGGTCGCGGCGGGCGCGCAGGAAGTCGCCGAGCCCGGCGTTCTTCGTCCCCATGGCCCCAGTGTGCCGCGCTCCGCGCCGACGAGGGTGGCCCTGACCAGTCCTAGGACGGTGTCCGGTCTGGTTCGGGGTCCGGCAGCACGCGACCGTCGTCCCATGGATCCACGTATCGCCGTTGTCACCGGCGCCTCTTCCGGAATCGGCGCCGCCACCGCCCAGCGCCTGGCCGCCGACGGTGCGCGCGTCGCGCTGCTCGCCCGCCGCAAAGACCGCCTCGACGCACTGGCCGCGTCGATCGGCGCGAACGCTCTGCCGATCCCGGTGGACGTCACCAGCCCGTCGGAGCTCGACGCAGCCGCCGCAGCGGTCCGGACACGGTTCGGCCCGGCCGACCTGGTCGTCGCCAACGCCGGAGTCATGCTCGTCGCGCCGTTCGAGGAAGGGCGCCGCGAGGAGTGGGAGCGGATGCTCACGCTCAACGTGCTCGGTGTGCCCGGGGTCACCGACAGCGAACTGGGAGACCGGATCGAGCACGACGAGTGGCGGGAGATGCTCCTCGCCGGCAAAGCGCAGATGTCCCCGCTGGCGGCCGATGCGGTGGCACGTTCGGCCAACGTGCACATCCGCGAGCTCGTCGTGCATCCGACTTCGCTTCCGGACTAGCGACGGTCCTTGGGCCTGCGTCGCCGCGTGCGGCGCAGCACGGAGAGAATTTTGGAGGAGGTTCTGGTCACCCGAAGGCTCTCCAGTCGTCGGGTGTCGGGGAGGCCGTCGAAGGGTCCGCGGGGGTCGCTGCGCGACGGGTAGAAAGGCATAGTTCCGTTGTAGACAGAGCCATGCTCCGGCGGATCCGTGGTCACTACCGAGGTCGCTGGCCCGCACTACCGAGATCGGGGAAAATCTCTCCGTGCCGGTCTTGGAGCGCGAGAACGAACTTTCGGCGTTAGCGGCCGTCGGTGCTGGGTCGGTCGTGCTCATCGGTGGCGAGGCCGGCATCGGCAAGTCAACGCTGATCGCCGCTCTGCCGACGGTTCTTCCCGCCGGAATGCGGCTTCTCGTCGGGTATTGCGACGACCTCGCGACGCCGCGCGTGCTGGGGCCGTTCCGCGACCTGATCGGTACCGGACTCACCGAGGCGCTGGAGTCCGGCGACCGCATCTTCGACGCCCTACGCGCCGAGTTGATGCAGCCAACCGTGCTCGTCGTCGAAGACGTCCACTGGGCCGACGAAGCCACGCTCGACGTCCTGCGGTTCCTGATCCGCCGGATCGCGTCGCTGCCGTCGGCGTTGGTGCTGACCTATCGGGACGCCGACGACGAGCCGCTGCGGCAGCTTCTCGGGCTGGCGTCGAACGCGGAACGCTTGCGCCCCGCGAGGCTGTCACCCGACGCCGTGCGCCTCCTGGGTGCGCACACATCGATGGATCCTGAGCAGGTGTACGAGGTGACGTCGGGCAACCCGTTCTTCGTCACCGAGGTGCTGGCCTCGGGGGACGCGGCGCGGGTTCCGCGAAGCGTCGCCGAGGCCGTTCGGGGCCGTTTGTCCGAGCCAGCGACCCGGGCTGTCGTCGAACAACTCGCGGTGATCCCCTCGGCGGCCGAGCTGTGGCTGGTGGAGGCCGTCGTGCCGGGCGGCGTGGCCGCCCTCGCGGACGCCGAGCGGCGCGGCGTGCTGACCGTCTCACCGACGACTGTCGCATTCGGTCACGAACTGGCCCGTCGAGCGATCCTGGACTCGTTGCCCGCCACGCGGCGCATCGCCTGCAACCAGGCCGTGCTCGCGGCCCTGCTCGAGCGTCCGGGCGTCGACGTCTCGCGGATCGTCCACCACGCCGCGGAAGCCGGAGCGGACGACGTCATCATTCGGTACGGCCCGATCGCCGCACGAGCGGCCGCCGCCACCGGAGCGCACCGCGAAGCCGTCGCGCACTACCGGCTGGTGGTGGACCGCCTCGATGCGTTCGACCCCGACCTCGCCGAGGCCTACGCGATCGAGTGCAGCATCACTGGGCTGTACGAGCAGGCAGTCCGGGTCCAGGAAGAGGTCGTCCAGCGCCGCCGGGATCACGACGACGTTCGCGCGCTCGGCCTCAGCGTGCGATGGCTGTCGCGGATGTACTGGTGGGTGGGAGATCGCATCAAGGCGGACGCGTGCGGCGCGGAGGCCGTCGCGATCCTGGAGCAGACCGGAGAAGAACAGGCACTCGTGCTCGCGTTGAACAATCAGGCGCAGCTGTCGTCGCTGGCCGGGCGGTATTTCGATGCCGAACCGCTGGCTCGGCGGGCCGCGGCCATGGCAGAGGCGGTCGGCGATGCCGGACAGCTCTCGCACGCGCTGAACACGCTCGGCCAATCGGTCTGGTGGGACGAGGGCCGAACGCATCTCGAGGAAAGCCTCCGGGTCGCGCTGGCCGGTGGAGGGACCGAGGCGGCCTGCCGCGCGTACGTCAACCTGTCGATGCTTCTGGTGGACGTCGTGGACCTGGACGAGGCCGAACGAATTCTCACCGCAGGTATCGCGCTCGCCGACGAGGCGGAGTTCCTCGGTTACCTCCGATTTCTGCGCCTGAACCTGAGCCAGGTCGACTTCATGCGCGACCGCTGGGACCGGGTCGAACGCGAGGCCGGGTCGTTCGTCGACGCCGAATTGGCCCTTCGGTGCAATGCGCTGCTCTATCTCGGCCGGATCCGGGTGCGGCGCGGGCAGGAGGGCGGTGAGGCGTTACTGCGGCAGGCGTGGACGCTGGCTCAGCAGCTCACCGAGCCGCAAGCCGTGTGCCCCGCGGCGGCCGCGCTGCTCGAGCTCGCCTGGCTCCAGGAGGATTTGCCTCGCGCCGCGTCCGAACTGGTCGACGTGTATCGGGGACTCGCGGGCCTCGGTCGGCCGCCGGGGTTGGAGGAGTTCGAATCCTGGATGAGGGACGCCGGGGTGCAGATACCTGACGAGTCCTACAGCAGCCCGCACTCGCTGTTCTACACCGGAGCGTGGCGGGAGGCCGCGGACGCGTGGGCACGCGCCGGCTGCCGCTACGAGAGCGCGCTCGCCGTCGCCCGCGGCGCGGACTCCCCCGACGATCTGCTGGCCGCCCTGCGGACGGCCGACGAACTGGGGGCGACGCCGCTGGCCGGGCGGATCAGGGCCCGGCTTCGTGAACTCGGCGTCGCGCGCGTGCCCCGGGGCCCGCAGCCGGCCACCCGCGGCAATCCGGCCGGCCTCACCAGCCGTCAGGCCGACGTCGTCCGGTTGCTGGCCGAAGGCCTGACCAACGCGGAGATCGCCGCCCGGCTCGTGCTGTCGGTCCGCACCGTGGACACGCACGTCGCCGCCGCGCTGGACAAGCTCGGCGTCCGGACGCGACGTGCGGCGGTCAGCCGCGCACGGGCCCTGGGACTCGACTGAGCCGGAGCATCTCGTCGCGGGCCACGACCTTGATGCGCTTGCGGTTGTGCGGTGTTCCGAGCGCGATCTCGTGCTCGTCGAGCCGCTGCCAGCCCACCCAGGTGGTGTACTCGATGTTGCGTGCGTCGAGGTGAGCGAGGACGGCGTCGGCATCGCGCTCGGGCGCGGGCGGCAGATCGTCGGCCAGAAGGCTTTGAATTGTTTCTCCGGCATCGCCCTTGGTGTGGCCGATCAGGCCGACCGGACCCCGCTTGATCCAGCCGGTCACGTACATCCCGGGGATGTGCTCGCCGTCCAGATCGAGGATGCGTCCGGCGGCGTGCGGGATCGTGCCGCTCCCGTTGTCGAACGGCAGGTCGGGCAGTGCCTCGCTGAGGTAGCCGACGGCCCGGTACACGGCCTGGACGTCCCAGTCGGTGAACTGGCCGCTGCCGCGGATCCAGCCGTCGCCGGTGAGTTCCTGCGTCTCGGTGCGCAGGGCCTCGACCTTGCCGTCTCCGAGGACCTCGACCGGCGCTTGGAGGAAGTGCAGGTGCAGCCGGCGCGGCCGGTCGCGGGGCTCGCGGACGGCCCAGTTCTGCAGGATGTCCACACACATCTTGACGTGACGCGTCGCGCGCATCGCGGCGAGACTGCCCTCGTCGAACTCGATGCCCTCGGGGTGCACGATGACCTCGACGTTGGGCGAGGCGTCGAGTTCGCGCAGTTCCTGCGGCGTGAACTTGACCTGCGCCGGGCCGCGCCGGGAGAACATGTGCACGTCGGTGACCGGGCTGGCCGCCAGGTGCCGGTAGACGTTCTCGGGGATCTCGGTCTCGAGCAGTTCGTCGGCGGTCTTGGCCAGGATGCGCGCGACGTCCACCGCGACGTTCCCGGCGCCGATGACGGCGACCTGCTGAGCGTTCAGCGGCCAGTCGCGCGGAACGTCGGGGTGGCCGTTGTACCAGGAGGCGAACGCCGCGGCGCCGTAGCTGCCCGGCAGGTCGATGCCCGGGATGTCGAGCGCGCGGTCCTTCTCGGCGCCGGTGGCGATGATCGTCGCGTCGTAGTAGCGGCGCATCTCCTCGGGCTTCACGTCGACGCCGTACTCGATGTTGCCGAGGAAGCGGATCCGCGGGTTGTTCAGCACGCGGAACAGCGCGGTGATGATCTCCTTGATCCGCGGGTGGTCCGGGGCGACGCCGTAGCGGATCAGGCCGTACGGGGTCGGTAACCGGTCGAGGATGTCGATCGTGGCGGTTTCTGACGCCTTGATCAGGTGGTCCGCGGCGTAGATGCCGGCCGGTCCGGCGCCGACGACGGCGATCCGCATAGTCATGCGTCTATCTTAGGTAAGGCTTGCCTTAATTGGACTGTGACCCTGGACTCAGCAGGAGCACCCTGTTGCTGTCGGTGGCCGTGGTGAGCCAACCCGCTTTCCGTGCCTGGGCGACCAGCGGTCGGCGAGGGTCGAGCAGCAGGCAGCGTACGCTGTCGCGATTCAGTTCGGCGAGCGCGCCCGGACGCCCCTCGGTGAGTTCCAGCATCCGGGTGATGAGCGCGGCCCCGTAGACGTCGTTGCGACCGTCCATCGCGACGCGGACCCCGTCGGCCGAGCGGCGCAGGACCAGGTAGCCGCCGTCGTCGTACTCGTTGAGCACCCGGCAGCCGTCCGGGATCGCTTGCACCGTCGTGTCGGTGGGATACGTGTCGGGAGCCGGGCGTCCGAAGCTCGGGAGGCGGACCGCGATGAGCACCACGAGCGCAACCACCAGTCCGACCGCGGTGCCGGTGGCGAAGAACGCGACCCGGCGCGTTCTTGGCCCTCCGCGCCAGTCGACGCCGCTCGCCCAGGCGGCGGCCGCGGGCATCGCGACGACGAGCGCCATCGGCGAGAAGCGTGCCGCCTCAGCCCCTCCCAGAAGGAGCAGGCCGGCGCTGGCGGCGAACATCGGGACGTGCGGGCGACGCCAGGCCGCCATCGCCAGCGCGACGGCGATCGCGGCCCCCGCCCAGGTGAAAACGGCCATCCAGGAGGTGCGCCAGAGTGGCGCCCACTCGGGGATGAGTTCGGTGGAGGCGTCGCGGGTGGCGAGTGCGGAGCCGAGCGCCCCGAACCCGAAGGGTGAGGTCGCACACCCGAGCACGACGACCCCCAGGATCGCAACGGCCGTCATACAGCCGCAGGCGGCTGCTGGGGTGCGGCGGGTGGCGGCCGGTGTGCCGCTGCTGCGGCGGCGGGTCAGTAGGGCGGCTGCGAGGCCTGCCGCGAGAGCCGGGACCGCGGCCAGCGCGGCCAGGTGCAGGTTCACCCACAGCGTCAGGAGCAGGTAGAGCGCGGCGAGGCCCAGCGCGAGCCGGCGGCCGCTCTCCTCCATCAGCCGCCCGGCCAGCAGGACGACGACCGGCAGCAGCGCGTAGGTGAGCGTCTGCGGCCGTGCGCTCAGCCAGAGGAGCAGCGGCACCACGAGCAGCGCCGTGGTCACATGTGTCCGCGCACCCAGCGCCCGGGCGGTGAACGTCACGCTCACTCCGACGAGGGCGACGCAACAGAACGTGAACAGGGCCAGCCCGACCGACCCGGCACCGGTCCAGGCCATCGACAGCAGCACGTCGAACAGCCAAGAGTTGGGGTGCCACGCACGGCCCGCCATCGACCAGGAGAACGTGTCGGTGAGGAAGACCGTGTGCTGTTGCCGGATCTCGGTGCCGGCCTGGATCTGCCAGAACGTGTCGCCCTCGGCGAACCAGCCGCTGCGGACCGCGCCGACCAGGGCGAACACGCCGAGGCCGAAGAGCGGTTTCAACACGCTGGCCAATCGGCCGGTCGTCGGGTTTCCTGAGGCCACGACCTCGTCGTCACGTACGACCCGCGTGGCACTCCTGTCGAAGAATTCGTGGGCGGTGAGCGACTACGCGATGTTCTGGGCTGACTCGTCCTCGTCGGTGCGGACGAACGTGCCGCGCCCGTGACGCGTCACGACGAGCCCTTGGTCGCGTAGGACTTCCATCGCCAGGCGCACGGTGTTACGCGCGACGCCGTGGCGTTCCATCAGCATGGCCTCGGACGGGATCGGCATCCCCGGCTGATATTTGCCGCTGCGGATCCCCGCTCCCAGAAGGTCACTCAGCTGCCGGTACATGGCCCGATCGGCATGCGGATCAATCGTCATGCCTCAAACGTACCTCACACGTACCCACGTGCGCTCGTATACTCGTCGGATGAGTTAAGTCGATGCGGGGTGGAAGTACGGGCGCTGGTGGCGGCACTTCGCCAGGCGGCGGTCGGCGAGGAGGGTGGCAACGGTGACCACGTCGGTGCCCCGCTGTGCCGCCTCCTCCAGAATGGACACGGTCGTGTCGCCGATCGCCTCGATCTTCGCGTCGATACCGTCGTCGGTGCCTTTCACCTCGGCCTCGCACGCGATCACCCCACCCGCGTTGGCCACGAAATCGGGCACGAACACGATGCCCCGCGCCGCGAGCATGCCCGCGTCGGCGTCGTGCGCCAGCACGTTGTTGGCGCCGGGCACCACGAGGCGGGCCTTGAGCCGGTCGATGGCCGCCTCGGTCAGCACGCCGCCGGCCGCGCACGGGCAGACGACGTCGGCGTCGGTCGACAGGATGTCGTCCGCCGGAACGACGTCCACCCCGTACCGGCGCGCCCGCTCCGGGTCGACGTCAGCCACGACCACCTGCACACCGCGAGCCAACAGCAGCTCGACGAGGTGCGAGCCCACCTTCCCCAGGCCCTGAACCGCCACCCGGCGAACCGTCAGGTTCCCCCATTCCACCGCAGCGTCCAGCGCGCGCAACACCCCCCGCGCCGTGAACCGCGACGGATCCCGGCGACTCGAGACCCGCGGCACGGACCGGGCCAGCAACTCCATGTCCGCGGCCCCGGTACCCATGTCCGCGCCCGGGATGTACCGGCCGCCGAGCGAGGCGATGAACCGCCCGTGCGCGGCGAGCAGCGCCTCCCGGTCAGCAGCGTCGGCCGGAGCGTTGATGACGCTCTTGCCACCCCCGAGCTCCAGCCCCGCCACCGCCGACTTGTACGTCATCGACTGGGCGAGGCTCATCGCGTCCCGGACCGCGTCCTCCGTGCTGGCGTAACTGCGCATGCGGACGCCACCGAGCGCGGGACCGAGCGTCGTGTCGTGGATGGCGATCACGGATTCGAGGCCGGTTGCCGGGTCCCGGCACACGACGAGCTGCTCGAAATCGCGGCTCTGAAGATCCTGTAGGACGTTCATGGCGCTCCCTGTGTATGCCCGTTCGTTCGGCCCAGGGGCGGGATCTCCGCATGGGCAGAACGTAGGGCGTTCGGCCGATGTTGCGTGCGACACGACAGGCAAAGTCTCGATATGCTCGACGAGAACGTCAACTGATTGAAAGACAACTATGCAGATCGCAGCGGTACTCCCGCGCGTTCCGGTGCGGAGGTCTGCACTTTGGCAACGATCGACCGGCTCGACGTCGAACTTCTGTCGCGCCTCATGGCCAACGCTCGCGCCGGGGTCGCGGAGCTCGCGTCCGACCTCGGCGTCAGCCGCACGACCGTCCAGCACCGCCTCCGCCGGCTGGAGGACGAAGGCATCCTGGTCGGCTTCCAGCCGATCATCAACCTGTCGGTGATCGGGCTGCCGGTGCAGGCCCTGGTGAGCCTCGAGATCGATCAACGCGAAATGCCGACGATCATCGACGGGCTGCGCGACCTGCCCGAGGTACTCGAGGTCAAGATCCAGGCGGGGCGTGAGGACCTCCTGGTCCACGTCGCCATCGCCTCGCTGGAGGAGCTGCAGCGGCTCACCGCGGCGATCGTCCTCCTCGACGGCGTCCGCAAGACGACGTCGACGTTCACGGTCTCGACGCCGATCCCCCACCGCGTGCTTCCGCTGCTGAGCGACGTCACGAGGGACGCGGGATGGGGTCGCTCCACACCGGCCCCCTAGGCTCTCGGGCCATGGAGTACGACGTCGTTCTTCGCGGGGGCCGTGTCATCGACCCCGAAACCGGGCTCGATGGCGTCCGGAACGTCGGCATCAGCGGTGACCGGATCGCCGCGGTGTCCGAAGCGGACCTCGTCGGCCACCGGCAGATCGACGCCGAAGGGCTCGTCGTCTCCCCCGGCTTCGTCGACCTGCACAGCCACGGCCAGGCGATCGGCGAGTGCCGCCTCCAGGCGCTCGACGGCGTCACCACCGCTCTCGAGCTCGAGGCGGGTGCGGCGCCGGTGTCGGCGGCTTACGAACGCGCCGCGGCCGAAGGTCGCCCGATCAACTACGGGTTCTCGGCCTCGTGGGCGCGCATCCGCATGCACGTCGCCGGCGGAATCCCGCTCAGCTCCTCCTCGCCGAGTCCGCTCGACGACCTCGGGTCCGACGCCTGGCGCGGCCCCGCCTCCCGTTCGGCGCTCCTCGGCCTGCTGGAACAGGAGCTCGCCGACGGAGCGCTCGGCATCGGCATTCTGCAGGGTTACGCCGCCGCGACGGATCCCGGGGAGTACCTCGAGGTCGCCAGGCTCGCGGCCGCCTCCGGGGTGCCCACGTTCACGCACGCGCGGCCACTCGTCGAGCAGGACCCGGACGTCGTCATCGACGGCGCAGAGGAGATCACCCGGGTCGCCGGTGAAACCGGCGCGCACATGCATTACTGCCACATCAATTCCACCTCGACGCGACACCTGGACCGTGTGCAGGCGTTGGTCGAGGCGGCCCGGGCCGAGGGCGCTCGCGTGACGAGCGAGATCTACCCGTACGGCGCCGGGATGAGCGCGATCGGTGCCGACTACTTCCGCCCCGATCAGCTGCACGTCCTCGGCGCGACCGGCACACCGCAGGACGTCGTCTACGCCCGCACCGGGGAGACCGTCGCGTCGGTGGAGCGGCTGTTGGAGCTGCGGGCGGCCGACCCTTCGGGGTTGGCGTTCATCACGATGTTCGACGAGTCGCATGCCCGGGATCGGCTACTGCGGTTCGCCGCACTGCCGCACGCCGTCGTCGCATCCGACGCCGTTCCGTTCGTCATCGAGGACGGCAAGTCCTACGACCCGTTGCAGTGGCCCCTGCCGTCGTTCGCGCGGACGCATCCGCGCAGCGCCGGCACGTTCGGCCGGGTGCTCCGTCTCGCCCGCGAAGGTCTTTCGCTGACCGACGTGGTGGCGAGGTGCACGCTGCGACCGGCCCAGGTGCTCGAGAACGCCGTCCCGGCTCTGCGGCGCAAGGGCAGGATCCAGGTCGGCGCTGATGCCGACGTCGTCGTCTTCGACCCGGAGCGGGTCACCGACGGTGCGACGTACCAGGACTCCGTGCGGCCGTCGACCGGGTTCGTGCACGTCCTCGTGAACGGCGAACCCGTGGTCGTCGACGGCCGCTTGGACCAGCGGGCGTTTCCCGGCCGGCCGGTGCGGCGTTAGCGGGCCGCCTTCCTCGCGTTGATCTTGTCGCGGCGCTCGGAGAACCGGGTCGCCTGGCGGTCGAGCTCGCCGAGGAACTCCACCAGCTCGTCGCGGGCCTTCTCGCCGTCGTCGGAGAGGCCGGTGGTCTCGAGCGCCTTGAGGTTACGCAGCACCGGGATGACCACCTCGTCGTGGTGGATCCGCAGGTCGTAGATGCCGGCCATCGCGATCTGGACGGACTTGCGACCGAAGTTCTCGATGCTGTGGCCGGGCATCTGGAACGTCTTGACGACGTCGGTCACGGCGCGCATCGCCTCGTTGGGCGCGAGCTCGAACGCGGCACCGAGCAGGTTGCGGTAGAAGATCATGTGCAGGTTCTCGTCCGCGGCGACGCGGGCCAGCAGCTGGTCGCAGATCGGGTCCGCGCTGATCTTGCCGGTGTTGCGGTGCGAGACCCGGGTGGCCAGCTCCTGGAACGACACGTACGCGATGCCGTGCAGCACCGTGTCGTCCAAATAGGCATTTTCGAAGCCGGTGCCCATGTGCACCATGCGGGCGCGCTCGAGCTCGATCGGGTCGACGGCGCGGGTCGTGAGCAGGTAATCGCGAATCGCGATGCCGTGGCGGCCCTCTTCGGCGGTCCAGCGGTGCACCCAGGTTCCCCACGCGCCGTCGCGGCCGAACATCTGCGCGATCTCGTGGTGGTAGCTGGGGAGGTTGTCCTCCGTGAGCAGGTTGACGATGAGTGACGTGCGGGCGACGTCGCTCAGCGTGGACTGCTCGACCGACCACGCCTCGCCGCCGAGGACGCCGTCGAAGTCCGTGCCCTGGCTCCACGGGACGTACTCGTGCGGGAACCACTCCTTGGCCGTGGCCATGTGCCGGTTGAGGTTCGTCTCCACGACCGGCTCGAGTTCGAGGAGCAGGCCGGTCGTCGATAGGCGGTCAGTCATTCCGGCACTCCCTGGCTTCTGGTTACGCTTCCGTAACCTACGCTACCGTAGAAATCCAAGAGTGCAGCAGCGCGGTGCCCCCGCTGCGGACAGCGCCTCGATGTCGCGCAGCACCGTGCGGGTCGACACCTCGAGCTCGCGGCTGGTCGAGTTGGCGGGGACTACCGTCGCCTGAGCCTCAGGTCCAGCGCTTCTTCGCCGAAAGAAATACCGGATTGCGTGATCAAACGGCGTTCTCGCGAAGGGTACCGATGGGATTCAGCTGGAGGTCGTCGGAGCGGTCTGCGCAGCCTCAGGCCGACCTGACGGAGGCGCAGGCCGACGTGCAGGCGCTGACCGCGATCATGCGGGCGGTGGAGCAGGCCAAGACCCCGGACGAGGTGATCGGGAGTGCGCTCTCCCTGATCCGCGAGCTGTTCGGCTGGGCGTACGGGTCGTACTGGCAACTCGATCCCTCCAGCAACGAACTGCGGTTCGCGCAGGAGAGCGGCAGCGTCAACGACGAGTTCCGCAAGGTGACCCTCGAGGCGGCCTTCGCCGAGGGCGTCGGGCTGTCCGGGCGCGCGTGGAAGAGTCGCGACCTCGTGTTCGTGCCGAACATCGCGGACCTGAGCGACTGCGTGCGCGCCCCGGCCGCGTCGCGCGCCGGCGTCCGCAGCGGGGTGTGTTTCCCGCTCATCGACGAGGACCGGGTCGTCGGCACCATGGACTTCTTCACCACCGAGGTGCTGCAGCCCTCGGCGGGAAGGCTGGCGGTGCTGCGCGCGGTCGGGAACCTCGTGTCCCGCGCACTGGCCCACCTGCAGGAGGCCATCCGGCAGGAGAAGGCCGCCCAGGACGTCGAGGCCGTCTCGCACGTGATCCGCGAGCTGACCCAGGCGACCAGCCGGGAACAGGCTCTCCGCTCCGCGCTGGAGACCATCCGCCGGTACTTCGACTGGCAGTACGGCTCCTTCTGGCAGCTCGACCAGGACCAGCAGGTGCTGCGGTTCTCGATCGAGTCCGGCGACGCGGGAGCGGAGTTCCGCGAGGTCACCCGGCAAGCCTCGTTCGCGAAGGGCGTCGGCCTGTCCGGCCGCACGTGGGCCCGCGGCGACCTGTACTTCGTCGAGGACCTCGGGGAAATGACCGACTGCGTCCGCCGGCCCGCCGCGCAGGCCGCCGGGGTGAAGTCGGGTGTCTGCCTTCCCGTCCGGGTGGGCGGCGAGATCGTCGGCACGATGGACTTCTTCGCGACCCGGACGCTCATCATGTACCCGGGTCGGGAAGCCGCCCTGCGCAACACCGCGTTCCTCGTCGGATCGGCGCTCGAACGCTTCGCGTCGGCGGACCAGTTGCAGAGCGCCGGACGTGAACTCCTCGAATCGATCGCGGAGGTCGAACGCAACGTCACCGCGGCCGCTAACGTCGCCGAGCGCAGCGAGCACCTCGCCGACGAGGCGAACCAGCAGGTCGCGGTGCTGGGCCAGGCCAGCGCGGAGATCAACGAGGTGGTGCGGGCGATCCAGTCGATCGCTGCGCAGACCAAGCTGCTCGCGCTGAACGCGACGATCGAAGCCGCCCGGGCGGGCGAGTCCGGTAAGGGCTTCGCCGTCGTCGCCGGGGAGGTCAAGGAACTGTCCAGCGAAACCGAGCGGGCGACGACCGACGTCAGCACCAAGGTCGACACGATCCAGGCCCGGGTCGACGAGGTCACGGCGTCGCTGGCCGAAATCCACACCGCGGTCGAGGAGATCAACCAGACGCAGGGCCTCATCCGAGGCGTACTGACCGAACAGGTCGCGGTCACCCGCGCGATCTTGGACTGATCCGGAGAAACACGTGTACAAAATCGGACCGGCCACCTCGTCGCCGTGGGCCCGGTTGCTGCAGGGCAACACCCGGTGGGTCGAAGGCCGGAGCGCGGCCGACGCCGACCGGGGGGCCGCTCGGCGCGCCGAGATCAGCCGATCACAGAATCCGTTCGCGTTGGTGCTGGGCTGTTCCGATTCGCGGGTGCCGGCCGAGATCCTCTTCGACCAAGGTCTCGGCGACCTGTTCGTCGTCCGCACCGCGGGACACGCCCTGGACGCGGCCGTCATCGGCTCGGTCGAGTACGCGGTCGACGTGCTGCGGGTGTCACTGATCGTCGTGCTGGGCCACGAGGAGTGCGGTGCCGTCGCCGCGGCGAGCCGGATCGTCGACGAAGGCAAGGTGCCTCCCGGTTACATCCGTGACGTCGCCGAGCGCATCACGCCGAACGTCCTGCGGGCCCGGCACGCCGGAGCCGCCAGCGGCGCGGAGGTCAGCGGCCTGCACGCCGCCTACACGATCGAGCAGTTGCGGCAGCGTTCTCCGTTGGTGGACGTCGCGGTGTGGCGTGGTTCGATCGAAGCGATCCCGGCGCTGTACAGCTTGGACACCGGGGTGGTCACCGAGGTGCGGCCGATGACCGTCACCTACGTTCCCGACGACGTGTACGCGAGCGTTTCATCGAACTTCGCCTCCGGAACCATCTAGGCCTCATGGGCGCTGTCGGGGCGCGTGCGCCGGGCGTAGGAGTGGGTCGCGATCGCTAGTCCGGCGATCCAGACGAGGAACTGGCCTATTCCGTAGATTCCGGTCCGGGCATCGAAGATCGCGGCCGGGTCGCCCCATTGGAACGGCATCAGGACGGCAGCGAACACGGTGTAAGCGAGAAGCGCGGCGGACAGTCCGGCCCCTGGTGCGATCAGGAGCATCCGCGGCACCGGACCACCGCCGAAGACCGGCACCCAACGAGGAAAGACGAGGCCCCAGGGGCGAATCAGAGCCATGGCCAACACGGCCGGCAACAACGCCAACAGATTGAGCGTCAGCAGATACACCCCGCCACCGTCCTCGTACCAGGGCTCGAACAGCGCGGCGTCGGCGAACAGCGGAATGCCCAGCGCCCAGACCGCGTGCAGTGGGATGAAGCCGATGGTGGCGGCGGCAGCGGCGGTGTAAGCGGCCCGCACCGCGTAACGCGGCGGCGGTTCCTCGGCACGCGGGGTCACGGGCTCCGTAACGACTGTTTCCAGGGACATGAGGCCTCCTCGGCGACCCGCCCGCTCGGGCGGCGATGCCTCCAGAATCCCGATTCCGCGGCCGGGCGAATATCTGCCGATCGGCAGATGCGCGTCGGCGACAGGTGCGCCCAGGCTCGTGGCTGGACCGACTCGAACCCACAACTGCGGGATCCTCGCGCGTGCCTATGAGCGCCACCACACGCGGACTCAGAGTGCGCGGGATCTCGTCACGTCGTGCCGCGGACGAGTAGACGCGGGCTGAGCACGACGGGCGGCGGCATCTCACCCGCCAGCAGCTGATCGAGCTGCGTCACCGCGAGCTCGCCGAGCCGCCTCTTGTCGAGGTGGAGCGTGGTGAGCGGTGGCTCGATCAGCTCGCCGATGCTCAGGCCGTCGAAGCCAACGATCGCGCAATCCTTCGGAACGGCCACGCCGAGCCGACGAGCCGCTTGGAACGCACCGATGGCGACGAGATCGTTGAAGGCGACAATCGCGGTCAGGACGGGATGCCTGGCTCGTAGTGCCTCGAATGCTGCGCCGCCACCGGTCAACGACTCCTCGGCGACGATGACCCAGTTTTCGTCGATCGGAAGGCGGTGCGCGCGGGCGACGTCGAGGAAGGTTCGGCTCCGCACGTCGGGGTCGCAATAGGAGACGCAGTCGACCATGCCGATGTGGCGGTGCCCCCGGCTGATCAGGTGCTCGAGTCCGGTCCGGATACCTGTCTCGCTGTCGATCCTCACCACCGCGTGAGTCCCCGTGTGCGGCGTCCCGTCGACGACGACCAGCGGTACACCGGCGATGTATGGCTCCAGTTCGGCGTCGGTATGGCTGAAGTACCCGACGAGCGCGTCGACCTGCTGGCCGAGTGAACGCAACAGCGTCAGCTCGCGCGGACGGTCGCCCTCGGTACTGGCGACGACGACCTGCCACTCCCGAGCGCCCGCCGCTTCGATGACCCCGGCGATGAACTCCGGGTAGAACGGGTTGACGACGTCCGGGACGACGAGGCCGATCGTCACCACGTCGGGCCGGACGAGTCCGCGACCGAACCGGCTGGGCCGGTAGCGCAGCTCGCGGACGACGTCGAGCACGCGACGCTGGGTTTCCGGATCGATCTCACCCTTGCCGTTGATCGCCCGCGAGACGGTTTGGTGCGATACGCCGGCCGCCCTGGCGACGTCTCGGAGAGTCACCCGCTTGTCGGCGCGCGCCGCCTTCTCTGCCACCACGGCCTCACTCAATCACGACCGGCGCGACCTAACCGATTGACGTCTGACCGGTCCACGCGAGACACTGCCGTTACCGTTCACGTTAACGGTAACGGGACGCGGCGGAGAAATCTGCCAGCCGAACGAGGAGGGGTTGTGACCGTTCCGAAGCCCGAAACTCATGTCATGTTCCGCGCGGTGTTCGACGACTGGCAGGCGCGGGCCGGAGCCCGCTCCGCGCTGCCGGACGCTCCTGTCGTCGCCGACGATCCGCAGCACTACCGAACCGTTCGACGCTGGCTACGCGCCTGGACGGTGCGCACGGAGGCGCGGCGTCGCCCAGAGGAGCCAGCGAGCGGACGAGCCCGGGAGGCCACCGGGAAGCGGTCGCCGGCTCCGGCGCGGCCGACTCGCCTCACACATCGGCTCTTCGAAGGAGTCACTTCCCGAACCCGCTAACCGACACCCCGAGGACCGAGCTTCACGCAGTTCTCGCGGCGCGAGCCGCTCAACGGCCGACGTCGGCGGCGGCCTCGAAGATTTCCGGGTGCTGGAGCAGTTCGGCGCGGGTGCGGCGGATATGGGTCTCGAGCACCTGCTGCGCGGTCACCAGGTCCCGATCGCGCAGCGCCTGAATGAGCAACCGGTGCTCGGAGTTGATGATCCACCGCCGTTCGGTACCGGCGAGCCGGGTGAACTCCCGCCGGTAGTGCTGGGTGGTGTCCCACAGCCGGCTGATCATCGCGCCGAGCGCGGGTGCGCGCTCCGGCCGGTAGGTCCCCCAGTGCAACTCGCGGTCGAGAACCAGGAACGTCTCGACGTCGGTCGTCGCCTCGATGCGGTCTTGGATCTCGCTCAGGCGCTGGATGTCGTCGGCGGTCAGCGCGTCGATGCTTTCGGCCAGCAGCAGGGGCTCGAGCCGCTCGCGGATCTCGTAGTTGAGCTCGCACTCGTGCTCGTCGAGGCTGGTGACCCAGGCGCCCCGGTTGGACTTGAGCGTCACCAGCCCCTGCGCTTCGAGGATTCGCAGCGCCTCCCGCACCGGAAGGCGACTCGCGCCGAGCTCGTCGGCCAACTCGTCCTGCAGAATCCTCGCGCCCGGCGCGAGGAGGCCGGAGAGGATGCGTTCGCGGACGTGCTGGGCGATGCGGTTGCTGGCGACCGCCGCAGCGGGGTCTGTCACGCGTGGTGCCTCCGGTCGAACGCTTTGCCGCCAGGGTAAGACACCAGCTCGAACTGCATCCCCCACGGCGCGAAGAAGTAGACCCAGCGCTGGCCCTCGCTCGGGCCCTTGCTGACGGTAGGTTCGCCGAGCACGCGTAACCCCCGGCGGCGCAGGTCCGCGACCGCCGCGTCGAGGTCCTCCACGTAGAGCGCGACGTGATGCCCACCGACGTCGCTGTTGCGCGGCGGGGTGGTGACCTGATCGGCGGCCTCGTAGACGAAGACCTCGAAGATCGCCTGGCCGCCCAGCCGGAAGAAGTGCAGCCGCCGCATGACCGTGTCGTCGGCAACCGCGAGGTGCCGGCTCATCCAGTCGTCGTCGTGCTGGAACGGGCCGAGTGAATACATGTACTCGCATCCCAGTACGTCGACGAAGAACTCCCGGGCCTGCTCCAGGTCCGGGACGGTCACACCGAAATGGTCGACGCGGGTGAGACCGGGGATCGGCTTGGTCATGACGACGACACCTCCTTGTAATGGATCCATTCGTAGCTTACGGTGTTGCCATCCTCGCAGCCAAGCTGCGGTTTCTTCTCAGAATGGATCCATTGCAACCGGAGGCCCTCATGTCCTCGCACCGGAAGCTCTCCGCTGCCTCGCCGTGGATCGAAGTGACGACGAGTACCAGCGACTGGAACGCACTCGATCCCGCACTGTTACGCCGAATGCTCGTCGAGACGCTGTGGATCCGCGTCTTCGAGGAGTACGTACTCGAACTGGCCACGGCCGGCCTGGTGCACGGCCCGGCGCACTCCAGCATCGGCCAGGAGGGCGGTGCGGTCGGCTCGCTGATCGATCTGCGCAGCGACGACCTGATCACCGGCTCGCACCGCGGTCACCACCAGTTCCTGGCGAAGGCGTTCGGTCACGTGGGCGACTCGGCTCTCACCGACGACGTCCGCACGGTCCTGCGACGGACGTTGACCGAGATCTGCGGCCTGGCCGACGGCTTCTGCCGCGGCCGCGGCGGCTCGATGCACCTGCAGTGGCGCGAGGCCGGCGCGATGGGCACCAACGCGATCGTCGGCGGTGGGGTCCCGCAGGCGCTCGGGTTCGCGTTCAACCAACGCCACAGCGGTACGGACGCGGTGAGCGTGACCTACTTCGGCGACGGCGCGATCAACATCGGCTCGGTACTGGAGTCCTTCAACCTCGCGGCCGCCTGGAACCTCCCGGTCTGCTTCTTCGTCGAGAACAACCAGTACGCGGTCTCGACGTCGGTCACGAAGGCCACCGCCGAACCCCGCCTCTCGGCCCGCGGACTCGGGTTCAACATCCCGAGCTGGCGCGTCGACGGCATGGATCCCCTCGCCGTCCACCTCGCGATGACCGAGGCGACCGAACACATGCGGGCCGGCAACGGACCCACGTTGATCGAGGCGGACCTCTATCGCTTCTTCCACCAGAACGGCGCTTACCCCGGCAGTGCGTTCGGGTACCGGTCGAAGACCGAGGAGCAGTCCTGGCGCGAGCGCGATCCGCTGGAGCTGCTCAAGAGGCAGGCCGTTCGCCGCAAGGTGATCACCGCCGCCGAGATCGACGAACTGCACGCGAGCATCACCGGGACCATGCGCGAAATCGGCGACGGTTTCCTGGAGGCCGTGCCGGGTGGCAAACCCGGGGAGCGCCGGATCCAGGCCTCGGCCTGGCCGCAGCCCGACTTCGTCGACGTCGGGATCCGCGGCGACCTGTCCGAGCTGGCCGACAGCCGTTACGCGGACGAGGCGGACTTCAACGGCACGATCGCCGACCAGCGCTTCATCGACGTCGTCAGCGAGGTGATCGGCCGGCGGCTGGAGGAGGATCCCCGCATCGTCGTGCTCGGCGAGGACGTCGACGGCCTGCGCGGCGGCACCAACGGCGCGACCCGCAAGGCGCTCGAGAAGTTCCCCGAGCGTGTGCTCGGCACCCCGATCAGCGAGAACGCGTTTCTCGGCCTCGGCGGCGGGATGGCGCTCGACGGCCGGTTCCGGCCGGTCGTCGAGTTCATGTACGCGGACTTCATGTGGGTCGCCGCCGATCAGCTGTTCAACCAGGTCGCTAAGGCCCGGCACATGTTCGGCGGCGACAGCGCCGTGCCGCTCGTCCTGCGCAGCAAGCTCGCCGCCGGCACCGGCTACGGCTCGCAGCACTCGATGGATCCGGCGGGGGTCCTCACGACCGCCCCGGGGCTGCGGGTCGTGGCGCCGTCCACGCCGTTCGACTACGTCGGCCTGATGAACACCGCACTGGCCTGCGACGACCCGGTCGTGGTGCTCGAACACGTCGATCTCTACACCTCGACCGGGCCCGGTCCCGTCGACGACCTCGACTACCGGCTCCCGGTCGGCAAGGCAGCGCTGCGCCGCGAAGGCGAGCAGGTCACGATCATCAGTTATCTGGCGATGGTCCGGCACTGCCTGGAGGCGTTGGATCAGGTGCCCGAGGTGAGCGCGGACCTGATCGACCTGCGGTGGCTCGACCGGGCTTCGCTGGATTGGGACGCGATCTCGGCGAGCGTCCGCAAGACCAACCGGGTGCTGATCGTCGAGCAGGGCGCGGTCGGCACCTCGTACGGCGGCTGGCTCGCCGACGAGATCCAGCGGCGGCTCTTCGACTGGCTGGACGCGCCGATCGAGCGGGTCACCGGGTCGGTGGCTTCTCCGAGCATCAGCAAGGTGCTCGAGCGGGCGGCGATCGCCCGCACCGAGGAGGTCGTGGCCGCACTGCACCGCTACGCGAACGGGGAGATCTGATGGCCACGCTGCTGCACATGCCCGAGGTCGCGGCCGGCGCCACCGAGGCGGTGCTCGCCGAGTGGCTCGTCGGTGAAGGCGCGGCCTTCGCCGCCGGTCAGTCCATCGTGGTCATCGAGACCGAGAAAGCGGTCGTGGACGTCGAGGCCGAGAACGATGCGATCGTGCTGCGCACGCTCGTTCCGGCCGGTTCGACGGTCGAGGTCGGTGCGCCGGTGGCACTGCTCGGCAGCGAAGCCGAACGCGACGCCGACCTCGACCGCCTCCTCGCCGACCTGGGTGTGAGCGCCCCGCCGACCACCACGCCGGCCCCCGAACGCCGCGACCTCCCCGGCCTGGAGGTGGTCAACCCCGATCCAGCGAGCCCCGACCCGTCCGTCAACCCGGTGCCGGTCGGATCCGCCCCCGCCGAGAACGGCCACGCCCCGGGCCGGATCTTCGTCAGCCCGGTCGCGCGTCGGATGCTCGCCGAAGCCGGTCTGCGTCCCGAGGACGTCCGCGGCTCCGGCCCCAACGGCCGCATCGTCCGCCGCGACGTCGAACAGGCCGTGGCCACCCGCTCCACCCCCGCGGCCCCGGCGCAGACAGCCCCGCCGCAGGCGGGTGCGGCGTCGCGGCCGACGGACGCACCTCCGTCGGCCGTCTCGGAGGGGGCGGCGGCCGACTACGAGGAGATCCCGCACTCACGGCTGCGGCGCGCGATCGCGGCCCGGCTGACCGCGAGCAAGCGGGACATCCCGCACTTCTACCTGAAGCGCACCGCGAACGTCGACGCGTTGCTCGCGCTCCGCGCCCAGCTCAACGCCGTCGCCGACGAGAAGATCTCGGTGAACGACCTGCTCATCCGCGCGGTCGCGGCCGCCCACCTCGCCGTTCCCGACGCGAACGTCAGTTGGACCGACGACAGCCTGCACCGCTACCGCACCGTCGACATCTCGGTCGCGATCGCCTCCGACCGAGGCCTCGTCACCCCGGTCCTGCGGGGTGTCGAATCGCTCTCCACCAGCGCGATCTCTCGCGGGGTCAAGCAGTACGTCGCCCAGGCCGCCGCCGGCAAACTCCAGCAACGCGACCTCGAGGGCGGCTCGATCACGATCACCAACCTCGGCATGTACGGCGTCGACGAGTTCGCCGCCATCATCAACCCCCCGCAGTCCGCGATCCTCGCCGTCGGCACCGCCCGCCCCGAACCGGTCGTCATCGACGGCGAGATCACGACCGCCACCACCCTCGGCCTCGTGCTCTCGGTGGACCACCGAGCCATCGACGGTGCCCTCGCCGCGCAGTGGATGGCTGCGCTCGTCGCCGCCGTCGAAGCGCCGCTGCGGCTGCTGGTCTGAGCCGGACCGGAGCATAGGAGAACTCGCATGCCAACGCACTACGACGTCGTCGTGCTCGGCGCCGGCCCCGGCGGTTACGTCGCGGCCATCCGTGCGGCCCAGCTCGGCCAGAAAGTCGCTATCGTCGAGGAGAAGTACTGGGGAGGCGTCTGCCTCAACATCGGCTGCATCCCCTCCAAGGCACTGTTGCGCAACGCCGAACTCGCCGATCTGCTCACGAATCGCGCGAAGTCCTTCGGCATCACCGGCGACATCACCGTCGACTACGGGACCGCGTTCGACCGCAGCCGCGACGTCGCCGACGGCCGGGTCAAAGGCGTCCACTACCTGATGAAGAAGAACGGGATCACCGAATACGAGGCCCGTGGAGTCTTCACCGGACCGCACGAGATCCGTGTGGACGACGATCTGCTCACGTTCGACTCCGCGATCATCGCCACCGGGTCACGGGTCCGGAGCCTGCCGGCCGTGGAGCCCTCCCCCAACGTCGTCACCTACGCCGAGCAGATCCTGGAACGGGACCTGCCGCGCTCGATCGCGATCATCGGCGCGGGCGCGATCGGCATGGAGTTCGCGTACCTGCTCCGTGCCTTCGGCGTCGACGTCACGCTGCTGGAGTATTTCGATCGCGTCCTGCCCAACGAGGACACCGACGTCTCCGCCGAGATGGCCAAGGCGTACCGCAAGCTGGGCATCACCGTGCGGACGTCGGCCCGCGTCGAGAGCGCCACCGACCACGGCGAGAACGTGACCGTGCGCTGCACCGACCGCGACGGCCCCTCCGAGCTCACCGTCGACCGGGTACTCGTGTCGGTCGGGTTCGCACCGAACGTCGAAGGGTTCGGTCTGGAGTCGACCGGCGTCCGGCTCAGCGACCAGGGCGCGATCGACGTCGACGTGCGGATGCGCACCAGCGTGCCGCACCTCTTCGCGATCGGTGACGTCACGATGAAGCTGCAACTCGCGCACGTCGCCGAAGCGCAGGCCGTGGTCGCCGCGGAGACGATCGCCGGCGCGCCCACGGTGGAACTCGGCGACTACCGGATGATGCCGCGGGCGACGTTCAGCCATCCGCAGGTCGCCAGCTTCGGGCTCACCGAGGAGCAGGCCCGAGCGACCGGCCGTGCCGTCACGGTGGCCAAATTCCCGTTCACCGCCAACGGGAAAGCACACGGCCTCGGCGAACCGGTCGGCTTCGTCAAGCTCATCGCCGAGACGGAGTACGGCGAGCTGCTCGGTGGCCACCTCGTCGGCCCGGAGGTGGCGGAGTTGTTGCCGGAGCTCACGCTCGCGCAGCGGTGGGAACTCGGGGTGCCGGAGCTGGTCCGAAACGTACACACCCATCCGACGCTCTCCGAAGCGCTGCAGGAAGCGTTCCACGGCCTCGCCGGCCACACGATCAACCTGTAGCCGGGAAACCTGGTGTTCACAGTTCGGACAACCCGTTGACACCGGCCATGACCCAGGCCACACTCGACTGCAATCCATTGCATTGAACGAATAAATCGCCGCTCCGTTTAATGCAATCGATCGCATCCACCCAGATGGGACATCCAATGCGTGCTGCTGTTTTCTACGGCAAGGGCGACATTCGTGTCGACGAAGTGCCCGTGCCGACGTGCGGCCCCGCCGACCTGTTACTCGAAGTCCACGCCGTGGGCATCTGCGGAACCGACGCCCACGAGTTCGCTTCCGGGCCCCACATGTTCCCGATTTACGAGCGACACCCGGTATCGGGACACGTCGGCCCGATGATCCCGGGCCACGAGCTGACCGGAATCATCCGGGAGGTCGGCGGTGAGGTTCGCGGCTTCGAGACCGGCGAGCTGGTCGTCTCCGGCGCCGGGATCTCCTGCGGCCACTGCGTCCAGTGCCGCCGCGGCCGCACGAACCTCTGCGAGAACTACTCGACCGTCGGCCTCCAGCGTCACGGAGCGCTCGCCCAGTACGTCGTGGTTCCGGCCGCCATCTGCCTGAAGGTCGCCCCGTACGGCATCTCCCAGGACACCGCGGCGCTGGCCCAGCCGATGTCGATCGCTGTGCACGCGATGCGCCGCGGGCGGCTCGCGGACGGTGATCAGGCCGTGATCGTCGGAGCCGGCGGCATCGGGGCCTTCCTCACGTTCGCCGCCGCCCACGAGGTCGACCAGGTCGCAGTGCTCGACGTCAACGCCGAGCGGCTGAAGATCGCCGCGGACCTGGGTGCCACTCACGTCCTCGAGACCGACGCGAGCAGCGACCCGAAGGCCGCCATCGCCGAGTGGGGCATGGACCCGACGGTCATCTACGAGGTGTCCGGCACGCCCGCCGGCTTACGGACGGCCGCGTCGCTGCTGCCGAAGGGCGGCCGCCTGGTTCTGGTGGGCCTGCAGGGCGCTCCGGCGGAGTGGGACCTGCGCACGCTCAGCCTGGTCGAGCACGAACTGATCGGCACCAACGCGCACGTCTGCGCGGTGGACCTGCCGCGCTCGCTCGAACTGCTGGCCCGGCGCGACACTCCGTGGTCCGACATCGCTCCGGTGGCGCTGAGTCTCGACGAGCTGGTCACCGACGGCATCCAGCCACTCGTGGAGCGTCGCAGCGCTCGGATCAAAACCCTGATCGACCCGTGGACCGCGCGCACCCGTCCGGTCGACATGGTCGCGACAGGCGAGGTGGCGAGCTGATGGCCACGATCGCGTTCCTCGGTCTCGGCCGGATGGGCCTACCGATGGCCACGAACCTCGCGGCGGCCGGCCACGAGCTCACGGTGTGGAACCGGAGCGCCGCGAAGGCCGAGCGGTTCGCCACCGACCACGGCGCGAAATTCGCCGGTACACCGCGCGAGGCCGTCGGCGGTGCCGCCGTCGTCATCACCATGCTCGCCGCCGACGACGCCCTGCTCGATGCGTACACCGGGCCGGACGGCGCGCTGCCGGCGCTCGGCGCGGACACGCTGTGCATCGACATGAGCACGGTCTCTCCGGGGACGGTCCAGCGTCTGAGCGCGCTGGTCGCCGACCGGGGGTGCACGTTCCTGGACGCCCCGGTGTCCGGCAGCGTCGCGGCCGCCACCGCGGCCACGCTCACGATCATGGCCGCAGGGCCGACCGAGGCCGTCGACCGGGCTCGCCCGGTACTGCGGTCCCTCGGTGATCCGGTCATCCACCTCGGCGACAGCGGCCGTGGCGCGGCGATGAAGCTGGTGGTCAACGCCATCGTGCACAGTCTCAACGGCGCCGTGTCGGAGGCCCTCGTGCTCGCCGAGCGCTGCGGCATCGAGCGCACGGCGGCCTACGCGGTCTTCCTCAACAGCGCGATCGCGGCGCCGTTCGTCGGCTACCGGCAGGAAGCCTTCGAGAAACCGGGCGAGGTGCCGGTGGCGTTCCGGCTGGAGCTCGCGGCCAAGGACCTCCGGTTGGCGCTCGCGCTCGCCGAGCAGGCCGGAGCCGCGCTCCCGCAGACGCGGGTCAATCTCGAGCAGCTCGAACGCGCGGCCGCCGGCGGGTACGCCGACGCCGACGAGTCCGCTCTCGCCGACTACCTGCGGAGGTCGTGATGAAGCGCTTCGCACTTCTCGTGGTCACGTTGCTGGTACTCGCGGGCTGCGGATCCGCGAACAACTCCGGCAGCGACGAGAAGAAGGTCTTCTTCCTCCTGCCGAACACGACGACGACCCGCTTCGAGCAACGGGACGCGCCGGCGTTCAAGAAGTACGTCGAGCAGCTCTCGCCCGGCACGAAAGTCACGGTGCTCAACGCCAACGGCGACCCGGACAAGCAGCAGGACCAGGTCAACGACGCCATCACCCAGGGCGCATCGGCGATCGTGCTGGTGTCCGCGGACGCGAACCTCGCGGCGGGCTCGTTGACGACCGCGAAGCAGGCGGGAGTGCCGGTGGTCCTCTACGAGCACGACGCGGTGGGCGGACCGGCCGACGCGCAGGTGCTGTTCGACGCCCGCCAGGTGGGCGAGGAGCAGGGCAAACGCGCCGCGGAGCTGATCGCGACGATGCCGGGCCAGGGCCTGAAGATCGCCCGGGTGAAGGGCAACCCCGGCGAGTACGGCACCAATCAGTACCAGGCCGGCCAGGACAAGTACCTCCAGCCGTTGATCTCCAGCGGCAAGGTCACGGTGGCCTGCGAGAAGAACATCACGAACTGGGACCCCGTGCAGGGCCAGGCGTTCGCCGAGGACTGCCTCACCAAGGAGAACAACGCGATCAATCTGTTCGTCACGATGAACGACGGATTGGCCGGAGGAATCGTGGCCGCGCTCGAGAGTCAGAACCTAACCGGAAAGATCCCGGTCACCGGCGGTCAGAACGGTGACCTCGACGCGGTGCAATACATCGCTCAGGGCAAGCTCGACAATACGATCTTCAAAGATCTGGACGTCCAGGCCAAAGCCGCCGCGCAGGTCACCGCGTCGATCCTCGCCGGCAAGGGCGTGCCGAAGAACATGGTCAACGGCGAGCTCGACAACAAATTCCAGAAGGTCCCCGCCGTGTTCCTGCCGGTGCAGAACATGACCCGGGCCAACCTCGATCTCGCGGTCACGTCGAAAGTCTGGACCTGGTCACAGATCTGCACGGGCGCCGAGCAGTCCGCCGTTTGCAAGGACCACCAGTGACGAGAGGAGAAGAGTCCATGGGAACCGAGCCCCTCCTGGAGTTGCGGAACATCTCCAAAGCATTCGGCGGTGTCCAGGCGCTCAAGGACGTCAGCCTGCAGATCCGGCCCGGCGAAGTGGTCGGCCTGGTCGGCGACAACGGCGCCGGAAAGTCGAGTCTGATCAAAACGATGTCGGGCATCCTGCGACCCGACACCGGTGAATTCCGGTTCCAGGGGAATGCGGTCGACCTGAAGGGCCCGAACGACGCGAAGCAACTGGGTATCCAGACCGTCTACCAGGACCTGGCGCTCTGCGACAACCTCGATGCCGTCCAGAACCTGTTCCTCGGGCGGGAACTCGTCGGGCCGCGCGTGTTCGGATCCCGCGTCAAGCGCGCGGAAGCGCAGAAGCGTTCCCGGGAGGTGCTCCGCCGGTTACGGCTCGACAGCATCTCGCTGACCCGGCCGGTCGGCGCGATGTCCGGCGGTCAGCGGCAGAACATCGCGATCGCCCGGTCCATCCTCTGGAAGCCCAACGTCGTCCTCTTCGACGAACCGACCGCGGCGCTGAGCCACACGGCCGCCGAGCAGGTGGGTCTGCTGATCCGCCAGCTGGCCGACGAGGGCCTCGGGGTTCTGGTCGTCTCGCACGACATCCACCAGTTCGTCGTCGAGGTCACCGACCGGGTGGTCGTTCTGCGGCTCGGCCGCGTGGTCTCCGAATTCGAATCGAAGTCCGTGTCCGGCGAGACCATCGTGAACGCGATGGTCGGCGGTAACGAGGGAGTGAACTCAGCCCGATGACCACCACCGTCCCCAGCACCCTCACCCCGCCGGCCGACGTGCCGCCGAGCCGGGCGAGCCGGGCCCGCGCGCGATTCGTCGAACTGCTGGCCACCGATCTGCGCGCACTTCCGGTCCTCGCCGGTCTCATCGTCCTGGTGCTCTACTTCGCGTCGCAGAGCGAGTTCTTCCTTTCCAGCCGGAACCTGACGAACCTGCTGGTGCAGACCGTCGTCACCGGCACGATCGCGCTCGGTCTGGTCTTCATCCTGCTCACCGGTGAGATCGACCTGTCGGTCGCGGCCATCAGCGGCGTCAGCGCGGTGGTCATGGCCAAGCTGGTCGTCTCGTCGGGGTTCAACCCCGCGCTGGGTGTCGTGATCGCGATCGCCCTGGGTGCCGCGATCGGCACGTTGACCGGCTTCTGGTCCACCCGATTCCTCGTGCCGTCGTTCGTCGTCACGCTCGGCGCGGGCCTCATGCTCAACGGCACGCAGCTGATCCTGCTGCCGACGTCCGGGCGCTACAGCGTGCTCGGCACCGGCTTGGAGAAGATCGCCGGCACGTTCGTCACCGGTCTCTGGTCGTGGCTGTGCGTCCTGGCCGCGGTCGCCGCGGTCGCCGGCCTGCGCTGGACGAGCTATCAGCGCAACCGCAGGCACGAGATCGAGGTCTCGCTGGTGAGCACCGTGGTGATTCCGATCGCCGTCACGCTTGTCGCCGGGCTCGTCCTGGTCGGGGTGTTGAACGCCAACGAAGGCATCCCGGTGCCGGTGCTGATCTTCGCAGTCCTGCTCGCGGCGGCGTCCTACCTCTTGAACGAGACGCGCTTCGGCCTCTACCTGTATGCCACCGGCGGCAACGCCGAGGCCGCCTTGCGCGCCGGCATCAAGGTCCGCCGGATCAAGATCCTCTCGTTCGCGATCGCCGGAGCGCTCGCCGCGGCCGGCGGCATCATCGCCGCGTCCCGCATCCTCGGGGTATCGGTCTCGTCCGGCGGCGGCATCGGCGGTGGCGCGATCCTGCTGAATTCGATCGCCGCCGCCGTGATCGGCGGAGTCAGCCTGTTCGGTGGCCGGGGCCGGGCGTCAGCCGCGCTACTCGGCGCGCTGGTGATCGGTGTGGTCGGCAACGGGCTGAACCTGCTCGGCGTCTCGACCGACGTCCAGCTGCTGGTGACCGGAGCGTTGCTGGTGCTGGCGGTCACGATCGACCGGTCGATCGAGCGCCTGACGGTGGTCAGCCGATGAGCATCGTCGTCGACCTGTCCCGAGCGGGCTCCGATTGGGTCACCGGCGTCGAGGAGCCCTCGCGGGTCCTCCTGGATGCCCTCGGCGCCCCTCACCCGGATAAGCCGATCGTCGTCGTGGTCCGCACCGGTGGCTCCGCGACGCCGGTGAGCCGAGCCGCACTCGCCGCGGTGAAAGGCATCGTGGGCACCGCCGCGCTGGAGGCCGCGCCGTCGCGCCGGCGGGTGAACACCGTGCTCACCGGCCCGGCTACCACGGAGCGAGACCTGAACGCCGTGGTGACCCACCTTTCCGACGAGAAGGACTCGGCCTTCACTACCGGCGCGTCGCTGGACCTCACCACCGTCGTGTCGGGCCGCGAACCGGGATCGGTACCGTCCGCCCCGATTCTGATCACCGGTGCCGCGGGCGGCCTGGGTCTGGCCACCGCGCGCGGTCTGGCGGCACACGGCCGGCCGCTGATCCTGTCGGATCTCCCCTCGCCCGCGCTGGACGCCGCAGCCGAGGAACTGGACGCCCCGGCGGTCCCGTGTGACGTGACCGCACCGGACGCCGTCGACGCACTCGCGGCTCATCCCCTATTGACCGACGGGCTCTCCGCGCTCCTGGTCCTGCACGGCGTCGGCGGTTCCGGGGCGATCGACGAACTCGACCCCGGTATCCGAGACCGGTCGCTGGTCATCAACGGAACCGGCGTCCACCACGTCGTCGAGGGCTTGCTACCGCTGGTGCGCAATGGTGAGCCCGGCTCCGTGGTCGTGCTCGCGTCGCAGGCCGGGCTCACCGCCGAAGCCGGCAACGCCGCGTACTGCGCCGCGAAGTTCGCCGCTGTCGGCTACGTCGAAGGACTCGCCGCGTCCCTGCGCGACACCGGTGTGCGCGTGCACGCGATCTGCCCCGGCCCGGTCGACACACCGCTGATGCGCGCCGCGTTCAGCGGGATGGCGCAGGCCGCGGACCTGAGCTTCGACGACTACCTGGCGCAGCGGATGGCCGAGGTGCCGCTCGGCCGATTCGGCGCGCCGGAACACGTCGCCGCAGCGGCCCGACTACTGACCGATCTGGATGCCACCGGAGTGGTGCTCGCCGCCACCGGCGGCGTCGTCCTCACCTGACCCGCGGAGGGACAACACCGATGCAGTACGTATCGACCGCCGACGTTCCGGCTGTACTGGAGCACGACGACACCGTCGCCAGCCACTTCATGTTTCCGTTCAACGCGCTCCGGGAGCAGACCGAGGGCTCCTACCTGCAGTTCGTCAACGAGTTCCTGGTCGACGCCGGCAAGTTCATCGAGCCGCACTTCCACAACTCGCACGAGTTCTATTACGTGCTGTCCGGACGCGGCACGATGCGCGTCGGCGACGAGGTCAGCGAGGTCTCCCCCGGCGACCTAATCCACACCCCGCCGAACGTCCCGCACTCGATCTACGCCCACCGCAGCGGCGTCCGCTGCCTGGCCTTCGCGGTCGCGTTCATCAAGGAAGGCGAGCCGACCCACACGCCGACCACCTTCGACAACTGGCCTCCGGCCGCCTGAGGACGCAGACCCATGGACCTCCAACTGAACGGCCGCACCGCCTACGTCACCGGCACCGCCACCGGCATCGGACGCGAGATCGTCCGGCTGCTGGCCGCCGAGGGCGCCTCGGTGTTCGCGGTCGACCGCGCGATCGACGACCTCACCGACTACGTCACCGCGGACGGCCTCGAGACCGTCCGTCCCTACGCGGCCGACCTGGCCGTTCTCGACGAGTGCAACGCCGCCGCCGACGAGGCCGTCCGGCACTTCGGCGGCGCGCCGGACATCCTGATCAACAACGTCGGTATCGGGCGGATGCTGCCGTTCGAGGAACTGACCGACGAGGATTTCCACCGGACGTTCGAGGTCAACTTCTTCGCGATGGCCCGCACCTGCCGCCGTCTGGTGCCGCTCATGGCCCAGCGGGGCAGCGGTGCGGTCGTCAACGTCACCTCGGACCTCGCCGGTCAACCCGAGACCGTGTTCGTCGACTACGCGGCGAGCAAAGCCGCGGTCGTCAGCCTCTCCAAGACCCTCGCCCGGACCTACGCTCCCGCGGTGCGCGTCAACGACGTCTCCCCCGGTCCGATCTGGACGCCGCTCTGGTTCCGCGAGGGCGGCTACCTCGAGACCGTCGAGGCGAACTACGGCTTGAAGGGCGACGCCGCGATCAAGGAACTCATCCGCGATCGGGAGATCCCGCTGGGCCGGCTCGGCGAGCCGGTCGAGGTCGCTCGTGCCGTCGTTTTCCTGGCCTCTCCGTTGGCGGCTTACACCACGGGTTCCTCGCTCGGCGTCAACGGCGGCACCGTCCGCGCTGCTTTCTGAGGGGGACACACATCATGAGGACTCTCGTCTACCAAAAGCCGAACGTCGCCGAGATCGTCGATCGCGACCCGCCGGCGATCGGTCCCAGCGACGTCCTGGTCCGGATGCGCGCCGTCGGCATCTGCCACTCCGACTTCGACCTGCTCACCGGCAACTACATCCTGCCGATCCGCTACCCGGTGGTGCCGGGCCACGAGTGGACCGGCGACGTCGCCGAGGTCGGCAGCGCGGTCACCGGCTTCACGGTCGGCGACCGGGTCGTCGGTGAATGCTCGGTCGCCGACGACGAGCACTTCGGCTTCACCTACGACGGCGCGCTGTCGGAGTACTTCCCGGTGCCCGCCGCCTGGCTGCACAAACTGCCGGAGAACGTCGGCGACTCGGTCGGTGCGCTGGTCGAGCCGTTCACGGTCGCCTACGGCGCCACCCGGGGGTTCGACGCGTCGGACACCGTCGCCGTCTTCGGCGCGGGCCCGATCGGCCTGTGCTCGACGGCGGCCGCGGCGGCCATGGGCGCCCGGACGATCATCGTGGAGCCCGACCCCGCCCGCCGCGAGCTGGCCGCGAAGCTCGGCGCGGAACACAGCGTCGACCCCACCGCGGGGGACGTGGTCGAGCAGATCCTCGAGCTGACCGGCGGCCGGGGCGCCGACGGCGTCGTCGAGGCCTCCGGCAACCCCCGCGCGATGGCGGACACACTGCTGGTCGCGGCCTACAACGGCCGGATCGTCAATGTCGGGATCAACGTCGGCGGCGAACAGGCCACCCGGCTGGGCCTGATCGTGGAGAAGTCACTGAACATCCGCGGCCAGGTCGGGTCGACCGGCGTCACCTGGGACGCGGTGCTGCGCTTCCTCGGCCGACTGCCGGTGGATCTCTCGCAGATCATCTCCCGGCGCTTCGACTTCGAGGACTCACTCGACGCGCTCACGGCCGCCGAGGACCGCAAGTCGAACATCAAAATCCACATCCACAACCCCAATTTGGACGCCTGATGGCTGCTGTCCGTCCGCTGCCCGCGCCCGGCCACATGGGCGTGGACTACGAGGAGCGCGTCGATTTCGACCGGCTGCGCCGCTACCGGTGGGGCCGGGCGCAGGAAGCGCTGCGCGGCTCCGAGTGCGGCGCGTTCCTGCTCTTCGACTTCTACAACATCCGCTACACCACCCAGACGTGGATCGGCGGCGCGCTGGGCGACAAGATGACCCGCTACGCGCTGCTCACCCGCGAGGCGGACGCGCCGTGGCTGTGGGACTTCGGCTCGGCCGTGCGGCACCACCAGCTCTACTCCCGGTGGCTGCCGGAGGAGAACTGCCGGCCGGGGATGCTCGGTATGCGCGGCGCCGTCGCCCCGTCGGCCGGTCTCATGGAATCCGCGATCCGCGAGCTGAAAGGCCTCCTCGAGGACGCCGGTATGGCCGACGCTCCCGTCGGCGTCGACATCGTGGAACCGGCGTTCCTGTTCGAGATGCAGCGGCAGGGGCTGACGGTCGTCGACTGCCAGCAGCTGATGCTCGACGCACGGCAGATCAAGTCGCGCGACGAGATCATGCTGCTCACCCAGGCGGCGGCCATGGTGGACGGCGTCTACCAGGACATCGTCGACGTGCTCAAGCCCGGCATCCGGGAGAACCAGATCGTGGCGCTGGCCAACAAGCGGCTCTACGAGATGGGCTCGGACCAGGTCGAGGCCGTCAACGCGATCTCCGGTGAGCGTTGCAACCCGCATCCGCACAACTTCACCGACCGGCTGATCCGCCCCGGCGACCAGGCGTTCTTCGACATCATCCACAGCTTCAACGGCTACCGGACGTGCTACTACCGCACGTTCAACGTCGGCAGCGCGACAGCGGTCCAACGTGACGCCTACACGAAGGCGCGGGAGTGGATGGATGCGTCGATCCAGATGATCAAGCCCGGCGTGACCACCGATCAGGTGGCGGCGGTCTGGCCGGCCGCGACCGAATTCGGTTTCGCCAACGAGCTCGCCGCGTTCGGGCTGCAGTTCGGTCACGGGCTGGGCCTCGGCCTACATGAGCGGCCGATCATCTCCCGTCTCAACAGCATGGCCGAGCCAGTCGAGCTGCAGGAGGGAATGGTCTTCGCGCTGGAGACCTACTGCCCGGCCACCGACGGTTTCTCGGCGGCCCGCATCGAGGAAGAAGTCGTCGTCACCGCTGACGGCCCCCAGATCCTGACGCTGTTCCCCGCTCAGGAACTCTTCGTCGCCAACGCGTACTGAGGATCCTCATGGAGACCCTGAAGGACATCGAGGCGGTGCTCGGTCCGGTCCCGGCCGGGCCGATCGTCGGCGGCCAGGTGGCCGCCACCGCCGCCACCCTCGCCGTCGTGGACCCGGCCACCGAGGAGACGCTGACCGAGATCGGCGTCGGCGACACGGACACCGGTGTCGCCGCCGTCGACGCGGCCGCCGCCGCCATGAGCGGCTGGGCCGCGCTCGCGCCCCGGCGCCGCAGCGAGGTCCTGCGCCGCGCGTACGAGCTGATGACCGAGCGCGGCGACGCGCTCGCGCACCTGATCGTGCTGGAGAACGGCAAGGCGCTGGCCGACGCCCGCTCCGAGGTGGCGTACGCGGCGGAGTTCTTCCGCTGGTACGCCGAGGAGGCCGTACGGCTGGAAGGCACCGTCGAGACGGCGCCCGCCGGCACCAACCGCATCCTCGTGCTGCGGCAGCCCATCGGCGTGTCGTTGCTGATCACGCCGTGGAACTTCCCGGCCGCGATGGCCACCCGCAAGATCGGCCCGGCGCTGGCCGCCGGGTGCGCGGTGGTGCTCAAGCCCGCCTCGGAGACTCCGCTGACCGCGCTGGCGATCGCCGCGATCCTCGGCGAGGCCGGTGTGCCCGACGGTGTCGTGAACGTCGTGCCGGCGCGCAACGCGGACGCGTTCTCTTCCCGGCTGCTCGACGACGACCGCGTGCGGAAGGTGTCGTTCACCGGCTCCACCGAGGTCGGCCGACTGCTGCTGGCCCACGCTGCCCGAACCGTCGTGAGCAGCGCGATGGAGCTCGGCGGCAACGCGCCGTTCGTCGTGCTGGCCGACGCCGACCTGGACGAGGCCGTCCAGGGGGCCATGGTGGCGAAGCTGCGCAACGGCGGCTCGGCATGCACGGCCGCGAACCGGTTCATCGTGCACGAATCGTTGGCCGACGAATTCTCGGGCCGGTTCGCGACAGCCATGGCCGAACTCTCGGTCGGGCCGGGCGTGCAGCCCGGCAACACGATCGGGCCCCTGGTGAACGCCAAGACCAGGGACAAGGTGGCGTCGCTGGTGCAGGGCGCCGTCGACGGCGGGGCCCGGACGCTGACCGGCGGGCAGGCACCCGACCGACGCGGTTACTACTACCTGCCGACCGTGCTCGGCGGCGTCGCGCAGGACGCGCCGATCCTCGGCGAGGAGATCTTCGGCCCGGTCGCACCGGTCGTGTCCTTCCGCGATCTGGACGAGGCCGTCTCGCTGGCCAACGCCACCGAATACGGCCTGGTCTCCTACGTCTACACCACCGATCTGCGGGCGGGCCTGCAGGTCAGCGAGCGTCTGGACAGTGGCATGGTCGGCCTCAACCGGCCGGTGGTGTCGGACCCGGCGGCGCCGTTCGGCGGCACCAAGCAGTCCGGGCTCGGCCGGGAGGGCGGGCACGAGGGAATGCTCGAGTTCACCGAGAGCAAGTACATCGCGGTGGAGTGGTGACGGCCGTGGAGCTGATCGCCACGTGCTGGACCAGCTCCGGCGACGTCGCGCCGCTCGCGCCGGACGAGCGCAGTCCGTTCGACATCGCCGACCGGGTCGCGGCGGTCGCCACGACCGGGTGGGCCGGGATCGGCATCGCCCAGGACGACGTCCGGCACGTCCGGGACACGATCGGCTACGCCAAGCTGGGCGAGCTGATCCACGAGGCCGGCCTCCGCTACACCGAGCTCGAGCTGCTCACCGACTGGTGGGAGACCGGCGAGCGTCGCCGACGGTCCGACGAGGTCCGCGCGGTCCTCTTCGACGCCGCGGAGTCGCTGGGCGCCACCCACATCAAGATCGGCACGGCCTTCGGCGAGGCGCTGACGTCGATCGACCTGCTGATCTCCCCGTTGCGTGACCTGGCCGACGAGGCCGCCGGCCGCGGGCTGCGCGTCGCTCTCGAACCGATGCCGTTCTCCATGGTCGCCTCGGTGCCCATGGGCGCGGACCTGGTCCGGGCCGTCGACCGACCCAGCTGTGGCCTGCTGGTCGACAGCTGGCACGTCTTCCGGGCCGGAACCTCGCTCGCGGACCTGCGGGCGAGCCTGACGCCCGACATCGTCTTCGCCGCGGAACTGAACGACGCCGCCGCGGCGAGAGTCGGAACGCTGTTCGAAGACACGATCAACGAACGGCTGCTGTGCGGTGAAGGATCGTTCGACCTGACCGGTCTGATCCGGACGCTGACCGAACTCGGCTACCGCGGCCCGTGGGGCGTCGAGATCATCTCCCGCTCGCACCGCGCGCTACCGCTGGAGTCCGCGCTGCAGCGGGCCCACGACACCGCGGCGTCGGTGATCCGATCGGCTCTGTAAGGCCTCCTGCAATCCATTGCAAACCCCCGAAGCGAGGACTCCCAATGTTGCGTTTTCTTCGCGCACCGATCGCGGTCTCCGCAGTCGCGTGCCTGTTACTGGCCGGGTGCGGGTCGAACGACTCCGGTGACTCCGGCGGCAAGAAAGTGTTCTTCCTCCTGCCCAACACCACGACGACCCGCTTCGAACAGAGAGACGCGCCCGCGTTCGAGAAGTACATGAAGCAGCTGTCACCGGGGACCTCGGTGACCGTGCTCAATGCCGCCGGCGACCCCGACAAACAGCAGGACCAGGTCAACGACGCCATCACCCAGGGCGCGTCGGCCATCGTTCTCGTCTCCGCGGACGCGAACCTGGCCGCCGGCTCCCTGGCCACCGCCGAGCAGGCCAAGGTTCCGGTGATCCTCTACGAACACGATGCGGTCGGCGGCCCGGTGGACGCGCAGGTCAGCTTCGACGCCCATGCGGTCGGCGTCGCCCAGGGCAAGCGGGCCGCCGAGCTCATCGCGAAGATGCCCGGACAGGGCCTGAAGATCGCGCGGGTCAAGGGCAATCCCGGCGAGTACGGCACGACCCAGTACCAGGCCGGCCAGGACGAGTTCCTGAAGCCGTTGATCGACAGCGGCAAGATCACCGTGGTCTGCGACAAGAACATCACCAACTGGGACCCGGTACAGGGCCAGGCGTTCGCCGAGGACTGCCTGACCAAGCAGAACAACGGCGTCGACCTGTTCGTGACGATGAACGACGGCCTGGCCGGCGGCATCATCGCTGCCCTGACCAGCCAGAACCTCGTCGGAAAAATCCCGGTCACCGGCGGTCAGGACGCCAACCTCGACGCCGTGCAGTTCGTCGCGCAGGGGAAGCTGGACAACACGATCTTCAAGAACCTCGACGAGCAGGCCAAAGCCGCCGCCCAGGTCACGTCGTCGATCCTGAAGGACGACGGCGCGTGGAAGAAGCAGGTCAACGGCGAACTCGACAACAAGTTCCAGAAGGTGCCGACCGTCTTCCTTCCTGTTCAGAACGTCACCAAGGACAACATCGACATCGTCGTGAAGGCCGGTTTCTACACCTGGCAGGAGATCTGTCAGGGCGGAGAGACGTCGGAGGTCTGCAAGGCTCACGTCTGATCGACCAGCGCCGGGCAGGCGACCGTCTGCCCGGCGCGTTCCATACGATGAGGTGCCATGGGGAAGTCGCAGGCCGGCGGCGCGGCCACTTTGAAAGACGTGGCCCGGCTGGCCAAGGTCCATCCGGCGACGGTCTCGCGGGCACTGGACCCGGCCAAGGCCGACCTGGTTCACCCCGATACCCGTGAACGCATCGTCCGGGTCGCCAACGACGTCGGCTATCGCATCAACGCATTCGCGCAGAGCCTGCGCAAGAACGTCAGCGGCATGGTGGGCGTGGTCGTGGCCGACGTGGCCAACCCGTTCCTCCCCCCGGTCCTCCGCGGCATCGAGCAGGTGCTGCGCGCCGAGGGCCGCCTCCTGCTCATCGCGGAGACGCACGACGACAGCGCGACCCTGGCCTCGATCCTCGAGCACCTGGTCACCCGCCGCGTCGACGCGATCATCCTGTCGGCCGCGCACCGCGACGACGCCGACGTCGTCCGCGCGATCCTCCCGTTGATCCCGGTCGTGCTCGCGGTCCGGAGCCTCGAGTCGGATGCCTTCCCCACCGTCACCCACGACGACGTGCTCGGCGGGAAGCTCGCCGCCCGGCATCTCGTCGAGCTCGGCCACCAGTCGCTCGCGCAGCTCGCCGGCCCGGCGGACATCTCGTCGTTCAACGGCCGGTCGACCGGCTTCGGATCGGTCATGGCCACGACGTCGGCGCGGGACGTCTCGGTCGAGGACTACGCGGCCGAGCCGACCGTCGCGGAGGGCTACCGACTCACCCGGCAACTGCTCGACCGCGGCACCGACCGGCCGACAGCGCTGTTCGCGCACAACGACCAGCTCGCGGTGGGCGCGCTCGACGCCCTGCGGGAGCACGGGCTGCGCTGCCCCGAGGACGTCTCGATCGTCGGATACAACGACGCGCCCCTCACCGATCACCTCGATCCGCCGCTGACCACCGTCCGGCTGCCCGGCATCGACCTCGGCCGGCGGGCCGCCGAGCTGGCACTGCAACAGATCGCCGGAGACGCCGCCGGCACCCAGATCGAACGATTCCCCCCGGAACTCGTCGTCCGGCGATCCACCGCACCACCCGCGACCGGTTGATGGCTCAGGTCAACGTGACCAGGGTGCGGCGCGCGGCGCCTACCTGCCGTCGCCCGTGGCACGAGCGGTCAACCGACGTCGACGTCCTCCCCGCGAGTCCAGTCGTACATGACGATCATCGTCTTGGTGCCGGTCACCTTCCCGGTGCGGCGGATGGCGTTGACGACGCGCTGCAGGTGATCGACGTCGTGGACCCGCAGACGGACCAGAACGTCCGGGTCGCCGGCGACGGTGAAGAAGTTCTCCACCTCATCCATCTGGCGTAGCCATTCCTCGAGCTCCCCGGTTTCCGTCTCGCCGGTGAGCCGGATCTCCACGAAGGCGTGCACGTCACCCGCAGCCTGGTCGTCGATGACGGTGACGTAGCCGCGAATGACCCCTTCCTGCTCGAGGCGGGCGATCCGGCGGCTGACCGGCGCCGGTGACAGCTGGACGGCTCGCGCCAGCTGGTTGACGGGCGCGCGCGCGTCCTTGCGCAGCAGCTCGAGCAGTCGCCGGTCGAGCTCGTCCAGCTGGACGGTCCGCCGCGTCATCCGGGATTCATGCTTCGGCATGAATGCATGATGCATCGCTGGGCGTCCCACACGAAACATCCGTGCGCTCTTGCGCAGGTTTCCCATGATCTCTTGCCCGTGGAGTCCGGTGTACGCACAGTTCATTGCGCAGGCGACCTCGACGTCGTGAACGCCGAGGCCATGGCGATCGACAACACCCCTGACGGAGACAACCAGCGATGAACCAGCTGCAGCACGAGGTCGACGCCGGTACCGCCGTCAGCACGGATGTGCTGGGCGAGATTTCGCGGAGGGTGCTCTGGCTCTCGACCGCCATCGTGGACGCGGCCAACCACGGTCGGCCCAACACCAGCGGCGTCAAGGTGGGAGGGCACCAGGCGTCGAGCGCCTCGATGGTCGACATCATGGTGTCGCTGTGGTTCTCCGAGCTGAGCCGGTACGACCGCGTCTCGGTCAAGCCGCACGCCTCGCCGGTGCTGCACGCCATCAACTACCTGCTCGGGGACCTCGACCCGAAGTACCTGACCTCTCTCCGGGCGAAGGGCGGGTTGCAGTCCTACCCGAGCCGTCTGAAGGACCCGGACACCGTCGACTTCTCGACCGGGTCGGTGGGCATCGGCGCTACCGCAGCCATCTGGGCAGCGCTGTCGCACCGATACATTGCGTCGCACTTCGACACCGCGCCGAGGGCGGGGCGTTTCATCAGTCTGCTCGGTGACGCCGAACTCGACGAGGGAGCCATCTGGGAGGCGGTCGCGGACCCGTCGGTCGCGCGGCTGGGTGAGCTGCTGTGGATCGTCGACCTCAACCGGCAGTCGCTCGACCGCGTGGTTCCCGACGTCCAGATCCATCGACTCATGGGGATGTTCGGGGCCGCCGGCTGGCAGGTGATCACCCTCAAGTGGGGTCGCCTCATTTCGGCGCTGTTCGATCGACCGGGTGGGGAGGAGCTGCGGGCACGCCTCGAAGCGATGCCCAACGAGGAATACCAGCGGCTGCTGCGCGTCGACACCTCGCAGGTGGCTGATCGCATCGCCGGCGAGCAGGGCTCGGCCGAGCTGCGGGCGCTGCTCGCGTCACTTCCCGCCGCCGAGCTGGCGGCGGCCATCCGCGATCTGGGCGGCCACGACCTCGGTCTGCTGCTCGACACCTACGACTCGGTGGAGTCGACCCGCCCGACCGTGATCTTCGCCTACACGGTCAAAGGCCGTGGGCTGCCCACCGAGGGCCACCCCAACAACCACTCCGCCCTGCTGTCCGAAGCGCAGATGACCATCCTCGCCGAGGCGGTCGGGGCGGACCAGAACGACCCGTGGCGCACGTTCGCACCTGGTTCGCCCGCCGCCGAGTTGTGCGCACGGCGCGCCACGGCACTCGAGCGGCCCGCGGTGCCGTCCCGGCGGCCAGACGTTCTACCGCCGGCCCTTTCCCGTCCGCACCGGAAACCCATCTCGACCCAGGCCGCGCTCGGGCGGTTCATGGCCGACCTGACCCGCGAAGCGCCTGCCGCCGCGGCGCGGGTGGTCACGTGCAGCCCCGATGTCGCCTCCTCGACGAACCTCGGCGGATGGATCAACAAGACCGGGGTCTGGTCGGCGCAAGACCGCCTTGACTGGTTCGCCGACGACACCGAGCGTGTGCTGAGGTGGGCGGAGGTAACCACCGGCCAGCACCTCGAACTAGGCATCGCCGAGGTCAATCTGGTCGGCCTGCTGGGCGAGCTGGGTGCAACCTGGTCACGGTGGGGCGAGCGCCTGATCCCGATCGCGACCCTGTACGACCCCTTCATCTCACGGGCCCTCGAGCCCTGGTCCTACGGCATCTACGCCGGCGGGCAATCGATCATCGTCGGCACGCCGTCCGGTGTCACGCTTGCGCCCGAGGGTGGGGCTCACCAATCCATCACGACGCCGTCCATCGGGCTCCAGCAGCCCGGGTGCATCGCCTGGGAACCGGCCTTCGCCCAGGACCTGGAGTGGTGCCTGCTCGAGGCGATGAACCAGGTCGGCGTCCCCGGCGGGATATCGAGCTACTTCCGCCTCTCGACCCGCCCGATCGATCCCGCACTGACCGCGCTCCCGCAGGACGAGGTGTTGCTGGAACGTCGTCGGCGCCAGGCCATTTCCGGCGGCTACCGGATCACCGCCCACTCCCCCGCCGCCGAGCAGGTGACGCTGGTCGGCGTGGGCGCCATCGTCCCCGAGGTCGTCGCCGCGGCCGAGCTCCTGTCGAGTCAGGGTGTGACCGCGGGTGTCGTGTGTCTGACGAGTCCCGACCTGATCTTCCGGTCCGCCCAGGGACGCGGTGGCGACATCAGCTCAACGTTGTTCCCTGCAGAGCACCCCGCCTCACTGGTGACGGTCATGGATGGTCACCCCCACACTTTGGCCTTCCTCGCCGGGCTTCGCGGGGACCGAACGATCAACCTCGGAGTTACCGAGTTCGGACAATCGTCCGGCTTGGAAGACGCCTACCGCCTGCACGGGATCGATGTCGCCTCGATCGTGGACGCCGCCCTTTCAGTCGTCGGGCGGTGACGACAGCCGAGGCCGGCGCGTGGTCGGCAGCCATGACTGCCTGGCGCCGCCGAACGGGGTCAGGTCAGAAGAAGGTGAAGACACCGTCGACCACGTCGTATCTCTCGTCGACCATCGGCAGATAGCGCCACTTGTCGAAGGCGGTGCACGGGTGACTGATTCCGAACACGACCCGGTCGCCGACGGCCAGCGGGTCCCCCGTCGGCACCCTCACGAAGGCGTGCTGGTCGTTGAGCGCCGTAACCTGGTAAGCGACACCGCGGGCGACGTCCGAACCCCTGGCGTAGACGGATTCGGCCACCGGTAGTGCGTAGTCGTAAGGTGCGTCGCGCTTGCCGAAGCCGACGATCGCGAGATCTGGCTCGGGACGAGACCACACCGTGGCCCACACTTCCAGTGCGGGCTCCAGGCGCGGGCCTGTTCCTCGGGCCCCGAACGGTGAGGTCTTCTCGTACATCTCGACGTCGTGGGCGAGGTAGCAGCCGCTTCGCAGCACGGTAAGTACTGGCCGCGTGAACCGCGCGGGACCCAGCTCCGCCGCCACCAGGTCGAAGTAGGAACTGCCACCGCAGCTGACCACGATCTCGTCCGCCGGCAGCAGTCCACGGCTGTCCAGCACCTCGACGAGCTCACGGATCCGCCGTAGGTAGACGGTGCACTTGGTCATCACGTCGTCGACGTCGTGGCCCGGCATCAGACCCTCGAAGCCGGTGACCCCGCGTAGCTCCAACCACGGTGAAGCGACCACTCGCTCGGCGAGCGCCACGGCCTCCTCGATCGTCCGGCAGCCGGTCCGGCCACCGGGATAGCCGAGCTCCAGCAGAACGCCGAGCGGCCGGTCCATTGCCGCGAACACGTCCTCGACGGCGTCCACTCCCGCGTCGCTGTCGACGTTGCAGAGCAGGTCGAAACCCGGATCGGCCGCCAGTTCAGCGGCCGCCCAGCGCAGCGACCCGGGGTCGACGAGCTCGTTCGCCAGCAGGATCCGCGAGACGCCGAACACCCGGTACGCGCGGCACTGCGCCGGAGTGGCCGCCGTGAGGCCCCAGGCGCCGGCCGCGAACTGCCTGGCGAAGAGCTGCGGCGCCATCGTCGTCTTGCCGTGGGGTGCGAGGAGAAGGCCGTTGTCCCGGCAGTAGTCGGCCATGAGGCCGATGTTCGTCGTCAGTGCGCTGTGCTTGATGACCAGCACCGGGAAGTCGAGATCTCCTGATCGGACGTTCCAGCCCTGCTCACCGATCTCACCAGCGCTGATGGCCGAGCCGGACGGGATCGGCAGGGACTTGTAGGTCCCGTCGAGCCGCCGCCCGGCCAGCTCGGCCAGGAAGGCGTCAGCTCTCATCAGGAAAGCGTCCCGCCAGCCGCTGCGTGGCGAGCTCCACGACCTGCGGTGGGGCCGACTCCATCGAGCCGGCGGAGTACGGCGGCTCGGGTGCGTACTCGATGATCAGCTGGACCATCTGCGCTACGTCGTCGCCCCTGAGTTTGCCGGCGAGCGTCAGGGCCATGTCGATCCCGGCGGAGACGCCCGCAGCGCTGACGTACTTGTCGTCGATGACGACCCGCTCGGTGGACGGTGTGACGCCGTATTTCTTCAGCTGCTCGAGTGCTCCCCAGTGCGACGTCGCCGGGCGCCCCTCGAGGAGGCCGGCCGCAGCCAGGACCAGCGAGCCGGTGCAGACCGACGTCGTCCAGGTGCTGGTGCGGTCGGCGGCACGCAGCCACTGGTGAAGCCGGCCGTCCTCCATCTGGTCCGCCTGGCCGGGGCCGCCGCCGATGAGCACGACGTCGGGGGCCGGTACGTCCTCGAGCCGGGCGACCGCGTCGACCGAGAGGCTGCCGAGGTCGTTGGTGACCAGGCCCGGTTCCTCGGCGACGAAGACGACCTCGGTCTCGGGAAGCCGCGCCAGCACCTCGTAGGGACCGATGACGTCGAGAGAGGTGAAGCGTGGGTAAAGCACGATGGCGATCTGCATAGGACAAATTCTCGTGGCCCGCGGTCACGATCGAAATGTCGCACAGCCCACCGTTTCGGCCATGGAGAAGACCGTCAGGTACGCACCGGTCGACCCGGTAGGGCGGACTCCTGCAACACCCCGTTGCTGACGACCGGCTCCCCGTTGACGAGCACGTGCACGAACCCCCGCGACGGGCTCACCGACGCCTGGTACGTCGCCGTATCGGTGACCCGGTCCACATCGAGCACCACCAGGTCGGCGTCGCAGCCGACCTGAATTCGGCCCTTGCGGGCCAGAACTCCCCCGAGGATGCGTGCCGGTTCGACGGTGCACCGGGCGACCGCCTCGGGAAGGGACAGCAGGCCGGTCTCGCGGACGGCGACGCGCAGCGTGCGCGCGAACGTCCCGGCAGTGCGCGGATGCGTGCGGACGTACGCCGGGGGTGGCCACCGCCAGGCGTCGAGCGTCTGCCCGTCCGGGACCACGAACGGAACGGCGTCGGAGGCGACGACGGCCCCCGGCAACGCGCACAGCCTGGCGATCCGGTCCGTGTCGCCCTCGTCGAACACCCTGATGAAGGCGAGCCCTGCGGGGTCGGAGGCACGCAGCTCGAGCAGCCGCTCGACCGACGAAACGGTCTCACCCGTCCGCGCGTACACCACGTCGCTCGGCGTCCCCGTCGCGCCGAGCACGTGCAATCGGTCGGGACGGAAGTAGTCCGATCCGATCGACGTCATGCCGTAGCCATAGGGGTAGGCCTCGGCGGTCACCCGTGCACCCTCGGCCCGGATTGCGTCGACGAGAGCGAGGACCCGGTCGAGGTGGCGCGTCGACGTCGAATTGATGTGGCAGTAGTGCAGATGCGCGCCGGTCTGGCCGGCGATCCGGGTGAGCTCTTCGGCGCCGTCGACGACGACGTGCGGGTCCTGCTCGACCAGGGGGCGGGCGTGCGTGAACGCCGGTACGCCGGCGCCCGCGGCGAGCCGCGCCACCGCGACCATCTCGGCGGGGTCGGTCGCCGGTGCGTAGCCGAGCAGCACGCCGATTCCCAGCGCGCCGTCGGCGAGCTCACGGGCGAGCAGGTCGAGCATCGTCGCGGTCTGCCGGGGCGAGGCGGCCGAATGCATCGCCGGCGACCCGAGGTCGTCGAGTGGACCGCCCGCGCCGCCGGGTAAGGGTGCCCCGCCGACCACGTGCCGGCGCACCCAGGCCCACGACGCCGACCAGCCGTAGTTGATCGGCCGGCCCTCTGCCGCCGCCCGAGCGTAGGCAGCGGCGACCGGAGCCGTGCCGGCCTCGAGTTCCAGCGCGGTCGTCACGCCATCGAGCGCCTGCAGGCGCGCCTCGCCGACGCCCTGGGCGTGGCTGTGCAGGTCGACGAACCCCGGCACGACGACGAGGCCGTGGGCATCGATGGTGCGCCGGCCGACCAGGTCTGCTTCCGACACCGCGGCGATCCGATCGCCGGTGACGCCGACGTGGCGGACGGCGTCGAGGCCGGTCTCGGGGTCGATCACCCGGCCGCCGCGGATCACGACGTCGTAGGTCGTCATCGCAGCAACTCTTCGAGGACGTCGGCGAGCGCTGCCGCTCCGGCCTCGGCGTCAGCGTCCTCGACACCCTCCTCGGGTGAGTGGGAGACGCCCGTGGGGTTACGGGTGAAGAGCATCGCCGTCGGCATCCGCTCGGCCAGCACACCGGCGTCGTGTCCGGCACCGACGTCGAGGTGGGGAGCGTCGGGCAGCACGGCAGCGAGCCGGTTCCGCAACGCCTGGTCGAAGTCGACCGCGCCGCCGTAGGACTCCTTCACCAACGCGATTTCGCAGCCTTCGGACGCCGCCAGGGGACGCGCGCGCTCGAGGATCGACGTGACGATCTGTTCGGCGACAGCGTCGATCGGATGGCGGACGTCGAGCCAGATGTCGACGCGCGACGGGATCACGTTGGTGCCCCCGGGAGTCGGCTGGATCCGGCCGACCGTGGCGCGGGCGCCGGAGAAGGCGCGGGCGGTGTCGCGGACCGCGACGACGATGGCGGCGGCGGCGACCATCGGGTCGCGGCGGTCGGTCATGAGCGTGGCGCCGGCGTGGTTGCCCTGACCGGTGACGGTCAGCCGCCACAGCCCGTGTCCGATGATGGACGAGCCGATCGCGACCGGCCGGTCGAGGTCGATGAGGCCTCGCCCCTGCTCGACGTGCAGCTCGACGAAGGTGCTGATGCGGGACAGCGTTTTGTCGTCCCGGCCGACCCGCGAGGGGTCGAGGCCGGCGGCGGTGAGCGCTTCCGCGAGCGTGATGCCGTCGGCGTCGGTCCGGGCCAGGGCGCGGTCGGGGTGCAGATCGCCGATCAGCAGCCGGGAGCCCAGGCAGGCCTCTCCGAATCGGCCGCCTTCCTCCTCGGGAAAGACGACGATCGCCAGCGGCCGAGTGGGCGCGACCCCGCGCGCGTCGAGCAGGTCGACCGCGGTGAGGGCGGAGGCGACGCCGAGCGGACCGTCGAACTGCCCACCGCCCGGCACCGAATCGAGGTGGCTGCCGGTGACGACGGCGTCGTCGAGGGATCCGCCGATCCCCCGGCGCCACGCCCAGAGCAGACCGTTGCGGTCGATCTCGACGTCCATCGACCGCCGCGACGCCTCGGCGAGAAACCACTCCCGCAGCGTCAACTCGGCCGGGCTGTAGGCGAAACGGGACCAGCCGCCCCGTCGGCGGTCGCGCCCGACGTCGCGGATGCCGGCGAGGAGACCGACGACGCCCGTCACGCGCCTTCCCGATCCGCGTGCTCGGCTCGGTCGGTCATGGCGACGGGCGACGGGGTGAAAGCGCTGCGGTACTGGGTCGGTGACACGTCGAGATCACGCAGGAACGCCCGGCGCATCACCTCCGCCGAGCCGTAGCCGCACCGGTGCGCGATGCGAGTGACCCCGTCGGTCGTGTCGGTCAGCATCCGCTGCGCGGCCTCCAGCCGGATCAGGTCGACGTACCGCCCGGGCGTCACCCCGACCTGGTCCGCGAAGGCGCGGGCGAACTGCCGCGTCGAGAGCCCGACCCGGTCCGCCAAGGTCGGCACCGACAGGTCGGCCTCGAGGTTGTCGGCGATCCAGTACTGGATCTCTCGTAGCGGGTTCGAACGCGCCACCTGGGTCTCCAATTGCACGCTGACTTGCGCCTGGCTTCCCGGACGGCGCAGATAGACGACCAGGAGCCGGGCGATCTGGTTCGCGACGGCGCGTCCGTAATCCTCGTCGACCAACGCGATCGCGAGGTCGATGCCTGCGCTGACGCCGGCGGACGTCGAGATCTTTCCGTCACGCACGAAGATCGGCCTGGGGTCGACCTCGACCGAGGGGAACCGGCGCGCGAGCTCGTCGCACGAATCCCAGTGCGTCGTCGCTCGGCGGCCTTCGAGCAGCCCGGCCCCGGCCAGCAGAAAGGCGCCGGTACATACCGACACCACACGCTCGGCTCGCGGTGCTCGGTCGTGCAACCACGCGAGGATGCGTGGGTCGGGATCGGCGGCACCGGGGCCACCGGGCACGAGGACGATGTCCGGGATCTCCGCGTCCAGCAGGGCGACGTCCGGCATGAGCCGGAGCCCCCCGGCGGCGCGAACGGGCTCCCCGTCGACCGTCGCCGTCCGAATGACGTACGGCGGGTGCTCGTGGTCGCCGACGAATCGCGCGGCAGAGGCGAGCACGTCGACCGGCCCGGCGACGTCGAGTGGTTGCACGCCGTCGAACGCCAGCACGAGTACAGATCGAGTCCTCACGCATGAGATCCTCGCACCGCCGGTGACGTCGTCAAACGGTGTCTGGGCCAGCCGCAGATGACGGGGCACGTCGTCTCCTCAGGCCGGAGTGACCGCGCGGGTCACGAGCTCGTTCACGGCGTCGGTGAGCCGGGTGAATGCAGCGCTCGCCGACGCCACCCGAGGCGCGTAGTCGATCCAGCTGTGCACCTGTTCCGGGTCGAGCAGCACGGTGACGGGCACGCCGGCGGCCTCGAGACGCGCGGCGTAGTTCTCGTTCGAAGTGCGCAGCAGATCGTGCCCGGCGACGGCGATCACCGCCGGTGGCAGCCCGGCCAGGCTGGCCGCCCGGCCGGGGAGTGCGTACGGCGAGGCCAGGGCCGCCTCGGTGCCGGCGTAATTCCGGACGAAGAAGTCGAGGTTCTCCCGCGAGACGTACGAGGTATCGCCCAGTTCGACGACACTTCGCGCGTCCATGTCGTCGTCGATGCCCGGATAGATGAGCACCTGGACGTCGATGCGGGGGCCGCCCACGTCCCGGGCCTTGAGCGCTACACAGCCGGTCAACGTGCCGCCCGCGCTGTCACCGCCGACTACGAAGGGCAGGTCGGGCCGCAGGCGGCTCGCCCAGACGGTCGCGTCCCAGGCGTCGTCGAACGGCGTCGGGAACGGATGTTCGGGCAGCATCCGGTAGTCGACCGAGACCACGATCGCTCCGGTGTCGCGGCTGATCCGCCTCGCGACGGGATCGATGGTGTCCAGATCACCGGTGATCCAGGCACCGCCGTGGAAGTAGGTGAAGACCGCGGTCGGATCGTCGGGCCGGTAGACCCGCACGGCGAAGTCGCCGATCCGCTCGTCGGTGACCGCGTCGACAGGGATTTGCTCGACACCTTCGTTGTAGAGCGCGACCGAATCGCGGGCCGCCTGGCGGAGTTGGTCGGCGCTCAGATCCGCGACCGAGCCCTGCGCGCCGGGTTCACCCAGCAGTTCGATGATGACCGGGTCAATGGGTTGCATGGGTTCTCCCAGTGGCTTCATCGCTTGCGGTAAATACGAGAGCGGCGCAAATGGTCCAGCCCGACCGCGCAGATGAGGATCGCCCCGATGACGATGCTGTTGTACTGCGGCGGGATCTCCGTCAGCACCAACGCGTTGTCGATCATCGACAGCAGCACGGCGCCGACCGCGATGCCTTGGATGTTGCCCAGGCCGCCGAGGAGGCTGACGCCGCCGATGAGCACAGCCGTGATCGCGATCAGGGTGGTCGACGTTCCACCGGCGGTGACCTGACCGGCTCCGACGCGAGCCGAGTAGAGAAGACCGGCGATCGCCGCCGTCGCGGCAGCGATCACGTAGAGCCCCAAATCGAGCCGGAACACCCGCAGGCCGTTGCCGACAGCAGCCTGGCGGTTGCCTCCGAGCGCCCGGACGTTGACCCCGAACCGGGTGCGCTCGAGCAGGAACCAGAAGACCGCTCCGATCACGACCGCGATCACCACGATGCTCGGTAGGCCGGCCACCCGGGTCTGCCCGAGCCGCAGGAAGCCATCGGGCAGGGGCAGCACGTCGCGGCCATCGGTCACCAGGTTGTCGATACCGGTGAGCATGTAATAGACGCCCAGCGTCGCGATGATCGGCGGGACGTGCAGGTAGGTGATGACGGCCCAGTTGAGGGCGCCCACCGCGCAGCAGAGCGCGAGACCGAGCAGCACCGCAAGCGGCCAGGGAACGCCGGCGACCATGAGCTGGCAGGACACCAAGCCGCTGAGCGTGAACACGGCGCCTGCGGAGAAGTCGAGCCCACCGCCGATGATGAGCAGTGCGGCACCGCAGCCCACCACGAAGTAGATGACGCTCGACCGCAGGATCTCCAGCAGGTTGCTCTGAGTGAAGAACAGGTCCGACCGGGACACCGCGAAGATCACGACCAGCACCATCACCACCAACAGCGTGGTCTCCTGGCGCACCAGCACCTTGGTCAGCAGACTCTCGCGCTCGCCACCGTGGTCGGTGGGAGTGTGGACGCGCGCGGGCCGAGACGTCGTCGGCATGCCCATCACGCCACCTCGCCCTCGTGATCGGCAGGGAGAGCGCCGGTGATCATGCCGACGACCTCCTCGCGGGTGGCCTCGGATACTCGCCTGGTGCCGACGGTCCGGCCGAGCCGGAGGACCGTCACACGGTCGGCGTGCGAGAAGACGAAATCCAGGTCGTGGCTGACGATGATGATCGCCTTGCCCGACGCCCGGAGCCCGTCGACGATCTCGCCGACGTGCGCCGTCTCCTGGACTCCGAGCGCGGCCGTCGGCTCGTCGAGCAGGACGATCGGCCGATCCATCCGCACGGCGCGGGCGATGGCCACGACCTGCCGCTGCCCTCCGGACAACAACCCGACCGGCGTGCGCACGTTGCCGACGCGGACGTTGAGGTCCTTGAGCACCTGGGCCGCCTCCCGCTCCATGCGCCGCCGATCGAGCACGACGCCGAACTTGCGAGGGAGGTTGCCGAGCGCCATGTTGTGAGCGATGTCGAGACACTCGACCAGCGCGAGATCCTGGTAGACCACGGCGATCCCCCGCCCCTGCGCCTCGGCGGTCGACTTGACGTTCGCCAGGTCGTCGCCGTCGACGAGGATCTGGCCCTCGTCAGCGCGGTGGATGCCCGAGATGATCTTGATCATCGTGGACTTGCCGGCGCCGTTGTCACCGACGATGGCGTGCACTTCCCCGGCGTACGCGTCGAGACGGAGGTCTTCGAGCGCCGACACCGAGCCGAAGTACTTGCGGACTCCCCGCAGTTGAAGGGTCGCCGCGGCCATCAGACCCAGCCCTTGTCGAGGTAGCCCTGGACCTTGTCCTGGCCGACCACGGCGACCTGCACGGCGACCTTCTGCGGAGTTTTCTTCTCGTGGAGGTCGACGATGCCGTCGACGATCCGCTTCCCCTCCGAGCAGACGTCCTCCAGCAGCATGAGATTGGCCGTTCCGTCCTTGATCGCCTCGGTGCCGCCGTTCTCGTGGCCCACCGCGGTCAGGAAGACCTTGCCCTTGAGGTTCTTGGCTTTGATGGCCGCCGTCGCGCCGGGTGTCGTCGTACCCATGTTGGTGACGATCTGGGTGATGTCCGGGTGGGCCGTCAGGAGCGCGGTGACCTGCGGCAACCCCTTGGTCGCGTCGTCGCCCGTGTAGACCTCACCGACGATTTTGACGTTGCCGGTCTTGGCGGCCGCGGCCTTGACGCCGTCCATCCACGACTTGCCGAGTCCGGTGTTCGCCGGAGCGACGAGTCCGAGGACGTGGTTACCCGGCAGTGCCGCAACCGCACCCACGACGGTTTGGCCGATGAGGGTCCAGTCGGGACCGATGTTGTAGTCGGCGCCGCTGTCCGCGCCGCCGGGTCCGTAGATCGTGCCGGTCAGGATGCCGGCCTTCTGGGCCTGTTGGAGCAGTGGAGCGAAGCCGTCGCTGACCGGCATCGTGACCACTGCGTCCTTCTTGTTGGCAATGGCCTGCTGGACCTGCTGGATCATGGCGTTCCCGTCGATCGCCTGCCCGGTCGGCCCGCTCTCGGTGAGGTCGGCTCCACGGGTCTCGGCCTGCTCCTTCATGCACTGGCCGAATTGCTTCCAGGTCGGGTAGCTCGGGAGCGGGTTGACGAACTGGATCGTCATGGCCCCGGAGTCGCCGGATTTCGCGGTCGTCGCCGTGTCGTCGCTCGTGCAGGCGGCGAGACCGCCGATGACCAGTGCTGACGTCGAGAGGGCGGCGAAGATGCGCAGGGGGATGGTCATGATGAAACCTCTCCATTGGGGTGTATCGCGAGTTTCAGACCGTCGCCGGCACGGAACGTGGATACGGCCTCGGCGTACTCGCCGAGCGAGAACTGGTGGGTGACCAGGGGGGCCAGCCGGTCGCCCCAGGCCCGCGCGATGCGGATGGCGCGGTCGAAGCTGTGCAGGACGGCCATGCTGCCGACGATCGAGATCTCGTTGCGATAGACCTCGAACGGCCGGACCTTGACCACGGCCTCGGTCTGGGCCACCCCGAAGCACTGGAAGGTGCCGCCCGGGCGAACCCGGGTCAGGCCGTCCTCGATCGCGCTGACGACGCCGGTGCAGTCGATCACCGAGTCCCACTGCTGGTCGAGGTCATCGGGCTGGGCGACGGCCGCCAGGCCGAGCAACTGAGCCACCGCGCGGCGACGCGGATTGGGCTCCACGATTGCGACCGGCTCCGGGCTCAGGTCACCGGCGAGCAGGCCGACGAGAAGCCCCATCGTGCCCGCGCCGTAGATGAGGTACCGATCGCCGACCCGCCGCGGTAACACGTCGAGTCCGTGGATGGCGCACGAAAGCGGCTCGACGAGTAACGCGCCGGCGTGGGTGATGTCGCCGGGCAACTGGTAGGCCAGCTTCGCCGGGGCGCGGACGAGCTCCGCGGTGCCCCCGTCGAGCGTGACGCCGAGGGCCTCGTAGTTCAGGCACAGGTTGCTCCGGCCACGCCGACACTCGGCACAGGCGTGGCAGGCGATGTTCGGATCGACTGCCACCAGCGTTCCGACGAGCGCGGAGTCGACCTCGGCACCGGTAGCGACGACCTCCCCGTAGAACTCGTGACCCGGGACGACCGGGAACCGCTGATAGGGCAAGTCGCCGTCGATGAGATGAATGTCGGTACCGCAAATTCCAGCGCCACGAACAGCAATGACCAGATCCCCCGGACCGGGCACGGGGTCGGGCAGACTCCGAACTTCCATTGTTCCGGTGCGATCGATCACGACTGCTTGCATTCGGGAACTCAATTCGTGCGGGGGGAACGTTCGCAGGAATGCGAACGTGTCGTCGATACTTGTCCGAGGAGCCAATTCCGAGCAATTCCGCACTGCCCGGAATCGATGCCCGGTTCAGTCGTCGCCACTTGGCTCTTTCCGTGCGGAACCAGTCATCGGCGACGCGAGATGTGCCCGGTCGCGAGCGAACCGGCGCCCGTTTCACACCCGCAGCACGGCCGGGCCGAGGGCAGCGATTTTGGATGCTTCGGACGACGACAGCCGGCGATCGCTGATGATGACGTCGAAGTCGGTGACTTCTGCGAATCGGCAGAAGCTCGAGACCGCGAATTTCTGGCTGACGCCCGTGAAGACCCTTCGCCTCGATACCCGCACCGCAGTGGCCTTGACTTCGGCGACAGCAGGATCGGGGGTCGTGAGGCCATGATCACGGGAGATGGCATTCGCACCGATGAACGCCAGGTCGATGACGAACCGGCTCAACATCTCCGTCGCCCAATGGTCGACCGTGCCGAGAGTGGTTCCGCGCAACCGTCCCCCGAGCAGGTAAACCGTGTAGTCCGTGCGACCGGCCAGCGCCGAGGCGATCGGCAGCGACGCAGTGACGACGTGCAACCGCTGGTCCGGCAGCAGGCGGGCAATGAGCTGCGGTGTGTATCCCTCGTCGATGAAGACGGTCTCGGCGTCGCCGACATGGCGCACCGCCTCGGCAGCGATCCTCTCCTTCTCTCCGGAGTGCGCCGACTCGCGCGCAACCAGGTCGGACTCGTAGGCCGCCGTCTCCACCGGATAGGCCAGCCCGTAGGCGCGCCGCACCAGACCTCGCGCTTCGAGCGCGGAAAGGTCGCGGCGCATCGTCTCCGCCGACACCGAGAATCGGTCGGCGAGTTCCGTCACCGAGACGCGTCCCTCGCTCCGAGTGACTTTCAACAAGGTCCGTTGACGGTCCGTCGCATGTCCCAGAGGGGACGGATGCGGATCGTTCTCCGTAGTAGCCGTGGGGTCCACTGCTCTCCTCCTCGCTCCCGACCGGGATCGGAGGACCTCGGCAGGCGACTAGGACGAGCCCGGGCGACTGTTCCGACTTCGACGCGAGAAAAGTCGTTTGGGCAGGCAACGGAAGATTGACCGCCGGGGCAGGGAGGTTCAAGACTCCCCTGCGTGCATGGCTGAAATGGTGGGGCGTACGTCCGCGATGCCGACGGGGCCCGGAACGGGGCAGGTGGCCTCGGCGGCCGATCACGGAAGGACGTGTTCCTGGGCGGCGACAGCGGAGGAGTCGCGCGGTCGAAGGCCGCTATCCGTTGAGGTAGGTGAGCACTGCGCGGACGCGCCGATTGCTGTCCTCGGCCGGAAGGAGCTCGAGCTTCGTGAAGATGTTCGTGATGTGCTTCTCGACCGAGACCGGAGCGAGGAACAGGGCTGAGCAGATCGCGGAGTTCGACAGGCCCTGCGCCATCAGACCGAGAACCTCCCGCTCCCGCGGCGTCAGCGCGGACAGGCCGCTCCGGCGATGGTGGCGGGTGACGAGTTGCCGCACGACCTCCGGATCCATCGCGGTGCCTCCGGCCGCCACGCGGTCGACGGCGTCCAAGAAGTCGTCCAATGCGGTGATCCGGTCCTTCAGTAGATAACCGACCCCGCCGTGACCGTCGGCGAGCAGGTCCGTGGCGTAGGCACGTTCGACGTACTGCGAGACGATGAGCACCGATGGACGCGGTTCGGAGGCACGGAGGTCGAGGGCGGCACGGAGACCCTCGTCCCGGTAGCCGGGCGGGAGGCGCACGTCGACGATCGACAGGTCCGGCCGGTGCTCGGCGACCGCGTCGAGGAGCGCCGGAGCGGTGTCGACCGCAGCGACCACGCTGTGTCCGGTGTCGGTCAGCAGCCGCACGAGCCCCTCGCGGAGCAGGAGCAGGTCTTCGGCGATCACAACGCGCATGGGAGCTCCGCGTGCAGGACGGTCGGGCCGCCGGGTGGGCTGGTCAGCTCGAGTGTGCCGTCGAGTGCTTCGACGCGGCGGCGGAGCCCGTCGATACCGGAGCCGGCCGGATCGGCGCCGCCGTGACCGTCGTCGGTGACGAGGACGTGCGCCGTGTCGCCGACGCGATACAGCGACACACTGCACTGCGTCGAGCCAGCGTGCTTGCTGGCGTTCGCGAGGCCCTCCGCCGCGACGAAGTACGCGGCGGACTCCACCGCCGCTGGGTACCGATCGGCCTCGCTCCCGAGCACCGTGACCGGCAGGGGGCTGTCGCCGGCGAGCGCAGCGATCGCAGCGTGCAGACCTCGGTCGGTGAGGATCGGTGGGTGGATGCCGCGGACCAGCCGCCGTAGCTCGGTGAGCGCCTCGTCGAGCTGATGACGGGCCAGCTCGACGTCAGCGGCCGCGCCGGCCGGCCCCGACCGCAGTTTCCGGGCCGCAAGGGCGAGCGTCATGCCGGCTGCCACGATCCGGGCCTGGGCGCCGTCGTGCAGATCGCGTTCTATCCGGCGCAGCTCACTGGCCTGCGCATCGACGACCCGACGGCGGGTCTCGGCCAGCCGGGTCGCCTCCTCGACGAGTTGCCGGTGAGCACCGGGCCCCAGCAGCGCTCGGGCCGCCCGGCCGTACAGCCGGCCGACCGTCGGCAGGACCCAAGCGACCAACGGAAACAGCGTCAGACCGAGGCCGGACATCCCGAATCGTCCCGCCACCGTGGTCATCAGCGGGTCGGCCGGGAACGGTGCGTGTGGGTTCGGCACCGCCCAGGCCCACAGGGGCGCGGTGATCGCACCGACGTCGACCACCACGACGACGAGCGCGGTGACGCCGCCGGCCAGGCCGAGCGGAAAGAGCCCGGCCAGCCACGCCACGTCCCGCCACGTGGCCGGTTGGGCGGCCACGGCGCTGACCCGCTGGCCGATCGTCGCACCGGAGATCGGGACGTACGGCGGGTCGATCGGTGAGCCGACCACCCAGCGGGCCCGGCGTCGCTCGAAGCCTGCGAACCGGCGCGTGACCCAGGCCGCGGCCAGGAACGTCGGACCACCGAGGTGGGTGAGCGAGACCAGCGTGACGCCGAGCACCGAGACGAGCGTCCACGCCAAGCCGGCCACTCCGACGAACAGGCTGCCGGCCAGATACGCCACGGCCCGGGCGGTCGCTCCCACCATCGCGTCGATCGTAGCCACCAGCGATCGCCTGGTGATCAGGCGACCAGATCCGGCAGCCCGTCGCCGGGCAGCAGCAGCCGAACCGGGAGCGCCCCGGCGAGCAGTCCGAGCGCACCGACACCCCCGAGCAGAACCAGGTAGGTGCCCGCGTCGACGACCGGGCGGAAAGTCCCGTCCTGCGCGATGCTGAACCTGCCGACGACCGCCCCGGTCACCACGGCTCCGAGCACGAGACCGACCGCCACCGTGATCAGCGCCTCCCGGTCGGCCAGGCGGCGGATCTGTCCGGTCGTGGCACCGGCGAGCCGTAGGTCGGCGAACTCTCTCCGGCGGGCCGCGAGTGCGATGGCGAACGTGTTGAGTACCGCGATCGCGGTGAAACCGAGCGAGATCGTGACCATCAGCTCCCACGCTCCCTGCTGATTCCGCGCGTCCGCGGCGGGTGCGGCGTCAGCCGTCGGTTCGATGAGGACGCCGGGGAGCGCATCACGCAGACGATCGGGGACATCCCCCCGGTAGCGCACCGCGATCGAGCCGACCAGTCCGACCGGATCGTGGGCTGCCACGTCGTCGGCGGGCAGGATCATGTCACCGAAGCCGCGGGACCGCTGGTAGACCGCGGCGAGCTGCAACGTCGTCCGGTGACCGTCGGCCAGCCAGATGTCGATGCGGTCACCGACGCGCCAGCCGTAGTGCTCGGCCAGGTACGCGCTCGCCGCGAACGTCCCGGCGCCGCGAAGCGCTCCCTCGCGTACGTCGACGTCGAGCACCAGCCCGGTGCCGGACGTGCGGAGGCCCTGCGCGGCGTAGTCCTCCGGCTTTCCGCCGCTCGCCACGACGGCCCTGGTCGGCAGAGTGGCGGCGGCGGCGGTGACACCGTCCACGGCGCTGATCCGAGCGGCCGCCGCCAGCGGCAACCCGCCTGGCGCGGACACCTGGGCGGTCGACGGTGCCGTGCGGGCCGCCTGCTCGGCTGCGGTCAGGTCGGTGAGCAGAGCGCTGTTCAGCAAAATCACGGCGTTGATCGCGAACATGAGCACGAGTGGAACGGCGACCGCCGCGACCCGGCGGCGCTCGGCGCGGGTGATCAGGCCGGCCAGCCAGCCGGTCGTCCCCCCGGTACCGATGAGCCGGGCGACCGGCTCGGTCAAGACCCGGGTCAGCGGCGGGCCCAGTGCCGCCACCGCGCAGAGCAGGAGCGCCGTGGCCACGAAACTCATGCCCATGCCGAGTGGGCCGTCCAGGGGAACGAACGTCAGGAGCGCGACCGCGCCGGCCGACGTCACCGCCGCGAGCGCGACGCGGACCGCGATGCCGCCGGTGGGGGTCGTCGCCGTCTCCACGAGCGCCTGAGTCGGGGCGATCCTGACCGCTCGTCGTCCGGCCAGCCGGGCGGCGACGAACGTCACGACGATGCCCGCGCCCGCCGCCGCGAGCAGCACCAGCGGATACACCCGCACGACGAACTGCGCCGGAACCGCGTCGAGATGCCGGAAGCGCGCGGCCACTATCCAGGCCATGACAATGCCCAGCGGCAGGCCCGGGACCGCAGCCACGACGGCCAACAAAGCGCTTTCCAGGCCCAGCAACTGGCGCAGTCGTCCCGGCGTCGCCCCGGCCGTGCGCAGGAGCGCCAGCTCCCGCAATCGCTGTTGCACGCTCAGCGTCACGGTGCCGGTGAGCACGAAGGCAGCGGCGAACGCGGTCATTCCGATGACGAATCCGAAGATCGAAATCGGAGCGACGTAGTCGGGCTGAGCGCCGGGGAGATCAGCCCGCACGCGTTCGTCTCCGGTCAGGACCTCGGCGCCGGCCGCGGCGGCGCGCACCGCAGCCACGAGCGCGCCACTCCTGACGTCCGCCGCCGGAAACACCGCCACCGCGGTCGGCCCGGACAGTCCCGACACCTCGGCGACGTCGACGTCCGCGACGAACAGCGCGGCCTGGGCCGGGAGCGCGTCCCGACCGTCCGGCGCTGCGGTTCCGGACACACGGAGCGTCCGAACGCCGGTTCTGGTCGTCACGCTCAGCGTGTCTCCGGCCCGATGGGCCAGGTCGGCGTCGACGACCGCCTCGCCAGAGCGTGGCGCGCGGCCGTCGACCAGGTGGTATGGGGTCAGGCGCGCCGAGTTCCATCCGTGTCCGACGACGGGTGCGTCCTGCGCGCCCCGGAGCGGACGTCCCTCCGAGTCGAGGACCCGCGCGGCGAATGCGTAGTCGGGGACGGCGGCGCCCACTGCGGCCAGACCCGCGATCTGCCGCGCCAAACCGAGTGGCAGGGTCCCCGCTCCGGTGAGGCGCTCCGTCTTGACCTTCGTCTTGACCTTGTCCTTCTTGGACGTCGTCGTCGTGATACTGACTTCCCGCGCGCCGGAGACGACCACTGGTACGGCGTCGAACCGGTTCGCCGGAGGCTTCGCGGTGAGCACCGAGGCCAGCAGCGTTCCGCCGGCCGCCAGCAGCGCGATCGCCAGACACGCGGCGAGGAACGTCCCGAGGTAGGCGCCGCGGTGTCGGCTCAGCGTCCCGAGCGCGACGCGGATCATCGGTGGCTCACCGCCATCATCTGCGCCGCGACCTTCTCGGCGGTCGGGTCGGCGAGTTCGGCGACGACCCGTCCGTCGGCGAGGAAGACTGCTCGGTCCGCCCACCCCGCCGCAGCCAGGTCGTGCGTGACCATCACGATCGTCGTGCCCAGTTCGTCGACGGCCTCGCGCAGCAGCGCGAGCACCTCACGACCGGACGACAGGTCCAGCGCGCCGGTCGGCTCGTCCGCGAAGATCACCCGTGGACGAGCGGCCAGCGCCCTGGCGAGCGCCGTGCGCTGTCGCTGGCCACCGGACAGTTGCGCCGGCCGGGCATCTTCCCGTCCGGCCAGGCCTACCCGTCGGATCACCTCCTTCGCCCAGCGCCTGTCCGGCCGGACGCCGGCCAGCCGCTGCGGCAGCAGCACGTTGTGCCACACCGACAGCGAGTCCAAGAGGTTGTACGACTGGAAAACGAAACCCACCCGCGTCCGGCGGACCCGGGTGAGCCGCGGCTCACGCAGGCCACTGATCTCGTCGCCGGACAGCAGCACCTGCCCGGTGTCGGGTCGGTCCAGCCCGGCCGCGCAGTGCAGGAACGTCGACTTACCCGACCCGGACGGTCCCATGACAGCGTTGAACGTCCCAGCTTCGAAGGCCACCGATACGCCCGACAAAGCACGCGTGCCGCCTGGATACGTCTTGGTTACGCCCCGTAGGTCGACGACCGCGGTGTGGTTCAGCTCCATGACCGAAGCCTTCTCTCGGGCGCGGCCGCCGGGCAGACGGTCATCCGTGTGGCGGTGGTAGGGAAACCCCCACCACAGTCCTCGCCGGACGGCCGCTCGTCAGCGTGCCCCCGCGCTCGCTGACCGGAAGCCGCCGGGCGCCCAGCCCGGGCTCAACACAGATCAGGATCAACGGTGAAGTCGGGCGCGGTGGCCCGGCGCACCTGGTCGAGCGTGACGCCGTCCACGATCTCCCGCAACACGAGGCCATCGGCCGTGACATCGAACGTGCAGAGGTTGGTGATGATCCGTTCGACCACGGCCCGGCCGGTCAGGGGAAGGCTGCAGGTCTCCACGATCTTCGGCGAGCCGTCCTTGGCGGTGTGGTCCATCACCACGACGACGCGCTTGGCTCCGCTCACCAGGTCCATTCCGCCGCCCATGCCCTTGACCAGCCGGCCGGGCACCATCCAGTTGGCGATGTCGCCCGCGGCGGAGACCTCCATGGCTCCGAGGACGGCGACGTCGATTTTCGCGCCCCGGATCATGCCGAAACTCAGGGCCGAGTCGAAGATCGACGCACCCCGCCGCAAGGTCACGGTGGCCTTGCCTGCGTCGACCAGATCTGCGTCCTCTTCGCCCGGATACGGGTAGGGCCCGGTGCCCAGCACGCCGTTCTCGGACTGCAGCACGATCTCCACGTCGTCGGGCACGTGGGCCGGGACAAGGGTTGGGATGCCGATGCCCAGGTTGACGTAATCCCCGTCGGACAGCTCGGCCGCCGCCCTGGCCGCCATCTCGTCTCGGGTGCGCCCGATTCGCGATCCGGCCGGGACAGCGGTCGCGGCGACGCCGTCGGCCGCAACGGCGTCCGCCGGCCGGGGGCGGGTGCGCCGCTTCTCGATCCGCTTGTCCGCAGCCTGCTCGGGAGTCAGCAGCACGACGCGGTGCACGAAGATCCCCGGTAAGTGAATCTGGTCGGGGGTCAGCTCCCCGGGCTCGACGAGTTCCTCGACCTCGGCGATCGTGACCGCCGCAGCCATGGCCGCGAGCGGATTGAAGTTGCGCGCCGACTGCCGGAAGACGAGGTTGCCGTGCCGGTCGCCCTTCCACGCCCGGACGAGCCCGAAGTCCGTGGTGATGGCCTCCTCCAGCACGCAGGTCCGCTCACGGCCGGCCAGGTCGAACTGCTCGGTACGCTTCGGCCCGCTCCGGGCGACGATCGCTCCGCCGGGCCCGTACCGCCAGGGCAGACCACCCTCCTCGACCTGGCTGCCCGCACCTGTCGGGGTGAAGAAGGCCGGAATGCCGGAACCTCCGGCACGCAGCTTCTCGGCCAGAGTGCCCTGCGGCACCAGCTCGACCGCGAGTTCGCCGGCGAGGTACTGCCGCTCGAACTCTTTGTTCTCGCCGACGTAGGAGGCCGTCATCCGCCGGATCCGGTGCCGGCTGAGCAGCAGCCCGAGCCCCCAGTCGTCCACACCGCAGTTGTTGGACACGACGTCCAGGTCGGTCACGCCGGCGTCGACGAGCGCTCCGATCAGGACGCTCGGAATGCCGCACAACCCGAATCCGCCCACCGATAGCCGGGCACCTGAACCGATGTCGGCGATCGCCGCAGCGGGATCGCAAACCACCTTGTCCATCTCTGTCTCCTGTTCTCGCCGGATCACGCGTGGTAAAGACCGCCGCCCATCCGGTTCAGCGGTCGGCCGCGATCGTGTACGTCGTCCATTCGCTGAGAGCGTCCCTCCGGTCACCAGTGCGCTGGGCTCGGCTATCAGGCTTGCGCCGCGAGCGCATCGAGCACGTACACACCGCCGGGCGCGACGACGACCGGGTTGAACTCGGCGAACGGCAGATCGTGCGCCGCGAACGCGGTGAGCACGGTCTCCACCAGGTGCTCGAGCGCCTCGACATCGCCGCGGGCCCCGCCGCGATAGCCGCTGAGCAGCGTGCCCACCCGGGATGCGCGCAGGGTCTCAGACCGGTTCGCGGCGTCCCAGGCGTGCCAGAGCACCACCTGTTCGTCGAGCAGTTCGGCCAGCACGCCGCCGGGCCGCAGCACCACGGTGAGCCCGTACTCGGGATCGCGGAGAACGGCCAGCAGGAGGTCCTGTCCACTCGGCACGCCCTGCTGCACGACCACTGCGTCCCCGTGTTCCGCGCATACCGCGGCGACCCTGGTGTACGCCGCGTGCAACGCTGCGGTGTCCCGGACGAGCTCGACCGCGCCCAGGTCCGAGCGGTGCGTGATCGTCCGTCCGGCGGCCTTGATCGCGACCGGGAAGCCGTAGACTTCGGCGGCTTCGGCGGCTTCGTGCTCGTCGGACACGAGCCGCCATCGCGACCACGGGAAGTCGGCCGGCAGGACCGCGGCGACCGCTTCCAGACCGAGCATCGGCCCGTGTCCACCGCCGGCCGGGGCCGCGGCTTCCGGGGTACCGCTGACGGTCCGGGCCAGCGCGCCGATCGACCGCTCCGGTGTCGGTACCACGGCGACGTTCGCGTCGGCGAGCTTCGCGATCAGATCCGGGTCGAGCGGATCGTCCTCGCTCAGATGGGTGAGGACGATCGGCGCCGCGTCGGCCGGGCGGGCGCTGAGCGCGGTGACCATCGCCTCCCGGTCGTGAGCCAGGCTCGACGCCACTCCGACGACGACGTCGCACCCGCCCCGCTCCGACAGCTCGACGAGCAGGTCGGTGAAGACCACGGTTTCCCCCAGGAACGGGACGTCCAGTGGGTTCGTCGCGGCGACGCGCCCGCCGCTGATCGCCGAGACGGCCGTCGCCGTCGCGGTGCCGAACGAGGGCAGTGCCAGCGTGCCGGCGGCGCGCACCTGATCGGCCAGCACGACCCCGCCCGCTCCGGATACCGAGGCTCCGGCGATCTTCGCTCCGGCGGGCAACTGCCCGACCACCTGCTCCACGACCAGGCAGTCGGCCAACTCGGCGAGGCCCGGCAACCGCCGGAACCCGGACTGTGCCAGGACTGCTCCGGAGATGTCCTTGGAGCCCACCACCCGCCCGGTGTGCCCGCCGGCTGCCACCTTGCCCAGGTCGCTGTCGGCGACCTTGACCAGGAAGACGTGCTTGCCCGTGGCCTCCACCAACTCGCGGACGCGCGGCAGCCAGTCCACGTCGGTGATGCCCTCGAGGAACAGCCCGATCCGGTCCACCTCGTCGCGTTCCAGCAGACCCGCGACCAGCTCCATCGCGCCCACGTCGAGTTCGTCACCGGTGCTGAACCAGTGCGCCAGGCCGGTACCCCGGCGCAGCAGAGACATCAGCAGGCCATTGCCGCTGGCCCCACTCTGCGTCACCAGGGCCGCCCCGCCCCGCTTCGGGGTGGTCGTCTGCAGCACGCTCGAGAAGTTCAGGTGCGTCCCGCTGGCGATGCTCATCGTGCCGACGCAGTTCGGGCCGATGACGCGCATCCGCCGGCCAGGCGTGGTCAGGAACGCTTCCAGCTGCCGCCGCGGTCCACCGGCGTGGTCCTCGAAGCCGCTTCCGATGACGACGGCTGTCTCGACGCCGGCCGCGGCCAGCCCCGTCAGCGCCTCCGTCACCCGCTCCGCCGGCAGATTGACGATCGCTGCCTGCGCGCTGCCGGGTTCGAGAGCGGAAATGGCCGGTACGCAGGGCACCCCGGCGACCGAGTCGTGCCGCGGATTGACCACCTGGATCCGGCCGCGGTAGCCGTACCGCTGGAGGTAGGCCAGCGATCGGCCGGAGGACTTGCGGGGATCCGACGACGCACCGACCAGAACGACGCCGGTGGGCTCGACAAGGCTTTTGATGAGATCCATCAGATCGCCCGCGCCGCCAGCTCGGCTTCCCACGTCGCGTTGAAGAACCGGCGGGGAGCCAGACAGTCACCCACCACCGAGGCGTCGGTGAAGCCGACCCGTTCGAGCTGCGCCGCGAGCCCCGTCCGCGCGGCCTTACCCGTGGAGACCACGAGTGCGTCCACCTCGCCCCAGACGAACGTCTCGTCGGTGTCCAGGTCCCGGAGGGTCAGCTCGTCGCCGTCGAGGGCGTCGATGATCGTCCGGGTGGTGAACTCGACGCCGAGCTTGCGTAGCCGGCTGTAGAAGGGGCCCTGGTCCCGGTTGCCGGCGAGATCCGGGCCCACCTGGTTGAGCCGGGTGACGTACCGGACCGGGTGGCCGCTCCGGGCCAGTTGCTCGGCCGCGATCATCGGCTCCCGGGTGCCGGTGTCATCGAAGACGACGGCCCGGTGCGCGATGTCGCCGCGCTTGGCCCGCAGCGTCTCCTCGACAGTGAAGACGTTGAACTGGTCCATGCCCCGTACCTCGGTACCGGGTTCCTGCCAGCGGAACGGCTGCACAGCGCTGATGCCCGTCTTCAAGAAGTCCGCCCCCGCAGCCAGGACGACGTGGTCGTACGGCAGGTACCAGTCGTCGCCGCTGACCCACTCGTTCAGCCGCACCTTGACGTCGGACTCGGCGATCCGTTCGATCAACCAGTCGGTCATGCCGACGTACTCCTCGTACGAGGTGCCGCGCAGCAGGTTCACCTGGCCACCGAGCTCGGACCGGCCCTCGAACAGCACGACGGAGTGACCCCGCTTCGACGCCGTGTACGCGGCCCGTAGTCCCGCCAGGCCGCCGCCCACGACGACGACCTCCTTCGGGTGCTCGGCCGGTGTGAGCGTGCCGGTGCCGAGCTTGCGCTCGACGCCGACTGCTGGGTTGTGCGCGCAGGCCAAGCGCGTCGACATGACCGTGGACAGACACCAGTTCGCGCCGACGCACGGCCGGATCGTGTTCGCTTTGCCGGCCGCGGCCTTGTTCAGCCAGTTCGGCTCCGTGATCAGCTGCCGGGCCATGCCGATGAAGTCGGCCTTGCCGGCGGACAGGATGTCCTCGGCCTGGTCCGGTGTGGTGATCCGGCCGACGACGACGACCGGCAGATCGCCCACCGCCCGCTTGATGTTCGCGGTGGCGTCGACCTGGTAACCACGCGGGCCGGGCGGCACCATGTACATCTTCATGCGGTCGAGGTAGTTGCCCTGGGTGACCGAGAGATAGTCGAGCTTGTCGGTCGCGGCGAGGCGCGAAGCGATCTCGACCCACTCCGCGTTGCCCAGACCGTTCTCCAGGCCCTCGTCGCCGCTGATCCGCATGCCCAAAATCATCGTGGCGGGCACGATTTCGCGGATCTGGTCGAGGATCCGCAGAACGATGCGCATGCGGTTCTCGAGGGAGCCGCCGTACTCGTCCCTGCGATGGTTCGTCGCCGGCGAAAGGAACTGACCGAGCAGGTAGCCGTGGGTGACGCCGTGGATCTCGACCCCGTCCAGCCCGCCCTCGACGGCGTAGCGCGCCGACCGAACGTAGTGCTCGACGATCTCGTCGATGTCGGCGTGGGTCATCTCGTGGGGGATCTCGCGGAACAGCCCGCACGGCACCGCGGAAGGCGCCCAGACCGGGAGCCGGCTCACGACACCGTGGGTCTGCCGGCCACGGTGCCAGAGCTGGGCCATCACGAGCGTGTCGTGCTCGGCCAGCGCGGCCTTCATCTGCTTGTAGGGCTCGACCACCGTCTCCTCGAACGCGTGGACGCGCATGCCTTCGTAGGGCTGTGTGGTCGGGTGGACGGCCATCGCCTCCATCGTGATGACCGCTGTGCCGCCCTTGGCTCGCTCGACGTAGTAGTCGATGTGCTCCTGGCTGAACGTATTGCCCTTCACCAGGTGGGTGCTGTGAGCAGTCATCCAGGTGCGGTTGCGGGCCGTCCGCGGGCCGAGCTTCAACGGGCTCAGCAGGGTCGGATAGGGCGCCGCCGGGGTCTCGATGGACATGCGGGAACTCCTTCTACAGACAGCGGCGCCCGGAGCGGGTGTCGCGGGAACGGTCTGTGGAGAACGGCTGGTCTCAGCCCTTGTCGTTGGCCACGCCGAGGTAGACCTCCCAGAGGTTGTCCATCTCGGCGATACTGCTCAGCGGAGCCCGATGGGTGATGCGGCCCTCGGTCAGGACGTACCCGGTGCCGCTGTCCGGCAGGTAGGACGGCAAGACCTGCTCGACCAGCACGACACCCTTGCCGTCGGCAACGATGCGCCCGAGTGCGGTCAGCACGGTGGAGAACACTCCGGGCGCCAGTCCGGTGCTCGGCTCGTCGAGCAGAACCACTCGCGGATCCGACATGAGCGCGCGACCGATAGCGACCATCTGTTGCTCGCCACCGCTGAGCGTTCCGGCCAGCTGCGTACGGCGGTTGCCGAGCACCGGGAACAGATCGAGCACGTAGTGCTCCAGTTCGGCCCGGCGTCGCCGGGCCGCGCCCCGGCAGCCGAGGTCGAGGTTCTCGATCACGCTCATCCGGGGGAACAACTGGCGTCCCTCCGGCACGTGCGCGATGCCCTGCCGGGCGACCTCGTGGGTCGGCGCGGCGGAGACGTCCGCGCCGCCGATCGCCACCCGGCCGGACGTGACGTCGCACATCCGGGAGATCGCCCGCAGGAGGGTCGTCTTGCCGGCGCCGTTCGGGCCGAGGAACAGCACCATCTCCCCGGCATCGCAGCTGAAGGACAGGTCCCGGACCACCGAGATCCGGCCGTACCCTGCCGTCAAGTTTTCGATCTCAAGCAGACTCATCGGACACCTGTCCCAGGTAGGCCTTGGCCACGGCTTCGTCCGCCAGGACCTCGTCAACGGTCCCCCGGGCCAGCACCTGGCCGAACGAGAGGACAACCGCACGCGAGCACAGCCTGCGGACGAACTCGACGCTGTGCTCGACGACGATCACGGCGCAGCCAGTCGCGGCCAGTCTCGCCACCATCGCGGAGATCGCCTCCCGCTCCCCGTGATCCAGACCGGAAGCGACCTCGTCGAGCAGCAGCACCTTCGGCGCGACCGCCACTGCCCGGCACATCTCGAGCATCTTCAGTGAATGCAGGTCCAGACGGCCGATCTGGGCCCGAGGATCGAGCGAGAACTCCTGGCAGTGCCGCTGGACCGAGTCCGCCTGCACCGTCGACCGGTTCTTCGGCCGTCCGTAGCGGGCGGCCAGGCCGACCGCCTCCTCGACCGTCACCTCGTCGAACTGCCGTGGGATCTGGAACGTCGCGGCCACCCCGGTCTGCACCCGGCGCCGGAGCGAGCCGGCGGTGACGTCCCGTCCGTCGACGAAGATACGGCCGGAGGTCGGGCGGTGCCGTCCGGCGAGCACATTGAACAACGTCGTCTTGCCGGCCCCGTTGGGGCCGATCAGCGCCAGGACCTCACCGGCATTGACGTGCAGGTTCACGTCGTCGAGAGCCTGCAGCCCCTGGAAACGCTTGGACAGCCCCTCGGCCCGGAGAACCGGCTCGCCGCTCACGACGCGTCCACCTTCCGGGTCCAGGCGCTCGGACGCGCGGCCAGCCGGGTCTGCAGCTTCTCGGGCAACCAGCGGATGGCCGTGCCGACGAGGCCCTGCGGCATGAACAGGATGACCAGCAACAAGACGAGCCCGTTGACGATGATCGAGAGGCCGGGCGGCAGGCCGGAGTCATGAATACGCTGCGCCAGCGCCTGCCACACGATCGCGCCGACCACCGCGCCCCAGAGCAGTCCGCTGCCGCCCAGGAGTGTGGTCAGCACGGCCAGCACGGCGAAATTCAAGTCGAATGCCGTGTCCGGGTCGATGAAGGTGTTCGAGGCCACGTACACCGCCCCGAACGCACCGATCATCGGGGCTCCGGCGGTGAAGGCGATGACCTTCACCCGCGTCGTCGGCACCCCGATCGCCGCCGCGGCCGACTCGTCGATGGCGAGCATCCGGAGCGCGCTACCGATCGGCCGCTGGTCGAAGTAGAAGTGCACGGCGATTGCGACGGCCGTGATTCCGATGCCCCAGTAGAGCGCCGTCTGCGCGGTCGGGCTGTTCTCGATCGGCACGTACTGCCCGGAACTCCCACCCGGAAAGAACGCGTTGCCGGCGACTCGCAGACCTTCGGAAGCGGCCAGCGTCAGGATCGCGAAGTACGGTCCGCGGGCCCGGAAGGCCGGCGTCAGCAGTATCGAGCAGATCGTGGCCGCCGCCGCCCCGACGAGCACGTCCACCCAGAACGGCGCACCGGGAACAGAGATGAGCATGGCGGTCGCGGCGTATGCTCCCAGGCCGAACATCATCGGATGGGCGAACGAGTGCTGGCCGCCGAGCCCGCCGATCAGGTTCCAGGTGACGGCAAACGTGACGACCATCAACGTCGTCAGCCAATAGCTCGCTCCGAACGGGTCGCCGGAGGCCGCAACCAGCACGGTGACGACGAGCAATACGGCGACACCTGCGCCGGTTCCCCGCACCGAGTGGAACCGACCGACCGGCGCACCGGCCCGCCGAGGCGGGTGGTGTTCCACCTCGCGCTGCAGAGCACTGGTAGTCATTTTTGGTGATCCCTCCTCGGTCGGTGGTCCTCGACGCCGGACGCCGGTCGGTCAGGACGCGCTGCCGAGGTAGCCGATGAGCTTCGTCCCGGAGGTCGCCTGCTCAGCGGGCAGGATGACCTTGGCCGTGCCGCCCTGCATCTGCAGCAGGTAGAGCGACTTGAACTCCAGCTGGCCGTTCGAGCCGAACGTGACCGGGCCGTAGACCGTGTCGGTGCTCTGCAGGTTCGCCAGAGCTTTCCGCAGGTTGTCGCGGGTCAGTTCGGCCGGCTTCAACGTCTTCAGCGCCGCCACGAGGATCTGCGCCGCCTGGTACCCGCCGGGCCCCATCTGGCCCGGCGTCTCGCCGTACTTGGCCTTGTAGGCGTTGAGGAAGTCGGCGTTCGCCTTCGTCGGCGAGCCCGGCCACCACTGCGTCCCGACGAGTACGCCTTCGGTGAGGGTGCCGACCGCCGCCGTCACGGTCGGATCGATGAGCGGGTTGCCCTCGCCGTAGAGATTCGTGGGCTTGAGATTGATCTGCTGCATGTTCGAGAGCAGCGTTTTGGCCTCGTCCGGGTTGACCGCCAGCCAGATCGTGTCCGGGTTCTGCGCCTTGACCTTGGTCAGGGTCGACGCGTAGCTGGACTGCGTCGCCTGGATCTTCTCGTCGCTCACGATCGAGAACCCGGCGTCCGAGGCCTGCTCGGCGACGTGAGCCGCGGAGGCGGTGGCGAACGGCGAGTCGAGGTAGATCAGCGCCACTCGCTTCGGCGTCATCTGCTTGTTCTTGACCGCTGTCAGGAACGTCTGATCTTCGGTCTGGGTACCCAGCGGATACGTGTTGAACAGGTACTTGAATCCGCGGTCGACGGCGGCGGGGGTCGAGAGTTCAGCCTGGATGTTGGGAATCCGGGCCTTCTCCAGCGCCGCCGACGACGGCATCCCGATGCTGGAGCCAAAGCTCCCGATCACGGCGACGGTCTTCTTGTCGCCGGCCAGCTGCGTCGCCACGGTAACCGCTGTCGACGGCGTGCCGGTGTCGTCGACCACGTTCAGGTGGATCTTCCGGCCGTCGATACCGCCGGCCGCGTTGGCCTGGTCGATTCCCAGCTTGATCCCGTTGGCGAGCACCGTTCCCGCTGAAGCGAGCTTTCCGCTCAGCGGCGCGTAGACGCCGATTTCGATGTCACCCGAGGTGGAGGCAGCGCCCCCGCCCGACCCACAGGCCGCGACCGCGCTGGACAACACGACCGCCGAAGCCAGCACCGTTGCTGCTCGTCTTAACATGACGCCTCACCCTCACAGGAAGTCTGTCGACCGACCAGTCGGTCGGGCTCAGTTTCAGTACCTGTCCACACGCTGTCAATACTCGATTCGGCGGGTCGAAAATCCGCATTTTGCAGCGGATAGGCAGACCGGAACCCGCTTCCGCCCTCACCCGGGCATGCAGGCAGGAACGTCTGTCGAAACTCAGACCGACAACTCGATCGACTGGTCAGTCGAAGATTTGGCCCAGCACGCTGGCGTCATGGCTGGGCAACACGACGTCCGCGGCAGCCGTCAGGCGGGTCATGCTCGCGTAGAACTCGTCGAGATTGACGTGGACGCCGGGCGGGATCCAGTCCTCGAGCGTCCGCCCGGACCAGGATGCTTGGAGCGGCAGATTGTCCGAGGCGATGGCGACCACTCCGGAGTCGGTGGTCACCAGGGTCGCCTGGGTACCCGGGCTGTGGCCGGGCGTCTTCATCAGGAGACAGTCCTTGAACAGCTTGAAGTCCCCGTCGATCACCTTGACGTTGCGATAGCCGCGGTCGAAGGCCGGCAGCAGCCGGTGGAGCACGGTGGCGTCGTAGAGCCCCGCGTGGGCCGGGTACGGAGCGGCCGCGTAGGCCAGTTCCGCGCGCTGGATGAAGATGTCCGCACCGGGAAACAATTCGAGATCCAGGCCGAGACAGTGATCCCAGTGCAAGTGGGTCTGGACCACGACGTCGACGTCCTCCGGCTTGACGCCGAGCCGCTCCAGCGCGGCCAAGGGATGCTGATCCGGCGCCTGGACCAGAGTCCGCCCGTGCCGCTCCTTGACCAGTTCCGGCGTTCCGGGACCGATGTCCACGACGGCCGTGCCGTGCACTGACTGGACCAGCCACAGCACCGCCTGGGTGCAGATGTGCTGTCCGAAGCCCCGCAGGTACTGCTGGCCGGAGTGCTCGACGTCGGTGATGTATCCGCAGTCCAGCGGGATGACACGGGTACTGGCCATGGTTCCTCCTCGAACGTCGGCCCGGTTATCTGGCCCGTTTGCGCGGCTTGGCGTTGACGGCCGCGCCGCTCGGGGCCGCACCCCCCTGGATGCCGCCGAAGATCAGCTCCCACATGAAGGCCGCGACGTCCGCGCCCGAGCCGAACTCCGACGACCGGTACCACTGGTAGCTCCAGTTGCACATGCCAAAGATGGCCCGGCTGACCAGCACGGGATCGAGCTTGCGGATCTCGCCGGCGTCGATGCCTGCCTCGATCACGTCCTCCATCGCCCGGGTGTACTCCACGCGCAGGTCATGGATCAGCTCCCGCTTCGCCGGAGCGAGTTCCGCCTGCTGCTCGTAGAACACTCGGACGTGGCTGGCATTGCCCTCGAGGAACTCGAAGATGTCCTGCATCATCCCGAGCAACTGCAGGCGCGGCGACGACACCAGAGCCGCCCGCGACCGATGTTTGGCAATCACCCGCCGGACGAAGGACTCATGGATGTCGGCCAGGATGTCGGACTTGGACTTGTAGTAGTGATACAGCGTGGGCTTGGCGATGCCCACGGCCTCGGCGATGTCCTCCATCGTCGCCGTGTGGTATCCGGTTCGGGAGAAGAGCACGACCGCAGCGTCCAAGATCTGCGTCCGGCGGGATGTTGCCTCACCTGTGTGTTCCGCGTCGGACTGCATCATCCGGCCGCCCCCTTCTCGTACTCGCTTCCGTGATCGACCGAAAGTAGCCCACCGAGCGGGCCCGTCCGCCCGACGGGCCTGCTCCGTCCCCTCACACCGTTTGCGCCCGGAGCAGACCGGTCGGACGGATCAGCAGGATCCCCACGATCAGCGCGAAGCCGACCAACTGACCGGCCGCATCGCTGATCGCGTACTGGACGAACGACTCGACCACGCCGAGCGCGACCGCAGCGACCAGGACACCACGGAGATTCCCGAGCCCGGCGGCGACCACCACGGTGAAGGCCTTGAAGATCGATTCGAAACCGACCGTGGGAGTGAGGAACGACGTGTCGAGGATGACCAGCGCCGCCCCGGCCGAGAGGACCCCGGCCACCACGCACGCGATCATCGAGACCCGACCGGCATCGATGCCGATCAGCGAGGCTCCGACCCGGTTCTGCGACACGGCCCGGATCTGCCGGCCCGTTCCGGTGCGGTAGAGGAACGCGAACAGCAAGGCCATCAGAACGAGTGCGACCGCGATGTTGACGAGCGTCGTCGTCTGCACCGTGGCGCCGCCCACCGTCAGCTTGTCCTTGCTCACCGGGATCGACTTGGGGGTGGCCGTGTACCGCCACTGGATCAGGCCCTGCAGCACCAGGCCTACCCCGAACGTGGCCAGGATCTGGTTGACCTGGGGGGCGTTCCGCAGGGTTTTGACGATGACGAAATAGAAGAGCAGCCCCAGGATGCCTCCGGCGATCAGTCCGATCGCCGCTGCCACGTAGACGCCGATCCCGGCGGCGGCCATCACGCTGAAGATCGCGTACGAGCCCACCGTCGCGAAGTCGCCCTGGGCGAAGTTCATGATTCCGAACACGCCCAGGAAGACCGACAACCCGAGCGCGAGTTGGGTGTACAGCGCGATGCTGGACAAGCTGTTGAACAGGATCTGCACCGTCGTGGACACTGCATCCCTTCCGTCGTAGGGCTCGGGTGACCCGTCAGCGGGTGCCGCGACGCCGAAGCTCGACCACTGCGCTTCCCTCGGCCGTCAGCTCGTCCGCCTGGTTCACGGCCCGCAACGCGATCCGCACCTCGCCCGACGCGGGGTCGACCGCGGTCACGGTGCCGCTGCACCGGGAGAGGTCACCGAAGATGTCCGGCCGTCGCAGACGGACGGCGTACTGCTTGAGCTCACCCTCGTCGCCCATCCAGTTGGTCACCGGGTGAGCGAGCCAGCCGCACTTCTGCGGACCGTTGCCGTACGCACCCGGCATGCCGATCTCGCGAGCGACCTCGGCGTTCTGGTGACCCAGGCTCGGCAGGACACGCTCCGAGAAGTAGGTCGGGTCGTAGTTGTTGGGCAGTCGCTCGGGCTCGTTGACCGCCCAGTAGCGGTACCACCAGCTCATCTCGTCGGCCTTGTAGCCCGGCGAGCCGATGCAGCCGGCGTAGTAGGCGGTCATCGTGATCTGCTGCAGCGGGCCCTTGAGCACGGACGGAATCGGATCTCCGACCCGCACGTCCTCGACGTAGCGCGTCTCGGCACCACGGATCGGCTCCTCGCGCGCCTCCCGGCCGAGCCGCTCGAAGTCGGCGTCGGTGTACTCCTCGGCCGCACGTGCCTCGTACCGCAGACCCTGATCGGCCCCTGCCCGCGGCACCCGGAAGGTCGAGGCGACAGCCTCGGCCACCAGAGCGTCATCACCGACCCGGAGGTAACTGATGTTGACTCGCTGAATGGCGAAGCGCGGCGCCATGCCTCCGGAGTGGACGGTCGCCGGTCCCATCACTGCCTCGGCCCGGATCCGGTCGTTGCGCCGGACCCGCTGGTGGAAGGTCCACTCCGTACCGGCGTAGATCGGCTGCACGCCCTCGAAGCCCAGACCGATCGCGCCGTCGTATGCGGAGTAGAGGAACGTCGGCGGTGCGATCACGTCCCCGAACACCGATTCTTTGGCGTAGGCCTCGCTGCTCCAGAGGGGGTTCGGGTCGCCGATGCCGTGCGCGTAGTGCCGGATCGTGTCGAGCGTCGCTTCTTCGTTCCACGGCTCGACGCGTAAGCGCATGCCTTCGAGCTGTTGGGCGGCGTCGACCATCTCGTCCGACAACGCGACTTGGTACTCGAGCTGGCTCATCGTGCTCCCCTTCTGATCGGCCGCCGCACCCCGGGCCGTCGCCGACCGTGGGTGCGAAAGACCGCATGCTTCGTCGCTCGATCAACGCTACCGACCGACTAGTCGGTCGTCAACAATTCGAGTTGGTCGTTAATGGTGAAAGTCCAGTTCAGGAGCCTGTGCAGGTCCGACTAGTGGGTCGACTTCGAGCTCTCCACACGCGCTACGATCCGGAACGTCCGGCGCACGTTGGCCACCTGCCAGCGCTGGGTGTAGGCGGACTTCTTCGCGACCGGCACCCCACCGCCGGCGAACGCGGCCAGGGCGTCCGCCGAAGGAAACTCGTAGAGCACGAGGTGCGCGTCGGGCTGACCGTCGTCCAGCGGCACGAACCGGTGACCGACCTCGATGCCGGGATCCAGACTCAGCACGCTGGGCATGTGCTGGGTGTCGTACCAGTCGATCCACTCGTCGCGACGCCCGGGCGGCACCGGGAGCACCACCGACATCAAGTAGTCGCCCAGCGTCTCCAACCGTGCGGACCCTGGCACCTGGACCGGCGTCCCGTCGGCGTCCCGGGCCATCCGGTGCACCTCGTGCAGCGAACGCACGGCGCGCTGCCCGCCGGCCAGTCTTCGGGCCGCCGCCCGGGCGAAACGCGGCTCCTCCAGTTCGAGGAAGACCCATACATCCGCGTTCTCCACGCACCGGTACCTCGCGCCGCGCACGAACCCGGGCAGGTCTCTGGTGACGGTGGCCAGTTCCGGCCCGTCGTCGGTGATCTCGGCGATGACCAGTGTCGACCGCATCAGAACCTCATCTGGCGATCAGGGTCACGGACATGACGCACCCTTCCGGGCCGGCGTTCCAGCCGTGCACCACTCCGTCGACCGTGACCACGTCACCCGCGTCGAGCCGCACTGTCCCGTCTCGCAGGACGAGATCGATCGAGCCGGACAGGACGACGTCGACGTCGACGCTGTGAGTGTGGTGGAGCGGCGCTGCTTGCCCGGGCGTCCAGCGGACGATCCGCTGCTCGATCCCGCCCGGCGGCAGTCCGATGTCGACCAGGGGATGGTTGCAGCAGCCGACCGGCCGGGCACGTCCGTCCGAACGCTCACCCGGGACGCTGCCGCTCGCCGTGGGTGGAAGCCCGGTGTCGACGGTGCTGTCGCGAATCACGTCCGCGCCAGCGCCGACCGCGGACGATACGGTGACGACACGGCTGCTCACGAGGTCAGAACCCGCCAGTGCGCCCGGCGAGAACCGGCAGTTCGATGCCCGTGATCCACTGGCTCTGGTCGCTGAGCAGGTAGGCCACCGCGTAGGAGATGTCCACCGGCTCGACATAGGCGTTGCCGGTCGCGTGGATCGAGGCGAACCTCGGCATGACGTCCTCGAGCGTCGGGTTCGCCTTGTCGGGGTAGTAGAGCCGGTAGACCGCGTCGTTGAGGATCATGTCCGTCCCGACGTTGCTCGGCGAGACGGTGTTGGCGCGGATGTTCTTGTCGGCGTATTCGATCGCGACGGACTTGATCACCGACAGCACCCCGGCCTTGGCCGCCGCGTAGTGCGCGACGTGCATCCCGGTGTGCCGGACGGTACCCGACGTGGTTGCGACGATCCGGCCGAAACCAGCGTCGAGCATGGCGGGCAGCACGGCCCGCGCGGCGTTGAACACACCGGTCAGGTTGACGTCGATCATGGTCTGCCAGGTCTCGGCGTCGAATTCGTGCACCTTTCCGGCCAGCGAGAGGATGCCGGCGTTGGCCACGAGGTAGTCGATCCGGCCGAAATGTTCCAGGCCCTGCGCGGCGGCGGACTTCATCGCCTCCAAGTCCCGCACGTCGGCGATGATCCCGATCGCGTCGACGCCCTCGGCCTTGATCAACCCGACCGTCGTGTCGAGATCCTGCTTGGTGGACGCCTTGTAGGGCACGGTCTCGACCGGAGCACAGATGTCGACCGCGACGATGCTGACGCCTTGCTTGGCGAGCATGACGGCATGCGACCGCCCCTGCCCGCGGGCTGCTCCCGTCACGAAGGCCACTCGATCCGTTCCGAAGGTCAGCACGAGCTGACTCCTTTCCTCTAGGTCACCGGGGTCGTCACCGCAGTGGCGACGGGCCGCCCGACCCGACCACCGGCGGGCAACGCAGAGCGGAGTTGGCCCGTCCGGGCCGGAGCCGGCCGGACGGATCGTCCAGAGAAGGCGGAGTCAGCGCCGCAAACGCCCGACGCGGGCGCGGAACCGTACCCGACCGACCGGTAGGACGGGCACCGGCTAGTGCAGCCCGTGGTCACTCATGGGAGCTCCCGCAGCGTCGCTTCTCTCGGACCTCCGCCACTTTTCTCCGGCGCTTTGAGCAGTGTCAACTGTTCGAGACGGATCTGGAGAATATTCCAAATCGTCGGCCCGAGGCTAGCCGACCGATCAGTCGGTCGGTAGTCTTCGATCGATCGCGACCTGGTTAACTCCGCCGGAGCCGGTACCGCTCCAGCGCCCACCAGACAGCGATGAACGTGGAGTTGTCGCGCAGCGAGACGCCCGTTTCCTGCTCGAACCGTCGGACGCGATAGCGCACCGTGTTCGGGTGAACGAACAGGTCGGCTGCGGCCCGATCAAAACTCAGGTGATTGTTGATGTAGGACCGCACCGTCACGAGGACGTCGGCACCACTGCGTCCGACCGCCAACACCGGCTCGACGTAGCGGGCCAGGAGAGCGTCACCCACGGCGTGGTCGAGCATCACCGCGGAGTGAACCCCGACGGAGTCCAGCCCGTGAACCCCCACCTGATTGAGGGTCGTCGCGGTCTTCAGCGCGCGACCGGCTTCGCGGAACGACGCGGTCAGATCACCGCACGATGCCGGCGGCGCGAAGCCCACCGGAAAAGTGAACCGCTCCGCCGGGAGTTCCCGGACCACGGCCCAGACCTGATCCCCCAGCAGGGCGACTTCACCGATCGCAGGATCCGCATCGATTCCGAGAGCGGTCCGGAACCGACCGACCTCTTCGGCGCCGGTCAGCCGCGTGCGCATGGCGTAGTACTGCGCGTCCGGATCCAACCCCAGTGCGGCGAACCGGTCGCTGACGCCGGAACCGAATCGCGCGGACGCAATGTCGGAGAATAATTCCTCGACCAGAACGTTCCGGCTGACGTGTTCGGCCGTCGAGAGCCAGCGATAGCACTCGGTCGCGGCATCCGACCCCTGGCGCCACCAGGACACCGAGAGCTCGAGGAAGTCCACCAGGACTTCGCGCGGTTGCAGCTCCCGAGCGATTTCCTCGCGCACCCACCCGCACAGGATGTCCAGACCGAGGTGCCACGCAGTGCGCGAGTCCTGCAAGGTCACACCGAAATCGGCCTGCCCCTTGGTCACCGACCAGTAGAGGCGCAGTTCGTCCTTCGTCAGCGATCGGCGATCGACCAGCACCGTACGAAATCCGTTGAGACCGCGCTCGACGTGCGGTCGGAGTTCTACCCGGCTCATTTCCCGGTAGGACGGAAGCTCGGACATTTCCGCAGTGATGCGCTCATCAAGACAACCACGGTTGTCATCAAAAGCCGCATTAAACGCTAACCAGGTTTGTGACGACGTGGAGCGCACGTGCAAGGCTTCTCTGCCCATAACGCCCAGCATAGGACGCCGCTAGCCCAGACCGTTACTCCTTGCGATCTCTGGCACCGATATTCCGTTCAAACCCCCACAACCGTCAGGCCGACCGTCGGCGCGAGCGGACGGGACCCGGCTCGACCGGAGCACGCCGCACGACATCGATCGCGGATTACGGGCGACCCGTGGCGGTGATCTGATCAACGGCCGGCACGTCACGCGACTCGTCGGCCGCGATCTTGACATCGAGCCGCTTCAGGACGTCGTCGACGGTCTCCGCCAACGATCGCGGTTCCGGCTCGGTCAGCCATTCCTCGAGAGCGACGTGGAACACGAGCGCTCCCACCTCGGCATGAAGCGTGGCGCTCACTAGCGATTCGCCGCGGTCGACGAACGCCGCGCGGGCGCCGAGGACGAGGTCGGCGCGCTTGCGCGCGTCGCGGTCACGAAGTGAGTCGTTCTCGTTGACGATTCGCCTCCACGCGGCCGTCCGCTCCTTCTGACCATCGAACCGTGCGGCCACCACCTGATGAAGAACGAGTTTGATGACGTCCATCGGCCGCAGCTCGGGCGGTGCTTCGCGGATGAGGGCCGCCGCCGCGTCGGGGACCTCGCTTCCGCCGAAGATCACCTCGCGTTTGTCCGCGAAATACCGGAAGAACGTCCTTGTGGTCAGGCCGGCGCGTGCCGTGATCTGCGGCACGGTCGTCGCCGTGTACCCCTGGTCGGAGAACAGCTCCAACGCCGCTCGTTCGAGCCTGCTGCGCGCATCAGGAGCCCATCGCATGGATCGATCGTAAGCGATGACACGACGTGTCATAGTGGGGCTGATGACATGACGTGTCATCACTACTCACGGAAGAAACCCAATGAGCCCTCAGAAGACGTTCCTCGTGTTCGGCGCGACCGGACAGACCGGCAAACACTTCACCTCGATCGCGCTGGATGACGGGCACCGGGTCAGGGCGCTGGTACGCAACCCCGGCAAGGTCGCGAGCGACAGCCCGAACCTCGAGATCCACCAGGGATCCATCACCGACGACCTCGATCTTGACCGGCTCGTCGACGGCGTCGACGCCGTCATCTGCCTGCTGGGCGACGCAGGGATGCAGAGATCGCAGAAGATCAACACGGCATTCGTGCGGAACCTCGTTCCCGCTCTACGGCGCGCCGGGGTCGCGCGATTCGCTTACCAGGCCGGCGGCCTCAGCGCCCCGCCCGGCCGACGACTGCCGCCGCACCTCTGGGCCATTCGGAACAGCATCGCCCGCAGCTACATCGGCCAGCACGAGGACAACGAAGCGGTCATGCGATACCTCGCCGACGAGGCGATGGACATCGAGTGGGTCGTCCACCGCGCGGGAATCGGCTCGGACGGCCCGTCGAAAGGTGTCCTCGAACGGTCCGGCAAAGCCATCAGCATCGCGACGTTCGTCGACTGCGCTTCCTACACTTACCGCCTCGTTGCGGACTCGACGGCGATCCACACCTGCGACCCGAGTGCCTACCGAAGGGTCCGGTGAACCAGGCGCCATTGCCCGTTCGTTCCGCAGGTCATCGTCGTAGGCTTAGTGAGTCATAGTTCGGCTGCGGGCCGTCTGGACGACCTGGAGTACGTTCCGGTCGGGGTCTCGGAATCGGAACATAGGTGGCACCTCGGCGCCGACGCGCAGGATCTCGGCGTCGACGTCCACGCCGAGATTGCGGAGCCGAACGTGTTCACCGACTACGTCGGTACAGGCGAGATTGATGTTCGTCTCCCCGCCGGCGGTGCCCCACATTCCGCCTCGGGGAACGGCGAGCGCGATGGTCGTCGCCGCATCAGTGGGAGCCACCTCGACCCATCGGAAGGCCGGGCCTGGGGAAAAGTCGGCCCGGAGGCGGAAGCCCAGCGTGCCGACGTAGAAGGCGATGGACCGGTCGTGGTCGGTGATGGGAACGACGACACTCGCCACGGACTCGATCGTGCTCGGACCGCTCATGAGTGCTCCCCGTCGGCGGGCGGAACGGTGGTTTCGATGAGGACGATCCAGTTTCCGGAGTTGTCCCGGCAAACCGCCTCGACCCCATACGGACGTCGACTCGGTTCCTGGACGAATTCGACGCCTTTCGCTACCAGGTCTCGGTAAGTGCGGGCACAATCGTCGACGTTGAACCCCAGACCACGCCAACCACCTGCCCGCTGAGCCTCGCGGAGCGCGTCGGCGAGGTCGGGTGGCAGCGGAGGCCCGAACTCGACCAAGCTGAGAAGCAACTCGGGTTGACGCGGGTGACCGACGGTGCACCAGCGGAATCCGTCATCGAGCGTGACGTCGTCACGGAGTTCGAAGCCGAGCACGTCGGTGTAGAAGTCGAGTCCCGCCTGCTGGTCCTGGACGAAGACGTTGACGATGGCGACATTGGTAATCACGGACCGAAACTACGAGGCCGAGGCGCGCTCTCGCTTCTCCTGCGTGACTCTGTCGGCGCCGACCACCCCGTCGCGGGCAGACCGCATCAAGATTTCGCAGCCGGGGATCCGCGGCTGGGTCGCTGCGCTCCAGCGGCGCTGGAATGCCGACGGCGTCTCGCCGAACCTCTGGGCGAAAGCCGTTGAGAACGACCCAATCGAGGTGAAACCTACGTTGTGACACACCTCGGTCACGGTCAGATTGGCGAAACGCAGCAGATCCTGCGCCCTCTCGAGGCGCCGCAGGCTCAAATACGCTCCGGGTGTCACTCCGTACTGGCGGGCGAACTCGCGCACCAGGTGCGATCTCGACATGAGCGCCGCGGCGGCGATGTCGTCCAGGCGCAACTCCGAGTCAGCGAACCGGCGGTCGATGAAGTCGCGCGCGCGACGCAGGTGAACTGCCGAATCGGTCCGTCGTCTCACGAACCAGATCGTGACACGAAACCCGAACGGGGTCTCAGTCAACCTCGTCCAACCAGCGGCAACCGACTCCGTCGCCGGCTCCGCGCCCCTGATGACGGCTTCCCCGCGTGTCACCGGGTTCGTCGCTCTGCGGGGTCGGTGGTTGCAGGCCTGTCCTGCTGCCCGAGGCGCCATTGCCGGTCCGTTTCCGCAGGTCAACACCAAAGTCCTAACGATCGACGCTGACCTCGTCCCGCGATACAGGCGATGCCTCGATCGGATTGGCCAGCCCGTGTTCGCGGATCAGCACCGCGAGCGCCCCAACCACTGCTTCGCACTGCGTCGTTCCCAGGGCTGCCGCCACCCCCCACTGCAGCGGCGGACACCAGGGATCCCCCAACCCGGCCGCCCCTCGGCCGCAGCTGTTCAACCGTCGCCCTCCAGCGCGCCAGCAAACACCAATCGACACCGTTAGAACACGTCACCCGCGGCGGTTCCGGCGTCGCTCCGCTGCATACGGAGTCAGCCCCAAGCGCGGGCGATCCGGGCCCCGAGTTCGTCGAGTTCCTGGAGGATCAGCGTTGCCCCCCAGATCTGCTCACGTTTCCGGTTGGTCAGCGGACGGAGCACTCCGGCCTTGTCCAGACGCTCGATCGCGGCATAGACGCTGCTAAGCGGCGCACCGGTGGCCGCCGCGACGTCGTCGGCCGCGACCACTGGCTGCGCCGGCAGGATCGCCAACAGCTTCGCCGCCGCGCTTCCCGCCCGTACCCGTCCCACGACGTCGGACCACTCCAGTGAAATCTCCATCAGTCGCTGAACCGTCGTTCGCGACTCGGCCGCCGCGATCCGCGAAGCCAGCGCGAAGTCCCGGACGATCGGCTCCACATCCCCGTCCCGGTAGGCGCCGAGGTGGTCGAAGTATCGTTCCCGCCGAGCCACCAGCGCCGACGCCAAGGGCACGACCACGCGCGTGGTGGCTCGACGCCGACGCAGGATGGCGTTGATCAGCGCCCGGCCGATGCGCCCGTTTCCGTCGGTGAATGGATGGATCGACTCGAACTGGGCGTGGGAGATCGCCGCCTGGGCAAGCGTGGGCAGGTCATCGCGGTTGGCGAACCGCAGCAGGTCATCGACGTATGACTCGACCAGATCCGGCGGTGGGGGCACGAAGAGCGCGTTCCGCGGCGAATGATCGCTGCCGCCGATCCAGTTCTGCATGTCGCGCCAGCGCCCGGCGTAGTCGCGTTCGGTCGGATCGTCAGCCATCAACGCGGCGTGGGCGGCCAACAACGAATCGGCGTCGATCCGCTCCCGTCCGTCGATTTGGGTCAGTAGTGCTCCGAGCGCCGAAGTGGCCGCGGCCATTGACGTCGCCGAGGCGTTGGCCCGGCTTCCGTGCAGCGCCCGTGCGTAGTCGTCCAGGCTCGCCTCGACCGACTCGATTTTCGAGGACGCCATGGACTCCGTCCGTAGTAGCAGCACTCCCAGTGCCCCGAGGTCCTCACCGTGGGCCTGGTCGAGCGCGGCGATCTCGCGCAGCGCGTCTTCACCCTGGGCGATCGCCGAAGCGGGCAGGGCGTTCACGACCGGCAGGCCAGCGATGTTCGGCGGAAGGGAGACCGTAACTTCGGACAGGATTCGATCGGCCTTGGGTCCAGCACGCTGGGATTGCCGCCACGGGCGCACCTCGCGCCGATGCGGTGGCCAGGTTGTCAAGGCACCTCCTACTCGGAATAAGGCTATCACTATTCCGAGTTATCCCGCTAACTCGGAATAGTGAGGGAGCAGTTCCGAGTGGGGACCACGACCAGAGAGGCGGGACGGAGACCGGTCCGCGTCGGGGTGGGGCGGGTGGGGCTCCCACGACCAAGCGATTATGAGGACTCTCGGGTGTAGCGCTGCGCGGACCAGCGAAGACGCAGGCCGGCGCGCACCGTAGAGCGTCGAATACTCTGCTGTTGCGAGCGCCGTTGAGTCCACAGGGAGAACGGCCTCAAGTTCGGTAGGCATCCCGCCTGTGCGCAACGTCGACCACCGTGACAATGCGGGCCTTGTCGTCGATGCGGTACAGGATTCGGTATGTACCCCGGCGAGCGCTGTACCGGTCATCCAGTGGGGGCAGCAGTTGCTTGCCCATCCGGTATGGGTTCTCACACAGCGGGCCGGTCATGAACTCGTACGCAGCGACGGCCACCGCCTCCGGTAACCGTTGCGCAAGGGCTCGCCGCACCGATGGCGCGGTCCGAAGCGTGTACCGCCCGCTGGCGGCTCCGGTCACGAGACCGCGCGGCGCTGGGCATCACCGCAGCCAGCTCGTCTTCCGAGACTCCCTCGCCACGCGCCAACTCGGCGTCCGCCTCCGCCAACCGACGGAGCGTCGCCGGATCCCCGAGGACTTCGAGGGTCGCTTCGAGCCGCTCCAGGTCCTCGACCGCGATGAGCACCGCCGAGGGCCGGCCATGCACGGTGACCGTCACCCTCTCGTGGTGGTCGTGCACACGCCCGACCAGCTCCGACAGGTAAGTCTTCACCTCAGCCAGCGGCACCATCGTCATGACCATAAAACATGTTTACCTAGCGCCGAAGTCGGTGCCCTTCCGTCCCAATCGGGACGGGTATTGCAGCCATTAGCCTGTCGCAAGCCCACCCATCCAGCAGAATGAACTTCATGGGATACCGTTCAGGATTCACCCTACGGCAGCTCCTTAAAGAGTCACGACCGCTGACCAAATGCCAAGACACCTTGGAATATATCGACGCGGCGATCGAATTCATGCAACCCGAAGGGAGCGGCGGAGGTTATCAGCGCGGCGCGCGGCTAGTCCAGTTCCTTCGGCGTGCCTCACTCACCGCGTTATCACACGAGGAGGCAACGTTAGCTGAACGCCTTGCGGACTTCGCCGACTATGCCGAGGGAAAAATTCCGCTCACCGTCCTCGAGGTCTACTACGTTCCAAAGCAGCGCACAGCAGCCGATAACATGGTTCAGCTGACGATAAAAGAGGGCGCTCGTCGTGTCGCGGAAGGACTTGATGAGTTTCTTGCTGAACGTAGTGGTGCCGATACAGCAGACATCCAAGACTGGATTCGGGGTTTAATCAAAGCGACGGACCATCTGTCCATCGGCTCGGGCCGAGGCGGGATAAGCCTGCCTCGAAGTGGCCACGACCACCTAATCTTTCTTAGCCGCGTAGAGCTGCTATTTGAAGAGGTAGGCGACTCTTCGCTAGACGAGATACTAGCCTGGCCGCACGCTAAGGCCATCGCCCACCTGATCGAGGTCAAATCACGCCAGGAGGCTCTCGACAAATTACGACGATCCATTTCTGATCCCGACAGCACCGAGCACGATATTCATCGCTGTCTAGCCGGGAACTATTGGATGTTCGGCGGGACCTACATGCGTGAGTTGGACACGCGCCGTCTCCGATCCGATGCGGTTGTCGATATCCCGCTGCTGCGCGGCGACGGAGCCCTGCATATTGTCGAGCTCAAGAAGGCGAATGTTGCGGGCCTTCTGACTCGGTACGGAAGCCAGACCATGCTTGGCGGCGCGATTCATCGAGCAGTGTCCCAAATGCAAAACTATCTTCAAATACTGGATGAGGACCGCGATCGCATCCTTCGGGATCACGGGATCGATAGTCGACGCGCTTTTGGAACGGTCGTGATCGGGTCCGTCGACTTCGTCAAGGCTGGCCCTGCGGGCGAGGCACTAGAAGAGAAACTGCGCACCTACAATAGCCACCTGAGTAGGATTGAGGTTATTACCTACGACACTTTGATAGCTTCGGCAGAACGCGCACTAGACCTTGCTTCGGAGCGGACATGACAAATCTCGATCCCTACGAACTACTTGCGATCAACTGCGGGGTAAGTGCCAGGGAAGGTGACTTCTTGCGCGCGTTCGAGAACAGGTATGGCGAGCTCATGGTTTTCTACCAGAAATGGGGAACTCCCGCTGGGACCCTCTATCATAGCGATATGGGGTGGGAGGGAATTCCTGTCGATGATAACGCAATATCGTTCGATAAGACTCTGCCGGGCTCGGTAATAACTGTCGGTGGCTGGATACTGAACGTCGAGGAAGCCGGCTGGCTAGCGCGATGCATTCTTGCTACGAGCGAGATGCGGCAGCGTAGACGTTGATTGGCCACCCACGAAATTGCGGATCGATCTAGACCATCCAACAGGTCGGCCGACGGCGCAGCGCGTGCTGTCGCTGTCCGACGTAACGGTTCGGCTGCCGTCACGGGCCACAGCCAACAAGTAGAAAGTGCGCCCTCCGACCACTCGGCCACGACGCTCCCGGCTACCTCCGGACAAGACCAAGTCTCTGGCGGCAGTATTCACGGGCGGCCTGACGGGCACGATCCTGGCCCCGATCCGACCGACATGGCCGCCTAAGTCGGGTGCCACATGGCCAAATGCCTTTACTGGTGGTGGGGCGGGTGGGGGGCGAACCCACGACCAAGGGATTATGAGGACTCACGCGCGTAGCGCTGCACGGACCAGCGAAGACGCAGGCCGACGCACACCGTAGAGCCTCGAATACTTTGCTGTAGCCCACAGCCCCAAATCCGCATTGGATGAGAGCGCTTCGGAGCGGTTTGACTGCCCGACGCCTACCAGCCTCAGGCAGCGTCAGACGGCTCTGAATTCCTGCCGTGCGAGGAAGATGCCGGAACGCGGCGGGTGCATCGACCACGCTTCGACGACTCGCCGACCCCTTGCAGCCAGATGATCAGCGAGAGCCGAGCGAGCCGGACTTTGTAGGAGGCTCTCACCCGTGGTCAACAGGCGCGCTAGCTGGCTTGACTTTGTTGATGTGAGCGGGCAGCGCCTGGAGTCGACTTTCCAGCGCTCGATCGGTCTGGCACGAAGAAGGTTCGACGGAATCTAACAGCGCTCAGCGTTTCGCGGGCCGCGTCCTCCCTCTGTTCTGGATAGCTCGTCGCGATCACTGACGCTGCAGACGTGGGTGCTGCCGGATTCAGCGGCCCCACTGGCCCCTTCTGCGTTGGCATGCCCACCTCAAGGAGAAGGGATGAGTCGCCGCTGCATAACGTCAAGCGGCCCGCGGCGCCTCCCTCCCGTCGGAGGACCTCGAAGCGCCGCCGGCGGGCTGGCGGACGGACGCCTTCAACGCTGCCGCGACCGCTTCCGAAAACGCCGAAGAGCGCCCACGTTTCGGGGATGCCATCAGATTGCATCTACTACCCCGGTCACGGGATGACGGTCCTCTACGACCCGCCCGTGTCAGACTTTCGGGTGGACTCATAACGCCGCCCTCGGCGACCCGAAGCCCCGACCGCACTCAAGCCGGCCGGGGCTTCTGCTTCAAGAGAAGGTCTGCCCCGCCGCGGCCGTCGCCCTGGAACGATCGGCTCATGTCTGACTCCGAGAGCCGCGCCGCCGCCCGCCTCATCTTCGAGTTCGGCGTCTTGAAGCGAACCCCTCGCGCCGGTTGGGCTCACGCGCAGGTCGCTAATTCCGAGTCGGTCGCTGAGCACTCCCACCGCACGGCGCTGATCGCCGCGATCCTTGCGGCCATGGAGGGCGCTGATCCGAACCGTGCTGCGCTGCTCGGCACGGTCCACGACACCGGGGAGACCCGCACGGGGGACGTGACGAAGGTCGGGCGCCGGTACGTCGAGACCGCCGCGAACGAGCGCATTGCCATCGACCAGGCTGCAGGGGCACCGCAGTGGGTGAGCGTGTTTCTCGCCGATGCGATCTCTGAGTTCGAGGCCGACCAGACGATCGAGGCTCAGGTCGCTCGGGATGCCGACGCGCTGGAGTGCCTGATGCAGGCCGTCGAGTATCACCGTGCCGGCAATCAGAGCGTTCAGGGGTGGATCGACTCGTCGCGGGGTGCCCTCAAGACTGGCTCGGCGAAGCGAATCGCGGATGCCGCGGTGGGGATGACGACGCTGGAGTGGCGCGACTTCTAAGTCGGGATCGCACGGTTCCAAATCCTCGCGAACAGCGCTAGATTCCGCATATGGGACAAACCTATACTGCAGATGGATCCGAGTGGACCGTCCGCCAGAAAAGCATGCTGGTGACACCGTCTACCACGCGGTCCGTGTAGACCGCATCAGCAAGAAGGAGCTCCGAGTCGCCTCCACCCACACCAAGGCAACATGGGCAGGCCGAGCAGCCGCCCGTGAGGCATACCGACAAGGCTGGGCGGACGCGATCGCGAAGATGCGCGAAAGCCTGATCCAACTGGAAGGGAGTGACCCGGGGCCGATCAGCGATCAGGAGCTCGCGCAGGACGACGAGTAAGAGCCTGCGGCGAGCCGCGCTCTGGCAGAGACGGCGTTATGACCGCTTCTTAGGTGGCTCATACCCGTACTGGTCAATGAGTGCGAAGTGCTCGCGGAACTGCTCGAGGTGCTCGTCGCACAGCCAGAACCGCACAGCGAACTTGCTGTCATCGAGCAGCACGCCGAACCAGTGGACGCCCGGCTGCATGCATGGGCCCTCCTTCCGCGGGTCGGACCAGTCGGGGGCATTGGCGCCGTCGAGTGCGAGCACGGCATAGCCGGCGCCGCACCAGCGCGACAGCTATTCGGCGCTACGTTCGCTCACCACCCGATCACCCGCGACCACGGCTTCCGGAGTTTCTCGTCCTCAATTAGCGCTGCTGTTGCCGCCGCCTGAGCCAGTTGCGCCGCAGCGACAGCTCGGAGGGCGAAGATCACGTCGCTGATGCCGGGCTCTTTGACGTAGTCGGCATGGGCGATCAGGCGGGCGGCGAGGGCATAGTGGTCAGGACCTGATGACAGGCCGTGGTTCTCTCGTCAGACCAGCGTTTGGAAATTGGCGGGACTAGCGGGGCTGATGAGGGCTGCGCCAGGGGTAGGGGTCGTTCAAGTCGGGCGGTAGCGGCCGACACGACGCGATCCAAGCACACGTGATCTGGTTTGATCGTGGATTGTTCCAGTACCCGCATCGCACCACGAGGCCGTTGTAGTCGCTGGCAGGGATGTCGGCATACCAGAACTCGCCCACCTGTGGGGTGTCACCGTCCGGCAGCCGGAGGGTGCGTTCGGACGGTAGTGCGTTCTTCAGCAGGGCAATCCAGGCGCGCACGTAGTCCGCGATGTGCGGTGGGGGCTCCTCGTCCTCGATCCACTTCCTCAAGATGCCTTGGAAGTTGACGAGATCGAAGGGCGGGCCTTTCGGCACCGCGTCAGCCCGTTACTGCTCCGCAGGCCTGATCTGGCTGTTCGTCCCGGCAAAGCTCCTCCACGACACTGCGGGTGCCGGCTAGCACGGCGGCGAGCTCGGCGGAGCTGATCGCCGACATGCCGGCGTGGGAGCTTCCATCCGTGGAAAAGAACTCGCGCAGCCACTCAAGGCGGATCGGCACGCTCTCGCCAGGCCTGCGGGCAGCGTCCGCGATCTTCCATGGGGGTTCCGCCTTGGCGAGCCGCTGAAGGTCGCCGGCGGTCAGGCCGCCATACCGGGAAACCACGTACTCAATCGTCGTCAGGTCTGCGCTGGCGAGTCGATCCCAGCCGTCTGTCGCGTCCTTCTCGCGCCCCCAAACGGATGCGACTGTCGGACCTCGATCCCACGCTGATAATTCGTCGCTGAACATGGCTCGGCCAAGCATCGCGAGCTGGTGGCCTTGGGCGTAGTAGAGCAGGGCGTGCATCTTGGCGGCATCTAGGCCCGGCAAACGCTCACAAAGGGCAGCCGCCACATCCCTCGCTGTGGTGGTCATCCTCGGAGCGTATGCCCGGTCGAGGCTCCAGAAAGAGGGGTGACCGGCTCCATCGGCTGAGCGCCCGACCGGTTTGGGATCGGCCAACCGTTGGACCTGACCCGGGTCTCGGCGTGTCGCTCGGGCGGGAGTGGTAGGGGGGTCCACGAGCTGAAGTTGCACCGGTTTCGCGTCTGCCATGACTGCCCCCTCGATCGCCCGGACCGTCCACCCGATGATCCAGCGTGGACAGTGTGTGCGCAGGCGATCACTCGAGGTAGTGACGACTGTGGCGAGCGAGCCTCAAATGTTGCCGTTCCGTCGATCAAGCTCCGCCCAGAGGAACTCGCGGAAGGCGTCCGTCAGCTGGTAGCCGGCCCGGCCTAGGCCCGGGTGGTCCGCAACCGACACGTGGAACGGCCCCGCCACCCAGCTGCCCGGCGTTGGCCAAAGAGGCAGCTCGGCGGGTAGATCTTCGAACCTGGTCGCGTCGATGCGGTCGTAGCCGGCCGCGATCCGCAGCCAGATCCGCTGCTTGTCGTCGCCGAGTCGGTCAAACCATCCGCGCATCTGCGGGTCTTCGGCCATGGGGAACTCCTCCGTAGGGGTTGCCCGCTACGTCGGCGCACCCGAATGGCATCTGAGAAATAACGCCGTCACGCCGTCGTTAGTCACGCCGTGACGCTGAACCTTCGAAGCAAGTTGAGCAGAATTCGTCCCTTTGCCGCGTAACTCGGATTTTCGGCCAACCATCGTTCAGGGATCACGCCAACGCAGCACAACGCCCCCGGCCGTCGGCACGGGGGGCGTCGGTGTCCCTCAGGGTGCGAGGGTGGTGGTCAGCTAATAGAGGCCAGCACGTAATTGCCACTGCCCGCGGTGCTGTGGCGACCGCCGACTGGGCATCTGCTCGCCGCTACGTCGCCGTAGAAGAGGCCTTGGCAGTTCTGACACCAGCGCCAGTTGGGCTGCCCGACGGGGCTTCTACCGATCCGATAGTCGAAGCTCTGATAGTCGTCGTGCCCCCCGCCGGCGGGGCACACCCCCGTGTTGGCGTTGCCGCTGAAGAACATTCCCTGGCACTTGCGACACCACCGCCAGTTCCGTTGGAGCCCGGGCACGTCGACGAACGGGACGATGTAGTTCCAGCTGTCCACTGCGGTGTGTCTTCCACCGGTGGGGCAGCGGCTGTCGTTGATACCGCCTCCGTAGAAGAGACCTTGGCATCGGCGACACCAGCGCCAGCCGGACTGGTATTCGGTTGCGGCGGCTGGCTGCGCATTACCGATCAGGACGGCGGAAAATCCGATGGCGGCGCTCCCGCCGAGCAGCGCGCGTCGACTCAGCTTGCTCCGCGTGACCAGGGTGCCTGACATGACGATCTCCTCCTGTCGGACCCCGAAATACACCCCAAAATGGCATATTGGCCGCGACTTCAGTCGGATCTGCGGCGTGGTGTCGTCGACCTCCGAGGCGGTGGCTCCGCCGAGCAGTCCCGGAGCGCTCTGTCGGGTGTCAGCAGGTCGCCCCGGGGTCGCATCCGGGAACGCCGATCGTGCGCTTACTGGCCTCCCGCGACCGACCTGATCTGATCGGTCCGTGGCCGACGCTTCCCAGCCGATCCATTCGCCTCGGCGCACCTGACATAGCCCGGGTTGGCGCCGCCTGTTCGCCCGAAACAGCTACATCCCGGAGAAGCACCTAGCCGTGAAGATCCGGCAGCGCCCTGAGAGGCATGCTCTGGACGCCCGGCTGTGAAGCCTCCGGCAGGGACGCCTGGAGCCATTCCACGACCACAGGGCGGTGATCGACGTCGACCGGCTGGCCGTAGTTGTCGCGACCCTAGGTGGGAACGTCGAGAGGCTCGAGGTTCGGCCACTCCCGCCAGGGAAGTAGTCGGCGCCCCCCGTGCGGGTAGAGAAGGGGCGCCGGTCTTACCGGGTCTGCGCTGGTTCAGGACGCGGACGACAGGACTGGCCGCACGCTACCTACTTCGTAGCCGCTGCCTGCGATGGTCACTGTGCGCCATCCTTGCTGGTCACTGCTCCTCTGACCACCAATTGGGGGCAACAAGCTACGGCTTCTGCTACTGGTCAAGCTGTGGTTGCGAATACGCGGAGGTATCAGAATCAATCGGCTCGGCAGAAATCGCTGCACTCCGTGGCCCTCATGGGTGGCCTGTGCAGCTGATTAACGTCGATCCCACCGCGTATCACCGTTCGCATCCAGCCGCCCCTATCGTCGCACTCGGTTCAGGACCGGACGACGAAATGAGGAACCGAAATGCATGAACTAAGCGCGCACCGCCCGCCCGTGTCGGTGCGGGACTGGACCGCGAGTCGGCTGCTTTGGGTGGCGCTGGTAGCCGGCGCGATCGAAGCCGGCCGAACAGCCGACCGGTACTACCCAGGCGTGGGGATCGGCGTCGCTGTGGTCGGCGCGGTTGCCCTGCTGGCGGCTGCTCGAGCGGGCAGGTAACCAGGGCGGGCACCGGGGCCCGCCGCCGGCGCTTACGGCACCTGGGCGAGGATCCGCCGGACCGCGTCGACGGCCGCCGGCACCTGATTGTCGCTCAACTGCCGCACAAGGACGCGCAGTTCTTCACGGGCGCGGGTTTCGCGGACGTAGGAGCGGGCGCCGCGGCGGGATTCGATGACGCCATCGTTGCGGAGCAGCTCGAGGGCCCGGGCAGCGGTGGGGCGGGCGACGTTCCAGTCGGCGGCGAGTTGCCGTTCGGAGGTGACTTCGTCGCCGGGGTGAAGCTGGCCGGCGGCGATTTGCTGGCGGATGTGGTCGGCGATCTGCTGGTAGACCGCCGGGCTGCGTTCGGGGGTGGGCATCGGCTTCCCGGGTGAGACCCGCAGACAGTCGCGGCCCGGTCCTCCCGCCCCGACGAGCAGGTGACGCTCGGTATCGCGAGCAGGTGTGGGGCTGGTCGTCGCGACCGAGTTCTGGAACGGCGAGGAGCTCCTCGAGACCGTCGAGTCGGTGCAGCGGGCGGACTCGACGCGGCTGCGATACAGGGTGCCGACGGACGCATCCGGCTAGTGCGGTGCGTCGCCGGTGCGTCTTTGCCGCTCCGGCCACTCGGCCCCCGCGAGGGGTGTGTTCGCAGGTGGGGCGGGTGGGGCTCGAACCCACGACCAAGGGATTATGAGGACTAACGGGTGTAGCGCTGCGCGGACCAGCGAAGACGCAGGCCGGCGCGCACCGTAGAGCGTCGAATACTTTGCTGTTGCGAGTGCCCGAGTATCCAATGTGGATCAGGCGCCGTCAGGTCCGGTAGGCGTCCCGTCGGTGTGCGACATCGACGACCGTGACGACACGCGCCTTGTCGTCGATGCGATACAGGATCCGGTAGGTTCCGCGACGCGCGCTATACCGATCATCGAGCGGCGGCAGCAGCAGTTGCTTGCCTACGCGGTAGGGGTTCTCACATAGCGGTCGGGTCATGAATTCATATGCGGCGTTGGCTACCGCCTCCGGTAATCCGTCCGCCAACGCCCGTCGCACCGACGGCGCGGTCCGGAGCGTGTACCGTCCACCGGCTGCCGTCACCACGCCGCGCGGCGCTGCCGCATCACCGCAGCCAACTCATCCTCCGAAACTTCCTCGCCACGCGCCAACTCAGCGTCCGCTTCCGCCAACCGTCGGAGCATCGCCGGATCCCCCAGGACTTCGAGAGTCGCTTCCAAGCGTTCCAAGTCCTCGACCGCTATGAGAACAGCGGAGGGCCGGCCATGCACGGTCACGGTGACACGCTCATGCTGGTCGTGCACCCGTCCGACCAGCTCGGACAGGTGCGCCTTCACCTCAGCCAACGGCACGATGGTCATAGTCACAAGTATGACCAGAGCGATGCGTCCGACGGTTCGACACCCCAATCCTCATACTCCTATCAGACTTCTCCTCCTGAGGAGGATTGTGAGTCCATGCCATCCATGGAGATCGCAGCCGGACCGCTTCGTGACCTCACGTTGATAGCGAAGTCACGAAACGAAAGTCTGGGTGAGGCCGTCGCCTTCCTGATCGAACAGTTCCATCGATCGGCGACGAACGGCGCTCAGCCATCAGCGCCGCCGACAACTGGCGTCGCCATATATGCGACCTACCAGGGCGAGCGCGTCGAGGGACTGTTCGACCCCGCGACAGCTGGGCTGACCGTGACGTCCGGCGCACTCGCAGGAACATGGTTCGGCTCGCCGAGTGGCGCGGCCAAAGCAGTCGTCGCTAATCTCAAGCCAGGCGTTACGCCGAACAGAAGCGGCTATGACTTCTGGTTCGTGGCAAGCACGGGCAAGACGCTTGCATCTATCCGCAATAAGCGATGATTCAACGAAACCCAATTCGGCTCTACCCACCACGGATAGCTCCACGCGTGCGAAGAAATCGTGCGCACGACGGATGTCGTCGGTGGTGGGCCGCTGGGGGCAATGTGCAGACCGATCCATCCTACTGTCGGGAACCCCGCTACCGGCGCGTTTCCGCAGATCAGTACGGCAATGAGCATGCGGCGGACGAGCCCGGCCAAACGCTCAGTGTCGAGCCTGTGGCAGTAGACCGTCGATGAGGGCCACCAACCCTTCTCGGTAAGTGTCCTCCGTGGTGAGCCGGGTCCAGTCCGGACCGAGTCCGGCCAGGCGAGGCAGCTCGCCCGGGTCCAAGTCCGCGAAGATGCGCTCCCGCCGCGTCCGCGCCGGCGACTCCGCGCGGCGGCGGGTAGCGGCGGCCCGGATGATCAACTCGCCCGCGGTGTAATACCAAATCGAGCGATAGACGTACACCGCCCGCTCCGGTGTCGCGCCGCAGGCGATGGCACCGTCGATGATCTGCTCGACGAACCACAATGCCGCCCGGCCCAGCAGGTCGTCGGCGGTGAGCACCTCGACGACCCAGGGCACGCCGACGAGGGTGTCGTGAATCGCCGTCGCCGCCACCTCGATCCGCCGGAGGGGTTCCGACGGGAGGCTGGGACGGGGGATCTGCGCAGCGATCTCGTCCAGTAGCAGGACCAAAAGTGCGTCCCTGTCGCGGACGTGGTGGTACAGGGCCATCGGCGTGCTGCCGACCTCCTGCGCCAGCCGTCGCATCGTGAGCTTCTCGAAGCCGTCGGTCGCGATGACGGTCGCCGCTGCTTCGACGATCGCCGCCCGCGAGATGCGAGCCGGACGGCCGATGCGTTTCGGCGAGGGAGGGAGGTCGGGCATAACCCCATCATCACTCGCACTCGACATCTCGTCCGGGCCCGGGCTAGTTTATGTACGTGTATAAAAATAAGCCAATCAGCACTTTGCTCGCGGTCTGTCTCGCCCAACTGATCGTTGCGCTGGACATGGCGGTCGTGAACCTGGCGCTCCCGTCGATGAGCACCGCCCTCGGATTCGCGCCGGTCGATCTCGCCTGGGTCGTCCACGCCTACGCGCTGACGTTCGGCGGTTTCCTACTGTTAGCGGGCCGAGCGGGTGACCTGTACGGGCGTCGGCGGCTGTTTCTCGGGGGCCTGACGGCGTTCGCGATCGCATCGGGGCTCGGAGGCTTGGCTCAGGAGCCCTGGCAGTTGATCACCGCGCGTGCGGTCCAAGGAATCGCGGCCGCAATCGTCGCACCGTCGGCGCTGGCGATGCTCACGGTCACGTTTCCGGAAGGTGCCGCACGCACCCGCGCACTCGGCCTCTGGAGCGGAGTGAACGCGGTCGGCGGCGCCTTGGGCGTACTCGCCGGTGGCCTGCTCACCGAGTACGTCGGCTGGCGTTGGGTGATGTTCGTCAACGTCCCGATCGCGACCGGAGGGCTGCTGCTGGCCTTGCTGGCCACGTCCACGGATCCGCGGCCCGCACGAAGGGGACGATTGGACGTGCCCGGGGCCGTACTGGCCACCGCCGGGAGTGGTCTGCTGGTGCTGGGGGTCGTCCGGACCGATCGGCTGGGATGGGGGTCGGCGCCGACGATCGGGACGCTGCTCGCCGCAGTGGCGCTGCTCACCGCCTTCCTCGTCCTGGAAACCCGGGCATCCGAACCACTCGTCCGGCTCGGCCTGTTCAGCAACCGGTGGGTGCTCGGCGCCAACGCGTTCGTCTTCCTCGCAGCGGCGGGCCAATTCTCCGCGTTCTACTTCGTCTCCCTCTACCTCCAGCAGGTCCTCGACTGGTCCGCCGCGACGACGGGCGTCGCCTTCCTGCCGTTCTCAGCAGGAACCGTCGCGGGTGTCGTCCTCGCCACCCGGCTCACCAGCGGCTCGTCGCCACGCGGCACGCTGATCGCCGGGAGCTTGCTGGCAGCGACGGGGCTCGGCTGGTTCTCGCTGATCGACGTCGCCGGAACCTTCGTGGGTAACGTGCTCGGCCCCTCGCTGATCACCAGCGTCGGCCTGGGGATGTGTCTCGGACCGGTCGCCGCGGCCGCTCTGACCGGTGTCCGCCCGGCCGACGCCGGGATGGCGTCCGGACTGCTCAACAGCGCCCGTCAACTGGGCGGATGCATCGGGCTCAGCTCACTCGCGACCCTCGCCGCGCACTCCGCCGGCCACACGCCCACGCCGTCGCGGCTCACCGACGCCTATGCCCTCGCGCTGACCGCAGCGGCCGCGTTCCTGCTCCTCGCGACCGTGGTGGCCCTAACCGTTCTCCCCCTCACCCGGCACCGCCGGAACCCGCCCGTCCCGGACACCGCGTCCACCCTGGAAGGAGCTCCGTCATGAACCCCATCTCCATCGATCTGTTCGACACCGGCATCCATCTCCGCGCCGGCGGAAACGTCACGGCCGGACCACGCGTCATGGACGCGGGAACCGGCGGCTGGCAGGTCGCCGCCTACCACCTGGAAAACAATGCGGACGCGCATGCCGACCATTGGGAGATCCACCCGGAAGCCGAGGAGCTCGTCGCGGTCCTCGCCGGCTCGTGCCAGCTCTACTTCCGGCCCCAGAGCCCAGGCGAGGCCGAGACGGCGATAGCGCTGTCCGCAGGCCACGCGGTAATCGTTCCGCGTGGGCGTTGGCACCGACTGGAGCTCGACGGGCCCACCGACACAATGTCAATCACTCTCCGCGACGGCTCGCGGCTGGAGAAGCGGTAGTGGCGGGGCGACGCCATTGAGACCACGTTGGCCTTCGGCGTGCCGCACTTCGGAGGCCAACGTGGGCCGCGGCGTTGGATGTCGCGCGAGCTCTCAGGCGACCTCTTGAGTGAGACGGGGGGTGGGGCGGGTGGGGCTCGAACCCACGACCAAGGGATTATGAGGACTAACGGGTGTAGCGCTGCGCGGACCAGCGAAGACGTAGGCCGGCGCGCACCGTAGAGCGTCGAATACTTTGCTGTAACGCAGGGCTTGAAATCCACATCGGACTGACGCGCTAGCGAGTCGGTTCGTTAGTCACTTGTCGCCGAAGGCGTCCCCAAGGATGCGGTGCACCCTTGGCGGCACATCATCGTGGGGGAAAGCCTCGGCCCACACTGCCAACATCTGCTCGACGTCGGCGAGGTCGAGGTGCATGACCAGAAAGCGCTGTCATCAGCATCCCGGCTTCTGGCGCGAGCACCTTCATCGCTTGGGGTACTCCGGCGACCGCCAGCCGCCCTTAGCCTCCAGGGGGCCGAAGACCATCGCCGCGTCAGGGCCACCGCCCGATGCCACATAGCTGCTCGTCTGCTCGTTCAGCCACTATGAGGGAGACCCAGCTTATCCGCTACTTGCGCGCCGGCAGAGACAGGCCGACGCCGCACGGCGCCTCACTAGGTCGGGCCACCGACCCCTAACCTCGGCCAACGGCACCATCGCCATGACCAGAGGTCTGACTAACGCGCCTGCGGGAGACAACTGCCTCGCGGCTTGCACGCCGCTCCTCCCCGAGGACACTAACTAGTCATGCAGGGCATGAAGTAGGAGACAACATGCGACAGACGTTGTATCTCAGCAAAATTCCACGATCGGAAGGAAAAAAGCACCTTCATGCCCGAGAGCATCCAGGCGCCGACGTCAAGCGACGCCGCCTATGAAGACTTTTATCGAGCGAACCATGCACACCTGATTCGCTTCGCGATCGCATTGGGAGCATCAGTCGATGATGCGCAGGATTTGGCACAAGACGCATTGATTGCGACGCTCACGGGATGGTCCAACATACTGGAACCAGTTCCCTACACGAAGACAGTCGTTCGGCATATGTTCTTTCGCATGCGCCAAACGCGGCTCCGTGAGTCTGAAGCCTATTCCACTCTGGGACGCCGACCCGCGCCGCAGAACGGCAGCCTCCACGAGGAGAAGGAGTATGTGCTTAGCCTACTGAACGACCTACCACATCATCGACGGCAAATACTCGCCCATCTCGTCGATGGTTATGCTCCTCGCGAGATCGCTGAACTCTTAGGCAAAAATCCGGCTACCATTCGCTCTCATATTCGTCACGCACGCAATGCATTGGCTCGGCATACGCCCCAGCCCAAATATCGGCGGCCGACAGGTCAAGTAAATTCCGGCGTCGAGAGGTGGACCCACCGGACCGATCAAGGGTCACAGAGCGAGCCTCCGGAGCCCAGCCTCGATGAAGCTCCCCTGCCAGGGAGCGCGCAAACTAGCCCGTCGATGCAGCGGGTGGAACTCGAACCCACGGCCAAAGATCTGGACTAATGGGTTTAGCCCTACACGGACCAGTAACGACGCAGATCGGCACAGGCCGTAGAGCGTTGAGTACCTCGCTATTGGGCGCTCACCAAATCCATCGTAGACCGACTCAGTCATGCATCGATCCCACGCATGGACGTGTTCGGCCGTGTCGAATGGCAGGCGTACGGACCCCCACGATGCGCTACTGCCTCCTAGATTCATACAGCGCGCGGATGGCGCCAAGCGTCTCGCCCGTTCGCGCAACCGACCAGAAAACCCAGCCGTTCGTTCCTTTGACTCCCGCCGGCAAAACATCCCTCTGCGCTGCCGTCGGACTAGCGAAGAACTCTCCGCTTCCAGTATCGAGCTGGCCATCCGCTCTCACGGTCGCTTCAAAAGTTTTGCCACGACGGCGCGCCGTTAAACGCTCACCAGTGGCAATCAAACGCGCCCGTTGTAGGTCTGCGATGCCTACGCCGTAGTTTCGTCGGTTCCGCTTCGCCGAGGCATCCGTAGCCGAGCTGAGTACAGCGAAATTCTCTGTCGACCAGACTCGTTCAAATATAGCACGGTATAGAGCCTGACGCCTTTCGACTACTTCTCCCACCGCGTCCCCAGACCTGAATGGCTGGAACAAATTCTTCATTTTTTGATTAGCCACAAACCTAAGAAAGCGAGCGTGTCCCTTATCGTACATGGCTTCGTGAAGCGACGCGGCAAGCGTGTTTTGACTAAGATAGGCCGCAGTCTTCTTATCGAACGGAAGACCGCCAAGACTAGAATTATCGAGACCATCCAGCAGAACTAGTGCACCAAGTCGTGCGCGCAGCGCCAACGATCCACTGCCAGGATCATATACACCGGGCTTTCTAGTGAACAGATGCTCAATCTCGTAATGTCGCACAACCTCGCTATTGCCCAAGTAACCCTCAATGTCCGGTTCTTTTTCCATGCCAGCTTCCACCCACGCAGTCAGTCGGGTCAGCAGATAAAGAACCAAGCTTCGATTACTAGCGCGATATTGAAGGGTGTCGAGGCGATGGGCATCGGCCACGTGCCGACTCGATTCATCCTTTAGGAGCTTGCGTAAGCCGTCTTCGGATTCCGTTAGACGCGCCCGCCCTAGCAGATTTTCGATGACCTTAGGAACCGATTCATGGTCTGCTGGATCGTCGATGGCGCGCATCACGAACAGGAAGTCAATAAACTCAGCTACTAGCCGCGCCTTTCGTTCCTTAGTCGCTCTAGAGTCGAGAGGTTGGACGGCCGCCAGCACTAAATCGAACTGACAATTGATTCCATTGAAAGAGTTATAACGGACAGCTTCAAGCCCTTTTGTCAGCCGTCCTTCAGCCTTGAGAAGGGTCACATAAATTTCGGATAAGGGCAATAATGTTTTCGCGAAGAACTTAGCGCGCTGCCCCTTCCGGCCTTCTGGCCATAGCCTCGACTCCTCAAGTTTCACCCAATCGTGAGTTGACGTGTCCAGTGCGATGCCATCCACTCTGTAAGGTTGAAGTTCGGGGAACTGGGCACGAAACGCGGACTGAAGAAAGGACAAGGCGGCACCTTTCTTTACGCGCTCGATACTTGCCACCATGTTGTGCCATTGACGGTCCAGTCCTTGTTGAGTGCCCGGCGCGTCGCCTAGGAGGTAAGTCTTCAGATAGTCGAGCGAAGTCAAATTCACGCCCGTGCCATTCATAGTCTGAAACATCTCGCGTGCACGGTCGCGATCACCAGCTGACAGCGTCACGACAGAAACCCTATACAGAAGCCATTCAACAAAGAGAGCTAAGTTCTCGCCACCCAGATCGATCGGAAAGCTCTCAACTATGTGACTGTACGCCAGTTGGACGCGATGAATATCTGGTGACCCATCGTCGGGATAGCCTCTACCGGCAACCAAGGCATCAAAGAGATCCTGATATTCTTCCAGATCAATTGCGTAAGAATGGTTGCCAAGTTTAGCCGTTCGAATAAGACCATCGAGAGTTCGCCATTGATCGACACAATCATCGCGCTGCGACGTCAAGTGCGAGAGATATATTAATAGAATGAAAAGGGTGGTAAGACGCTGTTGACCATCGGCGAGATAGGTGCAACCAGCGTCCTCCCAGATAATCATACATCCGAGAAAGTACGGATCATAAGAAGCAACGTCTAACGTGGTGTCTCGGGAATCGTGCTGACTCGTAAACTTACGCTCCAAGTCTGCCACGAGTCGCTGTACTTGGTCCTTCTCCCAGACGTATTCGCGCTGGAAATCGAGCAGTCTAAATGGTCGCCTCATGAAAAGATCGTGTATATCGTGCGAGTCACCCCTAACTATTGCTAGCGGATGGCCGGACCTACCCCCTGCGAGTAATGCCATCATCAAGGCCGCGACTGCGCCACAACCCGAGCTTTGACAACCACCGTATCGTCACCCGCTCCATTCCACACGAAACCGGGGCGAGCGACCGTTACGAGCTCCCCCGCCTTGAGTCTCGAGGAATCGATCGACTCATGCCGATCGGAATCGAACTTGGTCGTGTCCCCTGGCTGGTTGAACCGTGATATGTAGGCGCGGTCGGCATGTTTCATGATGAAATCCACTACATCGACGGCGCTCGCGCCGTCGGCCTGGCGAGCTCCAACCTCTGCCGCAATGCTTGCCAGCAGAATCGCTTTGCCAAGCTCACGTTGTCGCGCCCAACTGCCCTGGCTGCGCGGGCCCGAACTCTCAGCAATCGCTAGGCTGTCTGAAACGTTGTCCACGTACGCATGCGTGAGCCACGACGGGATCCGCTTTAAAGTAATCTCTGCCAAATTTCCTAGTGATGCTGCAGACTCTTCCGCTTCAATCCGCCACTCATACCTGTTGTTCGGTGTTTTCTCGATATGCGGATGCAGGCGCAGGTAGGGTTGAGACCTCTTCCACCACCGGTCGACTTCGACCGGCCCGACGCCGGCATCCGCAATCAACGCCTTGATTTCCCGTGCCCCGACCGGTGTCGATGCTGTCCGAATGACCTCGATGAACGCTAATCCCGGTTCGGTCGCGAACTGCTTCACGATCAACTTGCGATCCACTTGAACCCCCTCAACATCTCCAACAGAGACACGGCGGATCGGTCGACCTGGACGGAGCCACTCTAAAGGTTGAGTCCGAGCTCATCTGTGGATTGTGGAATATGGGATTGCGATTGAATCAGTGTGAGAGTTGAGATAGCCGCGAAGATTGAGGTTGGCAGACATTAGCGTCGTTGGCGTGCTCGGTGATCAAGACGCCTCGCACGGATTGTCGACGAGATGTCCGATACGTTGATTCCTTCTTCGCTTCTGGTTGGAGCGGGAAGCGAGCGCCATGAGGCAGGCGCCGCGCGACGTCGGCTCGCCTGGGACGGTTCTCGGTTACCGCACTGACCAATTCATGCCGCCGCACCGCCTAAGCGGTCAATCGTCGCGTCTTCGCGGTTGGCGCATAGCGCGCCTGCGTACCGCCCGCAAAGCGAGGGCTGAAAAGTAGGCGCTCCGGGCCGCCGACGCACGCTTAGCTCGCTCCTCCGGCGGTAGCTCGCCGTCCGGATCCACCTCGCGTTCGAAGCGGCTCATGAACTTCCGTCGCGCGGCCTCTGTTCGTGCGGTCCGATCTTCGACCCGTGCCCAGAGGCTGTACGCCCCGATGCGGGCAATAAGGGCTCGCTGTCGGGCCAGAGCCTCGCGCTGTTGATCCGACTGTTCCGCCGTCGGTTCCTCCTTTCGTCGTTACTTCTTGTGATCGTCTCCGTCTCGCTCGTCTCGTCTCCGCTGGATGTGTCTCATACGCGCAGGCGCGCAAGACGGCGGAGACGAGACGTTGGGCGAGACAAGAGACAACTACTCGGCGTTAGCGAGTAGCGCGCCACCGGCCACGCTGGGCTTGGGTGGCTTGGCGCTGGCGAGCCAGAGCGGACAGCTGTCGATAGACCCACGCCCGGGACATTCCGGTGACCTGGATCAGCTCGCCGATCTCGGTTCCTTCCTCGGGCGCGCCAGCGAGGGCGTCGCAGAGCTTCTGTTCGGCGGTCGTCGTTTTCTCGTTGCTTTCGCGCTGAGCCGGGATCGTCGGAGACGGCACTGCGGACGGCTCAGGCGGAGGCTGCTCGACATGGGGGCGCTCGGCTAGATCACGTGGGCGGACGGGTGCGTGAATGGCAGCCAGCCCGCTCACGGCGTCGTCGGGCAGCCAATAGGCGCGCGCCGGACGAGGCTGGACGTGATCGGGGTCGGAGATCAGCAGCTTTCCGGGGGCGTCGAGGGACTGGGCGTTCCAGCCGGCTGTGTTCATGCCCTGTCCGAGGATCAGGTCGACGTCCCGGGCTTCCCGGACCCGCAGGCAGATCCGGACGTCCATCTGGGACCGAATCGCGCCGCCTTGCATAGCCTTCTGCGTCGGCCGCTGGGTTGCGGCGAGCAGCGTGACGCAGACGGCTCGTCCGCGGCGGGCGAGCGAGTCTGCCAGCGGCCCGGCGGCGGCGGGGAGTTCGGCCCACTCATCTACGACCAGGACGAGCGCGGGACGGGCCGGGCGGGGTTGCCAGAGCCGTTGGCTGGCGGCGGCTTGTTCAGCCGCACGCCGATCCAGCTCCGCTACGGCGTCCCGCAGCATCCGAACCGCCTGGTCCGGCTCCACAGCAAGCCGGGCGAGGCTGGGCATCCACGGCAGGAGCTCCATGCCTCCCTTCAGGTCGATGCCCCAGACCAAGACGTCCGGGCAGGCGACCAGTCCAGCCAGCAGCACGTTCAGCACACCGGACTTGCCAGCGCCGACCACTCCCCCGATGAGCGCATTGCGGTACGCGAGGCGCACCGCTAGGGCAGTCGCGTCCTCGAACACGCCCAGCGGGAACGGACGCAGGATCGAACCGCGCCCGGTCGGCTCCGGGTACGGGATCGACCTGGCGAGCGGGTCGACCTGCATCACCCGGACGATCGCGCGGTCGGCCCGTACCGGGTCGGCCTCGATCCGGACCGAGCCGGGTCGTGCGCCGAGCCCGGACTCGATCCCGCCGGCCGCCCGGACCGCCTGCTGAACGGTCTGGCCACGGCGCAATGCCAGCCGTACGACGTACCCGAACTTGCCGACGGTCGCGGACGCGACCTTCGAGCCGGTCAAGCCGATCTGGTCGGCTACGCCGGGCCAGGCCGACAGCATCCGGTCGACCTGGATTCGAGCACGACGCCGCCGGTGCACCCACCACGGGACCGCGCCGGCGAGAGTGAACAGCAGGCCGAGTCCGGGGATCGGTCCGGTACCGGGTCCGGCCGTGATCGTGGCCGAGAGCCAGGTTCCGGCGAGCGCGACGCACAGCGCCGCGTAGGCCCGCTCGATCCGGCGCGGCAACCAAGACCGACGGACGACCGCCCAGCGGGAGGGCAGTAGTACGAGAACGAGTACGACGACCCAGGCGCTCACCGCGATCGGCAGCGCCCAGCGCGGATGGGTGTAGTGCCAGTACCAGCCCGCCACGGTGAGCGCTCCGGCGATCACCAGCGGAGCCAACTCGGACCGGTACCGCCACACGGTCCGCGAAAGCGCGTGGACCGTCTTGACGACGAGGAAGAAGGCGAAGCCTAGAAGTATGCCGACCAGGGAGGGCGGAACGAACCCGATCCCGAGGCCGTATCCGTAGCGGTCGCGGTGGCGCCCGGTCATCGGGACTCACCGCCGTGCGGGTCGGATTCGTCGGATAGCGGGTGGCCAATGGGCGCGGGTGGGAGTTCGTCGCGGAGGTACCAGAGCGGATCGGCTTCGCCTTCTGCGTCGGCCAGGAGCGCGGCACGGGCGGCGGCTACGAGGTTTGCGTGGTGCCGCTGAAGGTCGGTCAGACGCTCTTCAAGGCGCGTGAGTTGATCGTCGAACTCATTGGCGCTCGGGACGCGAGGGAAGCACTGGGTTCGGTGGGCGGGCTCTCCGTCGGGCGTCGGGGTGTTCTGTGTGTCGTTCAGCGTGTACCTCCGTTCATCGGTGGGTCGGTCCGGCGGGTCGGGAGGGCGTCGGTCCGGGGTGTGGTCATCGCGGTCACGTGGTGTGCCTTTCTGGTGCGAGTTGCTGAGTGGATGCGGTAGAGGATCGCGTGGAAGGCCGGGACGGGATCACCACGTGGTGGGACATGCTGGGGATGTCTTTGGGGCGCGGAAGTCGTCCCATGACGTCCGGCGGCCCCGAGCCGTCCGAGTGGGTCATCGGGGACGGTGGGTTCGGCGGAGCCAACGGGCACGAGCGCGGCACTTGCGGCAGCTCCCGAACCGGTCGGCGGTGGCACCGCAGGCATCGAGGATCGTTCAATCCACATGGGCGTCGGACCATCGGCGGTCTCCAATCGGTCGAGCTCGGTACAACGTAAACGTAGTACGTTGACGTTGTACAACTAACGTACTACGTTGCGGCAAGAGCCTCGATTCCCGTCGCGCTGGGGACTAGAAGCGGACTAGCTCGGACCGCCGACCAGCGGCGCGAATGCCGACGGACCGCGTCGGGACGACACAACTAGAGAAGGTGTGGCCCATGCCGCGCGAGAAGGCGACCCGTCCGCGGATCACCACGCCTGTCCCCCGCTGGCGACAGGTGGCGGACTATCTCCGGGACGGCATCCTGTCCGGACAGTTCCCGGCCGGGCAGCCGCTACCGTCCGAGGAGGCGCTTGCCGGGGAGTTCGGGGTGTCCCGACCGGTGATCCGTCAGGCCGTCGCCACTCTCACCGGAGAGGGGCTCGTCTCAGTCCGACGCCCGTTCGGCGCGATCGTCCGCGACCCGCACGCACGTCCCGCGCACGCCGAAGACCGCAGTCTGACCGCCGACTACGCCGAGCTTGGCGCAGCAGAGTGGACGATGATCGGCAAGCCGGTCTACCTGCGAGTCGACGCCACCGCAGCGCACGCCGACCTGCTGACGGGAACATACATCGGGACGCCGATGCTCACCCGCGAAGCGCTCTACGCCCACGACGATAGGCGTCGATCGGCTTGGCTGGCGGTGCCGTTCCCGGTCGCTGCTGAGTTGGACGCGCCTTGGCAGAAGCGCTCGCACCTTCCCGAGCCGGCGGAGGCCTACCGGTGGCTCGCAGAGCAGGGACACTCGTTGACGTTTCAGGACCACGTCCGCGCCCGCATGCCCTTCGGGGACGAGACCGCTTCCCTCGGAGCGAAGCCCGGCATTCCCTTGCTGGTCGTCTCGCGCGTGTGCGCGGTCGCTGGTCGGCCCGCAGTGCTGGAGGAAACACGCGTCCCGGCCGATCAAAGTGAATTCCTCTACCCGATGACAGGTGGCCCCTCTTCCTCCTAAGCCCGCTAATCTCAGGCGAATCGGGCGATTGGAAGGAAGTTTGCGCCGTGCGCACTGTGCAGCTGAGGACGTACACGATTCGGCCGGACCGGTTGGACGAGTGGGTGGAGAAGTGGCGGACCAAGGTCGTCCCGCTGCGTAAGGAGCTGGGCTTCGAGATCGGCGGGTCGTGGGTCGACCGGGAGCGCAACGCGCATATCTGGGTGATCGCCTACGAGGGCGAGGAGACCTTCGAGGAGGCGAACAAGCGCTACTGGTCCACCTCCCAGCGCGACGACCTCAATCTCGATCCGTCCGAGTACATCGTCGAGGAGGACATGCGCGTGGTCGAGGAAGTGCTGTAGCTACTCGTCGTCGGCCGGGAGCAGATGCTCCCGGCGCTCATCTGCCGTCAGACCTCGGAAAACACGTTCACGTGCTGTCCGGGTAAGCGAGTCGAGGTCGACGTCGGCCGCCCAGATCCGGGCGGTGCCGTCCGCCGATCCGCTCACCACCCGTTCTCCGTCGGGTAGCCAGGCCAGCGCTGTCACGGCGTCGCGGTGCACGCCGAGGATCTGCTCCGGCTCGTCGCTCTCGACGTCCCATCGACGGACGGTCCTGTCGTCGGACGCGGACGCCAGCCTCCGGCCATCCGGTGACCACGCCACAGCGCGCACTCGCCGTTCGTGCCCCGTCATGGTTCGGACCGGCTAATTCCCTGCTCCGGGTTCCCAGAGCCGGATCGTCCAGTCCGCCGAGCAGGTCGCGAGGTGCTGTTCGTCGGGTGCCCAGCTCACGCCGTCGACGTAGTTCTGGTGTCCGGTGAGCACGAGTGGTGTGTCCGGGTGTTCGAGGTCCCAGACGCGGGCGGTGCGGTCGTCGGACCCGGACGCGAGGAACCGGCCGCTGGGTGACCAGGCGAGCGCTCCGATCCAATCCGTATGTCCGCGCAGTGTGAGCAGCGGCGTCCGGTCGCGGGTGTCGAGGACCTGGATTGTGTTGTCTTTGGCTCCGCAGGCGAGGCGTGACCCATCCGGAGACCAAGACAGGGATTCGAACGGCACACCGTCCGCGACGACGCGTGCGGATCCTGCGGCCGTATCGAGAAGGTGCGTGGTCCCGTCCTGCAACGCCACCGCGACCACGGCTGTCGTAGGGGACGGGGCGACAGCCACCACGGGTGACTCGAACGGGTGCATGATCGGGCCTTCGGGTGCCCAGCGACGCACACTGCCGTCATCGGATCCGGTGACCACGGTTCCGCCCTCGTCAACCGCGACAGCGGTCACCGGGGCGGTGTGTCCGACGAGGGTCGTCCGTTCGGCACCGGGCGGTTGGAGTGCCCAGATGCGCGCGGTGGCGTCGGCCGACCCCGTGAGTACTCGCGTGCCATCAGGGCTGACGGCGGCATGCCACACGGTCTGGTCGTGGCCGCGGAGCGCGGCGACTTCGCGGAGCCGAATCGTGTCCCAGACTCGGACGGTGGCATCCCCGAGGGCATAGACGAGGCGCGTTCCGTCCGGGGTCCAGGCCACCGACCAAATGATGTCCGGATGCCCACCGACCGACCGGCGTTCCGTGCCCGTTGCGGCGTCCCAGATGCGCACGGATTCATCGGCGGATCCGGTTGCGATCCACCGGCCGTCCGGGGAGAACGCGACCGCTTCGATGAAGTCGAGATGTCCGACGAGAGTGACCGCTGGCTGTCCGGTGCCGACATCCCAGACAATGACGGTTCGGTCGTGGGACGCGGAGACCAGCCGTGTCGAGTCAGGGCTCCAGCTCAGCCCCCAGACGTCACCACGGTGCCCCGTCAGCGTGGTGCGGAGGTCCCACGAGTCGGTGTCCCAGACCCGGACGCATTCGTCTCGACTGCTGGCGGCCAACGCGCGTCCGTCCGGGCACCATACGACTGTGCGCACGAAGTCCGGGCACTCCAGCACCGCGATCGGATCGCCAGTCGTGGCGTCCCAAATCCGGGCGGTGGCGTCCCTACCCGCGGTCGCAACTTGTGCTCCGTCCGGCGACCAGGCGATGCCGTCGACCATCCCGTCGTGCCCGGCCAGAACGTGGGAGACGGTTCGCGTGGAGGTATCCCAGATGCGCGCGGTTCCGTCGCGCGATCCGGTGGCCACTGTAGTCCCGTCCGGAGACCACGCGACCGCACGGACAGCGTCCGTGTGGCCGGACAGCACCGACTCGGCATGGCTGAACGCCAGCGCGGACATCAACGCGCGCGCCGCGATCGGCGTCCGTGCGCAGTCGGCCAGCGCCGCCGTCGCGAGCAGGACTGCGAGTTCCGGATATCGGTCGACGTTGGCCAGGGCGTAGCGGCCTACTGACGTCGACACCCGGCGCAGGAAGGCGCTGTCTCGCCGCCTGGAGGCATCCACCAGCGCGCGCGGCCCGGGGACGTCCTGCCCCGCAGTGGCCATCGCATCGAGCCACTGACCCGCCAGCGTGAGGCGTTCGCCCGTCAGCAGGTAGTCATCGCTGCGGCCGGCGCGTTCCCAGTCGGTGGCCCAGCGCTCGAGTTCGGTCCGTCGGGTCAGGTGTTCGGCGCGGGTCCGAACCTCCTGCCGCAGCGGCGCCCACTGGCGGAAGAGCGCTTCATGAGCGACGTGGACGAACGCCCTGCCGTCGGCGGCGTCGGTAGTCAACAGACGCGCGTCAACGAACGCTTCCACGATCTGCCGCTGATCGGCGTTCAGCTCATCCAGCGGCACGCGGCGGCGGGTCGGTTCGGTGCCGTCCATCGCGACGAGGCGCAGCAACGCGGAGAGGATCGCGTCGGAGTCGTACCGGTCGCGGAGTTCGGCGAGGACGAGGTCGGCTTGCCGGGCGAGCGCTCCGGCGACGCCACCGAGCGCGTCATAAGTCTCGCGGGTCGCCTTTCCTGCACCCTTCCCCTTGCCGGATCGAGTGGCGAGGTACAGCTCTTGCAGGACGTAGGCCAATAGCGGGAGCGCGTCCGGGGTGCCGGTGTCGTCGGCGATCCGGGCGACGAGCCCGTCGTCGAAGGTCATTCCAGCCAGACGAGCGGGCTCCTCGATGACAGTCGCGATCTCCGCCCGGCCGATCGACCCCAGCGCGACCGGCGCCCCGAACAGCTCCGGGTGCTCGCCGGCGAGCAAGTCGTCCAGGAATTCCAGCCGGAGCGTGGCCAGAACCCACAGACGCCGGTCCGACGTCATGGCGTGAACGATCTGGTCAAGGAACAGACGGCGGTCGGCGGGGCCGGAGAGCGTGACGAGTTCTTCGAGCTGATCGAGGACGAGCAGAACCCGGCCGTAGCGGTTGCCGTGCTCGCGACGCCACTGACGCACGGCCCGCATCAGGGCGTCCGGATCGTGGCGGAGGTCGTGCAGGTGGGATGGCCGCTCGCCTCCGGCGAGCGTGACGAGTAGCCCTGCGAGCCCGCCGAGTGGTTCGCCGGCCGGAACCAGCGTCGGGAGGACACTCCAACGACTCGTCCGTAATCGGGGAACGACACCGGCATGGACGAGAGACGATTTGCCGCTTCCGGACGCCCCTGTCACGCAGACGAAGCGGTCCTGTGCGTCGGCCGTTGCCTCGTGAAGGCGACCGATGAGTTCCTTGATCTGGGCTTCGCGACCGAAGAACACGGCAGCGTCGTCTTCGTCGAACGCGGCTAGGCCTGGATACGGCGCCCGGTCGGACTGCCACTCCGGGCGTTTCGTGCGGGGGCTCTCCCACCAGAGCACCGCCCCGTTACCGACGACGAGGACGAACAGCAGGATGATCAGGCTCGGGGTGGCGATGTTCTGGATGGCTCGGGCCACCGCGGAGTCTTCGGCTGCGTTCGCGGCGAAGTTGGCGGTGATCTCCAGCAGGATGCCGACCAGCAGCAACGACAGTTGCAGCGTCGTCGACGACGAGCGGCGTTGCCGCAACTGTGCCTCCCGGAGCCGCTTACCGCCGGAGCCGACAGTAATGCAGCGAACACGGGCCGGTACGGGTGTCCAGGAAAGTCCACAGTGCTACGCGGCGCGGCTCCCACCATCCGCGTCGTCGTCGGCTTTGTGCGCGCGAGCGAGTAGCGCGGCCAAACGCCAGGCGATCTCCGGCGTGATTCGACCGAGTTCGACCACGCCGATGCCAGCCACAGTGACGTCTGCTCGCGCATACGGCATGGATTCGGCCAGGCCGCAGCCTTCCAGCGCCTCACGCAGCGCCGTCAAAGCGTCATTCGCATCCATCCAGCCCTGCACGTACGGCACGCCCTCGTGCAGGACCTCGCAGGGCTCGTCGGTCTCCAGACCCGGCTCTGTCGTCACCACCATCAACTCCACTCAGGAACGGAAGCGTTCCCGGGAGCGGCCAGCGGCCCGGCCGACGACGCCGGACCGTGCGGTCTACCCCGGTATCGTGCGACACCGGGGTTCGCCCCAGCCGGACCACCCGCGCCTGCCAGGGTTCACGGTGGTCCGGCCTTCTCACTCAGTCAGGTGATCTCCCCGCGGTCGTCGGCATCGAGCACCCACCGCGCCCAGCGGTGCTGCTCACAGGGCCAGGACTGAACAACAATCAGGTGGGTGGCGCTCGCGCATACCGGCCGCAGCGGATCCAGGCCCGTCGGATGGTGCATCGGCAGCACTCCGCGCGCCGTCTCGACGTCCTCGCGGGTGAGCGTTCGATGCCACCGCGGCGGCATCACGCTCAGGTCGCGCGTCTCCCGGTCGGCTTCAGCCGGCGACGCGCTCAGGCCGTGCATCACGACGGCCCTCCCGCCGTCGCGATCAGGTCCGCCTGCACCTGATGCGCGGACACCGCGATCTCCACCGCCCAGTGCGGGATGTCGGTGAGGTCGGCGACGTAGAGAGGCGTGCCCACCTGACGCGCCGCCCGGAACAACGCCATTCCGAGTACGCCGTTCGGGGCTAGATGACCCCACGTCGGCAGCAAGATCCCGCGCACGATCTCCGTTCGGACCATCTCCAGACAGCCGGCGAAGGCCGGCAGCATCGCTGCAGACGCACCGGGCGCTTCGCGTGCGACGTCGCGTACGAGGAGTCGAGCCCGGCAGGCGTACGCGTCGAGGTCGGCGCGAAGGGTCTGCCCGTCCTCTCGCGTCAGTGCGCGGATATAGCCGACGACCGGCGTCAACGGCAACGACACGGTGCGCCTCCCCGCCTTAGCTTCCGCTCTTGGGTGCGAATCGCGGTCATCAGTGCGTCCGCGTCGATGCCGAAGACGGGGCGTTGGCCCAGGCGTTCGGGCTTCCAGGGCAGCGCGTAATAGCCCACGTCCGGACGCTCGCGCGACCCGCCCAGCGAGTAGTTCGGGTACCCGTCCGGGCACTCGCGCTCGACCTGCTCGCAGACCTCCACAGCCCCGGCGGGCCAGCCCAGCCGCATCGAGAGGATCCGGCGGTTGCGCCATGCCAGAGCCAGGCCCGGGTCTGCGAGTGTCGGGCCGGACTCGGAACAGTTGGCCGTTGGGCCACCGTCGATGAGTGAACCCTCCCCGGGCCTTTCTGCGTGATACGCCATGCGACCGCACCTCTTCCGAGCGTCAGTCGTGATTCCATTGCCGGACCGATTCGTTGGCCGCATCAGTAGCGTGAAAGGCGGAGCACCTGACGAACAGGTCGTTGCTGTCGTCAAGCGCGGCACCGACCAGGTGACGACAGAAGGAACCACGTGGCCGAACACGAAGCGGCCGACGCGCAACGATTCGGACAGCTCCTGCGCGCACTTCGCATGGAACGTGGACTCTCGCTGAGCCAGTTGGCGGCGGTCACTTATACGCACCGCGGAAGCATCGGCAATATCGAGAACGGCAAGCGACTACCCGATCAGCGTTTTGTCGAAATCGCCGATGCGGAATTGAACGCACAGGGGCAGCTGACCGACGCGTGGAACAAAGCGACCAGCGGTCGGGAGGCTCGTCGGGCAAAGAGTCAGCTGCTCGAAACGGCGCTGATGGAGTCGCGTGACATCGCGCGTCTAGCGGAGCCATCGCCGGTTGATACGGCTGGCGAGCGCACCCAGCATCTGGCGATTCAGTATCTCGGCACTCCGCCGGCGACCATCCTTGAGTCCGCGGTGCAGCTCCGCCACGAGGCGAACGCGGCGCTCCAGCGAGGGCATCTCCGTCCACGTGATGTGTCAGACACGCTCGCCACGGTGGGCCGATTGTCCGGGATCCTCGCGTACGCGACCCTCGATATGGGACATCCTGATGCGGCTCAGGTGCACGCCCAAGCCGCGTGGCGATCAGCGGACCTAGCGAACGACGGTGCGCTGAAGGCGTGGACTCGTGGGACCCAGAGCTTGATCCTCCGGTTCACCGGGGACAACGACGGGGCGCTTCGCGCTGCAATCGATGGCCAGCGCTACGTGCGTCGCGGGCAGGCGCTGAGTCGCCTACTCAGCGCAGAAGCGCAGTGCCGGGCCGTAACCGGCGACTCACGAGCCGCGAACGACCTCCTCGATCGGGCTATTGGCGAGGTGGCTTCGTCTGCCGCTCCCGACGAGGCTGGGATCTTTGGCTTCGCGATCGAGAAGCAGCACTACTACGTTGCAAGCAGCCTCGTTTGGCTCAACGGCGGACGTGATGCGGACCGCGCCGCGACCGGTGCGCGGACCGCGATCGAGTTGTGGTCAACGAGTGATCCTCATAAGCGTTCGATCTCCGACGCTGCACTGGCGCATGTCTACCTCGCAACGGCACACCTTCAACTCGGAGAGCCGGAAGACGCCATCGACGCGCTACGTCCGATCCTCGATCTACCCGAAAGCCAGCAATTTTCCTGGATTAGGAAGCGCCTGAAGCGGATTACCTCAATGCTCTCCACTCCCCCATATACCAACTCCAAGATCACAAATGAGCTCGCAGAAAGACTCGCCGATTTGCTAGAGCGAGATGAGAGATCACTGCGGTTCAGCCGCAGGATATGAGGGGAGCCCATACCTGCCCCTTTCGGCCAGCGAAAGTTCCCGCATCGCAGGCATCTCCTCAGCAACCGCACCTACACCATCAAGGCGAGTCGGCAAGGTCCAAACGAGAATCTTGGCGCTTCGCGTAAAAGCCACAAGCGATCCAGGCGTCTCCCACCAGAGATCAAGTATTCCCTCGGAGCGAGGAACGGTGAGAATGGCTAAAGCCTCCCCGACTGCTGGATCCCAAAGCCTGATCTTCTCCCCAGGAACGTTAAACACCGTTGCCAGGTACTGGCCGTCGAGCGACCATACAGCATGTTCGATCTTTTTGCCGTGCTCATCGAGTTCAGCCAACTCCGATCCTGTTTCCGAGTCGAGGACCCTTACCTTTGAGTCGGCATAGACTACTGCCAGTCGTCGTGAATCTGCGGACCATCGCACGAAGGCGATCGCACTATCAACTTTTGCTACTTGCGAGCACGCCGACGTCTCCATACTCCACACAAAGACGTCGCCCGCCTCGTTTCCACCCGCGATTAGGCGATCGGCGGGAGACCATGCGAAACTACGCGGCATCTGTTCACTATTCTTTAAGGTTCTTAGCTCCGCCGCCGACCCGCCCAACTTCCCGACCGCGATGCTCTCAGTCCTCCCGTCCCACACATCGAATAGGCGAATTAGATAATCACCGCCTGCATTAGCCCAAATTAGTTGGGTGCCCTTCATATCCCGCGCCTCTACGATTTGCGACTCCACTCCGGATTTCAGGTCCTGGATCACAAGGGCGGAACTCCAGGACCACGTTGCGGCATGTTCGCCTCCTGGGTCGAGACTGTGAAATCCTTTACCTAGGTCAATCGAGCTTGGCTGCACGCCGGAGGAACGGCCAACAAGCCAGGTGCCACTACTCGATCCTGCCAGTCCGAATTCTCTGTCGCCTCTCCAGGAGATATCCGTGATAGAGCCACTTGCGGTGTGGTTAAGTATCTCGCCCTCTAAATCATAGATCTCCAGACCAGGGCCGACTGACTGGCCGACGGCCAGATACGAACCGTCTGGGCTCCAAGCCATCAGATCCACGTTACCGTGGCGTCCGCCTTCAATAGTGGCAACGATCTCTTTGCCCGTGCGGATTGTTAGCGAAAGCGGTCCATAGCCCGAAGCGGCGGCGTACTGGATCGCGTCCGGATGCCACGCCGCAGCAGTTATCGTCTCTTTCACCGTGAACTGCGCCGTCACCTTGCCTGAGGATACGTGGAAGACACGGCCACGACGACCATTCTTATAAAGGTCCGTCTTGCTGGCACGCGTGTCATCGATAACGAGCACCGACTCTGAATCGGGGGACCAAAAAAACTTCGGCATCAGCCCTTTTACTGGAAGTCTTGCGACGATATCGCCGTCAAGCGTGATAACCTTCAGAATCGACTCGGTGCGACTCAGGCCAAAGTGCGCCAGCAACTCACCATCTGGTGCCCATTGGAATTGAGCGGCCCGACGAAGGTCTTCTTCAGATTTTCCGAAAGAGTGTTTTTCAACCCGGTCCTCATAAATTCGCCAAGCAGTGAGCGGCCCCCAGCCAAATTGCGTCGCCAAAAGAGTGCCGTCTTGCGACCATGCGAACTTCGAGTCACGGGCATCGTCGACACTTAACGATCCAACGAAGTCCAGATGGTTAGACGTCCTGCCGACCTTCCAGACCACCAGTTTCCCCGAGCCTGAGAGCGTCGCCAGCATTTTGGCATTTTTGGAAAATGAGGCCCGAATGGGCGTAAGGCGATCGGGAAGCTCAGTGGATGAGATTAAGGCGCCAGACCGATCCCACACGCAGAGCAATCCCTCCCCGGACACGGTCAAAAGTCTGTCTGGCGCGGTCCACACCATGTCCAGCACACCGGCCGTGGGCCCGAATCCGATTCGGTCAGTCCTTTGTTCGTGGGTCAGTCCCCAGAGTGTCATTACCGCACGCCTAGAAGGCGCTAGTTCCGTCACCGCCGCATGCGCCACAGCCAAGGCGAGTTCGGGATCACTGTCACTTATCTCTTGCGCCCAAGAAGCCGCCTCGTCGGCTCGCTTAATGCGCTCCTCCGTTAGAGCATCGCGCGAAGCTTGGATGAATTCCCCCGCAGACTCGCTCAGCGGAATCCGCTCCTCGGCCGCTGCGATGTCCGCGAGGGCTTCGCTCGAGAGCAGATCGGCTCTCTTGCCACGCCGCTCCCAGTCAAGCGCCCTCTGCTCCAGCGACGTTCGACGAAACAATAGGCTTCGGTTCGCCTCAACGAGATCTATGAGAATGTCCCAATGTCGGAGCAGAGCATCGTGAGCCAGAGCCAAGGATAGACCATCCGCGTCCTGAATGAGCAATCGTGCCATGCGGAACTCTTCAGCGATTCGGAGTTCCTCAGGATTGAGAGATCGTAGGCTTACCTGTTGCCTGACCTCGACTTGACCGTCCCATGCCACGAACCGCAACAGCAGACGCTCGACCGTTTCCGCGGGAAATACCGCGACCACGGACTCGTATATCTCGTTAGCGTGCCTTGCTATTGATCCGCTGATACGACCGGCCTGCTCGTAAGTCTCAAGAGTGATTGCACCGCGAGTCGACGGATTTAGATACAAACGACGGAGCAAATGTCCAAGCAATGGGAGCGCATCGCCCACGGTCGCCTCAGCTACCATCGTCTCCACGAGGCTCGGATCAATTGTGAGTCCGGCGGCCTCTGCCGGTTTTACAATCGCCCTCCGCATGCCAGCAGGACTCAAAGGGCCTATGGGGTACGGATTCGCGACTAGCGGGGCGAGCGCGGAGCCCTCTAGCGAGCCTAAGTATTCGGGCCGCAGCGCGACCAACAGATGGAGACCACTGTCGGCACGCAGACCGGCAACTATCAAGGCAGAAAATAGATCACTCGTTCCCGGCGCGGATCGAGTTACAATTTCTTCATATTGGTCGAGCACAACTACCAAGTCTCGTTTGCCGGCGCGCGCAACAGACAGTCGGGACAGAAAATACTGCGGCACCGACAGGTCCCCGAGTTCGATGCGCCGTGCTTCATCTGCCAGAAGGCGTGCGTCCTGCTGAGTCCTGTCACGCTCGACTTCCTCTTCATCCTGCTTGGACCCGAGCAGCATTGCCAACTGCAGGAATGGATCCGCGCCAGGCACAATAGGGCCAACCACGGCCCACTTGGTTGAAAGACGCGGTAGGACACCTGCCTGGATTATGGACGACTTGCCTGCGCCCGAGGGTCCGACTAGCGCGAGCGCCCGCCGCTCGTCATTGTGCGAGTTGCGGGTGATCCGCTTGAGGATCTCCTCAGTCTCGCTCTCCCTGCCGAAGAAGACTTTCGAATAATCAGACGAGAATACGCCCAGCCCCGGATAGGGACTATCCTCGCTATGCCAGTGAATGCGACGCTTTCGCCACCAGCGACCGCTGAGCTCTATGGCGATGAGGGAGAGTAGAGCCGTCGGCACCCAAAACGGCGCGAACTCGTTGACGAGTCTGAACGGCGCCCACCACTGCTCCGGATCAGCCGTCAGAAGATTCGTTCCGAACCCGAATAAGACGCCAATCAGGAGCACGCGCAGTTCAAACCATCTCATCAGAGTGAGCCTCTCAGACATCGGCGTAAGCCCAGATAGCGGAAGCGCAGCAGTCGGCCTGTCACGCTAGAGCCGATCTCCGAGCGCCATCCGGCGATGTGCCGCACGTGCTCGCTCATCGGCGGCGCTAGCCGCATACCGGCCCACCATCTCCCGCGACCGCCAGCCGGCGAGGCGCATCAAGTCCTGCTCCTGCCCACCATCTGCCAACCACCGATGCGCGAACGTATGCCGGAACCGATGCGGGTGCACGTTCTCGATCCCTGCATCCGCCGCACGGCGCTCCAGCATCTGCGTGATCCCGCTCCCGGTCATCTTCCCCTTCCGCCCGATCCACAGGGCGTCCAGATTCGCCTCAGCGTGCCGAGACCGCAGCCGCAGATACCGCCGCAGCGCCTCCCCTGTCTTCACCCCGAACGGCACCGCCCGCCCCCGTCGGCCCTTGCCCATCACGATCGCAACGTCCGCGTCGAAGTCCAGGTCACCCAGCTCCAGCGACGCCACTTCGGACAACCGCGCGCCCGAGTCGAGGAAGAACCGGATGATCGCGGTATCGCGCCGGTTCTCGAACCGCTTCCCGTCGGCAGAGCGCAGCAGGGCAGCCAACTCGGCCTCGGTGAACACCGGAACCGGCTGCTCAGGGATAGCCGGCGGACGCATCTTCGCCATCGGCGACGCGTCGATCTCGCCCTCTTCCTCCAGCCACCGGAAGAGTTGCTGCAGCGTTCGGTAGTGCTTCGCGGCGTTCCCCGCGGAGCCATTGGCGACCAGGTGCCCCAGGTAGTGCTCGATGTGCTCGCGCTTCACGGCGGACGCCCGCGTCGGCATCCCGTGAGCCACGAGGTAGGCCACGAACGCCCGACCAACGGTCTGATACGAGGAGATCGTGGACGGCGCTCGGTTGAGCGCCCGTAAGTGTCGTTGCCAGTCCGGAAGCAGCGCCGAAAGGTCATCTACGGCGACGCTCGGAGCACGAGGGGTGACCGCCATGCGGGCAGAATACTTCTCTGTTGCACCGCTACGCAGGACTTAGTACTCACGTATTGCCTGGTGGTGGGGCGGGTGGGGCTCGAACCCACGACCAAGGGATTATGAGTCCCCTGCTCTGACCGACTGAGCTACCGCCCCCTCGTCAGCGCAGACTAGCGTCCGACCCCGGGCGGTGGCTTGCCACCCCGACGGACTGTCGCGCCTCCGACACGGATCTTGCCTGTCCGCGGTGCTACTTCTTCCGCCGCGCTGGCGGTTCGGGCTCGTCCGTGCCGTCGGACGGCGCGGTGCTGGATGCTCGCCTCAGCGGCCGCTTGGTCGACGCATTCTCGGCCGCGCTCGACGGCGCGTCGCCCGGCCGAGCGTCGCCGGATACCCCGTCGCCCGACCGAGACACCCTGCGCGGAGGCAGATCCTCGATCAGCCGCTCCGACTCCGCCCCAGTAGCCACCGGCTCGCTCGGCGCCGAACCCGCCTCCGCCGCGCCGACGCGCGGCTCCGGCGTCGTCACCACTGTCGTCTCCGCGCGAACGTCGTCCAGCGCCTCCGCCACCCGCGACCGCCCGGTCGCGCTCGACCGCGCCGCCGAGGTCGCCGGTGGTGCAGGCGGCGCCGACCGACTCCCCCGACCGAACCGCCGCCGCGGCGCCGGCTCCTCCGCCGGCTCCTCCGAAGCCGAACCCGAACCCACGGACGCCGAACCCACGGACGCCGGCCGCGCAGAAGCCGGAAGCGCCGGCGGCGCCGAAACCGGCGCCTCCGCCCGAGACTCCACAACCGACCGCGCCCCGCGCGACTCCCCCACCAGCGGCGCGAACGCCGCACGCGTCAGATCGATCGGCCGGGTATCGAACGCGCGATACCCCAGCACCCACCGCACCGAGATCGCCACGAAGAACGATCCCTTCCCGACCTTGCGCAACGACTGCGCATACCGCGCCAGGTAATAGCCCGCCGAAGCAGTCGACACCGCCGAGTGCCCCCACGCGATCAGCGCGGTGCCCGGCAGCCCTGTTTCGCGAGGCGACAGCCGCACGATGAACGCGAACGTCTCGTCCTCGGTGCGCGCGAAGACCCGATCGCCGCAGCGGTACGACAGGTACCCCGTCTCCGGATCGGTGAGAACCTCGAACCCCGGGCAGTAGGCCTTGAGGAACGTCGAGGTCACCTGGTTGCCCGACGGCCCACCGATCGCCACGACGTCGAGCGGCGAATTCTCCGAGGACTCACCACTGCGCGTCACCACCGGCACCGTGCCGACCCGGTTGCACGCCTCCAGCACGTGCGCCAACCCGATCGCGTCGTACGTGGTCAGCAACCCCGCCGGATGGGAGTTCTCGGCCCATGGATAGACCGGTGTGATCACCGAAACCGTGTCGGTCCCGACCAGCCACCGCAACGCCCGCCGCCGGTACCTCCTGCGTAACCACAGGTAGATCTCCACCAGCAGCACCGCGAGCACGCTGGAGACAACCCCCGCGATGAGCTCTTCGGCAATCGCCATGGAAGTAGGGTATCGGCGCGACGCACCACGAACCCGGCGAATCCACAGCCCCACTGTGACTACGCTCCGCAACCACATACCGTGGCGTCCATGGATCTGGGTCTGGACGGCGCACGGGCAGTGATCACCGGCGGCAGCCGCGGGCTGGGGTTGGCGATCGCCGACTCGCTGGCCCGCGAAGGCGCCTGGGTAGGCCTGATCGCGCGTGGGCCCGACGGTCTGGCCGACGCCGCCGAGAAGATCGGTCGCCACGGTCGTCCGGTCACCACGGTGGTGGCGGACGTGACCGATTCCGACGCGCTGAGCGCCGCAGTCGACCAGGTCGCGGAGTCGCTCGGTGGCCTGGACCGCGTCGTCGCCAACGCTGGTGGCACCCAGGGCAACGGCAACCTGCGCAACAGCACTGTCGACGATTTCCTCGGCACGTACGCGCTCAACGTCGGTCACGCGGCGGCGCTCACCAAGGCCTCCCTCCCGTACCTCGAGAAGGCCCGGAACGCTTCGGTGCTGTTCGTCGCGTCCGTGACGGGCGTGAAGCCCGGCCCGCGCACGGCGTACGCCGCGGCAAAGGCGGCGGAGATCCACCTCGCGGCGACCCTCGCGTTGGAACTCGCGCCCCTCCACATCCGGGTCAACGCGATCAGCCCCGGCTCGATCCTGTTCGAGGGCGGCGGCTGGGCATACCTGAAGGCGAACGACCCGGAGCGGTTCGAGCACTTCCGCGCGAACGAGTTCCCGCTCGGGCGGCTCGGCCACCCCGAGGAGATCGGCGACGTCGCCGCGTTCCTGCTCTCCGACCGCGCCTCCTGGATCACCGGCGCCAACATCGCCGTCGACGGCGGCCAGGGCCGCCCCAGCGCCCGCTCGTTCACCTAGGGCGCGCCCAAAGCGCCGAGCGCCAGAACTCTAAGGCGCCGGCGTCCCCGCCCCCACCACATCCGACACGTCGAACGCATACCGCCCCACCGCGGTCGCGATCGCGTCACTGATCAGATCCAGCGGCACGACGTTCACGTTCCCGACCAGCCGGTTCCCGTACGCACGCACGAGCCGGCGGTAGTCGTCGCGACGGTCTTTGTCGTTCACCGCGGTCAAACCGTCGCAGGCCTGGTGGTAGCAGGGGTCGAACGCGATGCCGGGCACACCGCCGTACTTCGCCACCGCCGACTTCGGCTTGATCCCCTCGGCGCCCGTGTCCATCCCACCCGCGGGGATCCCGACCCCCTTCGCGATGAACGGCCCGTAGTCCGACCGACCGTCGAACGCACTGGGCGTCGACTTCTGCCCGTGCTCGGTGAGGAACCCCTGGAAGAACTTCTCGATCGCGCCGGAACCGGTCGGACCACGATCGCCGTCGTACACACCCAGCTCGTAGTTGGGCGACGCGATCATGTCGAAGTTCAAGTACAGCGCGATCTTCTCCCGCTGCGCCGAGGTCAGCGCGTCCACATAGTGCTGTGACCCGAGCAGCCCGGACTCCTCGCCACCCCACCAGGCGAAACGTAGGTTGTTCGGCGTCGGGCTCTTGCGGGCCAGCTCCGCGTAGCGCAGCGCCACCTCGAGAATTCCGGCGCTTCCGCTGCCGTTGTCGTTGATCCCGGGTCCGGCGGGCACCGAGTCCAGGTGTGCGCCGACCATCACCGTGCGCCCCGCCCGCTTCGCGGGCATTTCTGCCAACACGTTCTCGGTGGTGCGGGTCTCCGACAGCGTGTCCGTCTCCATGCGGACGCTACGCCGCGGCGACGCTGCGAGCTCGGCGCCGATCGCGTAGGAGACACCGATGGCCGGAATGCGGAACGGCGTTTGCAGGGTGCCGCCGAACGCGTCGAACCGGTCGCGGTTCGTGGTGCGGCTGCCGTTGCCCTGGTTGAAGATGATGAGCCCGGCCGCGCCCGCCGCGACCGCGTGGCGGGCCTTCACCGTGAAGTCGCAGGCTCCGCGCTGCACGAGGGCGATCTCGCCGCGCGGGAAGTCGGCGAAGTCGGCGGTTTCGCAGCCGCTGGTCGATGCGCGCGGCAGCTGGAGCTTGACGTCGACCGGGTGGACGCGCGCCTCGACGGTGCCGGAGCCGGAGTAGCTGAGGATCTGGAAGTCCGTGGTCGCGCGGTAGTTGTGGGGGGTGGGGGTGGTGCGGCGGAACGTGGTCGGGCGCTGTTCTTCGAAGTACGGGAAGTCGAACTTCTGTCTGGTGACGCGGTAGCCGGCTTGTTCCAGATGTCCGGCGACGTAGTCGGCGCTGCGCGTGTAGCCGTGGCCGACGCCGGATGCCCGGGTCCCCTCGTTGCCGTCCGCGATCTGCTGGAAGGCGCGGAGGTGGGACAGGACGCCGTCGACGGTCACCTGGGTGGCGATGGCCCGTCCGGCGGCCAGGCCGGCTTGGGCGGGCGGGGTCGTCGCCGGGGGCGTGCCGGGCGGTGTGGCGCGCGGAGTGGGCGTGGGTGGCACGCTCGGGGCCGGAGCGGGGCGGATCGCTCGGGTCGGCGTCGCGGTTGCGGTCATCTGGTTGGCGGCGACGCCGGTCACCACGGCGATGACCAGCGTGGTCAGAACTCCGACGGACCGCGTCGGACCGTTGCGGCGGGTGCGAACGCGCATGCCTTCTCCACGGGATGACGTCGATTAATCCCGAGTTAGGAGATTAGTCCCATTACGCGATCACGCGAACAACCCCTCCCCCGACGCGCCGCAACACCCACCCGACGCGCGGGGCCCCGGCGCGGGGCCCCGGCGCGCGGCCCCGGCGCGCGGCCCCGGCGCGGGGCACCCTAGGCGCGCGGCACCCTAGGCGCGGCACCCTAGGCGCGCGGGGCCGCGAACGCGCGGGGCGCTGGATGCGCGGGGCGCTGGATGCGCGGGGCGCTGATGCGTGGCACGCGGGGCCGCAGACGCGCGGATGCGCGCGCAGACCGGGCCCCGCGCTCTGCGCGGGGCCCGGTCTGGGTGGTGCATTCGCTCAGTTGGTCGGCAGCGGGCCCTGACGGCCGCCCGACGGGGCGGCGGCTGCGGCGGCCTTGGGGGCGTCGCCGGGCTTGGAGATGCCGCTGGTGTCCCAGGCCAGCCGCGCCACGGCATCCGCGATCGCGTCCGTGTTCAGATCGAGCGCGAACACGTTCACGTTCCCGACGAGCTTCTTCCCATACGCCTTCGCGAGCTTCTTGTACAGAGCGGCGTCCGCCCCGTCCGAAACCGGCGACAGACTGTCGCACGCCTGGTGGTAACACGGGTCGTACGCGGCATCCGGCACTCCACCGAACTTCGCGACGTCCGCCGCGGTCTTCTTCTCCTCGGCCCCGGTGAACAGCCCACCGGCCGGAATCCCCACGCCCTCGGCGATGAACGGCCCGTAGTCCGACCGCCCGTCGAACTCCGTGTCGACGACCTGCTGACCACGACTCGCCAGGTACTTCCGGAAGATCGTCTCCAGCGCCCCGGACCCGGCCGGCGGCGCCCCGGTACCCGTCGAATTGTCACCGTCGTAGACCGCGAGCAGGTAGTTCGGCGACCCGATCATGTCGAAGTTCAGGTACAACCCGATGTCCGCCACCTGCGCCGGCGTCAGCGCGGACACGTAATGCGCAGATCCGAGCAACCCGCCTTCCTCCGCACCCCACCAGGCAAAACGCACCTTGTTCGGCACCTCTTTCGCAAGCGGCGCGTACTTCAACGCCACCTCGAGCAGCCCGGCGCTCCCGGTGCCGTTGTCGTTGATCCCGGGCCCTTCGGGCACCGAATCGAGGTGCGCACCGGCCATCACGACGTTGTCCGCGTGTCCGCCGGACGTCTCCGCGATCACGTTCTCGGTGGTGCGGGTCTCCGACAGCGTGTCCGTCTCGATGCGGACGACAGTCGTCGGCGCACCGGCCAGCTGCGCACCGAGCGCGTACGGCACCGTGATCGCCGGGATCGGCACCGGACCACCGGCGTTGCCCTGCACCAGCTCGAACCGGTCGGGGTTCGCCGCTTCGGTACCGTTGCCCTGGTTGAACACGATGACGCCGATCGCACCGGCGGCGGCCGCGTTGTTCGCCTTGACTCCGAAGTCGCACGTACCGCGCTGGAGCAGCGCGATCTTGCCCTTCGGGAAGCTCGCGAAGTCACTGGCCTCGCAACCGCTGGTCGACGCTCGCGGCGGCGTCAGATTGACGTCGACAGCGGTGACCGTGCCCTGAGCCGCGCCGTCGCCGGAGAAGTTGAGCGTAGCGAAGTCGGTGCCGTTGACGAACGTCTTCGCGGTGGGGCTGACCTGGCTGAACTTCGACGGCGTCAGCTCCTGGAAGAACGGGAACTCGAAGCTCTGCCGGCTGACCTGATATCCGGCGTGCTCGAGTTTCCGGGCGACGTAGTCGGCACTCTCGTCGTAGCCGGGGGTACCGGACGCACGGGTGTTCTGATGGGCGTCGGCGATCTTCTGGAACTGGCGCAGGTGCGCCAGCGCCCCCTGAGCCGTCACGGCCGACGTGAGTTTCTTCGACAGTGCGGCGCCGGACTGGGCGGGCGTCGGCGGGTCGGCTGCGGCCGGTGCCGCGGCGGCGACTCCCAGCGCGACGGCGGTGAGCACCGCGGCAACGCGTCTCGGGCGGGGATCGGATAACGAGCGGCGGTGAAACATGGGGGAGCCTCCGGTTCGGTCCGACGGTGATGTCAGAACCTAGCCGCAGTCGTGACCTACCGGGACCAATTCGGATTAATGATGATCACGGCTGATCGAGGCGGGCGACGAGCTTCTTCGGGGCGACGACGCGGTACGCCTCGGTGACGATCTCGGTGATCTCGTCCCAGTCGACAGCGACGTCCAGCCGGACGCCGAGCCAGCCGCTCGGGCCCACGTAGGGCGGGCGGAAGAACCGCTCCGGGTCGGTCGCGATCATCTCCTCCTGCACGCCGGGCGGCGCCGGGCACCAGAACGCGACGTGCTCGTCGCCGTGGACGTGATCGGCGAACGTCACGAAGGAACGTCGGTTGCCCACGAACCACGTCGGTGAGCCGTGGCTGAGCCGTTCGGTGGCTTCCGGCAACGCAAGGCAGATCCGCCGCAGCGACTCCAGCACATCCATGCCACTCAGTGTGGTGAATAACAGGGGTAGCGGGCCGCGAGATCCGCTACGTCGTCGCCGACCGACTCGTCTCCGCGGATCGCCCGCACGATGAGGTCGGCGGCGAACTCCATGTCGGCCTCGGTCATGCCCTGCGTGGTGGACGCCAGCGTTCCCAAGCGCAGCCCGGACGCCTCCTCGGGCAGCCGGTGGTCGAACGGCAGCACGTGTTTGGTGAGCAGGATGCCGACGTCACGGCAGCGCTGTTCGGCCTCCGCGCCGCTGATCCGTCCGTCGCCCAGATCGACGAGCACCATGTGGTTGTCGGTGCCGCCGGTGACCAGCCGCAGCCCGGCGTTCTCCAGTCCGTCGGCGAGCGCCGAGGCGTTGGCCAGTACCCGCTGCGCGTAGTCGACGAACGTCAGCTCTGCAGCCTCGCCCAGCGCGACCGCCTTCGCGGCGACGTTGTTCATCTGCGGCGCTCCCTGCAAAAACGGGAACACCGCGTTGTCGACGCGACGGGCCAGCGCACGCGTGCAGAGGATGATGCCGCCCCGCGGACCACGCAGTGACTTGTGCGACGTCGTGGTGACCACGTCCGCGTACGGCACCGGCGACGGCACGGCCCGCCCGGCGACCAGCCCGCTGATCTGCGCGGCGTCGACCAGGAAGTAGGCACCGACCTCGTCGGCGATCTCGCGGAACGCCGCGTAGTCGATCAAGCGGGTGTACGCGGTGGGCCCGCACACGATCAGCTTCGGCAGGTGCCGCCGGGCCAGATCGCGGATCTCGTCGTAGTCGAGCCGCTCGTCGGAGCGCTGGACGCCGTACCCGACCGTGCGGAACCACTTCCCGGAGAAGTTCCGGCTGCTGCCGCTCGTGAAGTGACCACCGTAGCGGGGCTCCATCGCCAGCACCGTGTCCCCCGGCACCAGCAGTGCGGCGTAGGCCGCGAGGTTGGCCAGCGTGCCGGAGTGCGGCTGCAGGTTCGCGTGCTCGGCACCGAACAGCGCGCACGCCCGTGACCGGCCCAGTTCCTCGGCCTGGTCGATGTACTCGCACCCGCCGTAGAACCGCCGACCCGGATACCCCTCGGCGTGCTTGTCGCCGAGCGTCGAGGACAGCACCGTGCGCACGGCCGCGGACGTGAAGTTCTCGCTCGCGGTGAGCTGCACGCCGAGGCGCACCCGTTCGTACTCCGCAGTGAGGATCTCCGCGACCTGTGGATCGGCCGAACGGAGTCCATCGAGTCGGTACCCATCGACCACCGCACTGACTGTCACAGCAGACCACCCCCGCCAGGGTTAGTGTCACCACGCTACGTCACCGGACAACCCCGTGGGGAGATGTCCACAGGTGCAGTAGAGGAGCACGTCGGTATCACCAAAGTTGCAGGTGAGAGCCCATGGGGGCGGTCGTTGTCGGTGGGGGTCCGTATCATCGGCGCCCGACAACCCCGATCCGGAAGGTCACGCCCTCACCATGCCCGAGCTCAGCGCCCTCCGATACCTCGCGAGCCTCGACGGAGCGACACCGGACCCCGGTGCGCTGGCGTTCTTCGCCTCCCTCGACCAGATTTCGACGGTCAACCCGACGGTCGCCGGGTCCGTCGTCCAGGAGCTCACCGACCAGCGCTCGAACGTCAAGCTGATCGCGAGCGAAAACTTCAGCTCGCTGGCCGTCCAACTCGCGCAGGGCAACCTGTTCACCGACAAGTACGCCGAGGGAGCGCCGGGCCACCGCTTCTACGCCGGCTGCGACAACGTCGACACGATCGAGGCGCACGCCGCCGACCTGGCCAAGCAGCTGTTCGGCGCCGAGCACGCCTACGTGCAACCGCACTCCGGTATCGACGCCAACCTCGTCGCGTTCCTGAGCATCCTCGCCACCCGGGTGGAGAGCGGCATCATCGAGCGGTTCGAGCGCAAGAACGCGTCCGCGCTCACCGACGCGGAATGGGCCGAGCTGCGTCGCGAGGTGCTCGACCAGAAGCTGCTCGGTATGGACTACTACTCGGGTGGTCACCTCACCCACGGGTACCGGTTCAACGTGTCGGCGCGGCTGTTCGACGCCCGCTCGTACACCGTCGACCGCGAGACGAAGCTGCTCGACCTGGATGCGGTGCGTGCGCAGGTGCGCGAAGTACGCCCGTTGATCCTGCTCGCGGGGTACAGCGCGTACACGCGTCTGATCGACTTCGCGGCGCTGCGGGAGATCGCCGACGAGGTCGGCGCGGTGCTGATGGTCGACATGGCGCACTTCGCCGGGCTGGTCGCCGGCAAGGTGTTCTCCGGCAACCACGACCCGGTTGCGCACGCGCACGTCGTCACGTCCACCACGCACAAGACGCTGCGCGGTCCGCGCGGCGGGATGGTGCTCTGCACGTCCGAATTCGCCGACGCCGTCGACAAGGGCTGTCCGACGGTGCTCGGCGGGCCGCTCCCGCATGCGATCGCGGCGAAGGCGGTGGCGTTCACCGAGGCGCTCGAGCCGTCGTTCGCGCAGTACGCGGCGAACATCGTCGACAACGCGCGCACGTTGGCCGACCAGTTGCAGCAGCGCAAGGTCGAGGTGCTCACCGGGGGTACCGACAACCACATCGTGCTGGTCGACGTCGCGGCGAGCTACGGGCTCACCGGGCGGCAGGCGGAAAGCGCGCTGCGGTCGGTGGGGTTGACGCTCAACCGGAACTCGTTGCCGTTCGACGCGAACGGGCCGTGGTACACGAGTGGGCTGCGGCTCGGTACGCCGGCGGTGACGACGCTCGGCATGGGCGCGGACCAGATCACCGAGATCGCCGATGTCATCGCGACCGTGTTGGCTGCGGTGAAGACCGACGGTTCGAGCAAGGCGAAGTTCGAACTCGACGGCGCGGTTGCGGCCGAGGCGCGCACCCGCACGAGCGACCTCCTGCGCGACTTCCCCCTCTACCCCGAAATCGACCTGTCCCTGGTCAAGTAGCCCCGGGGGTGTGGGGCTCCGCCCCCACACCCCCGCAAACCGCGCGGCGCGCGGTTGCGCGGCACGGCACGGTGCGGTGCGGTGCGGTGCGGCACGGTGCGGTGCGGTGCGGCACGGTGCGGTGCGGCACGGTGCGGCGCGGTGCGGTGCGCGGTTTTGCGGCGCGGTGCGGTGCGGTGCGGTGCGGCACGGTGCGGCGCGGTGCGGCACGGTGCGGTGCGGCACGGTGCGGCGCGGTGCGGTGCGCGGTTTTGCGGCGCGGTGCGGTGCGGCACGGTGCGGCACGGTGCGGCGCGGTGCGGTGCCGCGCGGTGCGGCGCGGTGCGGTGCGGCGCGGCGCGGTGCGGTGCGCCTTTCCGCAGGGCGAAGGGGACCCGGAAACCGTACGGTCGCGGAACGCACGCGCGGAAATGCATGTTGTCGATGCGAACCATCGAGGACACCGATCACCACTAGTCGGAACGACTATTTCCGTGCCCCACGGGCGGCGTCCTAGCGTGATCGCGATACCGAACCGAGGAGGCGTCGATGAAGATCGTCCGGCGGAACACCGAGTCCGGCCCGCAGCTCGCGGTCGTCGACGCGAGCGGTGACCTGGTCGACCTGCCCGGCGAGCGGGACCTGATCCCGCTGCTCGACGGACGCCTGGCCGCCGTGACCGACGCCGCACTACGCGACCGCGCCACCGTCACGCCCGAGGCCGACGCCGAACTGCTCGCGCCGCTCGAACCCACCACGTTCCGCGACTTCTCGACGTTCCCCGAGCACCCCGCCGGGATCGTCAAGCTGTTCGACCCCGCCGCGACGCTCAATCCGCGATTCTGGGAGATTCCGACGTTCTACTTCAGCAACCCGTACGCGATCACCGGGCCGGTCGCGGACATCCCGGTGCCGCCGAACTGCGTCGACTTCGATTTCGAGCTGGAAGTGGCAGCGGTCGTCGGGCGGACCGGACGCGACCTGACCGTCGGCGAGGCGGCCGACCACATCGCCGGCTACGTCGTGCTCAACGACTTCTCCGCGCGTGACGTCCAGTTCCACGAGATGGGGCTGCAGCTGGGCCCGGCGAAAGGCAAGGACACCGCGACCGCGCTCGGCCAGTACTTCGTCACGGCGGACGAACTGGCGCCGCGTGCGTCGGGGTCGTCGTTCGACCTGCGGATGGACGTGCGGGTCAACGGCGAGCTGGTCGGCAGCGACCGCCTGGACAACATGGCCTGGACGTTCCCGGCGCTGGCCGCCTACGCCTCGCGGGGCACCGAGATCCGGCCGGGTGACCTGCTCGGTAGCGGTACCTGCCAGGGTGGCTGCCTGGCCGAGCTCTGGGGCCGCCACGGCCGCGACTTCCACGCGCCCCTGGCGCCGGGCGACGTCGTCGAGACGAGCGTCGAACTGTTGGGCGGCACCACGAACCGGGTGGTGGCCGGAGCGGAGGCGCGGCCGATCGAACCGTTCGTGAAGGCGTCAGAGTTCACGGCACAACGTTGATACTGATCTGGCGTGCTTTCGACACACTGACCTCGTGAGATAGCGTCACGCAATATAAGACGGTCGAGGTAGCGGAGGTGTGTCATCAGCGCGAACAAAGTGGTGTCGTCCGCGGCGAAAGCGGTCGCGGACATCCCGGCCGGAGCGTCACTGGCCGTTGGCGGGTTCGGGCTGTGCGGGATCCCGCACGTGCTGATCGAAGCCCTGCACGCGACCGGCGTCGACGACCTGCGGGTCGTCTCGAACAACTGCGGTGTCGACGTGTGGGGGCTGGGCGTTCTGCTCAAGGACCACCGGATCTCCCGGGTGATCGGCTCCTACGTCGGCGAGAACAAGGAGTTCGCCCGGCAGTACCTGGCCGGTGAGCTCGAGGTGGAGCTGACGCCGCAGGGCACGCTCGCCGAGCGGCTGCGGGCCGGTGGGTCCGGCATCCCGGCGTTCTTCACGCCCGCCGGCGTCGGGACGATGATCGCCGACGGTGGGCTGCCGTGGCGGTACGGCTCGGACGGGTCGGTGGCGGTCGCGTCGCCGCCGAAGGAGGTCCGCGAGTTTTCCGGCAGGGAGTACGTGCTCGAAGAGGGCATCGTCACCGAGTTCGCACTGGTGCGAGCAGCGATCGGCGACCGGCACGGCAACCTCGTGATGCACGAGTCGGCGCGGAACTTCAACCCGCTGGTCGCGATGGCCGGGCGGATCACGATCGCCGAGGTCGAGGAACTGGTCGAGCCGGGTGAGATCCTCCCCGAGCAGGTGCACGTGCCCGGTGTGTTCGTGCAGCGGGTCGTCGGGCCGGTGGGTACCGAGGGCAAGCAGATCGAGAAGCGCACCACTCGTCCCCGGTCGGAGGCCTGAGCAATGGGATTGACTCGTGAGCAGCTGGCCGCGCGGGCGGCGCAGGAACTGCGCGACGGGCAGTACGTGAACCTCGGCATCGGGCTGCCGACGCTGATCCCGAACTACGTGCCGGACGGTGTGCACGTCACGCTGCAGTCGGAGAACGGGATCCTCGGTGTGGGCCCGTACCCGTACGAGGGCGACGAGGACCCCGACCTGATCAACGCCGGCAAGGAGACCGTGACGCTGCTGCCCGGGGCGTCGTTCTTCGACTCGGCGATGTCGTTCGCGATGATCCGCGGGGGGCACATCGATGTCGCGATCCTCGGTGCGATGCAGGTGTCGTCCACCGGTGACATCGCGAACTGGGTGATCCCCGGCAAGATGATCAAGGGCATGGGCGGCGCGATGGACCTGGTGCACGGCGCCAAGCGGGTCATCGTGGTGATGGAGCACGTGGCTCGCGACGGCAGCGCGAAGATCCTGTCGGAGTGCTCGTTGCCGTTGACCGGTAAGGCGTGCGTGCAGCAGATCATCACCGACCTCGCGGTGATCGAGGTGACGGGCGACGGCCTGGAGCTGGTCGAGACCGCCCCCGGTGTCACAGTCGACGAGGTAATCGCCGCCACCGAGGCCCCCCTGAAGGTGAACATCCCCGCCTAGCGGCTCGCCCGCCGCGCCGGGCGCTGCACGTCTTGTGCCCTCATAGGGGCACAAGACGTGCAGCGCTCAGGCGAGCAGGAGTCGGGCTGTCAGCTCGGTCATTATCTCGGTGGTGCCGCCGCCTATTCCTAGGATTCTGGCGTCGCGGTAGTGGCGCTCCACCTCGGTTTCCCGGAGGTAGCCCATGCCGCCGTGCAGCTGCACGGCGGTGTCCACGACCTCGTCGCAGGCCGCGACCGCCGTGTTCTTCGCCATCGCGACGCGGGACACCAGGTCACCGCGGGTCGGGTCGGCGAGCCAGTCGTCGATCACTGCGCGCGTGTATGTCCGCGCGACATCCACCTGGCGCGCCATCTCCGCGACCTTGTGGCGCACCACCTGTCGCGACGCCAGCGGCCGGTCGAACGTCTCGCGGATCTTCACCCAGTCGACGGTGAGCGCCAGACACCGCGCCGCAGTGGCGTACGCCTGCACGGCGAGCCCGAGCCGCTCGGCCGCGAATTGCGTCATCAGCTGGCCGAATCCGGAGTCCTCGGCACCGACCAGGTTCGCCACCGGCACGCGGGCACCGTCGAAACGCAGCTCGGCGGTGTCGGAGCACCACCAGCCCATCTTCTTCAGCGGCGCCGAGACCGTGAAGCCGGGCGTTCCCCGCTCGATCACGAGCAGCGAGATGCCGCCCGCCCCCGGGCCGCCGGTGCGCACCGCGGTGGTGACGGCGTCCGCACGGATGCCCGACGTGATGAACAACTTCGCGCCGGTGACGACGTAGTGGTCACCATCGCGGACGGCGCGCGTACGGATCGCGGCGACGTCCGAGCCACCCTCGGGCTCGGTGACGGCGAGCGCGGCGATGTTCTCCCCCGCGAGCACAGGGCGGACGAAGCGGTCGATCTGGTCGGGAACACCCGCGGCGACGAGGTGCGGCAGGCCGATGCCATGGGTGAACAACCCGGCTATCAGCCCGGACGACCCACCCGCGAGGATCATCTCCTCGACGATGATCTGCACGTCGATCGGATCACCGCCGCTGCCCCCGACGCTCTCCGGGAACCCGACGGCGAGCAGGCCGGCCTTCGCGGCCGCGCGGTGCAGGGAGCGTGGGAGCTCGCCGGCTTCTTCCCAGGCGGGCAGGTGCGGGACGATCTCTCGCTCGGTGAAGCGTCGGGTGGTGGCCCGTAACAGCTGTCGCTCGGGGGTGTGCCAGCTCATCGGTGCCTTCCGTTACGGGGCAAGGACAGTGCGGGCGCCCCGGAGGACGCCCGCACCGGATCGAGCGGCTACTTCTTCTTTTTCTTGCCGCTCTTCTTCTTGTCCTTCTTCTTCTTCGCCATGACGTACCCCCCTCTTCCCGCCGCACCCCCTTCGGACGCGGCACGAACCCCCCTACGATAATGCGGACAAATCAGGAGTCAACAGCTGACGCGGACGAGAGAATTGTGTTGCGCACGGAGTCGGCATTTCCTACCCCTTTATCTCGACTCCGAACAAGGTGCTGTATTATATCCGGCATGGCGAGGAAAGAACTGGTCATTCTCACTGATGACCTCGATAACTCAGAAATCAACCCGGATGCTGTCGACCGTCCGACAGTGAACTTCGGGATCGACGGCGTCGAGTACGAAATCGATTTGGGTGCGGTCAACCAGTCGAAGCTCCGCGAGATCCTCGAGGAATACGTGCAGGCCGGTCGCCGTACCGGTGGCACCACGGTCCGCAAGGGACGCAAGCAGGTCAGCAGTGTCGGCGGGGCGACGAACAGCCGGGCCGAGAACGCCGCGATCCGCGAGTGGGCCGAGGCCAGCGGTATCGACGTGAACGCTCGTGGGCGCCTGCCCAAGGAAGTCATCGAGCGCTACCGCGGCCACTTCTCCGAGCAGGATGGCGACGACGATTCGGCGCCCGCCAACCGTCCCGCCCCGAACACCGAGCAGCCCGCCTTCTCCGGCTGACGCTGGAGTAGCGCGAACACCTCGCCCGCTCCCCACACGCCCGGACGACGTCGACACGCCGTCCGGGCGTTACTCGTTCGTAGACATCGGACTGTCGCCCCGATACCGCGTGCCAACCGCCTCGAATGCGACTTGAATGGCGTCGATAAGAATTTTTTTGGACGCGCGGCGAATTGACTGGCGCAATTTCTTCGGCGTGTTTGCCTTTGCCGGTCGCTACCATACGTTAGGGAACTATTGCTCATGGTCACCTTCACACCCCTCTTGCCGGTATAGCGCAATGCGCAGTAGTGTCCCGTCCGCAGGAGGTGGACGTGGACACCACACAGTTGCTCAAGGGCGTGCTCGACCTGGCCGTACTCGCCGTCATCAGGGACGCGGACGGTTACGGGTACGACGTGCTGCGCCGGCTGCGGGGCGCGGGCCTTGCGGACGTCGGGGACGCTTCGGTCTACGGGACGTTGCGGCGTCTCTACCAGGCCGGGTGCCTGACCTCGTACGTGGTAGCGAGCGAGGAAGGCCCGCACCGGAAGTACTACGGCATCACCGATGCCGGGAGGCTCCAGTTGACGGAGTCGACGAAGATCTGGGGCGGATTCGCCCGGACCATGGACGACCTGTTGACCGGGGAGGCAGTGGCATGACCGCTCCTACAGTGGGGACGGAGGCGGACCGGTACCTCCAGCGGGTCCGGGCAGCGCTGGCCGATCTTCCGGAGGACGAGCGGAACGAGCTGATCGAGGATCTTTCCGCTCACCTCGCCGACATCAGTGCGGAGTCGCCGGAGACGCTCACCGCGGCGTCGCTCGAGCAGCGGCTCGGGCAGCCCGAGGCGTACGCCGCCGAGTTACGGGCCTCGGCGGGGTTGGCTCCCGCGCCGAGGGCGAACGCGTCGAGTCGGCTGCGGAATATTTCGGAGCGGGTGCGTGCGCGGCTGGAGACGGTGCCGGCGTATAGGCAGTTCGTGGCATTCCTGCCGGAGTTGCGGCCGGGATGGTGGGTGCTTCGGGGCTACTTCTTCGCGGTGATCGTGGCCGCGATCTTCGTCGGTGGGTTCTCCGGGGTGCTGCCGGATTCCGGGAGCGACGCGGTGGTGTTCCTGGTGTTCGCGGCGTTGGCGGTGTACGGGTCGGTGTGGCTCGGGCGGCGCAGTGGCGGGTTCGGTCGCTGGGGACGTCGTGCGGTGCTCGCCGGTGGGGTGTTCGTGGCGCTCGTGGGGTTGGCGGTGGTGACTACGTCTAGTGGGTCGGATTACTACGACGGTGGCACCTATTACTCGGGCGGGCCGCTGGAGAACGCTTCTGACCTGCGAGTCTATGGGCCGGACGGGCAGCTGATCCGGGATGCGCAGGTGTTCGACCAGGACGGGAGTCCGGTCGTGTTGCCGGAGAACTGCCCTTCGTTGCAGCGCACGCGCACCGATGGTGGGGTGGCCGAGAACGTGTATCCGCGGACGGTGGATCCGTCGGTTGATCCGATGTACTGCGACTCGGGGCGTGCGCCGGTCGCGGAGCAGTTGCCGGGGTTGAATCCGCGGGTTCCTACGGCGGGGACGAGTGTGCCGATTTCGCCGGCGCCGTCGGGCACTGTTTCGCCGACGCCGTCGGGCTCTGTTTCGCCGTCGGGCTCTGTTTCGCCGTCGGGCTCTGTTTCGCCGTCGGGCACCGTTTCGCCGTCAGTTTCGCCGTCGGGCACTGTTTCGCCGGCAGCGCCGACGCCGACGCGCTGAGCCGGGCACGGCGCCAGCCGGGCGCGAGCCGGGCACGGCGCGAGCCGGGCAGTCGCCGACGCGCTGAGCTGGGGGCGGCGCGGGCCGGGCGGCGTGGCCGCACAAGGCGCAGGCCGCGCGGGCGCAAGGCCCGCGCGAGCGAGGCCGGGCGAGGCGGAGCGAGGCGGGTCGCGCGGGCGCAAGGCTCGCGCGGGCGCAAGGCTCGTGCGGGCGCGGCCGGGCGAGGCGGGCCGGGCGGGAACCGACGGGCGCTGTGGCGGCCTGCGTGGCTGGGAGGAGCGGGGTTGGAGGCGCGGCACGGGGGCGCGCCTCCGACCGGGTGCGGGAGGCGCGCCCACCGCGGCGAGGGGCGCACTGCGCCCCTCGCCGCACTGCTTCACGCCGCCGGCGTGACCCACTCGACGAGCTGGACGATCACGCCGTTGGGGTCGGTGACCTGCAGGAACCGCTCACCCCACGGTTCCTCGGTGAGCTCGTGCGTGAGCATCACACCTTCCGCTCGGAGGCGGGACGCCTCCGAGTTCACGTCGTCGACGACGAACACCACGAGAACACCGGACGCCCCCGTATCGCGGAAATCGCTCGGCAGCGTAGCCAGGCCGCGCCGCAGATAGATCACGTTCATCGCGGCGTCGTCCCGCATCAACGACGAAAAGCCGTCCGCGGACATCTCCTCCCGGAACCCGAAATGTTTCTGCAGGAACTCACTCGACGCGGGAACGTCGTCGACGTTCAGCGACACGGCGGACGCAGTGACTCGCACCAGATCTCCCCTCGGTATTATTCGTACGCAGTACATTATACGGCGTACGAAGAAGGTGCACGATGCCTACGGAACGCAGCAGCGCCGGCGACCCCGCCCGCACGCTCGCCCTGCTCTGGCGAGGGTCCGCCCACCGGGAAAGCACCCGCGGCCCTCGCCCGACGCTCAGCGTCGACCGCGTAGTTGCAGTTGGACTGGAGATCGCGGACGCCGAAGGCCTGGACGCCGTGACGATGCGGCGAGTGGCCACGGAGCTCGCGGTGGCGCCGATGACGCTGTACACGTACGTGCCGGGCAAGGCCGAGCTCGTCGACCTGATGCTCGACGACGTGTACGGCTCGATGTCACGAACACCCTTCGGTGACGGGTGGCGCGCACGGGTCACGGCTGTGGCGTCCGAAAATCGCGCTCTGTTCGAGGCGCACCCGTGGGTGGCCACCGTCTCCACCAGCCGTCCCGTGCTCGGGCCAGGCCTGATGGCGAAGTACGAGCACGAGTTGGCCGCGTTCGAGGGTCTCGGGCTGGACGACGTCGCGATGGACGCCGCGCTGACGTTCGTCCTCGGGTTCGTGGAGACGTGCGCCCGGGCCGCGGCGGACGTTCGAGCCGCGCGGTACGAGAGCGCGATGAGCGACGGCGAGTGGTGGGCGGCGAACCAGCCGCTGCTGGAGCTGGTTTTCGACGCGTCGCGGTATCCGCTCGCCGCTCGGGTGGGGGCTGCGGCCGGTGAGACGCACGGGGCCGCGTACAGCCCGGCGCATGCGTACGAGTTCGGACTCGAGCGGGTGCTGGACGGGCTCGCCGCGTTGATCGAGCCCTGAGCGTGGTTGTCGTGTTACCTACGCCATGGGGTGCGAAATTTGCCAACCATGAGCGTGGGTTATTCGACAACCGACGGCGGCGGGAAGCGGGTTTCGTTACGGGCCAGCTTTGCCTTGGCTGCTTCGGCTAGGTCGACGTCGAGTACGCGGGCGAGTTGGACGAGGTAGAGCAGCACGTCGGCGAGCTCGTCACGCACCTCGCCCGCCAGCTTCTCGTCGGCCATGATCGTGGCCGATTCCTCTGGTGTGAGCCACTGGAAGAGCGTGATCAGCTCCCCCACCTCGCCGGACAGCGCCATGACCAGGTTCTTCGGCGTGTTCCAGGGCTGCCAGTCACGGGCGGCCGCGAAGTCCGCGGTCGCTGCCGACAGGTCGGAGAGGTCACTCATGCGAAGCAGCCTATGCTGCGGATGTTTTGCCACTTTTAGGTAGAATAAGAGGGTGGCGCGCATTCTTATCGTCGAGGACGAACCCGACATGCGTGAGCTGATGGCGCGCAAATTGGAGTCGGCCGGGCACGAGGTGGCGTCGACGCGGACCGGCGCCGAGGGGTTGGCGATGCTTCAGTCGTCGCGCCCCGACCTGGTACTGCTCGACGTCCAGCTTCCCGACACGTCGGGGTTGAGCTTCTGCACGACCGTGCGGGCCGACGCGGAGCTCCGCGACACGCTCGTCGTCATGATCTCCGCGTCGGCGGGCCAGGAGGAGGTCGACGCCGGTCTCGCCGCCGGCGCCGACGACTACGTGACGAAGCCGTTCGCGCCGAGCAAGCTGATTCAGCGGGTGGAGGCACTGCTTTCCACCGACCGCTAGCGCTGCGGCGGCCAGCCCCGAGGCGCGCTCTCGTCCTGCACCGGCGCCCGCTGAGCCGGAATCCGCGCCCCCTGCGCCCCCACCCCCGCTTGCGGGCCCGACCCCGGCTGCACCCCGGGCAGCGGCGCTCCGCCGCCGTCGGCGCCCCTACCTGCGGGCGTTGGCGGCACGGACCACGCCTGCGGCGCTGGTTGCGCGCCGGGCATCGCCTGCGCCGCGTTCACCGGCGCGCCGCTGCGCTCGTCACGTTTCGCCATTACCGTCGGCAGCACGCCGGCCGCCGCCAGCGAGCGCGACGCCGCATGATGCAGGATCAGGGCCGCGCCGAACACCGCGACCAGGTTCGCCATCCCGAACAGCCCCTCTCCGCCCGCGCCGAGGGGGTCGGTGAGGAACGCGAAGACCGGCTCGCTGCCCCTCTCCAGACCCCTGTCGGCGACGGTCTGCGGTCCGAGCGCCGACGTCACGGTCAACGCCGCGAGCACGTTCGCGACCCCCGCGATCGCGACCGCGAGGTACGTCGCGTTGGTGATCTGCCGACTTGTCGCGCGCAGCTCACCGCCGTACGCCATCGGCGTCTCGGTGCCCGGATACGCCGTCACCGAGAAGCCGACCGCAGCCGCGACCGCCCCGGTGAACAGCGCGACCGGATCGAGCGTGGCCGCGCTGAACCCCCCTGTCGCCGGAAAACGGACCGCCGTCACGTCGAAAAGCAAATGCGCAACAATGACGACGCCCAACACGCCCGCGCCGACGATGGCGCTCGTACGGAGCGAACGCCGAGGAATGCGACGAGCGCGACCGCCGGAATGATCACGAGTAGCCACGGAACGTCGGCGTCGGCATCTTCTTTGATTTGGTTGGCTGTTTCGAATCCGACGATGCCGAAATAGCTGACCGAGAGCGCGGTGTAGGACACCGCCATGAGCACGGCGACGCCGAGCCCCAGCCGCTCCCCGCCCGCGTGCGACGTACGTGTGGAGACCTGCGGCGATGCCGGTATGGCTCACCACGGCGGGGCTGGCCAGGCTGAATGCGATGAGCGCGGCCGCGATCAATGCGTAGATCAGACCCAGGCCGATGACGCCGGTCGTGCCGACGATCGTCGAGGCGCCACCAGTGACGACCGCGAGTGGGCCGGTGGCCACCGCGCCGATGACTGTCCGATTGCTCAGGTGGTGGCGCCCGGCTCTGCGGTCATCGCAGCGGGGCGACCCCAGCGTCCACGTAGGACAGGAACGGCGTGTTTCACGAGTTTCTGATGAGACTGGTGGTGTTCCGAATGAGCACCGGGCCGTGGCACCCGGCAAAATGGTCGGGGACACGGACATTCGGGAGGCACAGCGTGGTCGAGCAGGTCACTGCCGCCGACGACAAGCGGGTCGTCGTCTACGCGTCCGGTGCACGCGGTGGGTGGGGGGTGCTGCTCACCCATGGGCCGTCACGGCGTGAGCTCTCGGGGGTGGAGGGCGGTGCCGAGCGGGATCGGATGAGCTTGCTCGCGGTGGTGAGCGCGGTGGAGTGTCTGACGCGACCCACGGCCGTGTTGGTGCTCACGGACAACGAGTACGTGCGGCGAGGCGTCGCCGCGAGGACGCAGGGCGCGGTGTCGGATCCGCGCGACACCGACCTGTGGGCGCGGTTGGGCGCGGCGGTGAAGCAGCACCGCGTGCAGTGGGTGGTAGTCGACGCCGCCCTGGCCACCCGGGCCGCAGCCCTAGCCGCCTCCTCCCCCCACCGCGAAGCGCCCCCAACCGCGGCCCGCCGCGACACACCGGCCGCGCCGCCGCGCGACGACGCGCCCGCCGCGCCCCGCCGCGGAGAGCCCGCTGCGCCGCCGCGCAACAACACGCCCGAGCCCCCTCCCCGCCGTGAGACACCGCCCGCGCCCCAGCGCGACGAAGCCCCCGCCGCGCCCCAGCGCGATGAGGTGCCCGCCGCCCCCCGGCGGGAAGCGCCCCACCCCGCGGCCCGCCGCGATACATCGCCCGCGCCCCAGCGCGACGAAGCCCCCGCTGCGCCCCAGCGCGACGAGAGGCCGCCGCGCGACGATGCGCCCGCCGCGGCTCCGCGTCGCGAAGCGCCTGCGGCGCGCGCCGCGGACGAAAAGGAGGCTCCGGCTCGCCGCGGGCTCCCGGCGGAGCTCGCGGCGGCGATGCGACCCGCCAGCACCCTCGACCGCCCCAGCGGCGAACGTGCGAGCCTCCCCTTCCGGGCAGGCGACCCGATCCCGACCCCCAAGGCCCCTGAGCCCACCAAGGCCCCCGAGTCCACCAAGGCCCCCGAGCCCACCGAGCCCCCCGCCGTTGCTCAACCGAACGAAGAACCCGAAGAGCACGACGAAAGCACCGACGAGTTCCTCGAAGAACTCCAGCTCTGGCTCGAAGACGAGCCGGCACCCACCGACCCCATCGACGAATGGCTCCGCGAAGCCCCACTACGCGTGATCGGCATCGCCGCCGACTCGATCACCTTCGAGGCCCCGGACACCCGCACGCTCGGACCGATCCCCCTCCCCGAAGGCCTCGCCGACCAGGTCGACCTCGGCTGGCGCCTGACTCTCACCGCCGCCAGAACCGGAGACACCTGGCACCTGCGCCCGACCGAGTAGCCCCTACTTCGGCTTGATCGGATCGAGCAGCGCGGACACGACATGGCTCCGGTACGCGGCGCGGTACGCCGCGTTCAGCACCCGACGCGCGTCGGTTCGTTCCCCGCACGCGTCGTGGCCCGCCACGCACGCAGCGGTGTGCAGACGTCGTCGAAAGGATTTAGTTCGGCATCGTTCTCGGACTGTCATCGCGCTCACCGACCCCTGTAGCGCTTCGCACCCTGACCCACCTCCACGATATCCGATCCTCGCAACTGTCTTTCCGCAAATTGCACGACGGTTACGGTGATGCGATGAGGAAGACCCAGGTCCTGGCCGTCGGCGCGGTCACGGTCCTGACCGGCATGGATGTCTGGTGGAACCCGCCCGGTACCCCCGAGCCCGGTGCGCTCGGGTTCATTCTGGTCGCGGTGTCGGCCGCGGCATTACTCGTGCGCCACTCCTGGCCACTGCCGACACTCCTGGTCTGTGCCGCGGCGTTCACCACCTGGTCCCTGACGGACTACCACGGCGAATCACTCTGGGTACCAACTGCGGTCGCGCTCTACACGGTGGCCGCGCAACGCCGGGTACTCGTGATCGGTGCGTCCACCGTCGTCTGGTCCGCCGCACTGCAGTGGACGGCCGAGCCGTCCAGCGCCCCGATGACCGCGGTCGCGTGGCCGGTCGTCGCACTGCTGTTGGGTGAGGTGGTTCGGAGCCGCCGCGAGCTCCAGCACGAGCAGGCCGCTCGGGAGGCGCGTCTCGTCGCGGAACGCGAGCAGGAGGCCGATCGTCGGATCGCTCGGGAGCGCATGCGGATCGCGCACGAGGTCCACGATGTCGTCGCGCACGTCATGGCGGGTGTCACGGTGCAGATGGGAGTCGCGGTCGCCGCCGTCGAGCGGCGTCCGGAGGTCGCCCGGGCCGCGCTCCAGCAGGCCCGCGCCGCCAGTCGCAGCGCGCTCACCGAGCTGCGCACCGCGGTCGCGCTGCTCCGCGACGACGGTTCCGACGCGACCGCCGGCCCACCTCCCGACTTGGCTTCCCTGTCGGAGCTGGTCGAGGGCGTGCGGTCGCCGTCCCTCACTACAGAACTGCAACGTCATTCCGACGCGACGCCGCTGCCGGCCGTTCTCGAGCTGACCGTCTATCGCATCGTCCAGGAGGCGCTGACCAACGTCGTCCGGCATGCCAACGCGTCCTCGGCGACAGTCGTCGTGCGCCGCGACGGCGACACGCTCGTCGTCGAGGTGACCGACAACGGCGTGGGCTGCGCCGACCCACCGCCCACCACCGGCTTCGGCCTACGAGGCATGACCGAACGCGTGACCGCCACCGGCGGCCACCTGACCACGGCCCCCGCACCGAACGGCGGCTTCCGGGTACGGGCGACCTTCCCCCTCGAAGCAACGAGGGTGGGTGGGAGTGATGGTGCGGATTGTGTTGGCTGATGATCAGACGGTCGTGCGGGCCGGGTTTCGGGCTCTGTGCGACCTGACCGACGATCTGCAGGTGGTCGGCGAGGCGGCGGACGGGCCCTCGGCGGTGGCCTGTGCGCGTCGCACCAGGCCCGACGTCGTCCTGATGGACATCCGGATGCCGGGCCACGACGGCCTGGAAGCCGCCCGCCAGATCCTGGCGGATCCCGACCTCGGCGGCACGCGCGTCCTCGTGCTCACGACGTTCGGCCTGGACGAGTACGTCTTCGAGGCCCTCACCGCGGGAGCCAGCGGCTTCCTGCTCAAGGACGTCGACCCGGACGACCTGTACTCCGCGATCCGGCTCGTCGCAGCCGGCGGCAGCCTGCTCGACCCGGCCGTCACCCGCGCGGTGGTCGACGAGTTCTCGCGCCTGCGCGGCAAGCTCACCGACGTCGAACGCCTCGACGTGCTCACCGACCGCGAACGGGACGTCGTCGCGCTCGTCGCCCGCGGGCTGACGAACGACGAGATCGGCGCTCGCCTGCAGATGAGCCCGCTCACCGCGAAGACGCACGTGAGCCGCGCCCTCACCAAACTGAACCTGCGCGACCGGGTGCAACTGGTCGTGCTGGCCTACGAAACCGGCCTCGTCTCCGTCGGAGACGTACTCCCACCGAAGTAGCCGCCGTCTCCTCGAGGCGGATTCGCCCCCGCCGCGCCGCTCCTACCGTCGCCTCATGATTCGGACGCGACACCTCACGAAACGCTACGGCGACACCGTGGCCGTCGACGACCTCTCGTTCGACGTCCACCCCGGACTGGTCACGGGCTTCCTCGGACCGAACGGCGCCGGGAAGTCCACGACGCTGCGCCTGGTACTCGGCCTCGACTCCCCCACCGCGGGCACGACCGACATCGACGGCAGCCCGTATCGCGACCTCCGGACTCCGCTCCGGACCGTCGGCGCACTGCTCGACGGGCGCGCGGTGCACCCCGGACGCAGCGCCTACCACCACCTGCTGTACCTCGCGCAGGCCAACGGGCTCCCCCGGCGACGCGTCGGCGACGTCCTCGACCAAGTCGGACTCGTCGACGTCGCCGGTCGCCGCACCAGGACCTATTCGCTGGGCATGAGCCAGCGCCTGGGCATCGCCGCCGCGCTGCTCGGCGATCCGCGGGTGCTCATCCTCGACGAGCCGGTCAACGGGCTGGACACCGACGGCATCCGCTGGCTGCGGAACCTCCTGCGACTGCTGGCCGCGGACGGGTGCACGGTGCTGCTGTCCAGCCATCTGATGAGCGAGATGGAGCTGACCGCCGACCACCTCGTCGTGATCGCGGGCGGGCGGCTGCTGGCCGACACCGACATGCAGTCGTTCATCGCGGCCAATTCGCAGGCGTACGCCACGGTGCGCGCGGTGGAGTCCGAACGCCTCCACGACGTCCTTCGCGACGCCGGTGCGACAGTGCAGCCAGATCCCGATGGCTGGCGGGTCCTGGACCTGGACGCGGCGACGATCGGTGAGCTCGCGGCCGAGCACAGCCTCACCCTGCACGAGCTGACCCCGCACCGCGACACGCTCGAAAACGCCTACGCCCGGCTCACCGAGAACGCCGCCGCCTTCCGCGCCAGGGCTGGTGCGGCATGAACGTCGTCACGAGCGAGTTGACGAAGATCCGCACGCTGCGATCGACGATGTGGACGCTGATCGCGATGGTCGGAGTGCTGATCGGTACAGCGCTGTTGGTGGCGCTCACCGGAAGCCTGCACCCCGGCGAGACCGTGGTGGCCGCCGCGCTGGGCAACAGCGCGGTCGGCCTGGTCGCCGCCGGAGCGTTCGGCGCGCTGGCGATGGCCACCGAGTACACGTCCGGCACCATTCGGACGACGTGCACGGCCTGTCCGGAGCGCGGGCTGGTGTTCGCCGCAAAAGCGCTGGTCACCGCGGTTGTCGTCGGAGTTGTCGCCCTGGTCGCGGCAGTGGCCGCATTCGGCGCGGCGGCCGCGCTGCTCGACCGGGCAGAGCATCCGCTGGGCGAACCGATTCCGGCGTTACTGGGCGCTGCGGCGTGCCACGTCGCGACTGCACTGCTGGGTCTGGCGCTGGCCACCGCACTCCGCAGTGCCGTCGGCGGAATCACCGCGATCGCCGCGCTACTGCTCCTCCCGACGATGTTCGGCCCGCTCCTGGGCGACGCCGAACCCTGGATCACCGGCGCCACCCCCACCACCGCGCTCCAGAAACTGGCCGCCCCGACGGAGGGCACCTGGCCCACTCTCACCCTGGTCGCCACCTACACGGCGGCAGCTCTGGCCGCCGCGGTCGCCGCGTTCCGCACGCGTGACGTCTGAGGCGAGGTACCCCTGCATGCCCTGACTCCCGGCCGGGCAGCACCCGCCGCGGCCACCGCCCCGCAACGCCCGGCGAGCCGTTCTACGGCTGGGTGGTCGGCGCGCAGGGCCCGCCGACCGGCCTGCGCCGGCACTGGGTGAGCGCCGCGTTGGACAGCAGGTTGCCGGCGGCGCGCCGCAGAGCGTCGGCATCGCCTATGCAGTGCAGACCGGGGAGGGTCGCGTACCGCAGACCGAGGGGACGTTCCGGAAGGAACGATTCTTCGCCCGCTTCGCGGGCCAGCGCAAACAGGTCCACATCGGTGTCGGTCATCGCGTTCGCGTCCCGACGCGCGGTCGCGAGCAGGTCCTCCACCAGACGGGACATCCGCGTGGTGGCGCGATCCACTACCGCTACCGGCCGACGGCGCTCCTCCGGCGACGCGTCGTCGGCGTTGAGCGACGCGTCCAGGTGGGTGCGGATGAGCGCGAGCGGGCTGCGTAGTTCGTGCGACGCGTCGTCGATCAGCTGACGCTGGGCGGAGAACGCGTCGTCGAGCCGGTCGAGCATCGAGTCGATCGTGTCGGCCAGTTCGCGCAGCTCGTCGTGCGGCCCATTCAGGTGGATGCACCGAGACAGGTCGGTGGCCTGGATGTCACGCGCGGTGCGGGCGATCGCGCCAACCGGCCGCAACGCACGCCCGGACAGCACCCAGCCGATGCCGAGGCTGGCGACGAACAGCCCACCGAACGCGTACAGCGAATAATTACGCAAATTCTGCAACGTGTTGTAGTGACCGCCGCCTCGATCTCCTCGACCTCGGCCACGGTGGTGGTGCCCAGGTAGCCGCCCTCGCCGTAGACCTTCGCGGTGCGCTGGGTGACCGGCTGCGGCTCAGTGGTCTGCGCGACGGCGAAGTACGTGATGGCCAGTGCACCACCGGCCAGCGCGCACAGCAGCGTCGAGTAGATCACCGTGAGCCGGAAACGGATCGAGCGGAAGAAATCAGGTCGTTTCACCATCCCTCCTCGCGTAGACGGTAGCCACGGCCTACGACAGTTTCGATCGAGCCCTCGCCGAGCCTGCGGCGCAGGGTGCCGACCGTGACGCGGACGGTCTGGGTAAACGGGTCAGCGTTGGCGTCCCAGACGTGTTCCAGCAGCTCCTCGCTGGAGACGACGTGCCCGGGGCGCGTCATCAGGTACTCGAGGACGCCGAACTCCTTGTTCGTCAGGGTCAGCGGTTGTCGTTTCAGGGCGACGGTGTGCTCGGCGGTGTCGAGGACGAGGACACCGACGGTGAGGCGGGCGGTGGTGCCGTTCGTGTCGCGGCGGAGCAGCGCCCAGATCGCCGATTCCTCGCGATCGCCCGGATACCCCACGACCACCCGTATCAGGAACCGGTCACGCTGCGCTTCGGGCAGCTGGTACACCCCCTCGCTCTCGATCGGGTTCTGCGTCGCGAGCACCAGGAACGGACGCGGGGTCGGGTACGTCTGGCCGCCGATCGAAAGGTGCCCCTCGGCCATCACCTCGAGCAGCGCCGACTGCACCTTCGCCGGCGCGCGGTTGATCTCGTCGGCGAGGACGAGGTTGGCCATCACCGGGCCGAGCTCCACGTCGAAGCTCTCCCGGCTGGCCCGGTAAATCCGGGTACCCAACAGATCCGAGGGCACCAAATCGGGCGTGAACTGGATACGGCGGAATGAATCACCCATCGCGGTGGCGAGTGTCTCGGCGGCCAGTGTCTTCGCGACCCCGGGCACGCCTTCGAGCAAAATGTGTCCACGCGCGAACAGTGCGGTCAGCAGCCGCTCCACGAGTCGGTCCTGACCGACGATGACTTTCTTGACCTCGAACAGGGTTTTCTCGAGCAGCCGCGCGTCGGCCTCCGGAGTTACGTCTGTCACGCAATCGATGAGACCAACGGGCACCGAAAAGCAACCGAAGGTGCAACAACACTTCGGAGAGTGATATTGAAATCACGATCCGGCTGCGAACGCCGCACGCTCCCCCTAGCATCAGTTCCGCCGCACCCGACCTGCGCGTGGGTCGTCACAGAGGTGCACCGGCTCTAACAGCGGGGGTGGCTGGATCCTGTGCTGAACACCGGCTCGCTACGAACGACCGGACGGGTACGCAGGCCCAAACGACGCCGTAACTCATCTGTCAGACCCGTACGCATGCCCCCGGAGTGGGCACCGCACGAAGCCACCTGGATGTCCTTTCCGACGCCGAACGCGACGTTCGGCGAGGAGGACAGCCCCTCCCTGGCCGATGCGCGCAAAGCCTGGGCGCGGGTCGCCAACGTGATAGTCGGCTACGAGCCGGTCAAGATGCTGGTCAACCAGGCCGACCACACGACAGCGAGAAGTCTCCTCGACCCCGGGGTCGAACTGGTCGACATCGCCCTGGACGACGCCTGGCTCCGCGACTCGGGCCCCACCTTCGTGCTCGACCAGGACGGTCGGACGCGAGCGACCGCCTGGCGTTTCAACGGTTGGGGCGCCCAGTCCTGGGCCAGTTGGGGCCGTGACCGGCACCTCGGCACGCTGGTCGGCCGCGCCGCCGGCGTGGAGGTCGACCGGTCACCGCTCACCCAGGAGGGCGGCGGCCTGCACGTCGACGGGGCCGGAACCGTCCTGCTCACCGAGACCGTGCAGCTCGATCCCGACCGCAACCCGGGCTGGACCCGCGCCGAGGTCGAGTCCGAACTGCACCAGCGGCTCGGCACCGCCACGGCGATCTGGTTACCGCGCGGCCTCACCGCCGACTACGACGAGTTCGGCACCCGCGGTCACGTCGACGTCGTCGCGACGTTCACGCAGCCCGGCACCGTGCTCGTCCACACCCAGCCCGACCCGGGCCACCCGGACCACGCACCGATGAAGGACGTCGCCGAAATCCTGCGTACGTCCACCGACGCCCAGGGCCGGCGCCTGGACGTGGTGGAGCTGCCGTCGCCGACCGTCGCGGAATTCGAGGGCCGCCCCGTCGACCACTCCTACGTCAACCACTACCTGGGCAACGGGTTCGTCGTCGGGTGCGCGTTCGACGATCCGGGCGACGAGAAGGCCGCGGCCGTGCTCTCGCAGGTGTATCCGGGCCGGGACGTCATCCTCGTCGACGCCAGGGACATCTTCCGGTTCGGCGGCGGCGTCCACTGCATCACGCAGCAGCAGCCGAAGGCGTAGGGCATGGATCTTCAGGTCGCGCCGGCCACCGACTCCCCCGCCCGCACGCAGGCCCCGGAGCGCACCCCGCTGACCGTCGGTCTGGTGCAGACCCGCTGGCACCCCGACCCGGACGAACACCGGAGCGTCCTCCTCGACGGCGTGCTCACCGCCGCCGAGGCCGGTGCGCAGGTGGTGTTCCTGCCGGAACTCACGCTCAGCCGCTATCCGGCCGACACGGTCCCCGACGGGGACGCCACCGCCTCCGCCGAGGATCTGGAGACCGGCCCGACCCGCCAGTTCGCCGCCGCCGCAGCCAAAGCCGCAGGTGCGGCCGTGCACGCCTCACTCTTCGAACAGAACAATGGCGACGACGAACTGGGCTACAACACCGCAATTCTGGTCACGCCGGACGGTGCCCTGCTCGGCCGGCGCCGGAAGACACACATCCCGCAGACAGTGGGGTACTACGAGGACCGGTACTTCCGGCCGGGTCCGAACGACTCCGAGACGTACGCGCCGATCTCCTTCGGGAACGCCCGGATCGGCATGCCGACGTGCTGGGACCAGTGGTTCCCGGAAGTCGCCCGGCTCTACGCGCTGGGCGGCGCGGACCTGCTCGCCTACCCGACCGCGATCGGCTCCGAACCCGATCACCCCGGCTTCGACACCGCGCCGATCTGGCGGCACGTCATCGTCGGACACGGCATCAGCAACGGGCTGTTCATGGTCGTGCCCAACCGCTGGGGCGACGAGGGGAGCATCACGTTCTACGGGTCGTCGTTCATCTCCGATCCGTACGGACGGCTCCTGGTCGAGGCCCCCCGAAACGGCGACGCTGTGCTGGTCGCGACGCTCGACCTGGACCAGCGGCGGGACTGGCTCACGCTGTTCCCGTTCTTCGCGACCCGACGACCTGAGACATACACCGCTCTGACGTAACGTTTGCTCCACAGGTTTGCTGGTTAACGTCCGCCAGGATGACCTCTTCAGCCGCGCTCGTCCGATCTGCCCACGTTCCACAACGAAGGGCACTCGGCTACCAACCGGCTCTCGACGGTCTGCGCGCGATCGCGGTCGGCGCGGTGCTCGTGTACCACCTCGGTGCGCCCTGGCTCCCCGGCGGCTTTCTCGGCGTCGACCTGTTCTTCGTACTTTCGGGTTTTCTGATCACGACGTTGCTGGTCGAGGAGTGGCGCGCCCAGGGGCGGGTCGATCTCGGGCGGTTCTGGCTCCGGCGGGTGCGTCGGTTGTTGCCGGCGGCGCTGCTGGTCGTGACCGCGGTGATGGCGGTGGGGTGGCGCACCGTTGATCCGTCGCAGCTCGGCACGCTGCGGGCGGATGGTCTGTGGACGATCTTCTACGGCGCGAACTGGCACCTGATCGGGTCCGGTCAGTCGTATTTCGACGCTTTTGCCGCGCCGTCGCCGCTGCGGCACGCGTGGTCGCTGGCGATCGAGGAACAGTTCTACCTGGTGTGGCCGCTGCTGACCCTGGTCGTGCTGCGCAAGCTCGGCCTGCGCGGGCTCGGCCTGGTCGTCGCCGTGCTCGCGACCGTGTCCGCCGTGCTCATGGCGGTCCGCTACAACGCCGACGACCCGTCCCGCGCCTACTACGGCACCGACACCCGGGTCCACGAACTCCTCATCGGCGCCGGGGCCGCCATCCTCCGCCTCGCCGGAGCGGTCCCCTTCCGGGGCGTTCCCGGTCGCCGAATAGGGACCGCATTCGCGGCTGTCGCTGCAGCGGTCCCGTTGCGGCGAGCTGTCGCCCGTCTGAGCGGGGCCGCTTCGGGGCGGCGGCTCACGGGCGCGGCCGGCGTGGCCGTGCTCGCCGCGTTCGTGTTCATGCCCGACGAGTGGGTCGGGTTCTACCGGGGTGGTGCGGTCGCGTTCGCGGTCGTCGCCACCGTGCTCGTGCTCGGCACCATCGACCACCCGGCCCGCGTCCTCACGCTCGCCCCGGTGGTCTGGGTCGGGCGGCTCTCGTACGGCATCTACCTGTGGCACTGGCCGGTCTACTGCTGGGTCGACGACGCCGGAACGACCACCGGCGCCGTCGAGGTCGCGATCAAAGTCGGTGGCACACTCGCGCTCGCCGTGGCGTCGTATTACCTGGTGGAGCAACCGATCCGGCGCGGGAAGCGTTTCACCGGATTCCGGATCGCGTTCGCCGCACCCACCGCGATCGCCGCGGTCGTCGCGGTCACGCTCGCCAGCACCGGAGCCGCCACCGCCCCGGCGCCGATCGAACCGAGAGACGTCCAGACGCTCTCGACGCCGCGGGTCATGGTCGGACCCACTCCCACCACCCAGCTCCGGCTGGCGACCGTCGGCGACTCGGTGATCAAGAGCCTCGCCCCCGGCCTGATGAAGGCCGCGAAGGAACGGAACTGGTCGTACACCGACGCCAGCGTGAGTTCCTGCTCGGTCGAAGGCATGCTCATGGTGGAAACCGACGGCTCGCCGTGGAGCACCGGGGCGATCTGCCCCGAAGTGGTGCCCACCGTGCAGCAACGCCTGCTCGACGAGCAGCAGCCCGACGTCATCCTGGTGCACTCGCGCTGGGAGACCTACCGCGTGCGCGGCACCGACGGCGACCCGTTGACCGCGAACACCGACGCACACAAGGCGTTCGTCGCCGAACAGCTGCGCCTCACGATGGCGCGGCTGACCTCCGGCGGCGCACGGGTGGTGTGGATCGACACGACACCGATGTCCGAGTCGCTGTGCCGGCGGCTCGGCCACAGCGACGCGGAGTGCACCCGTACCGCGAACGACGCCGTCGTCGACGCCTACACCGCGCTGCGGAAGTCCGTGGCGGACGAGTTCTCCGGCCGGGTGACGGCGCTCTCGCTCAACGACCTGCTCTGCGACGGCGACAGCTGCCCCGATAAAATCGACGGTCAGACGCTGCGCCCCGACGGCCTGCACTTCAGTCCCGAGTCCTCCGAACTGGTGGTCCCCGAACTCCTCCGCCGAGTGGCCTCCGTGACCCGCCTGCCGTGAGCCGCCGGGCGGCTCAAGGCCGCTTCGCGACCTCCAGCAGCACGTCTACCAGGCGGTCGGCCGCGTCGGGGCGGCCCTGCGCGCGGGCGTTGTCCGCGACCTGACGCCGGCGCGAAGGGTCAGAGAGCAACGGCGCCACCGCGCCCTGGAGCTGCTCCGCCGTCAGATCCCCGATCAACGCCACCGCGGCATCGTGGTCAGCCAGGTGCTGCGCGTTGTGCGCCTGCTCGTTCCCCGCGGCCGCCGCGTACGGAATCAGCACCGACGCCTTGCCCAGCGCGGTCAGCTCGGCCACCGTCCCCGCGCCGCTCCGCGAGATGACGACATCAGCCAACGCCAGCACGTCCGGGAGCTCACTCCCGAGGTACCCCGTCACGTGGTACTGCGCGGCCAACTCCACCGGCAGCGTCGCGGCGCGGGCCTGCAACTCGTCGAGATTCGCGGGACCGCACTGGTGCAGCACGTTGGCCTGCGTGAGCAGCCACGGCAGGATCTCGGCCACGAGCCGGTTGATCTGCTGCGCGCCCTGCGCACCACCGGTGATGTACACCGTGGGCAGCGCCGGATCGAACCCCTGCAGGCCCAGCGCCTCGATCGCCTTCTGCGGCTCACCGCTGAGCACCGCCGGCCGCACCGGATTGCCGGTGACCACTGCCGCCGCCCGCGCGTTCTCCGGCAGCAGCTCCACACTCGACTCCGACGACAGAGCAATCTTCGCGGCGACCCGGGACAGAACGCGGTTCGCGAGCCCCAGCCGCACGGTCTGCTCGTGCACGACCAGCGGCCGACGGGTCATCTTCGCGGCCAGGCCCACCGGCACGGCCACGTACCCACCGGTCGCCAGCACGACGTCGGGCTTGAACTTCGCCACCAGCGACCGGGCCTCGTTCGCCCCCACGGGCACCTTGGCCATGTCTTTCATGTTCTTGCCCGACAGCATCTTGATCGGATTGCGGTCGCGCCGGATCTTGCCGGTGGCCACCACTGCGAACGGGATGCCCTCGGCCTCGGCCACCCGCGACTCCAGGCTGTTCGCCGAGCCGATCCAGAGGACCTCGACAGCGCCGCCGAGGCGCGTCTGCAGCGCGCGCACGGCGGTCAGCGCCGGATACGTGTGCCCGCCGGTGCCGCCACCGGACACGACCAGACGAAAAACCGGGTTCGCAGTCACGCGCCCTAGAGTAGGCCCCTGACTACGCAGCCTTCTCGAAGAGTCCGTCGAGAAGGGCCTGAACCAGCCGCTCGGTCGCGCTCTCCACCATCCCGAAGACGATCGGCAGGTCGGCCAGCTCGAGATCGGAACGCAGCCGCCCCTCCTCCCGCGCGCGACGGAACGCCGGCCGCAGCAGGGTGAGCAGGGCGTCGGAGTACCGGCGCTGGGCCCGTTCCGGCAGCTCGCGGAGGAGCCCGACGAGCGAGCGCTGCTCGACCAGCGTCGCGTGCAGGAACTCCCGGAACGACGCGCTCTCCATCCGGCGCGCGAGGTCCGCCAGCCGCTCGGCGGCGACGGCGGACCCCAGCGCGTTCCGGTCCGGGAAGTGGCGGTAGACGGTGGCGCGCCCGAGGCCCGCGCGGCGCGCGATCTCATCCAGCGACACGAGTTCGCCGCAGCGGTCGAATGCTTCCACCGCCACCCGCAGGATCACTTCACGGTTACGCCGCGCGTCCAACCGCCGGGGCAGCAACGTCGCGCTCACGAAGCGTAGGTTACCCGCGAGTAAGAACGCGCATGGGCGGTTCATTCGTTCTTCGAAGCCGCGCGAATACCCAGCGATTCGCTTTTGTGAGCCACGTGCGCAGAAGGCCCCCGCCGCAGTGGGGGCCTTCTGCATACTCAGACCTTCTCGAGCTCTTTCTCGGGCGCCTCGGCGAGGTGCTCGCGGAGCTTCTCGCCTTCGATGTCGACGTTCGGCAGGATCCGGTTGAGCCAACGCGGAAGCCACCATGCGGCCCGGCCGAACAGCGAGATCACCGCGGGCACGATCGTCATCCGGACGATGAACGCGTCGACAGCGACACCGAGCGCCAGCGCGAACCCGACCGACTTGATCGTCGGGTCGTCGATCAGGACGAAGCCGGCGAACACGCTGGTCATGATCAGCGCGGCGGCCGTGACCACCCGCGCACCGTGACCCATGCCGCTGACGACCGCTTCCTGCGCCCCCTCGCCGTGCACGAAATCCTCGCGCATCCGCGAGACCAGGAACACCTCGTAGTCCATGGCCAGGCCGAACAGGATGCCGATCAGCAGGATCGGCAGGAAGCTCACCAGCGGTCCCGGCGTCGAGACTCCGACCAGGTCTGCCAGGTGGCCCTCCTGGAAGATCCACACGGTGATGCCGAACGTCGTCCCGACCGTGAGCAGGAAGCCCGCGGCCGCCTTGAGCGGGACCAGGATCGAGCGGAAAACCAACATCAACAGCAGAACCGAGAGTCCGACGACGAGCGCGAGGTAGATCGGCAGCGCGTGGGAGAGCTTTTCGGAGACGTCGATGCCGATCGCGGTCTGGCCGGTGAGCGAGACGTCTGCACCGTCGATGCCGGCCGTGCGGTCACGCACGTCGTGCACCAGCGTTTCGGTGCTGGCCGCGGTCGGGCCGTCCTTCGGGATGATGCCGAGCAGCGCGGTCTGCCTGTCTGGGCTGAGGTTCGGCGGGGCGACCGCGACGAGGTTCGGCGTACCGGCCAGGGCCTGGTTCACCTTCTGTACGGCGGCGCCGGTCTGCTCGGGCGAATCGGTGGCGACGACGAGCGCGAGGCGTCCGTTGAAGCCCGGGCCGAAGCCCTCGCTGATCAGGTCGGCGGCGGCGCGGGCCGGGGTGCCCTCGGCGGCCTGGCTCGGGTCGGGCAGCGACAGGCGCATGTCCTTGGCGGGTATCGCCAGCAGGCCCAGCCCCAGGATGCCCAGGATGATCACCGGTACCCGCAGCTTGATGATCAGCCGCGCCCACCGGAACCCGAACGCTTCCTTGACGGGCTTCTCGTGCTTCCCCGCGCCGGGGCTGTCCGCCGCCGCGACCTCCCCGGAGGCGTGCTTGCCGGCGTGTTCCACGGCGGCGTGTTCCGCGGCGTGCGTGGCGGCGCCGTGCGGGCCGGCGCCGTGGGGGCCCGCGCCGGATGCGGCGGCCAGTTCGGTGCGGGCCTTGCGGGGGAGGACGCGGAGCCGTGCGAAGCCGAGCAGCGCGGGGAGCAGCGTCACCGCGACCAGGACGGCTACCGCGACGGTGCCGGCAGCGGCCAGGCCCATCGCGGTGAGGAACGGAATGTTGACGACCGACAGGCCGGCCAGCGCGATGATCACCGTGATGCCGGCGAACACGACCGCGGACCCGGCGGTACCGACGGACCGGCCCGCCGCCTCCTCGGGGTCGAGGCCCTCGGTCAGGTGCTGGCGGTGCCGCGAGGTGATGAACAGCGAGTAGTCGATACCGACGGCCAGACCCAGCATCAGCGCAAGGATCGGCGCCGTGCTGTTCAACTCGATCACGCTGGTGAGCGCGAACAGTCCGGCCATGCCGGCGCCGACGCCGATCAGCGCGTTGAGCATCGTCATCCCGGCGGCGACCAGCGAGCCGAACGTGATCAGCAGGACGACCAGGGCGATGACCACACCGATCGCCTCGGTACCACCGACCTCCGGCGGCGAGCTCATGACCTCGCCACCGTGCTCGACCTGCACCCCGGAATCCAAGGCGGCCTGCCCGGACTCCTCGTAGGCGGCGCGCTCTTCCTCGGTGACCTCGTCGGCGCGCTTGTCGAACTGCACCTGGATCAGCGCGTACCGACCGTCCGGGGTGAGCGCCTGCGCGCTGTACGGATCCACCGCACCGACCACACCCGGCAGCGATGCGGCCTCCTTCACCAGGCCCTTGATCGCCGCCGCGAACGACGGATCGGTGAGCGTCTTGCCTTCCGGAGCAGCCACGACGATCGTGCCGGTGGCACCGCTGGCCGCGGGGAACTCACGGGCCAGGGCGTCGAGCGCACGCTGCGATTCGGTGCCCGGTAACGCGAAGTCGTTGGTGGTCGCGCCCTTGAAGGCAACCGCCGCACCACCCAGGGCGACGAGCACCACCAGCCAGAGGGCGACCACGAGTTTGCGCCGGCGGAACGAACCGCGGCCGAGTCGGTACAGCAGGGTTGCCAATGTGGATCCTCGGTCGGAACGGAGACGACACCAAGTCAGATCGTGCCTTCCCTCCGGCCTACCCGCTAGCCGAGCGGCTAGTACTGTGAGCTTTAACTCACACGATCCAGTAAGCAATTCCGACCGTCGCGGAACGTTGGACCGGACGTGGCACTCTCTTTCGCCGTACTGGGCGACTCGATCGCTTACGGGCAGGGCGCGGCTCGCGCCGACGACACCGTCGCCGCGCGGCTGACCCGACGTCTGATCGAGGACGGCCACCCGACGGACGTCCGTGTCTTTGCCGTGCCGGGGGCCCGTAGCCAGGACCTGGCCGCGCAGGTGCAGCGCACTGTGGCGTGGAAGCCGGATCTGGCACTGGTCGTCATCGGTGCGAACGACCTAACGGGCCTGGTGCCGCCGCAGCAAGCCGCCGCCCGGCTCGGGGCGGCGGTCGGGGCGCTACGCGAATCAGGCGCCGAGGTCGTCGTGGCGCCGGCGCCCGACCTGAGCGTCGTGCCGTGGGTGCCGGTGCCGATGCGTCCGACGGTGCGCGCCGCGAGCCTGGCGCTGCAGGAGGCGCAGATCCGGGCGGCCGAGGCGGCGGGCGCGGTGATCGCCGCGCACGCACTGGACACTTCCGCCGGGTTCGCCACCGACGTGTCGCTGTTCAGCGCCGACCGTTTTCACCCCTCCAGTGCGGGTTATGCCCGCATCGCCGAGGCGCTCGCGCCGTCCGTACGGGCAGCGGCGGCGCGGGCCGCCGCCCGCGCCACCGGCTCCATCTGACGCCTAGTTCGGGGTCAGTCACCCAGGGCGGCGAGGCCGGCTTGGGCGACCGTCATGTCCTGCGAGTAGTGGCCGCCGCTGACCCCGATGCCACCGACGATCGCCCCGTCGAGAACCACGGGATAGCCACCACCGAACGTCACGAGCCGGTCGATCGCGGCCGGCGCCCCCAGGGCCAGTGGGCCGTCGTCCTTGATGAAGTCGTACCACCCGTCCGAGCTCAGCCCGAACCCGATCGCGGTGAACGCCTTGTCCTGGGCGAGCTGGATGGAGACGTGCACCGAACCGTCCATGCGGTCGAATGCCTTGAGGTCCCCGCTCTCGTCGACCACCGCGATCGACATCGCGACGCCCAACTCGTCGGCTTTCGCGCGTGCGGCGGCGATCAACACGGCTGCCGCTTCGCTGGAGATGCTCGGCTTGTTGCGGACATAGGACATGCGGGGGCTCCCGTCCTCGTTCGGCTCGGTGCCATCGTTTCGAAGCGCCCTGCATTTCGTCAACAGAATCGTTGAAGACGTGCGTGTTACCGTCGGGAAGCCAGTCAACCCACGAGGTGGGTCAGGGAACCCGGTGCGAATCCGGGGCTGACGCGCAGCGGTGAGGGGGACGGCCGTGGTACTGGCCACTGGGCTTCCCGCCTGGGAAGGCGCCGCGGTCGGACGAACCCGAGTCCGAAGACCTGCTGGCGACCGACGTCCACTCGGGCGGCGGATCGGCTACGGGCCTCGCGATCGGGTCCGCGATCTACGAGGTACCTCATGCGGTTACGTCATGGGCTCGCCGCGAGCCTGTTGCTCCTCGCGGCCTGCGGCGGTCAGGACGCCGAGTCCACGGCGCCCGACGGCGACTACCCGATCAGCGTCGAGAACTGCGGACGCACGGTGACCATCGACCGGCCGATCGACAAGGCGGTCTCGATCAGCCAACCGGCGTCCGAACTGTTGCTCTCGCTCGGCCTGGAGGACCGGATGGCCGGTACGGCCTCGTGGAGCGACCCGGTGCTGCCCGCCTTCGCGGCCGCCAACGAGAAGGTGCCGCGGATCTCCAAGGACTTCCCGTCGTTCGAGCGGCTGCTCGAAGAGGAACCGGACTTCGTCTACACGACGTTCGCGTACACCTACACGGCCGAAGGCGTCGCCGACCGCGCGAAGTTCGACCAGGTGAAGATCCCGACGTACCTGTCGTCGAGCGAATGCACCGGGCAGGACGCCACCCAGACCCGCGCGCTGACGATCGACGATCTCTACCGCGAGATCGGCGACCTCTCCATCCTGTTCGACGTGCAGGACCGCGGCGCGGACCTGAACACGTCGCTACGGCAGCGGATGGCCGCCGCGACCGGCGGCCTCGACGCGAAGGACGTCACGCTGGCGTGGTGGTACTCCAGCACGAAGACGCCGTACATCGCCGGGTGCTGCGGCACACCGGGCCTGGTCACCGACGCGGTCGGCGCGAAGAACGCGTTCGCCGACAGCAAGCAGCTCTGGCCGGAGACCGGCTGGGAAAGCATTCTCGACCGCGATCCGGACGTGCTCGTGCTGGCCGACCTCACCCGCGGTGACGACGGTGACAGCGCCGCTGCGAAGGTGAAGTTCCTGGAGTCCGACCCGGTCGCGAGCAAACTCACCGCGGTGAAGAACAAGCGGTACATCGTGCTGAGCGGTTCCGACATGGATCCCGGTGTCCGCACGGTGCAGGCCGTGGAGAAAGTGTCGGCGGGACTGACTTCACTGGGGTACGGAGCATGAAGTAGGTGTTCTGGGCTCGGGGTGTCGCCGGGGTGGGCGTGCTGATCGTGTCGATCGCCGTGGCGATCACGATCGGCCCGGCGGACCTGTCGGTGCACGACGTGTCCGCGGTGATCGCCGAACACGTCGGTGGGCCGGGGTCCGGGCTCTCGACGATCCGGGACGCGATCGTCTGGGACCTACGCCTGCCCCGCACGCTGCTGGCCGCGGTGTGCGGTGCCGGGCTCGCCGTCTGCGGCGCGGTGCTCCAGGCGCTGCTGCGTAATCCGCTCGCCGATCCGTACGTGCTCGGCATCTCGTCGGGGGCGTCGACCGGTGCGGTGCTGGTCCTCGTGCTGGGCGTCGGCGCCGGGAGCGTCGGGCTCGGCCTCGGTGCGTTCACCGGCGCGGTCGTGGCGTTCGCGCTGGTGCTGGCGCTCGCGCGGGTCGCCGGTGGCACCACCGACCGGCTGATCCTCGCCGGCGTCGCCGGAACCCAGCTGTTCGCGGCCGTGACGTCGTTCGTCGTGATCTCCTCCGCGGACGCCCGGCAGACCCGTGGCGTCCTGTTCTGGCTGCTCGGTTCGCTGAGCGGTGCGGGCTGGGGTGACGTGGCGCTGTGCGCCGCCGTGCTCGCGGTGGGACTGATCGTCTGCGCCGGGCTGGCCCTGTCCCTGGACGCGTTCGCGTTCGGTGCGGACGCCGCCGCGACGCTGGGCGTCCCCACCGGTGTGGTGAGAGCAGTGTTGCTGGGGGTCACCGCTCTGCTGACGGCGGTGCTGGTGAGCGCCGCAGGCGCGATCGGTTTCGTGGGGCTGGTGCTGCCGCACGCGGCCCGGGCGCTGGTCGGGCCGACGCACCGGCGGTTGTTGCCGACCTCGGCGCTGGTCGGTGCGATCTTCCTGGTCTGGGTCGACACGCTGGGGCGGACGCTGCTGGAGCCGCAGGAGATTCCGGTCGGCGTCGTGACCGCGCTGATCGGTGTTCCGGCGTTCGCGATCATCCTGGGGCGGAGGGCTCGATGAGCCTGCGCGCGCAGGGCGTGAGTTGGTCGGCTGCGGGGCGGCTGATCGTCGACGACGTCGACCTGGACGCTCCGCCGGGGACCACTGTGGGGTTGCTCGGCCCGAACGGGTCGGGGAAGTCGACGCTGCTCCGCGTGCTCGCGGGGCTTCGGCGGCCGTCCGCCGGGGTCGTGACGCTGGATTCCCGGCCCCTGGCCGAGCTGCCGCGGCGAGCGGTAGCGCAGCGGTTGGCCGTGGTGGAACAGCAGGCCGCAACCGACGTCGATCTGACCGTGCGGGACGTGATCGCGCTCGGGCGGGTGCCGCATCGGCGGGGCTACTCCGCTCCCTCCGCGGTCGACTCGGCGGCCGTGCTGGAGGCTGCGGGTGCCACCGGATTGGTGCCGCACCTGGATCAGTCGTGGCGGACGCTGTCCGGGGGTGAGCGCCAGCGGGCGCAGATCGCTCGCGCGCTGGCGCAGGAGCCGCGCGAGCTGCTGCTGGACGAGCCGACGAACCATCTCGACATCGGTTCTCAGTTGGACCTGTTGGCGCTGGTGTGCGCGTTGCCGGTGACGTCGGTGGTGGCGTTGCACGACTTGAACCTCGCCGCGATGTTCTGCGATTCGGTGGTGCTGCTGCACCGGGGGCGGGCGGTGGCCGCGGGGACGCCCACGGAGGTGCTGACCGTGGACGCGATCCGCGAGGTGTACGGGGTGGCGGTGACGATCTCGTCGGAGGACGGTCGCCCCGCGATCCGCTTCATGCGCCCCGCTGTCGCTGGCCGGCCTGAACGTGGTCCCGGCACGCGCTGAGCGCGGCCGCGGCCCGGCTGAGCGCGGCGCGGTCGCGGCCCGGCTGAGCGCGGCGCGGT
>NZ_JBICTY010000001.1:973142-1526755 GCF_043197895.1 Cryptosporangium sp. NPDC048952 | reverse complement strand
TCGCGGCCCGGCTCAGCGCGACGCCGTCGCGGCCCGGCTCAGCGCGACGCCGTCGCGGCCCGGCTCAGCGCGACGCCGTCGCGGCCCGGCTCAGCGCGACGCCGTCGCGGCCCGGCTCAGCCCGGCGCGGTCGCGGGCCGGCTGAGCGCGGTCGTTGGATCGGATGGGGTGGTCGGGGCGTTGAACCGGATGGTCGGCGGGGCCGTCGGGAGGGTGTGGGCGAGCACACTCCCCCGTCGCCGCGGTCTGGCATGATCGCGGGCATGACGGGGCCCGGGCTGCTGCGCGAAGTGCGCGCGCTCGTTTTCGTGCTCGTCTGTCTGAGCCTTTCGGTCGCGCTGCACAGCTGGGCTCATGGCGCGGTTCCGCCGCCGCTGGCCGTGCTCGCCGGTGGCGGACTCCTGGTGTCGGTGGCGGTGCCGCTGACCGGGCGTCAGCGCGGGCTGCCGACGATCGCCGGGACTCTCGCGGTCACGCAGGTCGGGCTGCACGTGCTGTTCTCCGTGGTGCCGGCCGGTCACGTGATGGTGCCGGCGCACGGCACGGGCACGATGATCGCCGGGCACGTCGTTGCCGGTGGGCTCACCGCGCTGTGGCTGCACGCCGGTGAGGTCGCGGTCTGGCGTCTGGTGCGGCGCCTCGCGCAGCGCCTGCCCGTGCTGGGTGTGCTGTTCGCGCTCGCCGCACTGCGTATCCCGGCCCCGGCGCCGCGCCGGTTCCTCGCGCGTCTCGCCGACCTGGCCGCGCCGCTGCCTGATCCCACTTGGCTCCACAGCACCACCCGCCGCGGCCCACCAGCTCTTTCCCTGCGCTAATCCCCGAAGCGGCCCCCCTCCGGCGAGCAATAGCTCGCCGAGATGAGCCCGCTCGAAACGGCCCCCATTCAGCGCGCCACAGCTCGCCGTAACGGGCCCGCTCGAAACGGCCCCCATTCAGCGCGCCACAGCTCGCCGTAACGGGCCCACTCGAAACGGCCCCCGCTCAGCGCGCCACAGCTCGCCCTAGTGGGCCCACTCGAAACGGCCCCCATTCAGCGCGCCACAGCTCGCCGTAGTGGGCCCGCTTCAGGCGGTCCCCGATCGGCGCGCCGCGGCTCGCCTCGATGGGGCCGCATGATCTTCCGCTGCCCCGCCAGCGGTTCCCTTGCCTTCTCCGGTGGACGCCGAGCTGCGTGCCGCCGCACTGACTGACTCGTGGAGTTCTCATGACCATCAACGCCGACCCACCACGCGACACCGAGGTGGAACCCGAATCCGCCACCGCGACCGCACTCGCCGAGCGGCCGGAAGCGCCCGAAGTAGCCGAAGTGGCCGAAGTGGCCGGTGCCCAAGTAACCGAAGGGGCCCATGGAGCCGAAGATGCCCAAGTAACCGAAGGGGCCCATGGAGCCGAAGGTGCCCAAGTAACCGAAGGGGCCCATGGAGCCGAAGGGACCCAAGGGGCCGGAGGGGCCGGGCCCGCCCCCAAGGCCGCACCCCGGCCCGCTCGGTGGGCACTGCTCCGGCGGCTGCACTTCTACGCCGGCATCTTCGCGGCGCCGTTCCTGTTCGTCGCAGCGCTCACCGGCCTCGCCTACACCCTCGCCCCCCAGCTCAACACCGTCATCTACGGCCACGAGCTCCACGTCGACCAGGTCGGAAACACCACGGTTCCCCTCGCCGACCAGGTGGCCGCGGCCCGCAAAGCCCACCCCGACGGCACGCTGGCCACCGTCTCCGTCCTCGACGACCCCGAGGCCACCACCCAGATCGCCTTCTCCGTGCCGGAACTCGCCGCAGCGGAGAAGGTCCACACCGTCTACGTCGACCCGTACACCGGCGAGGTCCGCGGCCAGCTCACCACCTGGTACAACGCCACCCCTCTCCAGACGTGGCTGGACAGCTTCCACCGCACCCTCAACCTCGGCGACTTCGGCCGCATGTACTCCGAACTTGCCGCCTCCTGGCTCTGGGTGATCTCCCTCGGCGGTCTGGCACTCTGGATCGGCCGCAAGCGGGCTTACCGGGGCGCCAAAACAGCACTGCTCCCGGACCTCAAGGCCAAGGGCGTGCGCCGAACCCGCGGCTGGCACGCGTCGATCGGCGTCTGGATCGTCGTTGGCTTGTTGTTCTTGTCGGCGACCGGGCTCACCTGGTCGCAGTACGCCGGTGCTCGGTTCGGCGCGGCTCTCGACGCCGTGCAAGGCCACGCCCCCACGCTGAACACGGCCCTCGCCGAGGAAGCCCCGGCCCCCACCCCGAGCCACCACGGCGGCGGCACCCCGACCGCGGAACGCACCACCGACCTCCCCGCCGGCGTCAGCCTCGACCAGGTCCTCGAGGCCGCAGGGCCCATGGAGGGCCGCCGCGACATCACGATCCCGGCCGAGGACGGCACCGCGTACAGCGTCGCCCAGGACAAGGGAAACTGGCCGGCGAGCTTCGACCAGGTCGCTGTCGACCCCGCGTCCGGCGAGGTCACCGAGCGGGTCGCGTACGCGGACTGGCCGTTCCTGGCCAAGCTGACGAAGATCGGCGTCCGCGCGCACATGGGTGAGCTGTTCGGCGTGGTCAACCAGGTGCTGCTCGCCGCACTCGCGCTCGGCCTGCTGTGCGTCATCGTGTGGGGGTACCGCATGTGGTGGCAGCGGCGGCCCACCCGCGCGGACCGCACAGCACCGCTCGGTTCGGCTCCGCCTCGCGGCGGCTGGCGGACGCTCCCCCGCTGGTTCCTGGTCATCGGTATCCCGATCACGCTGTTCGTGGCCTGGGCGATGCCGCTGCTGGGCATAACCCTGGCCGCGTTCCTGGTGATCGACCTGCTCGTGGGCGCCTTCCGCTGGGCTCTCCGCACCCCGGCACCGAACCTGACCGAGCGGTGACCACACCCGAGGCGTGAACACTCTGGCGGGTCATAGGCCACCGAAGTGTTCACGCCTCATGAGGTACCTGCCCGGAAGGTGGGCGGCGAGGGCGACGGTGATCAGCCAGGTCGTACCGAGCACCCACCCGGCCAACACGTCGGTCGGGTAGTGCACGCCGAGGTAGATGCGCGACAGCCCGATCGCGAGTGCCAGCGGCACCGCCGCGACCCACACCGTGGCCCGCACGGTCCGGTCCGGCACCGCCATCGAAACGAGCCACGCCACCGTGCACAGCACGACCAGCGAGCTCGCAGAATGCCCCGACGGGAACGAGAACCCGTCCTCGGTGACCGCCCGGAGCAACGGATCCGGGCGGTCCCGGGCAACGAGCGCCTTGATGCCGGTGACGAGCAGCGCCCCACCGCCCCCGGACACCACGGCCAACACGATCGGCCGCCACGAGCGCAGCCGGTACGCGACGGCCAGCGCCACGACCGTCAGCAGCAACGTGAGACCGGCCCTGCCACCGATGTCGGTCAGTGCGATGACCAGCGAATTCATCCACCCCGTGCGGTGGGACGCGACCCACTCGATCACCGGCCGGTCGAATCGGGTCAGGTCGTCGTTCTCCCGGACCCCTTCGAGGATCTCCAAGAACACGCTGACCAACGCGACCGCTACGGTCGCGCCTGCCACCAGCACGATCACGCTCTGCCCGGTACGACCGACGACCGGAAGCCGACGGGTCGCCGGCAGGGCCCCCATGAGCCGACGGGTCGCTGGGAGCGCCCCCACCAGGCGACGGGTCGCCGGCCGGCTCGCCCGCACCACCCCGAACGCGACCGCGACCGCCACCACGGCCAGCGCCACGCTGGCCACCACGCTCCACCCCATCAGCACCTCCCCGTCACTCGTCTGACGCCTGGGCGTCCCCAGGAGTTTCCCCGAGTGATCGGGATCAATCAGACGCTGTACGAACGCGCCCCTGGTGGACGAGTCGCAGGTGTTGCCGCTCTACCGGGAGCGGTGCGCGCTGTCGACGCCGGTCGACGGGCCGCTGGCCGAGCGTCACGGATGCCGGGCAGTGAGGTACCGCGCGACTGCGCTCAGAACGTCGTCCCTCATGCTCGCGGATGATTGCACGGCCCGGAAGCAGCCGATGGATGTGATCGCCGGCGCCCTCGCGGTGGTCCGCGCCGTGATCGCCGTCCGCGCCAGAATCTCCTCCCGACCCGACAACGCGCCGAACACCCGCAGCGTCCTTGGAGGATGACGGGAAGGGAACGCGTTGCGACGTCACCGAGAAACCCACTACGAGGGCCTCGACGCCCTGATCGCTACCCGCAGTCACGCGCTGCTGGCCACCGCCGGCCTCCTCGCCGGAGGCAGAGAGGCGGGCCAGGACCTGCTCCAGGCGGCGATCGAAAAGCTCATGCGCCAGTGGCACCGAATCGAAGGCGACCGGGAGGCCTACCTCCGCCGAATCCTCTACCACCTGGCCGTCGACAACTGGCGACGGAGACGGCGACGGCCCGAGGTACTCACCGACCTCGACCCCACCGCCGCGCAACCCGACGGCACGGGCGCACTCACGCTGCGCCTCGCGCTGGTGCAGGCACTGGGCACGCTGACGCCCAGGCAACGGGCAGTGCTGGTGCTGCGCTACTTCGAGGAGCTCAGCGAGGTCGAGATCGCCGAGGCACTCGGCTGCTCCACCGGAACCGTGAAGTCCACCGCCGCCCGCGGCATGAAGCACCTCCGCGAGATCACCGCCACCTGGCCCGTCGAAGACAGACCTCTCGAAGGCGCGACGGAACCGAAGGGAGCACATCGATGACCACTCCGCTCGAGGACCACCTCGCCGCCGGAATGCGCGAGGCCACCGCCGACTACCACGTCGATCGCGATCTGGTCGCCGGCGCGCGCGAACACCACCGGCGCCGGACGACGCACCGCCGGATCGCGCTGTCGGCCGCCACGGCGGCCGTGGTCGCCATCGTCGGACTCGGCTACACAGCCGTCGACGGCTCGTCGACCGACCGCCTGACCACCGCCTCCCCGGTCGACAAACCACTCGACCACACCCTGCGCACCAAGGGTCCGTACATCCTCCACATCACGACCCGGACGTGGGGTCCCACCGGCAAGCAGACGCACGAGAAGTGGTACGACCCGGTCACCGACGACCACGTCGACGTCAACGGCGGGGGTCAGGGCATCGACGTCGGTTACAACCTCCGCAAGTCGATGCGCGGCGTCTGCGTCGATCGGAACAAGCACACCTGGTGGACCTGCGCGCCCGAGGAGCACTCGATCCCACTGGCCACGCCCGACAACATGCGGGCGTGGCTGAAGACCGTGAAGCTCACGCCCGTCGGCAACGAGCGGATCAACGGGGTGGACACCATCCATCTCCGCAGGCCCGATCCGACGGACAAGAAGCTCGACGTCTGGGTGACGGCCGATTCCGACGTGCTGGTCAGGATGGTCAGCCACGCGGAGGTTCCGGACGTCGGAACGGTCACGATGCAGACCGACTACGCGTGGTTCGACCGCACCCCCGAGGCACGCGCCAAAGTGGTCCTCACGCCGCCGGCCGGCTGGCCTTCCCAGGAACCGACCAACTGAGCGCGTACCGGACAACAACACCGATTCCAGCGCGGCAGCCACCCCTCTGCTCAGGTTCGGGGGTGGGCATGCCGATGGGACCGCAAAGTGTCTGGGAGTGGGGGCTCGCGGTGGGTGGACGACAGCAGAGTGGTACCCGGCCGCGGGCGCCGCACGAGGTGAAGGCCTGGCTGGCGACCAACCCGCCGCTCGACGAGCTCTGCGAGGCCTACCCCGCCGAGTGGCAGACCGTCCAGCGCGAGGTCGCGGCTCGCAGCGGCGCAGAGGACCTCGCTGCCTACGCGTCCGCGGTCTCCCGGTCCGCAGGATCCGACCCTCGCGCCCAGGTCCGGCGTCACCTGACCACCGCGCTGATCCGCCAGCTCGCGGTCTCCGCAGCCACCGGCGTCCGCGCGGGCCGGGTGCGCTTCAACCTGCTCAACGGCTGGCTCGCCCAGAAGCTCCTCTTCGCCCACGACCTCGAACGCAAACCCGTCTCCCTGCGCCTGTTCCGGCTCGTCTGGCCCCTGGTCTGGCAGCGCAGATTCCTGCTCCCCCTCGTCAACAAGAAGGGCATTTATTGCTTTTACTCACGCGAGCTGATCACCGAGCTCGCGCGGTTGATCGACGGTCGCCCGTGCCTCGAGATCGCCGCGGGCGACGGCACGCTCGCGCGGATGCTGCGCGACCGGGGCGTCGACGTGCGCGCGACCGACGACCACAGCTGGGACGCCGTCCGCGTGTCCGACGACGTCGAGCGCCTGGACGCGTCCCGAGCGCTGCGCCGCTACCAGCCGCAGGTCGTGCTCTGCTCGTGGCCGCCAGCCGGCAACTCCTTCGAGCGCGACGTGTTCGCCACCGACAGCGTCCAGCTGTATATCGTCATCAGCAGTAGGCACGAGTACGCGGCGGGTGACTGGACCGCCTACCGGCGGCAGCGCAGTTTTGACCGAAACGACGACGAGGCGCTGAGTCAGCTGGTCCTGCCGCCCGAGCTCGACTCGGCGGTGCGGCTCTTCACCCGGCGGTAGCTCCACACGAGCAGACCGAGGATGATCAGGCCGGACAGGATCAGGCTCGTCCCGGTGCTCCACCCGCTGAGCGGCAGCGCGTTCACGACGCCCCACACGATTCCGGCCGCGATCATGAACAGGCCGAACAGCAGCGTGCCCGCGATGCGCAGCGGCGAGGACACGCTCTCGTCCGCGGTCTGCAGCGCGCGCCTGCGCACCGGCTCGACGTGACGCTCCAGCGCGGGAAACTCCGACGCGAGCACGATCAGCCCCGCCAGCACCAACAGCAACCCGGGGCCGGGCAGCACGAGCAGAGCCACGCCGACGAGCAACAACACTGCTCCGACGATCGAGACGACGATCCGCTTCACGGCCACGGTTACCCAGGCTAGTCCGGCCGCACCAGTGAACCGGGCTGACGCGCACCGCGTAGATCCGGTTATGGGACGGACGTATCGCGAGTTACTGGCGGTGGCGCTGCTCTGCGGCATCGCGTTGACCGGCTGCTCGAGCTCCGAGGCGAAGCCGGCGGCGCCGAGCCCGTCCGTGTCCCCACCGGTCACCGGGACCGTCGAGCAGATCGCCGCGCACCTGGGCTGCAAACCCGAGATCCACACCGACGCGGAGCAGCTGCGCGAGGGCAGATGCGGAACCGGCGCCAACGTGTTCAGCGTGACGACGTTCCCGGCCGAGAAGTACAAGCAGGCGTGGCTGTACGAAGCCGGCGGCTGGGGTGGTTGGTACGTGGTCGGGCCGGGCTGGACGGTCTCGGCGAGTACGAAGGAAGCGGCGGTGAGCCGGCAGAAGAAGCTCGGCGGGTCGCTCGTCGACGGGTCGAAGGTCCAGAAGGGCACGCCGCCGGCTACGTAGGACCACCGGGGCCAGGCTATTCGCGGCGGATGCGCGCAGACTGAGTACGTGGAATCGTGGGAATTCGGTCGGATGGTGCGTCGCTGGCGTGACCGCGTCGCGCCCGACACCGTCGGCCTGCGCACCAGCGGACGTCGCCGGGCCACCGGCCTGCGCCGGGAAGAACTCGCCGGTCTGGCCGGTATCTCCGCCGATTACCTGACCCGCCTCGAACAAGGGCGGGCGACGTCACCGTCGGTGCAGGTCGTCGAATCCCTCGCCCGTGCACTGCGCGTTTCCGACGCCGAACGCGAGCTGTTGTACGAGCTGGCGGGGCACGCGTCTCCCGGCCGGGACGTGGTGCCCTCACGGCTCGCACCGAGCGTGCAGCGGCTGCTCGACCGGCTCTCGAATACGCCGGTGGTCGTGTACGACGCGACCTGGACGCTGGTCGTCGCGAACGCGCCGTACGAGGCGCTGATGGGTGAGACGTCGAGCTGGCGCGGGATCGAGCGCAACGCGGTGTGGCGTCATCTCGTCGGGCCGCCGAACCGAACCGTCCACACCGCGGAGGAGGAAGCCGACCTGCAGGCCGGGCTGGTCGCCGACCTGCGCCTGACCGTCGCCCGCTACCCGGCCGACCGCGCGCTCGGACGCCTGATCGAGGAACTGGGCGCGGCGAGTCCGCGGTTCGGGGAGCTGTGGGAGGCCGGATCGTCGAACGCCGGCCGGGAGCGGTCGCGGCAGAAGGTCGTCGAGCACCCGGCGGTCGGCCCGATCACGCTCGACTGCGACACGCTCGTCGTCGCCACCGACGACCTGCGGATCATGGTCTACACGGCCGAGCCGGGTACGTCCGACGCCGAGCGCCTCGACCTGGCCGTCGTCCTCGGCACGCAGACCCTGGTCTAGGCGATCAGCAGGACTTTCGGGGGTGGGGCGGCCGGGCGGGTGGCCTTGTGGAGATACATGTCGGCGTCGGCCGCGGCGAGCAGGCCGTCGACGTCGGGCTGGTCGAGGTCACCGGCCGCGGACACCCCGACGCTGACGCCGACCGTGAACTCGTCGCCGTCTTTGTTCACCGGCTCGAGGGCGAGCGCCTGGAGCCGCTCGGCGAGCGCCCGCGCCTCCGCAGGAGTCTCGATGCACTCGGAGACCACGACGAACTCGTCGCCGCCGAGACGGGCCGCCACATCGCCGTGCCGGAGCACCCCGGTGAGCCGGCGGGCGAACTCGACCAGCACGAAGTCGCCGGCGGCGTGCCCGTAGCGGTCGTTGATCTGCTTGAAGCCGTTGAGGTCCAGGTAGAAGAGCACCGGGCCGTATGCACCGCGGGGTCCGGTCAGCGACAGGTCGAGCACGGTCCGAAGTGCCTGACGGTTGGCCAGGCCGGTCAGCTGATCGTGGTGGGCCTGGTGGGTGAGTTCGGCGCGGATCGCCTCCTGTGCCCGCACGACGAGCACGAATCGCACCAGCACCAGCGACGTCAGCAGCACGATCGACACGATCAGCGAGACGCGACTCGCGACACCCGTGAAGGTGCCGAGCCCGGCGAACAGCGGCATCGCGGCCAGCGCAATGCCGAGCAGCACGACGCGGGCGGGGTGCAGCCTCTGTTCGCGGGCCGCGCCGGGCTCGGCGATCTTCGCCGCGTTCGGGTGCACGAGTGCCGCCGCGAACATGCTGTTCGCGACGAGCAGTACACCGTCGAGGCGATCGGCCTGCACCGCACGGGACATGCCTTCGAACAGCGCGGGCAGCATCGAGATGAGGACGTCGCCGATGAGCGTCAAAATCAGCGCACCGACGACGTACCGCGTCGGACCGCGTTTCGAGCCGGGCGCCAGGACGAGGATCGCGACGACGGCGAAGAGCACGACGTCGCCCAGCGGATAGAGCGCGCCGACGACGACCGGCAACGCGAGCCGTTGGTGCTCGGCGGCGGGCAGGATCACGAATTGCCAGCACAGCCAGGCCATGACCGTGGCCATCGTCATCGCGTCGAGCAGGCCTTCACGCAGGCGGCCGGTGGTGCGCAGCCGCACCAGGTGCAGCAGCCCGCCGGCCAGCAGCGGATAGCCGCTGACCCAGAGCACGTCGGACGGGCTGACGTCGCCGGGCGGCCCGACGAGCAGGGTCAGCACGTCCTGGAGCAGGTCGCCGGCGAGCCAGACCGAGAGCGCGCCGACGATGAGGCCGTAGCCGGTGCGGGCGGGTCCGGAGATGGCGCGTAGCCGCACCCAGCCGAGGACGACGAACGCACCGAACCCGATCAGGTAGGAGACGTGCCCCACGGTGCTGCCGGGCGCGATCGCCGAGGGCACGCCGCATCCGGCGGCGAACACCGGCACGAGCCAGGCGGGGACGCGTCTCACGTGCTGCTCATCGGCCCCGATTCCACCGTACGGAGAAGAAACTCCCGGTCAGTGGCTCACTGGGTCGGTGGCTGGGTGGGTGGGGCGGAGAGGGGTGTCGCGGGCCAGGGCCTCGCGGATCGCGGCGGGGTCGCCCGGGCGGCCGTAGAGCCAGCCCTGGCCCTCGTCGCACCCGTGCTGCGCCAACACCGTCGCCTGATGCGGTTCTTCGATGCCCTCGGCGACGGTACGCAGGCCGAGCGCCATCGCCAGCGCGGTGATCGCGGCGATCAGCGGCGCGGACGTCGCATCCGGCGGTATCGCGGCGACGAACGACTGGTCGATCTTGAGGATGTCGGCCGGGAGCCGGTCGAGCCGGCTCAGCGACGACCATCCGGTGCCGAAGTCGTCCACCGCGATCCGGATCCCGAGCGCGCGCAGCCGGTGCAGTGCCGTCAGCGCGACCGGCGAATCGGCTTCGAGCATGCTCTCGGTGACCTCGAGAACGAGACGCTGCGGCGGTAGCCCGGTCGCGATCAAAGTCGCGGCGACCTGGTCGTAGTAGTCGGGCTGGTGCAGCTCCCGCCCGGACACGTTGACCGTGATCTTGCTGGGCGCGGCCCACGTGGCGGCTTCCCGGCACGCGGCCTCCAGCACGAACCGGCCGAGCTCGGCGACGAAGCCACTGCGCTCGGCCGTCGGGATGAAGTCGGCGGGCGAGACCGGTCCGCTCCCGGCCCGGGTCCACCGCAGCAGCGCCTCGGCACCGGTGACCCGCCCGGAGTGGATGTCGACGATCGGCTGGTACGCGACCGAGAACTCCCCCGCGTCCATCGCCGCGGCCATCTCCGCCCAGCTGTCCGCCGCGCCGTCCGCGCTGCAGTAGATCCGCTGGCCACCGCCCCGGCGAGCCTCGTCCAGCGCGGCCTCCGCCCGGCCCGACAGCGTGACCGGCGTGTCGTCGAGGCACCGTCCGGCGATGCCGGCGGAGAAGGTCCTCGGGAAACGTTCCAGCAGCTCAGATGCCTGAGACACCGAAGCCGGGATCAGCACTGCGAAACGGTCGCCGCCGTAGCGTGCCAGCACGGCGTCCGGGCCGATCAACGCCGACCATTCCTGCGCGACGAGGTGCAGCAGCTGGTCCCCCGCCGCATTTCCCCGCTGCTCGTTAAACGCGCTGAAGTCGTCGAGATCGAGGAACGCGAGGCTGAGCGGCCGGTCCGAGCGCGCGGCCCGGTCGAGCGCGGCCACCATTGCCCGCTCGAAGCCCCGCCGGTCAGGCAGGCCGGTGAGGTCGTCGGTTTCCGCCCGCGCCGCGGCGCGCACCAGCCACCCGAGGATCACCGCAAGGATGACGTTCTGCACGGACATCGCGACAGCCGCCATCCACGGCACCGCGTCCCAGGCGATCTTGGCGCCGATCAGCGCCCCGACCGACAGGATCTCCAGGCTCCACGCGGCGACCCAGGTGAAGAACGCGAACGCGAAGATCGTGACGAGGATCAGCAGCGAGGCCAGCGCCATCGCGAGGATCGAGCCCCGCTCGGCGCGGATGCCGACCGTGATCACCCCGATCGGGACCAGCGTCAACAGGTAGTAGAGCGGCTCACGCAGACGGATGCCGCGCACCGCGACGAAGGCCAGCCCGAGGCCGAGGGCGATCGCGACCACCGAGATGGCCAGCACGTAGCCGTCGCCGTCGGCGTCCTGTTGGAGCAGCGCCGAGAGCAGCCCGATGACGCCGCCGACCAGGTAGGTCGCACCGGCGATCGCCGCCATCGCGGGTCCGGTGGCGATCACCGGTCGCCGGAAGCGGCTGGCGTTCAGTCGACTGCGCAGTCTGTCGAGCACGCCCCTCCCTGCGTCGGAGAGCCCCCTCGTCTTACCCCATCGGCCGGGGGCCCACTGATCGGAGGGTTAACGCGACAGGCGCTCGCGGACCTCGTCGAAATGCCGGCGGACGGCCTCTTCGACGACCTCACCGTCGCCGGTCAGCAGGGCGTCGACGATGCGTTCGTGGCGCTCTGCCAGCGCGGACGCGTCTGAGGAGCGCTCCCCGATCGATTGCTCGGCGGTGGCGTAGGCCCGCCAGAACACGCCGATGAGGTCCTTGGCGAGTGCGTTGCCCGCGGCTTCGCACAGGATTTCGTGGAAGCGGCAGTCGGCGTCGGCCGAGTCGTTCGTGCCTGCGGCCATGGTGTCGACGCAGGCTTTCAGGGCCGCGACGGTGTCCGGTGTGACGCCGGTGGCGGCCAGCCGGCGCGCCAACCCCGCCTCCAGGAGTTCCCGCAGATCGAGGAGGTCGGCCAGGGTGTCGGTGGAGCGCGCGCGGAATGTGAGCCACGGCAGCATCGCCTCAGCGCTGGCGGGCGCGACGAACGTGCCGTACCCGTGCCTGACCTCGACGATGCCCTGCGCCTGCAGAGCCTTGATCGCCTCGCGCAGCGGCCCGCGGCTGGTCTGCAGTTCCGCGGTCAGACGCGCCTCGGTGGGCAGCGGCGTACCCGGCGGCAGATTCTTGTCGGTGATCAGGTCGACTATCGCATCGGCCAGCTCGGAACTGCGGGACGGGCGCGGCATCCGGCTCTTGCCTCCTGGAGGGAACTGTCGTATCACTGTAGTACGTAGGACGTCCTACAATCCTGGGAGACGGCGATGTCACCAACGAAGATCAGCGAGTTAGATCCCGGCCAGCGCCGCGCCTTCCTGGCCGCCTGGTTCGGTTACCTGCTCGACGGCTTCGACTTCATCCTGATCACGCTCGTGCTCACCGAGATCAGCGAAGAATTCGATCTCAGCCTCCCGGTGGCCGCCACGCTGGTCAGCGCCGCGTTCGTGTCGCGCTGGTTCGGCGGCTTGGCGCTCGGCGCGATGGGCGACCGGTTCGGCCGCAAACCGGCCATGATCACGTCGATCCTGCTGTTCGCGTTCGGCAGCCTGCTCTGCGGGTTGTCCTGGGGCTACTGGTCGCTGTTCGTCTTCCGGGCCATCGTCGGCCTGGGCATGGCGGGCGAGTACGGGTCCAGCACCACCTTCATCATGGAGAGCTGGCCGCGCAAGATGCGCAACCGCGCGACCGGCTTCCTGCTCTCGGCCTATCCGCTCGGCGGGGTGCTGGCCGCCCGCGCCTACGAGCTGATCGTGCCGAACACGTCCTGGCGCTGGCTGTTCATCCTCGGCCTCGTCCCGGCGTTGTTCGCCCTCTACCTGCGGCGCAGCCTGCCCGAGGCCCGCGACTGGGAGCGCGCCCAGGCGACCGAGAACGAGCCCAGCAGCGCCGGTGTCCTGCTCAGCGGCAACCGCGCTCCGATCACCGGCGTGGTCAGCGTCGTCATCGCGGTTTCGCTCGTGCTTCTCTTCAGCGGCCACGCCGGTTCGTGGTACCCGCTGCTCATCGCCCTGGTGGTCGCCGGGTTCGTCGTCTTCGCGGTGCAGTTGTCGGGTCGGCTGTGGCCGATGGCCGTCGGCCTGATGGCCGTCGTGTTCTCCGCGTTCCTGACGTCCTGGCCGATTCAGTCGCTGCTGCCGACCTACCTCAAGACCGAACTCCACTACGACGCCGGGCAGGTCGCCAACGCGCTCACCTGGGCAGGTCTCGGCTACGCGGTGGGCTCGATAGTCGCCGGCAGTCTGGGCGACCGGTTCGGCACCCGCACCACCTACGTCGTCGGGCTGCTGATCTCCGCGACGCTGGTCTTCCCGGCGTTCGCGCTCGACGGTGGCCAGATCGTGCTGGTCTGGGCCCTGCTGTTCGCACTGCAGGCCACCGGCCAGGGCATCTCCGGGCTGCTTCCCAAGTTCATCGGTGACCACTTCCCGGTTCGTCTCCGCGCTGCCGGACTCGGCTTCACCTACAACGTCGGTGCGCTCGGCGGCGCCGTGGCCCCGCTGGCCGGTGCCCGGGTGGCCGATTCGCTCGGGCTCGGACACGCGATGGCGTTGCTGGCGTGCGTGCTGGCCGTGGTCACCGCGCTTCTGGTCGCGTTCGACGTCCCGAAGTTGCTCGTCCGCGGTTCGTCGTTGCACGACGAGGACACCGAGGTTCCGCTTACCGAAAGGCAGGACGCATGATTTCGCTCTCCGGTGTGATCCCGCCGGTCGTCACCCCCCGCACAGCTGACGGTGCGCTGGACCGTGCGTCGCTGGCCCGGCTCTGCAATCACCTGATCGACGCCGGGGTGAGCGGCCTGTTCCTGGGCGGATCGTCCGGGGAGGCGGCGCTGCTGGACCAGTCGACCCGACTCGCCGCCCTGGACGTCGCCGTCGAGGCCGCCGCCGGGCGGGTCCCGGTGCTCTACGGAGTGATCGAGACCGGCACGGCGCGGGTGCTCGAAGCCGCGCGCCCGGCCGCCGCACACGGAGCGGCCGCGATCGTGGCCACCGGACCCTTCTACGTCGCACCACACCCCACCGAAACGCTCGCGCACTTCGAGGCCCTGGCCCGAGGCTCGTTGCCGGTCGTCGCCTACGACATCCCCTCCGCGACACACGTCCGGCTGGGCGCCGCCACAGCGATCGCCCTGGCCCGCGAGGGCTACGCGATCGGCCTGAAGGACTCCAGCGGCGACCTCGCCGCGCTCCGCCAGGTCATCGACGAAACGGACGGCTTCGCGGTGCTCACCGGCTCGGAGGTGCTGGCCGACGTCGCGCTGGACCTCGGTGCGGATGGCATCGTGCCGGGCCTGGGCAATGTGGACCCTCACGGTTACGTGCGGCTTTTTGAGGTCCACCGCGCTGGCGACCGGGCCGCGGCTTCCAGGGAACAGGCCCGGCTGACGAAGTTGTTCGGCATCGTCGACGTCGCCGACCGCGCCAGGATCGGTTTCACCGCCGGCGCGCTCGGGGCGTTCAAGGAGGCCCTGGCACATCGCGGGTGGATCGACTCCCCCGCGATGTGGGCCCCGTTGTCGCCGCTGGACGACGTCGAACGAAAAGCAGTTCGCAGTGTGCTGGCGGAGTACCTATAGCCGCACCTGCCGACGCGCGGCGACGGCAGCGACACCCAGCAACAACGCCGGCACTCCGGCGGTGAACGCCACGCTGAGTCCGAGCGCGGCCATACTTCCCATGATTCCGCCGGCTTGGAACACGAATACCGAAAGGCCGACGGTCCACACCAGGGCGTCGGTCAGGAAGGTGAGCCCGACGGCCAACGTCACTCGCTCGTCCACCGCCGCCCACACGATCGCGCCGACGCCGATGGCGACGGTGACCGCGAAGCTCACCCGGCCCACGACGCTGGGGAGCAGGTACGACGAGAACTGGTCGACACCCATCACCACCGCCGGGAGCAGCGGAACGTACCGGAGCAGTCCAGCGGCGGGACGCGGAGCATGTCGCACCAGCGGTAGCAAAAGCAGGGCGGCGAACACGTACCGGAGGAACGCGCCCTCTCCGTTGTTATTCATCATCCACAACGGCGTCGCCACGACGACCGCGACCACCGCGGCGACGGCGGCACCGAGATAGCGCCCTCGCAGCGTGAGGACCAGGGCGGTCAGTCCGAACGGTGTCGCGACCAGGTCGGGGACGCTCTGGTCGATCAGCCACTGGTCGACCGGAGCGCCGTAGGCGAAGTAGAGGCTGAACCGGAGCGGAGCAGTCAGCACCGAGCTCACGAGCAGGGCCAGCACTGCGATCCGCGACGCGGTGAGCCAGGTGTCGCGCAGGGTTCGGCGGTCCTGGCCGGCGTGGGCTCTTAAGGCTCCTAACAGGAGGCCGGGAAGCTGGTGCCGCTTGTCGTCCGCGGCGTCGAGGAGCGTGGCCAGAAGTTCCGGGCCGCGCTCCTCGCGGTAGGCCGTGGGGTAGAGGCGGAGGACGCGGGCGTAGCGCCGCTCGAGGCGGCGGTCCGCGGGGCTCATGCGAGGCCTGCTGCCGGTCGGCGCGTCATGGAGGCGGCGCGGTCGGTGACGACCTTGGCGGCGTTGGCCAAGTGGGCGGCCTCGGCTTTCAGGGCTGCTTGGCCCTCCGGGGTCGTCTCGTAATAACGACGGGCCCGGCCGTTGACGATCTCTTCGCGGACGACGCGGACGAAACCCTCGGCAGTGAGCCGGTCGAGGGCGGAGTAGAGGGTGCCGGTGGCGAGCCGAACTCGGCCCTGGGAAAGCACTTCGGCCTGCTTGATGATCGCGTAGCCGTAGAGGGGTTCGTCCTGGAGCGCGGCAAGGATGAAGTAGGTAGGTTCCCGCATGTCCTCAGAATATGACGATGAACTACATATGTAAACGGCGAGAGTGTCGAAGTCCTTCGATCAGGAACCAGGCGAACAACGGGAACACCGCCACCCGCTCCATCCCGGCCACGCCGATCCCCAGCCCGTGGCCGGTCACGTGCAGCACGGTCGCGACGAGCCCCACGACGCCGAGCAGCACCGGCAACCGCCGCCGCGTGACGATCATCCCGACGTTGCCGAGCACGAACACCAACGCGGCACCGAGCACGTGCAGGTTCTCGTCGACATCCGCCGGGGCGAGTCCGACGAGCACGCAGCCGATCGCGGCGGCCAGCAGCAGGTAGCGCGCGGCGCCGCGGAACAGCCCGATCGCCCCGATCGCGATCAGCACGCCGTTGGTCACGAAGACGGCGTTCATCAGCACGTGCCAGGGCGAGCAGACGTACCGCGGCGGCGAGCCCCAGTCGCCGCAGCCCACCATGCCCAGGTCGCTGATGTTGTTGTCCGCCCAGCTGAACGGCGCCGTCCACGCGGCCTGGACCACCACTTGGCCGACGAAGAACAGCGCACCGGCCGCAACCAGTGCCAGAGCCCCGAGAAGTTTCACCGACCCAGCTCACCAGCCGAGCGCCCTCCACGCACGGAGGCCACTGCTCCATTTCGAGTAGGCCTGGCCCTACTACTGATACCAAGAGGCGCATGGATGCGAAGTTGTTGAGTCAGGCCGTCGACCTCGCCACCGCGAACGCCGCCGCCGGGCAGTTGCCGTTCGGTGCACTGGTGGCCCGGGACGGGGAAGTGCTGGCTACCGGTGTGAACACCGCGCTGCGCGACAACGATCCCGCGGCGCACGCCGAGGTCGAAGCGGTGCGGGCGGCGTGCAAGGCCCTGGGAACCCTCGATCTGCGCGGCGCGGAGGTCTACTCGAGCTGCGAGCCGTGCCCGATGTGCCGCACCGTGGCGAGCGCCGCCGGGATCGCGGTGATCTGGTACGCGGCGCGGGCCAGGGACATCCCGGAGCTGGGCTATCCAGTGCCTCCCGTGGACTTCTCGGCGCAGTGGGTCGAAACCGACGGCGCTACCGCTCCGTTCGACCGCTACCTGGCCGGCTGATGGTCAAGCTCGGCATCAACATTCCGAACTTCGCCACCGCACCCCGGGAGATGCGCGACTGGGTGCGCTTCACCCAGGAGCACGGCTTCACGCTGGCGATGATCTCCGACCACGTGGCCGTGACCCCGCAGGTCGCCGACCTCTACCCACCGCCGTTCTACGACCCGTTCACCACGCTCGGCTGGATGGCCGGGTACGCCGACGGGCTCGAACTGGGCACGACCGTCACGATCCTGCCGTACCGGCACCCGCTGCTCACCGCCTCGATGGCGGCCGCGCTCCACGACTTCACCGACGGCGGCTTCATCCTCGGCGTCGCGGCGGGCTGGGCGGCGGACGAGTTCGCCGCGCTGGGGCTGGATTTCGGCGCTCGCGGCCGGATGTCGGAGGAGTACGTGGCTGCGATCCGTGCCGCCCTTCGGCAGGAGGTCGCGTCGGTCGCCGGCGAGTTCGTCGAGTACGAGAACGTCGCGACCGGGCCGGAGCGACACACTCCGATCTGGATCGGCGGCACCGCACCCGCCGTGATCCGCCGTGCGGTCGCTCACGGCGACGCCTGGCACCCGAACAATGCGCGGTTGGAGTGGCTGCGCGAGGTGGGGCTCCCGGCGGCGAAGGGGGTCGCGTTCTGCCCGCGGATGCGTGCGCGGGTGGGTGGCCACGACCCGTCGCCCGAGCGGGCGCCCGGCACCGGCAGCCTCGACCAGGTCACCGCCGACTTCCAGGCGCTGATCGAGATGGGCGCCGAGTACGTCGTCCTCGACACCAATCCGGACGACCCCCGCGACCGTCTCCCGGCCGCCGAAGACCGCCACAACCTGGCCGCCCTCGCGAAACGACTCCTCAGCTAGCCCGCTCCCCGGCGGCCCTGCCTCCCGGTCGCCGTCGAGCCCGCCCGTACAAGCGGCCGACGCGTGGCACGGCGCGCGTGGCGCGCGTGGCGCACGCGGCGCACGACGCGGCACGGCGCACGCGCGGCGCACGTGGCACGCGGTGCGGCGGGCGGGGCAGCGGATATGACAGCAGCGTCTCCCGGCGATTCGCCGGGAGACGCTGGGTGATCGGGGGTTACTTCGCCGTGCCGCGCAGGTTCGCGAGCACGTCGGCCGGGACCGGCTTGCCGAGCAGCTGGCAGGTGGTCACGGCGTCGGCGCCGAACACGAGCGTCTGGTAGTACCGCTTCACACCCGCGTTTTCGGTCGCCTCGAGGGGCTCACCAGTGGAGTCGGTGACCGCGGTGAGCCGGCCGTCCTCAGTGGCTACTGCGGTGCTGTGGTGGCCCATCGTGTCGCCACCGTGGCCCCACACCGTTCCGCAGGCCGAGTCGGTCTTGAACAGGCCCAGGCCGTAACCACCCTTGATCGGGAACTCGGCCGGCAGCGGGACCGTCGTCTTCATCTGCTTGAGCTGTTCCTGCGAGAACAGCTTGCCCTGCAGCACCCCGGAGAAGAACCGGGACAGGTCATCCATGGTCGTGACGATCGCGCCCGCCGGGCCGCCCCAGCTGCCGATCGGCCAGTCGGAGGTGTCGGTGTAGACGGGCTTGCCGCTGGCGTACTCGATGGCGTAGCCGTGCGCCACGTCGGTGGTGGCCTTCGGGTCGGCGTAGTAGGTGTCATGGAGGCCGAGCGGCTCGGTGATGCGCTCCTCCACCAGCTCGGGCATCGTCTGGCCGGTCTGCTTCTGCAAGATCATCCCGAGCAGGATGTAGTTGGTGTTCGAGTACTGCCAGCCCTTGCCCGGAGCGAAGTACGGCTGGTGCTTGAACGCGATCTTCAGCAGCTCGGCGTCGGTGTAGACGTGCTGCGGGTCCTTCGCCATGTTGGTGAAGAAGTCGGGGTCACCGGTGTAGCTGAACAGGCCGCTGGTGTGGTTGAGCAGCATCCGGACCGTGATGTTCTTGCCGTTCGGAACGACGCCCGGGAGGTACGTCTCGACCGGGGCGTCGAGCTTGGTCTTGCCGTGGTCGACCTGCTGCAGCGTGAGCACGGACGTGAACGTCTTGGTGTTACTGCCGGCCTCGAACTGGTCGGTGACCTTGATCCGGCGTCCGCTGGTCTTGTCCGCGACGCCCTTCGCCAGCGTGTAGACCTGACGGCCGTTGTCGATGCGGGCGATGTACCCGGGCGGGCCGGCCTCGAGCACGTGCTGCGCGACCTCGCGCTGCAGGGCGTCGTTGACCTTGGGCTGCTCGGTGGCGGCGACGCTGCCCGCTCCGATACCGGTCAGGGCGGCTGCGGCGGCGAGCACGATGGCGATGTTCTTCGTCTTGTTCGTCATGCCTAAATCCTGTCGAGATCGACCGCCCCGATCATTGCCGCCAACTACTCAGCCGACGTAGTGCCTGCACTACCAATCGGCCACAGGCGTCCCACGCCGAAACAGTGCCGAGCCGCTATGGGCTCGCTCATCCGACTCCACCCACGTGTCGTCGTATCCGCGTGCCGACGATGCACTCGATGGCGACGAAAAGGAACGTCCTGCAGCGGTATTGGGGCTGGCCTCTCCTTGCCGTCGGGGTCCTCCTGATCCCACTCGGTTACACCGCTCTGGCGTGCGCAACCGCTCTCGCGGCAGCCGTCTACATGCTCTGGTTCGCGCCGATGCGCTGCCGCATGGAGAACAGGCGGGACTCTCGCAACGGCGACGATCCGCACTGCCGCAACTGGGCCTACGGCCTGCTCAACGGTTGTCGCGGCGTCCCAGGACACGGCCAGCAGAAGCGTCACCTGCTGTTGAGAGAGCAGCCGATGCCGTGGTAGAGCCAGCGCGCCTGGGCAGCCTTGGGGGGAACGGTGGTGGCCCTGCTGGAAATCGTCTGGGCCAGCGTCGTGCTGGTGTTCTGATCGGCGTCTGGTCCGGGCCGGCGAGGCGCTGAGGGTTGCACGGCCTGGGGGGCTATAGGCCACCAGAGTGTGCAAGCCTCCTCCGCTAACACCGATCCCCCGGAAGAGGGAAGGCGGCAGCACCTCTAGGGGAGTTTGCGCGCGGTCGGCGCCGCGAGCCTGGAGTGCATGGTCTTTCTTTTTCTCGCCGGTGAGGCGCTGATTCGGGTGTATTGGCTGCTCGGGGGCCGTTGGGGTTACACGGCGTGCGACCGGACCGACCTGGTGCATCCGTCGGACGGGTGTGGCGCTTCGGACGTGACGTCGATTCCGTTCTGGACGGGGTGGGGGGCGCTCGGAGTGTGCGTCGCGCTGGCGGCTGTTGTGGTGTTTTTCCGGTCGTCCGTTCTCCTGTGGGTCGTAGCGGCTGCGCTCGCGACCGCCGCGTTCCCGCTGCATCTGCTGTTCGAGATTCCGGCGGGGTTCTTGGGGCGCCCTACCGATTGGCGCGACCTGGTGGCCCGGCTGGCGCTCGTGGTCGGCGCGGTGCTGTTCGCGCGGCTCGCTCCACGCCGAGCGCGGGCGACCACGTACCGACCGGTGGCGCCGTGGGCTCGCCGCGCGGCTTACGTCGCCGTGGCACTGCCGTTCGTGGGTTGGGCGCTGCCACACGCGCTCTGGGTACTGGACGTACCGTTCGGCATCTCGGGCGCCGAACTCGACGACATCCATCGCGATCTGTCGCTCGGTGCCGCGGTGGCGATCACTGTGGTTCCGCCGGTGGCCGGGTTGCTGGTGCTCGGGTTGGTGCAACGCTGGGGCCAGCGGTTTCCCCGGTGGGTGCCGGTGCTGGGTGACCGGGCCGTTCCGCGTTTGCTGGCCCTCGTGCCGGCGGCTGCCGTTGCGGTCGCGCTGGTGACGTACGGGGCGTTGAGTTTCGGCGTGCTCGTCCGGACAGCGTCGTGGTCCGACGTGACGGAGGGGTGGGCGGTCACCGCCACGCTCTTGGTCTTCGTCGGGTGGGGGATGGCCCTCGGCGTCACCGCTGTCGGCTACCACCGGGCGACGTCGTGAACCGGGCGCCTCGGTGGGCGGTGGTGGTGGCCCACACGATTCCGCTGCTCGTGTTGCCCGCTGGTTTGTGGCGCATCGGGGCGACGCTGGTCCGCCCGGACGGCGAGATCGTCTACGTGATCTGTCTGTCGGTGGTGTCCGAGTTGCTGGCGTTGAGCGCTGTCGGACTGGTCGCGCCGTGGGGCGAGGTCGTTCCGTCGTGGGTGCCCGGGCTCCGCGGCCGCTCGGTGCCGGCGCGGGTGGTCACGTTCATCGCCGGGCTCGGTGCGGTGGCGCTGACCGTCCTGTGGACCGCGGCTGCGGTCGCGGTTGTGCGAAATCGGTCGATCACCGGCGCTCCGCTGGAGGATCCGAGTGCCGTGCCGTGGGCGGAGCACGACTACCTTTTCGAAGTGTGTTACGCGCCGCTATTGCTCTGGGGCCCGCTACTCGGCGTTCTCACCCTGGCGCGCTCGTCCAGGGGCGGGTGGGTTGGAGCACGGCCTCGGTCAAAGCCTCCGTGCGCCAGTGGGTGACCTCCTGGTACTCGGGGTCCGCCACCATCGCACTGAACGCCTGCCGGCTGGGATACCGCACCAACAGCACGGCATCCCACTGCTGTCCGTCCTCCGCGACCAGCGCGGTGTCACCGTCACCGGCGTAGAGCACCTCGGCGCCGTACCGCGCGAGGAACCGCTCCCGGAGGGCGGACGCGTACTTCGCGTACGACTCCCGCCCGCCCTCGGCGAACCGCAACAGATTGAGCATCACCACCGGCTCGTCCGAGCCGGTGGCGACGAATGCCTTCAGGTCACTGCCACGAGGATCGACGCCCATGACCCCTGATTATGGTCAGAGCTTCTGGGCCGCGCCGAAGGTACGGCGAATGTCGCCCAACGCCTTGAGCTGAGGCTTCGCGGTGCCGTCGGGCTCGATCATGCGGAACCCGTACTGGTGGCCGTAGCTGTCCGACGGCGTCTTGTAGGCGCAGTAAGCCACCGCGAGCTTCACCTGCGGCCACTGGTTCCACGCCAGGTAGAACGACCGGGACAGGTACGACGCGGCGGTGGCGTCGTCCTGGACTCCGAACAGCCACACCTGGTTGCTCGGGATCCCCGTGTTCGAGTGCACGCTGTAGCCGAACTCGGTCCACCAGATCGGCTTCGCGCCGTCGCCCTTGGCGGCCATCAGGTTGATGATCGCCGGCATGTTCGTCATCCGGGCCTTGCCGGTGATGTCGGTCGACTCCGGGGCCTTGGTCTGGTTCCCCTGGTACGGGTGGACGCCCATGATGTCGAAGAAGCCCTTGGCGCCCTGGTCGTAGCAGTCGGCGATGAACGCGTCGTCGGTTTGGCTCGGCCCGGCGAAGATCACCGGCAGGGTCGCGCGACCGGCCTTGATCGCGGTGTAGGCGGCCTTGAGGATCGGGACGTACTTCACGGCCTGCTGGTGGGGGTCGCTGACACCGACGAACTCGGTCAGGTTCGGCTCGTTCCAGACCTCGATCGCGGCGAGCTTGGCGCCGTAGGTCTTCGCGAGGAACGTCAGCCACGGCTTGATGGAGTTCGGGTCGGTCGGGTACTGCTTGACCTCGCTACCGGTGCCCGGCCGCGACCACGCCGGCGACTGGTGCACGGTGAGGAAGATCTGCATGCCCCGGGCGCGCACCGCGTCGATGACCGCGGTCAGGCGCTGGTGGTACCACTGGTTCACGTCCGGCGCCGCCGTCGTCGGCTGAGCCGACGACCAACCCACGTCCGTACGAATCATCTGGACGCCCTGGGCCTGGAGGGTGTCGAGGTGCTTGGTGAACATGGCGTTCGGCGTGAGGCCGTTCCAGTACATCTCCCACGTGCCGTGGAACTGGGCGCCGACGACGGGCGGGGCGGCGTTCTTCGTGGTGGTGGTTTTCGTCGTTGCCTTGGGGGTGGTGGCCGCGGCGGCGGGGGCGCTCAGTGAGACGAGGCCGGCTACGACCGGGGCGGTGATGGCGGCGGTCTTCAGCAGCGAACGGCGATCCACTAGAGCAACTCCTGGGGCTTGGTGACCTTGTCAGGGAGTTGATCGGAAGCGCCGGGTGCGGGGTTGGGGTCTGGTCGGGCGCAGTTGGGTTGCGTGGATTCGCGGCGGCGGGGCGCACCCCGGCGATACCTGACGGGCCGCTACGTCGAGCTGAGCTGGTTGTCGATCTGGTGGTGGATCGGCGATCAGCTTCGCTACGCCCTCGGCGGGCGCGGGAAGTTCGGCAGCGAAGGCACCCTCCGCGCGCTGCCGTGCGGTGCGCGCCGACGCGTCTGGGTTGTTCCTCGTCCGACGCTGGCATCGCCCACTCACTCGCCGGTTGTCGTCGGACGAATGCTCCTGAACGTAGGCCGGTCGGGCTCAGGCAGGTGGGTACTGGCTCGCCTGAAGGAGCCGGGCGAGATGGGCCGCGTTCGCGGCGAGCGTCTTGGTGGCGGCGCCGGTCGTGTCCGGCTTCGGGCCGGCCTCGTCGTAGTCGACCGTCTGCATCGCCTCACCCACCCAGTAGGTGGCGCCGTTGGCGGGGATCGTGAACCCGACGTCGTTCAACGCCTGGAACACCTCCGCCGTGACGTGATGCGCGCCGTCCTCGTTGCCGACGACGCCGAGCACCGCGACCTTGCCGTAGGTCGACAACCGGCCTTCGTCATCGGTCTCGGACAGCTCGGCGTCCAACCGCTCGAGCACCACCTTGCTGACGCTGGAGGGCTGACCCATCCAGATCGGGGTGGCCAGGACGAGGATGTCGGCGGCGAGGATCTTCTCGCGGATGCCGGGCCATTCGTCCCCGTCGCCCTCGTCGGTGGACACCCCGAACCGCACGTCGTGGTCGACGACCCGGATGACGTCGCCCTCGACGTCGTGGTCGGCCAGCGCGGTGAGGATCTCGCGCGCGATGAGCTCGGAGCTCGACGATGCCGGAGACTTCTTGAGGGAGCAACAGAGCGCGATGGCTTTCAGCGTGGACATCACCGCGTCGTATCCGCTCGGTCGGCGCCCAAACAAATGTCCCACCTGCGCTTTACCCGAGGAACTGGGCTTCCGGGGCTGACCCGCCAGCAAGGGCATGGCTGGCAATCAGGTCGCACTCCGCTTCCAGCTGCCGAGCCAGAACGGAACCCGGCATCTTCCACCACGACCACTCGAGTTCGCCGGTAAACGCCGCCCTCTGCCGGTGCTCTGCCACCCGACTCTTCGCGACGTGAGACGTCAACCGGCTCCGCACTCGCCCTTGGCCGATGTATACGAGCCGCTTCTCACCGGCGCGACGGATCCGATACACCCCGTCGACCTGATCGGCGACGATCGTGGAACTCCACGGACTCCAGTGAAGCCCAGCCCAGTCGGACGCGGTCGGGTCGCCGGTCGTGTCGAGGATCGACGGGAAATCGGCCGAGCGCGTTGCGAGCGCGCTCTGATGGCCGCGGATCAGCTTGCCTGTGTCGGCCAATCGGCGGTTGTTGCCGGACGACTTGACCCACCCGTCAGGCATTCGTCCGAAGTTGGCTGTCGGCGAGCGGCCGAACTCCGCTCGATGCTCGGACACGACCACGCACTCAGCGGTCTTGCGATCCACAACCTCGCCAGCGACTTCCGTCACCGAGAACTCGAATTCGGCGTCGCCGGTGGTTCGCATGACCCAGAGGCATGGCGCGGCGGTGTGCGGGTCGTTGAACGGGATCTCGTCTCGGTAGAGCGCGCACAACTGGCCAAGCCGTTGCCGGAGGTTCAACGTCTGCCCGACGTACGCCCAGCCGGTCTCTCCGACGGCCCGCACGCGATAGACACCGGGCTCACGCGTCGTCCAAGCACGCGCGTCCCTATCGATCAACGGAAGCCAGTCACTCCACGTGCGCGTCGAGATACTGCGCGATCGACTACTCGTTGGAATGTTAGCTTGAAGATCGCCGCTGGTCACGGCACTCGTCCCACGCTTCTGATAGTGCCAAAAGCGCGGCTGGGGCGCAGCGAAGGCGGCTTGCTCGCTCAGCGGGGCGGGCCGACTTCGGATCCGTGAGCTTCATGCCGTGCGACCGGCGCAGGACCGTGCCTTGCAGACGACGAAGCCCCCGGAATCATCCGAACCGGGGGCTAGCGACGGGAGCAGCTGAGGGGCGCCTACTCGGTCTCGTCGATCAGCTCGTTGCGCAAGTCGTCCTGCTCGAAGTGAGCCGAGTCCTCCCCCGCCTCGCCCTCGCCGACATCGCGTTGCACGGCCTTGCCGATCGCGGTCTCCACCAGTCGGTACAGCGCCTCGCGTCGCGTCGCGAAGTAGCTTTTGAAGTCGTCCTTTTCATGCAGATCCGCCGGGACGAGATGGGTTTGCAGGAGCTCGCCGAGCCTCGACCGATCGATCTGGGCGCGGGCCTGGATGGTCTGCAGGTAGATCGACGGCGCGGCTCCGCCGATGGTCCGGTTGGTCCGGGCGCCGAAAGTGCAGAGAGCAGTTGGTGCTTTACGGCGCCCCTCGGGCGACCTGCCGACCAGGTTCGGCGGACAGCCGATCTCGCCATATTGAGCAAGTTGTCAACGCCGCTTGTATCGAGATCCGGCTGTTCCGCAGCAGTCTCCGGGCCGGCCCCGCGCAGCTCACGGCACGGTGATACGACGCACCGGCTGCCCGGTCACCGCAGCCACCGTCTGGAAGTCTCGATCCTCGCTGAGCACGATCAACTGATGCCGCTCCGCGGTCGCCGCGATCAGCAGATCGACCGCACCGGCCGACCGATGCTCGCCCCGACGAGTCAACGCCTCCTGAATCTCCGCTGCCCGCGCGTATGCGCGATCAGCCATCGGGACCCACGCGAACACCTGCGCTAGTAGGCGCTGCTTATCCAACCGGTCGGCCAGCGACCGCGCCGAGTACAGGAACTCCAGCTCCACGACCGGACAGACCGCGACAACCCCTGCCGACAAGAAGTCCGCCCACGCCGCCCGATGCTCCTTCTGCAGGATCCGGGCCAAGCCCGAGGTATCGATCAAGAAACGAGCAACACTCACCGGCGCCCGCCACCCTGACCGTCCAGCAGATCATCGAAGTCGCCCTGATCGGCCATCGCGCCCAGTTGCTCCAGCGCCTGCAAACGCAGCAACCGGGCAGACACCTCGCGCAATGCGCCGTTCACGGTGTCCTTCTTTGTCTTGGTTCCTAGCACCTGTGCTGCCGCGGCCAGCGCCTCGTCGTCGATCTCCACCGGCGTTTTGGTCATCCCCATCGCGGATCACTCCTCTCGGCGATTCGACATCCCAGACATTCTACGGAGATATCCCGGATATCGGCAACCGTGACGGCGCCTCCGGCATAGCGCTGGCAACGCAGGGGCCGCTTCTAGTCACGCTCCTCGGTTTCGCGCGCCGAGCAGGTTCAGTCGCCTCACGGGCAGCGTCGCGGAACTCCGTGCGGAACGCGGAAACGTTGACCTCGCCACTGGGCAAGCTGACGCCAACGGGCCGGGAAGCAGGTGCTTCCCGGCCCGTTGGTGTTGACGCGATCAGCTGCAGCTGTAGGAATCCCAGCAGTCGTTGTAGCGCTTCTTGTGGTGCCGGCGGCGACGCGGCTTGCACTCGTCGTACGAGTAGTCGTTGCAGTTGTCGTACGAGTAGTCGTAGCAGCCGCTCATATCGCCCAGCCTCCAAGTTTCCTTCGCGGGGTATCTCCCCGTCCTGGAACCAGAATCCCGCGAAACCGGCGCCCGCTCGATCGGCGCCATGACGCGGAGGATGTTCGGTTCACAACACTCGCTCGGTGGCTAAGTTGGCCGGTGGGTCCACGGAGGACGGAGGCGATCGTGGCGGCACGCTGGCGATGGCTCGTCGCGGCAGTCGCGGTGCTCGTGGGCGCGGCGCTATTCGTTCTGTTGCCAGAATGGTTGCTCCGACACGACCTGGGCGCCGCCGCAGCCGCGAAACTCCCGCCAACCGATCGCGCTCAAGCCCTCAGCCAGACCCGCGGTCAGCTCTTGCAGGCGTTCGGAGCGGTCGCTGTTCTGTCCGGCGCGGTGCTGGCCTGGTCACAATTGCGCCAATCAGCGGCGGCCACGACTGCCCAGCTCGTCGTCCAACGCCAAGGCCAGGTCACCGATCGCTACACCAAAGCGATCGAGCTGCTTGCGAGCACCGACCGGACCCTACGCGTCGGCGGCATTCTCGCCCTCGACCGCATCGCCGGGGAGTCGCCACCCGATCGGGTCACCATCGTCAACGTGCTCGGGTCGTACCTCCGTTCGGAGGCGCCCTGGCCACCGGCCGACGATGCAGCGCCGATCGCAGCCGATCTGCCGCTGCGGGTACGCCAACAAGATGCCCAGGCCGCGCTGTCGGTCGTCGGCCGGCGGATCTCCGCCGACGATCAACCGGTCGACTGGATCACCGTCGATCTGAGCGGCACCGACCTGCGCAACGGCAACTTCGCGAAAGGTTCGTTCTGGCATGCCCGGTTCACTGACGCGAATCTGAGCGGAGCTAACCTGCGCGGAGCCGATCTGCGCGGTGCCGACTTCACCCGGACGACTCTCACCGGCGTCGACCTGGCCGGTGCCTGGTGGGACGACACGACCTGGTGGCCGGAGGGGTTCACGCTGCGCCCGGAGCCTCCCTGATCAATCGACGTCGTCCTGGCGCAGGTTCGCCGGGAGCGGCAGGTCGTACTTCTGGGCCAGACAGAGGGTCTGGGCATAGCGACGCGCCCGCTGCGCGACGTCGCCGAGCACATACGCATTGGTGCCCGCTCCGGCCACCACGGCAAGCACCGGCATCGCTTTCGCGACCTTGTCCACCGGCACCGCGCGATGTTCTCCGGGTGCGATCGAGCCTGCTGCGGCGACGGCGTCGATGTGGCCGGGGTAGCAGGAGAGCTGAGAAGCGCTGCACGGTTTGTGCCCTTACAGGGGTTCAAAGTGTGCAACGCTTAGCAGGCGCGATCGCCGAGCCGTGAGACGACGAAGGCCCCTCACGCTACGCCCCGAATAGTGGTCGTAAAGGGAGGCCTGTGGCCGCTCTCGGCACTTAGAGGTGCTCTGAGCTCGGAATATGCTCCCCCGACTGGACTCGAACCAGTAACCCTTCGATTAACAGTCGAATGCTCTGCCAATTGAGCTACGGGGGAATGCTCCGGCGCCCGCCACCTCTCGGCGACGTGCCTGGCAAGCCTACAACATGCCAGGGGATGCTCTGCACCAGCGGTCACCCACCCGACCGTGGCCACGGCGTGACCCAGAAAGAAGCGTCGGTTTGGTACTACGGGTGTGGGATAGACCCTCGTCGGGCATCACTTCGTAACGACTGGCAACCACCCCGGAAGCCGACTTCAGGAGTCGACATGCGTAACAAGCTGCTCTTCATCACCGGCGTTGGCATCGGCTACGTGCTGGGCACCAAGGCCGGACGCGAGCGGTACGAGCAGATTCGTCGTACCGCCGCCAAGGTCAAGGAGAACCCGACCGTCCAGGAGGCGACCGGTGTCCTCCAGGCCCAGGCCGGGAGCCTGGTGAGCTCGGCGAAGGACGTGGCGAACGACAAGCTGGCCGGCACGGCCATCGGGGCCAAGGTGAACAACCTGCTCGGCTCGTCGTCGAGCCCGAGCCCGGCCCCGACGGTCACCGCCGGCCCGGCCACCGGCGCCCCCTCGTCACACACGCCGCGCCCCGCGGGCTCGAACGGCTCGATGTAGTCGACTGCGTGCCCGCGGCGCCGCGGGCCAGCGGTACGCGTCGCGCGGTCGCAGGCCTGCGACATGCCGTCGCGGACAATCCGCGCCTGACGGACACCTGCTCCGACTGCTGAACGCCGGGTCGAGCGCGAACCGATCGACCCGGACCGCGGGCCGCCGACGCACACACCGGCGGTTGCGCGCCACAGAGCGAGGGCCCAGCCGATAAGGCTGGGCCCTCGTCTTGTCCGACGAGTTTCCGGGGTCATCCGACGATTCTCCGGCCCTATCGCTTCCCCTGAGAGCCCGAAAACTCGCTGTCAAACCCCGAAAACCCGTCGGCCACCGCCGTGCGGTGCCGCCGCGCCCGCTCCGCCCCCGTGCGACGCCACGCGCCCCCGTGCGGTGGTCCCTTGGCGGGCGAACGCCGGCCCGGCCCAGCGAGGCCCCCGCGCGAGGCCCCCGCGCGAAGGCCCCCGCGCGAAGGCCCCAACGCGAGGCCCCCAGCGCGAAGCCCTTGCGCCGCCAACCCCGTCCGACGCAGTCGGGCCACGCCCGCGCGGGTCAGCCCCGCCCCGACAGAGCCCTAAGACCCCGAACTGAACGCCGCATCGAACGACGCCGTCGGCGGCTCGATCTGCGTCAGCTTCCGTACGAACGCCAACGCGTCCGGCGCCCCCACCAGCCGATCCATCCCCGCGTCCTCCCACTCGATCGAGATCGGCCCCGCATAAGAAATGGAGTTCAGCATCCGGAACACCGGCTCCCACGGCACGTCCCCGTGGCCCGTCGACACGAAGTCCCAGCCCCGACGCGGATCCCCCCACGGCAGGTGCGACCCGAGCCGCCCGTTCCGCCCGTTGAACTGCTTCACCGACTCCTTGCAGTCCACGTGATAAATCCGGTCGCGGAAGTCCCAGAGGAACCCGACCGGGTCCAGGTCCTGCCACACGAAGTGCGACGGATCGAAGTTCAGCCCGAACGCGTTTCGGTGATCCACCGCCTCGAGAGCAGCCACCGTCGACCAGTAGTCGTACGCGATCTCCGACGGATGCACCTCGTGCGCGAACCGCACGCCCTCGGAGTCGAAGACGTCCAGGATCGGGTTCCACCGTGCCGCGAAATCCGCGTAACCGCGCTCAATCATCCCCACAGGCACCGGCGGGAACATCGCCACCAAATGCCAGATCGACGACCCCGTGAACCCCACCACGGTGTCCACACCCAACAGTCGAGCCGCCCGCGCAGTGTCCTTCAAAGCGTCAGCCGCGCGAACACGCACGCCTTCGGCGTCACCGTCCCCCCACACTGCAGGCGACAAAATCCCCTGATGACGCTCGTCGATCGGGTTGTCGCACACCGCCTGCCCGGTCAGGTGATTGGAAATCGCCCAGACCTCGAGGCCATAGCGCTTCAAAATCTCCCGACGCGAAGCGACGTAAGAAGGATCCGAAACCGCCAACGACACGTCGAAGTGATCGCCCCAACATGCGATCTCGAGCCCGTCGTACCCCCACCCCGACGCGAGTTTGCACACCTCTTCGAACGGCAGGTCGGCCCACTGCCCGGTAAACAACGTCACTGGCCTCGGCACGACTAGACCTCCACCCATCCAGAACCGGCATCGGAGCTAGCCGAAACAGCAGCCAGCACCTTCTGCACCTGCAACCCATCAGCGAACGACGGCGAGGGGTCCTCCGAGGAACCGATCGCCACCACGAAATCACGGAACTCGTGCGTGAACGTGTGCTCGTACCCCAGCGGATGCCCCGGCGGCCACCACGCCCCCAGATATGGATGTGTCGGCTCGGTCACCAGCACCCGCCGATAGCCGCCCTCCTCGGCCGGGTCGGACGAGGAGAAGAACTGCAGTTCGTTCATCCGCTCGAAGTCGAACCGAATACCGCCGGAAGACCCGTAGATCTCCAACTGCATCGCATTCTTCCGCCCGGTCGCGAACCGCGTCGCCTCGAACGTCGCAATGCCTCCCTCGGCGAACCGTCCGAAGAACACCGCAGCATCGTCCACTGTCACGTCCCCGACGCCGGCACCCCCGGACGCCGCCGACAGCCCCGACCCACCCGACAGCGGCCGCGACGACACGAACGTCTCCAGCATGCCGGATACCCCCGACAACACATCGCCCACGACGTACTGGGCCGCGTCCACGATGTGCGCCGCGATGTCACCCAGCGCCCCGGACCCGGCCCGCTCCTTCTGCATCCGCCACGTCAGCGGCGCCAACGGGTCCACGAGCCAGTCCTGCTGATACGCCGCCCGCACGTGGTGCAGTGTCCCGAGCCGCCCGGAAGCCACCAGCGACCGCGCATACGCCAACGCCGGCACCCGCCGATAGTTGAACGCCACCATCGAGCGCACACCCCGAGCAGCAGCGTCAGCCGCCGCGGCAGCCATGTCAGCAGCTTCGGCCACCGAATTAGCCAGCGGCTTCTCGCAGATCACGTGCTTCCCCGCGGAAAGCGCCTCGATAGCAATAGCAGCGTGCGTATCCCCCGGCGTGCAAATGTCCACGATCTGCACGTCGTCACGCGCGATCAACGCACGCCAATCCGTTTCCGACGCCGCCCACCCGTGCTGTTCCGCGGCCGCTTTCACGGCAACCGGATCCCGCCCGCCGATGGCCGCCAGCCGCACTCCGACCGGCAGATCGAAGACGTGACCCACTGTGCGCCATGCCTGTGAGTGCACGGCGCCCATGAACGCGTACCCCACCAGACCGATCCCTAGTTCTGGCTTCACGAACGGAACCCCGTCTTCAGGTACTGGTCGACGTTCTCCTTGGTCACGGTCGCCGAGGAGAGCGTGATGCTCGCCGGGACGTCGTTCTCGACCAGGTCGGAGAAGCCCTTCTTCTGGCCGATCAGCCGCGCGATCGAAATGGCCGAGGAGGCCATGCTCGGGCTGTAGGTGACGGTCGCCTTCAACACCGAATTGTCGGCCTTGATCAGCTCCATCGCGTCCAGCGAACCGGCGCCGCCGACCATCAGGAACTCGCTGCGCTTGGCCTGCCGAATGGCCGCCAGCACGCCGAGGCCCTGGTCGTCGTCGTGGTTCCAGAGCGCGTCGATCTTCGGCGCGGCCTGCAGCAGGTTCGAGGTGACCTGCTGCCCGGAGGCCACCGTGAATTCCGCCGCCACCCGGTTGGTCACCTTGAAACCGGCACGGGCCAGCGCGTCCTTGAATCCCCGTGAACGGTCCTGGGTGAGCGGCAGCGAGTCGATGCCGGCGATCTCGGCGATGACCGGGTTCGACTTCCCCTTGAGCTGCGACGCGATGTAGTTACCCGCGGAGACACCCATGCCGTAGTTGTCCCCACCGATCCAGGTCCGGTAGGCCAGCGGGGAGTCGAAGACCCGGTCGAGGTTCACAACCGGAATGCCCGCCGCCATCGCCTTGGTCGCGACCGCCGTGAGCTGCTTGCCGTCGTTCGGCAGCACCACGAGTACGCCGACCTTCTTCGTGATCAGCGTCTCGATCGCCGCGATCTGCGCCGCGACGTCGTTTGTCGGCTCGACCGGCTCGAACGTGACGTCCTCGAACGTCTTGGCCTGTGCTTCCGCGTTCTTCGCGATCGCACCGATCCAGCCGTGGTCGGCCTGCGGCGCGGAGAACCCGATCGTCACCTGCGTGCCCTTTGCGGCGTTGTCGCCGCCCACAGCCTTGGTGTTGGTCTCCGGCGTGTCGTCGCCCGAGTCGTTCGAGGTGCACCCCGCAGCCAGCAGGGTCGCGCCGACGGCGGCTCCCCCGAACAGGAAGCCCCGGCGTCCAAGCCCGCTTCGCGGGCCACTGATGACGTCACTCATGGTTCTCTCCTTTGAGAATTACGCGTGCCCGGTTACCGCCGTGGGATGGGTGAACTACGGCGGGTAGTGGGATCTGTCGTTGAGCCAGCGTCGAGCGGGGCTCGCTCGCGTGGACGGGGTTGCGTATCGAACCGCCGAGCGCGCTCGCCGGCCAACGGAAGTGGACTGACCGTCCGAGCGGGCTCGTCGGCCCGACGGAAGTAGATGGAGCGACCGTCCGAGCTCGTTCGGCCGGTCTGACGGGGGGGTTAGAAGTGACCGGCCGAGCGGGTCTTGCGGGCCGGCGGGGTGGGTTGAGTGACCGCCCTTTTCGGGGCTAGGTCGCGGACTCGGAGCGGCGGCGCTGCAGGAGCACGGCGCCGAGAATGATCAGGCCCTTCGCCAAGTTCTGCACCGGCGTCGACAGGTTGTTCAGAATGAACAGGTTCGTGATCAGCGTGAACACCAGCACGCCCAGGAACGTCCCGACGAGCGTGCCCCGACCACCGGTCAGCAACGTTCCGCCGATGATCACTGCGGCAATGGCGTCCAACTCGTAGTTCTGGCCGTTGGTGGACGAACCCGAAGCGGTCTGCGCGGTGAGCATCACCGCGGCGAGTCCGCAGCAGAGCCCGGACACCCCGTAGAGCAACGCGGTGTGCAGGCGGATGTCGATACCCGCCAACCGCGCCGCCTCCGGGTTGCCGCCGACCGCGACCGTGCGGCGGCCGAACGTCGTCAGGTTCAGGACGACCCAGCCGATCGCGAACGTGCCGAGCAGCAACCAGACCAGGTACGGAACCCCGAGGAACGCCCCGTCGGCGATCCCGTTGAACGTCTCGCTCTTGACGACCTGGGTCTGCAGGCCGGCGATCTGCTGGGCGAGTCCGCGGGCACCGATCAGCATGCCGAGCGTGACGATGAACGGCACGAGCCGTCCGTAGGCGATCAGCGCGCCGTTGATCAGGCCGACGATCACCCCGACGAGCAGGGCGCAGAGCACCATCACGAACGGCCCGTACGCCTGGGTGGCCACTGTCGTGCACCACACCGATGCGAGCCCGACGAGCGACCCGACCGACAGGTCGATGCCGCCGCCGATGATCACGAAGGTCATGCCGACCGTGACCACGCCGATCACCGAGGCGTTGGTGAGGATCGTGCGGATGTTGCCGGTGGTGGCGAAGGTGTCGGCGGTGGCGAAGCCGACGATGCACAGGATGATCAGGACGACGACCAGTCCGATGCTGCGGGTCGAGCCGCCCTCGGAGAGCGCCGCCAGCCAGGCACGGAACGGGCTGGCCTCCGCCGCGGGCTTCGCAGCCGCAGCCGCAGCCTCGACCCGAGCCTGCTCATCAGCCGGCGGCACGGTAGCCACCGGCACGGGCCCCATGCCGGCCGCCGCCCCGCCGTCGGCGGAACGAGCTCCGGAGCCGCCGGACGACGGGCCAGGCCCGCCACCCGAGCCGCGCCGCGACGCGGCGGCTTCGTCGGCGGTCGGCGCGACTGGGCCAGGCCCCCTGTCCGGGGACGGGTCGGAGGGAGCGGTGGGGTCGGTGGGGGGTCTGGTGGTGGGGTCGGTCATGAGCGCCTCGCTCCAATGCGGTGGCGGGAGGGGGTGCGCACTGCGCAAGTCGGGTCAGCGGGAGGTGGTGACGCGTTCGCCCGCCATGACCAGGTCCAGGACCTGGGCTTCGGTGAGGTCGGAGGCCGGTGCTTCGTGGACGACGCGTCCCTCGCGGACGACCAGGACGCGGTCGGCGAGGCCGAGCACTTCGGGGACTTCGCTGGAGACCATCAGCACGCCGACGCCCTGGTCGGCGAGCGAACGGATGAGCGCGTAGAGCTCGGCGCGGGCGCCGATGTCGACGCCCCGGGTCGGTTCGTCGAGCAGCAGCAGCCGGGTTTTGCCCAGGAGCCACCGGGAGACGACGGCCTTCTGCTGGTTGCCGCCGGAGAGGGTTCGCATCGTGCGGCGGGGGTCGGCGGGGCGCAGGTCCAGCGAGCGGGTGATCTCGCTGACCTCGGCCCGTTCGGCGCCGCGTCGCACGAAGCCGAAGCGGGCGAAGCGCCGCAGGGACGCGAGCGAGACGTTCCGGTAGACGGGTTCGCCGAGGAGCAGCGCCTGGCTTTTGCGCTCCTCGGGGGCGAGTCCCATCCCGGCGGCGACCGCAGCTTTCACGCTGCCGCGGCGGATCGCTTTGCCGTCGACCTCGACCGTGCCGGTGGTGGCTTTCCGCGCCCCGTACACGGTCTCGAGGATCTCCGACCGGCCCGCTCCGACGAGCCCGGCCAGCCCGACGATCTCGCCGGCCGCGACCTCGAACGAGACCCCGTCGAACTCTTTGGCTCGCCCCAAATCCCGAACCCGCAACAACGGAGCCCCAGCAACCGCGCCGCCATCCGCGTCCCGATCGGCCGCGCTGCTGGCGGCGGCCGCTGGCGGGGGCACCTTGCGCTTCGGGAACACATACTCGACGTTGCGGCCGGTCATGAGGCGGACGACCTCGTTGGTCGGGGTCGTCTTCGCGGGCAGGTCGACCGCTACCGTGCGGCCGTCCTTGAGGATCGTGACCCGGTCGCCGATCTCGCGGATCTCGGCGAGCCGGTGCGAGATGTAGATGACCGCGACGCCAGCAGAGGTGAGATCCCGGATCACCCGGAACAGGTTCTCCACCTCGTCGTGCGCGAGCACCGCGGACGGCTCGTCCATGATGATCAGCTCCGCGGAGTGCGACAGCGCCCGCGCCATGCTGACGATCTGCTTGCCCGCGGCGGGCAGCCGACCGACCTCGCGACCGGCCGGAATCTCGGCGTGACCGAGCCGGCCCAGCAGCTCCCGGGTGCGTCGTCGCGCTGCCCCGCGCGAGCTGAACCCGAACCGGCGCGGCTCGTGGCCGAGGAACACGTTCTCGGCGACGGTGAGGTCGTCGACGAGGTCGAGCTCCTGGTAGATCGTGGCGAGCCCGGCGTTCAACGCCGCGGTCGGCCGTACGAACCGCACCTCGGAGCCCCGCCACGTGATCGTGCCCTCGTCCGGCTGGTGCGCGCCCGACAACACCTTGATCAGCGTGGACTTCCCCGCCCCGTTCTGCCCGAGCAAGCAGTGCACCTCACCGGGCGCAACAGTCAGATCCACCCCGTCGAGCGCCCGAACCCCGGGGAACGTCTTCACGATCCCCGACAACCGCAGTAAAGGCTGGCCGTCCGCGCCGCCCGGCCGTCCCGCGCCATCCGCCCGCGCCGCGTCCTGCGCATCGCGCACGTCGTCGCCGCCGGCCGAGCCGGGACCAGGGAGAGTCATCGCGTCACCGGTCCGTACGCCATCTCGCTGGCCAGCGTCGCCGCACCGGCAACCCCGGCGCGCGCCCCGAGCTCCGACAACACCACCGGCAGATTCCGCGTCGCCAACGGCAACGACCGCCGGTAGATCACCGACCGAACCTCGGCCAGCAACAGATGCCCGAGCCCGGCCAGTCCACCACCGATGACGATCATCGACGGGTTGAAGAAGCTCACCAGCGACGCCAGCACCCCACCGAGCCGCCGCCCACCGTCCCGGATCAATCCGATGCACACCGGGTCACCTTCACTCGCACCGGAACCGACGTCGGCGGCGGTGACCGTGCCGTGAACCCGCAACCGCTCCGCCAACGCCGGCGACGTGTCGCTACGGGCCGCCGCCAGCGCATCCCGCGCCAACGCCGCCCCGCCGAACATCGCCTCGAGGCAGCCGGCGTTGCCACACGCACAGACCGGGCCGTGCGGGTCGACCTGAATGTGCCCGATGTCCCCGGCGCACCCGTCGACACCCCGATACACCTGGCCGCCGACCACGATCCCGCACCCGATCCCGGTGCCGACCTTCACGAACAGTAAGTCCTCGATCGACCGAGCCACCCCGCCACGGCGCTCACCGACCACCATGATGTTGACGTCGTTGTCGACGACGACCGGGCACCCGTGCCGCCCCGCGAGCTCCTCGCGGACCGGGTAGCGGTCCCAGCCGGGCATGATCGGCGGCGACACCGGAACACCGTCCCGGAAGCTCACCGGACCGGGCACGCCGAGCCCGATCCCCGCCAGCCGGGGCAGATGGCCGTCGGCGCGCAACTTCTCGACCAGGTCGTCGACCTGATCCAGCACCGACTCCGGGCCGCGCCGGATGTCGATCGACTCCTCGATCGACGCGACCGGCTCCAGCGACGCGTCGGTGACCTCGACCGTCATCGACGTCACGCCGAGGTCGACGCCCACGAACCGCAGTTCGGGGTCGAGCTCGACCATCGTGGAGCGTCGGCCGCCCCGAGACGCGGCCGGGCCGCCGTCGCGGGCGAGGCCGAGTTCGTTGAGACGGGTCAGCTCGGCGGCCAGCCGCGCTCGTGGGAGTTCGAGCCGGTCGCCGAGCTCGGCCCGGGAGGCGGGCCCCTCGTCGCGGAGAGTCAGGAGTATCTGGGATTGCGCGGTGTTGTCCGGTCTGGGCCGAGGCGTCATTGCACAGCCTTCCCAAGTTGCCTACGTCACAAGGCGTGGGGAGACCGTAGAACTCGCTTCCTGTGAATGTCCAGACTCTTTTGGATTACAGACGCCTAACTTTTGTTCGAGCGAGACGAAAGTTCTTGCACGCCGGTACGAAACTGGGCGTAGCGGTCACGGGCCCCGGAGTAGTCGTCCGTGGCGTCCGGTGCGTGTTCGGCAGCAACCGTCCACTGCGGCGCCTCGGCCGCCCCCGACAGCGCCCACGCCGCCTGCCGCGCCGCACCCAGCGCCACGTACTCCCCCGGCGCCGGCACGTCGACCGGCACGCCCAGAATCCCCGATGCCACCGCCCGCACCGCCGGCGACATCGCGGCGCCCCCGATGAGCAGCGCCCGCCGAACCGGCACACCGTGCTGACGGACGGCGTCCAGCCCGTCGGCCAGCCCTAGCAGCATCCCCTCGACCGCGGCCCGGGCCAGGTTCTCCGGGCGTGCGTTGGCGCGGGTCAGACCCGTGAGCCGCCCCGTCTCGTCGGGCAGATCCGGCGTGCGTTCACCGTCCAAATAAGGCAGTAGCGTGAGCCCGGCCGCACCGGGGGTGCTGCTCAAAGCCAACTGCGACAAACGGTCCAGATCGACGCCCAGCAAGTCGGCAGCCGCGCTCAGCACTCGCGCGGCGTTGAGCGTGCACACCAGGGGGAGGAACCGGCCGGTGGCGTCGGCGAAGTCGGCGACGTAGCCGCTCGGGTCGTTGGTCGAAGTCTCGGCCACCGCGAACACCGTGCCGCTGGTGCCGAGCGAGACGACGACGTCACCCGGGCCGGCGCCGAGCCCGAGCGCGGCGGCCATGTTGTCGCCGGTGCCGGCGGCGAGCGCGATGCCCTCCGGGGTGCGGCCGACGATCTCCGCGGGGCCGGCGACGCGGGGAACGTCGAGGTCACGGCCGAACGCGCGGCGGAGCAGGTCCATGCGGTACTCGCCGGTCGCGGCCGACCAGTAGCCGGTTCCGGACGCGTCGCCGCGATCGGTCGTGGGGGCAATGCTCTGGCCGGAGAGCTTCCAGGTGAGCCAATCGTGCGGCAGGAGGACCCGTTCGACGCGCTTCGCCTCGTCGGGCTCGTTCGCGGCGAGCCAGCGGAGCTTGGTCACCGTGAAACTGGCAACCGGCACCAGACCGACAGCGTCGGTCCAGGCCTGGGCTCCGCCCAGTTCGTCGAGCAGGTCGGTGGCCGCGCCCGCGGACCGGGTGTCGTTCCAGAGCAACGCCGGGCGGACGACGTTGCCGTCGGCGTCGAGCGTCACCATGCCGTGCTGTTGACCGCCGACAGCCATCGCTTCGACGCCGTCGAGCAAGCCGTCGGACGCCGTCCGGAGCGCGTCCCACCAGATGGCGGGGTCGACCTCGGTGGCGTCAGGGTGGGGCGCCCGCCCTTGCCGGACCACCTCACCGGTCTCGGAGTCGCAAATGAGGACCTTGGTGGATTGCGTCGAACAGTCGACGCCAGCGACGAGAGCCATGGCGTTTTCCTACCTTGTGATGCCCGTTCGCACCACCGAGCTGAGCCGCGCGCCCATCCGGCGGGCGGCCTCTTCGAGACGATTAGGGGGATGTGCGGCATAACCGATCACGAGTCCGGGCTGGCCAGGGGCGGTGCGGTGCCAGGAGAGGGGGTGCACGCGGACGCCGACGTCGGCGGCATGATCGGCGAGTTCGGTGTCGGGGATTTCGCTGGGAAGCGTGATCAGGAGGTGCAGGCCGGCCGCGACGCCTTCGACGCGGGCGTCGGGGAGGTGGGTCTTGAGCGCGGCGAGGAGGGCGTCGCGGCGGCGGCGCTGGCGTTGGCGAACCTTGCGGAGGTGGCGTTCGTACTCGCCGGTCTGCAAGAGGTGGGCGAGGACGAGCTGCGAGAGGGCCGGGTTGCCCAGGTCGGTGGAGTGTTTGATGGCGATGAGGTCGTCGCGCATCGCGCGGGGCGGGATCATCCAGCCGAGTCGCATGCCGGGGGCGAGGGTCTTGGAAGTACTGCCCATGTAGACGACGCGGTCCGGGGCCGAGGCCTGGAGCGCGGCGACCGGCGCACGGTCGTAGCGGTGCTCGGCGTCGTAGTCGTCCTCGAGGATGAGGCCGCCCCAGGCGAGCAGCTCGCGGCGGCGGGTCGGGCTGAGCACGACGCCGGTCGGGAATTGATGAGCCGGTGTCAGCAGCACCGTGCGCAGGCCGGTAGCGACCAGGTCGTGGACGCGCAGCCCGTGCTCGTCGACCGCAACGGGGTGCGGTCGCAGCCCCCAACTCACGAGCTGATCCCGCGCCCCCCGTGACCCGGGGTCCTCCATAGCGACGTCCCGCGCCTCCCACCCGCCATCGGCACCGCCGGCACCGCCGGCACCGCCGGCACCGCTCGCACCACCGGCACCGCCCGCACCACCGGCACCACCCGCACCACCCGCACCACCCGCACCGGCGGCACCCGCACCGCCCCCACCGGTCGTGCCGGTCGCGGCGGTGGCGGCGGTCGAGCCGGGCGCGGCGGTCGAGCCGGTCGCGGCGGAGGTGCCCTCGTCAGCCGGGGCGGCTGGTGAGCCGGTGAGGGTGATGGCGGTCAGGGCCAAGGCTTGGGCTACGCCGGCGACGACGAGGATGTCGTCGGGTTCGGCGCGGGTGCCGCGGGTGCGGGCGAGCCACGCCGCTAGCTCGCGGCGCAGCGCGAGTGTGCCGCGGGGGTCGCCGTAGCCGAGGTCGGCGCTGGTCATCGCGGTGAGCACGGCCCGCTCGGCTCGCAGCCACGCTGCCCGCGGAAACGCGGCCAGGTCCGGCCTCCCCGGCGACAGATCGAACTCGATCCCCTCCGCCGGCCCCAACGGCAACCGAAACCCCGCCGGATTCGAAGCCACCCCCGCCCCCGCCGTGTCCGGGACCGCAGTGCCCGCCGCGGGCGGGTGCGCCGTACGCGCGGTGGGCGCTGGGCGGGCGCGCTCCCCGTGCGACGGGTGGCCGGCGGGGGGCGGGGTGGAGGGGGCCAGGAGGTTGGTGATCACGGTGCCTGCGCCGGTGCGGGCCTGGGCCAGGCCCTCGTCCACCAGGCGTTGGTAGACCTCGACCACCACGCCCCGGGAGATGCCGAGGTCCGCGGCGAGGTCGCGCGTCGCGGGCAAGCGCGCCCCCGGCACGAGGCGCCCGTCGGCGACGGCGCCGCGGATGGCGTCGACCAGCCAGGTAGTGAGGCCTTTGGGTGGAGCGGCAGTCGCACGGAGCTGCAGAAAATCCGACCCGGCCGACATTGGTCCACCTTCTCGTGCCGCAAATGGTCCTTCAACTAGACCATGATCGACACCGAGCATGGCCTCATGGTCACTTCGCGTCTGGCTGCGGCGTCCGGAACCACTGGGATGGTGTTCGTCGGGGGAAGCGTCGCGGTGTCGTCGCTGCTCGTCGGAAGTCCGCTCTTCACCGTGCAGGGGGTGCGGTACGCGATTGCGTGCGTGCTGCTGATCGCGTTCGCACGCATCGCCCGGCAGCGACTCGTGATGCCGCGGGGCGCGGAGTGGCTCTGGCTGTGTGGGATCGCGGTGACCGGCCTGGTCGTGTTCAACATCGCGCTCGTACAGGGTTCCCGGCACGCGGAACCGGCGGTGCTAGGGGTGGCGGTGGCGAGCGTGCCGGTCCTGATGGCGGCGATCGGTCCGCTGCTGGAAGGCTCGCGGCCGACATCGCGGGCACTGGCCGCAGCGCTCGTGGTGACCGCCGGAGCGGCCCTGGTCGAGGGGCTCGGACGTAGTGACGCCCTCGGCCTGCTGTGGGCGGTGGTGGTGTTCGCGAGCGAGGCGGCGTTCACGCTGCTGGCGGTGCCGGTGCTCGGGCGGCTCCGGCCGTGGGGGGTGTCGGTGCACACGACGTGGATCGCGGCGTGTGCGTTCCTGGCGATCGGGGTCGTGCGCGAGGGGCCGTTCGCGGCTTTCGGCCTCGGCCGGAGCGATCTCGCGGCGATCGCGTACCTGGCGGTCGCGGTGACCGCGCTGGCGTTCGTGCTCTGGTACTCGTGCGTTGCGCATCTGGGGAGCAGTCGGGCCGGGCTGCTCACCGGCATCGCGCCGGTGTCGGCGGCGCTCTGCGGGGCGGCGCTGGGCCAGCCCGTGCCGGGCGTGCTCGTGTGGGCAGGAATCGCCGTGGTCACCGCCGGCCTAGCAATCGGCCTCCCCTCCCGGTCAGGTCCCGCGCGCGGGACCAGCCCCGCCCCCGGCGCGCGCCTCGCCGCCGAGGCCCTCGCCGCCGAGGACCCCGCCACCGGGCACCTCGCCACCGGGCACCTCGCCACCGGGCACCTCGCCACCGGGAGCCTCGCCACCGGGAGCCCCACCACCGGGAGCCCCACCACCGGAAACAGCGCCGCCGGAAACAGCGGCGTCGGGGCGGATCCAGCCTCGCCGGATCCCCTCCTCGACCAGGCGACCCGTAGCCGCGCCCAGTGACGTCGAACCAGCGACCACACCCGCCTCACGCGCACGAACAGTGCGCTCGGTAGCCCCCGGCATCTGCCACGTCCCACCCCGAGCGAGCCAGTTGAGAAGCATCGGCTCGAGCCGGTCCATCGCCTTGCAGAACCGCGCCTCGGGCGTCTCCCCCGCCTCGAACTCGTCCCACAGCGCCCGGATGTACGTCGCCTGATCGTCGGGCAGCAGCGTGAACAGCTTCCCGGCCGCAGCTTCCTCCCGTTCCTGCTGACCAACGACGGCCGCAGGATCGAACACCGGACTGTCGCCCGCATAGATCTCCACCAGATCGTGGATGATCACCAGCCGCATCGCGTGCCCGACGTCGATCGGCTCGTCGGCGTACTCCGCCAGCAACAGCACCATCAGCGCGAGGTGCCACGAGTGCTCCGCGTCGTTCTCGCGCCGATCCGCCGCGGCGAGCGGCGAGGCACGCAGCACCGTCTTGAGCTGGTCGACCTCCGCGATGAACGTCAACTGCTGCTGCAGCCGCGAGTCCAAGCCGTCGGGCCAGGGATTGCGGTCGATGAGCACGGCGCCCACCCTAGTCCGACGCATTGTTCTAGTATCATTGCGAACATGTTGTTCCGAGTCGATCACTCCTCCGCGGCACCGCTGGCTGAGCAGATCGCTCGGCAGATCCGCCGCGGGGTCGTGGACGGCTCGCTCACACCGGGCGAGCGCCTCCCGCCCGCGCGCGACCTGGCCACGGCACTGCAGGTCAACATGCACACGGTGCTGCGCGCGTACGCCGCACTCCGCGACGACGGCGTGATCGAGATGCGCCAGGGCCGGGGTGCACGGGTGCGCCCGGAGGCGAGCGCCGGCCTGATTCGCGTCCGCGAGCTGGCCGATCAGCTCCTCACCGAGGCGCAGCGGCTCGGTATGACGCACGAAGAGATCGTCCGGCTGATCGGGAGGGCGTGACATGCGACGTGTCCTGGCGGCCGTGTCGATGTGGGTTCCGGCCATCGCGATCGGACTCTCCTGGCTCGCGTGGCGCGACCGGTTGCCCGAGCGGGTGGCGTCGCACTGGACCAACGCGGGCGGACCGCCCGACGACACGATGACCACCACCGCCGCGCTCGCCGGCACCGCCAGCTTTGCCATCGCCGCCGCGGTGGCCGGCGCGATCGTGGCCATTGCGGTCACGTCGAACAGTACGGTCCGCGGAGCCTTCGCGATGCTGGGCTTCGTCGGCGGCATGGCGGCCGGAGTGTGGCTGGTGCCCACCTGGCTGACGCTGCGCGCCGGCTCCCCCGACGGCGCCGTACTGGGCGGCTGGGTCACTGCACTGGTGGCCTGTTCGGCCTTCGCGGCCGTTCCCTACTTCCTGTCGACGCCCGGCGAGACGCCGAGCATGGCGGCGCCACCACAACACATCGAACTCCGGCCGGGTGAGACCGGGGCGTGGAGCCGCACGATCACCGCACCGTTGTTCGCCTGGGTGGGTATCGGGCTGCTCGCGATGGGGACCGTGCAGATCGCGATCATGCGGAGCGCCGCTGCGCTCGGTCTGACTCCCCTGCTGATCGCCGGGCTGGGGATCGCCCTGTTCGTCCGGTTGCGAGTGACAGTGGACTGGCGAGGGTTGCGGGTGGTCTCCGCCGCGCTGCACATTCCGCTGCGGCGGATCCCGCTCCAGCGGATCGCCGAGGTTGGCGCGATCCAGGTCGACCCGGCGGAGTGGGGCGGCTGGGGCTACCGGTGGAGGCCCGGTAAGACCGCGATCGTGCTGCGCAGCGGCCCAGGGCTGGCCGTCACGACGACGAGCGGCCGCCGTTTCGCGGTGACGCTCGACGACCCCGAAGAGCCCGCCGCGCTTCTCGAGACGCTCCGTTCGTCCCGCTGAACGGTCACAGGGTTGCCGCAAGCGGTCGAGCCCCGAGCGGCCGGGCTATTCGCGGGTGGCTCGGGCGTCGGCCAAGAGGCCTTCGGCCTCGGCACGGGCGGCCGGCACGTTGCGATCGGCCGGGTCGTCGAAGCGGAGTTGCCAGATCAACCCGTCCTGACCGGGCACGCGCCGAGCGAGCACCCGGACTCCCCCGCCGCTACCGAGCGCGTGGTGCTCGGTGAACGCGACGCTGCGCTCGACCCGCTCCCGCACCTGCGCGGGCAGGTCTCGCGGATCGGGCAGCCGCAACCGCCGCACCGCTCCGTCCGCGACGACGCCCGGCTCGATCTCGACGCCCGGCGTCACGACGAGCGACCCGTCGCGCCAGACCGCCTTGTGGATCTCGTGCCAGCCGAGCCGGTGCCACTCCTGATCGGTGATGCCCTTCTTCGGCGGCAACCAGAGCGCGTGCACACTCGCGACCGCGACGGCCTCCGCGGTGGTGGCCCACGCCACGACCCGGTCGGCCGAATCCAGCGGCGGCGTCACCGGCGGGGCGTCCCGGCGGAACAACCGGTCGAGCAACGTCATCTCAGAGGCCTCCGATCGCCTGTTCGCGCAGCCCGTGCAGGTACTGCTCGAGCGCGACCAGCTCACCGAAGAGCTTCATGTACTCGTCGACGGCATCCACCGGGTTCACTCGCTGCAACTTGGACTTGACCGCGACGACCCGCCGCACTGTCGCGAGCCGCTGCACCTCGTTGATCTGCGCGGAGACGTACCGCGGGTCGATCTCGCCGTCGTTGAACAGGCGCTCGACCGCCAGCTCGACGATCAGCGCCTTGCCGACCAGGTCGTCGCACGCGTCGACAAGCGCCTGCACCCACTCCGGGCCGGACGTGCCGGCCACCGCACCGCCGACCACCGCGACCGCGCGCCGCACCGACCGGTAGGCGGGGTTCGTGTACGCGTCCTCGCCGACCGCGTCGAACAGCGGCCCGGCGAGCACCGGCTCCTGCACGGCCAGTTTGATCGCCTCGCGCTCGACCATCAGCGCCCGGTCACCCGGATCGGGCCGCCCACCTGCCGGGCTCGCCGACTCGGTCTCCTCGTCAGGCGCGCTCCCCTGCCGTGGCGCACGCCCGTCCGGTCCCGCGCCACGCGCATCGGGCCCCGCACCGCGCCCGTTCGCCCCCGCGCCGCGCCCGTTCGACGACGCCGCGCCGCGTCCATTCTGCCCACCGCGCCCGGGCGCGCCACCCTGTTTCGCCGCCTCGTTCACGGCCTTGAGCACGGGCTCCAGATCCATGCCGAGGTCACCGGCGAGCTTGCGCGCGTACTCCGGCCGCATCGCCCGGTCCTTGATGCGCGCGACCAGCGGCGCGGCGGCGCGCAGCGCGGCCACCCGGCCCTCGACCGTGTCGAGGTCGTACTTCGCGAGCAGCGTCCGCAACACGAACGCGACGAGCGGTTCGCGGCGGGCCACCAGGTCGCGCACCGCGGAGTCGCCGTGCGCGAGCCGCAGGTCGCAGGGGTCCATGTTCTGCGGCGACACCGCGATGAACGTCTGCGCGACGAAGCGCTGATCGTCCTCGAACGCACGCACCGCGGCCTTCTGCCCGGCCGCGTCACCGTCGAACGTGAAGATCACCTCGCCGCGGAACTCGTCCTGGTCCATCAGGAGGCGACGCAGCACCTGGATGTGGTCGGCACCGAACGCGGTGCCGCAGGTGGCCACCGCGGTGACCACGCCCGCGAGGTGGCACGCCATCACGTCGGTGTAGCCCTCGACCACGACCGCGCGCTGCTGTTTCGCGATGTCCTTCTTCGCGTTCGCGACCCCGTAGAGCACGTGCGACTTCTTGTAGATCGGCGACTCGGGGGTGTTGAGGTACTTCGGGCCGTCGTCGCCCTCGAGCAACCGGCGGGCGCCGAACCCGATCACCTCGCCGCCGAGATCGCGGATCGGCCAGATCAGCCGCCCGCGGAACCGGTCGATCAGCGACCCGGAGCGGGCGGCCTTCGAAATGCCACCGGTGACCAGTTCCTCGTTGGTGAAACCGCGACCGCGCAGGTGCTTGGTGAGCGCGTCCCAGCCGGAGGGCGCGAACCCGCAGTCGAACTGGCGGGCAGCGTCGGGGCCGAAGCCCCGGGCGGCCAAGAACTCGCGGGCGGGCATCGCGTCCCGGGTGCCGAGCTGCTCGGCGTAGAACTCGGCGGCCGCGGTGTGCGCGGCGATCAGCCGCTGCCGCTGACCGGTGTTGCGGACCGGCGCCGGCCCGGCCTCGGTGTACGTGAGCTGGATGCCCGCGCGCGCGGCCATCCGCTCGACCGCTTCCGAGAACGTCAACATCTCGGTCTTCATGACGAAGCTCAGGACGTCGCCGCCCTCAGCACAGCCGTAACAGTAGTAGACGCCTTTGGCCGGGTTGATGTTGAAAGAGGGGGTTTTCTCGTCGTGGAACGGGCACAGCCCCTTGAACGTGCCACCGCCCGCTGGCCGCAGCGTCACCCGCTCACCCACGACGTCAACGATCGGTGAACGTTCCCGCACCAGCACGATGTCGCTGTCCCTGATCCGCCCCGCCACGGCGTCGAGTCTATGGCGAACCTCCGACAATCGGCGCCTGCCCTGGCTGGCAGAGATCTTGCGATGGTCGGCAAAGCAGCCAGTCGACCAGCAACCCTGACCCACGGCATGCTCAGCGCCATGAACATCGAGGTGCACGAACTGCTGGTCTTCCCTGGTCCCGACGGTCAGGCCGGCAACCCGCTCGGCGTCGTCCTGGAGGGCACGAGCGTCCCCGTCGCCGACCGTCAACGCATCGCGGCCGAGCTGGGCTACAGCGAGACGGTCTTCGTCGACGACGCGGCGACCGGCGCGATCGCGATCTTCACCCCTGCCATCGAGCTGCCGTTCGCCGGTCACCCGACCGTCGGCACCGCGTGGCTGCTCGCCCGCCAGAACGCCCCGGTCGACGCCCTGCGCCCGCCCGCCGGAACGGTGCCGGTGCGGTACGAGCCGGAACTGACGTGGGTCACCGCCCGCCCGGAATGGACGCCGAAGTTCGACTTCCGCCAGCTCGACAGCGCCGCCGACGTCGAGAACTACCCGCTGCCGACCGAGGGCCAGCAGTACGTCTGGGCCTGGATCGACGAAGCCGCCGGAACCGTGCGTTCCCGCTCGTTCCCGCTCGACATGGGCATCCAGGAGGACGAAGCCACCGGCGCCGCCGCGGTCGCGCTGGTCGGCACGCTCGGCCGTCGGGTCGAGATCCACCAGGGCGTCGGCTCGGTCCTCATCGCCGGCCCCACGGGCGACGGCGCCGTCGAGCTCGGTGGCCGGACCACCGCCGTACGCACGCTCGAGCTCGTCCGATGAAGGTCCTGCGGGGGTTGGTCACCCGAGTCCCGGCCGCGGAACCGGAGGAGGCGGTGGCTCGCCTGAGTGCACGGTTCCGCTTCGAAACAGACTGTGCCGACGTCGCGAGCGACCTGTCGAACGGCGTCACGGGGTTCGTCGTCGTGGACGCCCGCTCGCCGGAGAAGTACGCGGCCGGGCACGTGCCGGGAGCGCTGAACCTGCCGACCCGGACCATCACCGCGGAGAGCACCAGCACCCTCGATCGCGAGCAGATGTACATCACCTACTGCGACGGTCCGCACTGCAACGGCTCCACGAAGTCGGCCCTGCGCCTCGCCGAGTTGGGGTTCCGCGTCAAGGAAATGCTGGGCGGATTTCACTTCTGGACGCTGGACGGGCATCCGGTCGAGTTCGCCACCGAATCGGCGTGAGAAGCATCCGCGCGAGTGCCATCTGAACGCCCAGTACCAGGACCTCGGCGACCAGGCGCTCACCGCCGCGGCGGTGAGCGGGCCGTCGGGCCGTCGGGCCTAGAAGCCGGCGACCGCGTGCGGTACGTACGGCTTCTCGAGGGCGGCGATCTCGTCCGGGGTGAGTTCGAGGTCGACGGCGGCCACCGCGTCCTCGAGATGGGACAGCTTGCTCGCTCCGATGATCGGCGCGGTGATCCCCGGACGCGCCAACATCCACGCGAGCGCGACCTGCGCACGAGGAACGCCACGCTCCTCCGCGATCCGTGCCACGGCGGCGATGACCGCGCGGTCGGCGTCGAGGTCGTAGAGGCGGCTGCCGAACTCGTCGGTCTCGCTGCGCGCGGTGGTGACCTCGGGGTCACGCGTGAGGCGTCCACGCGCCAGCGGCGACCACGGGATGAGGCCGACACCCGCGTCGATGCTCAGCGGGATCATCTCCCGCTCCTCCTCGCGGTTGAGAAGGTTGTAGTGGTCCTGCATCGAGACGAACCGCGTCCAGCCGTTGCGTTCCTGGACGTGGAGGTACTTCGCGAACTGCCACGCCCACATCGAACTCGCGCCGATGTAGCGCGCCTTACCGGCTTTGACGACGTCGTGCAGCGCCTCGGCGGTCTCCTCGATCGGCGTCTGCGGATCGAACCGGTGGATCTGGTAGAGGTCGACGTAGTCGGTGCCGAGGCGGCGCAGGCTGTTGTCGATCTCGCACAGGATCGCCTTGCGGGACAGGCCCCCGCCGTTCGGACCCTCGTGCATGCGCCCGTGCACCTTGGTGGCGAGGACCACCTCGTCGCGGGTGGTGAAGTCGCGCAGCGCGCGGCCGACGATCTCCTCGCTGCTGCCGTCGCTGTAGACGTTGGCGGTGTCGAAGAAGTTGATGCCGACTTCGAGCGCCTTCTGGATGAACGGGCGGGATTCCTCTTCGGGGAGGGTCCACGCGTGGTTCCCGCGGTCGGGGTCGCCGTAGGTCATGCAGCCCAGGCAGATCCGGGAGACTTCCAGACCGGTCCTGCCGAGTCGGGCGTACTTCATCGTGGCTTCCCTCCGGTGAGATGGTCGTGCCAGGCCACTGCTGCCGGGTCGGTGAGGCTGGCGACCTGGTCGATGACGACGCGCAGGCGCGCGGCGTCGTCGGCGGCGTCTTTCCACAGCGGAGCGAACACCGGGTCGAGGGCCTCCGGGGCGCGGTGGCAGAGCGCCTCGACCAATTGGACGAGGATTTCGCGCTGCCACACATAGCGGGCGGCGGCGCCGGGCCGGTTCATGACGTACCGGAGAGCCAGTCCTTTGAGCAGCGCGCATTCGGCGCGGGCCCGGCGCGGTATCTCCAGGTCGGCCGCGTGGCCGTGGAGGGGCCCCGGGCCGGACTTCTCCCGGGTGGCGTGCACGGCGACTGCCGACAGGCGCCCCACCAGCGCGCTCGTGACCTGCTTGAGCCGCGACTGCGCGAGGTGGCTGCCGTCGTAACTCGCCAGGCCCTCCATGACCGGCTCGGCGAGGATCTCGGTCAGGACGACGCGCAGGTCCTCAGGGGACTCGGGCGAGTAATAGCGGGCCACGTCGGCGCAGAGGGCGTCGCGTTCGTCGGGGTCGGCGAGCCGTTCGACGCGTACGTGTCCGGCGTGGACGCCGTCCTCCAGGTCGTGCACGGAGTACGCGACGTCGTCGGCCCAGTCCATGATCTGGGCCTCGAGGCAGCGTTTCCCCTCGGGCGCCTCATCGCGGTACCAGCGGAAGACCGGCTCGTCGTCCGCGTAGTAGTTGAACTTGCGGTTGCCCGGCCGACGCCCCCACGGGTACTTCGTGATCGCGTCGAGCGTCGCGCGGGTGAGGTTGAGGCCGGCGCCGGGGACCTTGGCTTCGAGGCGGCTGACGACCCGCAGGGTCTGCGCATTGCCCTCGAAGCCACCGGCGAGCTCCGCGACGACGTTCAGCGCGTCCTCGCCGTTGTGCCCGAACGGCGGATGCCCCAGGTCGTGGGCGAGCCCCGCAGTGTCGACGACGTCCGGGTCGGCGCCGAGCGCGACGCCCATCTCGCGGGCGATCTGGGCGACCTCGAGCGAGTGGGTGAGGCGGGTGCGCAGGAAGTCGTCCTCCCCGACGGTGATCACCTGGGTCTTGGCGGCCAGCCGACGGAAGCCGGCGGAGTGCAGGACGCGGGCCCGGTCACGCTGGTACGGCGTGCGGCCGGTGCCTGGGTCCTTGGCCGGTTCGGCGACCAGCCGTTCGGCGGCTCTCGCGTCGTTCACCAGACGGCTCGCGCCGAGCCCGAGACCAGGATCGAATAGACGCCCGGTTTCACTTCCCAGGAGCGATGGGTGACCTCGTCGCTGATCTCGCCGTCGGTGTTCACGCGGAACACGTCGGCGCCTTCCGGCGCCTTCAGGACGACGGTGCTGCCCCGGTAGACGTGCACGTCCTCACGACGGATGTGGACGCCGTTGCGCAGCGCCAGGCCGTACTCGTAACGGTTGCGCGGACCCTGGACGTCGGCGACCACGACGTCGAGGAGGCCGTCGTCGGGCTCGGCGTTCGGAGCCAGTGGCGTACCGCCGCCGATGGAACGCCCGTTCCCGATGCCGAGCATCAGCACCGGCGTCTCGGCGTCGTGGACCTGCTTGCCGTCCACTTCGATGTCCATGTGCCAGCCCTCGCTGGTGAACCCCGCGACGAGGCCGCCGAGCGGGTAGGCCGCGACGCCGAGCGTCGGCTTCCAGCCGGTGGCCAGGCGCCCCGCTTCCGCGCCGACTCCGGCGTGCGCGGCGTTGACCAGCACTTCCCCGGTGTTGTCGACGGCGATGTCGAGCGCGCGCGGGTAACCGTCGAGGACGGTCTCGGCGGCGCCGACCGGGTCGAGCGGGATGCCCAGCGTGCGGGCCAGGTCGTTGCCGGTGCCCAGCGGGATCAGGCCGAACGGCCGCGCCGGATCGAGCTGGTGGGCGTCGTGCAGCAGTTGGACCGCCGCGTGCAGCGAACCGTCACCGCCGGCGAGCACTGTGGTGCGTTCGCGGTGGACGCGGAGGGCCGCGCCGAGGGCGTCGAGGTCGGCCGTCCGCGCCACGACGACGTCGGCGACGCGGCGGAGAACCTCGACCGCTTTGTCGACGGCGGCGAGCTCGGTACTGCCAGCACCCTCGTTGACGATCACCAGCAGCTCTTGCGGCATGGTCCGAGCCTAGGTGGCGCAGTTATCCACAGCGACTCCGGCGGGTGTCGACGTGGGGTCCGGGAGCTGTGAGGGTGGCTCGCATGAGTGCAACGGACGCCAAGCTCGCGGTCATCCGCAAGCTGCTCGCGCAGGCCGAGGACCCGGCGGCGAGCCCTGCCGAGGCCGAGACGTTCACCGCGAAGGCCGCGGAGTTGATGGCCCGGTACGGGGTCGATCGGGCGATGCTCGCCGACGGTGACGAAACCGCTGACGCGATCGCCGACCGGGAGATCCCGGTGGATCCGCCGTACGCGCGGGACAAGTTCGGGTTGTTGGCGGGGATCGCCCGGGCGCTGGGGCTGCGCGTGATCCACAAGTCGGGGTATCGGGGGCGCGGGACGAAGGCGCTGCTGTTCGGGTACTCGTCCGACATCGAACGCACCGAGATCCTGTTCACGTCGTTGCTGTTGCAGGCCGCGCGGGGGTTGCTCGCCGCGGAGGTTCCGCCCGGGGAGCACGTCGCCGCGTACCGGCGGACGTGGCTCGTGGGGTTCAGCGCGACAGTTCACCGCCGGTTGACCGAGGCGGAGGAGCGGGCCCGGGCGGAGGCCACCGGCTCGGCCGCTACGAGCGCGGCCGGGCGCTCGGCCGAGGTGGTGCTCGCCGACCGCCAGCGGATCGTCGACCAGCGGTTCACCGAGACGTTCCCCCGCCTCGGCACGATGGGCGCCCGCTACCTCAGCGGCAGCGGCCACCGCGACGGCGCCGCCGCCGGCCACCGAGCCGACCTGGGCGGCCCCTCCCTCCGCACCCGCCGCGGCACCCTAGGCCGCTGACCCACAGACGCGCAGGCCACCGACGCACCGACGCACGGCCCGCAGGCGCACGGCCCGCACCCGCGGAGGCGCACAGGCCGCGGGCGCGGAGCCGCGCACGCCGCGGGCGCGGAGGCGCGCACGCCGCGGGCGCGGGCCGCACGCGCGGAGGCGCACAGGCCGCGGGCGCGGAGGCGCGAACGCCGCGGGCGCAGAGGCGCGCACGCCGCGGGCGCGGGCCGCACGCGCCAAGGCAGGCGCGGACACGCGCAGAGCGCAGGCCGCACGCGCGGAGGCGCACAGCCGCACGCGCGCAGGCGGGAGGCAGGCGCGCGGGCGACAGGCGGCGCTTGTGGCTCGGTGGCGCGCCGTGGGGACGAGGAGTGCGCGAAACGCTAGTCAAACGTTTGCTCTTGTGAGGGACGAAACACGCTGCTAACGTGCCGGTCAACCGATTGACCTGGAGGTTACGTGGCTATCGCCATCGATCTCACCGGACGCCGCGCGCTGGTAACCGGCGCCGCCGGCGGCCTCGGTCTGGCGTGTGCCGAAACCCTGCTGCAGGCCGGTGCACGAGTGGCCCTCAGCGACCTCCCCGGATCCCGGCTGGACACCGCCGCCGAGGCCCTGGCCGCGAAGCACGGCGCGGAGAACGTGCTCAAGGCGCCGGCGGAACTCACCGCCGAGAACGCGCCCGCTGCCCTGGTGGCAACGGTCGCCAACGAACTGCAGGGCCTCGACACGCTGGTCAACTGCGCCGGCATCATGGAGACCGTTCCGCTGCCCGACGTCACCGAGGCCGCCTGGCGCCGGATCATCGACGTCAACCTCACGTCGACCTTCCTGCTGACGCAGGCCGCCGCCGCGTCGATGAACCGCGGCGCGATCGTGACGCTGGCGAGCGTCGCCGGCCGGTCCGGGCGCCCGAACGCGGTGCACTACGCGGCGAGCAAAGCCGCGCTCCTGAGCCTCACGAAGTCCGCCGCTCTCGCCTACGGGCCGACCATCCGGGTCAACGCGGTGTGCCCCGGCGTCTTCCTGACGCCGATGTGGGACGAGATCATCGCCGACCGCGCCCGGCAGTTCGGCGCCGGTGCGGGCGAGGAGTACCTGGCCCAGGTGAAGTCAGCCTGCGCCCTGGGCCGCGACGGTGACCCCGCCGAGCTCGCCGCGGTCGTGTTGTTCCTGGTGAGTGATCTTGCCTCGTTCGTGACCGGCCAGGCGGTCAACGTCGACGGCGGACTGGAGATGGACTGATGAGCGCCCCCGCATTCGATGGCACCCCGGTGCCAGCACAGTTGAACGGACGGGCGGCGACCCCATCCTCCGGGGCACGACCGGGGCCGTTCCGGCTGCTGACCGCGCTCTACGCCGACACCGCGATGGCGGAGATCTTCGGCGAGGCCGCCACGATCGACGGCTGGCTGCGCGCCGAGCTCGCGCTCACCCGCGCGGAAGCCCAGGTCGGCGTCGTCACCACGGCCGACGCCGACGCGCTCGCCGCGATCAGTACCACCGACCGCATCGACCGCGACCTGCTCTGGGAGCAGGCCCGCAACGTCGGCTACCCGGTGCTCCCGCTGGTGCGTCAGCTCTCCGGGCAGCTCCCGGAGGGCCCCGACGGCCACATCCACTGGGGCGCCACCACGCAGGACGTCATGGACACCGGCCTGGTGCTCCAGCTCGTCGCCGCCGGCGACCGGATGATCGAGGTCATCACCGAGTTCGGCGACGCGCTGGCCGTCCAGACCAAGAAGCACACGAACACCGTCACGGCCGCACGCACCCACGCCCAGCAGGCGGTCCCCACCACCTTCGGCACGAAGCTCGCGGTCTACCTCGCCCAGGTCGCCCGCGACCTCCACCGCGTCCAACGGGCGCGCGAGGAGGTCCGCACGCTCTCCCTCTACGGCGCCGGCGGCACCTCCGCCGCCCTCGGACAGGACGCCGCCGAGGTCCGCCGCCGCATGGCCGAAGAGCTCCACCTCCAGGTCGACGACGTCCCCTGGCACGTCGCCCGCGACCGCCTCGTCGAGTTCGGCGGCGCGCTGGCCCTCGCCGCCGGTACCGCGGGCCGCATCGCCCGCGAGGTCGTCGACCTGTCCCGCACCGAGATCGGCGAGCTCAAGGAAGCCGACGGTCACCACCGCGGCGCGTCCTCGACGATGCCGCAGAAGGCGAACCCGATCTCGTCCGAGGCGATCCTCGGGTTCAGCAGCTTCGCGGCGACGCTCCTCCCGGCCCTGCACCGCGCGCTGGAGGCGGGCCACGAACGGGCCGCCGGCGAGTGGCAGATCGAGTGGCTCGTCTTGCCCGAGCTCGCCTGCTCGGCGGCGTCCGCGGTGGCGCTGGCCGCCGAGATCGTCCGCGACCTGCGTGTCTTCGAGGACGTCATGCGCGCGAACCTCGACGCGGACGGTGGGCTGGTGCTCGCCGAGGCGTACATGTTCAAGCTGGCGCCGCAGCTCGGCCGGGAGCACGCCCACGACGTCGTGTACGACGCTGCCCGCGCGGCCCGCCAGAACGGCAAGACGCTGCAGAACGCCGTCGCCGACATCGCCGCGACCGACCCGGCCGTGAAGGCCGCCACGAAGACCCCGATCACTCCCGAGCACTATCTCGGTGAAAACGAGCGGATCTGCGACGCCGCACTCACCCAGTGGGCGAACGCGAAGGAGAACCAGTGAACTCTTTTCAACCTCACGCATCCCCGCAGGCTGGGCAGTCATCGCAGAGGTCGGTCGAAAAGAATTCAATGAGCACCCTGCTAGCTGATCTCCACCAGATGTGGCGAATCCGCCTGCTGGAGGAGAAGGTCCGCGAGCTCCGCGCGAGCAACGACATCGTGGGCTCGGTGCACCTGTCGATCGGCCAGGAGGCCGGCCCGGTCGGCGCCTGCTCCGTCCTCGGCGACGACGACGCCCTGTTCGCCACCTATCGCGGCCACAACTGGGCCGTCGCGCGTGGCGTCCCCGTGGAAGGCATTCTGGCCGAGTTGCTGGGGCGCGCCACCGGAGTGAACGGCGGACGTGGCGGCTCGGCGTACTTCTCCGACTTCGCGCACGGTTTCCACGGCGAGAACTCGATCGTCGGCGCGGGAGCGCCGCTCGCGGTCGGCGCCGCGCTGGCCGGTAAGTACGACGGCACGAACCGCATCGCGCTGACGGTGTTCGGCGACGGGGCGATGAACCAGGGCGCCGTGCACGAATCGATGAACTTCGCGGCCGCGCTCGATCTGCCGGTGATCTTCATCTGCGAGAACAACAGCTGGTCGGAGCTGACGCCGATCGACGAGATGGTGCGCAACCCGATCCTCGCGGAGCGGGCCCGGGCGTACGGCATCCTCGGCGAGCGGATCGACGGCAACGACCCGGCGGTCGTCCGGGAACGGGTCGGCGACGCGATCGAGGCCGCGCGCGAGGGCGGCGGCCCCGCCCTGCTGGAACTGATGACGCAGCGCCTGGTCGGCCACTACATCGGCGACCCCGAGCAGTACCGCCGCCCCGGCGAGCTGGAAGCAGCCGCGGAGGTCGAGCCGATCGCGGCGGCCACGCGCGAACTCAAAAAGCAGGGCGTCAGCAGCTCCGAGATCGATGACGCGGAAAGCAAAGCCCGCGACGAGATCGAGAAGGCCGCCGAAGCCGCCCTCAAGGCCCCGCTCGCCGATCCCGCCACGGTCAAGGAGCACCTGTATGCGTAAGTTGAGCTACGCCGAGGCCGTGAACGCGGCGCTCCGCCGCTGCCTGGAGGAGATCCCTGAGACCCTCCTCTACGGCGAGGACGTCGGCAAGCCCGGTGGCGTGCACGGCGTCTCGAAGGGCCTGCACAAGGCGATCGGCGACCGGGTGTTCGACACCCCGATCTCCGAGTCGGCGATCCTCGGCTCGGCCGTCGGTGCCGCGATGTTCGGTCGCCGGCCGATCGTCGAGATCATGTGGTCGGACTTCTTCCTGGTCGCGCTCGACCAGGTCGTCAATCAGGCAGCGAATGTTCGTTACGTGTCGAACGGGCAAACCACAGCCCCGCTGACGATCCGTACCCAGCAGGGCAACTCCCCCGGCGCGTGTGCCCAGCACTCGCAGAACCTGGAGGCGTTTTTCCTGCACACACCCGGTATCCGGGTGTGCATGCCGAGTACACCGCAGGACGCGTACGACCTGACGCTCTCCGCGGTGCACTGCGACGACCCGACGATCGTCATCGAGAACCGGACGCTGTACCACGGGGCGAAGGCCGAAGTCGATGTCGACGGACCGGTGCAGCCGATCGGCGGCCTCCGGAAGCGTCAGGACGGCGACGCGGTCACGGTCGTCACCTGGGGCGCGATCACCCGCCGGGTGGAGGAAGCGGCTCGCGAGAGCGACGCCGAGGTCCTCGAGACCGTCTGGCTCAACCCCTTCCCGTGGGACGAGGTGATCGCGTCGGTGCGCCGCACCGGCCGGCTCGCGGTCGTCCACGAGGCGAACCGCACCGGTGGCTTCGGCGCCGAGGTGGTTGCCCGCGTCGTCGAGCAGGGTGTCCGGCTGTACGCACCGCCGGTCCGGATCGCCGTGCCCGACATGCGCCTGCCCGCCGCGCCAGTGCTCGCGAACGCCCTGATTCCCGACGTCCAGGGCATCGCCACCGCGATCGGCGAGTTGGCGAAGCGCGGCTGAGGCCGTGAAGTCAAACGTTTGACTGAATGTCTCCCAACCCCTGAAAATCCCGGAAGACAAGAAAGGACCCCAGATGCGACGAGGCCTGGGCCTGAAGAGACCCATTACTTACGTGGCCCTCGCGGGAGCGGTGGCCCTGGCTCTCGCTGGCTGTGCCAGCGAGCCGGAGAACACCGCGTCGAGCGGCTCGAAGAGCGACGGCTGCCGGATCGCGATCGACAACGGCTCCGGCACCGGGTTCCCGTTCCCGAACGCCGGCGCGCAGGGCATCGAAGAGGCCGCGAAGAGCATCGGCTGCGAGATCATCGCGAACCTGGACGGCAAGAACGACGTCCAGACCGAGGCGGCCAACGTCCAGAACATCATCGCGCAGAAGCCCGACGGCGTCGTGATGATCCCGGCGAACGCGGCGGAGGCGGCGAAGTTCGTCGACCAGTTCACCGCGGCCGGCATCAAGGTCGTCAGCTACCACAGCATCATCGGCGCCGACCGCAAGATCGACGACGTCTACCCGAAGCTGTCCGCGCTGGTCATCGAGGACGAGACCGGCGCCGGTGAGCAGACCGGCCAGGCGATGCTGAAGGCGCTGCCCAACGGTGGCAACGTCGCGGTGATCATCGGCGCCCCCGGGTACGCCGAGAACACGCTGCGGGTGGAGAAGTTCAAGACGGCGACCGCCGGCAAGTTCACCGTCGTCGCCGAGCAGCCCGGCGGCTGGGTCGCCGACCAGGGCCAGTCGGCCTGCGCCAGCATCCTCAACGCCCACCCGGACCTCGTCGGCATCTACGCGATCTCCGACGACATGGGTGTGGGCTGCCAGAAGGCGGTCGCGGCGGCCAAGTCCAAGGCGCTGGTCTTCGGTGTCGGTGGCTCGAAGCTCGGCGTGGAAGCCATCAAGGACGGCGGCCTGACCGGCACGATCTGCTACAAGCCGGTCGACGGTGGCAAGAAGGCCGCCGAGGAGCTGAAGAAGGCGATCCAGGACGAGAACTACGGCACCGCCAAGCTCGTCTTCTACGACACCCCGTCGATCGACAAGTCCAACGTCGCTGACTGCGACCCGCAGTGGTGAGCTGACACAACTATGGGTGACCCAACCACGCCGCTGCTCGCGGTACAAAATGTCTCCAAGCGGTTCCCGAACGGGACGGTTGCGCTGCGGGACGTCGACCTCACGATTGCTCGTGGCTCCATCCACGGGCTCGTGGGCGCCAACGGCGCGGGCAAGTCCACCCTGTTCAAGATCATCGCGGGCGCTCACGAACCGAGCGCGGGCGAGCTGATCTGGCAAGGCACGAAGGTTGACTGGTCGACTCCGGCGGCTCCCCGCGCCGCCGGAGTGGCCACGATGTATCAGCACATTCCGCTGGTGCCGACGCTGTCCGTGCTCGAGAACGTGTTCCTCGGCGAGATGTCGGGCCTGTTCCGGCGCGGACGGCTGCTCGCGCAGTACGACGCGCTCTGCGAGCGGTTCGGGTACCGCCCCGATCCGAACGCCCTGGTCGGCGACCTGCCGATCGGTGAGCGTCAGATGGTCGCGGTCGCGCAGGCGCTGGCCGCCGGCGCGACCCTCATCTGCATGGACGAGCCGACGGCCTCGATGGCGTCGGCCGAGGTCGAGCTGCTGTTCCGGGCCGTCAACCGGCTCCGGGAGTCCGAGGGCACCTCTTTCGTCTTCTGCTCGCACTTCCTCGACCAGGTCCTGGAGCTCACCGACGAGGTGTCGGTGCTCCGGGACGGTCGGATGGTGTTCACCGGGCCGACGTCGTCGCTGGACGAAGAGAAGCTGGTCGACCTGATGGTCGGCCGGAAGCTCTCGGCGATGGAGGACACGCGGATGGCGCCGGTGGCGGCGGACGCCCCGCCGGTGCTCGAGGCGATCCGGTTGAACTCCCCCAGCGGTGTCGACGACGTGTCGATCACCGTGCGGGCCGGCGAGGTCATCGGCCTGGCCGGGATGCTCGGCTCGGGCCGGTCGGAGATCCTCGAAGCGATCTTCGGGGCCGACGAGCGGTGCTCCGGAACCGTGAAGATCCACGGCAGGAACGTGGGGAAGCGCGTCGACCAGCGGGTTCGTGCCGGCCTGGCGCTCGTACCCGAGGACCGTAACCGGCAAGGGCTGGTGAGCGGCTGGGAGATCTGGCGCAACACCACGCTGCCGGACGTCCAAAAACTCAGTAAAAGGCGGATGCTTCCCGACGCGGAAGCCGAGCACGCACGTGCGGACCGTGCCGTGGCGGACCTGAAGGTGCGCACGCCGTCGGTCACCACGCCGGTGAGTTCACTCTCGGGTGGTAACGCGCAGAAGGTCGTGTTCGCCAAGTGGATGTACGGCGACGCGTGCGCGTACCTGCTCGACGAGCCGACGGTCGGCGTCGACGTGGGCGCCAAGGCCGACATCCTCGAGCTGGTCCGGGGATTCGCCCGGGCCGGCAACGCGGTGGTGATCGTCTCCTCGGAGTTCGAGGAACTGCTCGCCGTCGCCCAACGCATCCTGGTCGTCCGCGGCGGACGGATCGTCGCCGAGCGGAACACGCAGGACACCGATGAAGCCGAGCTGCTCGCGCTCTCGAGCGGTTTGGGCACCAACGAAGGACGGAACGGATGAGCACTGTCAAGGAAAGGCTTGCGCCGTTCCGGCTCCAGCGCGCGGGCGTGGTGTACGCGTTCGCGCTGATCCTGGTGGTTTTCACCTCGGCCGCGGCCGGCACCGGTCGGCCGTTCTACCTTTCGGCGCTGAACAGCGCGAACATCCTGGACCAGACCGCGCAGGTCGGCATCCTCGCGGTGTTCATGACGATCTGCCTGATCAGCGGCAACTTCGACCTGTCGATCGGGGCCACCGGGGCGTTGGCCGCCGGGGTGACGCTGACGGTGCTGAACAGCGGCTTGGGCGTGGGAATAGCGCTGCTGCTCGGGTTGCTGACCGGCGTCGCGATGGGCGCGTTCAACGGTGTGTTCGTGCAGTACGTGGGCGTGAACGCGTTCATCGTCACGCTGGGGACGATGACCGGCATCCGCGGGTTGCTGTTCATCCTCACCGACGGGCGGTCGATCCAGACCACCGAGACCGGCCTCGCTGACCTGCTGACCGGCGACTGGCCGGTGAACCTCAAGATCTGGGCCGCAGTGGTCGGGTGCGCGTTCGTCGGGGTCGGGGTGTGGTCCATTCGCCGGGAGAAGGCCGGTCGGGTCACCGACGGGCAGGGGTACTGGTACGTGTTCGCCGGTGCGCTGCTGGCCGCGGTGTCGATCGTGTTCTTCCCGACGTACTGGGCGCTGTCGAAGCAGGTCTGGATCTTCCTGGTGATCGTCCTGGCCGCCTGGGCGGTCTTGAAGTTCACCGTGGTGGGGCGGCGGCTGTACGCGGTCGGCGGCAACGTGGAGGCGGCGCGCCTGTCGGGTATCCGGGTGGCGCGGTACAAGGTGATGCCGTTCGTGCTGAACGGGCTGTTCGCGGCGCTGGTCGGCATCCTGTACGCGTCGCGGTTCTCGGCGATCAACCCGCAGGCGTTGACCGGCATCGAGCTCACGGTGCTGGCCGCGGCGATCCTCGGTGGAACGTCGCTGTTCGGCGGCGCGGGCAACGTGCTGAAGTCGGTGATCGGTGCGCTGATCCTGTTCGTGCTGGCCAACGGGTTCGGCGTGCTGAACCTCGGCGCGAACTACCAGGACCTGATCAAGGGCGTCGTGATCATCGGCGCGGCCACGATCTACGTCCTCGCCGAGAAGCGCGGCGGCCGCAAGAAACTCACCGCCTCCGACGTCCCCGCCGTCACTCCGGCTTCCGGCCCCGCCGAGGCGGCTGGCACCGGAATTGTGGATGTGGCCTCGCCGGCCGCGGCCCGCGCTGGGTCCGGCTCGGTCACGGTGGCGTCCGCCGAGTCGAACAACACCGATGCGGACGCGACGAGCGCGGGCGGCGCGGGCGCGTCGGGGTCGGCGGCTCGCTCGTGAGTGGGTTGACGGGGCTGTGGCACTTCTCGTTCACGGTGTCGGACATGGATGTGTCGATCCGGTTCTACCGGGACCTGCTGGGCATGGTGCTGGTGCACGAGCAGCGGCAGGACAACGAGTACACGCGTCGCCTCGTGGGGTACGCCGACGCTTCGCTCCGCGTGGCGCAGCTCGCGGTGTCGCCGGCGTCGTCGACGAACTCGTCGCACGATCTGGAGTTGGTGCAGTACCTGTCGCCGGCGGCCGAGCCGACCGACCCCGAGCGGAAGCGCGCGGGTGCGGCGCATCTGGCGTTCACGACCGATGACGCGCTGGGCACGTACGAGCGGCTCAGTGCCGCGGGGGTCGAGTTCATCTCGCCGCCGAACGAGATCACGGCGGGGGTGAACAAGGGCGGATACACCTGCTACTTCTTCGACCCGGACCGGGTGACGCTCGAGTTGGTGCAGCCCCCTACGCGCTGACGCCCCCCGTGCGGTGTTCAGATCTCGGGGGTCAGCCAGCCCGCCTGTTCTATGTGGGCGGCGGCGCGCTCCAGGGCGTCACGGGGCTCGGCCCGACCCCGGATCACGTCGGCGATCGCGGCGGAGAGCACCTCCGACACCGACGGCCACGCCGTCACCGGGGGCGGGCTGAGCACCCCGCGGTGCACGTCCTCCATCACCTCGTACGCCGACGACAGGGCCCGCACCCGAGGGTCGCGCCACGTGGACAGCCGCACCCCGTTCGCCCCCTCCAGCGACGTGATCAGGTCCATCTCCGGCGTCGCCACGTGCCGCAGGTACTCGTACGCCCGCTCGGGGTCGGAGCACCCCGCACCCATCACCAGCACCCAGTAGATGTTCAGCGACACCCCGTCGGGCACGGGACTGCACGCCACCACATCCGGCGTGGACATCGCCGCGAACCCCGACCAGTTCACCATCAGCGCCGCCCCGCCCGCAGCGAACGCCTCCCCCGACGCCACGCTGTCCCACTCCAGGGACGCGGGGTCCACGAGTCCCTCGGCGTGCAGTTGACGCAGGAACGCCAACCCGCTCACCCCGGCAGGCCCGGCCAACGACGACAGGTCCCCACCTCGGCTCCACAACTGCAGGAGGAAGTCGTAGACGTCGTTGTGCCCGTCGGGGAGCCCGGCCAGCACCGTGCCGTAGAGGCCGGGCCGCGTGAACCAGCGCGCGGCATCGAGGAACTGGTCCCACGTGGTCGGCGGCGCCAGTGGGTACCGGAACCTTTCGAAGAATCCGGCGCGCTCCTCGTCGTCGGTGAAAAGGTCTGAGCGGTACAGGAGCATCATCGGACCGTCGTGGTAGGGCAGGCCGTACACCCGCGACCCGCGGGTTTGAAGCAGGCGCATCGACGGGCTCCAGCCGTCGGGCCAGTCGGGTGGCGGCGAAGCCGCCAGGTACGGCGCCAGGTCACGAACCGCGCCACGCGAGATCAGCGCGGGGAGCCAGTCGCTGACGACGAGGGCCAGGTCGACGGTGCCGTCGAGGAGCGCGTCGGTGTGGAGGACGGTGTGCTCGAGGTCGGGCAGATCGACCCAGGAAGCGGTCAGGGGGAACCCGGCGGCCTGCCGCGCGGTGGCTTTCTCGAACCCGTCGAACGTCCGGCCCAGAAGTCGCATACTTGCTCCGAGTCAATCGTTTGACCTACAGTTCAGAGACATCATGCCCCATGACAAGGGAGTCACGCATGCCCGTCGTTGATGCGCACCAGCACTTCTGGGACGTCGATGCGCTCGAGTACGCCTGGCTCACGCCGGAGGCCGGTCCGATCTACCGGACGTTCGGGTACGAGGAGCTGGAACCGCAGCTCGACGAGTGCGGTGTCGACGCGACAGTGCTGGTACAGGCGGAAGGTAGCTTCGCCGATACCGACGCGATGCTCGCGCTGTCGGCTCGGCATCCGCGGCTCGCGGCGGTCGTGGGGTGGGTGCCGTTGCTCGACCCTGCGGCGACGGGTGACGCGCTCGAGCGGTACGGGAAGGACCCCCGGTACGTGGGGGTGCGGCACCAGGTGCACGACGAGCCGGACGCGGATTGGATTCTGCGGCCGGCGGTGCTGGAGTCGCTCGGGCTCGTTGCGGCGCGAGGTCTTACCTGGGATCAGATCTCGACGGTTCCGCGCCACTTGGAGCACGTGCCGACGCTGGCCGAGGCGCATCCCTCGCTGCGGATCGTGATCGACCACCTGGCCAAGCCGCCGATCGCCGAGGGTGGCTGGGAGCCGTGGGCGGGCCTGCTGGCTCGGGCCGCTTCGTATCCGAACGTGTACGCGAAGATTTCGGGGCTCGATACCGCGGCCTCCCCCGATTGGACCGCCGACGAACTGCGGCGATACGTGGACCACGGGTTGTCGGTCTTCGGTCCGGAGCGGTTGATGTGGGGCAGCGACTGGCCGGTCTCTGTCCTGGCCGGCGGTTACCGCCGCGCCTGGAACGCAATCCAGCAACTCCTGCCAGCCGAGCACCGCGAACGCGTCTTGGGCGGCACCGCCATCGACTTCTACCGCATCCCCGGCCTGGGCTGAAGCCGCGCCACCCGCATTGACCAGGACGTACCGGCGCCCAGCTCCGGCCGCTGGAGGAGAGGAGAAACCCGTGCTCGACGAACTGCAGCCGATCGCGGCGGCTACCGACTTGAGCGTTGCGCCCGAGTATCGGCGGCCTATTGCGATCGTGGGGGCCGGTGCGATCGTGGACGTGGCGCATCTACCTGCGTATCGCCGTGCCGGGCTCGACGTTCGGGGCATTTTCGACCTCGATCACGAACGCGCGAAAACCGTCGCCAAGACCCACGGCATCCCCACCGTTCATGGCTCGCTCGAAGAATTGCTCGCGTCCGACGTCGACGTGGTGGATGTGGCAGTTCCGGCGAACGTGCAGCCGGGCATCGTCCATCAGGCAATAACGGCCGGGAAGCATCTCCTCTGCCAGAAACCGTTCGCAGAAGACCTGACCACGGCGCGACACATGGTGACCGCCGCCGAGAACGCCGGCACGAAGATCGCCGTGAACCAGCAGATGCGTTTCGAGGAAGGCATCGCCGCCGCGATCGCCATGGCCAAGGCCGGCTGGCTCGGCGAGGTGACGACGTTCAGCTTCGACGTCAACATCGTCACCGACTTCTCCTCGTGGGAATGGCTCGCCAAGCGCGAAAAACTCGAGGTCTGGTACCACTCGATCCACTACCTCGACTCCGTGCGAGCGCTGCTCGGCAACCCGGTCCGCGCCTACGCCGTGGGATCACGAACCCCCGGCCAGAAGGTCACCGGCGAAACACGCACGATGACGACCCTGTCGTTCGCGAACGGCACGAACGCGATCCTGCACGTCAACCACGAGAACCGCACGGGCGACGCCCACGCCGCCTACCGCATCGACGGATCACAAGGCAGCGTCAAGGGCACGATCGGCCTGCTCTACGACTATCCGCACGGTCGCCCCGACACCCTCACGGTCAATTCCGCGGAGCACACGGACGGCTGGCTGAACTACCCGGTCACCCGCCGCTGGATCCCGGACGCCTTCGCCGGCCCGATGGGCTCGCTGCTGCGCGCTATCGCTACCGACGGCGAACCGGAGACTTCGGGACGCGACAATCTCGGCACGCTCGCGCTCGTCGAGGCGCTGTATCGGTCTATGGACTCCGGCGACGCTCAGCGACCGGAAGAATCTGCCCCGTGAAACCAGGAAAACGCGTCACGCTCGCGGACGTCGCTGCGCACGCGGGAGTCGACCGGTCGGTGATTTCCCGGGTGATGAACAGCGACCCGGGTCTGAACATCCGCCCGGAGACGCGCGAACGGGTACTCGCGTCGGTGAAGACGCTGGGGTACCGGCCGAACGCTGCCGCGCGGACGTTGCGCACCCGCCAGAGCCGCACGTTCGGACTGTTCATTCCGGACTACGCGAACCCGGTCTACGCCGAGATCATCAAGGGCGCGGAGGCCGCGGCGGCCGAGCGGGAGTGCGTGCTGGTCACCGGCTCCGGGCGGGTTGCCGACTCGGCCAAGCCGTACCTCGACCTGCTCGCCGACGGCCGGGTGGACGGCTTGCTGCTGGCCGGAGGGGTGAAAGCGTCGGCGACGCTGAGCGCGCTGCGTGAGTCGCGCATGCCGTGGCTGCTCCTGAACTGGAGCATGACCGACGCCACCCGGCACATCGTGCTGGACGACGAGGGTGCGGCAGCGATGGCGGTCGAGCACCTGGTGAGCCTCGGGCACCGGCGGATCGCACACCTCGCCGGTCCGGACGGCTCCGACACCGCTTCTCGGCGCGCCAGCGGTTACCGCGCCGCCATGCGGTTGCACGGTCAGGCGCCGGACCCGGCGCTGGTGGTGCGTGCGGACTACACCGCCGACGGCGGGTTCCACGCGATGACCGAGCTCCTCGGGCGCACGCCCCGGCCCACAGCGGTGTTCGTGGCGAACGTGGCGTCGGCGATCGGTGCGTTGCGTGCCGCCTATCGGTGCGGGGTTCGAGTGCCCGCCGAACTGTCCATCGTGGCCGTGCACGACCTGCCGCTCGCCGAGTACCTGGTGCCGGCGCTGACGACGGTGCGGATGCCGCTCGAGGAGCTCGGGCGGCGCGGCGTCGAGAAGCTCACCACCACCGATCCGGACACTCCGGTCGCCGAAACCGTCGACGGCCCGATGGAGCTGGTGCTCCGCGAGTCGACCGCACCCCCTGGAGAGAGCTAGATGGCACGCGGTGTCCTGTACAGCACCGAAACCGACCCCCTGTCGGCCCCGTGGGTCACCCCCCACGTCCGCGCGCTGGCCGCCTCGTCAGGCGTGGACCTCTCCACCGTGACCGGCACCGGCATCGGCGGCCGAATCCGCCCCTCCGACCTCCCGACCTCGCCGGCCGAGTCGGTGGCGGTGAGCGCTTCGCGCTCCGTGTTCGCCGTCGAGGTGGACGTCACTGACCGGGGTGCGGGTCTCGTGCGGTTGCTCAGAGCCGTGATCGACGCTCCGCAGCTCGCCGGCTATCCGATCGTGACGCGCGTCGACGGCAAGCTCGCGTACCTACCAGGCATCCGGGACCTGAACGAGGACGGCATCGAGAAGCTGCTCGCCGATCCGGCCTCAGCCAAGGTGAATCCGGCGCGCACGCTCCTCGTGGAGATCACACCCGACGCGATGCTCGCGGTACCGGCCTGGGAGGGTCCGGTGCTCGCCCTGGGCGCACCGACCCGCCGCCCTACGGTGGTACGCACCGGGGACGGCGGCGAGGGCATCGCGATCCGCACCCTCGTCCACCTGACGCTGGGCGTCGACCCGCACGAACCGGACGCCACCGCGTTCCTGCACACGGTGGCCGCCCGCCTCGCCTGAGCCATGAACGGTTTGGTGGGCTATCACCCACCAAACCGTTCAGGCCTCAGCGGCTGTCCGAGCTGCCTTCCTGCGCCACCGTCGCGCGCGCGGCTTCGAGGCGCGCCACCGGCACCCGGAACGGCGAACAACTCACGTAGTCGAGCCCGACCTGGTTGAAGAAGTGCACCGAGTCCGGGTCACCCCCGTGCTCCCCACACACGCCCACCTTCAAGTCAGGACGCGTCGCACGGCCCTTGTCCGTACCGATCCGCACGAGCTCCCCGACCCCGTCGACGTCGATCGTCTCGAACGGCGACACCCCGAAGATCCCCACCTCCAGGTACGTGGAGAAGAACGCCGCCTCCACGTCGTCCCGCGAGAATCCCCACGTCGTCTGGGTCAGGTCGTTCGTACCGAACGAGAAGAACTCCGCGCTCTCCGCGATCTGGTCCGCCGTGAGCGCCGCCCGCGGCAACTCGATCATCGTCCCGATCAGGATGTTCAGCTCTTCGCCGGTTTCCTCCGCAACCTCCTGCAGCACCTGCTCGGCGTCGGCCCGAATGATCTCCAGCTCCTGCACCGACCCGACCAGCGGAATCATGATCTCGGGCTTCGGATTCTTGTGGAGCTTCACCAGCTGCGCGGCGGCCTCGGCGATCGCCCGTACCTGCAGGTTGAACAGCCCCGGTACGACCAGCCCGAGCCGCACACCACGCAACCCCAGCATCGGGTTCGACTCGTGCAGCCGGTGCACGGCCTGCATCAGCCGCAGGTCGTTCTCGTTCTTCTCACCCCGCGACTCGGCCAGCGCCACCCGCACCGACAGCTCGGTGATGTTCGGCAGGAACTCGTGCAGCGGCGGGTCGAGCAGCCGGATCGTCGTCGGCAGCCCGTCCATCGCGGTGAGCAGTTGCAGGAAGTCCCAGCGCTGCAGGGGCAACAACGCCTCCAGTGCGGCGTCGCGCTGCTCGTCGTCCTCGGCCAGGATCAACCGCTCGACGTGCTGACGCCGCTCTCCGAGGAACATGTGCTCGGTACGGCACAGCCCGATGCCCTCGGCGCCGAACCGCCGGGCCCGCTCGGCGTCCTCGGCGGTGTCCGCGTTGGCCCGCACACCCAGCCGGCGCTTCTCGTCGGCGTGCTTCATGATCCGGTCGACGGCGTGCACGAGATCGCCCGAGGATTCGACGCCCTCGAAGTACTCCACCACCGGCGAATCCACGACCGGCACCTCACCCAGGTACACCCGCCCGGTCGAACCGTCGATCGAGATGACGTCACCCTCGTGCACCTCAGTGCCGTCGGGTGCCGTCAAGAAGCGGCGTTTGGTGTTGACCTGCAGTTCCTCGGCGCCGCAGACGCAGGTCTTGCCCATGCCCCGGGCCACGACCGCCGCGTGCGACGTCTTGCCGCCACGGCTGGTGAGGATGCCCTTGGCCGCGATCATGCCGTTGAGGTCGTCGGGGTTGGTCTCCCGGCGCACCAGGATGACGTCTTCCCCCGACCGCGACCACTTCACCGCGGTGTACGAGTCGAACACCGCCTTGCCCACGGCGGCACCCGGCGACGCCGACATGCCCCGGCCCAGCTGCTGCACCTTCGCGGACGTGTCGAACTGCGGGAACATCAGGTGGACCAGCTGATCGCCGGTGACCCGCTGAACCGCTTCATCGAGGTCGATCACGCCTTCGTCGACCAGCTGCGAAGCGATCCGGAACGCGGCGGCGGCAGTGCGCTTTCCGACCCGGGTCTGCAGCATCCACAGTTGCCCGGCCTCGATCGTGAATTCGATGTCGCACAGGTCGCGATAGTGGCCCTCGAGCGTCGCCATGATTTCCATCAGGCGGTCGTACGAGGTCTTGTCGATCTTCTCGAGGTCCTGCAGCGGCACGGTGTTGCGGATACCGGCGACGACGTCCTCGCCCTGCGCGTTCTGCAGGTAGTCGCCGTAGACGCCCTGTTCCCCAGTGCCCGGGTCACGGGTGAAAGCCACGCCCGTCCCGGAGTCCATCCCCATGTTTCCGAACACCATCGCGACGACGTTCACCGCCGTACCGAGGTCCGCCGGAATTCGCTCCTGCCGCCGGTACAGCACCGCACGATCGGAATTCCAGGAATCGAAGACCGCGTTGATCGCTGCGGTCATCTGCTCCCGCGGGTCCTGCGGAAAATCCTCGCCCGTGTGCTCCCGCACGATTCCCTTGTAGACGTCGACGAGGTGTCGCAGGTCGTCGGCGTCCAGATCCAGGTCGTTCTGGGTGCCCTTTTCGCGCTTGATCTCCTCGATGGCGTCCTCGAACGCCTCACCCTCGATGTCCTGGACGGTCTTGCCGAACATCTGGATCAGCCGGCGGTACGAGTCCCACGCGAAGCGCTCGTTGTCGGCCTGGCGTGCCAGACCCTCGACGGATTGGTCGTTGAGCCCGACGTTGAGAACCGTCTCCATCATTCCGGGCATCGAGAACTTCGCACCGGAGCGGACGCTGACGAGCAGCGGATCGTTCGGGTCGCCGAGCTTCTTGCCGCGTGCTTTCTCCAGCGCATCGAGGTGCGTGGCGACTTCGTCGTCGAGACTTTCGGGAGTCGAGCCCGTCTCGAGGTAGACCGTGCAGGCTTCGGTGGTGATCGTGAACCCGGGCGGTACCGGAAGGCCGAGGTTCGTCATCTCGGCCAGGTTCGCGCCTTTGCCGCCGAGTAAATCCTTGAGGTCCTTGTTGCCCTCGGAGAAGTCGTAGACGTACTTCGGTGAATCGTCCGTCATAGCGGCCTCCATGAGGGCGGGAGCTGGAAAGAGCCGAGGCTAATAACCTGGTACCCAGCCTGGAGCCCGTTGTGAGCAGGCGCACCCAGGTTGGTCGACTGTTCCGATTCAGACGTAAAACCCCACGTGAGACGGGTTGCACAGACTGCTGGCGATACCGAGGGGTAACCCGTAGCGCGCAATCGCTAGGCTGCGCGCGGGATCGGGTGTCGTGCGGGGAGAGAGATACGCGTGCAGCCTCTTCGCGGCAACGATCCGCACCAACTCGGCCGCTATCGACTTCTCGGGCGTCTCGGTGCCGGCGGCATGGGCATCGTCTACGCGGGTGCCGTCGACGAGCCGGACGGGCGCACCCGCCAGGTCGCGGTGAAGGTGATCCACCCGCACCTCGCGGACGCTCCGGAGTTCCGCACCCGCTTCCGCTCGGAGGCTACGCTCGCGGCGCGGGTGGCCCGCTTCAGCACAGCTGCTGTTCTTGATGTCGACGTCGAGAGCGAGCAGCCGTTCCTGGTCACGGAGTTCGTCGACGGACCGACGCTCCAGGAGGTCGTCGACGAACAGGGACCGCTGAGCGGCGGTGCACTGGACGCCCTCGCGATCGGCATCGCGACCGCGCTGGTGGCGATTCACGAGGCCGGGATCGTGCACCGGGATCTCAAGCCCAGCAACGTGATCCTGTCGCGGTTCGGGCCGCGGGTGATCGACTTCGGGATCGCCCGCGCGGCCGACCTGGTGAGCGGGTTGACCAGTGGGGCGATCGGGTCGCCGCCGTACATGGCGCCGGAGCAGTTCCGTGGTTCCGCGGTGACACCTGCGACCGACGTCCACGCGTGGGGCGCCGCGGTGTGTTTCGCGGGTACGGGCAAGCCGCCGTTCGGCGTCGGCGCACCGGAGGTGATGCTCTTCCGGACGCTGTCGGCCGAGCCCGATCTGGCGGGGCTCGATCCGTCGCTGCGGGAACTCGTCGGAGCGGCGTTACGCAAGGATCCTGCCGAGCGTCCGGGGACCCAGGAACTGCTCGCTGCGCTGACGCTGCAGCGTCCAGGCGTACTTCCCACGCTCCCGCCGGCGTCGTCCGCTGCGTCGTCTGAAAAACAGCCGGTAGGCGACGAGGCGAGCCGGACCACCGTGCACGTGGCGACGTTCCCCACCTCGGAGTTGCCGGCGTCGGAGGCTCCCCGACGGTGGGCGGCTGCACGGGACGGTCGCCGCGCAGCGACGCTGCAGCGGCGGATAGCGGTGCGCACGGCGGTCGCGGCGGTGGTGCTGGCGGTGGCAGCCGCGGGCGCGGTCAGCTGGATGCGGTGGCCCGATCGGACGACGCCGGAGGCGGTCCCGCCGAAGCCCGATCTGCGGGTCGTTCAGTACTCCGCCGACGACACGGCGATCGGCCCCGCACCCGCAGTGCCCGGCGCGCGGCGCGGCGGAACCGTCACCGTCTACGCGCAGGCGAAATACTGGGAACTCGACCCGGCGCAGAACCGCTACGCCGACGGCATGATGGGCAGCTCCCGGCTGCTCGCCCGGACGCTCACCGCCTACCGCGAGAACGGCATCAACCGCCCCACGCTCGTCGGCGACCTGGCCACCGACACCGGCCGCAGCACCGACGGCGGCCGGACCTGGGAGTTCACGATCCGCCCGGGGGTGAAGTTCGACGACGGGAAGGCGGTCACCGCTCAGGACGTCGCGAACGGCATCGCGCGCTCGTTCACCGACCGGGCCACCGGCTTCACCTATCTGCAGCAGTGGCTGGCCGGGAACGCGGACTTCCGGTCCTTCTACAACGGCCCGACTCCGAAAGCGCCGTACCCGCCCGGCGTGGAGACGCCCGACGCGCGGACGCTCCGGATCACGTTCCCGGCGCCGCACCCCGACTTCCCCACCGTCGCCGCGCTGCCCGGTACCGCTGCCGTTCCGAGCAGTTGGCGCTACTCCGACCGGGATCCGGTGCCGGCGACCGGTCCGTACCGGGTCGTCGCCCACGATCCGAGGAAATCGCTGACACTGGAGCGCAATCCGGCCTGGAACCCGGCGACCGACCCGATCCGGGTCGCCTATCCCGACCGGTACGACGTCCGGTTCGGCGCCGAGCGACCCGCCGTCACGAGCCTGATGATGAGCAACGACGAACCGAACGCCGTCCAGCTCAGCACCCTCGATCCGACGCAGATCGAGAAGGTCTACGACCAGCGGCAGACCGGGCGGTTGGTCGACGGGGTCGGCACCGGGCACCGGGACCTGTGCTTCAACACGTCCCGGTTGACCGATCCGGCACGTCGACGGGCGCTCTCGCTCGCGTTCGATCCGGAGGCCGCGCTCAACTCGACCGGCACGGACCTCGTCGGCGACTACACGAGCAGCCTGCTCTCGCCCCGCGTACCGGGATATCCGGTGAGCCAGGACCGGACGAAGAGATCAGGCGATCCGGCGAAGGCCCGGGAGTTGCTGGGCGGCGCCACGGTGAGCCTCGTCTACGCCTTCCGGGACAACGCCGACGGCAACCGGCTGGCGATCGCGGTGAAGGAGGCGTTCGCCCGCGCGGACGTGACGATCGAGCTGCGGCCGGTCGACGAGTTGGAGTTCCCGGCGGCGATCGCGCGCCGCACCAACGAGTACGACCTGTACCTCTGCGAGTTCACGCCGGACTACCTGGACGGCAGCGCGATGCTCGGACCGCTCTACTCGAGCAGGGGCATCCGCGCTGTCGGCAGCACGAACCGCAGCTACGTGAACGAACCGTCCGTCGACGCCGAGCTGGACCGCATCGCGAAGCTGCCCGACCGGACGAAGGCGGCCGCGGCGTACACCGCGCTGTCGCAGCGGATCCTCACCGAGTTCGCGCCCGCGATTCCGTACTACGACCAGCGGCGGCTGACGCTGCGGGGGTCGAGCGTGCAGGGGTTGTTCGTGAGCACGCTCTGGGCGGTGCCGGACCTCGGGCGGGTCTGGGTCAGGGACTGATCCGGCGATACGGTTGGCGGGTGACGACCGTGTACAAAGTTCTCCGCGCCGACGAGTGGGCTGCTGCGCAGGCCACCGAGCGTTACGAGGGGTCGCCCGACGACCTGCGTGACGGCTTCGTCCACCTCTCGACCGCGACCCAGCTACCCGGGACGCTCGACCGGTTCTTCGCCGGCGAGACCGGGCTGATGCTGCTGGCCGTCGACGCCGAGACGCTCGGCGAGGAGCTCCGCTGGGAGGCGAGCGCGGGCGGCGAAACCTTCCCTCACTACTACGGCCCCCTCCCCATGAACGCCATAACCGAAGCAACCCCAGTCCGCTCCGACTCCTAGGCCGCCCCAAATGTGTACACACTTGGGTACACTTTTGGGATGCGGATCAAGACGCTGTCAGTCCGGGAAGCTCGCGAGCAACTGTCGAGCGTGCTCGACGCCTTTCGCAAGGGCGACCGGACTCCAGTCGGGGTCGGTTCCCACCGAAAGACCGAAGCCGTAGTAGTTCCCATCGAGGTCTACGACGAACTCGTCGCGGAACGGGCGCGCCGGGAGAATGCGATAGCTCAGGCGGATGCGTCCATCCGAGCGGAGGGGCTGGCCACCAGCCCCGAGGCCGACGCCATCACAGACCGATGGAAATGCGGCGAGATCAGCACAGCCGAAATGCGTTCACAGACCCGCGCCCTGTTCGGCATCGCATGAGCGATGATCCGTACAGCGATCCCCTGAGCGGCGTCCTCAGGAATCGGCTGGGGATCAGTAACCCGGATCGGCTGCAAGAAGTCGAAACGGCTTTGTCGCGTGCAGCTTTGGCTGAGCTAGCCATCCACGACATGCCCGGCAGCTACGACCTTCCTCACCTGCAGGCGTTCCACCGCGAACTGTTCGACGACATCTACCCTTGGGCGGGAAGCCTACGAACAGTATGGATCGCCAAGACGGCTGCGTTCTGCCCGCCGCAGCACATCGAGTCATACGCCACTGCGGTGTTCGGGTCCTTGGCGAAGGAGCGCTGTCTGCGGGGTCTCGATCGCGCCAGCTTCGTGGATCGGCTGACCCACTACTAGGCAGAGGTCAACGCGATCCATCCCTTCCGCGGAGGAAATGGTCGGACACAGCGAGCGTTCTTTCGGCAACTGACGAGCCGCGCGGGATGGCCAATCGACTGGACCGACCTTGATCCCGAGGCCAATATCGAGGCCTCGGCCGCATCGCTGCGGGGCGACAATCGGCTGTTACAGGCTCTACTCGACGAACTAGTCCGGCAGTAAGGCGTCAGCCGCCGGAGACGTCTAGTTCGGCGTCGGTGGGGGCCGTGAGGGCGTCGGGGTCGTCGAGCCAGCCCTCGGGGAGGACGACGCGGCGGGCGCCGGTGGTGCGGCCACGGGGTTCGCCGATCTCGGTGGTGGGGAACGGCGCGTCCGGGTCGAGCTGGGCGAGCAGGTCGTCCAGCTCGGCGAGGGTGCTGACCATGCCGAGCTGACGCCGCAGCGTCGAGCCCGCCGGGTAGCCCTTCAGGTACCAGGCCACGTGCTTGCGGAAATCGGGCAACCCCCAGGCTTCGCCCTTCCACTCGGCGAGGAGCTCGGCGTGCCGGCGCATGGTGACCGCGACCTCGCCGAGGTGCGGCCGCACCCGCTCCGGACGCCCGGCGAACGCAGCCGCGAGGTCGGCGAACAGCCACGGACGCCCGAGGCAGCCGCGCCCGACGACCACGCCCGCGCAGCCGGTCTCGGTGACCATCCGGACGGCGTCGTCGGCCTCCCAGATGTCGCCGTTGCCGAGGACCGGTACGTCCAAAGCGGCGGCGAGCTCGGCGATCGGCTCCCAGTTCGCCCGGCCGCCGTAGAACTGCACGGCGGTGCGACCGTGCAGCGCCACCGCGGTGACTCCCGCGTCCTCGGCCGCGCGGCCCGCGTCGCGGAAGGTGATGTGGTCGTCGTCGATGCCGATGCGCATCTTGACGGTGATCGGCACGTCGGTGCCGGCGGTGGCCCGCACGGCCCGCTGCACGATCTGCGCGAACAGCTTCCGGCGGAACGGCAGCGCGGATCCGCCGCCCTTGCGCGTCACCTTCGGTACCGGACAACCGAAATTCAGGTCGACGTGATCAGCCAGGTTCTCCTGCACGACCATGTCGACGGCACGCCCGACGACGTCGGGGTCGACGCCGTAGAGCTGGATCGAGCGGGGCTGCTCGTCGGGGGCGAACGTGATGAGGCTCATCGTCTTCTGGTTGCGCTCGACCAGCGCGCGGGTGGTGATCATCTCGCTGACGTAGAGGCCCGCGCCGTGCTCGCGGCAGAGCCGCCGGAACGCGACATTCGTGATGCCCGCCATCGGGGCCAGCACTACCGGCGGGTCGACGGTGTGCGGGCCGACGGTGAGCGGTCGAGCGACGGCCAGAGCAGAAGACACGCCCTCCAGCGTCTCACGCCCTGCCCCACACACCCATCAGCGAGTTCGCCCGCTCCGCTTGCTGGCTCCGGCATGCGGGCTCGCGGGCTCGCGGGCTCGCGGGCTCGCGCCAAAATTTGTAGTTCGCGAGGCCGACGAACTACAAATTTTGGCGCGCCTATCAATGAATTGCGACGTCGGTCGCGTGTAGTGCGGTGCCGGCGCGGCCGGAGCGGGTCGCGAGTACCTCGGCGACGATGCTCACGGCGGTTTCGGCGGGTGAGCGTGCGCCCAGGTCCAGGCCTACCGGGCCGTGGATGCGGTCCACCGCGTCAGCGGGTACCCCGGCGGCGGTCAGGCGCTCGCGGCGCGCGGCCTGAGTGCGTCGTGAGCCCAACGCGCCGAGGAAGCCTCGGCCGTGGGCGAGACCCGCGCGCAGCACCTCGTCCATCGCCGGGTCGTGGTCCAGGAGCACCAGCACGTCCGCCGGGCCGAACGCTTCCACCGCGGCAACGGCTTCCGACACCGTCGACACGTCCCGGGCCTCCCAGCCCAGCAACGCGGCCTGCGCCGCGATCGCCCCAGCCAGCGTGCCGCCCCCGATCGTCACGACGTTCGGCGTCGGCACCCACGCGTCCACCAGCACATCGTCGACGACCGCCCGGCCAGGAGCCCCCAACCCGAGCAACCGCGAAGCCTCTTCCGCCACCGCCGCCGACACGAACGACTCCGGGCCGTCGGGCATGGTCGTGGAGTCTCCTGACGTCAGGGACGTCGCCAGGGCTACCGGCGAGCCCGCCGCCAGGGCCGACCACACCGACGGGTCGGACACCGCATGCACGAGCACCTGCGCGGACCCCGCGCACGCCAACCCCGCGGCGACCGCGTCCGACTCCCCCACCGGCACGTTCACCACCGACGAAGCCCCGGACAACGCCCCGGGCACCGCGCCGGCGATCACCGGATCGGCCACACCGCGCAACAACTCCCCCGCCCGGATCCCGTCGTCACGCACCGCCAGCACTTCACCGGCCGGTACTGCGCCGAAGCCGTGCACATCCACGATGCGTGCCACCGCGACCCGGTGCCCCGCGCTCAACCACTCCGCTACCGTGCGCCCGATCTCCCGCATGCCCCCATCCTTCCCCGCGCAGCGCCCCACCGCGACGCCCGCAGCACCCGGCCCAGCATGCCCGGCCCAGCACGCCCCGCCCAGCGCGTCCGCAGGTCACTCCATCCCACGCTTCCCCGGCGTCCAGTGCGCCGACACCTTCACCGCGCGACGCGGCCACCCGAGCGAGTTCCGCAGGTGATCCCGCACCTCGAGGCACGCCTTCTGCTCGCCGGCCACGTAAGCCACCCCCGGCGTCGACGGCAGGTCCAAGGACCGGACCGCGTCCAGCAGCGAACCCGACGACACCCACGGCAGATCCGGCGACATCCGCTCCCGCGACACCACGATGCCGTGCACGGACGCCGACGACGGCAGCGACGAACGCATCGCCAGCAGCGGCACGGCCCCGGTGTCATCGCCGACAAAAAGGTGCCACGGCGCGTCGGCATCCACCACGAAAACGCCCTTGGGTGACGTCAACGCCACCCGCGTGCCCGGTGCAGCCGACGCCATCCACTCGCTGCCCGGCCCGTCGGCGTGCGAGAACCCCCGCAGCACCAACGTCGACTCGCTGAGCGTCCAAATGGAGTACGTACGCAAACCGTTGCCGACGAACAGTCGGACGCTCTGGCCCGCCACGAACTGCCAGGTGCCGAACTCGGGCGCGGACAGCGTGACCTCGTGCACCGATTCTCCGAGAGAAACCGACGAGACCACCGACGCGGAGGCAACTGGGGATGGTCGAACATGGGCTCGACTGCCCGTACCCCGACTACCGCACCTGCCCCGAACTCGCTGCCCTGACCGACAAAGCACTGGCCGAAGGGGTGCTCTCCGAGGCCGTGCTGGCCCCGGAGACCCTAGGTGCCTAGCAGCCGATGAGGCGCTGGGCCAGGTACCCTTCGACCGCGTCGAGACCGACCCGCTCCTGCGACCGCGAGTCACGCTCGCGAATCGTCACGGCCTGGTCGTCGAGCGTCTCGAAGTCGACGGTGATGCAGTACGGCGTGCCGATCTCGTCCTGACGCCGGTACCGGCGACCGATCGCCCCCGCGTCGTCGAAGTCGACGTTCCAGTGCTGACGCAACCGCGCCGCGAGGTCACGGGCCTTCGGCGACAGGTCGGCGTTGCGCGAGAGCGGCAGCACCGCGGCCTTCACCGGCGCGATTCGCGGGTCGAACTGCATGACCGTGCGCTTCTCCATCACGCCCTTGGCGTTCGGCGCCTCGTCCTCGGTGTACGCGTCGAGCATGAACGTCAGCACGGTGCGGTCGACACCGGCGGCCGGCTCGATGACGAACGGCGTCCAGCGCTCGCCCTTCTCCTGGTCGAAGTAGGAGAGGTCGGTGCCGGAAGCCTTCGAGTGCGCGTTGAGGTCGAAGTCGGTGCGGTTCGCGATGCCCTCGAGCTCACCCCACTCGGTGCCGGCGAACTCGAACTTGTACTCGATGTCGACGGTGCGCTTCGAGTAGTGCGAGAGCTTGTCCTTGGGGTGCTCGTAGAGCCGGAGCCGCTCCTTGTCGATGCCCAGATCGACGTACCACTGCAGGCGCGTGTCGATCCAGTACTGGTGCCACTCCTCGTCGGAGCCGGGCACGACGAAGAACTCCATCTCCATCTGCTCGAACTCACGCGTGCGGAAGATGAAGTTTCCGGGCGTGATCTCGTTGCGGAAGCTCTTGCCCTGCTGCGCGATGCCGAACGGCGGCTTCTTGCGCGCGGTCTGCTCGACGTTGCGGTAGTTGATGAAGATGCCCTGCGCGGTTTCGGGGCGCAGGTAGGCCAGGCCCGTCTCGTCCTCGACCGGGCCGAGGAACGTCTTGAGCAGCCCGGAGAACTGGCGCGGCGCGGTGAACGCACCCTTCGTGCCGCAGTTCGGGCAGTTGACGTCGGCCAGGCCGTTCGCCGGCGGCTTGCCGTGCTTGTGCTCGTACGCCTCTTCGAGGTGGTCGGCACGGAAGCGCTTGTGGCAGCTCTGGCACTCGGTCAGCGGGTCGGAGAACGTCTCCACGTGCCCGGACGCCTTCCAGACCTCGGGCGCGAGGATCACGCACGAGTCGAGGCCGACGACGTCGTCGCGACCCGTCACCATCGTCTTCCACCACTGGCGCTTGACGTTGGTCTTCAGTTCGACGCCGAGCGGACCGTAGTCCCAGGAAGCGCGGAGGCCTCCGTAGATCTCACTCGACGGGAACACGAAGCCCCGACGCTTACTCAGGTTGACGATGACGTCCATACGATCGGCGGGCACCCGGGATCTCTCCATCCGGACTGGCAGTTCGGCGGCTTGTGACGAGCCAGGCTACCCCGCCGAGCTGGGGCAGCCGCCACCCCATTTCGTCCCGGTGGATAACCACTTGACCCGATCAGGGACAGACCGTTGCGGTGCCCCCGCTCTCGAACACCACCGGGAAGTACTCGGATCGTGATGAAGCCCCCTGCCGGGCGACCACTGCGGTGACCACCCAGTTGCCGTCCGGATCGGCGCGGAGCTGGTCGCTGACCTGGAACGTGGCGATCTGGCCCGCGACCTCTTCGGCGTCGGCGAACTCGTCGAGGCTGCGGTCGGAGCGCGTCTCGAGGCAGAGCCGGCCGTAGGCCTGCTGGTAGCGGCCTCCCTGGAGGTCGCCGAGGTAGGAGCGCACCGCGTCCACAGCGCTGTCGCGCTGCTGGTTGTAGCTGTAGTAGAGCAGCCCGCCGAAGCCGCCGACGCCTCCGCCGCAGCACAGCAGCAGCGTCACGCCCAGCACGAGCGACACGATCAGCACGGTGCGGTTCGGCCGCGGCACCGGCGGCGCGAACGCCGGTTTGGCGCCCATGCCCGGCGGGGCGGTCGGGGGTGGCGGCAGCGCGCGCAGAGCGCGCTCCCTCCGGAGCTCCCGCTCCTTCACTGCCTTCTGGGGGACGCCCTGAGGCGCGCCCCCGTAGCCGGGTACCCCGTAGCCGGGTACGCCGTACCCGGGCGAGCTGGGGACGGGTGGGTCGTAGGGCTGCTCGCCGGTTGGTTTTCGGCTGCTACCCCCGCTAGAAGGGGGAACCCAGGTCATGACCGTTCGCTCCGCACGTCCTCAGCCTGCCTCACCCCGGCCCGAACGGATAGCCGAGGGCGCTAGCCGGGCGTAACGGGGCGCTCACCGACACGTGTGGTGTCGGCGTCGAGGGCCCGGTCGGTGCGCCCGGCCGTCTCCACCGGGCCGTCCCAGCTGCCCATCAGCTCGAACGCGCTGGGCTCGTCGCTGGACTCGGCCAGCAGCGTGCTCGCGTGCACCTTCACGTCGAAGTCGGAGAGGGCGCGCCGAAAGCTTCCGACCGAGTCCCACTCGGTGGTCAGCGCCCAGGCGGTGGGTACGTCCGCCGAGCGTCCGACGCGTCCGCGGACGAACCCGGGGCGCGCCGCGAATGCGGCCAGCGCCGCCCGTGCCCGCTCGAGGAAGCCCTCCCCGTCCGCCTCCGGTACGTCGAACCGGCTGATGACCAGCAAGGCGTCTCCTTCGATGCCACGATGATTTCCCCACACGCTACTCAGGAGGCGACCCGTAGTGCCCGAGCTGGGTTCCCGTTCCACCAACCTCCTGACGTTCCTGCTGCGTGTGCCGCGGCTCGTGCTGGTGCTGGGCGTCGTCGCGCTCCTGCTGGCCGGTGCGTTCCTCCCGGGCGTGCTCGGCGCGGTGTTCCTCGTGCTGGTCGCCGCGCTGCTCGGATGGTTCGCCCGGCTCAACTGGGACCCGTCGACGCCCGGCGCCCGTACCGCCCGGTTGGTGGCGATCGTCGTCCTGCTCGCGTTCGCGGTCTCGAAGCTCTGACCGTCAGCGACCGCAGCTCGGATCGGCGGCCGGGAGCACGCCCGTGGCCAGGTAGTCGTTGACCGTGGCGTCCACGCACGGGTTGCCGTACTCGCCGTAGATCCCGTGGGCGGTGACCCCGCGCAGTGTGAGCAGGCGGGAGCCGGTCAACGCCCGGTGCAGCGCCTGGCTGCCCTGGTAGGTGGTGGCCGGATCACCGGTCGCCGAGACGATCAGTGCGGACGTGGAGTTGCCGATGTGCGTGGCCCCCTCGCGCGGCTGTCCAGGCCAGAAAGCGCAGGGCCAGATGGTGTTCTTGAGCGGACCGAACAACGGGTGACGGGCCCGGCTGCGCTGGACGTCGTCCCAGTAGGTTTCGGCATCGCGGGGCGCAGCGCGGTCGCCGCAGGTGATCGCCACCGCCGGGCTCGCGAGCGGCGAGCCCGCGCTGGTCAGCACGAACGTGAGCAGGCCGTCGAGCTCGGGGCCGGGGCCCGCCGGACGACGGTGCGCGGCCTCGTTCAGCGTCCGGACCGTCGCGGCGAACGCGGCGCGGTCCGCGGGCCGGTCGTTGCCGGAACCGACCGAGAGCAGGTACGGCGCCGCCTGGTCGTCGACCTCGTGACGGCCGACCCGCAGCGGGCGGTCCGCCGCCGCGGCGACGATCCCGTCGATGGTGGCGAGCACGCGGGCCGGAGTGGCGCCGAGCCCGTAGGTGCGGTGCCGTCCGGCGGCCCACACCGCCCAGCCGCGCAGCGCACGTTCACCTTCCTCCTCCGTGCCCTGCAGCGCCCTCGGGCCCCACGCGTCCGGGTCGCCCGCGCTGTCCAGCACCACCCGGTCGGTGCGGCCGGGGAACAGCTGGGTGTAGACAGCGCCCAGGTAGGCGCCGTAGGAGTAGCCGAGGAACGAGATCCGTCGCTCCCCGAGGGCACGACGCACGAGATCGACGTCACGGGCCGTGTCGCGCGTGTTGGCGTACGGGAGCACGTCGGCGTGGCGCTGGGCGCAGCGCTCGGCCAGGTTCCGCTGCACCGCGACCTGGTGGTCGAAGCCCGCGCGGGTCGCACCCGCCGATCGCAGCCACAGGCCGATCGGCCAGCCGCAGTCGAGCGGCGTGCTGCGTCCGACGAAGCGCGGGTCCAGGCCGACGAGGTCGTACCGGGCGGCGACGTCCTTCATCGCCGCGCGCGTCCGCAGCGGCATGCCCAGCGTGGGCTCGCCGGGGCCGCCGCTGTTGAGGACCAGCGTGCCGATGCGATGGGCGCGGTCGGTGGCGGGTAACCGGGAGAGCGCGAGCGTGATCGTGCGCCCGTTCGGCCGGGAGTGGTCGAGCGGGACCGTGAGCTGCGCGCACCGTGCGCCCGCCCGGTCCAGTTCCGTGCCCTCGGCGTCATCAGTGCTTCGGGCGCAGTTCTTCCAGTCGAGCGGTGGCGGCGGATCCGCGTCGGCGATGGCCGGGAACCCGAGCGCGACCAGCACGAAGGCGATCAACAGGCGTGTAGTTTTCATGCACTTGACGCTATTTTCGGCGCGGGTTCGGCACGATACAGCCGGCCGCAGGCGCCCTGGTACACCCCGCTGTAGTGCCCGGCACCGATCGACGGCGAGAAGATGGGGGCATGCTTTCGGGCTCGGTGTACCTGCTGCGCGCGCTGGCCACCGCTGTCGCCACCGTGTTCGCGTCGCCGGCGCTACTCGTGCCCGCGGCGGCGCGGAACTGGGCCGCCTGGAACCGCCGTCGGGCCGGGCGGCTGCTCGGCGAGGGACTCGACGGCGGGAACCCCGGCTGGCCGCAGAGCCTCGGCTGGGCGCTCGCGCACGTCGCACTGGGGTTACCGCTCGGGCTGATCGCCCTGCTGTGCCTCGGCAACATCGTCGTCGGCGTCGTGGCGGCCACGACGTGGTGGATCTTTCCGCCGAGCACCCGCCCCACCCTGCTCTCGTTCTTCGACCTCCACATCAGCGATTGGCCGACCGCGCTGCTCGGGGGCTCGGTCCAGATCGCCGTGCTCGGCGCGATCGCCTGGTGGGTACTCCCGGTGCTGGCGCGACTCCACGCCCGGATGTGCCTGGCCGTTCTCGAGCCGTCGGACCGCGAGCAGCTCGCCGAGCGCGTCGGCGTGCTGACCAGGAGCCGGGTCGGCGTGGTCGACGCCCACGGCGCGGAGCTCCGGCGGATCGAACGTGATCTGCACGACGGCACGCAGGCGCGCCTGGTGACGATCGCGATGCAGCTGGGCCTCGCCCGGGAGTCGCTCGACGACGATCCGGAGCTGGTCGCGACGCTGCTCCGGCGGGCGCACGAGACCGCGGAGGAGGCGATGGTCGAGCTCCGCACCGTGCTCCAGACGATCTACCCGCCGATCCTCGCCGACCGCGGGCTCGACGGAGCACTGACGTCGCTGGCCGCGCGCTCGACCGTGCCGGTCCGGATCGAGCTCGCCGCGTTGGGCCCGCTCCCCGCGGCCGTGGAGGCGGTGGCCTACTACGTGATCGCCGAGGCACTGACGAACGTGACCAAGCACGCCGACGCGACAGGGATTGCGCTCCGCGTCGAGCGCACCGACGACGTTCTGCTCATCAACGTCACCGACGACGGGCGGGGCGGCGTCGACGAGAGCCGTGGCACCGGGATCGCCGGGATGCGCCGGCGGGTCGCCGCCCTGGACGGCACCGTTGACCTCGACAGCCCACCGGACGGACCGACGACACTCGCAGTGGAGGTGCCATGCGGGTCGTGATCGCCGAGGACAACGTCCTGCTCTCCAGCGGCCTGGAACTGCTGCTGGCGACGAAGGGCTGCGAGGTCGTGGCGGTCGTCCGGGACGGCGGGACGTTCCTCGACGCGGTCGCCGAGCACCGCCCCGACATCGCGATCGTCGACGTCCGCTTACCGCCCTCGTTCCGCGACGAGGGGATCCACGCCGCGCTGGCGGCCCGCCGCGAGCACGGCGCGCTGCCGATCCTGGTGCTGTCCCAGTACGTCGAGCGTGAGTACGCGGGTGAGCTGCTCTCCGACGGACGCGGCGGCATCGGGTACCTGCTCAAGGACCGCATCGGCCGGGTCGCCGAATTCGTCGACGCCCTGCGCCGCGTCGCCGCGGGCGGCACTGCGATGGACCCGGAAGTCGTCGCCCAGCTGCTCGCGCGTCGCGGCGGAGATCCGTTGGACTCACTCACGCCTCGCGAGCGGGAGGCACTCGCGCTGATGGCGCAGGGCCACGACAACACCACGATCGCCGAGCGGATGCGCATCTCCGACAACGCCGTCTCGAAGCACATCGGCAACATCTTCACCAAGCTCGGGCTGGCCGCCGACGACTCGGGCCACCGCCGGGTGCGGGCGGTGCTCGCCTATCTGGACGGCACCGGCGGTCAGGGTGGGCGAAATCAGCCGTAGTAGGCAGAATCACTCAACGTAACTCGTCAAGTACCCCCGCCCCGAGATTGACATTCGTTGTCATCAGTAATGAGAATCGTTGTCATGTACAGCGGACCCCTCCGCGCGGCCCTCACCGCGCTGCTCGCTGTCGGCGTCGCTACGGCGGCAACCGGCTGCTCCTCTTCCGACTCCAGCGCTGCCGCCGAGAACGGCAAGCTCGACGTCGTCGCCGCGTTCTACCCGCTGCAGTACGTGACGCAGCAGGTCGGCGGCGACCGCGTGTCGGTCACCAACCTCGTCTCCCCCGGCACCGAGCCGCACGACGTCGAGCTCAACCCCAAGCAGGTGGCCGAGGTCACCGACGCCGACGCAGTCGTCTACCTGCGGAACTTCCAGCCCGCGGTCGACGACGCGGTGGACGGCGGCGCGAAGGACAAGTCGCTCGACGTCGCCTCCGTGGAGCCGTTGAAGGACGGCTACGTGCCGCTGGAGGAGGGCGAGCTGCACGAGGACGAGAAGGGCAAGGACCCCCACGTCTGGCTCGACCCGACCCGCCTGGCCGGCATCGCGGACGCGGTGGCGAAGAAGCTCGGCGACGTCGACCCGGACCACGCGTCGGAATACACGGCGAACGCGAAGGCGCTCGACACCAAGCTGACCGCGCTCGACGGGGAATACCAGAAGGGCCTGACGAGCTGTCAGGAGAAAACGATAGTCGTGAGCCACAACGCGTTCGGTTACCTCGCTGCGAGGTACGGTCTCACGCAGGTGGCGATCACCGGGCTCACCCCGGAAGAGGAGCCGTCCGCGGCCCGTCTCGCCGAGGTGGCGAACTACGCGAAGCAGAACGGGGTGAAGGAGATCTTCTTCGAGACGCTCGTCAGCCCGAAGATCGCCGAAGCACTCGCCGCTGAAGTCGGTGCGAAGGCCGAAGTCCTCGACCCGATCGAGGGCATCGAGAAGGACAGCTCGGACGACTACTTCTCCGTGATGCGCACCAACCTGACGACCCTGCGAGGCGCGTTGCAGTGCCAGTAACAGAGCCAGCCCCAATAGCCGCCGCCGAGCACGCCACTGTCGTGCTCGGCGAGCGCCCGGTGCTCCGCGACGTCAGCCTCTCGGTCACCGCCGGTGAGGTCGTCGCGCTGCTCGGATCGAACGGATCCGGCAAATCGACGCTGGTCCGGACGCTGTTGGGGCTGGTTCCGCTGTCCGGCGGCTCCGTTTCGCTGTTCGGCACCCCCACCGCGCGGTTCAGCGACTGGCAGCGCGTCGGGTACGTGCCGCAGCGGGCCGGTGCCGCCACGGGCGTGCCGGCGACCGTCCGCGAGGTGGTCACCAGCGGGCGGCTCGCGCGCCGCGGCTTCCTGCGCATCTCCTCCGCCGCCGACCGCGCGGCGGTGAGTGAGGCCCTCGAGACCGTCGGCCTGTCCGACCGGGCGCGCGAACGGGTGTCGACACTCTCCGGCGGTCAGCAGCAGCGCGTGCTCATCGCGCGGGCACTGGCCGGCGCCCCGGATCTGCTGGTGCTCGACGAGCCGAACGCCGGGGTCGACGCCGTCAGCCAGCGCGCGTTCGCCGAGACCGTCGAGCGGCTGGTCGAGCGCGGCACCACGTTGCTGATCGTGCTGCACGAAGTCGGGCCGCTGGCCGACCTGATCACCCGCACGGTCGTCCTCGACCACGGCCGGATCGCGCACGACGGCGCGCCGTGGACCGACGGACACGTCGGCGGGTACTGGATCGACACCGACCGGCACCACGTCCACGGCAACCCGACGGCGAGCCCGCACGGCGAATGGGACGGCGTTCCGGACCACGCCGGTCCGGCCAAGGCGGTGAATCGATGAGCATCCTGCACTACGACTTCATGGTCCGCGCGTTGATCGCTGCGGTGCTGGTCGGGTTGACCGCACCGGCGGTCGGCATCTACCTGGTGCAGCGCCGGATGTCGCTGGTCGGCGACGGCATCGGGCACATCGCGCTGACCGGTGTGGCGCTCGGCTTCCTCACCGGACAGTCGCCGGTGATCAGCGCGGTCGTCGTGGCGGCGCTCGGTGCGGTCGCGGTGGAGCTGATCCGCTCCCGCGGTGGCGCGTCGGGTGACGTCGCCCTGTCGTTGCTGTTCTACGGCGGGATCGCCGGTGGTGTTCTGCTGATCAGCTTGGCGCCGAGCGGTGGTAACGCGAACCTGCTCGGGTATCTGTTCGGGTCGCTGCTGACGACGGCACCGTCCGATCTGATCGTGATGGGGATCCTGACGGTCGCGGTGCTGGCGTTCACCGTCGGGTTGCGGTCGTGGTTGTTCGCGATCTGCCACGACGAGGAGTTCGCGCGGGTGTCGGGCGTGCCGGTGCGGCTGCTGAACATCCTGCTCGCGGTCTCGGCGGCGGTGACGGTCACTGTCGCGATGCGAGTCGTCGGTGTGTTGCTGGTGAGTGCGCTGATGGTGATTCCGGTGGCGACTGCTCAGCAGGTGGCGCGCGGGTTCGTCGCGACGATGGCCGGTGCGATGGGGCTGAGCGTGGCTGTCGCTCTGACCGGGGCGGTCGGCTCGTTTTACCTAGACGTTCCGTCCGGTGCGTCGATCGTCGTTCTCGCGGTTCTGGTCTTCGTCGTCGTGACGGCCGCCGCCGCGGGTGTGCGCGCCTGGCAACGCCGCAACGCCACCCCCCGCCCCTCGGTCTCCCCGACTCCCCCGGCCGCCGACCCGGACCCCGCCGTCCCGGCCGAGGCCGGCGCCCCGACCCGATGAGCCCCGACGGCGCCGCTCCCAGCGCGCTGACGCCAACCGCCACCGCGTCGGCGGCCGAGGTCGCGACTTATGCGCCGGCGGCGGAGTTGCTGCGGGCGTTGGCGTCGCCGTTGCGGATCGCGATCGTGATGCGGCTCGACGATGGTGCGCAGTGCGTTCACGAGTTGGTCGACGCTCTCGGCGTGCCGCAGCCGCTGGTCTCGCAGCACCTGCGGGTGCTCCGCGCGGCCGACGTAGTCACCTCGCACCGCCGCGGCCGCGAGGTCGCCTACTCGCTGACCGACTCCCATGTAGCGCATGTCGTCCGCGACGCGGTAGCCCACTCCGCACATTCTTCGGGTTGATCGGTCAACCGCGTCCCCCGAGCCTCGCCCCGGGCGAGGCCCCACTCGGACGTCGGCCGACGGCTGAGCGGGGCGCAGCTGCGCACGGGCTCGGGGGACGCGGTTTTAGGCCCGCGACACATCGCGGTTTCGGCATATGACCTGAGAGGATGGGCGGGAGCCCGTCCAGCGGGCCGGAGAGGAAGCCCCAATGCAAGCGAGTGTCGGCCGTACCACACGTCAGCGGACGGCAGTCATGGCATTGCTCGGCGAAGTCGAAGAATTCCGCAGCGCACAGGAGCTGCACGAACTACTTCGCCAGCGCGGCGAATCCGTCGGCCTCACCACCGTGTACCGCACGCTCCAAGCGCTCGCCGACGCCGAAGAGATCGACGTCATGCGCCCCCCGGGCGGCGAGCACCTCTACCGGCGCTGCTCGAGTGGGCACCACCACCACCTGGTGTGCCGGGTGTGCGGCCGCACCGTCGAGGTCGCGGGCCCCACCGTCGAGAGCTGGGCGAACCGCGTCGCCGCCGAACACGGCTTCGCTGACGTCTCACACACCCTCGAAATCTTCGGCACCTGCGCCGAGTGCGCCACCCGCGCCTGAGCGCCGAGCGTCCGAGCGCACGCTGCCGGCGCGCGCGGCCGAGTGGCGGCCTTCAGCGCTCACGGCTGAGTGGCGATCTTCGGCGCGCGCGGCTGAGCGCTGGTTGGGCAGCAGGACGGCTTTGCCGGTGATTTCGCCGGTCGCGAGCGCGGATAAGACGGCTGCGGCTCGGGCCAGGGGGTAGCGGACGGTCACGGCTGGGTCGAGGTTGCCGAATGCGGCGGTCGCCAGATGGTCTCACCGGCCTGCACCCGCGGGAGCCGTTGGAAGGCGTGACACCGTTGGTCCTCGCCGCGACCCGCTGCCCGACGTGGAACCCGCTACGGGCGCCGGCCTCGACGATCGTGCCCAGGGCATCGTGACCGGGCACGAACGGGTACCGACCTAAGAGTCGTACGGCTCCGTGGGTGGCTCGATGCGGGTGAGCGAGCGGACCGCGATCGTCGGCACAGGTTCCCTACTGACCGGGTCCGTGTGGCGGGTGGGGTCGTAGCCGCCGACCACCGTGATCCAGGTGTCCCGTTCGAGCGTCGCGGGCGGAATCCCGGCCAGCGCAACTTTCAGCGGACGCCCGTCGGCGGCGCAGCAGCTCAGCACGATGCGGGTGAGGTACGCCGTGCCGTTGTCGTCGACAGTGACGAATCCGGTGAGCCGCACCTGCCGCCCGCGCAGCGACGCGCCGTCCTCCCAGACCGCCCGGGTGACGTAGTCGAGCACCGGGAGCGTCACGGGGTTGCCGGCGGGCAGCGGTGGCAGGTCTGAACGCGGTTGCTGCACCGCGGCCGCACCCTGCTTCTCCGCGGCGTACGACCCGAGCGACGGCGGACCGATCACGAAGATCGTCAGCACCGGCAGGAGCAGCAACCAGGCCACCCGTGGGCCGGAGTGGCCTTCCTCGTCCTCGAAGAGATCGCGCCAGAGCGTGATCGCGGCCGCGACGACCAGCACGACCCCCGCAGCAACCAGATACCACCGCAGCCCCGGCTTCACATACCGCAGGTACACATCGGAGAACACGGTGATGCGCAGCAGCGCGCCACCGATCAAAAGCAGAACGATGCTCTGTGCCTCTTTGGTCATAGCAGCACGCTCCCGATCGCAGCACTGATCGCGACGGCGACGAGAAAGGTCGTTGGCGCGAACCGCAGCGCGAAGCCGCGGCCGAACGTCCCGGCCTGCATCGCGAACAGCTTGACGTCGATCATCGGCCCCACCACCAGGAACGCCAGTCGCGCGGTGAGCGAGAACTGGCTCAGCGACGCCGCCACGAACGCGTCGGCCTCCGAGCAGATCGACAGCAGCACGGCGAGCAGCGCCAACGCCAACACCGCGAGGACGGGCTGCTCGGCGATGGCGTCGAGCCACTGGCGCGGCACCGTCACGTTGAGGAACGCGGCGGTGAGCCCGCCAACGACCAGGAACCCGCCCGCGTGGATCGCGTCGTGCCGGACGCTCAACCAGAAAGCGGTCCACTTCGACGTGCCGGTCAGGTCGGGACGCGGCGGGAGCCGGATCCACTCGGCGCGGCCGAACCGCAGCCAGAGCCATCCGACGGCGATCGCGGTGAGCACCGACGCCCCGAACCGGGCCGCGACCATCTCGGGGCGCCCGGGGAACGCGACAGCGGTGGCCACCAGTACCACCGGGTTGATGGCCGGCGCCGAGAGCAGGAACGTGAGCGCCGCCGCCGGGGCGACCCCCCGTCGGACGAGACCGCCGGCGATCGGTACGGACCCGCACTCGCAGCCCGGAAGCGCGACGCCGGCGACACCCGCGACCGGCACGGCGAGCGCGGGACTGCGGGGTAGCGCCCGGACGAGGAACGACGTCGGGACGAAGACTGCGATCGCCGCGCTGATCAGGACGCCGAAAACGAGGAACGGCAGCGCCTGGACGACGATCGAGACGAAGATCGTGGCCCAGGTTCGAGCGGCTGGGTTGTCGAAGAGTGCGATCAGCGGTCCGCGGAAGACGATCACCGCAAGGAGAGTCGCCGTCAGAATCTCCGCCGAGCGCCCCTGCTTACTCACTGGCACCAAACGTGAATAAGACATTCATTCTTTTCGGGGAAGATTCAGCGACAGGGGGTGAGGACGTGCACACTATCAGCCAGTGGCACCGTCTCGGGAGGGGTCGCCACCTCTCCGAGACGGTGCCCGTTGCCAAGGCTGACCGCCGCCGAAGGGCTGACCGCCGAGCCGCCATGAACTGCATCGCCCTCAGCCCATGGCGGTCGGCGGGTCCGCCCGGGCGCAGCGGCCTTAGGTGGGGTTTCCATAGCCGCCGCGCCCGGATCATCACCCGGCGTCCGAAGGGCCCGCAACGAACGCCGGGGAGAGCGGACCGCGACCAGCGGCGTCCGGAGTAGCCGCCGCCGGGCGCTGATCGCGCGGTCGGGCACCAGACCGGGAACCGGTGCCCGACCGCTCTCCACCCGACGCTCCCCGGCGAGGCGTACCCCGCGACCGTCGGGCGAGACCGCCCGACATCCATATGACCTTGCGGGATCGACGTTCGGTAGAGTGACGCAGCGTTCACTCACTTTCACCTAGCGTCAGTTAATTCGGTTGACCTACTGGGTCTTCAATGGACACCACGTTAGGAATCGCCCCGCCGTAGCGGCGGTCCCGCGATGCGTAGGTCTCGCACGCCCGCCAGATGTTGCGCCGGTCGAAATCCGGAAAGAGCGTGTCGTCGAACACCAGCTCCGCGTATGCGGACTGCCACAGCAGGAAGTTCGAGATCCGCTGCTCCCCCGAGGACCGCACGAACAGGTCCACATCGGGAATCGACGGCTCGTCGAGGTACCGCGCGAACAACTTCTCGTTGACCTTCTCCGGGTTCAGGCGCCCGGCCGCCACCTCACGGGCGATCGCCGCCGCCGCGTCCGCGATCTCGGCCCGCCCGCCGTAGTTGACGCAGAACTGCAGCGTCAACACGTCGTTGTCGCGGGTCATCTCCTCCGCGTCCTCGAGCTCGGCGATCACGCTCCGCCACAGCTTCGGGCGACGTCCGGCCCAGCGCACCTTGACGCCCATCGCGTGCAGCTGATCGCGCCGCCGACGAATGACGTCGCGGTTGAAGCCCATCAGGAAGCGCACCTCGTCCGGTGACCGCTTCCAGTTCTCCGTCGAGAACGCGTACGCGGAGAGGTACTTGACGCCGACCTCGATGCATCCCTCGATTACGTCGAACAGCGAATCCTCGCCGCGCTTGTGACCCTCCGTACGCGGCAAACCGCGCTGCTTGGCCCAGCGTCCGTTGCCGTCCATGATCAACGCGACGTGACGCGGCACCAGGTCGGCGGGGATCGCCGGCGGACGGGCACCACTCGCGTGGGGAGTCGGCGGCCGGACCGGCTCTCGCCGCTTGATCATCGAGAGTTCTCCCCTACGTTCGTGCGATCCACCAGCGGCAACGAGCGTAGGCCCCGCTCCAAATGCCACTGCAGGTGGGCGGCGACCAGGCCGCTGGCCTCGCGTCGCGTCGGAGATTCCGTGCGTCCGGCGTGGTTCCAGTCGCCGTCGAGCAACGCCACCATCAGCTCCAGCGCCTCCACCGACGGCGACGCCGAACCCGGTGGACGGCAGTTGCCGCAGACGCACCCGCCGGCCTGCACCGAGAACGCACGGTGAGCACCGCGCAGGCCGCACACCGCGCACTCCATCAGCGCGGGGGCCCAGCCGGCGTAGCTCATCGCGCGCAGCAGGTAGGCGTCCAGAACAAGAGGTGCATCGTGTTCGCCGGCCGCCAGTGCGCGCAGCGCGCCGACCGTGAGCAGGTGCAGGCGCAGCGCAGGCTCGCGTTCCTCGGCGGTCAACCGCTCCGCGGTCTCCGCGATCGCGCTCGCGGTCGTGTACCGGGTGTAGTCGTCGACGATGAACTTCCCGAACGGGTCCAGCGTCTCCACCTGGCTGACGACGTCCAGCGACCGGCCCTCGTAGAACTGCACGTCGACGTGGCTGAACGGCTCCAGGCGCCCACCGATGCGGCTCTTGGTCTTGCGGACGCCTTTCGCGACCGCGCGGACCCGGCCGTGCCGCCGGGTGAGCAGCGTGATGATCCGGTCGGCCTCACCGAGTTGCTGCACCCGGAGGACGACGCCGATGTCCCGGTAAAGGGGCAACTAAAAACCCAACCGCCGCAGTTGACGCGGGTCGCGTTGCCAGTCCTTCGCGACCTTGACGCGCAGATCGAGGAAGACCTTCGTGCCGAGCAGGGCTTCGATCTGGCGGCGCGAGGTGGTTCCCACGTGCTTGATGCGTTCCCCGCCGGCGCCGACCACGATCGCCTTCTGGCTCGGACGCTCCACGAACACGACCGCGTGGACGTCGAGCAGGTCGTCGCGGCCCTCCCGCTGTTCCATCTCCTCGACGACGACGGCCAGCGAGTGCGGCAGCTCGTCGCGGACGCCCTCGAGTGCGGCCTCGCGGATCAGCTCGGCAACCATGACCTGCTCGGGTTCGTCGGTGAGCTCGCCGTCGGGGTAGAGCGGTGGGGACTCGGGCAGGTACTTGGTGAGCAGGTCGGCGAGCAGGTCGACCTGGTCGCCGACCTTCGCGGAGACCGGCACGATCTCGGCGAACTCTCCGAGCTGGGACACCGCGAGCAGCTGCTCGGCCAGGCGCTTCTTGTCCACCAGGTCGGTCTTGGTGACGATCGCGATCAAGTTCTTCTTCTTGAGGCCGGCGATCTCGTCGGCGATGAACTTGTCGCCGCGGCCGACCGGCTCGTCGGCGGGGACGCACAGCGCGACGACGTCGACCTCGGCCCAGGTGGTGCGCACCAGGTCGTTGAGGCGCTCGCCGAGGAGGGTGCGGGGCTTGTGCAGCCCCGGGGTGTCGACGAGGACGAGCTGGGCGTCCGGGCGGTGCACGATGCCGCGGACGGTGTGCCGCGTCGTTTGCGGTTTGCTGCTGGTGATGGCGACCTTGGTGCCGACCAGCGCGTTCGTCAGCGTCGACTTACCCGCATTAGGACGCCCCACGAAGCAAGCAAAGCCAGCATGAAAGTCACTCACGCCTTCATTCTTCCACTCGCGCTCCCGACCCGCGTAACGCGCGCCAGCGCCCACCGGAAGCGGCCCCGTTCGGGCGGGCTCCAACTGGCGCGAATGGGTCCGCTCCAGGCGGCACGCCGAGCCGCTCGGTTGAGCCGTGAACGTTTTGGTGGGCTATGGCCCGCCAAAACGTTCATGGCTTGCGTGGGGCCGGTGCGCGGGGTGCCGCGGGTAGCTCGTGTGCCGCTAAGCGCGGGCTACGACTGCGCCGGTTGGGTCGGCGACGAGGATCGGTGCCGTAGGCGCTAGGTCGCGGACGGCGGCGACCCCGTTGGCGTCGGCCTCGCCGGTGGTGGTCACGACGGCGGCGGCTTCGAGGCCGGGGGCACCGCTGGAAACGGCCATCGCCACGGCTACCTGGAGCGCGGAGAGCCCCAGCGACGGGAGCGCCACCGTGGAGGCGGCGTAGGTGCGGCCGTCGGTGTCGCGCACCGCCGCGCCTTCCGAGGCGCCGTTCCGGGCCCGGGTGGAGCGGGCCAGCGTGACGATCTTCGCGTCTTCAGGATCCAAGGCGTCAGACATCGGCGGTGTGGGTCTCCTCGGTCGGTAGCTCCGAAGGCTCGGGCTCGTGACGCCGGACCAGCACCGTGTCGATGCGGTTACGGCGCCCACCGGCACTCTCCGCAGTGAGCTCCAGGTTCTGGATCCGAACGCTCGCCCCAGGAATCGGCACCTTGCCCAGCTCGTGCGCCAGCAACCCACCGACGGTCTCGATGTCGTCGGAGTAGTCCGGCAGCCGCACGTCGAGCAGCTCACCGAGGTCCTCGACCGGCAGCCGGGCGGTGACCCGCACCGACCCGTCGTCGAGGTTCTCGACCGGGGGACGCTCGTTGTCGTACTCGTCGGCGATCTCCCCGACGATCTCCTCGAGGATGTCCTCGATCGTGACGAGCCCGGCCGTGCCGCCGTACTCGTCGATCACGATCGCCATGTGGATGCGCCGCTGCTGCATCTCCCGCAGCAGATCAGCCACCGGCTTGGACTCCGGCACGAACTCGGCGTCCCGCATGATCTGCTCGACCCGCAACTGCCGGTCGGCTTCCGGCTGACCCTGCACCCGGCGGACCATGTCCTTGAGGTACACGACCCCGACGATGTCGTCGATGCTCTCGCCGAGCACCGGAATCCGCGAGAACCCGCTGCGCAGCGCGAGTGACGTCGCCTGCCGGACGGTCTTCGTACGCTCGATCCAGACGATCTCGGGGCGCGGCACCATGACCTCGCGCACGATCGTGTCGCCGAGCTCGAAGACCGAGTGGATCATCTCCCGCTCTTCGCTCTCCACGACGCCCCGCTCCTCGGCGAGGTCGACGAGTTCGCGCAGCTCGGTCTCGGTGGCGAACGGTCCCTCACGGAAACCGCGACCGGGCGTCACCATGTTGCCGACGAGGATCAGCAGGCGGGCCAGCGGGTTGAGCACCCGGCCGAGCCAGCGGGTGATACCGGCGCTGGCCAGCGCCACCGGGTACGGGTGCAGGCGGCCGATCGTGCGCGGGCCGACGCCGACCAGCACGAAGCTGACGACGGTCATGCTCGCGGCCGTGGCGATCCCGGCGACCCAGCCTGGGCCCCAGCGGTCGATCGCGACGATGGCCACCAGGGTGGTGGCGGTGAGCTCGCAGGCCAGGCGGATCAGCAACAGCAGGCTGACGTGCACCGGCAGGTTGCCGACCAGTGCCAGCAGGTTCCCGGCACCGCGGGTTCCGGCGCGCAGCATTTCCTCGGCCCGCGCGCGGGAAATCTGGTTGAACGCGGTGTCGGCAGCCGCCACCGCACCGGCGACGACGACGAGGCCGACCGCGACCGCCAGCAGGCCGGGGGTGCTCATCAGTGGTCGGAGACGGTCGGCTTGAGCGGGATATCGGCCACCGCCGGGATACCGATGCTACGGCGGTACGCGCTGACCAGCCGGTTCTGCAGGCCGAACATCTCGCGCTCCTCTTCCGGCTCGGCGTGGTCGTAGCCGAGGAGGTGCAGGATGCCGTGCACGGTGAGGAGCATCAGCTCATCGGGGGTGCTGTGGCCGGCGACCTTTGCCTGTTTTTCGGCCACGGCCGGGCAGAGGACGACGTCACCCAGGAGCGTGGGTTCGGGGCCGTCCTCGTCCGCGCCCGGGCCGCGGTCGGCGTCGAGCTCGTCCATCGGGAAGGCGAGCACGTCGGTGGGGCCGGTTTTTTCCATCCAGCGATGGTTGAGTTCGGCCATGTAGCCGACGTCGATCAGCAGGATCGACAGCTCGGCCATCGGGTTGACACCCATCTCGTCCAGGGTGCTCCTGGCGACGGACAGCAGCGCTGCCTCGTCCACCTCGTGGCCCGATTCGTTCGAGATCTCGATCGACATGGTCTCCAGCCCTGCTCGTCCGTCGAGCCTATCCAACACCGCGCGCCCCCTTCGCGGGCGCGCGGGTAACAGGGTGCCGCGTAAGCCGCGCCACCGCGGCGGTTCCGCCGCGCGCCCCGCGCCACCCGGCTGCACCGCCGCGCCACCCGGCTGCACCGCCGCGCCACCCCGCGCCGCCCGGGCTGCGCCGCCGCGCGATCCCGCGCCACCCGGTTGCGCCGCCGCGCCGCCCGGCTGCACCGCCGCGCGACCCCGCGCCGCCGCGGCTACGCCGCCGTCGGCCCCCGCGCGCCGCCGTACCGCGCGCCGCCGTGCCGCGCGCGGGCGGGGCGTCTAGTTGCGGCGGCCGGGGCGGGCGCCGGCCGTGCGACGGTTGCCGCCGTCGCGGGGGGCCGGGGCGTGATCGGAGTCGTAGCGCGCGTAAGCGTCGACGATGTCGCCGACCAGTCGGTGCCGCACGACGTCGGTGCTGGAGAGCTCCGCGAAGTGCACGTCCTCGACGCCGTCCAGGATGTCCCGGACGACCCGGAGGCCACTGGTGGCGCCGCCGGGCAGGTCGACCTGCGTCACGTCGCCGGTGACGACGATCTTCGAGCCGAACCCGAGCCGGGTCAGGAACATCTTCATCTGCTCGGCGGTGGTGTTCTGCGCCTCGTCGAGAATGATGAACGCGTCGTTGAGCGTGCGGCCACGCATGTACGCCAGCGGGGCCACCTCGATCGTCCCGGCCTGCATCAGGCGCGGAATCGACTCCGGATCGACCATGTCGTGCAGCGCGTCGTACAGCGGCCGCAGGTACGGGTCGATCTTCTCGTAGAGCGTGCCCGGCAGGAACCCCAACCGTTCCCCCGCCTCGACCGCCGGCCGGGTGAGGATGATGCGGTTGACCTGCTTGGCCTGCAACGACTGCACGGCCTTCGCCATGGCCAGGTATGTCTTGCCGGTACCGGCCGGGCCGATGCCGAACACGATCGTGTGCTCGTCGATCGCGTCGACGTAGCGCTTCTGATTGAGCGTTTTCGGACGAATCGTCCGCCCACGCCTCGAGATGATGTTGAGGGTGAGAACCTCGGCCGGACGCTCGTCGCTGTTCGACTTGAGCATCGCGATCGTGCGGTTCACCGCGTCCGGCGTCAGCACTTCGCCGCGCTCGACCAGCGTGAGCAACTCGGCGAAGAGCCGCTCGGCGAACGCGTTGTCGGCGGGGGTACCGGTGAGCGTGATCTCGTTGCCGCGCACGTGGACGTCAGCGGAGACCGAACGCTCGATGAGGGTCAGAATGGCGTCACCGGAGCCCAGCAGGGAGACCATCGCGTGGGCGTCGGGGACGACGATGCGGGTTTGCGCCGTGGTGGGCGCTTTGATTTCTGCCATGGGCCGGCCGGGGTGGCCGCTTCCGCCTGCTTCCGTTCTCGGGTGTGTGGTGCCTTCCAATCCTACCGGCCGAGATCCGCATGTGGCTCGTGAGAAAAGGAGCCGCTCTGTAGTGACCTGGAGCCCGCCGTGCACTACCCGTAAGTCTCTTGGGTGCGGGTGAATTTGTAGGTGGCCCAGCGCATGTAGTCGACCGAGCCGTCCGCGGCGCGGAAGACCTCGAGCCGCTCGCCCGCTTCCCGGCCGGACACCGTACGGAACAGGTCGGGCGCCTCGAACGCGAAGATCGCCGGCGGAGCCGCGGCCACGGCCGACGCCGCGCGGGCTTCGAGGTGCCCCTTCGTCCAGCGGAACACGAACTCGCTGCCCTCTGACCACCAGCGCCCGAGGATGCCGGCGTACTCCCGCGGCGCCGGGTCGCCGATCCTCCACGGATCGACCCGGACCGGGTCGTGCGTCAACGACTCGGAGATCAGCTTGTGGGGCGCCGCCATGATCCCGGCGGCGGTACCGGACGATCCGAGCACCGCGGCCCCGATCTCCACCCCCCGACGGCACCACACCCCGGCCAAGAAGCCGGGCATCGCGCCGTTGTGCCCGATGTCCACCGCCCGGTCCGCTCCGCTGCCCTGCGGAGCAGCCTGCAGACCCAGTCCCCAGCCCGTGTGCCAGTTCACCGGGTCGGTGACGACGACCGGCTCGTACATCTCCTCGAGCGTCGAGCGGGCGAGCACCGCGGGGTTCGGCTTCGCCAGGAACAGCGCCCAGCGAGCCATGTCGTCGGCGGTGCTCCAGAGCTGCGCGGCGGCCGCGGCCCCGCGCAGGTCGAAGTGCGGCTCGGGGCGGGCGTGATCGGAGTAGACGTCGACGAGGTAGCCCTGGGCGGCGTCCTCCCGGGCCTGCACGGTCGTGTCGGAGAGCCCCAGCGGGTCGAGCAGGCGGTCCTGCAGCACGTCCGCCCATGCCGCGCCGGTCTTGGCGCTGACCAGGTGCCCGAGCAGTGCGAACCCGAGATTCGAGTAGTGCCAGCGCCGCCGCGGGCTCAGCACGGCCTCGGCCTTCGCGACCTCCTCCAGCAGCCGGGTGTCGTCCGGGACGTCGAGCGTGTCCCAGACGTTGCCCCACGGTTCGCGCTGGAGCCCGGACGTGTGGTTGAGGATGCTGCGGATCGTCAGCTGCCCGTGCGCCGGCAGCTCCAGGTGGGCGTCGATCTGGTCGTCGAGGTCCAGCATTCCGGCGTCGCGGAGCTGTAGGACCAGGATCGCGGTGAACGTCTTGGTGACCGAGCCGATCCGGAACTGGGTCTCCGGCCTCGCCGGTACGCCGCCTCCCGCGTCGCCGAGCGCGAAGCTCCACGCCGGACGGTCGGATCTGACCACCGCCGCCGCCACGGCCGGCACTCGTTCTTCGGCCTGCAGCGTGCGGATCACGCGCTCGCAGGCAGCCGTCGCCTCGCCGGTCGGTGGCATCCCGGTCTCCTCTCACCGCCGTAAGAGGAGCTTAACCAGCCGGACGTACTGTTATGCGCGTTAACTCCAACGCGCTGTGCGGGTGTTGACCACAGCGAGTGCCGCCACCCCGGCGGTGGAGGTCCGCAGCACGGTGGGCCCGAGCCGTACCGGTACGGCCCCCGCCTCGACGAACCCGTCCAGTTCGTCCGGCGCGATACCGCCTTCCGGCCCCACGACCAGCGCGATCGTGCCGGCGTCCGCGGCCAGCGACGTCAGGGCCAGCGGCTGGCAAGCGTCCTCATGAAGCACGAACGCCGCACCGTACGCGGACAGGAGCTTCCGGATGTCCGCAGTGGACGCCAAGTCGGCGACCTCGGGAAGCCAGAGACGGCGGGACTGTTTCGCGGCCTCCCGCGCGGTGCTCCGCCAGCGGGCGAGTGCCTTGTCGCCGCGGGCTTCCTTCCAGCGGGTCACCGACCGCGACGCCTGCCAGGGAACGATCGTGTCGACACCGGCCTCGGTCATCATCTCGACCGCGGCTTCGCCGCGATCACCCTTCGGCAGCGCCTGCACGACGGTGACCGTCGGGAACGGTGCCGCGATCCGTTCAATCTTTCGGACGTCCAGCCGCAGCGAATCGCGCTCGGCGGCCACGACGACGCAGGACGCGCGCCCGCCTACGCCGTCGGCCAGCTGCAACGTCTCCCCCGGCCCGAGGCGGCGCACCACTGCGGCATGCCGGCCCTCGGGTCCGTCGAGCACCGCCGGGCCTACCAGCGGCAACTCGTCTACGAGAAAGACAGGGTCAGTCACTGTGCTAGCTGTCCTTCGCGCGAGCGCTCAGTCAACTGTGTCCGTTGAAGGCGTCACGGACTTTGGTGAAAAAACCGCCCTGCTGCCGCATCGGCTCCGGGCGCTCCTCACCCCGCAGCTTGGCCAGTTCGCGCAGCAGACGCTCCTGCTCGGCGTCGAGCCGAGTGGGAGTCCGGACTTCGAGGTGGACGTGCAGGTCGCCACGACCGCTGCCACGCAGGTGCGGCACACCGCGGCCACGGACCCGGACCACCGTGCCGGGCTGGGTGCCGGCCTTGACCTCGATCTGCTCTTCACCGTCGAGCGTCTTGAGGTTGATGTTCGTGCCCAGCGAAGCGGCCGTCATCGGCAGCGAGACGCGGCAGTGCAGGTCGTCGCCCTGGCGGGTGAAGACGTCGTGCGGACGCTCGTGCACCTCGACGTAGAGGTCTCCGGGCGGGCCACCGCCGGGGCCGACCTCGCCCTCGCCGGCCAGCCGGATCCGCATGCCGTCCTCGACGCCCGCGGGCACCTTGACGGTGAGCGTGCGGCGGCTGCGGACACGGCCGTCGCCGGCGCATCCGGGGCACGGGTGCGGAATGACGGTGCCGAAGCCCTGGCAGGCCGCACAGGGCCGCGACGTCATGACCTGGCCGAGGAACGAACGCTGAACGGTCTGCACCTCGCCGCGGCCGCCGCAGACCTCGCAGGTGGCCGGGTGCGTGCCGGGCGCGGTGCCGGCGCCGGAACACGTGGTGCAGCGCACCGCGGTGTCGACGGTCAGCTCCTGGTTGACGCCGAACGCCATGTCGACCAGCTCGAGGTCGAGGCGGATCAGCGCGTCGGAACCCGGCCGGGTGCGCGGACGCGGACCGCGGGTGGTGGCGCCACCGAAGAACGCGTCCATGATGTCCTGGAAGCCCATGGTGAACGGCCCACCGGGGCCGCTCGCGCCACCGCCGCCGGGAGCCATCGGGTCGCCGCCGAGGTCGACCAGCTCACGCTTGGCCGGATCGGACAGCACCTCGTACGCGACCGAGACGTCCTTGAACTTCTCCTGCGCATCGGCGTCAGGGTTCACGTCCGGGTGCAGCTCGCGCGCGAGCCGGCGGTAGGCCCGTTTGATCTCCTCGGGCGTCGCGTCCCGCGCGACGCCGAGGATGCCGTAGTAGTCCTTCGCCACGTGTGTGTCCCCAACTCCGGATGGCATATCCCTGCCCAGCCCCGCTCAGTTCCCTGCGAGAATTTCACCGACGTACCGCGCCACGGCGCGGACTGCACTGATCGTGCCGGGGTAGTCCATCCGGGTCGGACCGACCACCCCGAGGCCTGCCAAAGCGGTGTCACCAGCACCGTATGCCGTTGTCACCACCGATATGCCCCGCAACTCTTCAACCTGGTTCTCGTCGCCGATCCGGACCCGCAACATACTCGGCGACTCGACCTCGCCGACGAGCTTGAGGAGCACCACCTGCTCCTCCAGCGCCTCGAGAATCGGGAACACCGACCCGCGGAAGTCCACCGTACTGCGGGTGAGGTTGGCGGTGCCCGCCAGGACGACCCGTTCCTCTCGTCGTTCGACGAGCGTCTCGAGCAGAACACTGGCGACGGTCGTCAACGCCGGACGCAGCGCGGGCGCGATCGTGTCGAGCAACTCCTCGACGCGCGTCGGCGCGTCGGCGAGCCGCTGGCCGACCAGCGCGTTGTTGACCGAGCTGCGCAGGACGTTGACGTCTTCGTCGCTGATGCCGGACGGGAATTCGACGGTGCGCTGATCCACCCGGCCGGTGTCGGTGATGAGCACCAGCAGCAGCCGGTTGGCCGAGAGCTGCACGAGCTCGATGTGCCGGACCGAACTGCGGGTGAGGCTCGGGTACTGCACCACAGCGACCTGGCGGGTGAGCTGCGCGAGCAGCCGCACGGTGCGCGTGACGACGTCGTCCAGGTCGATCGCGCCGTTGAGCAGCGTCTGGATCGCGCGCCGCTCGGCGGCGGAGAGCGGCTTGATGCCGGCCAGCCGATCGACGAAGAGGCGGTAGCCCTTGTCGGTGGGGATGCGCCCGGCGCTGGTGTGCGGCTGGGCGATGTAGCCCTCTTCCTCCAGCACCGCCATGTCGTTGCGGATCGTCGCCGGGGACACGCCCAGCTGGTGACGCTCGGCCAGCGCCTTGCTGCCGACCGGCTCCTCGGTGTTCACGTAGTCCTGAACGATGGCCCGGAGGACGGACAGCTTCCGCTCGTCAAGCGTCACGCCGTCACCTCCCCGACCGCCCTGCTGGCACTCCAGTACTGAGAGTGCCAAGCATACGGGGCGGAGCGGGTCCTCCGCTTCCTTCGTGCGGGCAGAATCACCTCCGCGCAGAGAAATCACTTTTCGTGATCGCGCGGTTACGACGCTTTGGTGTTCGACTCGGTCATTCCATCGCAGATCGCCCGTGCGATCTCGCCGAGCTGGAGAACCTGCTCCGGCGTCAGCAGGTCGATCAGGTGCTTTCGCACCTCGGCCACGTGCGCCGGCGCTGCTGCCTTCAGCACCGCGAAACCCTCGTCGGTGAGCACGGCCAGCGCGCCGCGACCGTCGGTGGGGCAGCTTTCCCGCCGTACCCAGCCGCGTTCTTCCAGGCGGGAGACGGCGTGCGAGAGCCGGCTGCGGGAGGAGAGCGACGAGTGCGCCAGGTCGCTCATGCGCAGGCTGCGGCCCGGTACATCGGCGAGCCTGACGAGGATCTCGTAGTAGGTGTGAGGCATGCCGGCGTCGCGTTGCAGCTGCCGGTCGAGTGCTTCGTTCAGGAGCCTGTTCGCTTCGATGTACGAGCGCCAGGTGCGCTGCTCATCCGGGCTGAGCCACCGCGTCTCCGCCACTGATCCACCTTTGCCCTTTCACGCGCGTCCAGCGTGCAACAGCCTAACCCGCTCGCTGTGTCGGATCAGTTACCGAAGTATGGGGTTGCCGCCGGTTGACGCCCGTACGCTGCCCCCGTGACCCATCCTGACGGGGCGGACCAGCCCTATCCCACTTCCGGGCCGTCCTATCCGACCTCGTCCGGTGGATCCCCGACGTCGGGTGGGGCGTACGGCACGCAGGGGCCGTACGGGCAGCCCTATGGCCAGCCGTCTTCCGCGCAGCCTTTCTCGGGACAGCAGCCCCCGTACGGGCAGCCGCAGCCGCCCTACGGGCAGCAGGCTCCGTACGGGCAGCAGCCGTACGGGCAGCCGGGGCCGGGGTACGGCGGGTATCCGCCGGCGCCGGTCGACGACACGAAGACGTGGCTGATGGTGGCGCACTTCGGTGGCGTGGCCGGTGTGGTGATCGGCGGCACGGTGGCCGGGTGGGTGGCTCCGCTGATCGCCTACACGAGCAAGGGGCCGACGAACCCCACGGTGCGCGCGCACGCGGCGGAGGCGCTGAACTTCCACATCACGTGGGCGATCGCGAACGTCGTCGCGCTGGTGATCTTCTTCTGCGGCTCGGCGGTCACGCTCGGGTTCGGCGCAATCGTGCTCTGGGTGTTCCCGCTGGCGACGTTCGCGATCGCGGTGGCGTTCGGCATCGTCGCCGGCGTCAAAGCCTCGAACGGCGAGTTGTACCAGTACCCGCTCTCAGCGAAGCTGATCAAGTAGGCGCGACCGCGGTCGCGCTACAGAGACGCGGGCGGCGCGGTCAGCCGAGCAGTGCGCGCACGACCGCGTCGGCTAGTAGGCGGCCGCGTTGCGTCAACACAGCCCGGCCTCGACGGTGCGCTGAGCCGTCGAGCAAGCCGTCGTTCAACGCTTGGCTCGCCGCGGCACGGCCCGTGGCGTCGAGAGCGGAAAGAGACAAGCCCTCGGCCAGTCGGATGCGGAGCATCACGTCCTCGACCCGGCGATCGTCGGCTTCCAGGACCTCCCGGGCCTGCGCCGGTGAAGTTTTGGACGCCAGACGGTCGGCGTAGCGAGCCGGATGACGCACGTTCCACCACCGGGTACCACCCACGTGGCTGTGCGCACCGGGCCCGACCCCCCACCAGTCGCCGCTGCGCCAGTAGAGCTCGTTGTGGCGGCACCGGGCAGCCTCGTCCGCGGCCCAGTTCGACACCTCGTACCAGCGCAGACCGGCGTCGGTCAGCGCCGTGTCCGCCATCAGGTACCGATCGGCGAGCACGTCGTCGTCCGGCATCGGCAACACACCCCGGCCGATCTGGCGCGCGAGCCGGGTGCCGTCCTCCACGATCAGCGAGTAGGCGCTGACGTGGTCGACCCCCGCGGCGACCACTGCGGCCAGCGACGCCGCCCAGTCGTCGTCGGTCTCGCCGGGCGTGCCGTAGATCAGGTCGAGGTTGACGTGCGCGAATCCGGCGGCGCGAGCCTCCTGCGCGGCCTGCACGGCGCGACCGGGCGTGTGCCGGCGGTCGAGCACCGCGAGCACGTGCGAGCGCGCGGACTGCATCCCGAGCGAAACCCGGGTGAAGCCCGCTGTTTTCAGGCTCGAGAACACCGCGGCGTCGACCGACTCGGGGTTGGCTTCGGTCGTGATCTCGGCGCCGGACGTGAGGCCGAACACGTCGCCGATCCGCTCGACGACGCGCGCGAGGTAATCGGTGGGCAGCAGCGACGGGGTGCCGCCTCCGACGAAGATCGTGTCCACCCTGGGCAGGCCGTCCGGGGCGGGGGCGAGCACGGTGCCGGCGAGGTCGATCTCGGCGAGTGCGGCAGCGAGCCAGGTCTCCGCGCTGCCCACGTTCTCGCTGGGTGTGTACGTGTTGAAGTCGCAATATCCGCAGCGGGCAGCGCAGAACGGCACGTGCACGTAAATTCCGAAGCCACGCTCGCCGAGCCGGACGAGCGCACTCTCGGAGAGCCGGCCGTCGTCCGGAGCGGGTTGCCCCTCGGGCGGAGGTCCAGCCATTCCTCCAGTGTGCCAGTGCCGTCTCACCGAGGGCTTACGCGGACGTCGTAGGCTCGGGCAGCGGGCACTCCCGTTACCCCGTGATCGTTGTTCACAAACGCGATAAGTGGTCTCAAGGAAGGAGGAAAGGCGAATGCGGAAAGCGGCCGTGCTGGCGGTCGTGTTGGTAGCCCTGGCCACGGTGACGATCGTCAGCGTCTCCAGGCTCACCAAGCTGCACGTGCCTTTCCTCTCCGACACCTGCCGCAGCTACGCGTCGAACGACGTCGTCCGCTTGGCGCCCGACCAGCTGACGCACGCGGCGACGATCGTGGCGGCGGCGGTCCGGCGCGACCTGCCCGAGCGAGCCGCTGCCATCGCGCTCGCGACCGCGCTCCAGGAGTCCAAGCTCCGCAATCTCGACGCCGGTGACCGCGATTCCGTCGGGCTGTTCCAGCAACGCCCCTCGCAGGGCTGGGGAACGCCCGAGGAGCTGTCGGACCCTCGCTACGCCGCCGGTGAGTTCTACGACCACCTGGTGCGGGTGCGGGGTTGGCAGAAGATGCGGCTCACCGACGCCGCCCAGGCCGTGCAGCGCAGCGCCCATCCGGAGCTGTACCAGAAGTGGGAGTCCGACGCGACGACGCTGGCCGCCGCACTGCTGGGCGACGAGGCCGGGGCGGTGACGTGCCAGCTGCGGCGCCCGCCTGACATGTCCGGCCAGCAGGCGAGCACCGCGCTGATCGCCGAGCTCGCCGCCGACCTGGGCAAGCTGTCGGTCAACCCCAGCGTCGAAGGTGACACCCCGGTCCTCACCGTGGCGGTGGGCGGCGGGGCGAAATCGCAGCTGGGCTGGCAGTCGGCGCACTGGTTCGTCGCGAAGGCGCACGAGTTCGGCGTCCGGCGGGTGGCGTTCGACGGTGACGTCTGGACCGCGGACAGCGGTAAGTGGGTGTCGGACGGCTCGGCGCCGGACGAGGCTTACGTCGAAGTGCGGATGGCTGCGTCGAGCTGAGCCAGTTTGGTGGCTTTCTCGCGTAGCGACGCGGGGAGCTCCGGCGCCTCGAGAATCCTTTTCGCGAGGGACCTGTCGCCGGTGAGGGCGCGGAAGACTTCGCCGATCGTGACGTTGTGTCGGGGCCTGTGCTCGATTTCTATGGGATCCCCAGCACCGAGGTCGCCCTCTTCGATGATTCGCAGGTAGGCGCCCGGCACACCGCGCTGGGTGAAGCGCTTGACCAGGTTCGGGACGTCCCAGAAGCCGGCGAACGTGCGGCAGGGGATGCGCGGGCGGCTGACCTCCAGCAACGTGCTCCCGACCCGCCAGCGCTCGCCGATCACCGCGCCGGTGCAGTCGACGCCGCGGGTGGTGAGGTTCTCGCCGAACGCGCCCGCTGTCAGCTCTCGGTCGAGTTCGCGTTCCCACCACTCGGCGTCTTCCCGGGCGTAGGCGTACACGGCCTGGTCGTAGCCGCCGTGGTTCTTCGTGTCGACGATCACGTCGCTCTCGAGGCCGACGCCCACCGCGCGGACCCTGGCGTCGACCGGGCGCTTGTCGATTCCGGTGCTGCCCATGCTCTGGGTCCAGGGCACTACGCGGAGGACGCCGATGTTGACGGATACGACCTGGCTCATGCTGCGAGCCTACGAAGATACGCGAGAACCGCTAGTACACGGCGGTGGTCGTCGGCGTCCAGCGGCAGGTCGAGCTTCGCCAGGATGTTGCCGATGTGCTTGGTGACCGCGGCCTCGGTGACGACGAGCGCGCGGGCGATCGCGGCGTTCGAGCGGCCCTCCGCCATCAGGCCGAGCACCTCCTCCTCGCGCCCGGTGAGGCGGTCGAGCGGATCGGAGCGCCGGCGCAGCAGCTGCCGGATGACCTCCTGGTCGACGACAGTGCCGCCGCCCGCTACCCGTGCCACCGCGTCGGCGAAGTCGTCGACGTCGCCGACCCGGTCTTTGAGCAGGTAGCCGACGCCCGCACCGTCGGCGGTGTCGAGGAGCTCGGCGGCGTAGGTCTGCTCGACGTACTGGCTGAGCACCAGGATCGGCAATGTCGGCCGCTCGGACCGGAGCCGTACCGCGACGCGCAGGCCGTCGTCGGTGTGGGTCGGGGGCATGCGGACGTCGGTGATCACGAGTTCGGGACTGGTTTCCGACACGGCTTTCTCGAGGCCGGGAGCATCACCGACCGCCGCGACGACCTCGTGGCCGTAGCGGGTGAGCAGGCCGACGAGGCCTTCTCGGAGCAGGACGCTGTCTTCGGCGAGAACGATCCTCACCTGACGGGGATCTCCACACGCAGCAGAGTAGGGCCCCCGACCGGGCTGACGAGAGTGAGTACGCCATCCACGACCGCGACCCGGTCGGCGAGACCGACCAAACCGCTGCCCACGGTGGGGTTCGCACCGCCGACGCCGTCGTCGATCACCTCGACCGACAGCCGCCCGTCCACGATCGCGCCGCGGATCTCGGCGCTGGTGGCGCGGCTGTGGCGGTCCACGTTGGCCAGTGCTTCGGTGACGACGAAGTACGCGGCGGCTTCGATCTCGGAGGCGAGGCGTCTGGGGACCTTCACGTCTGTCTTCACCGGGACGCTCGACCTTCCGGCGACGTCCGCGATCGCGGGGCCGAGCCCCCGGTCGGTGAGAACCTGGGGGTGGATGCCGCGGATCAGCTCGCGGAGCTCGGCGAGGGCGAGCTTTGCCTGGTCGTGGGCGTGGCTGACCCTTCTGGCCGCGTCGGAGCCGGCCGGGAGATCGAGCCGGGCGAGCCCGAGTTCGACGGTGAGGGCGACGAGTCGCTGCTGGGCGCCGTCGTGCAGGTCACGCTCGATGCGGCGGCGTTCGGCCTGGAACGCGTCGACCAGGCGGGCACGCGAGCGGGTGAGCGCCACGACGCGTTCGCCCTGTTCGGCGTCGCGGGGAGCCAGCAGGATCCGGGTGAGCTGACCTCGGCCGGCGGCCCAGGCGGTGAGGAAGTAGGCGAGCAGGAAGCCCAGGAGGACGCCGATCGGGACGAGCGGGAGCGATTCCGGGACCGTCTCGATGTGCCACTCGCCGAGGTTGATCGCACCCTGGGACGAGTCGTCGACGGCGACGACGATCGGGGCGCCGATGAGCAGGCCCACGGTGGTGAACGCGATCGACAGACCGATCATGTCGGCGATGCCGAGGACCGCGAGCAGGAGGGTGGCGGCCAGTTCCCGCCAGGTGGCGGGTTCCCGGTACCGGTGCTTGAACCAGGCCCAGGGGCCCGGTTGGGGTGGGGGCCGGTGCGGATCGCCGATCGGTTCGGCGTCGACGAGCCGGAGTCTCCAACGTTCGGCTCGGGCGACGAGTAGGCCGGTGAGTGGCACCAGCGCCAGGACGACTAGTCCGACCAGGAAGAGCGAGAGGACCGCGCCGGTCATGACGACGGCGAACAGGGCGATCGCGACGAAGAGCCCGAAGGCGCTGCCGGAGGCGAGGTAGGCGAACGACCGCCAGGGCCAGGAGGAGAACAGGAAGCGGAGGGGTGGGCGGCTGAGGGCTTGCCAGGCGGTGCGGGGGCGGCCGCCGTTCGGGCCGCCGGCGCTGCCACCGCCCGCGCCGCCCACGCTGCCCGCGCTGCCCGCGCTGCCCGCGCTGCCCGCGCTGCCCGCGCTGCCCGCGCTGCCCGCGCTGCCCGCGCTGCCCGCGCTGCCCGCGCTGCCTGCGCTGCCTGCGCTGCCTGCGGCGCCTGCGGCGCCTGCGCTGCCGAAGGCGCCTGCGCTGCCGAAGGCGGCGGGGGCGGCGGGGAGGTCGAGGGTGCCTGGCGCGGCCATCACGCCGAGCCCACGGTGCGCAGCCGGGAGGCCGTGACCGGCGGCTGGCACGGACCAGGCGGGCGCCGCGGCTGGCGCGGCGGGGCCGGTCGGCACCGCTGCGGCGGCCGGGGCCGTTGAGGGCGCCGAGGCCGTTGAGGGCGCCGAGGCCGTTGAGGGCGCCGAGGCCGTTGAGGGCGCCGGAGCCGTTGAGGGCGCCGGAGCCGCAGCCGCCGGAGCCGGCTGGGCCGGCTGGGCCGCCGGAGCCGCCGGAGCCGCCGGGGACGCCGGAGCCGCCGGGGACGCCGGAGACGCCGGAGCCGCCGGGGACGCCGGAGACGCCGGAGCCGCCGGGGACGGCTGGGCGGTGGGTGGCCTCGGGGTGGGGCGGGGGCCGGTCATGTCACTGACGGTAGGTGCCGCCCGCCCCGATGTCGGTAGAGCTGGGCATAGTCCTCGTGGTCGAGCCTGCTTCAGGCGGTGAGGCCCCAGGTGATCTCGGGGAGCCCTGCGTCGGTCAGGGCCTTGTTCGTGGCACTGAACGGACGGGTGCCGAGAAAGCCGCGAGGGTTCATCGGGCTGGGGTGACCGGCTTCGAGCACCACGTGCTCCGGGTTCGTGACCAGCGCCGCCTTCTTGCGCGCATAACTACCCCACAGCAGGTACACGACGCGATGATCGAGCGTGTTCACGGCACGAATCGTGGCGTCGGTGAACTCCTCCCACCCCTTGTTCGCATGCGAACCAGGCTTACCACCCCGCACCGTGAGCACCGAGTTGAGCAACAGGATGCCCTGCTCCCCCCACGCGGTCAGCTCGCCGTTCGTCGGCATCTCCGTGCCGACGTCAGCCGCCATCTCCTTGAACACGTTGCGCAGCGACGGCGGCACCCGATTGCCCGCACGGACGCTGAAGCACAGCCCGTGCGCCTGGTTCGGCCCGTGGTACGGGTCCTGCCCGAGCAGCAACACCCGAACGTCGTCCGGAGCGCACAGCCGGTACGCGGAGAACAGGTCGTCGACCGGCGGGTAAACGGTCTGTTCCGCGTACTCCCGCTCGACGAAACGCCCGAGCTCCGCGACCCGGTCGCGATCGAGGAACGGCGTGAGAACGGCCTGCCAAGGCTCGGGCAGCAAGGCGATGAGGTCGAGTGCCATGCCCAGCAACCTAAGCCACCCCTACGACACTTCGCGGACCGCCCGAAGTAGACCCAGCCCTACCCCGGCTACACCACTCTCCCGCAGTGACCGCAGGCGCCGGGGACGGTTCGCTGGACGCATGCTCGCCACCGACACGACCACCGGGGTCGCCGCCGCGCTGCACGGCGTCCGGAAGGTCTACCGCACCCGCAGCCAGCACGTCACCGCGCTCGACGGCGTCTCGCTCCTGTTCCCCGCCGGCTCGTTCACCGCCGTGATGGGCCCGTCCGGATCCGGCAAGTCGACGCTGCTGCAGTGCGCGGCCGGGCTCGACTCCCCCACCGAGGGCGCGATCGAGGTCGCTGGCGTCCAGGTCCACAAACTCAACGAGGTGCAGCGGACCCTGCTGCGCCGCGACCGCATCGGCTTCGTGTTCCAGTCGTTCAACCTGCTTCCCTCGCTGACCGCCGCGCAGAACGTCGAGCTGCCGTTGCGGTTGGCGAAGCGGCGGCCGTCGGGCTCCGAGGTGCGTGACGCGCTCGCCGCGGTCGGACTCGCCGACCGCGCGCGTCACCGCCCCACCGAGCTGTCCGGCGGCCAGCAGCAGCGCGTCGCGATCGCCCGCGCGCTGATCACCCGCCCGGCGGTGCTCTTCGCCGACGAGCCGACCGGCGCGCTGGACAGCACCACGTCCCGCGAGGTGCTCACGTTGCTCCGCGGGATCGTCGACCGGGAGCACCAGACGGTCGTCATGGTGACCCACGATCCGGTGGCGGCCTCCTACGCCGATCGGGTGGTTTTTCTCGCCGACGGGCGCCTGGTCGGCGAAATTGTCGGCCCCACCCCCGATGCTGTCGCAGCCCGACTCGCTCACCTGGAAGCCTGATGTTCACGCTGACCACGTTGAAAGCCCGCTGGACCGGGCTGCTCGGCACGATCGTCGCCGTGGCGCTCGGCGCCGCGCTGATCAGTGGCGCCGCGGAACTGCTCGCCGGCGTCGGCGCGCGCGACGGGCTCTCGACAGCGCTCACCCTCTACACCGAGACGCCGATCGTCGTGCAGGGCGTCCAACGGGACGACGGTTCGATCGTCGCGGCTCCCCCGCCGCCTCCGCGCGGCCTCGCCGACCGGCTCGCGAAAGTTCCGGGGGTGACCGCTGCGATCCCCGACCGCGCGTTCGCGGCGCGGGTCGCGGGTGCGGGCGTCGACGAGGGCCGCGGCTGGGCCAGCGCCCGGTTGGCCGGCGCGCGGCTGGTGTCCGGCGCGGCGCCCGCCGACGGCGAGGTCGTGCTCGGGCGCGAGGCCGGGGTCGCGCCCGGCGCGACGGTGACCGCCCGCCTCGCGGACGGCGACCACCGCCTGCGGGTGTCCGGTCTGGTCGACAAGCCCGCCGTCTACGTCTCCGACTCCGATGCGGCCCGGTGGGGAACGGTCCGCGCCGTCGGGGTCCTCGCCCCGACGTCCGCTGTCGACGCCGTGCGCCGCGCCGCCGGACCGGACGCGGTGGTGCGGACGAGGGGCGACCGGTGGTTCGCGGAGCCGGCCCCCGAGCGTCAGCAGCTCGACGACGCCACCGCGCTGCTCGGTATCTCCGCCGGGATGGCCGGGTTCGTTGCGATCTTCGTGGTCGGTTCGACGTTCGCGTTCGCGGTGTCGCAGCGTCGCCGGGAGTTCGCGTTGCTCCGGCTCGTCGGCGCGCAGCCGCGGCAGGTCAGCCGGTCGGTGCACGTCGAGGCGCTGATCGTCGGTGGCCTGGCCGCGGCGGTCGGATCGCTGCTCGGCATCCCGCTCTCGGCGGTGTACACGGTGCTGTTGGACAACGCCGGGCTGGTGCCCGACACGTTCGCGCCGCAGGCCCGGTTCTGGCCGCTGACGATCGGGTTCGGCGTCGGTCTCGTCGTCTCGGTGATCGGATCGTGGGCCGCCGCCCGGCGGGCCGGCCGCGTCCCGGCGATCGACGCGCTCCGCGACGCCACTGTGGAGCGTCGCACGATGACCGTCGGCCGCTGGATCTTCGGTGTGCTGTTCCTGGCTGGTGCGATCGCGTCGATCGTCGCGGCCGTCGGGGTGGACGGTGAAGGCGCGATCGCGCTGACGGTCTTCGTCGGTGAGCTGTTCGTGGTGGCGTTCGCGTTGCTGGCGCCGGTGGTCATTCCACCGGTCATCCGGCTGGTGACGGCACCGCTGGTGGCCGCGCGCGGCGCCGGGCCGATGCTGGTGCGGCAGGGGGCGCTCACCGCGGTGCGGCGAGTGGCGTCGACGGCGGCGCCGGTGCTGGTCACGGTCGGCGTCGCGGGGTCGATGATCGGAGCGATCGCCACGCTCGCCGACGCTACGGACGCCGATCTGCGGGCGCGGCTGACGGCCGATGTGATCGTGGTGCCGTCGGACGGCCCCGGGCTGAGCACGGCGGTTCCGGACGCGATCCACGCCGCCGTGCCCGACGCCACGGTGTCGTCGATGCTCGCGACCACCGTGTGGGAGGTCGTGCCGAAGAACGCGGACGGCGTCTACGAGGGCCACGACCTCAGTGGGTCCGCGCTCGGCGTCGACCCGGCAACCCTGCGCAGCACGATGGACGTCGCGGTCACGAAGGGCTCGCTGGCCGATCTACGGCCGGGCACCGTCACGGCGTCGGACATCTCGGGGTTGGACGTCGGCGACACCGTGACGTTGACGTTCGCCGATGGGGTGACGTCGAAGCTGCGGGTGGCGGCAATCGTGGCATCGGTCCAGTCCACGAGCGTGATGTTGCCGATCGAGACGGTGCGGGAGCACGACCCGGCGGCACTCGCCGATGCGGTGTACGTGCGGGGAGGCTCGTCGGACGCGGTCAACGCCGCGGTGGCACCGCTGGGCGGGCAGGCGATCGACCGCACCGCCTACGCCGATCTCCGCAGCGAGGAGGCCGACGAAGGGAACCAGCTCGCGCTGACCGCGCTGCTGGGGGTCGCGCTGCTCTACACCGGGCTGGCGATCGTCAACACGCTGCTCATGGCGACGTTCGACCGCCGACGGGAACTGGCGCTGCTGCGCCTGTCGGGCGCGACACCACGCCAGGGCCTGCGGGTCGTGGTCGCCGAGGCGGCACTGGTGGTGCTGGTCGGAAGCGGGCTGGCGATCGCGGCGACTGTGCTCAGCCTGCTCGGGCTCACCACCGCGCTGTCCCGGGTCATGGGCTCCGTGAGTCCGTCGATCCCGTGGATCCCGCTGGGGGTGTCGATCGCGGTCTGCCTGGTGCTGGCGATAGGCGCGAGCGCCCTACCGGCCTGGTCACTCCTGCGCCGCCCACCCGTCGCAGCCTGACCGCTGCGCCGCGGCGACGTCGCCGCTCGGCGCGGAAGCGCTGCACGGTTCGTGCCCCCGTAGGGGGCTCAATCCGTGCAGCGCCAGTGGACTAGCTCTTCTTGGCGGAGTCCTTGGCGTCGCCGGTGGAGAGCGCAGCGATGAAGGCTTCCTGGGGCACCTCGACGCGGCCCACCATCTTCATGCGCTTCTTGCCCTCTTTTTGCTTCTCGAGCAGCTTGCGCTTCCGGGAGATGTCACCGCCGTAGCACTTCGCGAGGACGTCCTTGCGGATCGCGCGGATGTTCTCGCGGGCGATGACCCGGGCTCCGATCGCTGCCTGGATCGGCACCTCGAACTGCTGCCGCGGGATCAGCTCGCGGAGCTTCTGGGTCATCGTCGTGCCGTAGTTGTAGGCCTTGTCCTTGTGCACGATCGCGCTGAACGCGTCCACCTGCTCGCCCTGGAGCAGGATGTCGACCTTCACCAGGTCGGCCGCCTGCTCGCCGGTGGTCTCGTAGTCGAGGCTGGCGTAGCCCTTGGTGCGTGACTTCAGCTGGTCGAAGAAGTCGAAGATGATCTCGGCCAGCGGCAGCGAGTACCGCAGCTCCACCCGGTCCTCGGACAGGTAGTCCATGCCCTGGAGGGTGCCGCGCCGGGACTGGCAGAGCTCCATGATCGCGCCGATGTACTCGCTGGGAGCCAGCACCGTGGCGCGGACCACCGGCTCGAACACCGATTCGATCTTCCCGTGCGGGAACTCGCTCGGGTTGGTGACGATGTGCTCGGTCGTGTCGTCCATGACCACGCGGTAGACGACGTTCGGCGCGGTGGCGATCAGGTCGAGGCCGAACTCCCGCTCGAGCCGTTCCCGGACGATCTCCAGGTGCAGCAGGCCGAGGAAGCCGACGCGGAAGCCGAAGCCGAGCGCGGCCGAGGTCTCCGGCTCGTACGCGAGCGCGGCGTCGTTGAGCTGGAGCTTGTCGAGCGCCTCGCGGAGGATCGGGTAGTCCGAGCCGTCGATCGGGTACAGGCCGGAGAACACCATCGGCTTGGCCTCGGCGTACCCGGGGAGGCTCTGCTGCGCCGGCTTGGCGTTGTTGGTGACCGTGTCACCGACCTTCGACTGCCGGACGTCCTTCACACCGGTGATCAGGTACCCCACCTCACCGACGCCGAGCGCGTCGGACGGCACCGGCTCCGGCGAGATGACGCCGAGCTCCAGCAGCTCGTGGGTGGCCGCGGTGGACATCATCTTGATGCGCTCGCGGGAGTTGAGCTGACCGTCGATGACACGGACGTAGGTGACGACGCCGCGGTAGGTGTCGTAGACCGAGTCGAAGATCATCGCCCGAGCCGGGGCGTTCGCGTCGCCCTTGGGAGCCGGGAACTGGCGGACGATCTCGTCGAGCAGCGGCTGGACGCCCACGCCGGTCTTCCCGGAGACCCGGAGGCAGTCCTCGGGCTCACAGCCGATCAGCTTCGCGAGCTCCTCGGCGTACTTCTCGGGCTGCGCGGCCGGCAGGTCGATCTTGTTCAGCACCGGAATGACGTGCAGGTCGTTCTCGAGCGCCAGGTAGAGGTTCGCGAGCGTCTGCGCCTCGATGCCCTGCGCAGCGTCGACGAGGAGGACGGCACCTTCGCAGGCGGCGAGGGACCGGGAGACCTCGTACGTGAAGTCGACGTGGCCCGGGGTGTCGATCATGTTGAGGACGTGAGTGGTTCCATCGAGTTCCCAGGGCAGGCGGACCGCCTGGGACTTGATCGTGATCCCGCGCTCGCGCTCGATGTCCATGCGGTCCAGGTACTGGGCTCGCATCTGACGCTCGTTGACCACGCCGGTCATCTGCAGCATGCGGTCGGCCAGGGTCGACTTGCCGTGGTCGATGTGCGCGATGATGCAGAAGTTGCGGATCAGGCTCGGGTCGGTCGATCCCGGGCGCGGCGTCGGGGGCACGCGGGTGTCCCTCTCTTCCTCTGGAGAACGTCACTAGGTGCGGGGCTGCCCGGCGCACCGGTCACGCCGGTTCGTCAGCGGCGTCGCTCTCAATTCTCCCACGCCTGGCACGGTGGTGCGGATGCCGGGCGGCGGGGGCCGCGCGAGCGGCGTTTTGAACACATCGCGGCACAGCTGGTAGCCTGGCTCTTCGCGCGGTGGGCGCGCGATGTGCGCTGCTCGACGAGAGTGTTTCGCACGAGAGCATCCCGCCATCGCCGGAACCGTCCAGCACAACACGACCAGACCGAGGCTTACGCGTGGCGAATATCAAGTCCCAGATCAAGCGCATCAAGACCAACGAGAAGGCGCGCCTGCGGAACAAGGCCGTCAAGTCGTCGCTCAAGACGGCGATCCGCAAGTTCCGTACCGCCGCCGACGCGGGCGACCGTGACGTGGCTCTCGCCGAGCTGCGCAACGCTTCCCGCGCGCTCGACAAGGCGACGAGCAAGGGCGTCATCCACGCCAACCAGGCCGCGAACAAGAAGTCGGCCATGGCGAAGCGTGCCGCTGCTCTCTGAGCCCGCTCGCACGGAAGGCACCGCCCCTTTTCGGGGACGGTGCCTTCGTCGTTTCGGGGCCCTAGCGCTGGTCGGCGTCGGGTAGGGGCTCGAGGGGCACAGTCGCGTCGGTGTCCGGCTCGACCTGAATGATCCCGAGCACCGCTGTATCGGGCTCTTCGTCGACGGGCACGCCGTGGCCCGCGGCGTCGGACGGCGGCACATCCGCTCGCGCACGGGGCCGGCGCGCGGCGTGGGGATCGGGCAACCTCCCGGCGACGACGTCGTTCAGCTTCACCATCGCCGCCACCACGGCCGGTGTCGCGAGCACGCCCCACCAACTCACCAGGTCGGCAAAAGCGAGCAGCATCGCGACGACGATCGAGCCCTCGAAGAACAGCGCACACAGCACCTTGCCCGGCTCCACGTGCCGCAGGCACAGGATCCGCGCATACAGCGGCCGCCGCTCGTTCTCCTCTGGTCCTTCCCGGAAAGCCGCGAGTAACCGCGCCGTCACCTGACTTCCCGAGCCGAGACGATCGCGAGCACCGCCCGTTCCAACGCGTAGTTCCGGTCGTCGGCGCCACCCTTGACGTCGGCGTTGGCGGTGGCAGCTGCCCGGGCCGCGGAGGCCAGCCCGGCCTGCGACCAGCCCCGACCCTGACGCTGCGCCCGCTCCACCTTCCACGGCGGCATCCCGAGGGTGCTCGCCAACTGGTAGCCGCTCCCCTTCGCGCCGGCCACCCGCGCCACGCTCCGGACGCCGTCCGCCAGAGCGTCAGCGATCGGCACCGGGTCGACGCCGATCGCGAGAGCCCAGCGCAGCGCTTCCAGGGCGGCCGCGGTGTCACCGATCATCGCGGCGTCGGCGACCGTGTAGCCGCTGACGTCCGCGCGCCCGCGGTGGTACTGCCGCACGGCCTCGAGGTCGACCCGACCTCCCGTGTCGGCCACCAGCTGGCTACACACGGACGCGAGTTCACGCAGGTCGGAGCCCACGGCGTCGAGAATGAGCGAGGCGACCTCCTCGCTCGCCTTCCCTCCGGCGCGGCGGATCTCATCGCGGACGAAGTTGATCTTTTCGCGTTGTTTGGTGATCTTGGCGACGGTTGTGGTCTCCGCGCCGGCCTTCTTGAGCCCGTCGCTCAGCGCCTTGCCGCGCGCCTGACCGAGGTGGGTGACGACCAGGATGATCCCGCTGCTGGGGTCCTTCGCGAGCGCGGTGGCGTGCGTGACGAGCGCGGCGGCGAGGTCCTTGCCCGCGGTGTGGGCGTCGCGGGCAATGAGCACTCGCGCCTCGGCGAACAGCGACGGGCTGAACAGCTCCGGCAGCGCCCCAGGGGTCAGCTGGGTGAGGTCGAGTTCGCGGACGTCACACTCCGGGTCCGCCGCACGCGCGGCGGCGACCACGTCGGCGACCACGCGTCCCGCGAGGAAACTCTCGTCCCCGAGGACGAGGTGGAGCGGCGCGAGTGAGGGGGCGGCCGAGCCAGGCATGACGCACATCGTTGCACGCTGCGCGGAACGGTGCGGTCCCACGCTGCCGGTGTGCACCATATGTCACTCCCGACGCCCTCGAACCGCTGTGGAAAGCGTGCCGTCGGCGAGGGTGACCACGGCCAGGTCGCCGCTCAGGTCGGTCCGCAGCACCCGGGCACCCCGTTTGGTCAGGTGCGCGAGCACGGCCGGAGCGGGGTGACCGTAGTCGTTGTCGACCCCGACCTCCACCAGCGCCACCCGCGCGGCCGCGGCGTCGAGGAACGCCGGTTCGGACCACGCGGAACCGTGATGGGGAACCTTCAGCACGTCGACCTTCAGCGGTTCGCGCGTGCCGAGCAGCGCCCGCTCGGCGTCGTGCTCGGCGTCGCCAGGCAGGAGAACGGACACGGATCGCACCTGCGCGCGGAGAATGAGGCTGTTGTTGTTCGGATCCGACCGGGTGCCACGCAGCACCCGCAGCGGCCCCAGAACCCGGAGGCCTACCGCTCCGGCGGTCAGCCGCTTCCCCGCCGTCAACTGCACGATACGGACGCCATGCCGACGCGCCTCGCGGCTCACCGCCGCAGCGCCTTCGGCAGGTTCACGGAACGGCCCGATCGCGATCGCGCCGACGCTGCGGCCGCGCAGCACGCCGTCGAGGCCGCCGATGTGGTCGAGGTGCAGGTGGCTGAGGAACAGGATCGGGACATGATCGACGCCCAGTCGTCTCAGGCACGCGTCGACCGGGGCGGGATCGGGTCCGGCGTCGACCACGACCGCGGACGCGGTGCCGGCACGCAGCACCACAGCGTCGCCCTGACCGACGTCGCACCCGACCACGGCCCAGCCCGGTGGGGGCCAGCCGGGTGCCGCCACGCGGATCGGCAGCACGGCCACGACCACGGCAGCGCAGACGACGGCGATCAGGCGACGCGCTAGCCGCCAGCGAGCCGCGAATGCCCCGGCGACGAGCAGCGCCGCGAGCATCCAGCCGCCCGCGGCTCCGCCCGGCCAGGGCAGCAGGCCGTCGGGCACGCGGGCGCCCCGCTCGGCCACCTCCACGAGCCACCGTGCGGGCCACTGCCCGAGCCAGGCCAGGGCGGTGGCGAACGGCATCGCGACGGGGGCCGTCACCGCCGCCAGGAGGCCGAGCACGGTGGCGGGGGCCACGGCCGGTGCCGCGAGCAGGTTCGCCGGGATCGCGGTGAGGCTGACCGTGCCGGTGAAGGCCGCGATCAGCGGCGAGCAGGCGACCTGCGCAGCGGCGGGCACCGCGAGGGCGTCGGCAGCGACGCCTGGCACGCCGCGGCGCTTGAGCGCCGCTGACCAGGTCGGTGCGACGAGGAGGAGACCCGCGGTCGCGGCCACCGACAGCGCGAAGCCCGGTGCGGCGGCCAACGCGGGGTCGACGAGCACCAGGAGCACGATCGAGACGCACAGCGCGGGGACGGCGGCCCGGGGGCGGCCGAGGGCGAGGGCGAGTAGCCCGAGGCCGCACATCGCGGCCGCTCGGACGACGCTCGGTGACGGGCGGGCGAGGATGACGAAGCCGGCGATCGCGAGGGTGGCGAGTGCGGCGGACCAGCCGGGGCCGGCGCGGATGCCGCGGAGAGCCGCGAGCACGAGCCCGGCGAGGATCGCGAGGTTCGCCCCGCTGACCGCCGTCAAGTGGGTCATTCCGGTTTGCTGGAACGCGTCGGTGACGGCGGGGTCGAGTTTCGAGGTGTCGCCGACGACGAGGCCTGGGAGGAGGCCGCCGGGTCTGTCGGGGAGTGGGGCGCAGGCCTTCTGGAGGCCGGTTCGCAGTGAGCCGGCCGCGCGCTGCAGCCAGGGTGGTGCGCCGATCTTTCGGGGTTGGGCGGTGGTGCGGAGGACCGCGGCGGTGAGGTCTCGCCGTTGGGGGGCGAGGAGGCGGCCACCGTCGACGGTGACGCGTTGGCCCGGGAGGAGACCTTCCCAGCCGGGGTGCTCGCCGAGGACGAGGAGCCGGCCGGACGTTGCGTGACCGGCCCCGTCGAGCGTGATGTGCTCGGCTGAGGCCGTGATCACCCAGAGCGGGGCGCCGCCCCGTCGCGCGGCTGCCGGGCGCGGGTCGTCGCGCACCACGAGCTGCATCTCGACCGTTCCCGGGCGTTGCACCGCCCGGGCCAGCGCGCCGGTGTCCCGCTCGACCAAGCGGGGAGCGGTCGCCGCAGCCCCCATCCCCACTCCCAATGCGACCCCCACCACCCCCAACGCCACCCCACCCCACCGCCCCATCCCGCGCCCCGTGCCGCCTCCCGCGGTTCGGGCGGGGTGGAGGGTGAGGGTGGTGAGGGCTGCGGTCAGGGCGGCGCCGGCCGCCACGGCGGCGGCGTGCCAGGGGCCGTGGGCCAGGCACCACCAGGCGGCTAGCCAGGCGCCCAGTGCCGGGCCGCAGAGCCGTAGGTCGACTGGGGCTCGGGCTACGGCTGCCGGGCGGTCGGTGTCGGGGCGGCTCATACCCGGACCAGGGGGCGGAGTTTCTCGAAGCGGCTGTCGCCGATGCCGTCGACCTCGCGGAGTTGGTCGACGGAGCGGAAGCCTCCGTGCTCGGTGCGGTAGGCGACGATCCGATCGGCCAGTACCGGGCCGACTCCCGGTAGCGCGTCGAATTGGTCGACGGTAGCGGCGTTGAGATCGAGTGGGGCATTCGCGTCCGCAGGGGCGCCTGGGTTTCCCGGTGCGGGCGCGGCGGCACCGGGCACTCCGACCGCGATCAGTTCGCCGTCCAGGACCTTGCGGGCGAGGTTCAGCGAGCTCAGGTCGGCGCCCGGTAACGCGCCACCGGCGGCGTTCAACGCGTCCGCGACCCGTGCGCCGGTCGGGAGCCGCACCAGGCCGGGGCGGCGTACGCGCCCGGAGACCGCTACGACGGTCATCGACGGCGACGCCGCGGCCGACTCGGACGGCGCTGGTGCGTCCACGATCGTCGCGGTGTCGACCGGCTCCGCATCGGGCCGCGCCCGCCAGGCCGCAACCCCGGCCACCAGCGCGACGACGATCGCCACGACCGCGAGTGTCCACACTCCACGCCGCCCCGGCCCGAGCGCCGCGTTCCGCATCCCCTCCGGCATCCACCGCCGCCACCCGCCCTCCCCCACGTCGAGCACCTCACCTTCCCGACGAGCCGGCTCCCCCCTCAGCTCGCTCACCAGCGCCCCCGCCTCAGCCTCCGCCGGCGGCGCCCCCCGCGGATGCCCCGCCGTCTTGGGCGCAGTCGGACGATCCGCCGTGTGAGGTGCAGTCGAGTGGTCCGAGGGGGAGGTTGCGCGCGTCGGCCACGTGGTGCCCGAGATAGCCCGGGGCGGCCAGGCGCCGCGCGCGCCCGCCCCGCGGTCACTGGCGCCTGCATCCGCCGCGCGACCACCGGCCGCACCGTGGGCGCACGCGCCCGCCAGCGCTACTACGCGTGACTGCGCGATCGAAGCGGTTCGTGCAACCTCTCGGCGTCCCATGGCGGCCGACCGTAGGCGCGCTCCCCCACGCCTCACCGCCGCAAAAGCCCTCGCTGTGCACAACCCCGCCCGCTGTGGACAGCCACCACGCGGTGCGCCCCCGCGCTAGGGGTGGCGCGTTACCGCTACCCCGACCAAGCCCGGCCCCACGTGTGCCCCCACCGTCGGGCCGACCTCGCCGGTCAACACCCGGCCCAACTTCGGTACGCGCTCGAACAGCCGCTCCCGCAGCGCCTCGGCGCGCTCCGGCGCGGCCAGGTGCTGCACCACGAGATCCGCCCCACCGACCCCGGCAGCCGCAATCGCGAGCGCTTCGAGCTTCGCCAACGCCCGCGCGGACGTCCGCACCCGCTCCGCGACGACGATCTGCCCGTCCTCCACCCGCAGGATCGGCTTCACCGACAGCGTCGTCCCGATCAGCGCGGCCGCCGCGCTGATCCGCCCGCCGCGCCGCAGATGCTCCAACGTGTCCACATAGAACAGCACCGTGCTGCGTTCAACGGCATCCAGAGCCGCCGACACCACCTGCGAGTCGGACCCACCCGTCTGCGCCACGCTGGCCGCCTCGAGCACCGCCGCCCCGAGCCCCATCGCGATCGACCGCGAATCCACGACCGTCACCGGCCCGGGAGCCGACGCGGCCGCCAGCATCGCGGCCTCGTACGTCCCTGACAGCCCCGCCGACAGGTGAATCGACACCACCGACGAATAGCCCCGCCGAAAAGCGGTCTGATACGCCTCACTGAGCGAGTGCGGCGTGGCCCGCGACGTCGTCACCGGGCCCCGCCCCTGCCGCAGCGCCACCGCCACGTCAGCCGAACTGATGTCGATGCCCTCACGACCGGTCACCTCGCCGATCGTGACGAAAGTAGGCACGATGGTCAGATCGTACCGAGCCACCAAGTCACGCGGGATGTCAGAGGTGGAATCGGTAACAACGGCGACGTGCGGTGCCATGCACGAAGATTAGCCTCGTTCGGAGGCCTTGATCAGCTCATCGTCCGGGGCCGGCTCGGCATCAGCGGCCGTCGACGGCTCGTCGTTCGACGCAGCACCGGTCAGCGGTCCGACGTTGTGCGCGTGCAGACGCCAGCCCCGCGTCGACGAGAGCCGCAACTCCGTCCACCGGCAGTTGCCCAGCGCCGCGAGCTGCGCGGCCACCTCGTCGGTCCAACCCGTCAGGGCCTGGACCGCGCGTCGGGCCGCACCGCCGTGACAGACGACGACCAGCGTGCCGTCGACGACACCCAGCGCGTCAGCCAGCGCGTCCCGCATCCGGGCCACGACCTCGGCCGGGCGCTCGATCCCCGGCACGTCCGGGGTCTCGCCGCGCTTCCACACGGCGTACTCGGCCGGCCACCGCTCGGCGAGCTCGGTGTGCGACATCCCCTGCCAGGGGCCGAAGCCGGTCTCGCGCAGCCGGACATCGGTGCTGACCGGAAGCCCGGTCAACGCGGCCAGCGCCTCGGCCGTCCGGAACGCCCGCTGCAGGTCACTGCTGACGATCGCATCCGGCTGCTCGGCCGCCAGATACGGCGCGGCCTGCGCTGCCTGGCGCACACCCGTCTCGTCGAGCGGCACGTCGGTCTGGCCCTGGATCCGGCCGGCCGCGTTCCACTCGGTACGTCCGTGCCGCCAGATCAGGACCCGGCGTGCCGTCACTGCTGATTACCGCTGTCGGCCAGCGCAGCGTCCACGAACGGGATGACCGGGCAGTCCTTCCACAGCCGCTCCAACGCGTAGAACGACCGCTCCTCGGCGTGCTGGACGTGGACGACGATGTCGACGAAGTCGAGCAGCACCCAGCGCCCTTCCCGCTCGCCCTCCCGGCGTACCGGCTTGGCTCCCAGGCCCAGCAGCTTTTCCTCCACCGAGTCGACGATCGCCGACACCTGACGCTCGTTCGGCGCCGACGCGATGACGAACGCGTCGGTGATGACGAGCTGCTCACTGACGTCGAGAACCACGATGTCGGTGGCGAGCTTGTCGGAGGCGGCTTGGGCGGCGGCGAGCGCCAGCTCGTTCGCACGGGCGGAGACGGCCACGGCGGCCCCTTCCTGTCACTGACAATTCCACCTCAAGCCTCTCACGTCCCGGCTCGAATCGTCGGAGTGAGGCCGCTCGGCGTCGAAACGTAACCGCGCAACATCCGTCCAGAGGCGACAGAAGGAACTACGGCCGGTACAGGCGCCGTTTCTCGATGTATTGAACAACACCGTCGGGTACCAGGTACCAAACCGGCAAATTCGCCCGCACCCGGTCCCGGCAACCGCTGGACGAAATCGCCATCGCCGGAACGTCGACGAGAGTCACCGCATCCTGCGGCAGGTGCTCGTCCGAGAGCGTGTAACCGGGCCGGGTCACACCGATGAAATGGGCCAGGTCGAAGAGCTCGTCGACGTCTTTCCACGACAGGATCGCCGACAGCGCGTCCGCACCGGTGATGAAGAACAGTTCGACGTCCGAGCCACGGAGTCGACGCAGGTCACGCAACGTGTCGATCGTGTAGGTCGGGCCCGGGCGGTCCACGTCCACCCGGCTGACCGAGAACCGCGGATTCGACGCGGTGGCGATCACCGTCATCAGATAGCGGTCCTCGGCCGGGCTGACCTCGGAGTCGTCCTTCTGCCACGGGTTCCCGGTGGGAACGAAAACGACCTCGTCGAGCGCGAAGAGACTGGCGACCTCGCTGGCAGCGACGAGGTGGCCGTGGTGGATCGGGTCGAACGTGCCGCCCATGATCCCGACCCGCCGAGGCGGACGCCGTTCACTCATCCGGAAATCTTCGCATCTCGGCAGCGAAGACCCCGGAAGCCCAACCGTATTGGGAGCCTCGTCACGTCAGTGAACCAGCGACCTCACCGCACGTGGCCATCACCCGTCACCAGGTAGGACGTGCTCGTCATCTCCGGAAGACCCATCGGGCCACGCGCGTGCAGCTTCTGCGTCGAGATTCCGATCTCCGCGCCGAAGCCGAACTCGCCACCGTCGGTGAAGCGGGTCGACGCGTTCACCATCACCGCGGCGCTGTCGAGCCGCGAACTGAACCGGCGGACGGCTCGGGTGTCCGACGACACGATCGCCTCGGTGTGCTCACTGCCCCACTTCCGGATGTGCGCCACGGCCTCGTCCACCGAATCGACGACGCGAACCGCGAGATCCAGCGAGTTGTACTCGGTTTCCCAGTCAGCGTCCGTCGCCGGTACCGTCTGCGGCCCCTCCGCGACCAGCGCAGCCGAATCGGCATCGACGTGCAGCGTCACGCCGGCGGAGTGCAGCGCGGCCCCCACGACGGGCAGGAACTCCGACGCCACCGAACGATGCACCAGCAGCGTCTCCGCCGAGTTGCACACGCTCGGCCGCTGCACCTTGGAGTTCATCGTGATCGACGCGGCCATCTCCAGGTCGGCGGCGGCATCGACGTAGACGTGGCAGTTGCCCACCCCGGTCTCGATCACCGGCACGATCGAGTTCTCGACGACGCTCTTGATCAGCCCGGCGCCACCGCGCGGAATGATCACGTCGACCAGGCCACGGGCCCGCATCAGGTGGGTGACCGACTCGCGGTCGACACCCGGCACCAGCTGCACCGCGTCCGCCGGCAGACCGGCCTTCGCGGCCGCCTCCGACAGCACCCCGACGAGCGCTGTGTTCGAGTGGTACGCCGACGCCGAGCCTCGCAGCAGAGCTGCGTTACCGCTCTTCAGACACAACCCCGCGGCATCCACCGTCACGTTCGGCCGCGCCTCGTAGATGATTCCGACGACGCCGAGCGGGACGCGGATCTGACGCACCTCGAGCCCGTTCGGCAGCGTGTAGCCGCGCACGACCTCGCCGATCGGGTCCGGCAGCCCGGCCACGTCACGCAGGCCCTGGGCCATCCCGGCGATGCGCTCCTCGGAGAGCGCCAGCCGGTCGAGCATGCCCGGAGCCAGCCCCGACTCCCGGCCGGCGGACAGATCGCGCTCGTTCGCCGCGAGCACCGAAGCCGAAGCTGCCTCCAGCGCATCGGCCATCGCCAGCAGCGCCGCGTCCTTCTCCGCCCGCGAGAGCGGCGCGAGCTCGGCAGCGGCTTCCTTGGAACGGGCCGCGACGGCGCGGACCTCCTGCTCGGTCGTCATCGCCTGCTCCTTCGCCTGGGATTGTTCAACAATCTTAGAGCAACGCGAGGTCGTCCCGGTGAACGACTTCGCGGCGGTACTTCGGCCCCACGTCGTGCGACGACTTCCCGAGGATCGGTGGCATCTCCGCGGCGTCGTACGCCACCAGACCACGAGCCACCGACAATCCCGTCGGGGAGACCAGGTCGACGGGATCCCCGGCCACGAAATCGCCGCGCACACCGGTGATTCCCGCCGACAGCAGCGACGCGCGCCGCGAGACCACTGCCTCCACCGCGCCGGAGTCGAGCAGCAGAACGCCGCGCGGCGTCGTCGCGTGCCGCAGCCAGAGGAGCCGCGTCGGCAAGCGCCGGCCGGTCGGCGCGAAGTAGGTGCCCACGTCGGCCCCGGCGAGCGCGTCAGCCGCCCGGGGTGCCGAGGTCAGCACCACGTGCACACCGGCCGACGTCGCGACCTGCGCGGCCGCGACCTTGCTCGCCATGCCGCCCGTGCCGACCCCGGAAGCGCCCACCGAGCCCGCCACGACGTCGTCCAGATCGGCAGGAGACAGAACCGTCGAAACGAGCTGCGCGCCCGGCTTCCGCGGGTCCCCGGAGTACAGGCCGTCCACGTCCGAGAGCAGCACCAGGGCGTCCGCACGCAGCAGGTGCGCCACCAGCGACGCCAACCGGTCGTTGTCGCCGAACCGGATCTCGTCGGTGGCCACCGCGTCGTTCTCGTTGACGATCGGCACCACACCGAGGTCCAGCAGCCGCTCGAAGTTCCGGCTCGCATTCCGGTAGTGGGCGCGGCGGATCATGTCGTCCGCGGTCAGCAGGACCTGGCCGACCAGGAGCCCGTACCGCTCGAACGATGCCGCGTAGCGCGCCACCAGCAGCATCTGTCCCACGGATGCGCTGGCCTGCTGGGTGGCCAGGTCGCGAGGGCGACGAGTCAGACCCAGCGGCGCGATCCCGGCCGCGATCGCCCCCGACGACACCAGCACGATCTGCGTACCGGCCTTCTGCCGCTCGGCCAGCACGTCGACCAGCGCGTCGATCCGCTCAGTGGCGATACCGCCGCCGCGTCGTGTCAGCGACGACGAGCCGATCTTGACGACGATCCGCTGCGCACCGGCGACGGCCGACCTCATAGGTCGTCGTCGCCGTAGTCGTACACACCGCGCGCGCCGCCCGCCTCCGGGTCCTGCCCACGGCGACGACGCCGCGCCAGCAACCGGTCGGACGCATCCGGCCGGTCGGAGAGCGCGAGGCGCGGGTCCTCACCACGACGGGTCAGCAGCACCTCCGCGGCGCCACCGAGGGTCGGCTCCCAGTCGAACGTCACGCCGCCGATCGTCACCGCGTCACCGGCGTTCGCACCGGCCTTCGCCAGCTCTTCTTCGACGCCCAGCTTGGCCAACCGGTCGGCCAGGTACCCCACGGCCTCGTCGTTCTGGAAGTCCGTCTGGCGCACCCAGCGCTCGGGCTTGGTGCCGCGCACGAGGTAGCCGCCCTCGTCGTCCGGTGTCACGGTGAACGGGGTCTCGTCCACGGCCACCGGCCGCAGCACGATCCGCGTCGGATCCGGCGCACCCCGGCGCTCCCGCTCTTCCTCGACGATCGACGCCAGCGCGAACAGCAGCGGCTTGAGCCCTTCGCGGGTCACTGTCGAGACGTCGAACACCCGGTAGCCACGAGCCTCCAGGTCGGGGCGGATGATCTCGGCCATCTCGCGCCCGTGCGGCACGTCGATCTTGTTGAGCACCACCAGCCGCGGCCGGTCCTCGAGCCCCCCGTAAGCCGAGAGCTCCGCCTCGAGCGCGTCGATGTCGGCGACCGGGTCACGGCCCGGCTCTTCGGTGGCGGTGTCGACGACGTGCACCAACACAGCGGTGCGCTCGATGTGTCGCAGGAAGTCCAGACCGAGGCCGCGCCCGGTGGCTGCGCCCGGGATCAACCCCGGCACGTCAGCGATCGTGAACACGGTCTCGCCGGCCGTGACAACACCCAGGTTCGGCACCAACGTGGTGAACGGGTAGTCGGCGATCTTCGGCCGCGCAGCGGACACGACCGCGATCAGCGACGACTTGCCCGCGCTCGGGAAGCCCACCAGCCCGACGTCGGCGACGCTCTTGAGCTCGAGGACGACGTCCTGCGACTCGCCCGGCTCACCGAGCAGCGCGAACCCGGGCGCCTTGCGCTTCGAGGTCGCGAGCGCCGCATTGCCCAGTCCCCCGTGACCGCCCTGTGCCACCACGTACCGGGTACCGACGCCGGTCAGGTCGGCGAGCACCTCGCCGTCCTCCGAGTGCACGACGGTGCCGTCGGGCACCCGCAACTCCAGGTCGGTGCCGTTCGCGCCGTAACGGTTCGCGCCCATCCCCGGGCGGCCGTTCGTCGCCTTGGCGTGCGGCCGGTAATGGAAGTCGAGCAGCGTGTGCACCTGCGGGTCCACGATGAGGACGACGTCGCCGCCCTTGCCGCCGTTGCCCCCATCGGGGCCGCCGAGCGGCTTGAACTTCTCGCGGTGCACGGAAGCGCAGCCGTGGCCGCCATCACCGGCGGTGACGTGTAGCACCACTCGGTCGACGAACGTCGCCACGGTGACTCCTCAGTCTTCGAAATGGATTTCACAACCAGAACACGACAAAGGCGGGTCGGTATGCCCGACCCGCCCCGCCTTTGTTTCTCGTTGCCAGCGAAGCTGGCCAAAAGAGTGCTACTGCGCTACCCCGGCGGGCTCAGGCCTCCACCGGGACGATGCTGATCGTCTTGCGTCCACGCCGGGTACCGAACGTCACAGCGCCCGGAGCCAGTGCGAACAGAGTGTCGTCGCCACCGCGGCCGACGAGGTCACCCGGGTGGAAGTGGGTGCCGCGCTGCCGGACGATGATCTCGCCGGCCTTCACGACCTGACCGCCGAAACGCTTCACGCCCAGCCGCTGGGCGGCGGAGTCGCGCCCGTTACGGGAGGACGATGCGCCCTTCTTGTGTGCCATGTCGCTAAGCCCTACTTCCCGCTCTCGATCCCGGTGACCTTGATCTGGGTCAGCGGCTGACGGTGACCCTGACGCTTGTGGTAGCCGGTCTTGTTCTTGTACTTGTGGATCTTGATCTTGGGGCCCTTGGTGTGGGCCACGACCTCACCGGAGATGGTGAAGGCCGCAAGCTTGGCCGCCTCGTGAGTGACGTTGACTTTGTCACCCTCACCGTCGACGACGAGCAGAGCCGGCAGCGTAATCGCGTCACCGGGCGCGCCCGAGATCTTCTCGACCTCGACGACGTCGCCGACCGCCACCTTGTACTGCTTGCCGCCGGTCTTGACGATGGCGTACATGAGACGCGGGTCTCCTACCTGCTCTGGAAGACAATGAACTGACGTGCGTGCGTGCCTGGCCTACGAGGGCACAGACAGCGGGGGCGCGGCGAACGCGCCAACGGAAAGACTACCGTACCGGGTGCGCGAACGACGAACCGAGGGTATTGGCCCAGCTCATTCCGCATCAGCCCCCTCCGGCGGACCGGCCGGACGCGATGCGGCCCGGCGCGCTCGCCGAGGCCGCTTCACCGGCTCGACGGTCTCCGGAGCAGGCTCCATGATCGCACCGTTGACGACCATCTGGTCCGCCGGCTTCAGCGTTTCCGTGCTGACCTCGTCCGCCGAAGCGGCGATCAGGTGCGCGGTGGCCGCGCCGGTGTGGATCGGCTCGGTCTCGATCTCGGCGTCGGCCACGTCGTAGGCGAGCGGACCGTCGGTCTCGGACTCGCGGGCGATGTCGTCGACCACCAGCGCATCGGCCACGTCGTCGATCTCGTCCTCGTCGGCCACCGCGACGGCGCGGGCGCTTGCCGCGTGGATCGCGGCGGCCGCGGCCACGGCCGGAGCCGCAGTCGGCCCGGCAGGCTCAGCGCCGCCACCGCCACCGCGCTTCCGGCGGCTGCGACGACCTTCCTTGACCTCCGCGACGGCCGGCTCGGCGTGCTGGTGGCCGTTGTTGCCACCGTTCCCGCCGTTGCCGTTGCCGTTGCCGTTGCCGCCTGTCTGACGGCCGATCAGCGGCTCGTTGTGGATGATGACGCCCCGGCCGCGGCAGGTCTCGCAGGTCTCGCTGAACGCCTCCAGCAGGCCCTGGCCGACCCGCTTGCGGGTCATCTGCACCAGCCCCAGCGACGTCACCTCGGCGACCTGGTGCTTCGTGCGGTCCCGGCCGAGGCACTCGGTCAGGCGCCGGAGCACCAGCTCACGGTTGCCCTCGAGCACCATGTCGATGAAGTCGATGACGATGATGCCGCCGATGTCACGCAGCCGGAGCTGACGGACGATCTCCTCGGCCGCCTCCAGGTTGTTGCGGGTGACCGTCTCCTCGAGGTTCCCGCCCTGGCCGGTGAACTTGCCGGTGTTGACGTCGACGACCGTCATGGCCTCGGTGCGGTCGATCACCAGCGAACCACCGCTGGGCAGCCACACCTTGCGGTCGAGTGCCTTCATGAGCTGGTCGTCGATCCGATAGGCGGCGAACACGTCGGTCTCGGCGGTGTGGTGCACGAGCCGCTCGGCCAGGTCGGGAGAGACGTCGCGGACGTACTCCTCCACCTCCGGCCAGGCCTCGGTGCCGGAGACGACCAGCTTGGAGAAGTCCTCGTTGAAGACGTCCCGAATGACCCGAATGACCAGGTCGGGCTCGGCGTTGAGCAGCGACGGAGCACTGCTCTTCGTCGACTTCTCCTTGATCGCCTGCCATTGCGCCTCGAGCCGCTCGACGTCGTGCGTCAGCTCGGCCTCGCTGGCGCCCTCGGCCGCGGTGCGGATGATCACCCCGGCGTTCTCCGGGACGATCTTCTTGAGGATGTCCTTGAGCCGCTTGCGTTCGGTATCGGGCAGTTTCCGGCTGATGCCGGTCATCTGTCCCTCGGGGACGTAGACCAGGAACCGGCCCGGAAGGCTGACCTGGCTGGTCAGGCGGGCGCCCTTGTGCCCGATCGGGTCCTTGGTGACCTGCACCAGGACCGAGTCACCGCTCTTCAGCGCGACTTCGATTTTGCGTGGGCGCCCCTCCATGCCGGCGGCGTCCCAGTTCACCTCACCGGCGTAGAGCACCGCGTTGCGGCCCTTGCCGATGTCGACGAAGGCGGCCTCCATGCTCGGGAGCACGTTCTGCACCCGGCCGAGGTACACGTTGCCGGCGTAGGAGGTGGAGCTGGCCTTCGTCACGTAGTGCTCGACCAGGACGTCGTCCTCGAGCACCGCGATCTGGGTGCGGTCGCCGATCTGGCGAACGACCATCACCCGCTCGACGGCCTCGCGCCGGGCCAGGAACTCGGCCTCGGTGAGCACCGGCGGGCGACGTCGGTTGCTCTCCCGGCCTTCGCGGCGACGCTGGCGCTTCGCCTCCAGGCGGGTGGAGCCCTTGACGCCCTGGACCTCGTCCTCGATCGAACGGGGCGGCGCGGGCGGGGCCGGCTGCCGCACCTTGACCACGGTGTTCGGCGGGTCGTCGCTGGAGACCTCGGCGTCGCCGGCACCCCGGCGGCGACGACGGCGACGGCGACGGCTGCTGCCGCCGTCCTCGTCAGTGTCGGCGGAGTCGGCGGCCTCGTCGTCCGCTTCGTCGGTTTCTTCCGAGGCGGGGGCGTCGGCTTCGTCCTCCGCGGACTGCTCGTCCGCGTCGGCGTCGCCGTTCTCCCCGCCGTTCTCGCCACGGCCGCGGCCGCGTCCCCGACGTCCCCGGCGACGGCGGCGACGGCTTTCGTCGCTGTCCTCGTCGGCGTCGGCGTCGGTGTCCGCGGTGGTGTCGTCGCTCGCGGTGTCGTCGGTCTCTTCGGTGTCTTCGAGTTCGTCGGTCGGCTCGGCCTCGTCCTCGACCGGCTCGGGCTCGGGCGCCCGGAACGGCACGGATGCCGGGTCGGGCGCCATGAACGTCACCATCGGCGCGCGGCGGACGCGCGTGCGGTGGGTGGAGGACTCTTCGGCCCCCGTTGCGCCGAACGGCGTGTTCACGGTTGCCGTCTCGGCAACGTCCGTCTTTTCGTTCGACGTCACGGAGGTGCCATCGTCCGCAGCGGCGGTCTCGGGCGCTGTGACCTCGACCGGAGCCGCAGCGGCCCCGGAAGAACGCCGCCGACGCCGCGAACTCGAGGGCGCCGCACCCTCGCCCGCCTCGGCAGCGGTCGCGTCGGCCGGCGCGACCACGTCGGCCGAGCCCGGAGCGCCGGTGGGCGCGGTTGAGCCGGTGGGCGCGGTCGAACCCGTCGCGGCGGCGGAGCCGGTCGCGGCCGGGTCGGCTGCGGTTGGGGCGGCGAGGGCCGCTTCTGAGCCGGCTGGTGGGGCTGCGACGTCGCCGGTGGGGGTCTCGGCGTCGGCGCTGGAGCGGCGGCGGCGACGGGTGCGCGGCGCGCTGACCTCGACTGCCACGTTCGGCGGCGTCGGGTCGGCCGGTGCGCTGTCCGCGTCGGCGCTGGGCTCAGCCGGGGTTCCGGCGACACTCGGGGTGCCGCCAGCCGGGGCGTCGGTGGGCGGGGTGTCGGCTACGGGGTCGGCCGTGCGACGCCGGGAGCGGGTGGCCCGACGACGCGGGGCCGGCTCGGCCTCCGCGGCAGCGGGCTCGTCCACGACCGGAGCGGGCACCACGGGCCACGCCGGATCGGCGAGGTCAGCGGCGCTCGTCTCGTCAGCAGGCGAGGGCGACGGCGCTATCACGGCCGCCGGCACAGCGTCCGCCGAAAGATCAGAAGCGTTCGACGGTGGCTCGGCAGGCGGCCCGGCCGGCCGACGTGCCGCACGCCGCCGCGCAGGACGCGCGGCAGGCTCAGGGGTCGGCGGCGCCGCATCGGTGCCGGTCGAACTGTCACTAGTGGTGCTACCGGTGGTCTGTTCGGTGGGGATGTCCCCCGCCGAACCGGCCCCGGTCGGCTCGTTGTCGAGCATCCGGGCAAGTCTCCCGTCCGCCCCCGGGCGCGTGTCCGCGGCCACTCAGGGGCGTGTCGTATCGGTGCTGTCAAGCGGTAGCCGGAGAATCCGACGACCGCCGAGTCTCTTTTGCGCCGGTTAGGTCGACGCTCCGATGGCAATCCCGCCGCGGTCGGCCTCGAGCGGATCGCTGATCCGGCCTTCGGCGGTGAGGGCCCCCTGCGCCAGACGTGTGGCGCGGGACGGCGCTGTATTCACAGCCGGGTCCAGATCAGCGCTGGCAACCACAAGGCGCAGACCGGTCAGGATGTCATCGGGTCGTACGGCGGGTGTCGTATGCCGTACAACGCAAATGATTATCGCACAGGGGACGCCCGCGTCAGCCGTGGACACTCCCAGCTCACTCTGGGTCACCGGAGCGGAGAGGGCGGCACCCGTACCCCCTGACGACCCCACCTCCTCGCTCACAACCACGCTGACCAGCGCAGATCGCACGTCGATCGTCCGCTGACCGCTCTTGGTCCGACGTTCGACGGGCACTGTCTCAGCGGCCAGCAGCGCAGCCACCGCGGACCGTGCCTGAACGGTGCTTACCCCGGGAAGCTCGATTCGCCACTCGGAAGCGTCGATTCGATCCGGCAGCGAGCCACCGGTGGCCTCCACCGCTTCGAGGATGTCGATCCCCGGCGGCAGCGCCCGGTCGAGCGTCTGACGCAACTGCTCCACGTCGACGACCTTCGCGAGGCCGATCTCCAGGTACTCCGCCTCGCTGGCGACGCCGGTGGGCGCCGCGCCGACGTAGGACACCTTGGGGTGCGGGCTGAACCCGGCCGAATACGCGATCGGTACGCCGCCACGGCGGAGCGCCCGCTCGAACGCGCGGGCGAAGTCGCGGTGCGAGGTGAATCGGAGCCGGGCACGCTTGGTGTACCGGAGCCGGACTCGCTGGACGACTGGTGGCGGCGGCGGACCGTCGGGCATTCGAGACAGGGCAGGCTCCTTCAGCTGTTAACTACCGTTAGCGGCAGAAGCCGCTTGCCGGTGGGGCCGATCTGGATCTCGGTGTCCATCGTGGGACAAACGCCGCAATCGAAGCACGGCGTCCAACGGCAGTCGTCCTGCTCGACCGAGTCGAGCGCGTCCTGCCAGTCGTCCCAGAGCCACTCCTTGTCCAGACCGGAGTCGAGGTGGTCCCACGGCAGTACCTCGAGTTCCTCGCGCTCCCGGGTGGTGAACCAGGAGAGGCTCACCCCGAGCGGCTCGAGCTCCGACTTGGCGGCGTCGATCCAGCGCTCGTAGGAGAAGTGCTCGTGCCAGCCGTCGAACCGGCCGCCCTCTTCCCAGACCTTGCGGATCACCTGGCCGACCCGGCGGTCGCCGCGGGAGAGCAGTCCTTCGATCAGCGACGGCTTGCCGTCGTGGTAGCGGTACCCGATCGCCTTGCCGAGACCACGGTCGGCGTTGATCGCCTGGCGCAGCTTGCGCAGCCGGTCGTCGACGACGTCGGGATCCTCCTGGGCCGCCCACTGGAACGGAGTGTGCGGCTTCGGGACGAATCCACCGATGCTGACCGTGCAGCGGATGTCCTTGCGACCGGCGGCCTGACGGCCCGCGCGGATGACGTCGTGCGCCATCTCGGCGATCTCGAGGACGTCCTCGTCGGTCTCCGTCGGGAGCCCGCACATGAAGTAGAGCTTGACCTGCGTCCAGCCGGCCGAGTAGGCCGCCGTCACGGTACGGATCAGGTCGTCCTTGCTGACCATCTTGTTGATGACGCGACGCAAGCGCTCACTGCCACCCTCGGGCGCGAACGTGAGGCCCGAACGGCGGCCGTTGCGGGACAGCTCGTTGGCCAGGTCGATGTTGAACGCGTCGACACGGGTGGAAGGCAGGGAGAGTGAGGTGCTCGTGCCCTCGTAGCGGTCGGCCAGATCCTTCGTGACCTCGGCGATCTCGGAGTGGTCGGCGGAGCTCAAGCTGAGCAGGCCGACCTCCTGGAAGCCGGTGGCCTTGAGGGAAGCGTCGACCATCTCGCCGATGCCGGTGATCGACCGCTCGCGGACCGGCCGGGTGATCATCCCCGCCTGGCAGAAGCGGCAGCCCCGGGTGCAGCCGCGGAAGATCTCGACGCTGGCGCGCTCGTGCACGGTCTCGGCGAGCGGGACCAGCGGCTGCTTCGGGTAGGGCCAGGCGTCGAGGTCCATCGTCGTCCGCTTGCGGATGCGGAACGGCACGTCCGCCCGGTTCGGCACGACCCGCTGGATACGGCCGTCGGGCAGGTAGTCGACGTCGTAGAAGCGCGGGACGTAGACGGCCTCCGTGCGGGCGAGGCGCAGCAACACCTCGTCCCGGCCACCCGGGCGACCCTCGGCCTTCCAGTCGCGGATGACGTCGGTCATCTCGTTGACGGCCTCTTCGCCGTCGCCGAGCACCGCGGCGTCGATGAAGTCCGCGATCGGCTCGGGGTTGAACGCGGCGTGACCGCCGGCGAGCACGATCGGGTGGTCCTCGGTGCGGTCCTTGGCGTTGAGCGGGATCTGCGCGAGGTCGAGCGCGGTGAGCAGGTTGGTGTAGCCGAGCTCGGTGGCGAAGGAGACTCCCAAGACGTCGAAGGCCTTCACCGGGCGGTGCGCGTCGACGGTGAACTGTGGGACGTCGTTCTCCCGCATGAGCGCTTCGAGATCGGGCCAGACCGCGTAGGTGCGCTCGGCGAGCGCATCGGGGCGCTCGTTGAGGATCTCGTAGAGGATCTGGATGCCCTGGTTGGGCAGGCCGACCTCGTAGGCGTCGGGGTACATGAGGGCCCACCGCACGGGGTGGGCGTCCCAGTCCTTGATCGTGGAGTTCAACTCGCCACCGACGTACTGGATCGGCTTCTGCACCTTGGGGAGCAGGGTTTCGAGGCGAGGGAAAACCGACTGGACGCTCATAGTGACCACCAGGGTACTGGTCCCCGAACCAGCCGACCGCTCCCGTCCGATTCCCCCATGACCACCGTCACGTCCCTATCCGGATGACGATGGCCTTCTGGATCGTTACAGTCGATGTGGGCGCAGGGAGCGCCCGGAAGAGTAGGAGTGCGACATGTTTTTCTCCGGAACCGCCGCGAACGCCGTCGCGCGTGCACGGTCGGCCCGGCACGCCCGGGACGCCTGGGCCCGTCTCGTCGATGAGAAGGGCGAGCGCCGCGCTTTCGCGGAGCTGGCTTCGCACGCCGGTGGCTCGGATGCCGCCGTGCACACGCTCAGTCGGCACGGCATCGAGACCGACCTCGACTGACGCCTGCCGCGATCACTCCGAGACCGTACTCACCAATGAGCTGTCGAATCGGGTGACGGCGATGATGCCCTCCTCACCGTTGTAGAGCGGGCACCACAGTAGACAGCGAAGGCCCATAGCGGAGCAGCTATGGGCCTTTTTGGTGCCCTGCTGTTGGTGCCCCTGCGGTCAGGGAGTGGGGTCGGTGTTCTCGTCGGGGTTCGTGTCGCCGGACGTGGCGTCGCCGGGGGTGCTCGGGGTGACCGTCACGTAGACGGGCGACGGTGAGATCGTCACCTTCACGTTGACGTCGGGTGCCGGCTCACCCCGCAGCGGGATGCCGACGACCGAGCCGATCACGCACGAGACGACGGCGATCACCGCACCGGCGCTCGTGAGGCCGAGCAGCATCATCTTCGTGAAGATCGGTTGGGTGGCGGCGGCCCCGGGGTCCGGGGGCTCCAGGGACGCGCCGCGGGGGCGGTCCGGGGACCAGGCGCTCGGGATGTCGCCGGTGACGTTCCAGCCCACCGGCCCCGTGGGGCCGGACGCCCCACCACTGACCGGGGCGGCCCCACTGACCGGCGCCATTCCCCCGACGGCCGCCCCACCGGCCCCGTAGAACGGCACCGCCCCACCGACTGCGGCTCCACCGACCGCCGCGCCACCCACGGCGGCTGCGCCTCGACCGGGAGCCGTACCACTGACCGGCGCGACGCCACCCACCACAGCCGCGCCTCGGCCCGGGGCCGTCCCACTCACGGGCGCCACACCGCCGACCACAGCAGCGCCCCGACCCGGGGCCGTACCACTCACCGCAGCAGCTCCCCTGCCGGGAGCCGTACCGCTCACCGGCGCCACACCGCCGACCGCGGCAGCGCCTCGACTCGGGGCTGCGCCGCTGACCGGGACCACTCCGTTCACGGAGGCCGCGCCGTAGACAGGCGCCGCGCCGCTCACCGGGGCCGCGCCGCTCACCGGGGCCGCGCCGCTCACCGGGGCCGCGCCGCTCACCGGGGCAACGGCCGCCCGCCCGCCGTATCCGCGCCCGGCGTCGTATGCGTCCGACCCACCCGGTTCGTAGCCATCCCACCCACCGGCGTCGCGGCCACCTCGACCACCCGCATCGCGGCCGCTCCGGCCGCCCCTGCCCTCCGCGTCGCGGGAGCTCCGACCGGCGTCGCGGCCATCCCGACCGCCCGAGTCCCGGGGGTCTCGGCCGCCCCGCTCGCGGCGATCCCGGGCACCCGGGTCGCGAGGGTCCCGGCCACCTGCCTCGCGGCGATCCCGGGCATCCGGGTCGCGGGGATCGCGGGCGTCGGGGTCGCGGCTCGCGCGTTGGCGGGGTACCGACGCGCTTGCTCGTGCAGAGCTCTGGGCCTCCCAGGCGGGGTCGAGGTCGCCGGTCGACCAGCCCGAGTCGTCGGTGTCGCGGCGCGAACGCCGGGGGCGATCGTCGTAGGCCGGCTCGTCGGGTTCGTACGCCCTCGCCTCCGCGGCCTCGCGGGCACGGCGTGCAGCCGCACGTCCACCCTCCGCGTGCCGCGTCGGTTCCGAGGAGCGCGCCGGTTCCCCACCGCGCCGGGACCGCCCACGCTCCGGATACGGTTCCTCGCCGTATCGGTCCTCGTCGTACCGCAACTCCGCCTCCGGCTCACTGCGCCGCGCGCGCCCACGCTCCGCGTACGACTCCTCGTCGTACTCCGGCTCGCTCCGCCGCGAACGCTCCCGATCCCCGTACGGCTGCTCGTCGTACGACAACTCCACCTCGTCATACCCCGCGTCGTCACGACGCGCCTGCCCTCGCGACCGGTCCGGGTCTGCGTCGAGCGGCTCGGGGAAGTCTTCCGAGCCCGGTTCGGGGCCCAGCACCCGGTGGCCTGCGGTGTGCAGGTAGTCCAGGTAATAGTCGCCGTCGTCGGGGTGACGCCCCCGCTCGTCCGGGCGATTGCGCCGCTGCTCGATCTTCTGGATCAACCCGGTCCGCGCCAACGCCCCCGACGCCGGCCCGTCACCCGAAGCGTCAGCATCCTCCGGAGCACCCGACCCCGGCCCAGCCGGAACCCCGGCCGAACCACCAGCCGCCCACCCCACCGACCGCAGGTGAGGCGCGTCGTCCGAGGGCGGGTACTCGCCGGTCATGACCATCCTTGCTGTCAGGTGCAGGGAAGGAACCTCAGCGTCCTTTGTTACCCCTGAGCCAACGTAGCCGACCAAAAGACCGAAGGGTCAATCGAAAACCAACCCGATCGCACACCAAGAAGCACCCAGAGTAAACAAAAGGTCCGATGTCGACATCCGAGCCCGCACCCGGTCCTGTCACACCTGCGTGTGAGGATCGGAGCATGGGCAGCACGGTCGGATTCGTCCTGGGAGGCGGCGGCGTTCTCGGCGCCGTCGAGGTCGGCATGGTCCGTGCCCTCTTCGCCGCAGGCATCCACCCCGATCTCGTCGTCGGAACGTCGATCGGCGCCCTGAACGGCGTCGTCATCGCGGCGGTGCCGCCCCAGGAGGCAGAAGAACGCCTCACCGAGCTCTGGTCCTCCACCGCCGCCAAGGACGTCTTCCGCGCGAACGTCGCACGTCAGGTCGGCCAACTCGTCCGCAGCGGCACGCACGCGCACTCCGCGGCACCCCTGCGGGCGCTGCTCGAACCGATCAAGGACCTGCGGTTCGAAGACCTACCGACGCCGTTCCAGTGCTGCGCCGCGAGCATCGAACGCGCCGCCGAGCGCTGGTTCAGCGAGGGCCCCCTGATCGACGCCGTGCTCGCATCCTGCGCAGTGCCCGGTTTGCTACCACCGGTGAAAATCGATGACGAGCACTACCTCGACGGAGGGTTGGTGAACAGCATCCCGGTAGCCCGCGCGATCGAGCTCGGCGCCGACCGGGTGTTCGTCCTCCAGGTCGGGCGCATCGAGCGGCCGCTGCAGGCGCCCACCAAGCCGTGGGAGGTGGCGATGGTCGCGTTCGAAATCGCCCGCCGCCATCGATTCGCACGCGATATGGCGGCGATACCCGACAACGTCGAGGTGCACGTGCTGCCCACCGGGTTGTCCACGGAAAGCACGAATCCCCTGGCGTACCGATCCTTCAGCCAGATACAAACGCGTATCGACAGCGCCTACCGGGCCAGCACTGCCTACCTCGCCGAGAACGGGCTGATCTGACGATGCCGCTTCCCCGGTGGTTCCGCCGCGTCGTCGTGGCTCCGGCCATGGTGTTCCTGCTCTTCGGGCTCCTGCTCACGATGCCGGTCTGGCTGCTGATCGTCGGCGTGGTCTCGATCGGATTAAAGGGACGCCGCCGGCTGCTCCGGGTGGTCTGGCTCGTGGCCGTCTACATCGTGATGGAGCTCGTCGTCCTGCTCGAGCTGTTCGGTCTGTGGCTGGCCGCCGGCTGCAACGCCACCAGGGTTCGCAGCCCGAAGTTCCAACTCCGGCACTACCAACTCGTCGGGTGGGTCCTGCGGGTCGCCTCGAAGCAAGCCGGCCGCGTCCTGAAACTGCGCATCGAGACCGACGGTCCCGACCCCGACGCCCACCCCGGGCGCCCGTTGATCGTGCTCTGCCGACATGCCGGTCCCGGTGACTCGTTCCTGCTCACGAACGCACTGATCAACAAGTACGCGCGCGAGCCGCGGATCGTCCTCAAAGACACCATGCAGTGGGATCCCGCGGTCGACGTCCTGCTCAACCGGCTGCCGAGCCGGTTCATCTCGCCGAACCCCGGCTCGAGCGGCGACGCGGTCGAGGCGCAGATCGCCATGCTGGCCACGGGTCTCGACGAGAACGACGCGTTCGTGATCTTCCCGGAGGGCGGCAACTTCACCCCGAAGCGCCGCACGAAGATCATCGCGAGCCTCAAGAAGAGGGGCCTGCACAAGGCCGCCCGGCGGGCCGAGGAGATGATCCACGTCCTGGCGCCACGTCCCGGCGGCGTCGTGACTGCGCTCAAGGCAGCCCCGAAAGACGCGGACGTGCTGCTCGTCGCCCACACCGGGCTCGACCACATGCTGACCGTCGCCGACGTGTGGCGTGAGTTGCCGATGGACAAGACGATCACGATGCGGTTCTGGCTCGTGCCCGCCGCCGAAGTCCCGCGTGACGACGCCGACCAGCAGGTCGAGTGGCTGTACGAATGGTGGGAACGTATCGACGACTGGATCGAGGAACATCGTCCGGTCGGTTGACGTACGGTTTCCTTCGTGACTAGCGATCCCACCGTAACGGCGTCCTCACTCGCTGATGAGTTGCTCGAGTTGGTGTGTCAGTCCGACCCACTCGGTGCGTCACTCCTCGGTCTGCCCGGTTACGACGACGGCCTCTCCGACATGACAGCGGCCGCCGAGGACCGCTACGGCGCGCTCTTCGGTGACCTGGCCGAGCGGGCCGCCGCGCTCGAGGTCACGACCGAGACCGACCGGCAGACCCGGGACTTCGTCGCTCACGTGGCCCGCACCACCCACGAGGTGGCGGACCTGCGCACGATCGAGTGGACGATCACCGACTTCTTCGTCGCTCCCGCCGCGACGCTGATCGACCTTCTCCCCCGCGTTCCGCTGGTCACGCCGGAGAAGGCTGCCGGCTTCCTGGCGCGCCTCGGGCAGTTCCCCACGTACTTCACCGCGGTCGCCGACCGTCACCGGGAAGGCCTCGCGTCCGGACGGGTGCCGGTCGCGTCGCTGGTCCAGGCCGCGATCGACCACCTCGACCGGGTGCTCGCCGACGAGGACCTCTCCGGGCTGCGGATTCCCGGTGGGCCGGGCGTCGCCGACCCGGAGGCGTTCGCCGCCGAGCGCGACCGGTTGCTCGCCGAGGCGGTCGTGCCGTCCCTCACTACCTACAGGAACGTCCTGCGCGACGAGATGCTGCCGGCCGGGCGCCCGGATGATCGGGTCGGGCTGACGTACCTGCCCGGCGGCGAGCAGATCTACGCGACGCTGGCCCGCAAGCACACCTCGACCAACCGCACGCCCGAGGAGCTGCACCAGGTCGGGCTGCAGATCATCAGCGCGCTGGAGGCGGAGTACGCGGAGATCGGCAGCCGGGTCTTCGACACCAGTGACCAGACGGAGATCTTCCGGCGTCTGCGCACGGACCCGGCGCTGCGTTACTCCGACAGCGAGGAGATGCTCGCGCAGGCACGGGCCGCTGTCGAGCGGGCCTGGGAAGCTGCTCCCCGGTGGTTCGGCCGTCTACCGTCGACCGAGTGCGTCGTGGAGCCGGTTCCGGCTGCTGCGGCGCCGGGCGCGCCGCCCGCGTACTACCTGCCGGGGGCTATCGACGGGTCGCGGAAGGGTACGTACTTCCTCAACACCTACGCGCCGACCGAGCGGAACCGGCACATGGCCGAGGTCGTGGCGTTCCACGAGGCCGTGCCCGGGCACCACTTCCAGATCTCGCTGGCCCAGGAGCTCACCGAACTGCCGCTGGCGCGGCGGTTGCTGAACGACACCGCCTACGCCGAGGGGTGGGGGCTGTACTGCGAGCGTCTGGCCGACGAGATGGGTCTGTACGCGGACGACGTGGCGCGTCTCGGCGTGCTGGCGACGGATTCGTGGCGGGCCGGGCGGCTGGTCGTCGACACCGGCATCCACGCGATGGGGTGGTCGCGGCAGCAGGCGTTGGACTGGATGCTGACGCACACGCCGGTGGCGGAGAAGGAGTGCGCGACCGAGATCGATCGGTACATCGCGTACCCCGGACAGGCGTTGTCGTACATGGTCGGTCGGTTGGAGATCCAGTCGCTGCGGGCGCGCGCGACCAAGGAGCTCGGTGAGTCGTTCGAGCTCGCGGCGTTCCACGACCTCGTCCTGGCCGGCGGCTCGCTCCCGTTGGCGGTGCTCGGCGAGGTAGTAGACCGCTGGATCGCAGCCACCAAACCCGCCTGACGCGAAAAAAAAGGGGGTGTGGGGCTCGCGCCCCACACCCCTTCCGCGCGCGGGGACGCGGGGCGGTAGTCCCGCACCCCCGGGGGGTGGGTTACAGCGCGTGGATTGCTCGGCCCAGTAGGGCCAGCTTTTCGGTGTATTGGACGGGGTACACCCCAGCCGGGTCGGCGGGGCGGTCGGCGTCGATGTAGCGGTAGCCGAGGTTGGAGTGCACGGACACGATGTACGACTGGAACGGCTTGCCCGGCAGCGACTTCACGATGCCGGCATCATTCCCCGACGTGTCCGCGAGCCCGGTCTTGTGCGCGAACGTCACGGTCGCCGCTGCGTTGCACGGCCGCACGTCCTGCCCGTAGTTGCGCCCGGCGACGGTCACGACACCCGTGGAAGGGTCGATCCACCGCGACGGCGTGACCTGCGGGATCCCCTGCGGCGGGTACGCGCGCCCGCAGTAGTTCGTCGTCGACAGCACCTGGTTGAGCCCCTGCTCGTGCAACTTCCCGAGCACGTACGAACGCGATGACGCACTGAGCACCGAAGCGGTGACATAACCGCTGGGCGCTTTCCAGAGCCGGCCGGGCGACCCGTTGAAGAGCAGTAGCAGTTTCGCGGTGTCGATCGAGCTCATCGTGACCGCGTTCGCCCATGTCCCACCCGTGTTTGGGTTGGTGCCCTTCACCCGCAGCGTGGGCAGGCCGAGGTCCACGAACTGCTGGTTCAGACCGTCGATCTTGCCCCGGTCGTGCATGAGCTTGATCAGCGCGCACGTCGACGGGTTCGACGAGACCGTGATCATCTCGTCGAACAGCTGGGTGATCGACGTCGCCGCACGCGCGTTGCCGCACAACGAGCTCGGCGTGCCCACCGGGGTGTACGCGTACGTGTCGTCGAGGCTCAGCTCACCGGCGTCGACCATCCGCAGGATGCCGAACGCCACCATCAGCTTCAGCACGGACGCGGGGTACGGCGACATGAAGTCGACCGGCGCATTCTCCCGTCCGGGAACGATGTCGACGGTTCCCTGGGCACCGTTGTCCCAGGTCGCGTCGTCCCACTGACGCCAGCGCACCTGGTCGGTCGTCAGGTTCGCGTCCAGCGGGATGATCTTGCCGTTCGGGTACTGCGGGCTCAGGATGACGTCCGCCGCCGCGACCGGCCGGCCGGCGCGGTCGAGCTTGATGACTGTGGCGTCGAGCTGCGGCGTCTGGTGGATCGGCGCCGCAGCCGCGGCGAGCGTGGTGGGGGCGGCCGCCCGGCCCTTGTCGTCGGGCGCGAGCTCGGTGCGGTACAGCTCTTTGGCCGCGGCGGTCGACGGCGGCACGGTGTCGAGGACCTCCGCGAAGTTCTGCCCGTCGACGGCTTGTTGGAGTGCGGCGGCAAGTTGCGCGTCGGCGGCCGGGGAACGCCCTCCGCTGCTTTCCTCGGCGGCGACAGCAACACCTCCCCCGTTGATCACCAGCGCGCCCAGTAAGACGGCGACGCCCAGTTGACGACCTCGCATGCGTTCTCCTCACCCGTGTGGACTGTCCACTGTGAAAGATGGTGAGGATTGGTGGGTCGGTTGCACTACTTAACGATTAGTTAATAATGACACGGAAGCGATTGTTAAAGATTCGCCCAGCAGTACAGCCGATGCTCCGGATCGACGTGGCCGCAGAGTCGACGCAGCTCGTCGGTGGTCTCGAGCAGGAAATCCTCGTCGAACTCGGTCAACTCGCTCCACAGCGCGACGGTGTCTTCCCACTCCATCTCGGGGTCGCCGTCGGCGCCCTGGATCGCGGCGACCACGAAGTCGTCGATCGCGATGACCCAGGGCCCGGCGTCGCCGCCGTCGTGCACGATCTCTCCGGGCCCCTTCGTCAGCAGCGTCTCGTACTCCTCGGTGCTGAGCACCTCGACCAGAGCCAACAGCACCAACGCCGGGTCGACGCCGGGCAGCTCGGCGACCGTTTCCGACGGCAACTGGCTCACCGGGCCGCGGCCCAGGTCGAGCGCGGCGATCCGGTCGGGAGAAGCGACGAAGTATTCGAAGTCGGCGGCCACGGCGACCACTGTACGACCGGCGGCGGTAGAGCTCGGCGGCGGTTAGGGCAGACTTACCTGGTGGCCGTCCGATAGCGGCGCACGGCCAGCGGAACGCAGATCACCAGCAGCCCCAGGGACCAGCACAGCGCCGAGGCCACCGGATGCCGCAGTGGAATCGAGTCGCCGTGCGGCGGCACCGGATTGCCGAACAGAGTCCGCACGGCCGCAACGGTCGACGCCACCGGGTTCCACTCGGCGAGCGGCCGGAGCCAACCCGGTAGCCCCGTCGACGGCACGAACGTGTTGGCCAGGAACGTGAGCGGGAAGATCCAGGCGAACGTCGCGTTGTCGGCGACCGTCACCGTCCGGGCCAGCAATCCGATGTACGCGCCGATCCAGAGCATCGCGGTCGCGAGCAGGAGCAACAGCCCGTAGGCGGCCGCCGCGTGCAACACGTCGGTCCGGATCCGCCAGCCGACGAGGTACCCGAGGACGCTCATCGTCGTGAGCGCGAGGGCGGCGCTGACCATCGTCGACAGGACGTGTCCGGCGAGCGCCGCGGACCGGGCCATCGGCAGGGACTTGAGCCGGTCGATGAAGCCGGTCGTGCGGTCGGTGGCGACCGCAACCGCCATCGCGGTGCACATCATCGCCATCGCCTGCGTGAAGATGCCCGGCATCAGGAACTCCCGGTAGTTCCCGCCGCCGGGTAACACCACCGCGCTCCCGAACACGTAGGCGAACAGCACGACCAGCACGATCGGGAGCACCAGACCTGCGATCGCCTCCTCCGGCACCCGCACGACGTGCAGCAGGTGCCGCTGGGCGACGACGATCGTGTCCGACGCCGCCCGCCTCATGCTGCCGCCCCCGTCAGCTGCAGGAACACCTCGTCGAGCGTGGACTCACGCAGACCGATGTCGGCGAGTGCGACACCTGTCGCGTCGAGTTCGCGCACCACTCCGAGCAACGTGTCGATGCCCGTCGCGGGCGCCGAGACGCGCAGGGTGTCCCGGTCGATCGTCGGTTCGGCGTCGGTCATGCGTTTCACCGCGTCGGCGGCGGTTGGCAGATCGTCCGAGTGGACGACGACCACGTCGAGCCGTTCACCCGAGACCTGGGATTTCAGCGCGGCCGGTGTGCCCTCCGCGACCACGCGACCGTGGTCGATCACCGCGATCCGGCCGGCCAGCCGGTCCGCCTCCTCCAGGTACTGGGTGGAGAGCAGCACAGCGGTGCCGTCGGCGACCAGTTCGCGGATCAGGTTCCACATCACCGACCGGTTCCGCGGATCGAGGCCGGTCGTGGGCTCGTCCAGGAACAGCACCTCGGGAGCGACGAGCAGGCTCGCCGCCAGGTCCAGCCGCCGGCGGGTGCCACCGGAGTACGTGCGCACGAGCTTGTCGGCCATCTCGGTGAGGTCGAAGCGTTGCAGCAGCTCGTCGGCCCGGCGGTGGGCCGCTTTCCGGGACAGCCGCGACAGCCGCCCGACCAGCCGGAGGTTCGCGCGCCCGGTGAGCAGTTCGTCGACCGCCGTGTACTGCCCGGCCAGGCCGATCCGGCGGCGGACCTCGTCCCCCTGCGCGACGACGTCGTACCCGGCGACGGTGGCGTGGCCCGTGTCGGGCCGGAGCAACGTCGCCAGGATGCGGATCGTCGTCGACTTGCCGGCGCCGTTGGGCCCCAGCAGCGCGTAGACGGAGCCCCCGGGAATGTCGAGGTCGACCCCGTCGAGGGCCCGGACCGCGCCGAAGCGCTTGCCCAGCCCTTCGGTTCGTATCGCCACAGTCATCGCGTCTCCTTAACGTTGTTCAATTTAACGACGTTAAGGATGGATCTAACGCTGTTAAGCTGTCAACCATGGCGCTGGATCGGGAGACGGTGGTTCGCACCGCCCTGCGGCTGATCGACGAGAACGGGCTCGAGGCGCTCACGCTCCGAAAGCTGGCTGCCGATCTGGGCGTGCAGGCGCCGGCGCTCTACTGGCACTTCCGCAACAAGCAGGAGCTGCTCGACGCGGTGGCCGATCGCCTCGGGGCGGAGCAGCGAGGGCTGACCGGCACCATGCCGAAAGACGGCGAACCGTGGTGGGAGTGGCTGGGAAAGACACTTCTCGACGCCAGGGACGGCCTGTTGGGCCACCGGGACAGTGCGTTGATCGTCGCGGGGAACCGACCGACCCCTGATGCGTTGCCCGGGGTCGAGGCCGAACTGTCGACGCTGAGATCGGTCGGGTTGCCGCCCGAGGACGCGCTGATGTTCACGCTCGCGACGGGCTACTTCCTGATCGGCGGCGTGCTGGAGCAGCAGCTCACCGCGTCGCGTGAAGGTTCGGACGTCGACGACGAGGCGTTCCGGCAGATGCAGGATGCGGAGCTGTACCCGACGCTCGCGGCGGCGGTGGCCGGGATCGCGTCCGAAGCGGCCACGGGCGGCGAGGACGCCGCTGTCGCCGGGCTCGACGATGCGGTCTTCCGGTTCGGGCTCGAGCTGATGATCGACGGGCTTCGGGCACGTCTGGCACGAATTGAGGAGGAGCCCGAGGCGTGAAGGGGCCAGAGTTTCCCTCGGTACTCTGACCACTCGTCCGACGGGGAGTTCGAACCATGCAGCCTGGCCCGCCCTACGGCCCTCCGCCCTATTACCCGCCGGCGACGCCGTACGCGGCCGCGCCGTACGGAGCGGGACCGGTCCCCGGCCAGCCGCTGCCACCGCAGATGGCCTACGCGCCGCCGCCAGCCGGCCTGCGTGTCGTCCGGAAGTCGCGGGTCTCCGGCGCGATCGCCCTGCCGCTGATCGGGCTGCTGATCGTCGGGATCGTGTGTCCGTCGCTGCCGTGGGTGGACGCAGGCCCGGAGACGTTCAACCTCTGGGAGCTGATGGGCAACATCTGGGACGTCGGCGGCGACGCGATGAAGACCTGGAGTGGTCAGTACTTCGGGTACCTGTGGCTGGTCGTGGCGATCTGGGCGTTCTTCCTGTCGATGGCCGGCACCACGGACAACGCCGGGTGGCGGATCACCTACGGGGTCATCTACTGCCTGATCGGCGTGGCCTTCTTCGGTTCGACGCTGCTGTCGCTGGTCCTGGTCGGGGCCGCCGCCGGTGCGATGGGCAGCGAGTTCAACACCGAGGGCACCGGGCTGGCCGTGGGGGTGTTCGCCGCGATCCTGCTGTTCGCGTTCGTCGTCTTCGTCGGCGTCGCGGTTCTGCTGTTCAAGATGAAGGGAGCCGGCTACCGGGTGCTGGCCGGGCTCGGCCTGCTCAGCTTCGCCGCGGTGCACTTCTCGGCCCTGGCGTCGCTCCCCGAGGGCGCCGAACTCGAGCCCGGCGCCTACCTCAGCATCCTCGGCTACCTACTCTGCGCCGTCGGCTGCTTCATAGGCCCGCGCTACTTCTCTGTGTGGGCGGCCCGTTGAGAACGACGCCGCCGAGCGGGCGGAAGGACTTGAGTATCACTTATACGCGGCGTCCTTCCGCCCGATCGGCGGCGTCGCCCTCAACGGGCTCCAGGTTCAGACATCGGCGCATCTTTTCGGCTTCGGCGGAAGAGAAGGAGGATCGCTCCGCCGGCGATTAGGCCCCAGAAGGCGGCGCCGATGCCGGCGAGGGTGACGCCGGACGCGGTCACGACGAACGTGATCACCGCGGCTTCGCGGCCGCCGGGGAGCGAGTCGGCCGAGGTGAGCGCCGCGGTCAGAGCGGCACCGAGCGCGGCCAGCAGCGCCAGGCCGGCGACGGCTTCGATCAGCACCGGCGGCGCCAGCACCACGAGCGCGGTCGCCAGCCCGGCTCCGAGCCCGAGCAGCGTCATCCCGACCCCCGCGGTGACCGACGCGATCCATCGCCGCTCCGGGTCGGGGTGGGCGTCGGGACCCGCGGCGAGCGCTGCGCTGATCGCCGCGAGGTTGATCGCGTGCCCGCCGAACGGTGCGGCGATCGCACTCCCCAGGCCCGTCGTGACGAGCGCCGGACGCAGGGGCGCCGCATAGCCATAGGACGCCATCACGGCCATTCCAGGAACGTTCTGCGCGGCCATCGTCACCAGGAACAGCGGGAGGGCGATGCTGACCAGCGCACCGAGCTCGAACGTCGGCGCGGTCAACGCGAGGGTGGGCCGCAGCGTGGCGTTCAAGCCTTCGTCGAAACGCGTCAGAGCGACGCCGGCGGTGGCGACCACCAACGCGGCCGGTACCGCCCAGGCACGGGCGAAGCGCGTCAGCAGGGCCCAGACGACGATCACCGGTAACGCGAGGAGTGGCGTTTCCACGACGGCGCGCACCGGCGAGAGGCACAGATCGAGCAGGACGCCGGCGAGCATCGCGCTCGCGACCGGCGCCGGGATCGCGGCGATCCAGCGCGCCAGAGGCGCGAACAGTCCGGCAGCGATGACGAGCGCCGCCGATACCAGGAACGCCCCGACCGCGGCAGCGAACCCGCCGTCGACAGCGCCGGTGGACACGAGCAGCGCGGCGCCCGGCGTCGACCAGGCGATCGTGATCGGCATCCGGTAGCGACGGCCGAGCCAGATCGCGGTGAGGCCGGTCGCGACGCACGCGGCCAGCAGCCCGGACGAGGCCTGAGCGGGGCTCGCGCCGACCGCGCGCAACCCGGCGACCACGACCGCGAACGAGCTGGCGAACCCCACCAGCGCCGTCACGACACCGGCGAGCACCGGCTGCAGCGTCCCGCGCATGACCTCCCCCTTCCAACCGTTCCATAAACGGAACGGTCTCCCTGCGAGAGGATAGCCGCATGCTGACCGATGACCCAGCCGCGGTGGGGCGACGGATCCGGGCACTCCGCGAGGAGCGCGGCATCTCGCTGTCCGAGTTGGCGCGCCGGGCGGGTATCGGCAAGGCGACGCTCTCGGGCCTGGAGACCGGCGTGCGGAACCCCACGCTGGAGACGCTCTATGCCGTCACCGGCCGACTCGGCGTGCCGCTCGCAGCGGTACTGAGCCCACCCGCCGCGGGCGATCCGCACGTCGACGCCCCCGTGGTGCGCGGCGCGGCGGTCGAGGCGACGCTGCTCGAGGTGATCGAGGACCCGGACGCGACGTACGAGCTCTACCGGATCCGCATCCGCGCCGGCGCGACCCAGGTCTCCCCCGCCCATCCCGCCGGAGTCACCGAACACCTCACCGTGTTCCGCGGCGACGTCACAGCCGGACCGACCGAGGCCCCCCAGCAGGTCGGAGCCGGCGGATACCTCCGCTGGAACGCTGACACACCCCACCTCTACGCCGCCGGCACCGACGACGCCGATGCCTCCCTGCTGATCCGTACACCCCGGACCTGAGCGGCACCGCCCGCCCCCGCGCCGGGAAGACGCACTGTCACGTCAGATCGACGCCCACGCGATCTGGAACGTGCGGGTCGTGTCACTGGTACGGCCGGTCAGCAGGATGCTGCGCTGCGCACCCTGGCTCGTCAGGCGCAACGACGACCCCGATCCGAGCGGGAAGCTCAGCGGCGCGGACAGCAACGCCCCGCACTGCTGGTCGAGGCTGCGCGTCGCGAACAGCAGGTTGTCGATCTCGCCGACGTCCTGCACCGGGTCCTCGGCCGGCCGGTGCAACTGCCCGACGAAACCCCCGGCGCCGTTCCCGGACAGCGTCCACCACCGGGTAGCCGTCCGCCCGGTCGACGGCACACTCGACGACACCCGGAACGACCCCTCCGCCGCCGGGTTGTCCGACTCGAACGAGACCCGCACGGCGTTGCCGTCGCCTCGCAGCGGCGACTCCAGACGCAGGGTCGCCGGCGTGCGGAACGTCTTGGTGGTGGCGCGACACCCCTGGTCACCGCCGGAAATCGTCACGCTGGCCGTGCCGGTCCAACGGCCGGTCGGCACCGGCACCGGGCGCGGTGATTCCGACGGACTCTCGGTCGCCTCTCCGGACTCCGGCGGCGGGCCGGGAGCGATGGCGCCCTGCTGGGACTGCTCGTCCGAGTCACCCGAGGTGGACGGCCAGGCCGTCGGGTCCTGCGGCAGCGGGCCGCGCTCGGCGAGCAGCGGCCCGCCCTGGTCGCGCATGTCCCCGATCTGCCATCCGGTGAACACCAGACCTGCCGCTAGAACGGCAGAGACCAGGATGATTCCACCCCCGGTGCTCTTGCCGACCCCAAGTCGCCATTCCCCCCACACGCTACTAATAGTACATAGCGCATGAAACGGGTACACCCACCCGGAAGTGGGTGTGCCCGTTCTCCGTCAGACCTTCGCGACCCCGACGCGGACCGCGGCGCCCTCGCCGACCTCCGCCTCGTGCACCGCGTCGGCCACCGGGCCGAACTCGACGCTCGACGCCAGCACCTCGGCCGCGACGAACTCCTGGTGCGCCTTCACCGCGTCCACGACCTCGGCCGGAGCCTCCAGCCGCAGCGCGATCCGGTCCGACACGTCCAGACCGGCGTCCTTCCGCGCCTGCTGAACGGCCCGGACGACGTCCCGCGCCGCGCCCTCGGCCAGCAGCTCGGGCGTGAGCTCCGGATCGAGCACGACCACACCGACGTTGCCGGGTAGCGTCGCCGACCGGTCCGGCTCGGTCGGCACGAGCTTCAACTCGTACTCGCCGTCCTGGAGCGCGACGCCGCCGGCGACCACGGTGCCGTCCGACGACGTCCAGTCCCCGGCCTTCACCGCCTTGATCACCCGCTGCACGTCCTTGCCGAGGCGCGGCCCCAGCGCCCGGGGAACCACGGTCAGCACGTTCGAACACGCCAGATCGACGTCGGGCTGGAGCAGTACTTCTTTGACGTTCACCTCGTCGGCGAGCAGCTCACGGAACGGCTCCAGCGCCGCGGCGTCCGGAACCGCCACCGTCAGCGAGGCGAGCGGCAGCCGCACGCGCAGCTTCTTCGCCTTCCGCAGCGACAGTGCCGAGGACGCGACGTCACGCACCCGGTCCATCGCGGTGACCAGCGCGGCATCCGCCGGAAGGTCGGCAGCGACCGGGTAGTCGCACAGGTGCACCGACCGACCGCCGGTCAACCCCTGCCAGACCTCCTCGGTGAGCATCGGCAGCAGCGGGGCCGTCAGCCGCGTCACGGTCTCGAGCACCGTGTAGAGCGTGTCGAACGCGTCCGCGTCGCCCGCCCAGAACCGGTCCCGTGACCGCCGGATGTACCAGTTCGTCAGCGTCTCGAAGAAGCTCCGGACGCCGGCGCAGGCACCGGAGATGTCGTAGACGTCCAGCGACTCGGTGGTGTCCGAGACCAGGTCACGCAGCTTCGCCAGCACGTACCGGTCGAGCACGTGCGGGGAATCCGTGCGGTACGACGCCGTGTAGTCCGACGCGTTCGCGTACAGGTTGAAGAAGTAGTACGCGTTCCACAGCGGGTTCAGCACCTGCCGCACGCTGTCCCGGATCCCGCTCTCGGTGACGACGAGGTCCCCACCACGCAGGATCGGCGACGACATGAGGAACCAGCGCATCGCGTCGGCACCGTAGACGTCGAACATCTCGTAGACGTCCGGGTAGTTCCGGCGGGACTTGCTCATCTTCGTGCCGTCGTTGCCCAGGACGATGCCGTGCGAGACGCACGTCGTGAACGCCGGCCGGTCGAAGAGCGCCGTGGCCAGCACGTGCAGCGTGTAGAACCAGCCGCGCGTCTGCCCCATGTACTCGACGATGAAGTCGCCCGGGTAGTGGTTCTCGAACCACTCGGTGTTCTCGAACGGGTAGTGCACCTGGGCGAACGGCATCGAGCCCGACTCGAACCAGCAGTCGAGCACCTCCGGCACCCGCCGCATGGTCGACTTGCCCGTCGGGTCGTCCGGGTTCGGGCGCGTCAGGTCGTCGACGTAGGGCCGGTGCAGGTCGTCCGGGCGCAGCCCGAAGTCACGCTCGATCTCGTCCAGCGAGCCGTACACGTCCACCCGGGGGTAGGTGGGGTCGTCGGACTTCCAGACGGGGATCGGCGCACCCCAGAACCGGTTCCGGCTGATCGACCAGTCGCGGGCGTTCGCGATCCACTTCCCGAACGAGCCCTCCTTGACGTGGCCGGGCACCCAGGTGATCTGCTGGTTCAGCTCGACCATCCGGTCGCGGAACTTCGTCACCTCGACGAACCAGCTCGAGACGGCCTTGTAGACCAGCGGCGTGTCGCAGCGCCAGCAGTGCGGATACGGGTGCTCGTAGGAGTCCTGCCGCACGACGACGCCCCGCTCACGCAGGTCACGCGAGATCGGCTTGTTCGCCTCGAACACCTGCAGGCCCTGGTAGGTGGGCACCAACGCGGTGAAGCGCGTGTGCTCGTCGACAGTGACGACCGTCGGGATGCCGTTGGCGTTGCAGAGGTTCTGGTCGTCCTCGCCGAACGCCGGCGCCATGTGCACGACCCCGGTGCCGTCCTCGGTGGTGACGAAGTCACCGGCCAGCACCCGCCAGGCCGCGCCCACATCGTCGCGGCCGGTCAGGAAGTCGAACAGCGGGGTGTACTTCAACCCCACCAGCTCGGCCCCGGTCACCGTGCCCACCGGCGAATACCCCTCGAGCTCCTTCTCGTAGGCGCCCACCCGGGCCGCGCCCAGGATCACGGTGTCGGTGCCGTTGGAGAACTTCGCGTACTCGAACGTCGGCCCCACCGCGACGGCCAGGTTGCTCGGCAGCGTCCACGGCGTCGTCGTCCAGACCCAGAGCTTCTCGCCGGTCTCCAGCTCGAACGCGACGGTGACCGCCGGGTCCTGCCGCGACCGGTAGACGTCGTCCATCCGGGTCTCGGTGTTGCTCAGCGGCGTCTCGCAGCGCCAGCAGTACGGCAGCACCTTGAAGCCCTCGTAGATCAGACCCTTGTCGAACAGGGTCTTGAAGGCCCAGAGGACGCTCTCGGTGTAGCTGGTGTCGAGCGTCTTGTAGTCGTTCTCGAAGTCGACCCAGCGCGCCTGGCGGGTGACGTAGCGCTCCCAGTCCTTGGTGTAGCGCAGCACCGAGGTCTTGCAGGCCTCGTTGAACTTCGCGACGCCCAGGTCGAGCACCTCGGCCTTGGTGGAGATGCCCAGCTGACGCTCGGCCTCGACCTCGGCGGGCAGCCCGTGGGTGTCCCAGCCGAAGCGGCGCTCGACGTGCTCGCCTTTCATCGTCCGGTAGCGCGGGACCAGGTCCTTCACGTACCCGGTGAGCAGGTGGCCGTAGTGCGGCAGGCCGTTGGCGAACGGCGGACCGTCGTAGAAGACGTACTCGTTGCTGCCGTTCTCACCGGCCGGGCGGGCGTCGATGCTGGCCTGGAAGGTGGCGTCGCTGCTCCAGTGGTCGAGCACTCGCTGCTCGATCTCGGGGAACGACGCGGCAGCCGGTACCGGCTTCTTCGGGTCGTTCTGCGGATACGCCATGATCGGACGCTTCCCTTCGCACACGGTCATCGATCTGTCTCGTGTGCGAGGACGAGCTGCAAGAGCCCGCGGTACCACCTCGCTTGGCCCTCGGGAGAGCCCGCTCGTTCACGGCTGTGACGGGCCTACCCGTCCGGTTCTACTGAGCCCCTCGCAGGACCGTTCTTCCGGAGGCTCGCCGGTGATGGCCGGGTCGATGCCTGTGCATCAACCCTACCGCGCGCTGTCACATTTCTTTTTCCCGGCACGTCCTGACGTCATGAGCGAAACGAAAGTGACCATCGAACCCCGGCTTTCAGCCGCCAACCTCGTACCGGACGGCTATCGGGCGGTCCTCGCGCTGGAGAAGTACGTCGCGAGCAACGTCGAGCCCACCGTGTTCGAGCTGGTCAAACTCCGCGCCTCGATGCTCAACGGCTGCTCGTTCTGCGTCGACATGCATTCACGGGACGCGCTGGCCGCAGGCGAGGACAGCAGGCGGCTGTTCGCGGTGGCCGCCTGGCGGGAAGCGCCGTTCTTCACCCGGCGGGAGCGGGCCGCACTCGCGCTGACCGACGCGATGACCCGGCTGGGCGACCACGGCGTGCCCGACGACGTCTACGACGAGGCCGCAGCGGTGTGGGAGGAGAAGGATCTCGCGAATCTGATCCTCGCGATCGGCACGATCAACCTCTGGAACCGGCTGGCGATCACCTCCCACACGGCACCCCCGCAGGAGGTCTAGGAACTGGTGCGGGAGGGGAGCGACGGGAATTGGCGGACGGTCGTGCCGGTTGCTGCCGGTAGAGTGGTGTTCGGAACGACGGAATCGGCCGGCGCGCACGCCGGCTGGGTGTAGAGGCACGCAGTGTGGCGGGCCCTGGACGCGAGGTTTCGTCACCGCGCGAAGAGCGCCGAAGAGCGCCGCTGCCCTAGACGGGCATTCCGTCATCTGGAAGGAAATCCTTGCTCTCAGCTGAGCAGTCGCACTCCCCTGCCCGCACTTTCCTCGACCTCGGGGTTCCGGCTGTCGTCGTCGACGCGCTGGCCACGGAAGGCGTCACCACGCCGTTCCCGATCCAGACCGCGACGCTGCCCGACACGCTCGCCGGTCGGGACGTGCTCGGGCGGGGTCGTACCGGCAGCGGTAAGACGCTGGCGTTCGTACTTCCGGTGGTCAGCCGTCTGGCTGCCGCAAAGGCACCGCGGCGGGCCGGTCGGCCGCGCGGGCTGATCCTGGTTCCCACGCGTGAGCTGGCGACGCAGGTGCACGCCGTGCTGCGCCCGCTGGCCGACGCCGCGCGCCTGAACACGACGACCGTGTTCGGTGGCGTGGGCCTCGGCAAGCAGATCAACGTGCTGGCCGCCGGCATCGACGTGCTGGTGGCCTGCCCCGGTCGGCTCGAGGAGCTGATCCGGATGGGGCACTGTGACCTCGGCGGCGTCGAGATCACCGTGCTCGACGAGGCAGACCACATGGCCGACCTCGGCTTCCTCCCGTCGGTGAAGCGTCTGCTCGACCGAACGCCCGCCGACGGTCAGCGGCTGCTGTTCTCGGCGACGCTCGACAACGGCGTGGACGTGCTCGTTCGGCGGTACCTGCACAAGCCGGTGACGCACTCGGTCGACCCGGCGGTGGCTCCGGTCGCGACGATGGTGCACCACGTGTTCCAGGTCGCGTCCGACACGAAGGCCGACGTCGTGCGGCAGCTCGCCTCCGGGCGGGACCGGTCACTGCTCTTCACGCGGACGAAGAGCGGCGCCCGGCGGCTCGCCAAGTCGCTGACGGCGGCCGGTGTGCCTGCCGTGGACCTGCACGGCAACCTCGCCCAGAACGCACGTGAGCGCAATCTCGCCGCGTTCACGTCGGGCGCGGTGAAGGTGCTCGTCGCTACCGACATCGCCGCGCGTGGAGTCCATGTGGACGACGTCGCGCTGGTCGTGCACGTCGATCCGCCCGCCGAGCACAAGGCGTTCCTGCACCGTTCGGGCCGCACGGCGCGGGCCGGGGCCAGTGGCGTGGTCGTCACGATCGCGACGCCGGACCAGCAGTCGGACGTCCGGACGCTGGCCCGCCGGGCGGGGATCGCGCCGAAGACCGTGGCGATCAAGCCCGGTGCCGCGGAGATCCTGGAGCTCACCGGCCCCCCGGCTGACCCGGTGGACCCTCCGGCCCCCACGTCGACCACCCCCTCCCGCAACACCAGCACAGGCCGCGGCACCGGCCGCAGCCGCCGCGCCGACGGCACCGTGCACGCTGCGGCCGACTCCCGCGGCGGCCGCGCAGCCGACGGGGCGGCTCGTGAGGGCGGTGCCGGTCGCGCGCGGCGGGGCCGCGGCGGCCGCGGCACCGCGCACGGAAGCCCCGCGCTCGCGGGCCAGGGCACCGCGGGTGCCGGCCAGCGGGACGGGGCCGCGCAGGGGGGTCGCGCTGCTGCTGCGCACAGCGGCCGGGCTACCCGGGCCGCGAACGGTGACGGTGGCCGCGGGCGCGGCTCCGGCAGCGGTCGGGGCCGTGGCGGCAACGGCGGTGGCTCGGTGTACACCTCGGACAGCAACGGCAGCAGTGGCTACACCAGCGGCGGAGCCGCGGCCCACAGCGAGCGGGGCGGCAACCGCCGTCGCCGTGGCTCGGGACCGCGTCGCGTCGCCTGACCGCCGAAGTGCGGGCAAGGCCAGTGGCCTTGCCCGCACCGACTGGCGAGAGCGCGGTACGGCTGCCAGAGTGACAGCGGACGAGCCGCGATGAAGAAGGTCGACGATGGACACAGGCGATCTGGCCCCGGACTTCGAACTCCCCGACCAGGACGGCGTGCAGCGCAAGCTCAGCACCCTCCTCGCCGAGGGCGGCCCAGTGGTCCTGTTCTTCTACCCGGCCGCGATGAGCCCCGGCTGCACCGCCGAGAGCTGCCACTTCCGTGATCTCGCCAAGGAATTCGCGGCCGTCGGCGCCCAGCGCATCGGCATCAGCAACGACCGGGTCGAGGTGCAGTCGGAGTTCGCCGACCGCCACAGCCTCGACTACCCGCTCCTCTCCGACACCGACGGCGCGGTCGCGACCGAGTACGGCGTGAAGCGTCGACTCGGCCCGCTGGCTGTGAAACGCCACACGTTCGTCATCGACGTCGACCGGCGTGTGCTCGCCGTCGTGCGCAGTGAGCTGCGCATGTCCGTCCACGCCGACAAGGCGCTCGAGGTCCTCCGTAACCGAACCGCCTAACCGAGGCACTTTTGTCCGTTCGGGCGGATTAGGCCCGCTGTTCACCCCCTTTTAGCGGGGATCACCGAGATGCGTCCCCCAACACGATGGCGAACCGGACAATCATGGGCCAGTGACTGCTTTAGCCCCAGCGAAGCCGCCCACGAGTGAACGGAATCGATACTTCGACGTCCTGCGAGCCGCATGCATCGCGTACGTCGTCCTGTACCACGTGTTCCCGCTGGCAGCGTTCTCGTACTGGCCGCGGATGGGGCTGCTGTTCGCGATCGCGGGATCGCTGACCGCCCGTTCCTTCGACGCCTCGGTCCGTCGCGCGGTCGGTCGCCGCCTGCGCCGTCTGCTCGTTCCGCTGTGGGCCACTGCCGCGCTGGCCGTTCCGGTGATGCTGGGCTTCGGCTGGCGCCCGAGCGCCAGCTGGGAGCTCCTCTTCTGGGTGGTCCCGTTCTCGGATCCGCCCGGTGCGGAGTGGGCCGGCGCGCTCACCGAGCCGCTCTGGTACCTGCGGACCTACCTCTGGTTGCTGCTGCTTTCGCCGGCGCTCCTGCCGTTGTTCCGGCGCTTCCCGCGGATGACGCTGCTCGTCCCGGTCACGGTGGCCGTCGCGATCGGTACCGGTCTGTTCGATGTCTGGACGCTCGGCGAGCGGTTCGGTGCCGTGGTCCGCGACGCGTCGATCTACCTGCCGTGCTGGCTACTCGGCTTCGCGCACCGCGACGAGTGGATCGCGCACGCCCGCCGGACGACCGTGCTGGTCGGCGGCGGCGCGCTCGCCGTCGCCGGCGTCCTGTGGGCGGTCACGCACCCGACGGACGGCTCGGTGGACCTCAACCACATCCCGCTCGCGCAGCTGCTGTTCTCGACCGGCACCGTGCTGCTTCTGCTGCGGCCGGCCCCGGTCTGGTCCGGGCTGGAACGCCGGTGGTGGCCGTACCTGCCGGCGAACTGGCTGGTCATGATCGTCAACCGGCGCGCGATGGTGATCTACCTGTGGCACAACGTCGCGATCGCGCTGAGCTTCCCGATCGGCAGGGCGCTGGGCGTCTGGGCCGCCGGCACGGTGGTGGGCGCCGCCGCCTGCTTCCTCATCGCGCTGGTGCTCATCTGCCTGGGCGTCGTCGTGTTCGGCGGGATCGAGGACGTGTCTGCCGACCGCTGGCCGACGCTGCTGCCCCGCCTCCCGGCCGAGCCGCCGCTGGCGTCCGTCATCATTCCGCGGCGGCCGGCGATCCCGAACCGCACCACTGCCGCTTTCGACGCCGAAGCGACGGTGGCCGACGTGGTCGCCGACGATTCCGGGACGGCAACGAAGCCGACCGACCCGTGGGCGCTGGGCCTCCTGCGCGCCGATCAGTTCCCGGCCGAACAGAGCCGTCCGGTCCGGATCGTGCGCGCGGTGGGCATCGCCGGCGACGAAGTACGCGTCGCACCGACATCGCTGTTGGTGCGGGAGGTGGCCTGGTCGGCGTTCCCCGGACAGGACGCCCCGAGGGTGCGCACCTGATTTGCACCTGAATCGCTCCTTTACTGCCCCTGTCTTCTCACGATCCCCTCATGGAGCGGCACCGATGATTTCGGATGTGAGCGATCGCCCCACCAAGCGCCCGAACCGCGAGTTGTACCTGGATGCTCTCCGCACTGCGGCGATCATCCGCGTGGTCACGTACCACACGTTCGGCGGCAGTTGGCTGAGTTGGATCTTCCCCGCGATGGGCGTGATGTTCGCGCTCGCCGGGGGCCTGATGGTGCGCTCGCTGGACAAGCAGCCGCCGCTCACCGTCATCAAGAACCGGGCCCGGCGGTTGCTCCCCGCCCTGTGGCTGTTCGGCCTGGTCATCGTCCCGGTCATGATCTGGGGCGGCGGCGCGTTCTCCGACTGGACCGATCCCAACACCGGCGAGGCGGTCCCGTTCTGGAAGCTGATCTTCTGGGTCGTGCCGATTTTCGACCCGCCGGGTAACGAGTTCGGCGCGAACTTCACCGTCGTGCTCTGGTACCTGCGCACCTATCTGTGGCTGGTCGCGCTCAGCCCGCTGCTGCTCAAGGCGTTCCGCAGGTGGCCGATCCCGACGCTCGTCGCGCCGCTCGCGCTCGTCCTGCTCCAGACGTTCGGCATCCTTCCGTCGCCCGACCAGGGCAACATCTGGGACCTGGTGTCGACGCTCGGCATGTTCGCGCCGTGTTGGATGCTCGGGTTCGCGCACCGCACCGGGAAGTTGAAGCAGATCCCGACGCCGGTACTGGTCGGCATCGTGGTGGCGTGTGCGGTCGGCGGCATCGCCTGGGCGCTGGGCCACCCGGTGGAGGACGCCGACCCGGGCGAGACGTACGACCTCAACGGCATCCCGCTGGCGAACGCCCTGTGGTCGATCGCGGTCATCATCCCGCTGCTGCGGTTCGCCCCCGACGCCAGCTGGATCGGCCGGACGCCGTTCCTGGGTCGGCTGGTGGCGCTGGTCAACAACCGTGCCGTCACGATCTACCTCTGGCACAACGTCATGATCGACGCGTCGTTCCCGATCGACGACTGGCTGACGCGCTGGATCCCGGAGAGCATCGTCGAGAACCCTGCCTGGGACTTCTTGACGGTCTGGGTACTGATCGCGGTCTGCGTGCTGGCGTTCGGGTGGGTGGAGGATCTCGCCGCCCGGCGGAGTCCGAGGCTGTTCCCGGTGGGTCCGTCCGCGACCGAACGGCGTGCCGAATACGCCGCCGAACAGTCCGCCAAGGCCCAGGGGGCCCAGGAGGCCGCTACCGCGGCCCAGCCGGCTGCCGTCCCAGCCGCCCAGCACCCGTACGCGCGAGGCCCGCAGGGGCAGGCCGATGGGCGGCGGTACCAGCAGTTCGAGCCGCAGCAGTACGGGCAGCCACAGGAGCCGGGCGCGCCGCCCGGGGGTTACGACCACCCCACTGCGGATTACGACGCCGAGTACCGCAACGCCAACCACCCCACCGCCGACTACACCCAGGCCTACCGCGACGCCCAGCGCGCCCCCCAGCGTCCGGAGCAGCGTCATTCTGAGCGGCGCCGTCCGGAGCAGCAGGGGCAGTACCCGACGCAGCGACCGGCACCCGAGGCACAGCCGGAACAGCAACGCCGCAGCCGCCACTAGGCGGGAACGACGAGGCCCGTATCCGCCACCGGTGGATACGGGCCTCGTCGTGTCCGGAGCTCAGGCCTCCGGGAACCAGATCTTGATCTCCCGCGCCGCCGACTCCGGCGAGTCCGACGCGTGCGCGAGGTTCTCCCGGTTCGAGAGCGAGAAGTCGCCGCGGATCGTGCCTGCATCGGCCTTGCGACCGTCGGTGGCCCCGATCAGCGTGCGCACCACCGAGATCGCCTGGTCGCCGGAGAGGATCAGCGCCACCAGCGGCCCGGACGAGATGAATTCGCGCAGCGGCGGGTACCAGGGCTGCTCGATGTGCTCCGCGTAGTGCTCGTCGGCGAGAGTCGCGTCGACGGTGCGCAGTTGCATCGCCTCGACGGTCAGGCCCTTGCGTTCGAACCGCCCGAGCACCTCCCCGACCAGGCCGCGGCGGACCGCGTCGGGCTTGATCAGAACCAGCGTGCGCTCGGACACAGGGTCGACTCCTCGTTCATCAGCGTCACCGCAGCGTACCGTCCGCGTGACTCCCCTCTCGTACACCCCCGATTGGGGGGCAATCTGTTATCAATTGCGTTAGATGTCCTCACTGCTGTGAAAATTCGCAGCAAATAGAGTTGCTCTCCTCATCCAAACTTCATCTCATTCGCGGAACATGTCCTCGTGTCCGTGACTGCCCCTGCGCCCGGCCCGAAGGCGACCCCCGCAAAGGGCCGCGACCGCTATCTCGACACGCTGCGTGCGGTCGCGATCATCCGCGTGGTCACCTACCACGCGTTCGGCTTCGCATTTTTCCCCTGGTTCCCCGCGATGGGCGTCATGTTCGCGCTCGCCGGGACGCTCATGGTGCGCTCGATCGACAAGGGTGCACTGACCGCGGTCAAGAGCCGGTTCCGCCGCCTGCTGCCGGTCGTCTGGGTGTTCGGCGCGATCTGGATCCCGCTGATGGTCTGGCACGACGGCGCTCCGAGCGAGTGGGCGTACAGCGAGAGTGGCGACTCCCCGCTCTGGCAGCTGGCGTTCTGGCTGCTGCCGGTCGGTGACCCGCCGGGCAGCGAGTGGGGCGAGGTCGCCTGGGGCGTCCTCTGGTACCTGAAGACGTACCTGTGGTTCGTGGCGCTGTCGCCGCTGCTGCTCAAGCCCTTCCGCAAGGTGCCGTGGCTGGTGCTGGCGCTGCCGTTCGCGCTGCTCGGCCTCGCGGAGGTCGGCCTGCTCCCGCTCGAGGACTGGTGGGGCAGCACGTTCAACGACGTCCTGGTCTACCTGGGCTGCTGGCTGGTCGGGTTCGCACACGCCGAGGGCATCATCAAGCGCCTGCCGCTGCCGGCGCTGTTCGCGATCGGCGGCGCGATGATCGCGGCCGGCATCGGGTGGCTGGCCGGGCCGGGTAACGCCGAGGCGCTCGACTCGGGCGGCAAGGCGTGGCAGGTCGAGAACAGCAGCCTGACGCTCGCGCTCTACTCGTTCGGCGTCGTGTTCATCCTGATGCGCTACTCGTCGCGGATGGAGTGGCTGCAGCGTCACGCGGTGATCGACCGGATCATCACGATCTTCAACTCGCGCGCGGTCACGATCTACCTCTGGCACAACGCCGCGATCCTCATCGCGATGACGGTGTTCGAGCAGTTCGACATCGACACCTGGCTCGCCTGGTTCCCGGTGACGTGGGTGCTGGTCGGTGTCTTCGTGCTGGCGTTCGGCTGGGTGGAGGACGTCGCTGCCCAGCGCAAGCCGGAGCTGGTGCCCGGCAAGGTAAAGGTGCGAGCGGCACCGCTGGAGACCGGTCCGGCCGCCGGGACCGAGCCCGCGACCCCTGCCCCGGTTCCGGCCGCGGCACCACAGGGGAACGCCTACGGCGCCGACCCGCGCTACGCCAACGACCCCCGCTACGGCGGCGACCCTCGCTACGGCGGTGATCCTCGCTACGGCGGTGATCCGGGTTACGGGGCGAACCCGAACTACGGCGCCGATCCCCAGTACGGGGGCGACCCGCGTTATTCGGATCCGCGCTATCAGCCCCCGCAGCAGTACGACCCCCGACAGGGCGGGCGCTATCCGTCGGCGGAGTACGGTACGCCGCGTCCGCACTCGGACGGTCCTGACGACCGCCATTATCAGTGAACAAGCTGCAGAAAGTCCTCGTCTGCGGATGTACTGAATTTGTTCACCCAAACTGGACTAAGAGTGTCGGCAACACTACACTGCGCGCGTGACTTAGTTCCCTGAAACAACCATGCGCGCCCGATCAGAGGGTGATCATGGTTCGGTGACCACGCAAACGCCTGCGCGCGCCTCGACCGGGGCTCGGGACCGGTACTTCGACGTCCTCCGGTTCCTTTGCATCCTGTGGGTGGTCGTCTACCACATCTTCTCGAGCGAGGCGTGGCTCGGTTTCTGGCCGGCGATGGGCCTGCTCTTCGCGATCTCCGGATCGCTGATGGTCCGCTCGCTCGACCGTGGCGCACTGAAGACGATCAAGAACCGCCTTCAGCGTCTGCTGCCCGTGCTCTGGCTGGCCGGCGTCATCGGCATCCCGCTGATGTTCTGGCACGGCTGGCCGTCCGACGAGCGTCCGGCGCTGTGGCGCCTGGTGTTCTGGATCTTCCCGCTGTCCGACCCACCGGGCTCGGAGTGGGCGGCATCGCTCACCGAGCCGCTCTGGTACATGCGGAGCATCGTCTGGTTCATCCTGCTCTCGCCGCTGCTGCTCATCCTCTTCCGCTGGTACCCGAAGACGATGATCACGATCCCGCTGCTGGTGATGGTCGGGGTCGCGTCCGGCAAGATCGGCTTCGGCTGGGCCGGTGACCTCGGCGAGGGTGTTCTCACCGACGGCTTCACGTTCCTCTCGCTCTGGTTGCTCGGGTTCGCGCACCGCGAGGGGATGCTCAAGAAGGTTCCGGTACCGGCCGTGGTCACCATGGGCCTGGTACTGGCGGGGCTGGCGACCGCCTGGGCGTTCACGCACCAGGAGGAGAACAGCTACGACTTCAACCTGATCCCGCCCGGTCAGGCGATCTTCTCGTTCGGCATCGTGCTGATCCTGCTGCGCTTCGCACCGAAGTTCAGCTGGGTGGGCAAGAACAAGGCGCTCGACCGCCTGATCACGATCGTCAACGGCCGCGCCATGGTGATCTACCTGTGGCACAACGTCGCGATCGAGCTCAGCTACCCGGTCGGCGACAAGATCAACGTCTGGAAGTTCGGCGAGACCGGCGGTACCGCGATCTGCGCGATCATCGCGATCGTGCTGACGATCCTCGGAATGCTCGCATTCGGTTGGATCGAGGACGTCGCCGCCCAGCGTCGGCCCCAGCTGCTCCCGAAGGACCTCGGGAAGAAGGGCGGCTCGTCGACGCCCGCCGCCCCCGCCGTCGCGTCCGGTGTCACCGGGGGTGGGCTGCCCGAGCCGGCAGTGGCCGCGAACGTCGACGACAGCACCGTGTCGCTCCCCGTGTCGGGCGCACCGGTGGGTGGCGCCTGGCACGCGCAGCCGCAGCGCCAGCCGGGTGGTGTGTACGGCTCCCCCGCCGTGCCGCGCGACGACCACCAGTACTACGACAATGACAGGCGCGTGCCCGAGCAGCAGCGGCGGACGCCCGAACGCGGCACCTACGGCGCACCCCGCAGCGGCCGGTTCCCGGACGTTCCCGCCGAGCGCAACGACGTCGGCTGGAGCGCCGGCCCCGGCCACCAGCAGCCGCGAGGCCGCGGGGAACAGCCACCCTCGTTCGACGAGACGGGAACGATCCCCCGCAACCGCTAGGCCGGGAGCGACAGTTCGAAGATCGCACCGCCGCCCGGACGGGCGGCGGTGGTCAGTTTCCCGCCGTGCAGATCGGCCGCCCAGAGCGTGATCGACAAGCCCAGGCCGATCGATCCGCCGTCGCTGCGGAACCGGCCGAACAGCGCCGACGCCACGGTCGGGTCGATGCCCGGGCCACGGTCGCTGACCGTGATCCGCCCGGGCTTCAACACCGCGACGTCCACCTGCGGGGCGACGCCCGGGTGGTGCCCGTGCTTGAGCGCATTTTCCACCAGGTTCGCCACCGCACGGGTGACCAGGTGTGCGTCGGCGCGGACCGTGCAGTCCTCGGAGTGGAACGTGACCTGCGCCCGTGCGCCCGGCCCACCCACCGGGTCGGCCAGCTGATCGACGATGCTCTCGACCAGCAGATCGAGCCGGAGCGGCTCCTTGTTGAGGTGCTGAACGCCGGCGTTCAGCCGCGCGCGGGTCAGCAGGTCGTCGATGATGTCGCCCATCCGGGCCGACAGGGCCACGGCCCGCGGAAGCAGATCCGACCGCTGGGAAGGGTCGGCGAGGGCCGCTTCGGCCAGCGTCCGCAGCGTCGCGACAGGGGTGCGCAGGTCGTGCGCCGCGTCAGCGAGGAACGCCTCCTGACGCTCCAGCGCGTCGACCGCGGGCCGCATCGAACGCCCCGACAGCGCGTGGCCGGCGAGCGCGGCCAACGTCACGAGCGTCACGCACCCCAGGATCAGCGCCGCGACGAGCTTCTCGTGCTCCTCGTCACCGTCGGTAGGGTCGCCGACGACGACCACCGCACCGGCGGCGATTCCCTCGTTGTCGTAGAGCGGTGCCGAGAGCAGGCGCGTCGGGTGCCCGGCGTCGTCCTCACCGTCGGTGCGGACGATCCCACCGGCGTCGACGGCCTGCGCGGCCACACCGTTGAGATGGGACACCGTCACCTTGAGCTCCGGATCGCTGCTCGCGAACACCGAGCGCTGCGGCGGCGAGCCGAGCAGGATGACCACCTGCGGGGACCCCGTCGAGACCTCGTCCTGGGCGATGTCCTGCAGCTGGACGCCACCGGAGCCGGTGAAGTAGACAAGCGCGACAGCGGTGCGTGCCCTGGTCTCCATCGCGTTGTCGAGCCGGGTCTCCCGCAGGTGGTTGTCGGTGTTGATCGCGAGCGTCGCCAACGCGATCAGCCCGCAGCCGGCCACTACCGTGTACAGAACGGTCAGCCGCCACCGCAGCAGCCGCAGCGACCGCCGGACGCCGACCGTCCCGGTGCCCTTGCCGGTGAGTTTCCGCTTCCGGAGCCTGCCGGAGCGCCGCGCCGGAGCTTTCCCGGGCGCGGTAGACGCGAGCGGCGGCGTGGCGACCACGATCAGCCGTAGGCCGGTTCGGCGGGGTCGGTACCGAGCAGGTAGCCCGCGCCCCGGACGGTGTGGATGAGCTGCGGGCCGCCGAGCTTGCGCCGCAGCTGACGCACGAGCACGTCCACGACGTTCGACATCGGCTCGGCCATCGCGTCCCAGCAGTGCTCGATGAGCGTGCTCCGGCTGACCACCTCACCGGCGTGGTTGGCCAGCAGTTCGAGCACCGCGAACTCCTTGGCGGTGAGCGTCAGCAGCACTCCTCCGCGCCGGACCTGACGCCGCGGGACGTCGATCTCGAGATCGACGACGCGCAGCACCGGAGCGGCCGGCGGCCCGGTGGTGAGCGAGCGACGGCCGAGGCTCAGGACGCGCGCAACGAGTTCCGCCACGGCGAACGGCTTCACGAGGTAATCGTCACCGCCGTGCTCGAAGCCGGCGACCCGGTCGGCCACGCTGTCACGGGCCGTCAGGAAGAGCACCGGGGTGGCCCATCCGCCGCGTCTGCGCGCGGAGACGTAGTCGACGCTGTCCCCGGACGGAAGCATCCGGTCGAACACCACGCACGCGTAGGGGCTGACCAGGACCGCTTCGTCCGCGGCCGGGATGTCACCCACCAGATCGACGGCCAGCCCGGCACCACGCAGCGCTGCCGCGACCGCGTATCCCAGGTCGGCATCGTCCTCGACCACGAGCACCTTCACGCCGTCACTCTCCCACGCGGCGCCCACCCGGAAACGGCGAAGGGGCCCCCGGTCGCGGGGGCCCCTTCGGGACGGTTCAGCTCGGTTGTCCGGGGGCCGTGAGGCCCGTGCGGTGCAACTTGTGCCACCGCAGCCGGGCGCCGGTGAGCGCCGTGACCACGGACTGGATCATCACCGCGTACATCAGCTGCCGGTACACGAACTGCTGTGCGGGCAGCGACCACAGCGGGCCGAGTTTCTCCTTGTCCAGCTTGAACGCGAACACCGCCAGGAAGAACTGGAGCGCCAGCATTCCGACCCACGCCGCGGCCGACAGCGCCGCGTCGTAGGCGACCAGGCCGTAGAGCGCGAACACGTCGATCAGCGGCGCGAAGAGCGGCAGACCGACCTGGAAGATACCGAGGAAGACCAGACCGAACCGGCCGAACCGACCCGACGGACCGCTCTCGAACACCGCCTTGCGGTGCTTCCACATCGCCTGCATCGTGCCGTAGCTCCAGCGGTAACGCTGCTTCCACAGCTGCTGGATCGTCGACGGCGCCTCGGTCCAGGCCCGGGCCTTCTCCTCGTAGACGACCTTCCAGCCGGCGCGCCCCATGGCGATCGTCAGGTCGGTGTCCTCGGCCAGGGTCTCGTGCGAGACCCCACCGACGTCACGCAGCGCCTCCCGGCGGAACGCCCCGATCGCGCCGGGGATCGTCGGCATGCACTGCAGGATGTCGTACATCCGCCGGTCGAGGTTGAAGCCGATCACGTACTCGATGTGCTGCCAGCGCGCGACGATGCTCTGGCGGTTACCGACCTTCACGTTGCCGGCCACACCACCCACACGCGCGTCGGCGAACGGCTGCACGAGCTCGTAGACCGAGTCGGGCTCGAAAATCGTGTCGCCGTCGACCATGACGATGACGTCCGCACGCGCCCAGGCGGTGCCGATGTTCAGCGCCGCGGGTTTACCGCCGTTGGGTACCCGGACCACCCGCACGTTGGCGAAGCCCAGGCCCTCGGCGATCTCCGCGGTGTTGTCCGACGAACCGTCGTCGACCACGATCACTTCGACCATTGGATAGTTGCTGGTCGCCAGCGATCTGACCGCGGCCGCGATGCCTTCCTTCTCGTTGTAGGCCGGCACCACGACCGAGACCGGTTCGAGGAACTCCGGACCCCAGCGGAAGTTCTTCGACCGCCGCTTCCGTGCGTGGACCGTGGCCAGCACCAGCATCAGCACCAGGCGGGCGAGCGTGAGCACACCGACGACGGTCAGCAGGCCCACCAGGCCCGTGACGAACCAACCCGACGCCTGGACGACCCAGATCATCGCCCGGCCGCGCCAGATCTCACCGGCGCTGGCCGGCTGCATGGCCTGGAAGTTGCTGCCGCCGTCGTTGTTGTTCCAGTCCGGGGACTTCTTCAGGCCTTCACCGACGGTGACGAACTGGTAGCCCTCGTTCCGGAACCGCGGGAGCATCTTCTCGATCGCGGCGAGCGTCATCGCGCGGTTGCCACCGGCGTCGTGGAAGAGCGAGACCGCCCCGTACCGCTTGTCGGACGGGTAGGCCTTGTTGACGATCTTGTCGACGCCTTCCTTCTTCCAGTCCTCGCTGTCGGTGTCGTTGACGACGTTGAGGTAACCGAGCTTTCCGGCCTCCTCGACGATCGGCCAGTACACGTTGTCGATCGCGTCGGCCTGCGACGAGTACGGGAAGCGGAGCAGCGACGTGGTGACGCCGGCCGCGCCGACGATCGCCATCTGCGTCTGCGAGTACTGGAGCTTGCGCTCCCAGGCACCCATCTCCGACATCTCGGGGTGGGTGAAGCTGTGGATGCCGACCTCGTGGCCCTCTTCGACCATCCGCTTGACCAGGTCGGGGTGCTCGGTGACCGCGGAGCCGACGAGGAAGAACGTCGCGTGGGCGTCGTACTTCTTCAGCAGGTCGAGGACCAGCGGCGTCCACTTCTCGTCCGGGCCGTCGTCGAACGTCAACGCGATCGTCTTCTGCGGCAGCCGGTACGAGTACGGCTTGTCGTGGGTGGTGTCGATGATCGGCCCACCGTTGAGCACCGAGTCCGGAACCTGATCGGAGTCACCAGAGAGGTGGACGTTCTTCGGCGTTGCGACCTGCGCCTGGACGTAGGCCTGCACCATCAGGACCGCGACCAGCACCAGCAGCAGGAACGCGACGAACAGGAAGCGCGGGCGCGGTGGAACCTTGCGGGCCTCGCCGCCGCTCTCGCCGCTGCCTCCCCCACTGCCGCCTCCGCCCGGCGGTGGGTTCGCGGGGCCGCCGCCGTCGCCGAACGTCGGCGGGTTGGCTGGTGGCCGCTGCTGCGGGAACTGCGTCCCCGACTCCGCACCTGGGAAACGCGCCGGTGCAGCCGGCGCGGGAGGCGCCGACTGCGGGTAACGCTGTGCGGGGTACTGCGGGTACTGGGTCGGCTGCGGGACGCGGCCGTATTGCCCAGGCTGCATCTCGGTCAGCTCTCCGTGGTGGTACTCGGGCTCGGGCTGATGCTCGGCGCCTTCTTTTTCTTCGGCTTCTTCTTCTTGGGCGCCGTGGTGGTGGCCGATGTCGTGGTCGGCGCTTTACTGGCCGGTGCCGGCGGCGTCGTGGACGCCGGCGGGTCGGCGGGCTTCGGCACGGTGCTGCTGCCGCCGCCCCCGGTGCCGGGCGCCGGGTTGGCCGGATTCGACGTCGTGGCCGGCGGGTCGGCCGGCTTCGGGGGGGCACTGCTCCCGCCACCACCGGCACCGGTGCCGGGAGCCGGGTTGGCCGGCGGATTCGCCGGCGGGTCCGCGGGCTTCGTCGTGACCGGCGGGTCCGCCGGCTTCGTCGTGACCGGCGGGTCAGCGGGCTTCGTGGTGACCGGCGGCGGGTCAGCGGGCTTCGTCGTCGGCGGCGGGTCGGCCGGCTTCGTCGGCGTGGGCGTCGGCGATGGCTTGGTGGGTGTCGGGGACGGCTTCGTCGGCGTCGGCGACGGCTTGGTGGGCGTCGCGGACGGCTTCGTCGGCGTCGGCTTCACCGGCACCTTGGCCGTACCGGACAGGGTCACCTTCGGCGTGGTGGTGGCGGTGGAGTCGATCCGGTCACCGCGGTTACCGTCGTCGCCGCTCCGGGCGATCTCCTGGTCGCTGCTGACAGCGGACAGCGAGCCTTCCGGCTCCTTGTCGTCGTTCGCCAGCGGAGCGACGGTCGGAACGCCGGGGATCGGCAGCAACGCGTTGGGAGCGATGGGACCGCCGGCGAAGCTCAGGCCCAGCACGGCTGCGTAGGCGACAGCAACGCCCCCCGTGAGGAAACCGACGGTACGCAGGCGTCGACGCCGCTTACCCGTCGCATCCACGAACACCGGAGCAGCGACGATGTCTTCAGGTAAGACCTCGACCTGCTCGGTATCGGAATTCAGCCCTGATTCCACGAGTGCACCTTAAGCGATATCTCAAAGACGTCAACGAAACCGACAAGATGGACTTCCGACCCAACGCGCTCTAATTTGGGCGGACAGGCGGGGTTCAATCGGTCATCACGGACAGTGCCATTCCTGTGAAGTCACCAATCCGACATAGAACCTCAACTGTTCGACGGAGCGCGTCTTAAAAATCAGACGGCCGACCGGAGCATTTGGTTCGTACGGCTGACGACTGAAATTACCGGGAGTAGCGAGAACGTCGCGCTTGCGCGCAGCATATTCTGCCAGGTCAGCGCTACAGTCCTGAGCACCGATCCGACACCGGAGCGTTGTGCTGCATTCACTCTGCGGAACGGTCATCCATCACGGTACGGATGCGAACCGCTACAGAGACGGCAAACTTCGCCTGGTTTCAGGCAGGTGTAGGACACACCCAATAGACGCTGTGAACAGCGTTGAAGTTGCTTCAGAAGGGCGACTGATTCAATTACTTTCAGTAGTGAATCACATACTCGTGGTCACTACTGTGGACGGTTTCCCAGGATCGTTTTCCGGACGTTGAGGACGTAGATCCACACCAGCAGGAAAATGCCGCCAACCACTCCCAGCATCCAGTGAATGACGCCGGTCGCGACGATCACGATCTGGAGGACGGTGACCGCATTCCACGCCCATCCGCGGCGCAGCAGGCCCGCCGCGCCGAGACACAGCACCGCGAGCCCCAGCGCGAGAGCGGTGGCCGCGCCGGAGGCATCCGGTAGCAGCGTCCGCAGCGGCTGGATCGCGAGCAACAGGACGAGGGACTCCAGCACGAGCACGGCGGCGCCCACGCCACGCACCGCCGCACCGGGATTCTTCAACCCCGACTGCGGCGCACCGTCCTCGGCCGGCTCGGCGGCCGGGGTCGGGTCGTCGGACTCGGCCACGACGTCCTCCTCCGGCCGGCTCATCGGGCCAGCAGCTTCCGGGCCTCGGCCGCCGTCACCACCGAGCCGGTGACCAGTACCCCGGCTCCGGCCAGCGGCGCGTCGCCGGCGTCGTCCTCTTCGGTGATCGCGACCGCGGACTCGATCGCGTCGTCCAGCCGCGAGGCGACATCGACCCGATCGGCACCGAACACCTCCACCGCCACCGCGGCCAGATCGTCGACGCTCAACCGGCGCGGTGACGAGTTCTCGGTGACCACGATCGCGTCCGCGACCGGCTCGAGCAGTTCGAGCATGCCCCGGTAGTCCTTGTCGTCCAGAACCGCGACGACGGCCACCAGCTTGCGGAACGCGAACGCCTCGGCCATCGCCTGCACCGTGGCGGTCATGCCCGCCGGGTTGTGCGCGGCGTCCACGAGCACTGTCGGCGAGGTACGCAGCCGCTCCAGGCGTCCCGGCGACCGCACGTTGGCGAAGCCTTCGCGTACGGCGTCGGACGCCAGCGCGCGGCCCGGTGCGGCGCCGAGGAACGCCTCGACCGCGGCGAGCGCGAGCACCGCGTTCTGCGCCTGGTGGGCGCCGTGGAGCGGCAGGAAGATGTCGTCGTACTGGCCGGCCAGGCCCTTGAGCCGCAGTTGCTGGCCACCGACCGCGATCGTGCGCTCGAGAACACCGAATTCGACGCCCTCGCGCGCGACCGAGGCGCCCTCGGACGCCGCCCGCGACAGCAGCGGCTCGATCGCGTCGGCCGGCTGGACCGCGGTGACGACGCTCGCGTCACCGTGGATGATGCCGGCCTTCTCGGTGGCGATGCTGGCTACCGTGCCGCCGAGCAGGGCGGCGTGGTCGAGGCTGATCGGCGTGATGACCGCGACGCCGGCGTCCAGGACGTTCGTCGCGTCCCACTCGCCGCCGAGGCCTACCTCGACGACCGCGACGTCGACCGGGGCGTCGGCGAACGCGGCGAACGCCATCGCGGTGGTGAATTCGAAGTACGTGACCGGGTCTGCGTTCTTTGCGTCGAGCAGGTCGGCCATCGGCGCGACCTCGTCGTAGGCCGCGGCGAACTTCCCGGCCGGGATCGGCTCGCCGTCCAGCGCGATGCGCTCGGTGACCGACTCCAGGTGCGGGCTGGTGTAGCGGCCCGCTCGCAGCCCGAAGGCCTTGAGGAGGCTGTCGATCATCCGCGACGTCGACGTCTTGCCGTTGGTGCCGGTCAGGTGGATCGCCGGGTACGCCCGCTGCGGGTTGCCCAGCAGATCCAGCAACGCGACGATCCGGTCCCGGTCCGGCACCATCCGCCCGGGCCCCCGGGCATTCAGCCCCGCCTCGGCCCGCGCCAGCTCAGCCGCATCCGCCGCGGCCCGGTCGCGGTCGTTACTCATGCCGACTCCCCCGCGATGCGCATGTACTCACGAGCCGGGCAGGGCGGCGAGTTGGGATTCGAGGCGGGCCAGGTCGGCCTCGGCGGCAGTGAGGCGCTCGCGCACCTTCGCGACGACCGCGTCGGGCGCCTTCGCGAGGAACGCCTCGTTGCCGAGCTTGCCCGAGTTCTGTGCGCGTTCCTTCTCGGCCGCCGCCAGGTCCTTCTCCAGCCGACGCCGTTCGGCGGCGACGTCGATGGTCCCGGACGTGTCGAAGCTGACCGTGAGCGCTGTATTCCCAGTACCCACCTGCACCGTGCCGGTGACGGTGAAGTCGTCCCCCGCCGGGTCGAGCCGCGACAACGACCGGATCAGCGCCTCGTGCGCGGCCACGCCGAGCGCGTCCAGCCCGTCGAGCCGGGCCGGCACACGCTGCGTCGGCTTGACGCCCTGGTCGGAGCGGAAGCGACGCACCTCGGTGACGACCCGCTGGAGCGCCTCGATCTCGGCCTCGGCCGCGGGGTCGCGGCGACTGAGCTCAGGCATCGGCCACTCGGCGATCACCACCGATTCCTTGCCGGTCAGCGCCGTCCACAGTGCCTCGGTGACGAACGGCGTCACCGGGTGCAGCACGCGGAGCAACCGGTCGAGCACGTGCCCGAGCACCGCCCGGGTCGTGTCGGCGCGGATGCCACCCGCGGCGAGCTCCGGCTTGGCCAGCTCGACGTACCAGTCACAGACCTCGTCCCACGCGAAGTGGTAGAGCACGTCGGTGAGCTTGGCGAACTCGTAGCGCTCGTAGAGGTCGTCGACCTCGGCGAGCACCGTGTGCAGCCGCGAGAGGATCCACCGGTCGGCCGGCGACAGCTCCTGCGGCAGCTCTGCGCTCGCGTCGGCGCCGTTGAGCAGCGCGAACCGCGTGGCGTTCCAGAGCTTGTTGCAGAAGTTGCGGGCGCCGGCCACCCACTCCTCGCTGGAGGCCTGGTCGGAGCCCGGGTTGGCACCGCGCGCCAGCATGAAACGCAGCGCGTCGGAGCCGTAGGCGTCCATCCAGTCCAGCGGGTCGACGGTGTTACCGCGCGACTTCGACATCTTCTTGCCGTACTTGTCACGCACGAGCCCGTGCAGCGCCACGACGTCGAACGGCTGCCTGCCGTCCATCGCGTACAGGCCGAGCAGCATCATCCGGGCGACCCAGAAGAACAGGATGTCGTACCCGGTCACCAGCACGCTGGTGGGATAGAACTTCGCCAGGTCGGGCGTCTCGTCCGGCCAGCCCAGCGTCGAGAACGGCCAGAGGCCCGACGAGAACCAGGTGTCGAGCACGTCGGTGTCCTGGGTCCACTCCGGACCGGGCGGCTGCTCGTCCGGGCCGACGCACACCATCTCGCCATCGGGTCCGTACCAGACCGGGATGCGGTGGCCCCACCACAGCTGGCGGGAGATGCACCAGTCGTGCATGTTGTCGACCCAGTCGAAGTACCGCTTCGACAGCTCCGGCGGGTGGATCGTCACCCGGCCGTCGCGGACGGCGTCACCGGCCGCCTTCGCGAGCGATTCCACCTTCACGAACCACTGCAGCGACAGCCGCGGTTCCACGACCGTGTCGCACCGCGAGCAGTGACCCACCGCGTGCACGTACGGACGCTTCTCCGCGACGATGCGGCCCTCTTCGCGCAGCGCCGCGACCACAGCCGGGCGCGCCTCGAACCGGTCGAGCCCCTCGAAGGGGCCGTGCGCGGTGATGACGGCCTTCTCGTCCATGATCGTGAGGTTCGGCAGGCCGTGGCGCTGACCGATCTCGAAGTCGTTCGGGTCGTGCGCCGGTGTCACCTTCACCGCACCGGTGCCGAAGCTCGGGTCGACGTGCTCGTCGGCCACGATCGGGATCCGCCGGTTGGTCAGCGGCAGCTCGACCTCGGTGCCGACGAGGTGCTGGTAGCGCTCGTCGTCGGGGTGCACGGCCACCGCGGTGTCACCGAGCATCGTCTCGGCCCGGGTGGTGGCCACGACGATCGCGTTCTCGCCGTCGCCGTAGCGGATGCTGACGAGCTCGCCGTCGTCGTCGGAGTGCTCCACCTCGATGTCGGACAGCGCGGTGTGACAGCGCGGGCACCAGTTGATGATGCGCTCGGCGCGGTAGATCAGGTTGTCGTCGTAGAAGCGCTTGAAGATCGTCTGGACGGCCTTCGACAGGCCCTCGTCCATCGTGAACCGGTCGCGCGTCCAGTCGACGCCGTCGCCGAGGCGGCGCATCTGACCGGCGATCTTGCCGCCGGACTCTTCCTTCCACTGCCACACCCGGCGCACGAACTCGTCGCGCCCCAGGTCGTGACGGCTCTTGCCCTCGTTCTTGGCCAGCTCGCGCTCGACGACGTTCTGGGTGGCGATGCCGGCGTGGTCCATGCCGGGGAGCCACAGCACCTCGTACCCCTGCATCCGGCGACGCCGGGTCAGGGTGTCGATGAGCGTGTGGTCGAGCGCGTGGCCGATGTGCAGCACACCGGTCACGTTCGGGGGCGGGATCACGACCGAGAACGGCGGCTTGTCGCTCGTCGCGTCGGGAGTGAAGTAGCCGGCCGCGACCCACCGCTCGTAGAGCGGCCCCTCTACGTCCGCCGGCGTGTACTTGGTCGACAGTTCGGTCGACGACGACGGCGGTGCCTGGGTGTCGGGCTGTGTGGTCACGACGTGAATCCTAGTTCGGTCGGCGAGCGCGTTCGCCACCCGGATGCGAGCGTGGCAGGGTAGTCGCTTGGATCCGATTTCGGGCGGCAGGGTGGGGGGCGTAGCGGGTTGGAGGACTTGATTGCCCCGATGTGGGGCCCGCTGATCGGTCTTCTGGTGCTGATCGCGGTGATCGTCGGCGCGGTCCGGATGCGCGGTCCCGGCTCCGCGCCGATGCGGAGAGCGATGCTCACGATCGGCGGCGGCATCGTCGCGGTGTTCCTGATCGGCGTCGCGGCCGAGGGCTGCTCCGGCCCGGCCGTTTCTCCCGGAAACGCAGTGGTACAGCCCTAACTGATCCAAGATCGTCAAACGTGCGCTGTGAACTGCTCCGCGGGTCGATCGGCCTGTCCGCGTTCGCCCCGGCCGCGGCCTCGTGGCTGACCCACGACCCGGTCCGTCACAACCATCTCGCCACCGTCGTCAGCCAGCGGGCCGACGGCACGCTGCCCACCGAACCGGACTCGCTCTGGGCGCTGATCCGCTCCGATCGGGGTCTGCCGCCGACCTGGGTCGCGACCTGGACCCCGCCGCACCTGCTGCTCGTCCCGGAATTGGACGACGAAGCCGCCGACGCGCTCGTCGATGCCCTGCTCGAGGCCGGTGAGGCGCTGCCCGGCGTCACCGGGATGTCGCCGGGTCCGACAGCGGTGGCCCGGGCCTGGACCGCGCGCACCGGCGCACTGGCACGCCCCGGTATGTCCACCAAGCTGCTGGTCCTCGACTCGTTACGACCGCCGGTGGACGTTCCCGGCAAGCTGATCCGCGCCGACTGGACATACCGCCCCTGGCTCGTCAGGGGCGTGCTCGGGTTCATGAACGACACGCCGCACGACGAGCCGGGGCAGTTCACCGAGCAGGACGCGGCCGATCGGGTCGACTATTTCCTGAGCGGCGGGCGCGCGTGGATCTGGGAGGTCCGCGGAACACCCGTCGCGATGGTCTGCTTCGCTCCCCCGGCCGACCGCATCTATCGGATCAACGCCGTCTACACGCCGCCGGTGCACCGACGACGTGGGTACGCGGCAGCCGCGACCGCCGAACTCAGCCAGCACCTGCTCGACATCGGCGCGCGTGGCGTCCTGCTGTTCACCGACGCGCACAACCCGACCAGCAACGGTGTCTACGAGCGGATCGGCTACCGGCCGGTGGCCGAGGGCGAAACCTGGGTCTTCGCGTAGTAGTTACAGAGCACTCCGTCCTGATCCGGCAACCGCCGGTTGGCCAGGCTGGGCAGCTCGGCCCGCACCTCGTCCAGCCGCGCCAGATCCAGGTCGGCGGTGACCACACCGACGACGTCCGGTGCCTGGGCCACGACCGTGCCCCAGGGGTCGATCACCATGCTGCGTCCGAAGCAGGTGCGGTTCGGTTCGTGGTCGCCGATCTGGCCGGCGGCGACGACGTAGCACTGGTTCTCGATGGCCCGCGCGCGCAGCAGGACCTCCCAGTGGTCCCGGCCGGTGTGGGCCATGAATGCCGCCGGTACGACGAGCACCTTCGCGCCCGCTACCGCCAGCGCGCGGTAGAGCTCGGGGAACCGCAGGTCGTAGCAGATCGAGAGACCGATCGGGGTGCCCTCGACGCCGGCGACGACGAGCTCCTCACCCGGCGCGATCGTCTTCGACTCGTGGTAGGAGACGCGACCGGGGATCTCGACGTCGTAGAGGTGGATCTTGCGGTAGGCGGCGACCCGCTCGCCGGACCGGTCGAACACCAGGCTGGTGTTGTAGGCCCGCTCGCCGTCCTCGGCCCGCTCGCGGAACGAGCCGGCGAGCACGTTGAGGCTCAGCTCACGCGCGGCCCGGGAGAAGAATTCCGCGAACTCGCCGTCGACGGTCTCCGGCTCTGGTTCCCCTCGCCGCCGACCCAGGTAGTCGACGAACTCCGGCAGCACGGCGAAGTCGGCACCCGCCGCGGCGGCCTGTTCCAGCAGACGCCGAGCCTCCGTGAGGTTCGCCGCCCGGTCGTCCCGTGCATTGAGCTGACACACCGCAACACGCATGGAGAAATTCTTAACCCTCAGCGGCAGAGATCGCCACCGTCGCAGAGCGCGCACGCCGCACCCGCGCCAGACGCGTGGCTAGCCGGTGGCGGCGAGGAGGGCCAGGGCGGTTCCGGCCAGGCCCAGGCCGAGCAGTTGCCAGCCGCGGACCTTCTCGTGGTCGAGCACGAGCGCCAGGACGACGGTGCTGGCCGGGTACAGCGACGCCACCGGCGCCACCAGCGCGAGCTGCCCAGCGTTGTTGGCCAGCACGTAGAGCACGTTCGCCACGGCGTCGAACGCACCAGCGGCCAGCACGAACGGCACCGCGGCACGCGAGACGGACATCCGCTCCCGGCGCACGAGGCTCACGATCACCAGCGCGACGACCGCCGTCACCTGTGCGACGACCAACGGCCACTGCCCGGTGGCGGAGTCGACTCGGTCGAGGAGGACGAAGAACAGCCCGAACCCGAACCCGGCCACCACGGACAGGCCCACCAGCGAAGGGGTGACGACCGCGCCGGTGGTCGCAGGCCGGCCCCCGCCGGCACTCACCAGCGCGATCGCCACGACTGCGCACCCGACGCCGATCAACGGCACCACGCCGGGCGAACCATCCACTCCGATGCCGACGACGACCGGCAGCACTGCCGACGCCGCCGCCGTGATCGGAGCCACCACAGCCATCGCCCCGGCCGACATCGCCTTGTAGAACAGGACGACCGCGCCGACACCGGCGAGGCCGGCCAGCGCCGCCCAACCGGCATCCGCGACGCCCGGCACCGCGTCGGCACCGAGCAGCAGCGTGAGCACGAGCAACAGCGGAAACGCGAACACCTTCGCGACGAGCGTCACGGCGACGGCCGGAGCGCGCTTGCCCGCGGTGCCGCCGCAGTAGTCGCCCACGCCGTAGACCAGGGCCGACCCGGCGGCGAGCAGTACCGGAATCACCGCGGGCTCCAACCGGTAGCGTGGTTCATGACTCCGTTTGTATCACTGCATTGACCGAAGAGGCCAATATATTGACCGCAGCTCGCGATGACGCACGTCCCGCGATCGCTCTCCTCGTGGGCGAGCGGGTCCGGAGCCTGCGCACGAACCGCCGTTGGTCGCTCGACGAACTGGCCGGGCGCTCCGGCGTCAGCAAGGGCATGGTCGTGCAGATCGAAGCGGGCCGGACGAACCCGAGCATCGGCACGCTCGTGCGGATCGCCGACGCGTTCGGCGTCACCGTGGCGCGGTTGGTGGAGGAGGCTCGGCCTCCGGAGGTGCAGGTCACCGGCCCCAGCGACTACAGCGTGCTGTGGGAGGGGCCCTCGGGCGGCCGGGCGACGCTGTTCGCCGGTCTCGACGATCCGGAGTTCGTCGAGTTCTGGGAGTGGGTGCTCGAGCCCGGCGAGGAGCACGTCTCCGAGGACCACTCGGTCGGTACGCGGGAGATGGCGCACGTGTTGAGCGGCACGATGACGCTCGTCGTCGGCGAGGTGGAGCTGCGGGTCGAGACCGGCCGGACCGCTGTCTATCCGGGCGACGTCCCGCACCGGTACCGCAACGACGGCACCGAGCCGGCTCGCGTGCACATGGTGGTCACGATGCCGCCCGGGGAGTTCGACCGGCGTACTCGTCGCTGAGGCGACTCCAGGCCAGGACCGCGCAGAGGCCGAAGCCCACCGCGTTGAGGACGCCGTGCGTCGCGGCCATCCAGGTGAGGCTGAGCTTCGGGACGCCGAACGCCTCGCCGAGTGCCCAGTCGAGTGCGAGCAGCATCGTGAGCACGAGCACGACCGATGAGACGCCGAGCAGGATCCGTGCCGTCCGGTCCCGCACCGACGCCCTGGCGCGCCAGGAGAGCGTGCCGACCACCCACATGCCTGCGGTGAGGACCGCGGCACCCGCCAGCTCGACCAACTCCCCCGCGAAGAACCCGATCAACACCAACAACGTCCCCGCCGGCACGGTCAACGCCGCGAAGTCGGCAGCCCTCCGCCCCACCACCGCCACGCCCCGCGCCGCCGCTGCGCCCCACGCGGCCGGCTCGCTCGAGGCGGCCGAGGCGACCAAGCCGGCCACGAGGGCGGCGGCGAAGCCGGCGTAGTGGAAGTGAGCCACGGTGAGCAGGAGGATCTTCGGCCCGAAGCCGAGCAGGGTTCCGCCCGCCCGCTCGACGACGAGCGACGCCCCGGCCACCGCCGGGGTGACGAGCGCGGTGAGCGCCGCGACGTCCACCGGAGCGAACGACCGGTCCCGGACGAACCGGGCCGCAGCCGTGCCCGCCAGCACGAACGTCCCAAGCGCGTACACACAGGCGAGCCCCACCGCGAAGATGCTCACCGGCAGCGCCAGCGACAGCGCACCGACGATGGCGACCGGCGGCCAGCATGCCCGCAGCACCCGTAACCCCGGGGCTTCGAGCAACCCCAACCCCACCGGAACGATCACGAGCATGCCGAGCACGATCGCCGGAACTACCGCCCATCGCATGGCTGACCTCCTTGTTTAAGCAATCGCTCAAATTCTACCGCTGTCTTGAGCGCCCGCTCAACAATTTGTCTGCAACCCGCCAACCGGCCCAGGCGTGTGACAGGCGGACCGACTCCGACGCCGGCAGGAAAGGAGGGCCGTGACCGGGACGGGACGGGACTTCGGCCGCTTCTACGCCGACAACTTCCCCGTGCTCTGCAAGCAGCTGTACGCGTACACCGGCGACGCCACCGAGGCGCAGGACGCGGTGCAGGAAGCGTTCGTCCGAGCCTGGACGCGCTGGGCGTCCGTATCCCGCTACGAGAACCCGGCCGGCTGGGTGCGTCAGGTGGCCTGGCGGCTCGCGATCAGCCGCTGGCGCCGCGCCCGCACGGCGCTGCGGTACCTGAACGGCCAACGCGAGGTCCACGCACCACCGCCGGGCCCCGAGCACGTGACGCTGGTCGCTGCGCTGGCCACGCTCCCCGAGCGGCAGCGCCGGGCGGTGGTCCTGCACTACCTGGCGGACCTGTCGATCGCCCAGATCGCGACCGAGGAGTCGGTGGCCGAGGGCACTGTCAAGTCCTGGCTGCACCGCGGACGGGCCGCGATGGCCGCCCACCTGGACAGCGAGAGGGTCGAAGGGAGGCACGACGATGGCCGAGCATGACGACCCCGCCGCAGCACTGTTCGGACGCCTCCGGGACGACCCGTCGGACGCCTTCGAGGGACCCGGCGAGACGCTCACCGCGCGCGCCGGCCGCCGGCGGCGACGTAACCGGCTCGCGGCGGTCGCGGCACTCGTCCTCGTCGTGCTGATCGGCGCCGGATGGGCGGTCCGAGCCGTCGAGCGGCCGGATCAGGTCCACCCGATCAACAACCCGACCCGGCCGGCGCCCACTGCGCCCTCGGCCGACAACCGGCCCAACCCGCTGGCCGAGGTCGACTGGGCGAACACGACGCTCCAGATCCCGGAGTCCGAGCTCTGCATCGCGAACCTGGCGACGTTCCGCAACGGTAGGAGCAACCAGGGGTGGGTGCAGAACCAGGGCCAGACCAACTACGAGATGTTCGACGGCGCCCGACCCCTCTACGCCGACCTGTCCGACGACGGAGTCAAGGACGCCGTCGTCCTGGTGCAGTGCGCGCTCGACAGCGGGAATCCGGACGACTCCGTCTGGCAGCTCCTGGCCTACACCGCGGATTCGCTCGGCAGCCCGACGCTGCTCGCGACCGTCGCGGAGCTCCGCGGTCCCCGCGGGCCGGTCTACCGCCTCGACGACGGGCTGGAAGTGTTCGATCCGAAGGACGGCAGACGCATCGCCCACTGGCAGAGCGCGACCTGACCCGCACACAGCAAGCGGCCCCCGCCTGGGAAGGCGGGGGCCGCTGTGCGGAACGAACGCTGTGTGGAACTAACTACGCGCTCTTCTCGCGCCGCTCACGCTTCGGAACGTCGCGAGGGACGATCGTCGGCAGCACCTTCTCCATGACGACCTCGCGGCTGATCACGACGCGCGCCACATCGGGACGCGAGGGAATCTCGTACATCACCGACTGGAGCACCTCCTCCATGATCGCCCGGAGCCCTCGAGCACCGGTGCCACGCAGGATCGCCTGGTCAGCGATCGCCTCCAGCGCGTCGTGCGTGAAGTCCAGCTCCACACCGTCGAGCTCGAACAGCCGCTGGTACTGCTTGACCAGCGCGTTCCGCGGCTCGGTGAGGATCTGCATCAGCGCACGCCGGTCGAGATTGCGCACCGTCGTGATGACCGGCAGACGGCCGACGAACTCCGGGATCATCCCGAACTTCAGCAGGTCTTCCGGCATGACGTCGGCGAACACGTCGTCGGTGGTGCGCTCGGACGCGGAGATGATGTTCGCCGCGAACCCGAGCCCGTTCTTGCCGACCCGGCTCTCGATCAGCTTCTCGAGCCCGGCGAACGCCCCTCCGACGATGAACAGCACGTTCGTCGTGTCGATCTGGATGAACTCCTGGTGCGGGTGCTTGCGACCGCCCTGCGGCGGAACACTCGCGGTGGTGCCTTCCAGGATCTTCAGCAGAGCCTGCTGCACGCCCTCGCCGGAGACGTCACGCGTGATCGACGGGTTCTCGCTCTTCCGAGCGATCTTGTCGACCTCATCGATGTAGATGATGCCGGTCTCGGCGCGCTTGACGTCGTAGTCGGCGGCCTGGATCAGCTTCAGCAGGATGTTCTCGACGTCCTCGCCGACGTAGCCGGCCTCGGTCAGCGCCGTGGCGTCAGCGATCGCGAACGGAACGTTGAGCAGCTTGGCCAGCGTCTGCGCGAGGTGCGTCTTGCCGCAGCCGGTGGGGCCGATCAGCAGGATGTTGGACTTCGCGAGTTCGACCGGCTCCGGGCCGCCGTTGCGGTGCCCCGTGTTCTCGGCCTGAATACGCTTGTAGTGGTTGTACACCGCTACCGCGAGAGCCTTTTTCGCCGAATCCTGCCCGACCACGTATTGGTCGAGGAACTCGCAGATCTCGATCGGCTTGGGAAGCTCGTCCCACTTCAGCTCGGAGGACTCCGAGAGTTCCTCCTCGATGATTTCGTTGCACAGGTCGATGCACTCATCGCAGATGTACACACCTGGGCCCGCGATGAGCTTCTTGACCTGCTTCTGCGATTTCCCGCAGAAGGAGCACTTCAGCAGGTCTCCGCCGTCACCGATCCGTGCCACGAACGACCATCTCCCTGTCCTCGCCGGACCGCCGGCCGACTGACTCCTCGACGGTACATGCTCCGCGCCCTCGCTGACCCCTGGTCGCGAGGGCGCGTCGCCTTACTTCACCGCTCAACCTGCCGCGACCGGAACCTTCTTGCGGCTTTCCAGCACCTGGTCGATGAGGCCGTACTCCTTGGCCTCGTCCGCGGTCAGAATCTTGTCCCGCTCGATGTCCTTGCGGACCTTCTCGATCGGCTGACCGGAGTGCGAGGAAAGCATTTGTTCCAGCTGCGTACGCATGCGCAAAATCTCACGCGCCTGGATTTCGATGTCCGAGCCCTGACCGCCGCCCTCGCTGTAGGGCTGGTGGATCAGCACGCGGGCGTTCGGCAGCGCGAGGCGCTTGCCGGGCGTCCCGGCGGCGAGCAGGACGGCAGCGGCCGATGCCGCCTGGCCCATGCACACCGTCTGGATGTCGCAGCGGACGAACCGCATGGTGTCGTAGATGGCGGTCAGCGCGGTGAACGAGCCGCCCGGCGAGTTGATGTAGATCCAGATGTCCCGGTCGGGGTCCATCGACTCGAGGCAGAGCAGCTGCGCCATGACGTCGTTCGCGCTGGCGTCGTCGATCTGCACACCGAGGAAGATGATGCGCTCCTCGAACAGCTTGTTGTACGGGTTCATCTCCTTGATCCCGTACGACGTGCGCTCGACGAACGACGGCAGGACGTAACGGCCCTGCGGTGCGGTATCGCGGTTGTACAACCCGGAGCCCGGGAAGTTCAGTTCACTCATTCTGGTCCTCCGGACGAGAAAATGGCGGTTCGGTGGCTGCGCGCTCAGTGAGCGCCGGTGGTGGCCGCCACGTCGGAAGTCGTCGGCAGCACCGCGTCGATCAGGCCGTACTCCTTGGCCTCGTCGGCGGTGAACCAACGGTCGCGGTCCGAGTCCGACTCGATCTGCTCGACGGACTGACCGGTGTGGTACGCGATCCGCTCCTGCATCAGCTTCTTCGTGTACAGCATCTGCTCGGCCTGGATCGCGATGTCGCTGGCCGAACCGCCGATACCGCCGGACGGCTGGTGCATCATCACCCGGGTGTGCGGGAGCGCGTACCGCTTGCCGCGGGCACCGGCGCACAGGATGAACTGCCCCATCGACGCGGCGAGGCCGAGGCCGTAGGTGGCCACGTCGTTCGGGATGAACTGCATGGTGTCGTAGATCGCCATGCCGGACGAGACGCTGCCGCCCGGGGAGTTGACGTAAAGCGCGATGTCGCGCACCGGGTCTTCCGCCGAGAGCAGCAGGAGCTGAGCGCAGATCCGGTTGGCCATCTCGTCGTCGAACTGCTGGCCGAGGAAGATGATGCGCTCCTTGAGGAGCCGGTTGAACACCGAGTCATCGAAGCCCATACCGCCCGAGCTCGGCGCGCGGCCGACGGCGGGTGCTGCCGGTGTGTCGAAGTGGGTCACGATGCCTGCCTTCGCCTTGAACGTGATTCTGGGCTGAAGCTCTTCGAGCTGTGGGGCCTGCGAGTGCTGGACCGAGCAGAACTACGCGGCTGGCCGTACGCCTGACACTAACGCGGCCCCGAGGCCCCTGACGGGGCCTCGGGGGGCTGTTCGCTGTGAGCGCACGAGCATGACCGGAAGGTCAGACCTGAGCCGGCGTGGGCTCGGCCTCGACGTCCGCCTCGGGCGGGTTGATCTCGTCCTGCAGGGCCTTCAGGTCGACCGGGTTACCGGCCCCGTCGACGATCTTCGCCTGCTCGGTGACGAGACCGAGCGCCTTGCCGCGGCGGAGGTCGGCGACGACGATCGGCAGCTCGCCGTTCTGCACGAGCTGGTCGGCGAACTGCTGCGGGTTGACCCCGGACTGCTGGGCGCGGCGCACGACCTCGCTGGTGAGCTCACCGTCGTCGATGCCGACCTCTTCGTTGTCGGCGATGGCGTCGAGCACGAGCTGGGAGCGGACGGCCTGTGCGCAGTCCTTCTCCAGCTGCTCGTCGAACTCCTCCTGGGTCTGGCCCTCGTTCTCGAGGTACTGCTCCAGGCTGACGCCGGCGTTCTCCAGCGCGTGGCCGAGCTGGTGGCGGCGGTACTCGATCTCGTCCTGGAGGACCTTCTCCGGCATCGGGACCTCGACGGCCTCGAGCAGCGTCTCCAGCGTCTTGTCACGGGCGGCGACGGCCTGCTCGAGCTTCTTCACCCGGCCGAGCCGGTTGCGGACGTCGTCCTTGAGCTCGTCGAGCGAGTCGAACTCCGAGGCGGTCTGGGCGAACTCGTCGTCCAGCTCCGGGAGCTCCTTCTCCTTGACCGTGCGGATCGTGACCTTGACGTCGGCGTCCTTGCCCGCGTGCTCGCCACCGGCCAGCGTCGTGGTGAACGTGACCTCGTCGCCGGCCTGGTGGCCCTCGATGGCGGCGTCGGTGCCCTCGAGCAGCTGGCCGCTGCCGACCTCGTAGGAGACGTTCTCGGCGCTGCCGCCCTCGATCTCCTCGCCGTCGATGGTGGCGACCAGGTCGAGCTGGACGAAGTCACCGGTGCGCACCTCGCGCTCGACACCCTTCAGGGTGGAGAACCGCTGGCGCAGGCTGTCGACCTGGTTGTCGATGTCCTCGTCGGAGACCTGGGCCTCGTCGACGGTGACCTCGAGCGTCGAGAAGTCGGGGAGCGTCAGCTCGGGGCGGACGTCGACCTCGGCGGTGAACGAGACCTTCTCGCCGTCCTGCAGCTCGGTGACCTCGACGTCGGGGCGGCCGATCACCTTGATGTCGTGCTCACGCACGGCGGAGGAGTAGTGCGTCGGGATCGCGTTGTTGAGCGTCTCCTCGAGCACGGCGGCCCGGCCGATGCGCTGGTCGATCAGGCGCGGCGGAACCTTGCCCTTCCGGAAGCCCGGGATCGAGACCTGGTTCGCGATCGAGCGGTAGGCCTCGTCGAGGTTGGGCTTCAGCTCCTCGAAGGGCACCTCCACGGCGAGCCGCACCCTCGTCGGGCTCAAGGTCTCGACGGTGCTCTTCACGTGTGTGCTCCTCAACGCTGCGGGTGTAATTAGTTGTTCAATCTCTGTGGGATGCGGCACCACAAGAAGACGCGCACGCGGATATACCGCAGGATTGACTCTACGCAGTCTATGCGACCGCCGATCAGCGCCCGCACCCCACAGTCCTACCCGCGTTCACGCCCCCGTCAGCCGGGCCGCATGGCGGTCGGGACGGATGACGGTGGCGGCCAGCGCGGCCCCGGCCAGGAGCAGGACGCCCGCCAGGTCGAGCGCGGCGGCGAACCCCGCGCTCTCGGTCGGCGCGAGGTCGACGATGAGCCCGCTGGCGAACGGGGCGGCGACGTTGCCGGTGGTGGCGAACGCGTGTGCGGTCGCCAGGACGCCGGAGCGCTGAGCGGGCGGGCACACGTCGGCGATCGCGGCGTTGGTCAGCGGGGTCAGGGCCGGACCGGTGGAGAACGCGATCGTCATCGCGGCCAGCAGCGGCCAGCCGGCGCCGAGGCGGCTCATTGCGATCAGCGCGAGTCCGCCGGCGACCATCGCGACCGCCGGAACGACCCCGTAGGCGACGCGACGCGAGGCGCCGCGGCGCAGGAGGCGGTCGGCGGTCATGCCCGCGACCAGGATCGAGACGATCGAGAAGATGCTCGGGAGGCCGACGAGGAGGCTCACGGTGGAGGGGGCGTAGCCGGCCTGTTCCTCGAGGTAGGTGGGGAGCCAGGTGAGGGCGAGGCCCAGGGTCCAGAAGACGGTGAAGCCGGCCAGCACCGCACCCCACCAGGTGCCGAGCGCGAAGATCCGCCGGTAGGGCACTGTCTCGCCCGCGGCGCCGGCGGCCGTTCCGGGTGTTCCGCGGGAGTCGCCCAGCGGATTGCCGGCGGTGGTGCCCGGAGCGGCGTAGAGATGAGGACCCGCACCACCGACGGCGAGCCAGGCGACCGCCCAGATCAGCCCGAGCGCGCCGAGGACCCCGAAGGGAGCACGCCAGCCGTAGGCCTGGATGGCGAGCATGAGCAGTGGGGCACCGACGACGATGCCGGCGCCGCCGCCGATGGCGAGCAGGGCCGCGGCGAGCGCGCGGCTGCGGATCGGCACCCAGGTGAACGCCGTGTGCGAGGCGAGCGGGACGGCGGGGCCCTCCCCCGCGCCGAGCAGGATGCGGGTGCCGACCAGGCCGGCGAAGCCGAGGACCGGGAACAGCACGGGCAGTTGGGCGAGCGACCAGACGACGGCCAGCCCGGCCAGCAGCCAGCGCGGCGAGACGCGGTTGCCGAGCAGGCCGATGAAGATCGCGGTGAAGCAGAACAGCAGGGAGAAGCTGCTGCCGATCAGACCGAACTCGGCGTTGGTGAGCCCGAGGTCCTCCATCATCGGCGGGCCGACCAGGCCGAGGATCGCCTTGTCGCCGAACGCCAGCATGATGAAGACGGCCAGCAGGAACACGATCGGGCGGGCGCGCGGTGGCCAGGGTTCCTGGCCGAGGGGGGTCGCGGTACCGGCTGGAGAGGTCGTCGCCACCGTGCGGACTCCCTTCACCGGGGTTCCGACACCTTACGGTGTTTTCTGCAGTTCCACTCTGGATCTGTCAGAGGCACCGTGTATTGATGTGTCCATGTCGGAGACCGGCGTTGGGTACGTGTACGGGGTTACGTTCGGCGCGCGCCGGGTGGTGTTCAGCGTCGAGAACGGCCTGGCGATGTTCGAGGGCGACATCGTGCTCGGCTCCGTGGCGGAGGTGTCGGCCCGCTCCGCAGTGGCCATCCCCGGCGAGCGGTTCCGCTGGCCCGGCGGGGTGATCCCGTACGAGATCGATCCGGCGTTACCGGAGGCGCAGCGCGAGGCGGTCGAGGGTGCGGTCGAACACTGGAACACGCGGACCCGGCTGGCGGTCGTACCGCGCGACGGCGAGGACGACTACGTGCGGTTCGTGCCCAGCGGAGGGTGCACGTCCTCGGTCGGCCGGCAGGGCGGGCCGCAAGAGCTGACGCTGGGCACCGGCTGCTTCTTCGGTCAGGCGACGCACGAGCTGGGGCACGCCGCGGGGCTCTGGCACGAGCAGAGCCGCGAGGACCGGGACGAGTTCGTCCGGATCGTCTGGGAGAACATCGACCCTGATCAGCGGCACAACTTCGACCAGCACATCACCGACGGCGACGACGTCGGGCCGTACGACTACGGGTCGATCATGCATTACCCGGCGGTGTCGTTCTCGATCAACGGTGAGCCGACGATCGTGCCGTTCCTCGAGGGCGCGGAGATCGGTCAGCGAGACGCCCTGTCGGCGGGTGACCGGGCGGCGATCCGGGAGCTGTACGCCGATCTCGAGCCGTCCGACGCGAACTCGTGGGCCTCGTCGTGGGGCGTGCTGTTCCATCTGGCGAGCCGCGGAACGTGGCACCTCGGGTCGCTCGCGACGGGGGCGCTGACCTGGACCACGGTCGGCACCGGCCCGGCGGGGCTCGTGGGTGACTTCGACTCCGACGGGCTGGACGAGGTGCTCGACGCCGCGACCGGGCGGTTGGGGCGGCTGGTCGGGGGGGTCCTGAGCTGGTCTCCCGTGGAGGCGCGCGTGCTCGGAGCCCTGTCCTGGGTGGGGCGGTTCCGCGCGGGTTCCGAACAGGTGCTGACGTATTACCCCGAGGATCACTCGTGGTGGCTGGGGTCGTCGGAGTGGGTCTACGCCGGGAACACGGAAGGCTTCACCGCCGACATCTCGACGCTGCTCGTGGGTGACGTCGACGGGGACGGCGTCGACGAGCTGCTCGTCGAGGACGGCGGGGAGTGGTGGTGCGCGCGGCTCGACGGGGACGAGTTCGCGTGGTCGGTGGTCGGCGAGTCGACCGGGCGTGCGCTCGGGGTGACGTCGGGCGGGCTGCTCGTCGACACCGGGGATTCCACGGTGTCGGGGTCGCTGGTCGACGGTGCGCTGACGTGGCGGCCGGTGGGTGCGGCGGCACCGGCGGGGCACTTCGTGGCCGGCTCGTACGTCGCGAGCCCCGACGGGGTCTGGTCGTTCGACGGCTCGGCGTGGACGTCACTGGACGGCGCTGCGGGTGACGTGGCGTGGGCGCTGGGCGACGGGCGCGTGCTCACGTACACAGCGCTGGATGCCTCGTGCCGGCTCTACACGCCGGGCACCGGCTGGTCACTGGCGGCGACGTTCGAAGCCTGAGCGTCACCGCCGTCGCGGCGAGGATCCGCGTGATATCGTGATATCACGCATAGATCCGGAGGTGCGCGATGCCCAACATCCTCATCCGCGACTTGACCCAGGAAGCCGTCGACCGCATCGACACAGCGGCCTCCAACCTCGGGCTCTCCCGCAACGAGTACCTGCGCCGCAGGTTCGAGGAAGACATCACCCCCTCCCCGAAGCAAACCGTCTCCGCCGAAGACTGGCAACGCTCCGCTGAGGTTTTCGCCGACCTCGCCGATCCGGCGGTGATGGACGCAGCGTGGCGGTAACCAGCTGGCTGATCGACAAATCCGCCTACGTCCGCCTGCAGCGGGGGCAGACGGCCGACCGCGAAGAGTGGAGTAGCCGCATCAGTCGCGGACTGGTGCGGCTTTCCACTATCACACGGCTCGAACTCGGCTTCTCCGCACGCTCAGGCGAGGCCGGCCGCGGACAGTTCACCGTCCCGCCGCTGTCTCTGATGCCGGTCGAGCACCTCACACCCGCGATCGAGGACCGCGCCTTCGAGGTTCAGATGCTGCTCGCCGACCGGGGCCAGCACCGCGCGCCCTCCATTCCGGATCTACTCATCGCCGCAACGGCCGAAAGGGCGGGTCTAACCGTCCTCGCCGTCGACAAGGACTTCGATCTCATCGCTGACGTCACCGGCCAGCCCGTCGACTCTTTGGCCGAATGACACCGATTCGGTGCATCCGTGCATGGCGGGGGCCGACATAGGCCCGCTGGCCGCCGCGCCACCGCGGCGACCAGCCTGAACACGGTCGGGGTGGCGGGATTTGAACCCACGGCCCCTCGCTCCCAAAGCGAGTGCGCTACCAAACTGCGCCACACCCCGCGGCACTGCGCCGCCAGTGTAGGCCGTCGCGGTACGCGGCGGCTCGCTGCCCCGAGGTAAGTCGGTGGCGTGCCGTCCGGAGGATGCCGTTACTATGGTCGAGGCCGCTGAAAAGCGCCTGCGGGTGTAGCTCAATGGTAGAGCCCCAGTCTTCCAAACTGGCTACGCGAGTTCGATTCTCGTCACCCGCTCCGCGAGGTAGATGCCCAGGTCAGACGACCTGGGCGTTTTTTATGGGTCGAGCGTCGAACCTCCGGTGCGCACGTTCCGTGTACCCCTGCGACCGGTCGCAAACAGTGAGAGGGGCGCCCTCGTGTCGTGGGTACGACGAGCCCGGACGGTGCCGCCCGCCGAGTGGCTGTTGCTCGCCGGACTGGTCGGCCTGGCGGTCGTCATCCGCTACGCCTGTCGCAGCTACTGGACGACCGACCTCGACGTTTTCGGTGAGTGGTACGACCAGCTTCAACGGGAAGGGCTGAAAAGCCCGGTCGGCAACTACAACGCGCCGTTCCTCTATCTGCTCGAGATCGCGAGCTGGTTCCCCGGCGCGACGCTGATGAAGATCAAGCTGGTCCTCGTCGCGTTCGACGTCGTGCTCGTCTACTACGTCTTCCGCACGGTCGCGCTCAAGTGGGACGGCTGGCGCATCCCCGCGATGGCCGCGCTGGTCGCCGCATTCATGCCGACCGTCGTGCTCAACGCCTCCCTGTACGGCCAGTGCGACTCGATCTGGGGCGCGTTCTGCGTCGCTGCCCTCTACTACGTGCTCAAGGGCAACGACTGGGCCGCCGTCGCGATGGCCGCCACCGCCTGGGCGTTCAAGCCACAAGCCGTGTTCATCGCACCCATATTCCTGCTGGCCGTGCTGGCCGGACGGGTCCGCTGGCGAACGCTGATCGCGTTCCCGCTCGTCTATCTCGCCTGGGACGTCCCTGCGCTCATCGCCGGCCGCGACGCGATCGAGCTGCTCACGATCTACTCCCACCAGCTCGACGACCCGTCGGCACTGCGTCGCGGCGGCCCTACCGTCTACCAGTACCTGCACGTCAACGTCGCGCTCGGCGTCCTGCGCAACCTCGGTTACCTGTTCGCGGCCGCGCTCACGCTCGGCGTCACCTACGTGCTGATCGCGACGAAAGTCGAGCTCGACCGGGTGCGCTGGCTGACTGCGGGCGCGTTCTTCGCGATCGCCATCCCGTGGCTCCTGCCGGCGATGCACGAGCGCTACTTCTTCCTCGCCGACGTCCTCACGCTGATCCTCGCGTTCTACGTACCCCGGCTCTGGTACCTGCCGCTGATCGTCCAGGCGTCGTCGTTCTTCTCGTATCTGCCGTTCCTGTTCAGCAAGGCACCGGTGGGCCCGATGATCGACCGCCGGCTGCTGGCCACGCTCATGCTCGGGGCGATTCTGATCACCGGCTACCGCCTTTTCTCGGGTGTCACGTTCACGACGGAGACGCCGGACGAAGACGTGAACTTTCCGCCGGACGAAGACGTGAACCTCGCGGCAACGGACACCCCACAACTTTCGGAAAGGGCCTAGGAATGGCGCTTCTCACGGGTACGCAGGAGCCATCGACGGACGACGGCGACCTGACCCCGATCGCGCCGTCTTCCGAGAAGCCTCGGAGCAGAGTGCGCACGGTGCTGCGCTGGACGCTCACCGCACTGGCATTGGTGCTGGTCTACCTGGTGCTGCTGCTCCCGAACCGCGAGTACCTGCTGACGACGAAGGCGTTCATGCGCATCCCGGTGGAGGCCGTCGTCGGCGCCGCCGTGCTGCTCGTGCTGCCCGGGCGGACCCGGAAGATCGTGGCCACGCTCGCCGGTGTGGTGCTGGGCGTGCTCACGTTCATCAAGGTCCTCGACATGGGCTTCTTCGCGGTGCTGTCCCGGCCGTTCAACGTCATCTTCGACTGGAGCTTCCTCGGTAACGGCTACGACTTCGTCGAGGGTTCGTACGGCAAGGCCGCCGCGGTCGGCGCGATGGTCGGCGCCGCAGTTGCGCTGATCGCGCTGCTCACGCTGATCGTCCTCGCCGTTCGCCGGCTCTCCCAGGCACTGGTCGACGCCCAGCCGCACGCGACCAAGGCGGTCGCCGCACTCACCGTGATCTGGTTCTTCTGTGCGGCCTTCGGTTACACGGTGCCGGGCCTGCCACAGACGAGCTACACCACCTCGCTGTTCGGCTACAACATGTTCCGGAAGGTCCCGCACGCGCTGGCCGACCACAAGGAGTTCGAGAAGGAACTCGCCGTCGACAAGTTCAAGGGCCAGAACCAGCTGCTCGCCGGGCTCGAGGGCAAGGACGTCATCTTCACGTTCATCGAGAGCTACGGACGCAGCGCGGTCGAGGACCCGACCTACGCGTCGCAGGTCGACGCGGTGTTGGACCAGGGATCGGCGAAGCTGAAGACAGCCGGGCTCACCGCACGCAGCGGCTGGCTCACCTCGCCGACGATCGGCGGCGGTAGCTGGCTCGCGCACTCGACGTTCTACTCCGGACTCTGGATCAACAACGAGGCCCGGTACCGCTCGCTCACCAAGAGCGACCGGCTGACGCTGACCCAGGCGTTCAAGAAGTCGGACTGGCGGTCGGTGGGCGTGATGCCCGGTCTGACCGGCTACTGGCCCGAGGGCGAGTTCTTCGGTTACGACAAGATCTACGACTCACGCAACCTCGGGTTCAAGGGGCCGAAGCCGCAGTGGTCGGCGATTCCGGACCAGTACCTGCTGTCGAAGCTGCAGCGCGCGGAGCTGTCCAAGGCCGGCGACACCCCGGTGGTGGCCGAGGTCGAGACGACGTCGAGCCACGCGCCCTGGTCGTACCTCCCGAAGCTGGCCGACTGGGACCAGGTGGGCGACGGCAAGGCGACCTACGGCGGGCGGCCGCACTCGACGAAGAAGCCCGACGAGGTGCGTACCCAGTACCGCAAGACGATCGAGTACTCACTGCAGACGCTGACCGGCTACGCCGAGAAGTACCTGGGCGACGACCAGGTACTGGTGTTCCTGGGTGACCACCAGCCGGTGCCGCTGATCGTCGGGCAGAACGCGAGCTGGGACGTGCCGATCACGATCGTCGCGAAGGACCCGAAGGTGATGGAGCGCATCAACACCTGGGGCTGGACCGACGGCATCAAGCCGGCCAAGAACGCCCCCGTCTGGAAGATGGACGCGTTCCGCGACAAGTTCTTGACGGCCTTCAACCAGTGACGTGGTCGGTCGCCCACTCCCGGAACGTCCGGGCCGGGCGGCCGAGGATGCGCGGGACGTCGTCGGTCACGACCGCGCCCTGCCCCGACCGCACGAATTCGTGTCCCGGGTGGGAGCCGTCGACGGCCTGCGTCCCGAGCGGCCGACCCAGCACCGACGCGAGGATCGCCACCTGTTCCGGAGTGCTCAGCGCCTCCGGGCCGGTGAGCGTGTGCACGCCCGGCGCTCCACCGGTCAGCGCGACCGCGGCCACGGCGGCGATGTCCCGCGGATCGATGACGCCGAGCTTCCCGTCGCCGGTCGGGTTCGGAACGGGCTCCCCGGCGCGGAGCTGCGGCAACCATTGGAGCGCGTTCGTCGCGAACGCCGACGGCCGCAGGATCGTCCACTCCCGGTCGCCGGCCTGCACCGCAGCTTCGCCGGGCTCGTGCCAGGGCGCGAGCCCGCTGTCGATGCCGAACGCGGAGACCTTGACGATCCGCGGCACGTCGGCAGCTGCCTCCAGCATCGCCAGGTCCTGCGCCGGCGCTGCGGGATCGGGCGGGGTCAGCAGAAACACCGCGTCGACGCCCTGCACCGCGGCACGCAGCGAATCGGCGTCCCCGTAGTCGCCGTGCACCACCTCGGTGGCAGCCGGAACAGCCGCCCCTCGAGTCATCGCCCGCACGGGCTCCCCGGCAGCGGCGAGAGTCGAGACGAGAGCGGAACCGATCGTGCCTGTGGCACCTGTCACCAGAATCATGACGCCAACCCTGTGGCGCTCCTCCGCGCACTGGATAGGACGTTTCGGCACTGGCGTACGGGCGCTGAATCCCTAGGCTCGACATCGTGATGCACGCGCCGACCACCACCACCGAACTGGCGCTCTCGGTCTGCCACTCGGGCAGCCCGGAGCTGATGGTCCTCGGTCCGCGCACGCGCGCGCTCTACTACGAGCCGAAGGGCGGCCCGCTCGCCCCGCGCTTCCGCCTGACCGCCGGCCAGGCCCGCGCGCTGTTCGGGGCACCGGTGTCCGAGTTCACCGATCAGGTGGTTCCCTTCCTTTCGCCGGACGCCGGGCAACTGGCGCACCGCTGGACGGACGCGCCGCTGGATCCCGCTGCCGTGCTCGGGCCGTACCTGGCCACCGCTGCCCCGGCCGCCGACCGCGAGACCCGCTGGGTCGACGCGGCGGCCGCCCGCCTGAGCACCGGCAGTCCGATCGCCGTCGTCGCCGACGACCTCGGGGTGAGCGAGCGGCACCTGCGCAACCGGTTCGCCGCCGCGGTCGGGGTCTCTCCCAAGCACTACGCACGCATCCAACGCATCCGTCGCGTGCTCGGCGACATCGGGTCGGCGCCGTTCGCCCAACTCGCCGCGCAGGCCGGTTACTACGACCAGTCGCACCTCGGCCGCGAGTTCCGCCAGCTCATGGGTGTCTCCCCCGCCGCCTTCGCGGCGGGTCACACCCCGGCTCCCCGCCACTGCTCGACGCTCGAAGCGGCCTGACGAGCGTGGAACACGCTCCGGACGCGTCACGTTGCTCTCTGCGGGTATCAAGGAGGAAGCACACATCGGAGGTGTCCTCATGGCTCGAAACGCAAGTGGGTCTCTGCGGCGCAAGACCCGGCTCGCCGCCGCAGCAAAGGTAGCCCGCGAAGCGTCCCGTCCGGGCTCGCCGTCGGTCGGCGCCCGTATCGGCGCGATCCCGCGCATGATCCGCGCGTCGGCGTCCGGCCGCTACCCGGGGCTGTCCCGGCTCAAGCTGGCGATGCTCGGCGTCGGTGCCGCGTACATCGTCTCACCGATCGACGCCATGCCCGAGGCGTTCATGTTTGTGCTCGGGCTCGCCGACGACGCCGCGGTTGCGGTGTACCTGGTCGGCGCGCTCTTCGCCGAGACCGACAACTTCCTCGAGTGGGAGCGCATGACCGCGCCGTCCACGATCAACGGTCACGCCTACTGAACCCGCTCGAACACCCGGGCGACCTCGGGTCGGCCGGCGGAGCACGTCAGCACCGCCGGCTCCGACCACCCGGCCCGGACCGTGATCGTCGCGCCGTCGAGGCGGACGCGCACGGTCTGCGGGTCGAGTGTCTCGGTGCTCAGGGGCGCGAACGCGTCCACGCGGTCGTCGTCGGTGTCGAGGCGGGCGTAGTGCTGAGCCGCCTGCACCGACGGTGGGAACGCGGAGCGTCCGCGCAGGAGTGAGGGCACGACCCGGCCTGCGCGGTACGCGTCCGCGACCGCCAGGGCCGAAGAACGGTCGAGCGTTCCGTAGTACAGGCCGTGTGGCAGCAGCACGACGTTGGCCGAGAACCGGTCACCGCCGACGTGCGAGCACTCCCAGGTACTTCCGGGATACGCGTCCGCGAGAGCAGCCGCCACCGGCCTGCCCTCCACCGCGCAGCACGTGTCGTGTCGCCCGTGTGCGCACACCAGGTGCACCGGCTCGGTCGACGCCGGTCCGGTCAGCTCCAGCGGCACCTCGAGGAGCTCCGACTCGGACACGAACGTTCCCCAGTGGATGCCTTCGCGGCCCGGACGGGCGTCCACGATCGCGTAGGCGCGGGTTTCAGACGGAACGGCTCGCCCGGGCCGACGGATCAGCGTCGCCCGCACACCCGCTGCGACCGCGCGCGAAGCGACCCACGTCAGCACCGGCGACGCCTCGAACGCCCGGCGCGGCCACGGGCCCGCGTGCTCGACCAGCAGCCAGCGCGACCCCGGAGCGGCCGTGCCGAACAGCTGGTCACCGCGCTCCCGGGCCGCAACCGCGCACCGCGGTGTCAAGCCGGTACCACCAGCGCCTCACGGAGCAGGCGCCGGATCAGCACCAGCCCGTCGTCGGCGTCGAGATCGGGCAGTTCGGAGGCGCGCACCGGCGCACCGGACAGCACCGTCTTCATCGCGGCGGCGGTGACCGCCGGAAGCGTGAGCGTGCGGTCCGGCAGGCGCAGCACGACGCCGGCGGCGGACGAGTCCACTGTGTAGCGCAGGTGGTCGCGCAGGCGGACGGTCGTGTCCGCGCGCAGCGACGCGACGACGCGCTCCTGGGCCAGCGGCGACACCGGCTCCGACCGCCCCTGCGGCCAGACCCGCTCCCGCAGCCGGTCGGCGACCGCAGCTTGGTCCACCGTGCGCAGCCAGGGCACGAGCGCGTCCATCACTCCCGAGAGCAGGCTCGGGTCCGTCGGATCGAACCCCAGCGGCAACGACTCGCGCAGCGAGGGATCCTCCGCCGCCAGCCCGGCCAGCACCTCCACCAGCGCGTGCCGCGTCACCGGGTGCACGCCGACCGTGAGGTGCACGGACGTCTCACCGAGCGAGGTCGCCGAGTGCAGCCAGCCGCGGGGCAGGTAGAGCGCGTCGCCGGGGCGCAGAACGGTGTCGATCACCGGCTCCTCGTCCGCCCGCGCGGCGACGTCGTCGGCCCGCGAACTCCACGGCTGGTCCCGCAGCGGAGCGGACAGCACCGGCGCGTGGATCCGCCAGCGCTTCTCGCCGGCCACCTGCAGCACGAACACGTCGTGCACGTCGTAGTGCGCCGCGAACCCCTGGTTCTGCGGCGGCGTGACGTAGGCGTTGATCTGGACGGGGTGGCCGAGGTCGGTGGCCAGTTGCTGCCCGAAATCGACGAGCGGTGGCCACGTGCGGTGCAGCGCCTGCAGGACGATCGTGGCGCCGTCCAAGAAGAGCCGGGTGACGCGGGCGTCGTCGACCTGGTCGGAAATCTCGGCACCCGCACCGCCGGAACCGGTGTACCGGGCCGGTTCGATCACCGCGCCGTTCTTGGCCAGCCGGATGAACGGAGTCCGCAGACCGCGGCGGGTGAGCAGGTCGTCGACCGCATCCAGGCTGAATAGGTCGCTGAAGCCGAGCCCGGCGCTCAGCAACGGCTCACGCCCCCACGGGAACTGCGCCACCGGAACCGAAATGCAGCGCTCCAACGCCGGACGACCGGCCTCGCGGCCGGTCGTCCGAAGCGAAGAATCAGTCACAGCCGCGACGCGCCGCCGTCGGCACCGCCGTCCGCGCCACCGTCGTGGCCACCGGCGTTCGCGCCACCGTCAGCGGGGCCCTCGGCGCCACCGTCAGCACCGCCGTCCGCGCCACCGTCGTGACCGCCCGGGTTCGCGCCACCGTCGGCCGGGCCCTCGGCGCCACCGTCAGCGCCGCCGTCCGCGCCACCGTCGTGGCCACCGGCGTTCGCGCCACCGTCAGCGGGGCCCTCACTGCTACCGGGGCCGGAGGTGACGATGTCGTCGTCGTTGAGAGCCATGAACGTTCCTTCCTCTGGGAGCCCGGTTTTCACACCGGTCGAACGTCACGGCATGTTCCCGGGCCCCCGCCCGTCAAACTCCCTGCGCCGATTTGTCCCTGCTCAGGCCGCAGGAATTGCAACCGGCTGCTCCGCCACGGCGGAGCCTGAGGAGGTGAGCGGCACCGGCGGCTCGGCCTCGAGTTCGAGCAGCCACCGCAGGGCGTGCTCGACGCCGTTGACGTAGTGCGGATCGGTCCGGACGGTCGTCAGCGGCGACACCGCCCCGGCCAGTAGGACGTCGCACAGTTGGATTTCGGCAACGATCAGCGCGGCGTCCGCGGGGCCGGTGCCCGGACCGACGGGCGCGATCGCCACCACACCGGTCGCCCAGTCGAGAGCCGCCGCCGCACCGCGAAGGAAATGACCGAACTCCGGGCCGGCGAGCGGCTGGGTGTTCTTTGAGTACGCCACGAGGGCCCGGCGTTCGTTTCTCACGATGACGTGGTCCCGCATCAGGTTCCTCTTCTTCCTGGTAGGCGCAGGGCCCACCGATCGAGCTAACCCATGCCTACCCCTGTGAATCAACGTAGGAACGTCCAGCGGGTTTCGTATATGTCACATCCCTATCCGTACCGTTCAAGAGTCCAACTTTGTCCGGACCCAGACAGCACAGGGGTACCCAGGCGTGGTTGAGATATGACAAAGCGGCACACTAGGAACTATCCGCCCGTCCGTCACAGTTCGAGAGAGTGACCCGAGGAGGTGCCCGATCCGCGCCCTGATCGAGCTCGAGCCTGTCGCCCGCAGCCCTCGGCTGGCGCGGCGGTTCGTTGCCGACACTCTCGGTCCGCAGGCCGACGTCGAGCTGGTCGACGCGGCGGAACTGCTGGTCACGGAACTCGTCACGAACGCCGTGGTGCACGCCCGCTCGCGAGCGCGGGTACTCATCGTCACCGCCGGGGACCGCGGCCGGGTCCGGATCGAGGTGCACGACGACGCGTACGAGCCACCCCGCATGGGCAGCTTCGACCCCGACGCGACGTCCGGGCGCGGTCTGGCCCTCGTGAACGCGATGTCCGACCGGTGGGGGGTCGAACCACAGGGTCCGGCTCGTCCGGGGAAGCGGATCTGGTTCGAGCTAGCGGCTCGGGTCGCCGAACCCGTGGGTCATTTCTGACAGGTGGGACACCAGAACAGGTTCCGCGCCTCGACCACTGCCGTCCGCACCGGCGTTCCGCAGATCCGGCAGGGCCGCTCGGCCCGGTGGTAGACGTACCGCCCCCGGCCCCGGTCCCGGCCGACCGCAGGCTCCCGGACCTTGTCCTCCGGCCGCAGCGTCAGGATCCGACCCACCCGCACCCCGTCGGCCATCATCAGGACCAGGTCCGCCCAGACCGCTTCCCACTCCCCCAGCGAGACGTCACGCCCCGGCCGGTAGGGGTCGATGCCGGCACGGAAGAGCGCCTCCGCGCGGTACACGTTGCCGACGCCGGACAGCACGTCCTGGCGCATCAGCAGCGCGCCGATCGACGTGCGGCTACGGCTGATGCGCAGCCAGGCCTGGTCGGGGTCGGCGTCCGTGCGCAGCGGGTCGGGTCCGAGCCTGGCCACTAACGCGTCGCGCGCGCCGTCGTCGAGCACCTCGCAGGCCGTCGGCCCGCGCAGTTCGGCCCAGGCCGGAGCCAAAACTCCGGAGCGGAGTTTTCCGCCGGTCATGCGCAGCCGGATCTGTCCCCGGACAGCCGGCGGCTCCCCGTTCCCGTCGACGAAGGTCCCGTACAAGCCCAGGTGGACGTGGAGCCAGCGGTCGCCGTAGTCGTGGAACAGGTGCTTGCCGTGCGCGTCCGTGCCGCGGAGCGTCAGGCCGTCCAGCGCGGCCGCACCGGCCTCGAACCGTCCCTGCGGGCTCGACGCGTGCACCGGCGCACCGACGAACAGTCGCTTGTGCCGTCGGGCCAACCGGTGGATCGTGTGACCTTCGGGCACGCTTCTCCTCGAGGCTCAGGGGGTACGCGATGGACACCCACCGCCATCGTGCTCGACGCCGACGCGAACGGCACATCGAGACCGAGGCACCCCGCCCCGAGCCCGCCGACGACAAGGTACTGCGCGGCCTCGTCGGCGCGGGCCCCTCCCAGCTGAGCCTCGGCGCCGCGATGCGCGCGCGCGACGCGTCCCGGCCGACCGACGAGGACCTGGCCGAGGCCGAGGAGTCCGTAGTCCTAGTCCGCCGCCGGTACGTCCCGACAGAAAACTTGCCGCCGGGCATCAAGCCTGCGGGCCACAGGCCCGGTTTGAACCTGGAGCCCGCCCACTAGGGAAGGGGCGGGTAGTCGTGGGTGCGCTCGAAGTCGGCGAGGATCTCGATGCGGCGGGCGTGCCGCGCCTCGCCGCTGAACTTCGTGTCGAGGAAAGCGTCGACGATCGTGGTCGCGTCCTCCACCGAGTGCATCCGCGCCCCGATTCCGACGACGTTGGCGTCGTTGTGCAGGCGGGTCAGCTGAGCGGTCTCGACGTTCCAGGCCAGGGCCGCCCGCACCCCGGGAACCTTGTTCGCCGCGATCTGCTCGCCGTTGCCCGACCCACCGATCACGACGCCGAGGCTGCCCGGGTCGGCGACGACCTTCCGCGCCGCGTCCAGGCAGAACGGCGGGTAGTCGTCCTCCGCGTCGTAGGCGTGCGGGCCGACGTCGGTGACGTCGTGCCCGGACTTCGTCAGGTGCTCGACGAGGTGCTGCTTCAGCTCGAATCCGGCGTGGTCGGAGCCAAGGTAGACGCGCATGGAAGCATCCTCTCAGGCCTGTGCGACGGGATGGGCGATCGGGTCCAGCACGTCCTTCACCGCCGCCGCCACCTGGTCCACCGCGGCGCGTGCGGCGTCGTACACCGCCAGCCGCCGGAAGAACCCGTGGGGCACCCCGAGGTACCGGGTCGTGACGACCGGCACGCCCGCACCGGCCAGCGCCTCGCCGAACGCCTCGGCGCCCTCGCGCAGGACGTCGAACTCTGCGGTGACGATCAGCGTCGGCGGGAGCCCGGCCATCTCCTTGGTGCGCGCCGGCGCGATGTCCTCGTTGTCGGGGTCGGCGCCGTCGAGCCAGGTCTTCCAGGCCCAGTTCATCTCCGCCACGCTCAGGCCGTGTTCGACGCCGCTCTGCGGATCGGGGCCGAGCGGCGGCTCTGCGAACGGCTCCACCGGCGGGTAGATCAGCGCCTGGTAGTCGAAGCCGACGTGGGCGTCCCGGGCCCGGCGGGCCAGGATCGCCGCGAGCGTCGCGCCCGCCGAGTCGCCGACGACCGCGGTGCGGCTGACGTCGAGCCCGAGCTCGTCCGCGTGGTCCCGCACCCAGGCCAGCGCGTGCACGGCGTCCTCGACCTGCGCGGGCCACGGGTACTCGGGCGCGAGCCGGTAGTCGATCGCCACGACCGCGCAGTGCGACCGGTTCGCCAGGCGTCGGCACGCCGCGTCGTGCGTGATCAGGCTGTCGCCGACCCAGCCGCCACCGTGCAGGAAGAACATGACCGGCGTACCGCGTCCCCCGCGTGGGTTGTAGAGCCGGATCGGGACGCCGTCGGCCTCCAGGTCGACGACGATCGCCACCGGCGCCGGCGGACCACCGAGCGCCAGCGCGTTGTCGTTCTCCGCGGCCCGCGCCGCGGCGATGTCCGCGAGCGTGGGCTCCGGTACCGGCCCCTGCGCGATGGCTTCGCTGGCGAGGTCTGCCACGGCCTGTGGGTGCAAGTTCATCGAGACGACTCCAGATCCGCGAGGACGAGACCCGTACGGGCTTTCGGGGTGAACCAGGTGCTCTTCCGCGGCATCGTGGCCCGGTCGAGGTTGACCGCGACGAAGTCCTCGACGGTCACCGGCGAGATCAGCACGGCGAGCGCGGCGCGCCCGGCGTCGACCTCGGCGGTCAGCCAGCTCGCCGGGTAGTCACCACCGATGTAGGAGATCGACGGGTGGTCCGGCGTCAGCCCCAGCACCTGGCGGACCAGCAGCTGCTCGACGACCGTGTGGTCGATCCGGTCGACGGTGTCACCGGCGACCGCCGGGAGCTTCACCTCGTACGTCTGCCCGTCGGCGTAGAGCACGACGGTGCCGCGCGACGGCGTGGCCGGGGGCTCGTCCACGGCATGGACGCCGCAGCCGACCGCGCGCAGCCCCTCCAGGATCCCGGTCAACGGCATCGGCAACCGTCGCAGCAGCCGCTGGTACGGCTGGATGCTCGCCGAGCTGGCGGGCGCCACGACCGCGAGGAACCGGTCGAGCCCGGCCTGCTGCGCGGCGAGGCTGCGGTGGTTGCCGTCGGCGACGACGAGGTCGCCGGTGCCGGCTACGGCGAGCAGCCGTTCCTGGTCCGTGCCCGGCCCGATCAGCCACACGTCGTGCTGGAGGCCGTTCTGGTCGACATCGGAGACCGTCGGCTCACCCAGCCGGTCCACTGTCGCCGTCAACAGGTCGTGGAGGGTGTCGCCGCCTGCAGCTTCCGGTTGCACCAGCAGCACCGGGCTCGCGAGCACGCCGAGCGACCGGATCAGCGCGGTCCGCTCGGCCACCTTGGCGGCGAAGACCTCCTCGTTGCGGATCACCCGCCCGGCGCCGATCTCCGCGGTGTCGACGAGGCAGAACATCCCCAGGAAGTGATCGCCGATCCGGTAGACGGCAATCGCGTTCGTGAACTGCGCCAACTTTCCGCGCGAGACCAGGCTCTCCAGCCGGGCGGACGCGGCGGGCAGCGCCCGGGCGAAGTCGAGTCCGTCGGCGACCGCCTCCGGCGTCCGGTGCGGCATCTCCACCCCGAGCATCGAGTCGGGGTTTGCTGCCACCAACGCGGTGATTTCGGCATCGTCGGCGAACTCGTCGTAGTTCTGTGCGCCTGTTCCTCCGGTCGACACCCATCCAACCGGTATGGGGTGTATTGCACTCATTGTGCCGAGGTTACCGCGCGTCGTGCGCACCGAGCTTCTCCTCACTAGGTATGGGCGCGCCGCGTCCCGGGGACGTGTGCGCTATGGGTTAGTCCCCGCCTTGGAGGAAGGAACTCCCATGACCAAGTCCGTCGCTCCCCGTACGGCACCGGTGCTCTACTCCGCACGCATCGGTCAGGCCGTGCGGCAACTGCTGGGCGATCTGATCGCGGTCGGCCTGGTGTGGTGGGCGGTCCGTCTGCAGGGATGGGTCGACGAGCAGATATCCAAACTCGCCGCGCCCGGCGAGACGCTGCAGTCGGCGGGCAACGGGTTCAGCGACGGGCTGTCCAACGCGGGCGGCAAGGTCGGGCGGATTCCCGGGGTGGGCGACGACCTCCGGGAGCCGTTCGACCGGGCGGCGGGGGCGGGTCAGCAGGTCGCGGAGGCCGGCAAGACGCTGCACGACACGATCGAGAAGGCAGCTCTCGTGACCGGGCTGGTCGCGGCGGCGATACCGCTGATCATCGTGCTCTGGTGGGCACTGCGCCGGTGGCGGTGGGTGCGGGAGGCCACCGCGGCCCGGCGGCTGGTGCGCGGCGGCGCCGACGCGTCGTTCTTCGCGCTGCGCGCGCTGGCGCACCAGCCGTTGTCCGAGGTGATCCGGGTGGCCCGCCGCCTCGAGGTGGACCCCGGTGAAGCGTGGCGGTCGGGGCACCCCGAGGCGGTGGCGGCCCTGGCCAAGCTCGAACTGGGCCGCCTAGGCCTTTAATCGAAAATGGGCCCCTGCGTACGCGTGCGCTTGAGCTCGTAGAAGCCCGGCACCGACGCGACGAGCACCGCGCCGTCCCAAAGCCGCGCCGCAGCGTCACCCTTGGGTGCCGGCGTGACGACCGGACCGAAGAAGGCCACCGGTCCGTCGGGCCCCGGCACGTGGATCACCGGCGTACCGACGTCCATGCCGACGGGGTCCATGCCTGCGTGATGCGACTTCTTCAGCGCCTCGTCGTACGCGGTCGAGGTGGCTGCCTCGGCGAGCGACTCGGGCAGCCCGACCTCGCGCAGCGCGTCGACGAGCAGCGACGGGTCGTCCAGCTCCACCTTCTGCAGGTGGATCCGGTTGCCCAGCGCGGTGTACAGCGGCAGGACCACCTCGTTGCCGTGCGCCTGCTCCGCGGCGATGACGACCCGGACCGGTCCCCAAGCCTTCTTCATCATCGCGTCGTAGTGTTCGCCGAGCTCCCGGCCCTCGTTCAGCACGGCCAAGCTCATGACGTGGAACGTGATGTCCAGTGGACGGACTTTCGCCGCCTCCAGCACCCACCGGGACGTCATCCACGCCCAGGGACACAGCGGATCGAACCAGAAATCGACCGGGGTCCTCTGCTCACTCATCGATCCTCCTCGCAGAAAGCACTCATCGAACGAGAGCCGCCACCCGCACCGAGGTATTCCCACCGCGCGGCGTACGTTTCGGGTGAGAGCTGCGTAAACAGGTGGTGCAGCACTGGTCTGCGGCGCATCGTTTACCGCCACGCCCGCGTGGGAGACTCATTGGCACGGCTCGAGGACGCGGTCCGCGTCCTCTGCACAACGGAGCGGCGAAGGAGTACCCGACAGTTGGCCGGTACCAATCTCACCCTCGGCGAAGCCAGGGAACGCGGAGATCTTCTCGAGGTCGCGTCGTATCACATCACGCTCGACCTGACCGATGGCACCGGAAAACCCGGAACCGACACGTTCCGCTCGGTCACCGAGGTCAAATTCAGCGCTAGACGACCCGGCGCGAGCACGTTCATCGACCTGATCGCGGCCAACGTCCGCGCGGCGACGCTGAACGGTCAAAATCTGGACGTCAGCACTTACGACCCGGAAAAGGGTCTGATCCTCGACGGGCTGGCCGAAGAGAACGTCCTCGTCGTCGACGCGGACTGCCGGTACATGAACACCGGTGAAGGCCTGCACCGCTTCGTCGACCCGGTCGACGACGAGGTCTACCTCTATTCGCAGTTCGAGACCGGCGACGCCAAGCGCGTCTACGCCTGCTTCGACCAGCCCGACCTCAAGGCGACGTTCACGCTGGAAGTCACGGCCCCCGAGCACTGGGAGGTCGTCTCGAACACGACTCCCGAGGTCGACGGCGCGGTGCGGAAGTTCCCACCCACGGCGCGGATGTCCACGTACATCACCGCGCTCGTCGCCGGCCCGTACCACAAGGTCACCGACCTGCACGACGACATCCCGCTGGGCCTGTTCTGCCGGCAGTCGCTCAAGGACTTCCTCGACCCCGACGAGATCTTCGAGATCACCAAGCAGGGGTTCGACTTCTTCCACGAGCACTTCGGCGTGCGCTATCCGTTCGGCAAGTACGACCAGCTGATCGTCCCGGAGTTCAACGCGGGCGCGATGGAGAACGCCGGCTGCGTCACGATCACCGAGTCCTACATCTTCCGCGGCAAGGTCACCGACTACGTCCGGGAGAACCGGGCCAACACGATCCTGCACGAGATGGCCCACATGTGGTTCGGCGATCTCGTGACGATGCGCTGGTGGGACGACCTCTGGCTGAACGAGTCGTTCGCCGAGTGGGCGGCGCACTGGGCCGCCGCCGGCGGCACCCGCTTCACCGACTCGTGGGCCGCGTTCTGCACCGACCGCAAGGGCTGGGGCTACCGGCAGGACCAGCTGTCCTCCACCCACCCGATCGCCGCGGACATCCCCGACATGCAGGCCGTCGAGGTCAACTTCGACGGCATCACGTACGCCAAGGGCGCCAGCGTCCTCAAGCAGCTCGTGGCGTTCGTCGGCGAGGACGAGTTCGTCTCCGGCCTGCGGTCGTACTTCAAGGCGCACGCGTTCGGCAACACCACGCTCGCCGACCTGCTCACCGCGCTCACCGAGGCCAGCGGCCGCGACCTGTCGAACTGGTCGGCGCAGTGGCTGGAGACCGCGGGCGTCAACACGCTGCGCCCGGAGTTCACGCTCGCCCCGGACGGCACGTACGCGTCGTTCGCGGTCAGCCAGGAGGGCATGGCCGAGCACGGCACGCTTCGCGCGCACCGCATCGCGATCGGTCTGTACGACCTGTCGGAGTCCACCGGCAAGCTGATCCGCCGCCGTCGCGTCGAGACCGACATCCACGGCGCGCGCACCGAGATCGACGAGCTCGTCGGCGAGACCCCGCCCGCTGTCGTACTGCTCAACGACGACGACCTCACGTACGCGAAGATCCGCCTGGACGAGCGGTCACTCGCGACGGTCGTCGAGCACATCGGCGGTTTCACCGAGTCGTTGCCGCGCTCGCTGCTCTGGGCCACCGCCTGGGACATGTGCCGCGACGCGGAGCTGCCCACCCGCGACTACGTGCGGTTGGTGCTCAACGGTCTCGCGGCCGAGTCGACGATCAGCGTCGTCGAGACGCAGCTGCGGCAGGCGCGGGCGGCGCTCGCGTCGTACGCGGATCCTTCGTGGGCGCCCGAGGGCTACAAGCTGGTCGCCGACGCCGCGCTGGAGCGGCTGCGGGCCGCCGAGCCGGGCAGCGACGTCCAGCTGGTCTGGGCGCGCACGTTCGCCGGTACGGCCCGAACCGACGAGAACATCGCCGTGTTGAAAACGCTGCTCGACGGCGCGGAGGTCGTTCCGGGGCTCGAGGTCGATACCGAGCTGCGCTGGGATTTCCTGCAGTCGCTGGTCGCCAGGGGCGCCGCGGGCGAGGCGGAGATCACCGCCGAGCTCGAGCGTGACAACACCGATCAGGGCAGCAAGGAAGCCGCCACCGCGCGGGCGCTCGTGCCCACCGCGGAGGCCAAGGCCGCCGCGTGGCACCTGGCCACCGAGGACGACACGATCCCCAACCAGGTCGGGCTCTCCGTCATCCGGGGCTTCGGTCACCCCGACCAGGCCGCGCTGCTCGAGCCGTACGTGGAGCGCTTCTTCGCCACCGTCTCCGACGTGTGGGCCCGGCGCACCAGCGAGGTCGCGCAGAACGTCGCGGTGCTGCTGTACCCGGCGTGGTCGGTGACCCAGGAGACGGTCGACCGCACCGACACCTGGCTCGCGCAGGCGGATCACCCGCCGGCGCTCCGGCGCCTCGTCGTGGAGGGCAAGGACCGCCTGGTCCGAGCCCTGCGCGCTCGCGCCTGCGACGCGTCCGCTTCCAACTAGATCGACGCCTGCCTGGTGAGCGCCGGATGCTTCCGCATCCGGCGCTCATCAGTTGCACCCGAAATGGCGGGCTAGCGGGTGGCGGGGCGGGGATTGCCGGCGCGGTCTGCGAGCATGCGCAGGCCCGTCACGATGCCACCGGCGAGATCGCCGCCCTGGAAAGCGGCACGCATCGACATGCCGGCGAGCTCGCAGGCCCGGTCGGGGATGCGCTTCGCGGCGCGCGTGCCGGTGACGATCTCCAGCGCCCGCTGGTTCGGCGACACCGCGAGCAGCACCGACTCCTCCGGCTCGGGCAGCGCGTCGAGCATCGTCTCGGCACTGCCGCGCAGCGGCTCTTCGAGCCCACCCACGTACACGCTGAACGTCAGCCCGGTCTCGCGGTCGGCGGCGGTGAGCGCCTCGTCGATGCGGAACAGCTGCCGCGAGCTGAACGGACCGGCCGCAGCCGCACCGTTCGCGATCGACGTGAGCTGGCTGGACGTGAGCTGCGAGGCCGGGATCTCCGGGGAGTCACCAGGTGCCACGTGCCCCTCCCTTCGGACCGGAGTTGGCGACCGCCACCGTCTCGGGGCGATCGATGACACCACCGGACTGCAGCACGCCGGGCGCTGCAGCCCGCTCCAGAACCGGCTGCTGACCGTTGACGGACAGGCCGGTCGGCGGCGCCGACAAGAACCACACCGGCGTGAACTCGAACGGCATTCCGGGCCGGTAACGCGGCGTGCGGTTACCGCCGCCGACGCCGAGCGTCAGCAGCGCCAGGACGCCCGCCACCGCCAGGGGTATCAGGACGAAGACGAGTGTGGTCTCCAGCACGGACATCGGGAGCTCTCTCACTCTCTCTATAGAGCGAGCGGACGTGTGGACGCCGCTTACGGTAGCGGAGGACCATCGCACCGCATGTGAAGGGTGTCCGCCGTTGTACCCGGTGACGCCGAACTTTCACCGTCCAGAAGCGGTCCGAGTTCGGACCGTCAGAACGGCCAGACGCTGTCCCAGAAATTCGACCACCAGTCGCTGATCATCGCTCCGACGTCGGTGAAGTTGCTGACGCCCCGCGTGGCGAAGACCAGTGCGCAGAGCAGGATGAACGTGCCGGTCGCGATGTTCTGGACGAAGGTGCTGCGGCGGGAGCCCCGTTCCAGCGTCGACCGGATGAGATGGCCGCCCAGGCGCACCAGCCACCAGACGGCGAACGCGCCGACGACGACGAGGATCAGCGCGGTGATCGGTTCGCCGGTGTCGGCGCCGCTGATGATCGCCACGGTGGCCAGCCAGAGCAGCCAGGACGCTGCGGCGATGACCGTCGCGAACGTCGTGTATTTCTTGCCGCGTCGGCGCAGGGGGCCGGATTGCTGGGGCTGGGGGGGCTGGCCGCCGCCGTGCTGGTCGTGGCCGTCGTCCTGGGAGCCGCCGCGGCGCCGTGAGTGGTCGACGTCGTCGACGCCCGGTTGGCGCGGGCCGACCTTGGCCACGCCGCTGCGGATCTTCGGCCCCGCGGGGGGCTCGTTGCCCTCGGTGTACCGGGGCATCGCGGTCGTCTTGGGCGGCCCCGACCGCGGTGCGTTCGCCCCCAAATCAGGCAGCGGCGCCGTCGGATTGGGCACCGACCGCCCCTGCCCCCCATAAGCCGCCCCGCCGGATCCCGGCGCCACCGCGCCGTACGCCGGCCCGCCCGAGGCGGGCGCGGACGCCGCGTAGGGCGCCGACGGTGCGGCGGCTACGCCGCCGACCGCCGCGCCGCCTACTGCGGCAGTGCCTACCTTGGCGGCGCCGCGGATGGGGGCGGAGGCGCGGGCCCCGGGAGCGGAGGGCGCCTGGGGCGGGATCTGCTGAACGCGGGTGGGGGTCGGCCCCGCCGCGCCGACGACCCAGTCGACGTGCGTGCTCGCCTGCGGCACGGCCGACGCGAGCCGCGCCAGCGTCGTCACCCAGTTGATGAGCTCGGAGCTGAGCGGCCGGTTGCCGGGGTTGTCGTCCAACGGTGCCAGCAGGTGCGCGGCGAGCGCCGGGTTGGCGTCCAACAAAGGATGACGGCGCAGAGCCCCGGGGGCCACCAGTGCACCGTCGTAGTGCGACGTCGCCCGATCGGCCCGCGGCAACCACCCCGTGACCAGGTGATACGCCACGGCGCCGAACCCGTGGACGTCGTACGACGGCCCCACGACCCCCGTGAACGCCTCGGGCCCCGCCGATTCCGGCGTGTGCGCGATCGTCGTGATGTGCTGCGGGTCGTGGTACCGGGCGGCGGTGAAGTCGATCAGCCGGATCTCGCCGGTGGGCAACACCAGCACGTTCGCCGGCTTGACGTCCATGTGGAGAACGGGCGTGTCGTCGCGATCGACCGGCCGGTGCAGGAGCGCGATCGTGCGCGCCAGCGTGGTGAGCACGTCGACGCCCTTCAGGCGCGGAACACCCTCACCCCCGGCCTGCTTCGCCACGTGTTGCAGCAGCGTGTGACCGGGCAGGAAGTCCAGCACCTGATACGGAATCCGCCGATCGGTACCCGACCCGAGCACCGACGTGGCGTTCGCCGACACCGGCGGCGCGCCGTAGAACCCGTCGACCCGCAGGCAGATACCGGGCGCGTCACGGGTGTTGAGGTCCATCAGAACCGCGTCACCCTTGTCCCACGACCGCATCTGGTCGAGCACGGGGCGCCGGTGGTCCTCGCGGAACACTTTCACCGTGACCGGAGCCGAGCGGACGCCACTGGACAGCCGCACGCCGCGGAACACGTCCGCCTGCCCGCCGGAGCCCAGCCGACCGGTCAGCCGGTACCGCTGGCGCCCCTCGGGAAGCGGTCCGTCCGGCCCGCAGACCAGGTCGACGGTGTCCGCTCCCACACTGGTCATTTCGCCGTCCTCTGATGTCGCCAGGAACCCCTACGGTACCTACACGACCCCAGTCCCCGGGCTCTCTGCGACCGAAGGACGACAAGCTCAGGGAAAACCCTGAGCGCTGCGAGCGCTCAGGGTCCGGACCTCGAGCCCGTTAAGCAGAGGCCTGCTCAGGGATATCCAGCCAGGCGTACCAGAGCGGATCGGGCGTGCGGTGACCAAGGACGCGCCAGGCCACGCCGGTCGGGGCCGCGGGGCGCCGGCGCAGGCGCCAGCCGATCTCCGCGAGCGTCCGGTCGGCCTTGACGTGGTTGCACCGGGTGCACGCGGCGACGACGTTGTCCCACACGTGCCGGCCACCCCGGCTGCGCGGCATCACGTGGTCGATCGTCGTCGCCGACGAAGTGCAGTACGCGCAGCGCCCACCGTCCCGGGCGAAGATCGCCCGCCGGGTCAGGGACACCTGACCCCGGAACGGCACCTTGACGAAACGCGTGAGCCGGACGACTGCCGGGGCGACCACCATCGTGGTCGTAGAACGAAGAAGGCCGTCCCCCTCGGTCACGGGGACGGCCTTGTCGGTGAGTACCAGTACGGCAGCACGCCGTACTGGTACCACGCACAATGGTTCGTACGTGGCATTGAGTACCAGCGATACGGCTGTACCAGGCATCGGATCACCTCCGCTGCCGTCATGATCTCCTACCAGACGCAGTTCTGCACGCATGATCCGGGAGGTACTCAGGTCCCTTCTTCATCACAGTCGTACGTGCGGACTGGTTCGTCCTGATCCGTCCCGAGGGTGGTGGACGCGCCATCCAGGCGGGTGCTGTACCAAGAACACGTGAGTTTCCGTCTTTCCGCCGCCGTCCCCACCTGGTTCGAGAAGTGGCCCAGCTTCCTGGACGACAACGTCACGCCGAACTGCGCGAAGGGCGACGAGAACCTGGGCTCGGTCTGCGAGTGGGTCTGGACGTCGACCGAGAGCCGCTGGCTGGCCAACGCCGTCGAGTGGCTGCTCGCGAAGCCGCTGGCCATCCTGCTGATCGTCCTCGTCGCGATGGTGATCCGGTGGTTGATCTTCCGGGCGATCAGAGCCATCACGTCGGTCGGGAACGGCGACTCGGACGCGACGACACCGGACGGGAAGCCGAAGAAGAAGCCACGGATCCTGCGCCCGTTCCGCGAGAAGGCCGAGTCGGCGCTCATGGCGTCGGGGCTGATGAGCGAGCGGCGCGCGCAGCGGGCGAGCACGCTCGGTTCGGTGCTGCGGAGCGTGACGTCGGTCATCATCCTCGTCGTCGCGGGTTCGACGATCCTCGGGCTCTTCCACATCAACCTGGCGCCGCTCGTCGCCAGCGCCGGTATCGCCGGCGTGGCGCTCGGTTTCGGCGCCCAGTCGCTGGTTCGTGACTACCTGTCGGGCATTTTCATGATCCTCGAGGACCAGTACGGCGTCGGCGACATCGTCGATCTGGGTGAGGCCAGCGGCACCGTCGAGGGTGTGGGCCTGCGGATCACGACGGTCCGCGACGTCCGCGGGGTCGTCTGGTACATCCGCAACGGCGAGATCCTGCGCGTGGGCAACAAGAGCCAGGGCTGGGCGCAGGTCGTCATCGACGTCCCCATCCCGTTCGGCACCGACCTGGAGAAGGCGCACGAGGTGCTCACCGAGGCCGCGGCCCGGCTCACCGAGGAAGAAGACTTCAAAGACGATCTGCTCGCGCCGCCGGAGGTACTCGGCGTCGACCAGATGACGGCTACCGGTCTCATGCTCCGCGTGACGGTTCGCACGACGACCGCTGCGCAGTGGCGGGTGGCCCGTGAGCTCCGCGCCCGGATCAGCACCGACCTGGCCGCCGCCGAGATCACCTCGGGCATCACCCCCATACCCGCACCCCCTGCCTAGTGGGCGGCCCGGCGAGAACGACGCTGGGCTCCAGGTTCGAACTTTGCGCGCCTAACGGCGCTCATAGGATGGGGGCATGACGCAGCCCTCGGCAGATTTTTACGAAGCGGTCGGTGGGGACGAGACGTTCCACCGGCTGGTGGCCGCGTTCTACCGCGGTGTCGCCGAGGACGCGGTGCTCCGGCCCCTGTACCCGGAAGAGGATCTCGGGCCCGCCGAGGAGCGGTTCCGCCTCTTCCTGATGCAGTACTGGGGCGGTCCCCGCACGTACTCCGAGCAGCGCGGGCACCCGCGCCTGCGGATGCGTCACGCACCGTTCCGGGTGGGCATCGCCGAGCGCGACGCCTGGCTGAACCGGATGCGCGACGCGATGGACGAGATCGCGCTGCCCGCGGAGTACGACGCCACGATCTGGGAGTACTTCGTGCGCGCCGCGGACTTCATGGTCAACCACATCGAGGACATCCAGCAGGGCCGCGCCGCCCAGATTTGAGCCCTCGCAAACGGGGTAAGGATTGAACCCTCACCGAGCTCTGGCAGCATGAGGGCTCTGAAACGATTCCGGACCCCGGGGGTACATCTTGGCTGGCACGTGGTGGCGCGATGCCGTGTTCTACCAGGTCTACGTGCGGAGCTTCGCCGACTCGAACGGCGACGGGGTGGGCGATCTGGCGGGCCTGAAGTCCCGCCTCCCCTACCTCGCCGACCTCGGCGTCGACGCACTCTGGCTGAACCCGTTCTATCGCTCCCCGATGGCCGACCACGGCTACGACGTCGCCGATCCGCGTGACGTCGACCCGGTCTTCGGCACGCTGGCGGACTTCGACGACATGGTCGCCGAGGCCCATCGGCTCGGGATCAAGGTCACCGTCGACCTGGTCCCCAACCACAGCTCCGACCAGCACGTCTGGTTCCAGCAGGCGCTGAAGGCGGCGCCGGGCAGCCCGGAGCGGGAGCGCTACATCTTCCGCGACGGCCGCGGAGCCGACGGCAGCGAAGCGCCGAACAACTGGACCTCGGTCTTCGGCGGACCGGCGTGGCACCGGGTCACCGAGCCCGACGGCACGCCCGGCCAGTGGTACCTGCACCTGTTCGCGCCCGAGCAGCCCGACCTCAACTGGGACAACCCGGAGGTCATGGCCGACCTGGAGAAGACGCTCCGGTTCTGGCTCGACCGCGGTGCGGACGGGTTCCGCATCGACGTCGCGCACGGTCTGGCCAAGCCGCCGGGCCTGCCCGACATGGAGGCCGAGAAGGACACGCTGGCCGGCGACGGTCACCCGCGCTTCGACTACGACGGCGTCCACGAGATCCACCGCCGCATCCGCAAGGTGCTCGACGAGTACCCCGACGCGATGGCGGTCGGCGAGATCTGGGTCCAGGACGTCGAGCGGCTCAAGCTGTACCTGCGCGCCGACGAGCTGCATCTGGCGTTCAACTTCGTGATCGTGCAGTCCCGGTGGCGCTCCGACGAGCTGCGCAAGGCGATCGACGACTCGCTCGACACCGTGAGCGGCACCCCGGCCCCGCCGTGCTGGGTCTGGTCGAACCACGACATCGTGCGGTCGGTCTCGCGGTTCGGCGAGGGCCTGGTCGGCGAACGGCGCGCCCGCGCCGCCGCGATGCTGACGTTCGGGCTGCCGGGCGTCGTCTACGTCTATTACGGCGACGAGATCGGCATGCCGAACGTCGAGCTGCCCGACGAGGTCCTGCAGGACCCGACGTGGGAGCGCTCGGGGCACTCGGTCCGTGGCCGCGACGCGGAACGGATCCCGATGCCGTGGACGCCCGGCGAGCCGCCGTACGGGTTCTCCCCCGAGGCGGTCGACACCTGGCTGCCGCAGCCGGCGGGCTGGTCGCCGCTGGCGGTGGAGTCGCAGGTCGGGGTACCCGGAAGCACCCACTCGCTGTACCAGGAAGCGATCGCGATCCGGAAGTCGAACGAGGCGTTCTCCGGTGAGATGACGTGGCTGGACGCGCCGGAGGGGTGTCTCGCGTTCAAGCGCGACGGCGGCCTCACCTGCCTGGTGAACTTCACCAACCACCCGGTGGCCCTGCCCGCCGGCGAGGTGCTGCTCACCAGCGTCCCGCTGGTCGACGGCAAACTCCCGGGCGACGCCACCGCCTGGCTGGTCTGAGCGGCCGAGGCCCGCGCCCAACCGGCGCGGGCCTCGAACCAGCCACAGTAGACACGCGAGGCTATCTTGTGGCCTCGTGAGAATGGACCGCCAGACGCGGGTGTTGGCCGCCGGTGTATCGGCAGTCGTCGTGCTCGTGTGGTTCGTCGCCTGGCTCAGCCGGGACGAACCCGACGAGGTCGTTCGCGGCTACCTGGAGGCGTTGTCGGCCGCCCGACCCGCCGACGCCCTGGACGTCGCGCGCACCGAGGACGTGCCCACCGGCCCGTTCCTCCGTCCGGAAGCGATGTCGCGCGGTTGGACGATCGACGCGGTCGAGACGCCGGAAGTGGTCGAGGGCGGCATACCGGATTTCGAGAACGAGGACGTCTACTCGGTGGCCTACCGCTTGGGCGGTGGCGAGCAGGGTGAGTTCCGACTGATCGAGGACGGCTGGAGCTGGCGAATAGAGAATCCGCTCGACAGCGTCTCCTTTCGGCTCGAAGTGTTCACGTTCCTGCAAATCGGCAAGGTGCGAACGCCGCTGTCGCGCGACGCTTTCGCCGAGGTCTGGATGTTCCCCGGCGTCTACACGCCCTATACCGACGTCTCTTCCGACGCCGTGGCAGCAAAGAATCCACGGCTGGTCGTGGCGCCCGGCAGCGGCGAATCGTACGAACCCGAATTCACCGTCACGGCGGCCGGTAACCGAACCGCGCAGGGGGTCGTGGATGCAGTGGTGGACGACTGCGTCGCACTGCGCACCGCGAAATGCACCCTGGCGCCCTGGTACGACAGCGACTACTTCACGGAGAAAGGCTCGGTCGATCCGGAAGACGTGACCACGCAACGGTGGCGAGTCGTCCGCCGTCCGGCGATCAGCGTGCGGGATTCACACAGGCCCGAGGACGGGGCCGGGTGGCTCGAGACCCACGTCGTCACACCCGGCGTGTTACGACTCGACGCTATCGGCCGCGACGGCGACTACGACCCGGTCCAATTCGCACAGACCTGCGAGATCAACGAACTCCGGCTGAAGGCCCGGCTGAACGACGTCGGCGCCCTGATCTTCTTGCGCGACGGCGATCCGGTTCACGTCGAGCTGAAGTGCGCTAGCGCAGAAGCGTGACGCCGAATGACGCGGTGCGGTGGTAGACCGTGCCGTGCTCGGCGGTCAGGCGGACCCACGGGCCGCACGACGAAACGCCCACCGGCCCGTCACCGAGGAACGCCATCCGGGCCAGCGCCAGCAGCAACCGGAACGTCACTGCCACCTCCGGCGACCCCGGGGTACTGACCCGCAGCGTCTCGTGGTCCAGCAGCGACTCGCCGGCGGCCTGGGTGCCGGCTGCGCGGAAAGCTTTTTGCCCTGCGGTGATCAGATTCCGGACGACGTCAGCCGGCACGGTGTCGAGCGGCTGCCAGTCTCGGTCGGGCGGCAGGGACCCCCGCCACTCCGAGTCGCGCCGCCGCGGCAACTCCGTCGACTCGAGCAGCTCCGCGGCACTCACCGTGGCGTCGTCCAGCCAGGACCCCGGCACCGTGCGCGCGACCAGGACGTCGAACGGCAGCGCCGCCCAGAGCGTCAGGTGGTCCGGACCGGACGGACGGATCCGCACCAGCGCACCCGCGTCCAGGCGCACGATCCGGCCGAGGAACACACCGAGATCGCGTCGCTCGGCGACGAGAACGGTCATGACTCCTCCCGCCAAGCCTCGAGGAACTCACGCTCCTTGGGCAACAGCCGCCGCGGACGCCCGGCCGGCATCGAGACCGGGACCAACCGCGTCAGCCCTCGCGCCGCCGTCTCTTCCGCATGGTTGAACAGCTCGTAGCCGACGCTGTAGCTGGCGGCCCGGACCTCGATGACCCAGCAGTCGACCCGGATCGGGCCCCGGCCGTACGTCACCGGCCGCTTGTAGTCGATCTCGTGCCGGATGACCACGCAGCCGTCGAGCATGGCGGACAGCGCCTCTCCCCCGTCGAGGATCAGCGCCGTCCGTGCCTCTTCGAACAGCGTCAAGAAGCGGGCGTTGTTGACGTGCCCGAAAGCGTCCATGTCCGACCAGCGGACCTGGCACCACTCGGTGTGCCTCGCCATGCAGTCAGTCCCGCGTCAGCTTCCGGTAGGTCACCCGGTGCGGGCGAGCCGCCTCGGCGCCGAGCCGGTCGACCTTGTTCTTCTCGTACGACTCGAAGTTGCCCTCGAACCAGTACCACTGCGACTCACCCTCGTACGCGAGGATGTGCGTCGCGACGCGGTCGAGGAACCACCGGTCGTGTGTGATGACCACGGCGCAGCCCGGGAATTCCAGCAGCGCGTTCTCGAGCGACGAGAGCGTCTCGACGTCGAGGTCGTTCGTCGGTTCGTCCAGGAGCAGCAGGTTGCCGCCCTGCTTGAGCGTCAGTGCCAGGTTCAGCCGGTTGCGCTCACCGCCGGAGAGCACGCCCGCCGGCTTCTGCTGGTCGGGGCCCTTGAAGCCGAACGCGCTGACGTACGCGCGCGAGGGCATCTCGACCTTGCCGACGTTGATGTAGTCCAGGCCGTCGGACACGACCTCCCACAGCGTCTTCTTCGGGTCGATACCGCCACGACCCTGGTCGACGTAGGAGATCTGCACGGTCTCGCCGATCTTCACCGCGCCGCTGTCGGGCTTCTCCTCGCCCATCAGCGTGCGGAACAGCGTCGTCTTACCGGCACCGTTCGGGCCGATGATGCCGACGATGCCGTTGCGCGGCAGCGTGAAGCTCAGGTTGTCGATGAGCACCCGGTCGCCGAAGCCCTTGGTGAGCTTGTCGGTCTCGATCACGACGTTGCCCAGACGCGGGCCCGGCGGGATCTGGATCTCTTCGAAGTCCAGCTTGCGGTGCCGGTCGGCCTCGGCCGCCATCTCCTCGTACCGGGCCAGACGCGACTTGCTCTTGGCCTGGCGGGCCTTCGGGTTCGACCGAACCCATTCGAGCTCTTCGCGCAGGCGCTTGGCGCGCTTGGCGTCCTTCTGGCCCTCCACCTTCATCCGCTCGGCTTTCGCCTCGAGGTAGGTGGAGTAGTTGCCCTCGTAGCCGATCGCCCGGCCGCGGTCGAGCTCGAGGATCCAGCCGGCCACGTTGTCCAGGAAGTACCGGTCGTGCGTGACGGCCAGGACTGCGCCGGCGTACTTCGAGAGGTGCTGCTCGAGCCAGAGGACGCTCTCCGCGTCCAGGTGGTTCGTGGGCTCGTCGAGCAGCAGCAGGTCAGGCGCCTGCAACAGCAACTTGCACAGGGCGACGCGACGCCGCTCACCACCGGAGAGAACGCGGACGTCCGCGTCACCGGGCGGGCAGCGCAGCGCGTCCATCGCCTGCTCGATCTGGCTGTCGAGCTCCCAGGCGTTGGCGGCCTCGATCTTGTCCATCAGCTCGGCCTGCTCGGCCAGGAGCTTGTCGAAGTCGGCGTCTTCCTCGCCCATCGCCTCGTTGACCGCGTCGTAGCGCTTGAGGATGCCGCGGATCTCCGCCACGCCCTCTTCGACGTTCTCGCGGACGTTGAGGTCCTCGTTGAGCGGCGGCTCCTGCATCAGGATGCCGACGGTGGCGCCGGGCGCCAGCAGGGCGTCGCCGTTCGAGGCGTTCTCCAGCCCGGCCATGATCTTCAGGACCGTCGACTTACCGGCACCGTTGGGACCGACGACGCCGATCTTCGCGCCGGGTAGGAACGACAGCGTGACGTCGTCGAGGATCACTTTGTCGCCGTGCGCCTTGCGCACCTTGCGCATCGTGTAGATGTACTGGGCCATCAGGGGGTCGTTCCTCCGCGGATCGCGTACGTCCTTCCATCCTCCCAGGTCTGCGCGGCGCGACGAAATCAACGCCCCCAGGGAGGACCCGCGACTGGAACGTCCCGCTTCGACCCGCTATTCCGCGCCGTAAGCCCGCCGGAGCATGTCGATCAGGGCATCGGCCGCGCGACTCGTTCGCGAGCTGGACGGCCAACGACGCTCCGGTCGAGGACGAACCGGTGGCCCGGATGATCGAGGAGGGCATGCAGTGCTACGTGATCAAGCTGTCCGCGCCGTCCCGTCCGAGCGACGAACAGGTCCGGAACCTGCGGATACCGACGCTGGTGATCTTCGGCGGCGAGTCCCGGATGCACGATGCGGAGGCCGGCGCCGAGAACGCGCGGCGACTGCTGCCGAACGGCACCGTGAAGGTCTACGACGACGCTTCCCACGCCGTCAACGCCGAGTACCCCGACCGACTCGCGGCGGACCTCGAGACGTTCCTGAAGTAGACGAAACGCCGGGCCCGAAGAGGTTGGGCCCGGCGTCTCGGTCGTGCTCGTGCGTCAGCCCTTGAGGCCACCGGCCAGCAGGCCACGCACGAAGTACTTCTGCAGGGACAGGAACACGACCAGCGGGACGATCAGCGAGACGAACGCACCAGCGGTCAGCCGCTCCCAGCGGTCACCACGCGAACCGGCCATCTCGGCCAGCCGCACGGTCAGCGGAGCGACGTCCTTCGTGCCACCGGTGAACGTGAGCGCGACCAGCAGGTCGTTCCACACCCACAGGAACTCGAAGATGCCGAACGAGGCCAGCGCCGGCGTGATCAGCGGGAGCATCAGCTTCCGGAAGATCGCGCCGTGCCCGGCACCGTCGACCCGTGCCGCCTCCACCATCTCCCGAGGGATTTCGGAGATGAAGTTGTGCAGCAGGTACGTGCCCAGCGGCAGCGCGAACGCGGTGTGCGCGAGCCAGACCGTCACGAACGAACCGGTCAGGTTGAGGTCCGGCACGATCGTGAGGCTGCCGACGTGCGCACCGTTGGAGAACAGCTGCAGCAGCGGGATCAGCGCCATCTGCAGCGGAACGATCTGCAGCGCGAAGATGCCGATGAACACCCAGTTGCGGCCCTTGAAGTCGATCCAGGCCAGCGCGTACGCGGCCAGCGAGCACAGCACCAACGCGAAGATCGTCGACGGGACGGCGATCACGATCGAATTGACGAAGTAGCTGGCCAGCTGCGTGGACGACGTCCCGAACAGCACCGTCTCGTAGTTCTCCAGCGTGAACGACGGGTTGGTGAACGCCGTCCACCAGCCCGTCGTCTTGATCTCGCGCTCGGGGCGGAACGACGAGAGCAGCAGCCCGAACGTCGGAATCGTCCAGACCACCGCGATCAACAACGAGATGGCCGACGCCGTCCGCGAGGTGAGCCGCTTGCGCACCCGGCCGGACTTCGTGTCGACGACCGCAATCGGCGGCGTGGAAGTAGCGGCGGCCGCTTCTACCGTGCTCATCGGGTCTCCTCCCGCTGGCGCAGAACGCGAACCTGGTACAGCACCAGCGGGATCACCAGGACGAAGAGGAACAGTGCGAGCGCGGCACCGCGGCCGGGCTCACGGAACCGGAACGCCTGCGTGTACATCTCGTTCGCGAGGACGCTCGTGTCGAAGTTGCCGGCGGTCATCGTCCGGACGATGTCGAAGACCTTCAGCACCGAGATCGTGATCGTGGACAGCACCACGATCAGCGAGCCCCGGATCGAGGGCACCGTGACCTGCCAGAACATGCTCCACGGAGTGACGCCGTCGATGCGCGCGGCCTCGACGATGTCCGCCGGGATGCCCTTGATCGCCGCCGAGAGCACGACCATCGCGAAGCCCGCCTGGATCCAGACCATGACGAGGATCAGCAGGAACGTGTTGAGCGGCGGGTCGAGCAGCAGCTGAGTGGGCTCTCCACCGAACCAGACGATGAGCTGGTTGATCAGACCGATCTGCTCGTTGCCGCCGCCCCGATAGGCGTACATGAACTTCCAGATGATGCCCGCGCCGACGAACGAGATCGCCATCGGCATGAACACCAGCGACTTCGAGATCGCCTCGGTCCTGGCCTTGTCGATCAGGATCGCGTAGATCAGGCCGATGCCGGTCGCCAGGATCGGCGTCAGCACCGTCCAGATGATCGTGTTGCGGATCGTCACCAGGGACTCGTCCTCGGTGAACATCCACACGTAGTTGTCGAAGCCGACGAAGTCGCCCGCCGCGTTCGTGAACGACAGGATCGTCGTCCGGATCGCGGGGATCACCAGGCCGACGCCGAGCATGAACAGTGCCGGCAGCAGGAACAGCGCCAGCTGGTACTTGTCGTGGCCGCGCTTGGGTGCCCGGTCGACCACGATCAACAGCAGCCCCACCACCGCGACGAAGATCGCGACGGCCAGCAGGGCGTTGAACAGCTTCGGGCCCCAGTCGACGAAATCCACGGCCCACTCCTTCCGATGCCGCAATGCCCGGCCGGCCCCCGCGAAGGGGACATCCACCGGGCATCCGACCCGCACAGGTTTCAACAGCGCACGCCCGTGCTCGGGCCGTGACGCCAGGAGGATTGCCGCCATCCATCCGCGGGGGCGCCACTGCCGTCACGCGAGCTTCACCATCTTGCGCTGATGCCCGGCCGTAAGGCCGGGCATCAGCGAAAACTCGCGCGGCGAATCATTGGCGCCGGACCCCCGAAGGAAGGGCAGCCGGGTGCCCGGGAGGCGGATGGTCCCACCCGCCGCCCGGGCCGGTCGGCAGCAATCAGCCGACCCCGTGGATCACTTCTTCGGCCAGCTCTTCTCGACCTGTCCGAGCGCGTCCGCCGTGCTGGAACCGTTCAGCCAGCCGACCATCGCCTTCCAGAACGAACCGGCGCCGACCGCACCCGGCATCTGGTCCGATCCGTCGAAGCGGAAGACCGTCTTCGGGTCCTGCAGCAGCTGCACCGACAGCTTGTCGATCGGGCTCTTCAGGTTGTTGGCGTCCAGGCCCTTGTTGGCGCTGATCCAGCCGCCCTCACCGATCTTGGCCCGGCTGTTGGCCCACTCCGGCGTGGAGAGGTACTCCTGCACGGCCTGAACCTCGGGACGGTCCGCGAACGCACCCACGAACTCGGCGGCACCGAGAACCGGCTGACCCTTCGAGGCGTCGATCGGCGGGAGGTAGAACGCGAAGACGTCGCCGTCCGGGGCCACCGCGGTGCCTTCCGGCCACTGGTTGCCGTAGAAGGACGCCTGGCGGTGCAGCGTGCACTTGTTCTCGAGGATGGGCAGGCCACCCTCCTGGAACGACGTGGTCACGATGCTCTTGACGTCCCCGTAGCCGCCGTTGACGTACTTCGGGTTCTTCAGGATCTTGCCGACCTGGTCCAGGCCCGCCGTGACCTGCGGCGAGTTGAACGGGATCTCGTGGTTGACCCACTTGTCGTAGTCCTCCGGCGTACCGGTACGCAGCAGGACGTCCTCGAGCCAGTCGGTGGCCGGCCAGCCGGTGGCGTCACCGGACTCGACACCCGCGCACCACGGCTTCTCACCGGTGGCGGCGATCTTGTCGGAGAGGGCGATCATCTCGGCCCACGTCTTGGGGACCGTGTAGCCCTTCTCCTTGAACGTCTTCGGCGAGTACCAGACGAACGACTTCACGTTCGCGCCGAGCGGTGCGGCGTAGAACTTACCGTCGACCGTGCCGTACTTGATCCAGTCGGCGGAGTAGTTGGCCTCCGCGCTGGTCTTGACCGCAGCCGGGGCCGGCTTGACCTTGCCTTCCTTGGCCAGCGAGCCGAGCAGACCGGGCTGCGGGAAGAACGCCAGGTCAGGGGCATTGCCACCATCGACGCGGACGTTGAGCTGGGCCTCGAACTCACCGGAGCCCTCGTGCTCGATGGTGATGCCCGTGCAGTCCTCGAACTGCTTCCAGGACTCTTCGAGCCGGTCGGCCTCGACGTCACGGATCGACGAGTACGCCGTCACCGTGGCGTCTTCCTCGACCGCCCACTTCTTGTAGGGCTCGCACTCGGCGGAGTCCTTGTCCGCCCCCGAGCCGCCGCTGGTGCTGCAGCTCGCGAGGAGAAGCACCGCTCCCACCGTCGCGACGGCCCCTGTGAAGGCTCGTCGGCGCGGCAAACCAAACACCATCGTCTGTTACCTCCTTCTCAACGAGGGAGTATGAGTGTGAGCTACGCCTCGAACTCCCCCGGGCGGTAGAGCGATGAAAGCGCTTTCGTAACTCCGGCGCAACATCCTTGGAGATCAAACAGGTAACGATCCGGAAGCGGCTAACCCCCGCCCTGGTGAACCCAGGTTCGGACAGAAGACGTTCTGAATCGATGGAGTAGGACTTTGGAGTAAACGGCTGGTGACTGGGCAACCCCATCCGGTCCCGTTAGCCCCAGCCGCCGAGCTGTCCTCGTCGAACGACCGATAAGATGACGGCCGTACGGACAACCCGAGGGGGTTCCGCCCGTGTCGGACCACACTTCGATCGTCGTCGTCGCCAACCGATTGCCAGTCGATCGCGAGGTCAAATCCGACGGTTCCGTCCATTGGCGTCCCAGTCCCGGTGGACTGGTGACAGCGCTCGAGCCGGTGATGCGCAAGCGCCACGGCGTCTGGGTCGGCTGGTCAGGTGACGCCGGAGACGCTCCGGAGCCGTTCGAGGCCGACGGCATCCAGATCCATCCGGTACCGCTGTCCCACCGCGAGGTCGACGCGTACTACGAGGGTTTCTCCAACGCCACGCTCTGGCCGCTTTACCACGACGTGATCGCCGAACCCGAGTACCACCGCAGCTGGTGGGACTCGTACGTGACCGTCAACCGCCGCTTCGCCGACGCCGCCGCCGAGGCGGCACCCGAGGGCGCCGTGGTCTGGGTGCAGGACTACCAGCTCCAGCTCGTGCCCCAGATGCTCCGCGAGCGGCGTCCCGACCTGCGGATCGGGTTCTTCCTGCACATTCCGTTCCCGCCGCAGGAGCTGTTCATGCAGCTGCCGTGGCGTACGCAGGTGATCCGCGGGCTGTTGGGCGCCGACCTGATCGGGTTCCAGTTGCCGGGCGGCGCGGCGAACTTCCTGCGCCTCGCGCGGCGGCTCGTCGATCTCAAACCACGCGGCAGCGAGGTCGACTTCGAAGGCCGCACGGTCCGCGCGCGGTCGTTCCCGATCTCGATCGACTTCGCCAGCATCGACGCGATCGCCCGCGAGGAGCGCATCGCCAAGCGGGCCGCGGAGATCCGCGATGAGCTCGGCCACCCGAAGACGATCCTCCTCGGCGTCGACCGGCTGGACTACACCAAGGGCATCGCCATCCGGCTCAAGACGTTCTCGGAGCTGCTCCAAGACGGCTCGGTCACGGTGCCGGACGTCGCGCTGATCCAGATCGCGACGCCCAGCCGGGAGCGGGTCGAGCACTACAAGGTGCTCCGCGACGAGATCGAGCTCCAAGTCGGGCGCATCAACGGCGACTACGGCAACGTGGGCGCCCCGGCCGTGCACTACCTGCACCAGTCGTTCAGCCGCGAGGAGCTCACCGCGTTCTACCGCGCGGCCGACGTCATGCTGGTCACGCCGCTGCGCGACGGCATGAACCTGGTCGCCAAGGAGTACGTCGCGTCCCGGGTCGACCACGGCGGCACGCTGGTGCTCAGCGAGTTCACCGGCGCCGCGGCGGAGCTCAAGCAGGCGTACCTCGTCAACCCGCACGACATCGACGGCGTCAAGGACAAGGTCCGGCAGGCCATCGGCGCCGACCCGGCCGACGCCCGCCGGCGCATGCGCCGGATGCGCCGTCAGGTCGCCGAGCACGACGTGTCGCGCTGGGCCGCCGACTTCCTCGCGGCGATGGGGATCGAGGCATGACCCTGCGGGACGCGATCGCCCGGCTGTCCGCCGTCGAGACGCTGCTGGTCGCCACCGACTACGACGGTGTGCTCGCGCCGATCGTCAACGACCCGGCGAAGGCGTTCCCGCTGCCGGCGGGTATCGACGCGCTCCAGGAGCTGGTGACGCTCCCCCGTACGTCGGTGGCGCTGCTCTCCGGGCGCGCACTGGTCGACCTGGCCCGGCTGTCCGGCCTGGGCGGCGAGGCGCTGCTGGTGGGCACGCACGGCGTCGAGTTCGACGACGGGTTCGCGATCCCGCCGGAGGCCGCCGCGCTGCGCGAGCGATTGCTCTCCGAACTGGGTCCGATGATCGCGTCCGTGCCGGGTGCGGCCCTGGAAGAGAAGATCGCGAGCGTCGCGGTGCACGTCCGGAACGCCGATGCCGACGCCGGGGAGAAGCTTCTCGCGGGCGTGGCCGCCGGGCCGGGTAGCTGGCCGGGTGTGCACTCCACGGCCGGCAAGAAGGTGCTCGAACTGGCCGTCGTCGAGACCAGCAAGGGCACCGCGCTGGACGTCCTACGGGAGCGGACCGGCGCCGACGCGGTGCTGTTCTCCGGCGACGACGTCACGGACGAGAAGGCGTTCGCGGTGCTGCGGCCGGGCGACGTCGGCGTGAAGGTCGGTCCGGGTGAGACGGCCGCGGAGTTCCGAGTGGACGATCCCGAGGAGATGGTCACGATCTTCTCGCTGCTGTCCGAGGAACGTCGGCTGCACGTCGGAACGTAGTAGGCCGCCCGGCTTTCACCGGGCGGCCTCGCGCTGTGTGGGGAGAGTCCGGGTGGCGGCCCGGCCTAGTCTCCCGACGACAGCGTCACGCTTTACTCAGCGGTGGTGATGGTGGTGGTGACGACCGCCACGCCAGTAACGGTGGCTGCGGCCACCCCAACCCCAGTCGCCACGGCCGTAGTAGAAGCCGGGGCGGTTGTAGTAGTAGTAATCGCCACCGCGGTAGAAGTCCCCTGCCCACCCGTAGTCCAGGTAGTCCGGGTACTGGCATCCGTAGACGGGTGCGTACCCGTCGCAGATGATGACGATGGCGGCCTTCTTGGCGGCCGGAGCGGTGCTCTGAGTCGCGGCCGACGCGGGGGCAGCCACGCTGGCCATGCTTGCGGTCGCAACGCCCGCGAGGACGAGTCCGCGAATGAACTTGGAAGACAAGGCGAAAGAGCTCCTTTCGACTGGATACCGAATCTCGGTGGCAGCGCGGAACCGGTTGCGAACACGGCGAAGCAGGCCGCATAACCAGGGATTTCCACGCTGTGGAAGCGATGCACCCGACGGTCACCACCACACTGGACGGCGGCGCGACCCTGGGGCTCATGCCCCTTGGAGTATGCCCTCCCGAAAGGGACAAAGCAACGCAAAACGCTCTTGCGTGAAAGGACGCCGACCACTCACGATCGAGGCCTCCACAGTGACGCGGAGTCAGCTCCTGGCGGTCACCGGCAGCGCGGACGCGAGCTCGGTCAGACGCTCGCCGATCCTGACGACCTCACCGACGACGCAGATCGCCGGATGCGACAGGCCGGCCGCGAGGGCGTCCGCCGCCACCGTGCCGAGCGTGGCCACTATCTGACGTTGGGCGCCGGTCGTGCCCTCCTGGATCACCGCGGCCGGAGTGTCCGCCGGGCGTCCGTGCGCGATCAGCGCGGCGGTGATAGCCGGTAGCCGCTCGACGCCCATCAGGATCACCAGCGTGCCCTTGAGACGCGCGAGCGCGGGCCAATCCACCAGCGAACGCGGGTCCTCCGGCGCGACGTGTCCGGACACCACGACCATCTCGTGCGCGATCCCCCGGTGCGTGACCGGGATCCGGGCCGCCGACGGCACCGCGACCGCCGACGTCACGCCCGGCACCACTTCGACCGGTACGCCCGCCGCGAGGCACGCCTCCAGCTCCTCGCTGCCGCGGCCGAACACGAACGGGTCGCCGCCCTTGAGCCGTACGACGAACTGTCCGGCCTTCGCGCGGGACACCAGCGTCTCGTTGATCGCCTCCTGGGCCATCGCACGGCCGTAGGGCACCTTCGCCGCGTCCACGACCTCGACATGTGGTGGCAGCTCGTCCAGGAGCAGCTGAGGGGCGAGACGGTCGGCCACGACGACGTCGGCCTGGGACAGCAGCCGACGGCCACGGACCGTGACCAGCTCCGGGTCGCCCGGGCCGGCCCCGACAAGGGCGACGCCGGGGATCGGGCCTCGGCCGCGCTGCGGGGCGGCGTCCAGCGAACCGTCGTTGAGGCGGTCGACGACCGCGTCGCGCAGCAGTGCGGCGCGCCGGGGGTCGCGGTCGGCGTGCACCGCGACGGTGAGGTTCCCGTGGCGTCCGACCGCCGGGGTCCAGGCGGAGGCGTCGGAGCCGTCGTCGGCGCGGGCGCAGAACGTGTGGGCCCGTTCGGCGGCCTCGGCGACCGCCGCATTGACGTCCGCGGCGTCGGTCGCGGCCATGACGTACCAGGCGCCCTCGACGTCACCGTCGGTGTATTCGCGCTGCTCCCACCGCAGGCGTCCGGCCGCCGCGAGCGCGTCGAGCGCGGGGGTGACGTCCGGCGCGACGAGGACGATGTGCGCACCGGCGTCGAGCAGGGCCGGTACCCGTCGCTGGGCGACAGTGCCACCGCCGACGATCAGGACGCGTCGTCCCGTCAGCCGCAATCCGACCGGGTACGTCACTGCTTCTCCGTGACGCCGGCCGAGTCAAAAGTGGCTACATCCCGCAGTGCGCGCACGCTCGCCTGCACGAGCGGGAGCGCGAGCACCGCGCCGGTGCCTTCGCCGAGCCGTAGCGAGAGGTCGACGAGGGGCGTCAGGCCCAGGTGGGTGAGCGCGATGCCGTGGCCGGGTTCCGTGGAGCGGTGGCCGGCGACCACGGCGTCCAGGCAGTCCGGTGCGATCGCCGCGGCCACGAGCGCGGCCGAGCCGGCGATGACCCCGTCCAGGATCACCGGCACCCTCTTTGCAGCAGCGCCCAGCACGAATCCAGCGATAGCCGCGTGCTCCAACCCACCAACCGCCGCGAGAATTTCCACCGGGTCGGCCGGTCCCGCGCGTCCACCCGACGCCCCCTCGGGCGGGGTGGCCGCCTCGGGCGGGGTGAGGCCGTGGAGTTCCAGGGCGCGGCGGACCACGTCGGTTTTGTGGGCGAGGGTTGCGGGGTCGATGCCGGTGCCGGCGCCGGTGACCTCGGTGGGGGCGGCGCCGGTGAAGGCGGCCACCAGGGCCGCCGAGGCGGTGGTGTTCGCGATGCCCATGTCGCCGGTGAGGAGCGCCCGGTTCCCCGAGGCCACCAGCTCGTGCGCGACCGTGATCCCGACCTCGATCGCGGCCACGGCCTCGTCCCGAGTCATCGCCGGCTCGACCGTCATATCCCGAGTACCCCGCCGAACGTTCCGCTCGAGCAGCCGCGGCTCCCCGGCCCCGCCGGCACCCGGCTCGCCGGCACGCAGCTCCGCAGCACCTGGCTCCGCGGCACGCAGCTCCGCAGCACCCGGCTCCGCAGCACCCGGCTCCGCAGCACCCGGCTCCGCGGCACGCAGCTCAGCGGCTTGCGGCTCAGCGGCTTGCGGCTCGGCGGCGCGGGGGTCGACGGCGCTGTCCTCCGCCGGTACGAGCGGGGTGGCTACGCCTACGTCCACGACCGTGACCGAGGCGCGCATCTGGGCAGCGAACGCGTTGACCACGGCGCCCCCGGCGAGGAAGTTCGCCACCATCTGGCTGGTGACCTCCTGCGGCCAGGGCGTGACACCCTGCGCGTGAACCCCGTGATCCCCGGCGAACACCGCAACCGCAGCGGGCTCGGGCATCGACGGCGGGCACTCCCCGGCCAACCCTGCGAGCTTGATCGAAAGGTCCTCGAGCACGCCGAGGGAACCAGCCGGCTTCGTCATCCGAGCCTGCCGGTTCCGCGCCTCCGCGGCCGCAGCGGCATCCGCCGGTCGGATCGCCGCGACGGTCGAGCTCAACAGGCTCATCGGTGTCCTCCCAAGAGTGCCCTGCATCATCGTGCCCTGCCCCGGTCGGCGCGCACCGCCGCCCTCCCCGTTTCAGGCTCCCCGCGGTGGCGGACCCCACCCCGCAACCTCACCGAAACACCCCGCCCCTCCGGTCGCGCCGAGCGCTGCACGCTTTGCGCCCCTATACGGGCCCAGACCGTGCACCACCCGGCGCACGCGACCGTGCACCGCCCGGCGCCACCCGAGGCGCCGCTCAGCGGACCACCCGAGGCGCTGCCCCGTGGGCTGCCGGAACGCTGCCCCGTGGGCTGCCGGGACGCTGCTCAGTGGGCTGCCTGGAGCGCGGCGAGGAACCGGTCGGTCGTAGGGCGGTCCCGCACGGCTATGCGGAGCCAATCCGGGCCCAGACCGGGAAACGTGTCACCCCGGCGCACCGCCCAGCCCAGCTCCCGGAGCCGCTCCCGCAACTCCACCGCGCCCGGCGTCTCGATCAGAACGAACGACGACGCCGGTACCCCGTGCACCCGCACCCACGGCAACTCCCGCAACCCCGCCAGCAGGTACTCCCGCTCCTCGGCGAGGACGACCGCGAACTCGTCCGCGGCGGCCGTGGCCCGCATCGAACTGCACGCCACCGCGGCCGCCAGAGCGGGCGTGGACACCCCCCACAGCGGCTGCGCCTCCCCCAACGCGGCGACCGCCGAGGCGGAAGCCAACAGATACCCCACCCGCAATCCCGCCAACTGCCACGTCTTCGTCAAACTCCGGATGACGACCAGCCCCGGCAGATCCCGCCGACCCGCCACCGACTCGGGCTCCCCCGGCACCGTGTCCGCGAACGCCTCGTCCACCACGAGCGTCCGCCCCGGCCGCGCCAAAGCAGCGATCGAGGAGGCCGCATGCAACACTGATGTCGGATTCGTCGGGTTTCCGATCACCACCAGGTCGGCATCGTCCGGCACCGACGACGGCTCGAGCACGAACCCGTCCGCCGCCGACAGCACCACCCGGTCCACGGAGACCCCCGCGGCCAACAGCGCCGCCTCCGGCTCGGTGAACTGCGGGTGCACCACCACCGCCCGCCAGGGACGCAACACCCGCGCCAGCAGCACGAACGCCTCCGCGGCCCCGGCGGTGAGCAGCACCTCCGCCGGTGGCCGACCGTGCCGCGCCGCCACCGCCTCCCGCGCCACCGTCTGATCGGGATACGCCGCCAGATCGTTCAGCGACGACCGGATCGGCTGCGCGAGCCACTCCGGCATCTCCCCCTGCCGTACGTTGACCGCGAGGTCGACGAGGCCGGCTTTTCGCACCTCGGCATCCCCGTGGTGCCGCAGATCGAATGCCTCTGCCGCCACGCTCGCGCCCGAACTCCCGGACACGGCCGCGATGCCGGACTCAACCACTGTGCTGGGCGATCGCGACCGTCACGGTCGGCGACGTGCGCTTCGGCACGACCAGCGTGCCGGTCTGCCGGCCGGTCGCGTCGAGCAGTGCGGCGGCCTCGGCCACGCTCGCCGTCCCCGCCACCTCGCCGACCAGCGCTGACGGCGTCGGCACCAGCACCTGCGACAGCCGATTCGCCGACCAGGTGACCAGCCGCCAACCACGGTCGGCGGCAACCGTGCGGATCCCCGCCTCCGCGCCCTTCGCCTCCACCGTCGCGAGGTGCGCGACCTCGTGCGCCGGGATCCGCGCATCGGCCAGCGCCTCGTCGACCAGGGCGCTGACCTCCGCGGCGGACGCGCCGGCCCGCGCGCCGACCCCGACCACATACACCGCTAACGGCTTCACTGCACTCCACTTCGAAGGCTGGTCCGCCGTGCGGGGACCAGCACCGACGACAGGTACGGCGCGGTGCTTCCATCGGCGGACGCCAGTGGCCGCACCACTTCGCCCGGCAAGCCGAGCCGCGCTCCGTACAGCGCGCCGTGCAGACGTCCGGCACGCCGGACCGCCTCCTTCACGCCGATCAGGTGTCGCCCGCTCTTGTAGACGACGACGCTGCCCCGGCCGTCGAGCACGTCGGAGAGGCCCCCGACGCCGGTGCCGAGCGGCAGCAGCGTGAGCGCGTCGCCGCCTTCGACGAGCGGTACGCGGCAGCGGCTCGCGAGGTCCTGGGCGGCGATAACGCCCGGGACCGTCTCGACCGTGACGTCCGGCAGCAGCTCGCGGATCGCCTGGGCGAGTTGGGTGAACGCCGAGTACACGTTCGGGTCGCCGATCGTCGCGAACACCGCCGAACCGCCGGGGCCGATCGCCCGCAGGTGGCGGGCGACGGACTCGGCGGCGCCGTGGGGGTCGCCCGCTGCGAACACGAGACGTTCGAGGCGGTCGTGGTCCACGTGGGTGCGAACGGTGAGTTCGGCGTAGCCGGTCTCGTCGGCGGACAGCACCGGTACGTAGACGCGGTCGGCCGCGCGCATCACCCGCACGGCCTTGACGGTGACCAGCTCGGGGTCGCCCGGGCCCACACCGACGCCGATAAGTTTCATGCGACGCTCCTCCGCCGGTGATCGGGGCCGTCCCACCCGGCCCGGCTCGACCACCCGCCGTGAGAACTCATGATCCGTCGCGATCCGTCGTGGACGGCGGACCGTCGCTCTGCGACACGCGGGGCAAACTCTCCGAATCGCCGTTTTTGTCCACCCCGGGGGTGTCATCTCCGTCACCGGAGATTCCGGCGGCCCTGCGCGCGCTCGCCGCGGCGGCGTCCTGCTCCGCGCGCGATCGCGCAGCAGCCGCATCGGCCGCCGCCCGAGCCCGGGCCGCAGCCTCATCAGCCGCGACCGCGCTCCCACCCCCGACACCACCCTCCGGCACCCCGCCACCGGCCCCAGCCACCGGCGCAACGCCGCCGGCCCCAGCCACAGGCGCGCCGCCGCCGGCCCCACCCGCAGCCGCGCCACTCTCGGCCCCAGCCACAGGCGCGCCGCCCTCGGCCACAGCCGCAGGCGCACCGCCGCCGGCCACAGTCGCAGGCGCGCCGCCGTCGGCTACGGCCACGGCGCCGTCGGCCGCGGGCGCATCGGCAGCCGCCGCAGGCGCTCCGCCCGGCGCGACAGCCGTGGCCGCGTCGCTGGTCGCTACAGCGGTCGGCGCAGCGCCGGTCGCGGGCGCAACAGCCGCTGGTGCGTCGTTGGTTGCGGGTGCGACCGGCGTCGCCGCTGGTGACGGTGCGTCGGATCCCACCGGCGGTGCGTCGTTCGACGACGTGGACGCGGCGGCCACTTCCACCTTCGTAGGAGCCGCATCGGCCGCTGCGGGCGGTAGTTCGCGTGGAGCGTCGATCAAAGTGGGTGACGGACCGGTAGGGACGGCGGGCAACGCACGACGCTGCAGGCGGGAAGCAGCATCCACGAGCCTGCGCGCGATGATCGGATGCGCGGCCCAGTGCAGGTGCAGGTAGGACGCGTGGATGCCGTCCTGCACGAACCCCTCCGGCGGACGCCCCTGCCACTGCCACGCGGGCCGGGCGCCGGCGCGGGGCTCCACCTGCGTGCGGTGGAACACGTGCCCGTGCACGCGCGTCCCTTCCGGCAACAGCTGCGAGTCCGAGATCGCGACCGCGCTGCGGTAGCCGAGCGTGAGGTTCGAGGTCATGCCGGATTCGGCGTCCAGCACGCCACACATCGGCTTGCCGTCCAGCGACTTGGTCAGCCACAGCAACCCGGCACACTCCGCCGCGATCGGCGCTCCGGACGCCGCCAGATCACGTACCGCCTTTTTCAACGGCTCGTTGGCGCTCAAAGCCTCCGCGTGCACCTCCGGGAACCCACCACCAACGACGAGCCCGGCCGTGCCCTCGGGCAACGACGAGTCGTTCAGCGGGTCGAACCGCGCGACGACCGCCCCGGTCGCCTCCAACAGCTCAACGGTTTCGGCGTAACCGAAAGTGAACGCCGCTCCCGCGGCAACGGCGATCACCGGTCGCTCCGACACCGCACCCCCGACCGCCTCGGTCGGCGACCACGGATCCGCCGACACCGGCGGAGCAGACCGCGCGAGCCACAGCAACCGGTCCAGGTCGACGCTCTCCGCGACGATCCGACCCATCGCCTCGACGGCCTCGGTCGCTTCCTTGCTGCGCTCCGCGACGGGTACGAGCCCCAAATGCCGGGAGGGCGTGGAGATCGCGTCGCGCCGACGCAGCGCGCCGAACACGGGTGTGCCGATCTCCTCGCAGGCCTCGCGCAGGATCTGCTCGTGCCGCTCGGACCCGACCCGGTTCAGGATCACCCCACCGAGCCACACGCTCGGCTCGTACGTGCGGAACCCGTGCACCAGCGCGGCCACCGACCGGCCCTGCGCGGACGAGTCCACGACGAGCACGACCGGCGCACGCAGCGCGGCGGCGACCTGCGCGGTGGAGCCCAGCTCACCATGGCCCACCGCACCGTCGTACAGACCCATGACGCCTTCGACGACGGCGAGGTCCGCACCGGCGGCGCCGTGCGCGAACAACGGCCCCATCAGATGCGTGCCGACGAGATACGGGTCCAGGTTCCGGCCGGGCCGCCCGGAGGCGAGCGCGTGGTAGCCGGGGTCGATGTAGTCGGGGCCGACCTTGTGCGGACTGACCCGCAGGCCGCGCGCCTTGTACGCGGCGAGGAGCCCGGTCGCCACGGTGGTCTTGCCGTGGCCGGACGCCGGAGCGGCGATGACGAGGCGGGGGACGACGGTCACCACTCGATTCCCTTCTGGCCTTTCTGCCCGGCGTCCATCGGGTGCTTGACCTTGGTCATCTCGGTGACCAGGTCAGCGGCTTCGAGAAGGGACGGATGGGCGTTGCGGCCGGTGATCACGACGTGTTGGCTGCCGGGGCGGTTCCCCAGCGTCTCCACCACATCATCGACGTCGACCCAACCCCACTTCATGGGGTAAGTGAACTCATCCAGGACATAGAGGCCATAACTTTCGGCGGCCAGGTCGCGCTTGATCTGCTCCCAGCCTTCGGCGGCGTCACGCGCGTGGTCCTGTTCGGTGCCCGCACGTTGGATCCAGGACCAGCCCTCGCCCATCTTGTGCCAGGTCACGGGTGCGCCCTTGCCGGTCTGCGCGTGGTACTCGCCGAGCGCGGTAAGAGCGTCCTCCTCCCCCACCCGCCACTTGGCGCTCTTCACGAACTGGAAGACGCCGATCGGCCAGCCGGCGTTCCACGCGCGCAGCGCGAGTCCGAACGCCGCCGTGGACTTGCCCTTGCCCGGGCCGGTGTGGACGGCCAGGATCGGCCGGCGGCGGCGCTGGCGGGTGGTGAGGCCGTCGTTCGGGATGACGTCCGGTTTTCCCTGCGGCATCAGGCTGCTCCCCTCGCGACGTGCGCCAGGTTGTCGGCGTTCAGTTCTTCGAGGCGGAGTGCGGTGGCGCCGAGGTTCATGGCGAGTTCCTGGGCCAGTCCGAGGCGGATCGGGCCGGTTTCGCAGTCCACGACGACTGCCGCGGTGTGTTCCGCGGCGAGGAACGCGGCGGCGCGACGGGCGTCTTCCCTGGCGTTCTTGCCGTACGTGGCGCGGCCGTCGGTGACCACGACGAGGAGGGGTCGCCGGTGAGGGTTGCGCCGTTTTTCGAGCCGTATCACTTCGGCGGACTTGACGAGTCCCTGGGCGAGCGGGGTTCTCCCGCCGGTCGGGAGTTCGTCGAGGCGCCGGGCGGCGACCTCGATGCTGCCGGTGGGGGGCAGGGCGAGGGTCGCGGTGTCCTTGCGGAACGTCACCAAGCCGACGGTGTCGCGGCGCTGGTAGGCGTCCAGCAGTAACGACAGCACCGCGCCCTTGACCGCGGCCATGCGTTGCCGGGCCGCCATCGAGCCGGAGGCGTCGACGCAGAACAGGATCGTGTTGCTCTCCCGTCCGCGGCGGACCGCGGACCGCAGGTCCTGCTTCTCGAGCTTCAGGCCCGCGGTGCGTCCGCGTTGTTTCTGGTGCGGCGCCGCTGCCAGCAACGTCGCGATCAGGTGGACGTCGTGCACCGGGCCGTCCGGTCGTGCGGCTCGGACGACTCGGCCGCGGCGCGACTCGGCGAGGGAGCGGCGGCCCGTGGCGTCGGACTGGGATCGGCCTACGCCGGGAACGGTGAGGAGTTTGGTGCGGTAGGGGTCGGTGGCTTTTACCGCTGGTCGTTCGGGTGCGGGGCTGGGGAGGCGTGGCCGGTTGTCGTCTGCGGTTTCGTCGGCTCGGCCGCGGTCGGTTGCGGGGCTCGCGCCGTCGAGCGGTTCGCTCGTGTCGGGTGGGCGGCGATCGGGGCCGCTGTCCGTGCTGCTGTCGGGGGCGCCGTCGCTCGTGTTGCTCTCGGTGGTGCCGTCGTCGGGGCCGTCGGGGCCGTTGGGGCCGTTGGGGCTGTTGGGGCCGTCGTCGGGACCGTTGGGACCGTCGTCGGGACCGTTGGGACCGTCCGGGTCGTCGTCGGGGTCGTCGTCGGCGGCTTCCTGGAGGGCTTTGTCGAGCTGGTCCTGGTCCAGGCCGGGTGCGTCGAACGGGTTACGGCGGCGCCGGTGCGGCAACGCGAGTTCGGCGGCGCGCCGGATGTCGTCGTCCGTGACGTGGTCCCGCCCATTCCACGCCGCCAGCGTGACGGCCGTCCGCGCGGTGACGAGGTCGGCCCGGAGCCCGTCCACGTCGAACGCGGCGCACACGGCCGTGATCCGGCGCAGGGCGGCATCGCTCAGAGTGACGTCAGCCAGACGGGCGCGCGCCTCGACGATGCGTTCGGCGAGCTCGGCGTCGGCGTCGGCCCAGCGGGCTGCGAAGCCTTCGGGGTCGGCCTCGTAGGCCAGCCGCCGCCGCACGACCTCGGCCCGTTCGGCGGGCCGGCGGCTCGCCGTGACCTCCACCGTCAGACCGAAGCGGTCGAGCAACTGCGGACGCAGCTCGCCTTCCTCCGGGTTCATGGTGCCGACGAGCAGGAACCGCGCCGCGTGCCGCACCGAGACGCCGTCACGCTCGACGTACGCGCGGCCCATGCCGGCGGCGTCGAGGAGCGTGTCGACCAGGTGGTCGGCGAGCAGGTTGACCTCGTCCACGTACAGGACGCCCCGGTGCGCGGCCGCGAGCAACCCGGGCTGGTACGCCCGCACCCCCTCGGTGAGCGCCCGCTCCAGATCGAGCGCCCCCACCAGCCGATCCTCGGTGGCCCCCACCGGCAACTCCACCAACCGCGCGGGGCGCGTTTCGGCGGCCACGCCTCCAGCCGAGGCGCCGACGCCATCCGGGCCTGCGGGCGCCGGGAGATGCGGGCCGTCGGGGCATTGGGGGTCGGGGGCGGCCGGGTCGCAGGCGAAGCGGCAGCCGGTCACCACCGTGATGGGTGGGAGCAGGGCGTGCAGCGCCCGGACGACCGTCGACTTCGCAGTGCCCTTCTCGCCCCGGGCGAGCACACCACCGATAGCAGGCGAAACGGCGTTGAGCGTCAACGCCAAACGGAGGTCGTCCAGACCGACGACCGCGGAGAACGGGTACGGCGGAGTCACCCGCCGATCACGCACGAGGGCATGCCAGGATCCTTCCCGCGGGTGTCCACGCCCGCGTGTGCGATGGCCTGCGAGCAGGCTCGCAGGGAGCGGACGCAGTGTCCTGGCTCCCGGATCGAAGCGTGTCCTCGGCCTTCCAGCCGTTACCGGCCGTGACCATTGAGTGAGGTCGGCTCCCCGGTGACAGTGGCGGGACCGCGCCGGATTCTCACCGGTCTTCCTGCCCTCCGCTCGCCGTAACTGTGACTCACCACGTCCCCATCGTCAAAGGTGCGAGACGTGCGTCACCGCCGTCCGGGCGCCCGCGCTTCCTCGCTCACGGCGCGACAGTGAGCAGCCTCAAAGGCGCAACGCGGCCGAGTCACGGCGGGCCGCGGTCAGCTCCGCTTCCACCTCTTCGTCGGTGAGCTGCGGAAAGTCCCGGTAGTGGTACCCGACCGCGCGGAACTCCGGCGGCGCGCTCACGCACACCACGGCGTCCGCCTCGACGCCGAGGATGATCACGGCCTGCGGTGCGCACACCGGCGCCGCGAACACCAGGTGCGCGGGCCGCAGCGCCCGCAACGACCGCAGCGCGGCCCGTGCGGTGGCACCGGTCGCGAGCCCGTCGTCCACCACGACCACCGTGCGCCCCTCCACCACCGGCGCCGGTCGACCGCCCCGGTACCGCTCGGTGCGTCGCACCGCCTCGGCTCGTTCCCGCTCGACGTCAGGCTGGAGTTCCTGCAACGTGAGGCCCACCTGGCCGAGCAGTCCCTCGTCGAACAGCGCGGGGCCGTCGACGGTCACGGCGCCGACGCCGAGCTCGCGGTGCCACGGCACCCCGATCTTGCGCGAGACGACGACGTCCAGCTCGCCGTGGACCGCGGCGGCCACGGTCCGCGCGATCGGGACGCCACCGCGCGGCAGCCCCAGCACGAGGGGCACCTCGTGCTCCTTCAGGTGTTCGGCGACGGCGACCGCCAGCGCACGGCCCGCCTCCGCCCGGTCAGCGAAGTAGTCCGACATGTCGCACCTCCGGTTACCGCGGGTTACCCCGATAACCGGCGTCACACGCCTCCGAGACCACGTTCGCGGGCCAGGAGCAGCGCTTCTGCGCGGCTCGGTACCCCGAGTTTCGTCAACACGTTCGCGACGTGGTTGCGCACGGTCTTCGGGCTCAGGACGAGACGGCGGGAGATCGTGGTGTTGTCGTAGCCCCGGGCCACGAGGTCGAGCACCTCGCGTTCGCGGTCGGTGAGTTCGGGGAACGACACCGGGCCGGTGGTGCGGGCGCCGGACAGGTAGCTGATGGCCTGAGCGGCGACCTGTGGGCCGAGGATCACCTCGCCGTTCGCGACCGCTCGCACGGCCCGTTCGACCTCGGTGGGGGTCGCGCCCTTCAGCAGGTAGCCGCGGGCTCCCGCGCGCACCGAGGCCACCACCGACTCGTCGTCCTCGAGCATCGTGACGACCAGGATCCTCAGGTCGGGTAGCCGCCGGAGCAGTTCCCGGGTGGTCTCGACGCCGGAGTCGTCGCCCAGGTGCAGGTCCATGACGACGACGTCGACACCCGGTCCGATCACCGCGAGCGCCTCGGCCCGCGAAGCCGCCTGCGCCACGACCTCGACCCCGTCGAGGCTGCTCAGCAGCGCCGCCATCCCGAGTCGGAACACCGGATGGTCATCCACCACCCCAACCCGAATCCTCACACCGCCGCCGGGGCCGCCGGGGCCGCCGGAGCCACCGGAGCCGCCGGAGCCACCGGGGCCACCGCCGGCGGGGCCCGGGGCGTGGGGGGCGCCGTGGGTGGGAGGCGTCATGCGACGCCTAGCGGCAGGCCAGCCGCGACGCGGGTTCCGCCGGCGGCCGTCGGCTCGACGCACAGCGTGCCGCCCTGCTCTTCGGCGCGCTCGCGCATCGAGCGGGTGCCGACCCCGGGCACGGCGCCGGGCCGGACTCCCGTGCCGTCGTCCTCGACGACGATCCGAAGGGCCTCCGCGTCGGCCACGACCTCCACCGAACAACCGGAAGCGCTCGCGTGCCGCGCGACGTTCATCACCGCCTCCACGACGATGCCGTACGCCGCGGTGGCGAGCGGAGAGGCGAGCGCCTCGGTGCCCACGCACCGCACCTGAACGTCGAGCCCACCCTCTGCGTGCCGGGCCGCGAGCTCGGCCAGCGCCGGTTCGAGCCCGAGCTCGTCGAGGATCGGCGGCAGAAGGTTCCGCGAGAGCGTACGGACGTCGTCCACGCGCCCGTCGAGCTCCTCCTGCAGGGCGGCGAGCAACGTACCAGCGGCTCCCGGGTCGCTCCCCAGAAGGTTGCGCGCCCCCTGCAGCCCCAGCCGGATACCGGCCAGCGACGGCCCGAGCCCGTCGTGCAGCTCCCGCCGGATGACCCGCCGCTCCTCCAACCTGACCGACGTCAGCCGCTGTCTGGCGTCGGCCAGGTCGGAGGACGCGCGGGCGAGCACGACGCCCGCCGCGACGACGGAGACGAGTTCGCCGAGCGAGCGCAGCGCGCGAGCGTCCAGCGCCTCACCGGGCGGAACGGTGACCCCGAGAACACCGACCTCCGTGCCCCGGTGCAGCAGCGGCACCAGCATCGGCGACGCCGTGGGCGAACCCCACGACGCCGCACGCACGCCGTCGACCTCCAGCGTGGCCGACTCCAGGCGCAACGCGTGCCCGACGCTCTCGACCAGCCCGTTCAGCAGCTCCTCGGGGCTCTGCGCACCCCCGAGGTGCCGACCCAGGCGGCGGACGGCCCGCTCGGGCTCGGCAGCGTCGCCGTAGACCAGGCGCCGGACGTGGCTCTGCAACCAGAGGCGGGACGGCTGCACCGCGACCGCCACGACCGCAGCGGCCACGACCTGCGCGATGCCGTCGCCGGGCAGCAGCCGGGTGAGCACCGCGGTGACCGCCGTGTACAGAACCACCAGCCCGACGGTGAGCAGCCCACCGAGCACCGCACGGCTGATCGCGAGATCCAGACCCCACATCCGCTGACGCAGCACTGCGACGAGGATCGCGGCCGGGAACACCGCCTGCGCGACCAGGTGCAGCACCGGCGTGAACCAGATCGGCAGCTGGACCTGACCGTAGAACGCCAGCGGAACGAACGAGACCGCCATGATCGCGGTGCCGACGGCCAGCCAGCCGAGCCCGATCCGCTCCTCGACCGGGCCACGTAACCGCCGCCAGGTGACCTCCCCGGACGCGACCAGGCCCAGCATGACCGCGGCGACGACGAGCCACGTGACCGGAGCATCCGGCTGCGACACGTTGACCGCGAACAACGCCACGGACACCGCGCCGCCGAGCGTGACGCCCAGCCGGGCGACCGGACCGAGCCGGTGATCACGCACCAGCCACGGAACGACCAGGAAGATCGCCAGCGTGCCGGGCACCCAGCCGACGCTGATCAGGTTCGCCGCCGTCCCGACCCCCGGCAGCGGCCATCGCGCAGCGAACGCCGAGTACGCCATCGCGAGCGCGGACACACCGCAACCCAGCGCCATGAGCGCGACCAGCCACGGCACGGGATGGCGCCGCCGGGACAGCGTCAGACCGGCGACCGTGCCGTAGACGGCGGCCACCGTGGCGTCGACGGTGAAGAACCAGAGCAGTTCGTCGACCGGCGGCCGGGCAGCGAAGAGCAGCACCGTCGAGCCGACGGCCAGCAGCCAGGCGAGCCCGGCGACGGTGCCGGCGACCCGCGGCGTGCCGACAGCGCTCCGGCCGGCGTTGCCGCTGGCCAGAGCGCTGTCAGTGAGGATCGTCACGGTCGATGACCGTACAGTTGACGTACGACTATTTCAGTCGGGCATCAGACCGACGGCGGTCGGCGAACAAGAATCCGAGTCCGGTGACCAGCAGCCACACCGGGCCGGTGAAGCCGGCCATGTACTGCAGTGGCGAGATACCGGCGAGCAGCGTCAGACCGCCGAGGACGACGCCCACCCAGCCGATCCAGCGCGGCGCGGCCGAGTGCTTCAGCGCGGCAGCGGCCACCGCGACACCGGTGAGCCCGGCGCCGACCCAGAGCCACGGGATCGTGGCGATCCAGTGCGCGTAGAAGTCGCCGGACTCCGGCACCAACTCACCCTTCGGGGCGTTGGCGCCGAACACGAACTCCGTGGTCAGGCCGCTGCCCAGCAGTGCGGCCACCGACACCAGACCGAGCCCCGACGCGGCGACCGACGGCAGCAGGCTGCCCACCGGGGCCTGCGCCTCCAGCCGACGCTTGAGACCCGCGGCGAACACGACCAGCAGCAGCGCGGTGATGATCGTCAGCGTGTGGGTGACCAGGATCGCGACCGTCTGATCGGCCAGCCGCTCGACGACTTTCTCCGGGTCTCCGATCGTGTCGGGGGCGTAGCCGGCGTCGATGGTGAGGCTGGTCTGGATGCTCGCGACGCCGGCGAGGCCGGCCACGGCGCCGACCGCGGCCCAGGTGCGACTGGCGGTGGCGTTCTGCTCGCGGACGGTCGCCGCGGCGTATGCGGTGGTCATGATCGTTCTCCTTCGGTCGGACACCACCCTGCGACGCCCGGCGTCCCGGTTTCGAGGGCGTGGAGCCCGACTTCCCGGGCTCCCCTACTGGCCGGTTAGCCTTCGTCCATGGCGATCTCCACGGAGGCGCAAGCCTGGACCACCGACGTCCTCGGTGAGCCGTACGAGCAGCGCACGATCCCGCTCGGTCACGACGACCAGGGCGAGGTCGTCGCGACGCTGATCCGCCGCCGCGCGGAGCAGCCCACCGGACGTGCGGTGCTGCACGTCCACGGTTTCGTCGACTACTTCTTCCAGACGCACCTCGCCGACCGTCTGGTCGGCGAAGGTTTCGACTTCTACGCCATCGACCTGCGCAAATACGGTCGGAGTCTGCGTCCGCACCAGACTCCGTACTTCTGCCGCAGCCTGACGGAGTACTTCGCCGACCTGGACGCCGCGCTCCAGATCATCCGCGGCGAGGACTCGCACGAGACCGTACTGGTCCACGCCCACTCCACGGGCGGCCTGATCGCGCCGCTGTGGGCGCACCGCCACCGCACCGAGCCGCTGGTCGACGGCATCGCGCTGAACAGTCCGTTCTTCGACATGAACCAGCCGCGGATGCTGCGCAACGCGATCGACTACTTCGCCGCGCCGCTCGGCACGTTCCGCCCCTACCAGGTGATGCCGGCTCCGTCGTCGAACTTCTACGGCCGCAGCCTGCACCGCGACCACTCCGGCGAGTGGGACTACGACCTGGCCTGGAAGCCGATGTCGGGGGTGCAGATCCACGCGGGGTGGCTGCGCGCGATCCGAAACGGGCACCGGCGGATCGAGGCCGGGCTCGCGATCGAGGTGCCGGTCTTCGTCGCGTGCTCGACGGCCACGTTCCGGTCGTCGCGCTGGGACGATTCGGTCCTGCGGACGGATGCGGTGCTCGACGTCGAGCACATCGCGAGCCGAGCACACCGGTTGGGCCGCCAGGTCACCCTGGTGCGCATCGAGAACGGTGTGCACGACCTCGCGCTGTCCGCCCCACCGGTCCGGGAACGGTATCTCGAGGAACTTCTACGCTGGGTAGAGACCTATCTTTGACGCGGAGTAGCGTCGAGCCGTGTACCGCTTCCTGCTGAGCCCGAAGTGGGTTGCCTCGTTCCTGCTGTGCGTGCTGGCCGCCGTGGTCTGCGTGCGGCTGGCGCACTGGCAGCTCGACCGGCTCGACCAGAAGCGCACGATCAACGCCTCGATCACGGCGGCGCGCAACGCGTCGCCCGTGCCTGCCGACCAGGCGTTGAGCACCTCGTCGGCGCCGGGGTCCCGGCGTGAGTACAGCCAGGTGAAGATAGCCGGGCAGTATGACGTCGCCAATGAAGTTCTGGTGCGGAACCGGACGCTGAACAGCACCCTCGGCTATTACGTACTGACGCCGCTGCGCACCACCGACGGGCCGGTGCTGTGGGTGGTGCGCGGGTGGGTCGAGGCGTCGTCCCGCGGAGCGACGGAGGTTCCGACGGTCGGGCCGGCGCCGAGCGGCACCGTGACGATCATCGGCCGCGTGCGGAAGCCGGAGAGCGGTTCGACGGGGGCCGTCCAGGTCAGCGGCCGGAACCTGATCACGCGGATCACCCCGGACGCGCTGAAGGCCGATGGCGAACCCGCCTACGACGCGTTCGTCGAGCTCGTGTCGCCGGCGGATCCGTCGTTGTCGGCGTTGCCGACACCCGACGACCTCGACGAAGGTCCACATTTGGCATACGCCGTCCAGTGGTACCTGTTCGCGGTCATGTTCATCGTCGGATACGGCATCTTCGCCCGGAACTACGCACATCGGGACGACGATCAGCGCGCCGTCGTCGAAGAGCCGGAGGCCGTGGCGGCTGATGCCCCCTAGGCTGCCTCCATGGCGCTCGAGGGGTTCGATCGGTTCGACTTCACGCACCATGGAGTGACCCATCCGGTCTATCGGGCCGGTAGTGGCCCCGCGGTCATCGTCATCGCGGAGATTCCCGGCATCACTCCTCGGGTGATCGAGTTCGCGCAGCGGGTGTCCGCGCTCGGGCTCACCGTGTATCTGCCGTCGCTGTTCGGCACTCCCGGGCGGGCGCCGGACGGGAGGGCGGCGCTCAGCGCGTTCCGCCCGGTCTGCGTCTCCCGGGAGTTCACGCGGCTCGCGCTCCGGAAAGCGTCGCCGGTGACGGTGTGGCTGCGGGCGCTGGCCAAGCAGGCGCACGAGGAGTGCGGCGGGCCCGGCGTCGGCGCGGTCGGGATGTGTTTCACCGGTGGGTTCGCGCTGGCGATGGCCGTCGACCGGCGGATGATCGCGCCGGTGCTGTCCCAGCCGTCGCTGCCGTTCCCGGTCGGGGCGGCGCGGAAGTCCGACGTCGGGCTGGACACCGCGTCGCTGGCCCGGGTGAAGGAGCGTTGCGCCGACGAAGGGCTGTGTGTGCTCGGATTGCGGTTCACCGAGGACGCGCTCTCGCCGCCGGAGCGGTTCGATCGGCTGCGGCGGGAGTTGGGTGACGGGTTCGTGGGGGTGGAGATTCCGTCGTCGACGGTGCCAGCGGGGCGGCGGGCTCACTCGGTGCTGACCGAGCACCTCGTGGACGAGCCCGGGCATCCGACGCGAGAGGCGTTGGAGAAGGTGCTGCAGTTGTTCCGGGATCGGTTGCACGCGTGAAGGGGCGCTCACCTTTTCACGGGTGAGCGCCCCTCGGCTGCGGATCAGCGGCCGCTGTTGCCGTTCTCGTGCAGCATTTCGCCCTGGGTGCGGGCGTCCCAGACGAGGGTTGGGCCGCTGCGGAGGGCGGTTGGCTGGTCGTCGGCGTCCCAGTCGTCGCGGTTTCGGTTTTCGCGGGGGTCGCGGTTGCGGGGGTTCTGATCGCGGGGATCGCGGTCGCGGGGATCGCGGTCGCGGGGATCGCGGTCGCGGGGATCGCGGCCTTCGCCGCCGTTGGGGCCTACCGGCCATTCCGGAGTACCGGGCCAGCCGCCGGCTGACGGAGGGCCACCGTACTGACCGGGGCCGCCCGGTCCACCGGCGGGCGGACCACCGAACGGACCGTCCGGACCGGGCCCACCGAAGGGGGGCCCGTCGGGGCCGCTGTACGGAGGACCGTCAGGTCCGGGGCCGCTGTACGGAGGACCGTCAGGTCCGGGGCGTCCGAACGGAGGACCGTCAGGTCCGGGGCGTCCGAACGGAGGACCGTCAGTGCCCGGGCGTCCGAACGGAGGGCCGTCAGATCCGGGGCCGCCGAACGAAGGACCGTCAGGGCCCGGGCGTCCGAACGGAGGGCCGTCGGAGCCCGGCCCACCGACGGGCGGGCCGCCGAAGATCGAGCCGCCTGCGACAGGACCGCCGTTGGGCGGGCCACCGTTGGGCGGGCCACCGTTGGGCGGGCCACCGTTGGGCGGGCCACCGTTGGGCGGGCCACCGTTGGGCGGACCACCATTCGGCGGACCGCCGAAGACGGGACCACCCGGGGGCGGACCACCGAACGCGGGCCCCTCCGAACCGGGCCCACCAGCAGGCGGACCACCGAACGGACCGTCGGGCCGTGGCGCACCGCCGAACGCGGGCCCACCGGACACCGGCCGCCCACCGAACGGACCGTCCTGCCGCGGACCACCGAATGCGGGGCCATCGGATCCCGAACCACCGAACGGAGGACCGTCCGGTCCGGACCCACCGAACACGGGACCATCAGGCCCTGGACCACCGGGACGAGGGCTACCGAACACGGGGCCGTCGGCTCGCGGGCCACCGGCGGGCGGGCCACCGGCGGGCGGGCCACCGAACGCGGGTCCGCCCGAAACGGGCGGACCACCCTGCGGACCGCCGAACGGTCCATCCGACCTGGGACCGCCGAACGACCCCTCGGGCCGAGGCCCACCGAATTGACGATCGGGCCGCGGACCACCGAACGGACCGTCCGAACCAGGACGATCGAACGGACCGTCCGGACCAGGACGATCGAACGGGCTATCGGGACCAGGACCGCCGAAGAACGGGCTGTCAGGACCGGGGCGATCAAAGGGTCCGTCAGTACCGGAGCCGCCGAAGAACGGCCCGTCAGGGCCGGGGCCGCCGGCAGGCGGGCCACCGAACGCGGACCCTCCGGACGTCGCCCCTCCAGGACGGTCGTCGAAGCCCCGGCGGCGATCGTCGCGATCCCAGTCGCTCGGCGGCGGCGGCGGAACTTCCCACTCACTGCCGCCGAACCCATCCGGACGACGGAACGGCGCATCCGGATCCTGCGGGCCACCGATCTCACTCGGACGCGGCGGCGGACCGCCCATCCCGTTCGGCCCACCGAAGTCAGCAGGCCGCGGAATCGGCCCGCTGGACCCGTTCGGTCCCCCGAAATCGGCCGGCCGCGGAATCGGCCCGCTCGAGTGCGAACCAGGCACGACACCCAGCGGTCCAGGCCCGGAAGGCCCGAACCCGTTGGGGCCCTCGGCACCGGGCCCGACACGACCGAACGGAGGACCATCCGGACCGTCGCTACCCGGGCCGCGACGGAAGGGCGGTCCATCAGGACCAGGACGACCGAAAGCAGGCCCGTCAGGGCCGTCGGCACCCGGCCCGCCACGGCCGAACGAAGGACCGTCGGGTCCGGGGCCCGAGCGACCGAACCCGTTCGTACCGGGACCGTCCGCACCCGGGCCGGTGCGACCGAACGGAGGACCATCCGGGCCGTCCGGGCCGGGACGACCGAAGCCATTGGCGCCGGGGCCGTCAGGACCAGGTCCACCCGGGCCTCCGACCGCCCCGAACGGCCGGTCCGAAGGCACACCGAAAGACGGTTCGTTCGGCGGGAACGACGGCACCGGGTGGGTGCCGGTCGCGCTCACCCGTCCGGAGTTACCCGGACGCCCAGGCCGCGGCGACCGAGCCACCGGAATCTCGCTGGTGTCGTCCTCGTCGTCGTACGGCGGACGCTGCAACGGCGGGCCGGAGCGCGGGCTCACCGGCGGGGCACTGACCGGCCCACCCAGCCCGGGCAACTCCCCCGTCGGACGCTCGAACGCCAGCACGTCGCGGCCGAACCGAGGGTCCGACGCCGGCGGCTGGTCGCCCTGTTCACGCGGGTCACGACCCCGGCCGGGACGGCCGCCCTCGGAGAACTCGTCCGGGAACTGCCGGAACTGATCGGGCCGAGGCCCCGGCTCACCACCCGGCCCACGACGCCCTGCGTCGTCACGCCCGACCTCACGCAGCCCCTGCTCCCGACCGAACGGATCCCGAGGACCCTGTTCGTCACCGCCCGGCCCACGCCCGCCGAACTCACGCGCCCCGAACTCACGCGCCCCGGGCTCACGGAGCCCACCATCACGGACCCCACCATCTCGCGGACCACCGTCACGGGCCCCACCGTCACGGGGCCCGCCGTCACGGGAGCCACCGTCACGCAGACCACCATCACGCGGATCACCATCACGGGGCCCGCCGTCCCGCGCGCTGGCCTCGCGTAACCCGGGGTCACGGCCGTCGCGACCGCCCACCTCACGAAGGCGCGGCTCACGACCACCACCGTCGCGAGGCCCGGACTCGCGCGAAGCCGGACCCTGCTCACGGCCGTCCGCCTCGCTCGGACCCGGATCACGGGGTCCCGGAACCAACTCGGGCCCGATCGGCTCCCGCCGCCCCGGCTCACGCCCACCGAACTCACGACCAGCGGGCTCTCGACCACCCTGCTCGCGGAAACCCGGCTCCCGGGCACCACCATCACGCGGCCCGGGCTCGCGGCCACCGCGGCCACCCATTTCCCGAAGACCCGGCTCGCGGGACCCACCGTCACGGGCGCCCAACTCCGGGCCACCCGACAGCAGACCGGGCTCACGCCCACCCGACAACGGACCAGGCTCACGGCCTCCGGACAGCGGACCGGGCTCGCGGCCGCTCGACAGCGGGCTCGGCTCACGGCCGTCCGGCTGGGCACCGGGCTGGCGGGCGCCGGGGGGCGGACCGAACTCGGGGGGTCCGCCGAGCACCGTGGTGGGCGGGGGACCGGCCGGGCCCGGAGGCTCGTTGCGCCCCGGACCCGCGTCACCGGCGTGACTGCCCAGGCGCGCAGCAGGCGCGTCCTGTTCCGGGCGCCCCGGACCGGAGTTCGAGGGCCCGCTCGGCGGGATCGGCCCGCTCACCGGGTACGGACCACGCCGCGGCTTCTCGGGACCGGGGCGTGCACCCCGGTCATGCTCGCTCCCCGACGGCATCGGGCGCCGCGGCTGGCCGAGGCGCACACCTGCCTCGCTCGGCGCCTCCGGCGTGAACTGCTGCCCGTGCCGACCGCCCGACGACTGCGACCCGAACGGGTCCTCGTCGAGCCCACCGGTCAGCGTGGAGATCGGGTCGTTCAGCGGGTCGATCGGACGGATCTCGGCGGTCCGATCGATCGGGTCGTCGTCCGCGGCGGCGTGCGACGTCGGCGGGCCGAGCCGACGCACCACCGGCGCGTCGGGGTTGCCGCGCTGAGGTTCGGGTCGATCGGGCGCGCCGTCGGTGCGAGCCGCCCCGTCGGGTCGTCGGGGTCCGTCGAATCGCGACGCCGCACCGAGCCGGCCCGGCTCGGATCCATCCGACCGCCCCGGCTCGGACCGCCCGGGCTCCGGGCGCTGGTCACCGTCACTCGGCACAACGCTCAACCCAGCCGCCGGCGAAACCGGCCGCCCCGGCCCGTCCCCACGGCCAGCAAGGTCACCACGGCCAGGGGCGTCACCCCGCACGGGACCGTCGCCGCGACCAGGCCCGTCGCCGAGCCCGGCCCCATCCGGGCGACCCGGACCATCACCGCGACCGAGCACCTCCGGGCGACCCGGACCATCACCGCGACCAGGCCCATCAGGACGACCGGGCACGCCATCACGACCGGCGCCGTCACCACGACCGAGCACCTCGGGACGACCCGGACCGTCGCCGCGACCAGGCGCGTCGAGGCGGTCCGAGCCTGCGCCGTGGCCGAAGACGTCGGCACTCTCGGGAGCGCCGGAATGAGCTGCGGCGTCGCCACCAAGCGGGCGGTCGCCGCGGCCCGGAGAGTCACCACGGGGCGGGCCGTCGGTGCGGCTCGGGGTGGGGTCTTCGGTTCCGACCACGGTCAGACCGCGGGCGGGACTCACCGGCTCCGCGCCGATTCGCCGGGCCGCGCGGCCACCGCGCGGCGACGTGGTCACGCTCTGATCGTCAGCGGACGGCGTCGAGGACCCGAACGGCTCGGGCGACGACGCAGGGGGACGCGGTCCCGGCGGGGTGGTCGGGCTTGCCGTCGCCGGCGCAACGCCGGCTTCGGACGCCCCTTTCGGTCCACCAGACCCCGGCGCACCCGCGGCGAGCTGGGACAGCGGACCGGGCCCGTCGAGAACGCTGGGCCCATCGAGCGGGCCCGGGCCGTCGAGCGACCCAGGACCGGCCGGCGTCGAAAGCGCACTCGCCCCCTCGCGCGCAGCAGGGCTCGCAGGCGGCGAATCGAGGGGGCGAGCGGGCGAAGAAAGGGGGCTCGGGCCGTCGAGTGGGGTCGCCGCGGGTCGGGAAAGAGGGCTGGGGGCATCGAGGAAGCTCGCGGCCGGTGCGGTCACGGGCGGCTTCGGACCAGACGGCGCGTCCGGGCCACTCGCGGCCACCGACAACGGCGCCGATCCGCCCATCCCTGCCGGGAACGGCACAGACGAGTACGGCCGGCTCTGCGTGGCGTCGCCCAGATCAGCGTCGGAATCGAGGCGACCGAAACCGGACGCACGACCGAAGCCGTGCCCGTGGTCACCGATATCGAGCAGAAGCGTGCCAACGGAGGAGCGCCAGACACCGAGCGTGGAAACGGTCAGCGGAAGACCGTTCTCCACCAGCAGCTGGAACGTGGCGGTCGTACGGTCGGCCAACTCACCGGCGACCAGCACGAGCTTCGGGTTACCCGCGAGCTTGGTGATGCCTTCTTCTTCGGAGAACCGCTTCCAGTCGTTCCAGAAGATGTCCTCGCCGCGCCAGTAGAGCGCCGCGAGTTCCTCCAGGCTGGCCGCACGCGCCCAACCGAAATACTCGAGACACTCCGCTAACTCGTTGCGGTCAATGCGCTGCCGTGCGTGTATAACAACGAGGCGACCCTCGTTGTCCACGGCGATCAGCGTCGGGTGGCCGCCTGCGCTGAGCGTGGGACGCTGCTGGATGCGGAGTAATCGGCTGCCGTAGACGGGATCAGGGTCACGCCATAACGCGTCCTCGATCTGCCGGTCGAAGTCTCCGACCGCTTGGTCCAGTCGCTGAAGCGGGACCAGGCCGTCGGGCCCGACCTCGAAGAGCGGCATGAAGTCCTAACCTCCTACATCGGTTCGACACCGACGATCTGCCCGGGTCAGTCGTCGCGCCGTACCGCATCCGGGGTTGTGGAGCCTCCGGACGAAGTTCGCCGGAAGACCGCTGGTAGCCCCGGACATCTGTGTTCGGGTCGTTACCCGGCGACCTGATCCGCTAAAGGCCGCTTTCGCAGCCTGCCACACTCGCGATGCTCATGGTGCTCCCGGCAAAATGAATGGCTGCCCGGCTGGGGCGCCCTCGTCGATCAGTCTGATCAGTGCGTTCGTGTCCAGGTGTCGCTCGACGAGACTAGCCAGAGCGTCCAAAGCCTGGGCTCTGACCTGCACGTATGCAGTGTCGGGTGGAACGACGAACCCCACCAACGAGCGTTGGTCGGATACCTCGGCCAGCAGGGACCTGCGGAAGCCGTCGGACTCCAGCGCCCCGTGCCAGTGAGTGCCGTAGACCACGCCGGGGCCGTCGGAATACCGGACCCCCTCGACCGCTCCGGAGCTGGTCGTGATCCAGGTCGGGACGTCCGGTGCACGCCCACTCACCTGACCGTGGTGGATTTCGTAGCCGTTCACCGGATTGCCTGCGTACGTGCCGGTCGGCCGTCCGAGTGTCTTGTCCGACGCGAAGGTGATTTCGACCGGCGCCAGCCCCAGGCCGTCGACTGTCCCCTGCTTGCTTTCGACGTCGTCCGCAATGGTCCGTGCCAGCATCTGGAACCCCCCGCAGATGCCGACGACCGGGCGACCGGCAGCGTGGTGGGCGAGGATCGCGTCGGCGAGGCCGGTGCGGCGGAGCCAGGCCAGGTCGTCAACGGTTTCGCGGGTGCCGGGGATCACGACGAGGTCCGCATCGGCCAGTGCCGCGGGATGCCGTACGAGGCGCACCTGCACCCCGGGCTCAGCCGCGAGCGCGTCGAGGTCCGTGACGTTGGACATTCGAGGCAGTCGGGGCACGGCAATACGTAGCCAGGTCGTACCGATCGGTGGCGCTCCGCGCCCGATAACGCCATCGGGGCTGTACGACAGGGAGTCCTCGGCGTCGAGCCAGAGCCCCTCGACGAACGGAAGCGTCCCCAGCACCGGCCGCCCGGTAAGCGCAACGAGCTGCTCGATCCCCGGCTCGAGCAGCCGCGCGTCACCGCGGAACTTGTTGATGACGAACCCACTGATGAGCTTCTGGTCCTCGGCGTCGAGCAGAGCCAGCGTGCCGAAGAGCGACGCGAACACCCCGCCGCGGTCGATATCACCCACGACGATCGTGGGAAGCTTCGCTGGGCGGGCGAGGCCCATGTTGGCGATGTCGGTGGCACGGAGATTGATTTCGGTCGGACTGCCCGCGCCCTCACAAATAACGACGTCGAAGTCGCGGCGAAGGTCTTCGAGGGCGTCGAGAACGAGGCCGTGGAGCCTGGGCTTGACCTCGCGATAGGACATCGCGCTGACCTCGCCGGCGGCGCGGCCCTGCACGACGAGGTGCGATTTGCGGTCGCTGCCCGGTTTGAGCAGCACCGGGTTGAACCTGACGCTCGGCTCGAGACCGCACGCTTCGGCCTGCAGCGCCTGCGCACGACCGATTTCGCCGCCGTCGGGGGTGACGACCGCGTTGTTGCTCATGTTCTGCGCTTTGAAAGGCGCTACGCGGATGCCATGTTGGGCTAGCCAGCGGCAGATGCCGGCGGTGAGGAGACTCTTGCCGGCGTCGGACGTCGCGCCGGCGACGAGGAGCGCACCCTTCACGCGGCACCCCGGCCAAGCCTTGTCGCGGCGGACCGGAAGACGGGCGCACGCCGGGCTGCGACCGCGCGGCGAGGCGCGGTGGCCGCGCGCTGAAGCGCCGTCGCCGCGCGCCGGGGCGCCGTGGCTGCCGCGCGCCGGGGCGCCGTCCCTGCCGCGCGGAGCGCGAGCGCCGCCGCGCCCAGAGCAGCCGCACCCGCCCCCACCAGAAGAGACAATCGAGCAGCAGGTGCAATATCGGACACCTGCGCGGCACGCCCGTCACCGAGAACCGGACGCTCGTCGACAGTCCCCCCATAGACGTTGCGCCCACCGAGCCGAATCCCCAACGCCCCCGCAGCAGCGGCTTCGCACTGACCAGCATTCGGACTCGGATGCGCACTGCCATCCCGCCGCCAAGTCCGCCAGGCGTCAGCGGCAGAGTTCCGCCGCACCGCAGGCGCCGCACCAACCGTGAGCAGCGCAGTCAGCCGCGAAGGCACCAGGTTCAGCAGATCGTCGAACCGCGCAGACGCCCACCCGAACCGGTCGTATCGAGACGAACGATGCCCCACCATCGCGTCCAACGTATTAGCCGCCCGATACCCGACCAATCCCGGCAGACCAGCCACCGCCCCCCAAAAAAACGGAGCCACAACAGCATCCGCGGTGTTCTCCGCCACCGACTCGACCACGGCCCGCGCCACCGCCGGCGCCTCCAGCCCAGCCGGATCACGCCCGCAGAGATGCGACAGGCGCTCCCGAGCCCCGGGCAGATCCTCTGCGGCGAGCAGCCGATCCATCGCAGCCGCCTCCCGCCGCAGCGACGCCCCACCGACCACCGCCCAGGCACTGACCCCCGTCACCGCAGCCCGGAGCACAGGCCGCCCCCGCGTCACCCGATCGACCGCAACACTCGCCGCGACCGGAACCCCCACCGCCAACGCGGTGTACAACGCACCACGCGAACGGCTCGGCGCGTACAGCCGCCGCTCGAGCGCCCCCGCGAACCTCCCGAACACCGCGACCGGATGCCCCCGCCTCGGATCAGGCACGACGTGATCGAGCAGCGCTCCCAGAGCAAGGCCAGTGGCGGTGGCGAGTAGGTCGGTACGGGACGGCGCAAGCACTGCCAGAGCCTAAATTCCGAGATCGACGCCTGCATGGCCAGGGCCGCTCCCTTCCGCCCCCGCCCGCCGTCGGCCGCGCCCGAGACGTCCCGCCGACCGGTACCTGGTTGCCCACCCACCCTCCGGTTGCTGGGGGTATGCATGGCGCGCGCAGATAGCCGCGCCCGGCGCGCACAGGCGGCCACGCGGCGCGCAGGCGCTGGCGCAGCCGGGCGCAGGCGCGGACGCAGCCGGGCGCGGGGCGGGCCGGGCGCGGACGCAGCCGGGCGCGGGCGCAGCCGCGGGCGCAGCCGGGCGCGGGCGCAGCCGCGGGCGCAGCCGGGCGCGGGCGCAGCCTGGCGCGGGCGCAGCCTGGCGCGGGCGCGGACGCCGCGGGCGCGGGCGCGGACGCAGCCTGGCGCGGGCGCGGGCGCGGGCGCGGGCGCGGACGCAGCGCGGGCGCGGGCGCGGACGCAGCCTGGCGCGGGCGCGGGCGCAGCCGGGCGCGCGGGCGCGGGCGCAGCCGGGCGCGGGTGGGCCGGCGGGGGTAGGTAGCACGGTTGGTGGCTGGGGGCGGGTGTGCACAGGGGCCTGGGTTATCCCCAGGAACGGGCAGGGGCGCTGACCGGGGGCGGGTGACGCGGGGACGGTGAGACCGCGCCCGGGTGTCCGGGCAGACCATTCGCGGAAGCAGGGATCTTCAGATGAACGAGACGATCACCACCATCGTGGGAAACGTCGTCGACTTGCCGGTCCGACGAGTTCTCGACTCGGGCGTGAGCGTGACGTCGTTCCGGGTCGCATCCACCGCCCGGCGTTTCGACCGAGTCACCAACCGCTGGGCCGACGGCGAATCGCTCTTCCTCAAGGTGACGTGCTGGCGCACGCTGTCCGACAACACGGCCGCGTGCGTGGTCAAGGGTGATCCGGTGATCGTCACCGGGCGCCTCTTCACCCGCACGTACGAGGTGGCCGAATCCCGGCGGGCTTCGTACGAGCTCGAAGCCACCGCCATCGGCTTCGACTTCAACCGCGGACGAGGAGAGTTCACGCGGATCTCGTCGCAGCGGGCGACCACCGTCGACGAGCTCGGTCCCGACGGTCTGCCGACGGGCAGCGCGATCGATGCGCACATCATCGGCGGCGCCGGCAACGGCGCTCCGCAGATCGCCACGCCCGAGGACGGCTCGCTCGACGACACGGACATCGGCGCAGCCGGCGACGCCTTCGCCAACGCCTCCCCCGTCCGCCCGACCGGCCCCACCCCCCACCCAACCCAGAACACCCCCGCCGAAGCCGCACCCCGAACCAACGGCGCCACCTGGGGCACGACAGCCCCCGCAAGCGCCGCGGGCACGACGGGCGCGACGGACAGCGCGGCAACCGGGAGTGGCGCGGGCGGCGACGCCGGTGCTGAAGGCAGGGGCCGTGGCGCTGCGGCAGGAGGCTCGGACCGAGCGCCGATGGGTGGCGCTGGGCAGGCGACTGAGGAGGGTGGAGCACGCGAGCGGGCCGCGGACGGTCAAGGCGGCGGGTCGGAAGGGGCCGCCTCGGGCGCAGGAGACCACGACTCGTCGGGGCGGGCCCCGAGCGCGACGCGGTCGTCGGCCCGCCGGCGTGGAGCCTCGCCGGTTCCGGCCTGACAACGTCGGCCCGGTCCAAGACTGGCCCCACGGACGGGCCGACCGGTCCGGCCGACGCGCCCCCGTCGGCCGGACCACCGGGCCGAGCATTCGAGCCCCCGTCGGCCGGACCACTGGGCCGAACATTCGAGCCCACGAGGTGGGGGTCAGGCGCTGGCTATGGGGTGGCGGTGGGTGACCGGGTCGGGCAGGCGAACGGCCGGGTCGGGGCCGGGCCCCGAAGGAGCCGGGTCGGGTTCGTACGGCAGAGAGATACGGGTAACCAGGAGGTCCCCGGTGTACCGAGTCCGCCCCTCGAGGCCGAGCCGATGCAACATCGCCCGGAGCGCACGGTTGTCCGGGCTCCCGAACGACACCGCCTCACGATGCCCCAACTCGTGCGCGACGTGCAGCGCGTGCTTCGCGAGGATGGCGCCGAGACCCCGGCGTCGATGGTCCTCCCGCACGAGCACGCCGAAGTCCGCAACGGGCACGTGCCCCGTGATCTGCGCGACCCCGACCAGCCGGAACCCGTGGAACGCCACCAACGTGCAGCTCCCGGGCACCGCTGCCAGGCACTGCTCCGGATCCGTCAACGCCGGGGGTGGCGTCCCCGGGTACCGGTCACGCAGCGATGACGGCGCCGCCCGCCGGTGCAGCTCGGCGACCGCAGGGGCATCGCGCGGCCGAGCCGGACGAATGGCGACCACCGCCCCGCCCACGAGCGCGGCCTGCACGACGGAAGGCGTCAGGAGCTGGATCGCCGAAGGCTCCGCCACGGACGCCTGCGCAGGCGATGTCAGCGGCCGGTCGGCCCCGCCACTCCCCACGCACTTCACCTCCGCGACGCTTGCGGTCGGAACAAGCCTGCGGGGCCACTGTTTCCGGGGCGTCACATGTGGGTGATAAGTCAGATTCGACGGCTACGTCGCTGGTGCGGCGCGCTCCAGAAGGGACTCGATCGGCGTACCCCGCGGCAGCGTGCCGAACGCGTACCCGCTCTCGCCCCCGAGCCGCGACCCGCAGAACGCGCTCGCCACCTCCTCCGGCGCGTGCCGGACGAGCAACGCACCCTGCAGCACCAGCGCGAACCGCTCGACCAGCCGGCGGGCCCGGTACTCCCACTCGTGCGTGTCGGCGAGCTCCCCACGGAGCGCGGCCCACGCCGCGTCCAGCCGGCTGTCGGCTCCGAGCGACTGCTCGACCTCCTCGGCGTACGCGGCGAACGCCTCCGGCGACCGCCCGAGCGCCCGCAACACGTCGAGCGCGTTGACGTTGCCCGACCCCTCCCAGATGCCGTTCAGCGGCGCCTCGCGGTAGAGCCGCGGCATCCCGCTGTCCTCGACGTACCCGTTGCCGCCGAGGCATTCCAGCGCCTCCGCGACGAACGCGGGCTGCCGCTTGCACACCCAGTACTTGCCGATCGCGGTGGCCAACCGCCCGAACGCCTTCTCCTGGTCGTTCCCGAGCTGAGCCCGGTCCACCGCCCCGGCCAGGCGCAGCGCGAGCGTCGTCGCGGCTTCCGACTCCAACGCGAGGTCCGCGAGCACGTTGCCCATCAGCGGCTGGTCGATCAGCAGCCGGCCGAAGGCCGACCGGTACCGCGTGTGGTGCACGGCCTGCACGAGCGCCGCACGCATGCCCGCCGCCGAGCCGATGACGTTGTCGAGCCGGGTCAGCGACACCATCTCGATGATCGTCCGGACTCCGCGCCCCTCCGGGCCGACCAGCCACGCCACGGTGTCGTCGAATTCCGGCTCGGAGCTGGCGTTGCTGCGGTTGCCGAGCTTGTCCTTGAGCCGCTGGATGCGGAACGTGTTCCGGGTCCCGTCGGGCAGCACCCGTGGCACCAGGAAGCACGACAGCCCACCGGGCGCCTGAGCCAGCACCAGGAAGACGTCGTTCATCGGTGCGCTGGTGAACCACTTGTGCCCGCGCAGGCGCCAGGTGCCGTCGCCGGCGTCCTTGGCCACCGTCGTGTTCGACCGGACGTCGGAACCGCCCTGCTTCTCGGTCATCCCCATGCCGGCCAGCAGCCCGCGCTTGGTCGTCGGAACCCGCAGCCCGAAGTCGTAGACCCGGCTGGTCAGCAGCGGCTCGTACACGTCGGCCAGCGACGGCGTCGCACGCAGTGCGGGCACCGCCGCGTAGGTCATCACCAGTGGGCACAGGTGCCCAGCCTCCACCTGGCCGGCGACGAACACCCCGGCGGCGCGGGCGACGTGCGCCCCGGACCGGTCGTCGGCCCACGGCGTCGCTCCGAGCCCGGCGCCGACCGACACCTCCATCAGCCGGTGCCAGGACGGGTGGAAGTCCACCTCGTCGATGCGATTGCCGTACCGGTCGTGGGTGCGCAGCACGGGCTCGTTCCGGTTCGCTTCGTCGGCCCACGTCTGCGCCTCCGCGGTGCCGGCCCACTGCCCGAGCTCGTGCAGCTCCGGGAGGTACCAGGAGGCGCCCTCGCGCACCACACCCGCGAGCAGCGCCGCGTCGTCCGCGACGTCGTGGCCGACCAGCGGCGGCGGCTGATTGCTGACCTCGTGCGTCGCAGGGGAGACCAAGAAATCTGTCATGTCGCCTCCAGGACGAGCACTCCGGCACAGCGGAGCGCCAACGCGGTGAGCTCCGGTACCAGTGAACGGTCGGCCGGCCCGGAGAGCTGGCCGATCAGAACTTCGGCGACGCCGCCGGTGAGCGCGGCGGCGGTGACGGCGGCGTCCTGCGGCACCATCTCGCCTTTGCGGACACCCTCGGCGATCAGCGTCGCGAACACCTCGTTGTACCGCCGCCGGTAGGTCAGCCGCTCGATCAGCACCGGCTGCTCGGCGGGTTCCGCGATCAGCGCGTAGGCCAGTTGCCGGCCAAGGATGGCCCGCTGCGCGAAGAGTCCGACGCCCTGCGCCAGCCGGTCCGCTGTGGACTCCGGCGAGGCAGCGGTGAGCACTGTCGCGAGCACCTGGAGTTCGCGCTGGGTGGCCCGCCGGAACACTTCGGCGGCGAGCGCACCTTTGTTCGGGAAGTGCTGGTAGACGGCGCCGGTCGAGATCTCCGACGCCGCGGCCACCGCGGCCACCGTGGCGCCGGACCAGCCCTGCGACGCGATGATGCGCGTCGCTTCGGACACGAGTCGTTCGCGCACCGCCGCGCGGCGGTGCGCTACCCGCGGAGGCTGGCGGTACGGCACGCAAGTAGTGAACCAGAGTTCACTGCTTGCGTACAGACCTCGCCGATGTCCTGAAATGCGCCGGGGTAGACGCGTTCACGTAATTCACTTCCGGAGAAATGCGCCCCGTGTCGTTGCCACCGGCGCGTGGAGTCACAACACTGCACAGGGGACGCCCGAGCCACATTTCAGTTCGTGGATTATTTCGTCTACAGGACGTAGAATTTTGCCCATGACCCCGCCCCTTCCCGACCAGGCCGGAGCCGCGGTCAACCGCGCGCTCGACCTGCTCCGGATCCGCCTGCTGGCCGACGCCGCGACCCAGCACGCCGCGGTTCATCGACCGTCCGGCACGCGCTGCCACACCACCGGCGCCCCCCGCCGCCCAGACACCGCCGCGTAGCCCCGGACTCGCTCGGGCGTCGCCCGCCGGGCGGGCGACGCCAACGACAAACCGGGCCTACGACAGGTTCCCGGCCCCAAACCCGCCGGCCGAAGGCCCGAAAACCCGTCGAAGGCCCGAAAACCCGTCGGAAGCTCGAAAAAAGCCGCGCCGCGTCAGCCCAACACCTGCGCCGGGCTCAGCGTCCGGACCACCTGGTCCACGAACCCGTACTCCTGCGCCTCCGACGCGGTGAACCAGCGATCCCGGTCGGAGTCCTCCTCGATCCGCTCCAACGGCTGACCCGTGTGCTGCGCGATCAGCTCCGCCATCGTCTTCTTGGTGTGCAGCATCTGCTCGGCCTGGATCCGGATCTCGGTCTCCGTGCCACCGAACCCACCGTGCGGCTGGTGCATGACGATCCGCGAGTGCGGCAGCGCGTACCGCTTGCCGCGCGTACCGGCACAGAGCAGGAACTGTCCCATCGACGCGGCGAAGCCCAGCGCCACCGTGCAGACGTCATTACTGACCCACTGCATCGTGTCGTAAATACCCATTCCCGCGGTGACCGAGCCACCCGGCGAATTGATGTAGAGCCAGATGTCGCGCGTCGGATCTTCGGCGTTCAGCAACAAGAGCTGGGCACACAGCGCATTCGCCACCGTGTCGTTCACCTCGCTCCCGAGAAAAACGATCCGATCGCGCAGCAGCCGCGCATAAACCTGCTCGTCCAGCCCTCCCCCACCCGGAACCGGCACGGACGAAACCGGCATCGAAGCACGCACGACCGGCACGGATGACCAATACGGAACGGTGTCGACCGCCCGCCGAGAAATTCGCGAATTCACCATGCGCCCGACGCTAAGCGCCGACAAACGTTGAGAACACAAATGTTCGCTCTCAGCAATTTTGCTGAAAGCGGTTACGCCGAAAGAAATACCGCTTGACCCAAGAGTTCACCTGGGGTGGCTCGGCCTCCACCCACCCTGCTCCGTAAGCTGCGAGCAAGTCGAGCGGGGAGGGCCACGATGTCCGATATCCTCTATCTCACGTCGATGGAGCCGCGGTCGGGCAAGTCGGCGGTAGCGCTCGGCCTGCTCGACCTCCTCGCGGCCGACGTCGAGAAGCTCGCGGTCTTCCGGCCGGTCGTGCCGGACCACAACCGACCCGACCCGATCGTCGAGCTCGCACGCCAGCGCTACGAGCTCGACATCCCCGAGGAAGACGCCGTCGCGTTCACGTACTCGTCCGCTGCAGACCTGATCGAGACGGGCGGCCCGCAGAAGCTGATCGAAGCGATCGTCGACCACGCCGCCCGGCTCCGGGAGCGCTACGACTTCGTGCTGTGCGTGGGCACCGACTTCACCGGCCCTTCCCCGGCTGTGGAGTTCGATCTCAACGCCGAGCTGGCCGCGAACCTCGGCGCGCCGGTGATCCAGGTGCTGTCCGGACACGGCCGCTCGCCCGAAGCGGTCACCACCGCACTCCGCGAGGGCTCCACCGTGCTCAAGACGCACGGCTGCGAGGTGCTGGCCACCATCGTGAACCGAGCGGACGAAAGGCACGCGGCCCTCGCTGAAGCGCCGGTCTACGTCGTGCCCGACCTGCCGGTGCTGGCCGCGCTCACGGTGGCCGAGGTCGTCGCCGCGCTGGACGGGACGCTGCTCAGCGGCGACGGCCCGGCCCTGCAGCGCGAGGTCGACTCGTACCTGGCGGGCTCCGCCTACCTGCAGACCGTGCTGCCGCTGCTGAAGGACGGCACGCTGCTCGTCTCGTCCGGCGACCGCATCGACCTGGCTGTGGGAGTCGCCGCCGCCGCGGTCAGCCCCGACCTGCCGACACCAGCCGGAATAGTGCTCACGGTGGGCCACGTGCCGGACGAGCGGAGCCTCAAACTGCTCGAGCCGTCCGGCCTCCCGGTCATCGCGGTCACGGCGGACACCTACACGACGCTGCACCGGCTCGAAGGACTGACCGGGCAGCTCCGGGCCGACAGCGCCCGTAAGGTCGCCGCCGCGCTGGGGGCGTTCGCCGACCACGTCGACGTCGAAACGCTCCGCAAGCGGATCCAGCTGAGCACGCCCGACGTCGTCACGCCGCACATGTTCTCCGCGCAGCTGATCGCACGCGCCCGCGCCGACAAGCGGACGATCGTCCTCCCGGAAGGCGAAGAGGAACGCATTCTGCTCGCCGCCGAGGAACTCACCCAGCGCGGTGTCGCCGATCTCGTCCTGCTCGGCGACCCCGAGCGGATAAAAGCAAAAGCCGCCCACCTCGGCACCGACGTCGCACGAGTCCGGATCATCGACCCGCTGAGGGACCCACTCCGGAAAACGTTCGCCGACACGTACGCCGAACTTCGCGCCCACAAGGGCGTCACGCCGCAGATGGCCTACGACGTCGTCGGTGACGTGTCGTACTTCGGCACGATGCTGGTGCACGCCGGTGAGGTCGACGGCATGGTCTCCGGCGCCGCGCACACCACAGCGCACACGATCCGCCCGGCGCTCGAGGTGATCCGGACGCTGCCGGACGTCTCGCTCGTCTCCAGCGCGTTCCTGATGTGCCTGCCGACGAAGGTGCTGGTGTTCGCGGACTGCGCTGTCGTGCCGGATCCGGACGCCACCCAGCTCGCCGACATCGCGGTCTGCGCCGCCGAGACGGCGGCCAAGTTCGGCGTGGAACCGAAGGTCGCGATGGTCTCCTACTCGACGGGCCAGTCCGGATCAGGTGTCGACGTCGACAAGGTGCGGGCCGCAACCGAGTTGGTCGGAGAAAAGCACCCGGACCTCCCGCTCGCCGGCCCGATCCAGTACGACGCCGCCGTCGACCCGACCGTCGGCGCCGCGAAGCTGCCCGGCAACCCGGTCGCCGGCCACGCGACAGTGCTCATCTTCCCCGACCTGAACACCGGGAACACCACCTACAAGGCCGTGCAGCGCGCGGCGTCGGCGATCGCTGTGGGTCCGGTGCTGCAGGGCCTGCGCCGGCCGGTGAACGACCTGTCCCGCGGGTGCACGGTCGCCGACATCGTCAACACCGTCGCCATCACGGCCGTTCAGGCGCAGGGAGCCACCCGATGAAGCCGGTCCTGGTCATCAACTCGGGCTCGTCGTCGCTGAAGTTCCAGCTGATCGAGGACGGGAAAGCAAAAGCCAAGGGCCTGATCGAGGAGATCGGCTCCGACAACGCCCGCCTCAAGCACAACGGCCACGAGGAGACCCGCCCCGCACAGGACCACGACGCGGCCCTCGCCTGGATGCTCGAGAAGCTGGACCTCGCAAACCTCCAGGCCGTCGGCCACCGCGTCGTCCACGGCGGCACGAAATACACCGCGCCCACGATCGTCGACGAGGACGTCGAAAAAGGCATCGAGGAGCTCTCCCCGCTCGCACCCCTGCACAACCCGGTCAACCTCGCGGGCATCCGCGCGCTGCGGAAACTGCTGCCGGACGTCCCGCAGGTCGCGGTGTTCGACACCGCGTTCCACGCGACGATCCCCGCGGTCGCGGCCACCTACGCGCTGCCGGTCGCCACCGCGAAGGAACACGGCATCCGCCGCTACGGCTTCCACGGCACCAGCTGCCAGTACGTCACCCGCCGCGCGAACCTCGACAACCTGATCATCTGCCACCTCGGGAACGGCGCCTCGGCCACCGCTGTGCACCACGGCCGCAGCGTCGACACGTCGATGGGCCTCTCGCCGCTCGAGGGCCTGGTGATGGGCACCCGCAGCGGCGACCTCGACCCCGCGGTGCCGTTCCACCTGATCCGCGCCGGCCTCGACCCGGCCGAGATCGAGGGCATCCTCACGAAACAGAGCGGGCTACGTGGGCTCGCCGGTGCGTCCGACATGCGCGAGGTGCGCGCGAAAGCGGAGTCGGACGACGCCGCCCGCCTGGCCCTCGACGTCTACGCCTACCGCATCCGGAAGTACATCGGTTCGTTCCTCGCTGTCGTCCCCGGCGTGCAGGCCCTCGTGTTCACCGCCGGGGTCGGCGAGAACGACTGGCGGCTGCGCGCCGAGGTCTGCGGTCCGCTCGCCCACCTGGGTATCGAACTCGATGACGACGCCAATCGAGCTGCCGTCGGCGTCGACGAACCGACGTCCATCGGAACGGGTCCGGTCCAGGTCCTCGTCATCCCCACCGACGAGGAATCGGAAATCGCGGCCCAGGCCTCCGCAGCCGTCCGTTAGGGCTCGGGCAGCTCGTTCAGCCGGTACTCCGCACCCGTCACCCGCTGGGACGCCAGCACCGCGGCCTTCTGCGCGTTCTGCGCGGCCCGGCGGGCGCCCTTCAGCTCGTGGTCGGCAGCCTCGGCCGCTTCCTCCGCGTCGTCGAGATCGAGCTTGATCTGGTCGACGCGGTCCCGCGCCTCGGTCAGCCGCTCCTCCGCGGACGCCAACTCCGCGGCGGCCTCGTCCCGGGACGCCTCCGCGTCCACCAGCCCGGCCCGCGCCCGATCGAGCACCTCCTGGGCCTCGACCCGCGCCTGCCGCAGCTGCTCGGCGCGTTCGGCCCGCTTCTCGGCGAGGTCGTCTTTCCGTACCGGAGCAGCCGCCTTCTTCGCGGGCGCGGCCGCCGACGACGGCGACACCGGCCCGAACCCCGCGTACTGCAAGCCACTGATCAGGCGCCCGCTCCGCACCGCCTCGGCAGCCTCCGGATCCCCCAGCGCCGCGTGCAGCGTCTGCTCCAGCTCCCGGGCCACCGCGTCGGTCACCGTCTGGCCCCGCTCGTGCCCGAGCGCCCGGGCCTCCTGGGCCACCGCGTAGACCAGCCGGTGCCGCTGCTGCGTCAGCGCCCGCAGCTGCTCCGCGCTCACCGACGCCTGCAGCTCCCGTAGCTGCTCCCCCAGCGCCAGCAGCGGCTCGATCTGGTCCTTGCGCTCCCGGATGAGCTGATTGGTCAGCCACGCCGACATCGACGGCTTCCGCAGCGCCTTGATCTGCGCCGCGAGGTCACGGTCACCGGCCGCGCGGGCCTCTTTCTCGCGCGCGGTCTTCACCGCGGTGAACGATCCGGGGTCCAGGCCGTACAGCTCGTCAGCGACGTCATCCAAAGACACGGCAAGAACAATGCCACCCGCAGTGGATCCAGCCGACAGATACAGCCTGTGGGTCATCGCGCTCGTCGTCGACGACGACACGACGATCGGGCCGGAATCGGGTCGCGACACCGGCCGGTCTCGTCACCCGCTGACCACGGCTGGTTCCACCGTCCGGCCGAGGTCTTACTCGTACTATCCACAATAGACTCCGTGACGCCCGCCACCCGGCTCTGACCAGCATCGATGTGCGCTCACAGCGCAAAGCGTGTAGCCTTCGGAGCGGTCAAGTGCCGAGGTCGAGGAGGTGGTCGTCGTGTCATCGAACGATCCCTCCAGTAGTCCTACCCGGCACGCGATCAGCGGCTGAGGTGTTGACTTCCCTCCCTGACTTAGCAAGTCAGCGCCGCGGTGCGCAGTGCCGGGTCGACGAGCCATCGTTCGCTTTCGATCCGCGCAGGGGGTTCCCCATGAGCAAGGTCACCGTTCCGTTCGCTGCCGTCCTCGTACTGGCTTGGATCCTGACCATCACCGTTATCAACGCTTCCGCACACTGACAGTAGTCACGTGTCAAAAAGCGCGGGGATCGCGGCCAGGGACAAATGGGTTAGTAACCTGATGGACAAGCACGACCCGGGCTGTCCGTCAGTATCAACTGACGCGGATGGCAGGAGACGCGTCGGGTGTGTCCCTCCAGATCCCCGAGCACTGCTCTGACCTGCGGGTTACTCTGCTCTCCGAGATAGCGGGGACCGGTGGGGCACGGCGGGGGCCGTCGACTGATCCTGCTCCCGCGCCATGCCCTCGTAGCTCAGTGGATAGAGCAGGTGCCTTCTAAGCACTTGGTCGCAGGTTCGAGTCCTGCCGAGGGCACCGCGCCCGAGCGGCTAGCTTAGCGCGCTGGAGGCACGATCTGAATACTCTGTGTAGCAGGCTTGCTGCACTCCCGATGAGGACTCTCGGGGTGGATTTGGCGGCTGAAGCCGCCAATACGGCTATTGCCGTTCTTGACTGGTCGCCTGCCGGAGCGCAGGCGCATCACATTCAGGTCTCGATTATCGACGACATTCTGGTGGACGCCGTGGGCGGTGCCGCCCGAACCGGCATCGATTGCCCGTTGGGCTGGCCCGAAGAATTCGTGCGGTTCCTGGGGGCGTGGTCGGCCGGAACGCTCGTCCCCCCCGCCAACACCGACAAGGCGTGGCGGCGAGGGCTCGCGTACCGCCGCACCGACGAGGTCGTGCGGGAACGCCTGGGCGTGGTCCCGCTGAGCGTCGCGGCCGATCGCATAGCCCACCCGGCGATGCGTTGCGCCGGGATTCTGGCGCGGCTCGCCGCCGACGGGGTCCCGGTCGACGAGCTCGTGGTCGAGGCCTACCCGGCCGGCTCGCTGAAGTGCTGGGGGTTGCCGTACCGCCGCTACAAGGGCGCGGCGAACGCGCCCGCCAGGGACGCCCTGGTCGACGAACTCCTGACCAGGGCGCCCTGGCTGGACCTGGGCGAGCACGAGTCCCTCTGCCGAGCCAGCGACCACGCCCTGGACGCCGTCCTGGCGAGCCTCACCGCCCGCGCCGCCGCCCTCGACCTCACCGTCCCACCCGCCCCGGAAGACGCCGCCCTGGCAGCCAAAGAGGGCTGGATAGCACTCCCCACCGGCCCCCTGTCCGACCTCGCGCCCGAACGGGGCGGGCCGCCGCCCGCCTCCTGACCACCGCACGGGGCCGGGAGGCCGCGTCACGTCGTGAATTCTGCCCACACGATCTTGCCGGTGCCCCGCGCCTCCGAGCCCCACGCGGCGGACAGCCTGTCGACGACGTCGAGGCCGCGGCCGCCGGTGCTGGTCGCCGGCGCTTTCACGACCCGCGGTGGCCGCGGCGAGTCGTCCTCGACGACCAGGCGGACGCGGTCGGGGTAGCGCACCAACGCCAGCTCCACCAGGCCCTCGCCGTGCCGGATCGCGTTCGTGACCAGCTCGGACGTGCACAGCACCGCCGGCTCGACGACGCTCTCGTCGATGCCCCACCTGCCGAGCGTGCGGGAGACGAACGCACGGGACCGGCCGATCGCCCCCTGCGCACCGCGGGCGATCGGGTGCCGCGCCTCGTCGATGCGACTCTCGTCACCCAGATCACGGCGGGCGACGACGACGGCCACGTCGTCGAGGCGGTGCCCGGCCGGACCGACCGGCTCGACGATACGGTCGGCGAGACGTTCGGCGTTGTCACCGGCACCGACGGCGGCCCGCTCGGCGACCGCCGCGAGCCCGTCGTCGATCGTCCGCCCCGGCGTCTCGACCAGGCCGTCGGTGACCAGCACCAACGCGTCGCCCGGCCCGACGTGGACGCGCACGGTCCGGTACTCGGCGTCCTGCACCCCGAGGATCAGCCCACCGGCGGCTTCGACGATTTCGACCGCTCCGTCGGCACGGACGACGATGGGCGGCGGATGCCCGGCCCGCACCACGACACCGTCGCCGGTGACCGGGTCGAGCGCGACGTAGCAGCACGTCGCGAGCAGGCGGGTCTCCAGCTCGACCAGCAGCCGGTTCGTCCGGGCCATCACTTCCTCGGGGCGGTGCCCCTCGGCGGCGTACGCGCGGACGCCGATCCGGAGCTGGCCCATCACCGCCGCAGCGTGCGCCGTGTGCCCCTCGACGTCGCCGACCACCAGGCCGACCTGGCCCGACGGCAGCGCGATGACGTCGTACCAGTCGCCGCCGACCTGGAGGCCGTCGGTGCTGGGCAGGTAGCGGCACGCGGTGGACACACCGGGGATGCCGTCGGTGCGGCGCGGCAGCATCACGCGCTGCAGACCGGCGACGAGCTCGTGTTCGGCGTCGTAGAGGCGGGCCCGCTCGAAGGACTGCGCGGCCAGGCCGCCGAGCGCGACGAGCAGCGTCCGGTCGTCGGACGTGAACGGCTGTGGTTTGTCCCAGCGCACCGCGAAGCCACCGACCGGGCGCCCACCGGCGACCATCGGCAGGTACGCCCAGGCCGCGCCGTCCACCTCGGCGGCGTCCGGCCAGCGCGCGGCGAACGTGTCGGCGTCGCCGGCGAAGAGCGGCGAGCGGGTACGCACGGCCTCGGCCAGCGGGCGCGGGTCGGTCAGGCCGACGCCGTCGAAGTCCGCGACGACCTGCGGGTCGTACCCGACGGCGTCGATCACCCGCAGGCGGTCGCTCTCCATCAGGACGACGCCCAGCGCGGACGCACCGATCGCGCCGCGCATCGTGCCGGTCAGGACCTGGGTGACGTCCTTGAGCGTCAGCGCCTCCGCCAGAGCGCGGGTGACAGCGGTGATCAGCGCCGCGCGCTCCCACTCCGCGCGGACGGCGTCCTGTTCGCGGCGCCAGTTGTCGTGGCGGTCGGTGAAATCCGCGGCGACGCCGATCAGACGCTCGGGCTGCCCGTCCGCGTCGGCGAACACGCGCCCGCGGGCTTCGACCCAGCGGGTCGTGCCGTCCGGGCGGATCACGCGGTACTCGGCGGAGTACTCGCCCACCTCGTCGATCGCACGCCCGATCAGCTCCCGGACCCGGTTGCGGTCGGCGGGGTGCAGGCCCTCGTAGAAGGACTCGATGCGGCGGTCGAACGTGGCCGGGTCGACGCCGAACAGGCGACACAGCCGGTCGTCCCAGATCAGCTCGTGGGTGGCCAGGTGCCAGTCGAACGAGCCGATGCCGGACGCGTCGAGAGCGAGTTCCAACCGCCCGAGAAGCACGGAGTACCCCGCAGGCTCCGGGGGACTCATCGGTGCGTTCTCCTCCTGACGTGCGAGCGGGTGACGTCCTGCTGGTATCCCCAGTATGCGGTCGTCACACCCGATCCGCCTGGTGAGGCGGTCCCCAGCCGGGCAGCCAGCCGCTCGCAGAACGGTCAGGCGGCGCGCTTGCCGTCCACCGCGGCGCGGCCGATGTCGGGGAAGTCGGTGAAGAAGCCGTCGATCTTCTGCGCGAGCAGCAGCTCGAGCCAGCCTTCGACGTCACCGTGGGCGTTCGGGTCGGTGCCGTCCTGGAACGCGGCCGGCAGGAACTGGTTCTCGGCCCGGACGGTCCACACGTGGACGATCAAGCCCTGCTTGTGCGCGTCGGCGACCACGGTGGTCGGCTTCCCGCTCGCGGGGATCACCAGGGCGGTGTTCAGCCCGACGCCGTCCGCGTAGGTGCTGATGTCCTTCAGCCCGGCCGGGGAGACCAGGTCCTGGGGCGTACGCGGGTCGTCGGCCGGCTTGGCGGTCGCGTCGACGAGCTGCGCCAGCGGGACGTCGATCATTTTGTTGAGCTCGCGGAGGTTGCCGACCTCGAACGACTGGATGATCACCTTCCGCGGATGCGCCCGCTTGAGGATCTTCACCAGCGGCTCCTCGAGCGGCAGGCCGATCGAGCGGAAGTAGCTGGGGTGCTTGGTCTCCGGGTAGATCCCGACCGTGCGGTGCTGACGCTTCACCAGCGCGATTACTTCCTGCAGCGTCGGGATCTCGAACTTGCCGTCGTAGGCGGTGTTGTCCGGGCGCACGGCGGGGAGGCGCTCGATCGCGCGGAGCGTCTTGAGCTCCTTGAGCGTGAAGTCCTCGGTGAACCAGCCGGTGACCGCGGTGCCGTCGATCGTCTTCGTGGTCTTGCGGTCGGCGAACTCGGGGTGCTTCGACACGTCGGTGGTGCCGCTGATCTCGTTCTCGTGGCGCGCCACGAGTACGTGGTCCTTCGTGCTCACCAGGTCGGGCTCGACGTAGTCGGCGCCCTGCTCGATCGCGAGCTGGTAGCTGGCGAGCGTGTGCTCGGGGCGGTAGCCGCTCGCTCCGCGGTGGCCGATCACTTCCGGCGCCGCATGCTTGGCCGCCCGCGCCGGCAGGGCCGAGGCGGCCGCCGGCTGCGCAGCGGGGAACGTCGGGGCGGCCGAGGCCGTGGCCGGTGCTGCGGCGATGAAGGCGGTGACCAGGGTCAGAGCGAGTGGTAAACGGACACTCCGCATAACTCCTCCTCGAGGCGGGGCGACGTGGTTGTCGCCTCGCCCCGAGCAGCCCAGCGGAGTCAGTCAGATTTCAGTTGAAACGTGACTGAATGGGATGTGAAGGATTACTGCAGGTATGACTCGACCTCGCTGACCGGGCGCGCCGCCGCGTCGTCCTCGCTCTGGCCGAACTCGCGCTTGGCCCGGCGCTGACGCAGCAGGTCCCAGCACTGGTCGAGCTCTTCCTCGACCTGCTTGAGCCGCTCGTGCTCCTCGGCTGCGGTGAGCTCGCCCGCGGCGAGCTTCTGCCGCAACGAGTGCTCTTCCGCGACGAGCTCGTCGACCCGCCCAATGATCTGCTTCTCCGACGTCACTGAAGTCCTCCTAGAAAGCGTTGGACCCGACCGTACTGCGCCGAACACGACGAAGCCCCCGGCCCAAATAGGCCGGGGGCTTGGCTTGAACCTGGAGCCCGCCGAGGGCGACGCTGCCGATCGGGCGGCAGGACGCCGCGTATAAGTGATACTCAAGTCCTGCCGCCCGCTCGGCAGCGTCGTTCTCGGCGGGCCGCCCACTCAGGCGGCGACTACGCCTTCTGAGGCGGCTAGTTCGCGGAGCTGGTGGAGCGCCGCGTTCTCGAGCTGGCGCACCCGCTCGCGCGAGAGGCCCAGCGTGCCGGCGATCTCGGTGAGCGACTGCTGCCGACCGTCCTCGAGCCCGTAGCGGGCACGGACGATCCGGGCCGACCGCGGGTCGAGCCGCTCGATCATCTGGCCGAGCCCGTCCCGCTGGATCGCCGCGATCACGACGTCCTCCGGCGACGGCTCGTCGCCGTCAGCGACCAGGTCGGACAGCGAGGTCTCGCCGTCCTCACCGACCGGAGTGTCGAGCGACACGGTCTCCCGCGCCCAGCGAATCAGCTCTTCGACACGCGACGGCTCGATGTCCAACGACTTGGCGAGCTCCGGGATCTCCGGCTCGCGTCCCAGCTCACGGGTGAGGTCACGCCGGACGTTACGCATCCGGTTGATCTCCTCCACGAGGTGGACGGGAAGCCGGACCGTACGGGCCTGCTGCGCGATGGCTCGGCTGATCGCCTGCCGGATCCACCAGGTGGCGTAGGTGGAGAACTTGTATCCGCGCTGGTAGTCGAACTTCTCCACCGCTCGGACCAAGCCGGAGTTGCCCTCCTGCACGAGGTCGAGCAGCGGCATCGCGGAGCGGGTGTAGCGCCGCGCGATCGAAACCACCAGCCGAAGGTTGGCCAGAATGAACGCGTCCTTCGCCCGGCGGCCTTCCGCCACGAGCCGGGTAAGCTCTGAACGCGTGATGTATTCGGGGAAGGTTCCTTCGTCGAGCCAGTGCTCGGCGAGGAGGCCGGCCTCGACCTGCTTCGCCAGCTCCACCTCCTGCTCGGCGTTCAGCAGCGGGGTGCGGCTGATCTCGTGCAGGTAGGTGCCGACGAGGTCGCGGTCCGGCACCGCTGAGTCGTCCACCTCAACGACCCGGGTAGTCGGCTCCACAACGTCCGTCGTCATCGTCTCCCCAATCCCTCTTTGTGCCTCACACGTACGTAACCCTCAACGGCGTTCACCCGACGGAGATTCCGGTTTCGTTGGGTGATCCGCGCAACGTCGCGCCCCAGCAGCCATCCGTCAGGGAATGCCCCCGGATCGGCCGGGTAACCTGCTCGGGTGAGCTTCTGGACGGCTCTGTGACGAACGCCTCGCCCCAAATCACGCCTGACCAGGTCAAATCTGCACTTGGCCGGTTCGCAACCGGTGTCGTGGTGCTCAGCATCCGTGACGGCAAACCTCCCGAGGGAGCACCGCCCGGCGCCTACGGTGTCGACCCCGACGAGGACTTTGACGACCCCGCCGACGATCTCGCCGCTACTCTCACAGCGTTCATGCCGGTCTCGTTGTTCCCGCCGATCGTCGCAATCGCGGTGGATCTTTCGGGTTACCTGGCCGAGGTTCTGCAGCGGCGCGGGCACTGGGGGCTCTCCGTACTGGGCTCCGGACAGGCCGCGCTCGCGGGACGGTTCTCCGCGGCCGGGCGTCCGAGTGCGCGGTTGCTGTTGGCTTCTGAAGAGCACCACCGCGGTGCGTTCACCGGAGCGCTGCTCCTCGATCGGGCCGGCGCCACGCTCGAATGCGTCACGGTCTCCGCGCAGGAGGTGGGCGATCACCTCCTGGTGACCGGCTCGGTGGTCGGCGCGTCGACCGGCGCGAAGGATCCGCTGGTCAGGTATGACCGCGCGTATCGGAACCTCACCCCGCGTGATTGAGTTGCGGGTCGCCGGGTAACTGCTGGCGCATGGAACGCAGCGACAAACACGGACCACGGCAGGACGAGGCGATGGCCCGCGAGACGCGTGCCCTCGTCCAGGGCGGTCGCTCGGGGCGGGCCGAGGAGTGGCTCGATCCGGAAGCGCCCGGTGAGGACCAGCCCGAGGCCGACTTGGCGCCCGACGCCACGCTGACCGGCGGTATCCCCGAGGGGCTCACGCCGGAGGGCGTCGCCGAACGCTCGGAACTCGCCTCCTACCTCGGGCGGGCCGTCTACCCGGCCTACCGCGACCAGATCATCGACCGCCTGGTCGAGAACAACGCCCCGACGCGTCTGGTGACGGTCGTCCGGGACCTGCCCGCCGACCAGGAGTTCGAGAACGCCGGGTCGATCGCGCAGGCCCTGGGCCTGGGCCACGAAGAGCAGCGCTTCTAGGCCCTGTTTCAAAGGTTCAGGCCCCCGGCGGGCTGCTGGCCTTTGAAACAGGGCCTAGCCACCTCCGAGGAGTACGGCCGAGTTCACCAGCGCCACGTGGCTGAACGCCTGGGGCGTGTTGCCGAGGTGGCGCTGGGCGATCGGGTCGTACTCCTCGGCCAGCAGGCCGGTGTCGCTGGCGAGGTTCACCAGCCGATCGACCAGCTCGACGGCCTCGTCCTTCCGGCCGATCAGGTAGAGCGCGTCGGCGAGCCAGAAGCTGCACGCCAGGAACGCCCCCTCCTGGCCGGGGAGCCCGTCGACCGACTCCTGTTCCGGGCGGTACCGCAGCACGAATCCGTCGGCCACCAGCTCCCGCTGGACGGCTTCGACAGTGCCGATCACCCGTGGGTCGTCCGGCGGTAGGAAGCCCAGGCGCGGAATGAGCAGCAGCGAGGCGTCCAGACCGGCGGAGCCGTAGTACTGGGTGAACGAGTTGCGGGTGCGGTCGTAGCCACGCGCGCAGACTTCGGCGTGGATGGTGTCGCGGGTCGAGCGCCAGCGGTCGACGTCACCGTCCTGGCCGAACTTCTCCGCGGTCTTCACCATCCGGTCGAACGCCACCCAGCACAGCACCTTCGAGTGCACGAAGTGCTGCCGTTCGCCGCGGACCTCCCAGAGGCCGTTGTCCGGCTCCCGCCAGGTGGTCTCCAGGTGCTTGATCAGCCGCTTCTGCAGGCTCCAGGCCTCCTCGCTCGCGGTGATGCCCGCCTCGCGGGTGAAGTGCAGGCCGTCGAGAACTTCACCGATGACGTCGAGCTGGAGCTGTTCGCTCGCCGCATTGCCGATGCGCACCGGCGCCGACTTCTCGTAGCCCTCCAGCCACGGCACGTCCCACTCGTCGATCCGGCGGCGGCCTTTGATCGAGTACATGATCTGCAGGTCGGCGGGGTCACCGGCGACCGCACGCAGCAGCCAGTCGCGCCAGGCGATCGCCTCGAGCTCGAAGCCGTTGGACACCAACGCCTGGAGCGTGAACGACGCGTCGCGCAGCCAGCAGTAGCGGTAGTCCCAGTTGCGGGGTCCGCCGATCTGCTCCGGCAGCGACGTGGTGGCCGCCGCGACGATGCCGCCGGTGGGGTCGTAGGTCAGCGCTTTGAGCGTGATCAGCGACCGCTTGACCGCGTCCGCCCAGCGCCCTTCGTACCGGCACTGCTGGATCCATCCGCGCCAGTACGCCTCGGTGTTGTTCACCTGCTCGATGGCGTCGACATCGCGGTCGTTCTGTTGCCACGACTCGCGCCAGGTGAGCACGAACGGGACGTACTCGCCGGGTGAGACCGTGAACTCGCCCACCGTCGAGAGGTTCTCGCCGTGCAGCGGAACGCTGCTGCGCAGCCATACCGCGTCCGGGCCGGCGACGGCGGCGAACTCACCGTTGATGTGCCGTACCCAGGGGACGATTCGCCCGTAGTCGAACCGCAGCCGTAGGACGCTGCGCATCGCGACCTGCCCTTCGAGCCCTTCGACGACACGGACGACGTCGACGGCGTCGTCGCGGGGCGGCATCAGGTCGATGACGCGGACCTTGCCGCCCGGGGTCTCCCAGATCGTCTCCAGGATGAGGGTGTCCTCGCGATACCTCCGGCTCGTGCAGACGGCTTCGTCGACCGGGGAGATCTGCCAGTGGCCGTTCTCCTCGTCGCCGAGCAGCTTCGCGAAGCACGCGGCGGAGTCGAAACGGGGCAGGCACAGCCAGTCGATCGAGCCGTCGGCACCGACCAGTGCCGCCGTGTGCAGGTCGCCGATGACCGCGTAGTCCTCAATTCTGCCGCTCATCCTGCAACCATGCCCTGGTTCGAGATCCGGGAAAACGGGAGCGCTCGACACGGTTGGACATCGAGGTCGATAGGCTGCCGTGCGTGACTGAGCGTTTGGTGTGGGTCGACTGCGAGATGACCGGGCTGGAACTGGGGCACGACGCCCTGATCGAGGTTGCCGCGCTCGTCACCGACTCCGACCTGAACATCCTGGGTGAGGGCGTCGACGTGGTGATCCACGCGCCCGACGCCACGCTGGACGGGATGCTGGACGTCGTGCGGGAGATGCACGCGAAGTCGGGTCTCACCGACGAGGTGCGGGCGTCGACGGTGACGCTGGCCGAGGCCGAGGAGCTGGTGCTCGCCTATGTGCGCGAGCACGTCAAGGACGCCAAGGCCGCGCCGCTCTGCGGCAACTCGATCGCCACCGACCGCGGTTTCCTCGCGCGGGACATGCCGACGCTGGACAACTACCTGCACTACCGGATGGTCGACGTCTCCTCGATCAAGGAGCTGTGCCGCCGCTGGTACCCGCGGGTGTACTTCGGGCAGCCGGCGAAGGGCCTCGCGCACCGGGCGCTCGCCGACATCAAGGAGAGCATCCGGGAGCTCCAGTACTACCGGCAGGCGATCTTCGTCGCCCCACCCGGCCCGGACGTCGAGCAGGCCCGGGCGATCGCGGCAGGGCTGCCCGACCTGAAGTGACGTACATCCGATCCCGAGGTCGAGGGTGGCCACACGGGACCGCTATGATGAGTGAGCCGCGCGGGTAGGAAACGCGCGCATGGTGGCTGTAGCTCAGTTGGCAGAGCACCGGGTTGTGGTCCCGGGTGTCGTGGGTTCAAATCCCATCAGTCACCCCGATGCAAAAGGGCCGGTCCTTTCGGACCGGCCCTTTGCGTGTCACTTGATCGCGCTACCGGCCTTGTACTGCGCCCAGGTCATTTCCCAGTCGGTCCAGCCGTTGCCTTTTTGCACGTGGGCCTCGGTGCCGACGACCTCGATCGGGTCGCCCTTGAGCGTCTGCTCGTAGAACCAGCTCGCGTTGCCCGTGGACGCATTGACACATCCGTGCGAGACGTTCGTGCTGCCCTGTGAGCCCACCGACCACGGCGCCGCGTGCACGAACTCACCGCCCCAGGTGAAACGCACGTCGTAGTACACCTTCTGCCGGTAACCGCCGGGTGAATCCGCCGGGAGGCCGAACGTGCCGGAGTCGAACGTCTTCTCGTACGCCTTCTCCATCGCGACCATCTTGCCGGACGACGTCGGCGTGCTCCGCTTGCCGAGGCTGATCGGAAACTTCCGGATCAGCTTGCCGTCCTTGTAGACGTACATCGTCTTGTCTTTGTTGACGACCTTGCTGGTGACCGCGCGACCGACGGTGAACGTCGCGAACCGGTCGCGCTTGCCGTAGTTGCCCTTGCCCATCGGCAGGCCACCGATCGCGAGCCGGACGCTCACCTTCGTTCCGGTGGGCCAGTACGCGCGCGGGCGGTAGTGGATCTCGCTGGCGCCGAACCAGTGCCAGGAGCCTTCGACGGCGGGGGTGCTGGTGACGAACAACCTGCGTTCCACCGCTGCGCGTTGCGACTTCGGGATGCTGTTCGTGAACTCGACGACGATCGGCAGGCCGATGCCCACCGTGTCACCGTCGTTCACGTAGAGATCCGCGCCGGTGATGGAACCAGGCTTGCCCATCGTCGAGAAAGTGCTCTTGGTAGTGGCTTTTCGGCCGTTTTGGGAGGCCGTGGCCGTGAGTTTGTACGTGGTGCTGTAGGCGAGCTGTTTCGCGGGGACCCACGTTTTCTTGTCGCTCGCGACGTTGCCGGGGACCGGTTTGCCGTCGGGGCCGGTGAGCGAGACGGTCTCCAACGTGCCGTTCGTGGCGAACGTGAGCACGGAACTGGTGAGCACCTTCGTGGCCTTGTTCGCCGGCTTCGAGAGCGTCAGCGTGGTCGCGGGCTTCGGCGGGCTCTTGATCGCGTTCGCCGCCGGGCTGAACTTGCCGGTGGCCACTTCCTGCCCGGTGCTGCACGCCGCCAGCAGGCCAAGCGCGAGGACCGCGACGCCGACCTGCTTGACCCTCGATGTGCGGACTGCCCGCATCGTCACCCCGCTCATCGTCGTGCTGTACACCTACACAACACTGTGAATCACCTGTACATGATGTTGTCAACCCCTACGAGCGGGTGAAGCCTTTGGTTCAGGGCCGGGGGTGCTTACCGATTTCGAGCCTGGCGCAGCGGGCTGCTATCGTTGTGTCGTCGCCCGGGGTGGTCAACCTTCCCGGGGCTGACGGGCGCCAATAGCTCAATAGGCAGAGCAGCTGACTCTTAATCAGCGGGTTCGGGGTTCAAGTCCCTGTTGGCGCACTCTTCTTCCGCACATCGGGCGCGAGGCGAAATTGGCCTCGCGCCCTTTTTGTGAAGTCGTTACTTTACCGTCCGGTCGGTATGGTTACTGGGGTGAAGACTCGACCCTCACAGCGCGAGGCGGCGCTGGACAGCGCGCTCGGAGTCCTCCGGGACGGCGGGGCGGTGTCGCTCGAGTCCGCCGCTCGGGCCGCGGGCCTGAGCAAACCCGGGCTGATGTACCACTTCCCCACCAAGGAAGCACTCGTCGCCGGGATGATCGACCACCTCATCGACGGCCACGAACAGCAGCTCATCGCGCTCCTGCCCGGCGGTGCGGTAGGGCCGACCGAGCGGCTCGTCGCATACCTGCGGTGGTCGCTCAACTCCGACCACGACGCCGCCGACCTCGTCATGCTCAGCGATCCCAAGCTGCGCGAGCGAATGATCGTCCGCTGGGCCGAGCGGCTCCGCGTCTGGATCGACGTGCCACGCGACCTCCCCGCCGAACAGCGCGCCCGCCTGCATGCGATCCGCTTCATCGCCGACGGCTGCTGGTTCGCCGACGCCACCGACGTCCTCCCGCTGGACGCCGACGAGCGACCCGCCGTACTAGCCGCAGCGCTCGAGCTCCTATGACGAAGTGGCTGTTACTCGGTGGGGCTATCGCCAGCGAGGTCACCGCGACGATGGCCCTGAAGGCTGCCCTGGACCACCCGGTGTTGTACGTCGTAGTCGTCACCGGTTACCTGGCGTCGTTGGTGCTGCTGGCGGCCGTCCTCCGTCGAGGGGTGGGGCTCGGGGTCGCGTACGGCATCTGGGGTGCGCTCGGCGTCGTGTGCACAGCGATCCTGTCCGCGCTCATCTACGGCGAGCCGCTGACCCTTCTGATGGGCCTGGGCATCGCGGTGATCATCGCCGGCGTGCTCCTCGTCGAACTGGGCTCGCAGGCGGCACGCACGAAGCACGAGGGCTGACATGCAGTACGTACTCCTCGCCGCGGCGATCGTGTCGGAGCTCGGCGGTACGCTCGCGCTGCGGATGGCGTCGGTGGGTCGGCGGGCGTGGTACGTCGCCGTGGTCGCCGGCTACGTCGGCGCGTTCGCGGGGTTGTCGCTGGCGCTCGATCGCGGCCTCCACCTCAGCGTCGGCTACGGCATCTGGACCGCCAGCGGTGTCGCGCTGGCTGCCGTCGCCTCGAGAATCCTGTTCAAGGAGCCGCTCACGAAGGTGATGCTCGGCGGCATCGCGCTCATCGCGACCGGCGTACTCCTGGTCGAGCTCGGCGCGACCTAACGGGCGGCGACGGCCGCGCCGGTGGAGTCGGGCGACTCGTGCAGCTCCACCGAAACGATCGTCTGCCCCTCGGGCACGTCGAAGACGAGCACTCCGCTGACCTCCGCACCCGGCACGAGGTCGCGGAGGAACGTCTCGCCGTTCTGGTTGGCGTACAGGCTCGCGGTGGTGTCCGCAGGGTGGCGCTCACCGGCGCCGTCGACCGCCCACTGGTAGGACGCGTCGAACGTCCGCGGTTCGCTCCCGACGTTCGTAGCCTCGACCGTCACCAGACAGAACTGCCCCTCGGCGGTCGGCCCGCCGTCACCGGTGGTGCTCCGCCCACATTCAATGCTGTTGATGACGTATTGGAGCGCGCCGTCCGTGACCGGCTGCCCCGCCGCAGCGGTTGCGGTGGGCTTGAACGGACGCTCGACAGCGACGGGGGAAGCGTCGGTGTCCCGGCCGTCGGCGTCGCCGACGACGTACCAGGTGGTCGCGGCGGCGCCGAGGAGGAGGGCGGCGGCGATGCCGAGCACTTTGCCGGGGCGAGCTTTAGCCGCCCCGGGCGCCCGCGCCGCACTCCCCGGCCGCGTCACCGCGCTCGGGGGTCGCGCCGAGCCGTTAGCAAGCCCACTCCCCACATCCACCGCCCGCCCCGGGCCGCTCATCCCGTTCGCCGGCCGCGCCGGGCCGCTCACCGTGTTCGCTGGAGGCACTGAGGCGCGTACCGGGCGCGCCGGGCCGCTCACCGTGTTCGCTGGCCGTGTGTAGCCAGTGGCCGCATCTACCGGCTGCGCCGGGCCGTTCATTGCGTTCGCTAGGCGCTCCGGGGGGCTCACCGTATTCGCTAAGCGCTCCGGGGGGCTCACCGTGTTCGCTAGGCGCTCCGGGGTGCTTCCCGGGCGCGGTGAGCCGCTCGTGGGCGCCGAGGGGAGCGCTGGGGCGTCGAAGCGCGCTATCGGCTGCGCGGGAACGTCCATCGACCGCACCCGGGCACTTCCCGAGGCCGCCAGGCCGCTCATCGGCGCCGGAAGTGGCGCTACGTCAAAGCGCGCCAGCGGCCGTCCCTGGCCGTCATCGGGAGCTATCGGCCGCTCGGAAGCGTCGGAGCGGTCATGTGGTCTCGAGTGATCCGAACTCCCAGCAGGCCACTCCGGGCCACCCGGATGCACGGCAGGCAGCGGCAGATGCGATCCGCCGGCAGGCAGGGACCCCTCCACCCACCCTGCCGGCGCTCCGCCTACCTCCACCCGCCCCGTGGGCGCACCAGCGCTCCACGAAACAGGTCCAACAATCTCCGCCCGCGCGACGTCCTCGCCCGGACGCGGCCCAGCAGGCAAAGCCACCACGCCGCGAGCACCCGGCACCGCTACGCGCCCAACCAAGCCCGAGGGCCTATCCCGATCGACTCCCGCGCTGCCGTGGGCCGCGCTGCCGTGGGCCGCGCTGCCGTGGCCCGCGCTGCCGTGGCCCGCGCTGTCGTGGGCCGCACTGTCGTGGGCCGCACTGTCGTGGCCCGCGCTGTCGTGGCCCGCGCTGTCGTGGCCCGCACGCCCGGTCCCGCCGGAGCGGTCGCCGTCGTCATCGCGGTCGTAGCTATCGCGGTAACGATCGCCCAAGTCGAACCCGCTCGGGTCGCGATCGTCGCCGGCACCACCAGAGGCGAATCCATCGCGGGCGTGCCCACTCCACTCACGGTCGCCCCGATAGCGGCCGCCGAGCTCAAGTCCGCCTAACCCGGGATCACCACAACCGTCCTCATAGGCGTATTCCTCACCACCGCGCCCGCCACGGAATTGGTCGCGGAAGTCGTAATCGTGACCGTCCTGGTGACCGGCGTCGTGATCGCGGGCATCCCAGCCACGACCGTCGTGGCCGCCTACATCATGGCCGCGTACGTCGTGGTCGTAGTCATCGCGGTCGCTGGCGTCGCGGTCGCTGGCGCCCCGGTCGCCGGCGTCCCGGCCGCTGTCCCCGAGGAGGGCATACCTCCCGCGACCGCCCCCATCGGCGTCGTAGTCATCGCCACCGCGGCCATCGAACTCGAACCCATCCGCGCCGCGGCCATAACCACTGCGACCTCGCCCACCGCCGTAGACATCGCGAACGCGGTCGCCACGGCCGTCACGCGCGTCCGCGTGCCAATCGCGGTCGCCGCCGCCATCGCGGTCGCCGTAGCGGCCATGGCCACCGCGACCGCTGCGGCTGTCGTGGCCACGACCGTCGTAGACACCACGGTCAGCACCGTCGAAGCCGACGCGGTCACCACCGTCGCGGTCACGGCCGTCATAGACATCCCGGTCACGACCATCGAAGCCGGCGCGCTCACGACCCGCGTAGACATCCTGGTCATGATCGTCGTAGCCGCCGTGGTCACGGCCATCGTGGTCGTCCCGGTCACGGCTGTTATAGGCATGCCGGTCATGACCGTTGTTGGCATTCCGATCGTGGCTGCCATGGCCGTCGCGGTCACGATCGTCGTAGGAATTTTGGTCAAGGCCGTCGAGCCCGTCGCGGTCACGGCCGTCGCGGTCACGGCCGTCATGGCCGCCGTCGTCGCGGCCGTCATGGACGCCGTGGTCATGGCCGTCATGATCATGGCCGTCATAGCCGCCGTAGGCGCGGCCGTCATGGCCGCCGCGGTCACGGCCGACGAGGGCGCGGCCGTCGTAGCCGTCGCGGTTGCGGGCGTCGTGGGCGCGGCCGCCGTGGGCGTCGTGGGCGCGGCCGGCGTGGGGATTGCGGTTGTGGCGGCCTAGGTCGTGTCTAGGGCGCTCGTGAGAGCTTTCGTCGCGGGCCGGCGCGTCCTCGGCACGGTCGTCGCGGGGCGCGAAGGCTTGGTCGGAGGCGTGGAGATCGTTGCGGTCGTACCGGTCCGGGAAGAACCACTCGGCGCGAGCGGGGCCGACGTCAGCGTGGTTCGCGTCCTCGCGTGAAGACCGGCCGGGCATGCCCGGGAATCCGGGATCTCCATGGTCGATGTCGTGCTCGTCGCCGTCACGATCACACGGATCGCGCTCGGAATCGACTCGGAGAACAGCGTCCCGGCTAATTCCCTGGCGATATTGACTTCCGCCCACCCACGGCACGATTTCGCCACCGGAGCGTTCGCGGTCACCCGAGTAATCCGAACCGGCGTGCTTAGAGGCAACGTGCTCGCGAGGAATGAACCCGTCGTCGGGCCACGGAGCGTCACCATCCACCGCCCGCACCACGCGCGTCGGCTCATCGACCGGATCGAAGCTCCGCAGCGCGATCGTCTTGTCCTCGTCGGCGCGCGAATCGAGCCGCGAGGCGTGGATCCACTCAGAAGCCGGCTCGGAAGAACGCATGCTTTGACGCTAAGCACCACTCTTCGTCACAGCAGCCCCACAGAGCCGGTTTGCGTCGCCGCGGGGCGATGATCCGCCCAACGGTGCCGGGCCACCCCCGCCGAACGGGTGAGCGTGACGGTGGTGTCTCGACCACCGAAATACCCGCAGGCAACGCTACGTGATCGCGATCACATTCGCGCCTCTGACCACTCTCGACATTTAGCCTATTGTCCACAAGCGACGCCACGCACACTGCCGAACGCGTCTAGACGCCGCTGCGAATAACTCGTACTCCGCGATGTATGAGAACCGCGGGTGTCGACGGGCCAATATTCATTTCGCGCGGCCCCGTCCGCCCGGAACCGGCGGGGTCGCGCCTCGAACAATCCCCAAGCGGGGGCGGAGATATCTCCGCCCCCGTTTCGGCATTTGAGGCGACCACCCACCCGCGCCGAGCGCGGCCTCGCCACTTAGCGCGAGCCTCCCCCGCCAGGGCGTCGCGCGGGCCCGAAGCGGGGCGGTATCGACTCGACGCAGGGACGTGTTGCCCCCGTGCGCAGGACGGTGAGCTGTTGCCGCGTCCGCAGGACGGTGAGCTGCCCCCGTGCGCAGGACGGGGCGGGTCGCTCAGGAGCCGGGTGAGGCGGTTGCCGGACATGGGGTGGGGGCGGTGTTGCCCTGGCGCGGGTTGGACGGTTGCCCGGGCGGGGCGGTGTCGCCCGTGCGCGGCGGGGCGGTGTCGCCCGGTCGCGGGGGCAGGTTGGTTGCCCGTGCGCGGGGGCGGGGCGGTGTCGCCCGTGCGCAGGGCGGTCAGCGTCGTGAGGCGGGGCGAATAGCGTCATGGGCGGTCCGAATGCCGCCATGGCCCAGGGCCGCGGCGGGCCGCACGGGGGCCCGATAGTGCGGGCGCTCCGCGGCGTGTGACTCACGACGAGTTGTTGGGCTTACGACGGGTTTGTGGCCCTACGACGGGCCGTCGTAGGGCCGGGAACCCGTCGTAGGGCCGAAAACCTGATGCCGTCGGACGAGGAGCCTTGCGGCGCACGTGCGCGGACTGAAGTCCGAGTCGAGTCCAGCCACTATCCGTGGACGGACGCCGTGCTGAGGCGAGGCGCCACACGGCCTTGGCGCTTTGCGGCACGGCGCCCTGTGCAACGAAGCGCGTACGTGGTGCGGCGCTGTGCGGGCCGCGCATCCGGCGCGGTGCGGTGCTTTTCCGGCGCGGTGCCTGTTCGTTCGGCGCGGGAAGCGCGGGAAGCGCGGGAAGCGCGGGAAGCGCGGACGCGGACGCGGACGCGGAGCGGAGTGGACATGGGAATGGGGCGCACCGCCGGCTTCCCCGGCCGGCGGTGCGCCCTCAGCGACCTGAATGGGTTACCGGGATCGGTAACGCGCGGGCCGCCACAGACCGCGCGTTCCGATCGCCTCCCCGGCGGCTCCGAGCATCCCTACCCGACGTTGCCCATCCGACTCGGGCAGGGATCCGGGGAGCGCGACCTCACTCAGGCAATGGTGCAACCTGCAGCGGCGATGATCAGCTCGAGGGCGTCCTCCAGCGCCTGGTTCGCAGCGTCATCGGCGGCAGCGGCGTCGTCCGCAGCGGCGGCGTCATCTGCCGCAGCGTCGTCAGCGGCAGCAGCATCGTCGCCAGCGGCAGCGTCCGCCGCCGCAGCGTCGTCGGCAGCAGCAGCAGCAGCGTCAGCAGCGTCCGCGGCGGCAGCGTCATCGGCCGCAGCAGCGTCAGCCGCAGCGTCCGCGTCCGCAGCGTCTGCGTCCTTGCCCTTGGCGGCGTCGGCGACCTCTGCCGCAGCGTCAGCCTCGGCGCCTTCCTTCACCGCGGCGTCCTGGTACTTGTCGACGGCCAGGCCCATTCGGGCGAGCAGTCCCGTACGCTGAACTTCCAGCGGGTTGAGGATGTGCTCGGCGACGAACTTCTTGCTGCGGTGCTTGGCCTTGGCGAGTTCTTTCTCTGCCGCCGCTTCCTTCGCGGCGATCTCGTCCTTGGCCTCGTCGACAGCGTCCGCCGCCTCTTCGGGAGCGTCAGCAGCTTCGACGTCAGCAGCGTCGACGTAGTCCGCGGCAACGCCGCACTGGATCGCGCCACCGTCAGCAGCCGCAGCGTCCGCCGCAGCCGCGTCATCTGCCGCAGCCGCGTCGTCCGCAGCAGCATCTTCGGCCGCAGCAGCATCTTCGGCCGCAGCAGCGTCCTCCGCAGCCGCAGCGTCCTCCGCCGCCGCAGCGTCCTTGCCCTTCTTCCCGTGTTTGCCCTTCCCGTTGTCAGCCGCAGCCGCGTCATCCGCCGCAGCGTCGTCTGCAGCCGCAGCGTCGTCTGCAGCCGCAGCGTCATCAGCGGCAGCGGCGTCAGCCGCCGGATCGTTGGCCGGATCCGCTGTCGGAGCCTCGGAAGCATCCGCCCCCTGCACCGCGCACGTCGCCAACTCTTCCGCGTTCAGGTCCGGCCGGTCGCCCTGCCGCCCGATCGCGGTCTCGATCCGCTGGATCGTCGCCTGGCGCTTGTCCGCCAACGGGCCGAGGATCGCGTTCTGGACGAAGTTCGCACCGCCCTCACCGACCGACGACTCGAGACGCGCCTGCGCCTCGGCGATCTGCATCTCCAGCAGCACCACGTTCTGCGCTACTTCGTCCTTCGCCGCAGAGGGAACCGCGGTCAGCTCGTTCGCGACCTCCGGACAGACGATCTGGTCCGCGCTGGCGGCCGCGGGATCCGCATTCGAATCCGTGCTCGCCGCAGAAACTCCGACCATCGCCGCTGCTGTCAGCGCGATCGCGGTTCCTCCGACTGCGGCGCCGATGGCCCACCGCGACCGTCCTGCTCGTTTTCGCATTCCGCTCTCCCTATAGATGCACCCGGAAGGGCCTCTTGCGCCCACGAAAGAAAAGAACGCCGCTATTCCACCAGAGGTTCAGCAATGAGGATTAACAGTTCTTGGGTCATCAGAACCACGAAAATGGACACAAAAATAGGGAGCACCGCCGGCGGGGTGACCAGCGGTGCTCCCAGAAAGCCTGAACCCGGTGACCGGGATTCCGATTACGCGGACCGCCACAGACCGCGCAACCGCACTACCAGATTCAGGCGAGTGAACAGACCGACAACGACTCGACGTCCAGGTTCGGACGCGGCGCGTTCCGGCCGATCGCGGTTTGCATTCGGTTGATGGTAGCTACTCGCTTGTCAGCGAGCGGACCGAGGATGGCGTTCTGAACGAAGTTCGCGCCTCCTTCTCCTGCGGACGTAACAAGTCGGTTTTCGGCTTCATTGATCTGCGTATCGAGCAACGCCAGATTGCGTTCCACCTCCGCCTGTGCCTGAGCCGGGACCGCCGGCAGCTGACTTTCCACATCCGGGCAGGAGATCTGCTGACCAGCAGGATCCTCCCCGTTCTCCTCACCAGTTGCAGGTGGCGAGGAAGTCTCGGCGACGGGCGGCTCGTTCGCCGGGTCAGCCGAAGGTGCGGCCGCCTCGTCTCCCACGGAACACACCGACAAAGCATCCGCGCCGAGATCCGGCCGGGCCGCAGTGCGTCCGATCGAAATTTCGATCCGGTCGATCGTCGCTTTCCGCTTGTCCGCCAGCGGGCCGAGGATCGCGTTCTGGACGAAGTTCGCGCCGCCCTGACCGACGGTGCTTTCGAGCCTGTTCTGGGCTTCCGAAATCTGGGTCTTCAACAGCTCCAGATTGCGGTCGACTTCAGCCCGGGCCGAAGCCGGAACAGCGGGCAACTTGCTTTCGACGTCTGGGCAGGTGATCGTACCGACGTCAGCGCTGGAGGCGGTTGAAGCCTCTTCGCTGGCGTTCGACGTCCCTACCAAAGCCGCTCCGGTCAGCGCAAGCGCGGTTCCACCGATCGCCACGCCCAAGGTCCAACCTGACCGACCTTTTACTCGCATTGCTTCTCCTGAGTCCGGCGCACCCGGATGAGCTTCGGAGTTTGCCCACGCCCATCACACGGAAATGCGCGGCAGGTGGTTCAGCGCCTTTCTTCAAATCGCGAAAGAGGGCTCTGAACAGCGCAGATATGCTGGGGTCATGCAGCGACCCCTCGTCACCCTGCTCTCGGTCGTGGCCGCGCTGCTCCTGGGCACCGCGACACCGGCGCAGGCACACGGCGCCGACGCCAAGCCCGAGGCCACCGACTACCGCACCGCGATCACCTCGGTCACCCCGTCGACCGACGAGGTCACGCTGAGCGTCATCGAGAACGGCGTGCGGCTCGAGTTGCGCAGCAACACCGACCGGGACGTCGAGATCCGCGGTTACTCCGGCGAGCCGTACCTCAAGATCACGTCGGACGGCGTTTGGACCAACACCCGCTCCCCCGCGACGTGGATCAACGCCACCGCGGACGGCAAGAGTCCCGTCCCGCCCAACGCCCGCGTCGACACCGCTGCCGCGCCGGAGTGGCAGAAGCTCAGCTCCGACCGGGTCGTGCGCTGGCACGACCACCGCTCGCACTGGATGAGCACCAGCCCTCCCCCCGCCGTCAGCGCCGACCCCACGTCCGCGCGTCGCGTCGCGTCCTGGACCGCCGCGCTCGTCGTGGCCGGCGTTCCGACCACGGTCCGCGGCACGCTCGACTACGAACCACCACCGACCCCCACGTTGTGGTGGGCTGCTGTCGTGCTCGTGGCTGCAGCCCTGTTCGCCTGCACCTACTTCTTCGGTCGACGTCCGGCAGCGCGCCATCTCGTGGCGGGAGCCCTGGGGGTGGCCGCGCTGGCCGAGCTCGCCGACGCGATCGGCCGCACGCTCGTCGAGGGGGTCACCGGGTTCGGCGTCGTCACCGGTGTGCTGACGGGGCAGGGGGTCGGGCTGCTGGTGTCGGTGGCTGCGCTCGCCGCCGCGGTGGTTGCGAGTCGCGGTACGGACGCCGGGCCGTTCGCGCTGGCGTTCGCCGGGGCGTGCCTCGCGCTGCTGGGCGGGTTGCCCGACTACGAGACATTCGCGCACGCTGTCCCGCCGGTGCCGTGGCCCGGGCTCGCCGCCCGGCTCCTCACCACCGCACTCCTGGGCTTCAGCCTCGGCGCCGCCCTCAGCGGCTGGTGGTGGCTACTCCAGGCCCGCCGCTCCGCCACCGCCGCCGCGAGCGCCGCAACCGCGAGCGCCGCCACCCCGAGCGCCGCCACCCCGAGCGCCGCCACCCCGAACGCCGCAGGTGCCGCGAGCACCGCAGGCACCGCAGATGCCGCGAGCACCGCAGATGCCGCAGATGCCGCAGATGCCGCGGGCGCCGCAGATGGCACGGATGGCACGGATGGCGCGGGCGCCTCCCCCGTCGCGGGTGCCTCCCCCGTCGCGGAGGCGGAGACCGTCGCGGAGGCGGAGACCGTCGCGGAGGCGGAGACCGCCGCGGAGGCGGAGACCGCCGCGGAGGCGTCCCGCTGAGGGCTCCGCGCGTGCGCATCGGGACAACGACGCGACGCTCGTTCGCGTCAGGCTCCCGCCCGGGTGACCGATAAACAGTTGTGCCGGGCAGAAGGCGGGACGGGCGTCGGGTAGCGGTGTACCGCGACCCGGTGCTGCTCGTCTACGTCGGCGGCGCCCTCGCGGTGATCACCTGGCTGCTCGTCGCCGGCGCCGACCTGGCTCGCACGCTCCAGGTCAGCTGGATCGCGCAGCTGATGCTGGACACCGGCCTCGCCACGTTCGCGTACCGGATCGCGCGGCGGCCCGACCTCCCCCGCCCGATGCGCCGGTTCTACCGCGCGATCACGTTCACCGGCTTCTGCTTCGCGGTCGGCGACGTCAGCCAGATCGTCATCGTGTTCGCCCGTGCAGGCCCTGAGGTCGCGGTCAGCGGGCCGATCCAGACCGCATCCTTCCTGGTGGGCGTCACCGCGGCCGTTGCCGTTGTGCTGTTCTACCCGACCAGCGTGCGCACCGTCCGGGAACGGTTGCGGTTCTGGCTGGACGCCACGACCGTCCTGCTCGGCGGCGCGGCCCTCGCCTGGGCGCTGGCCGCCGAGCCCGGCGTCGACCGCGTGTCCGGGCTGGTCGCGGGCGCACTCGTGCTCGTTGCCGTGTTCGCGGCGACAAAACTGCTCTATACCGACGCCGCGCCGATGACCCGCATCGCCGTGATGCCGTGCATCGCGTCCACCGTCACTCAAGGTTTTGGCATTTTTGCAAGTAGCGCACTCGGCACGGACGAACACGCCGGTGTCGCGCAGGCGCTCCAGGTGCTCGCGGCCATGCTGATCGGCGCCGGCTTCCGCATCCAGGGGCTGACGTTCGCGACCGGGCTCCCCGGTCCACGGCGGAAAGTGCAGCGCGCACACAACAAACTGCCCTACGTGGCGACGCTGGCCGCGGCCGGAACCCTCGTCGCCGTGCTGCCCCGCAGCGCCGGTGTGAAGGCCTGGGGCGTGCTGCTCGCGGTGCTGGTGATCAGCGTCCTGGTCTCGATCCGGCAGATTGACGCGTTCGCGGACAACGAGGCGCTGATCCAGCGCCTCGACAAGAGTCTGGCGGCCCTCGGCGAGAACGAACGCTGGTACCGGTCGCTGCTGCAGCACTCCACCGACATCACGCTGGTGGTCGACGTCCACGGGATCGTGACGTTCGCCAGCCCCGCGGTGAAGAAGGTCCTCGGCCTACCGGTCGACGAGGCGGTCGGTCTGCGACTCGTCGACCTTCTGCATCCGGACGACCGGGACGCCACCGACGCCGCGTTCACGAAGTTGCGTGCCCGGCAGGGCGGCACGATGACGATCTCGGCGCGCTACCGGCACGCGGACGGCGACTGGCGTTGGCTGGACGGCGCCTGCACGAACCTGCTGGAAGGCGCAGGCGTCGGCGGGGTGGTGTGTAACGCCAGGGACGTCACGGAGGCGCGGCGGTTCCGCGATCAGCTCCAGCACGAGGCGACCCACGATCCGCTGACCGGCCTGCCCAACCGCACGCTGTTCAACGAACGGTTGGAGGCCGGGGCGTCCGGCCAGTGCGCGCTGCTGCTCGTCGATCTCGACGACTTCAAGCTGATCAACGACGTGCACGGGCACCCGGCGGGGGACGCCGTGCTGGTGGCCGTCGCCGGGCGTCTCCGGGAATGCACACGGCCCGGGGACACCCCGGCGCGCCTGGGTGGGGACGAGTTCGCGGTGGTGCTGCCCGGTGCGTCCCCGGTCGACGCCGAGCGGGTCGCCGAGCGCTTCCGGGTGCTGCTCCGGGCGCCCGTGAAGGCGGACGGCGACGAACTCGCGGTCAGTGCCAGCGTCGGGATCGGGATCGGCGTCGCGCTGGGGTCGGAGTCGCTGCTCAGCGTCGCCGACCAGGCCATGTACCGGGTGAAGCGGGCCCGGCGGGAAGCCGCCAGTGCTGTGTCAGGGCAACAGTAGGCAGCTGTCGCCGAACTCGTGCCAGCGGTAGTGCTCGGCGACGGCCTCGCGGTAGGCCGCCTGGACGAGGTCCGGGCCGGCGACGGCCTCGAGGAGCAGCAGGTGGGAGGCGTCGGGGGTGTGCCAGCCCGTGATGAGTCCGTTCACCACCCTGGTCGGGTGGTCGGGGCCGATCACGAGGTCGGTCCAGCCCTCGGCCGCGGTGACGTGCCCCGTGTCGTCGGCAGCGCTTTCGAGTGCGCGGGTCACCGTGGTCCCTACCGCTACCACCCGCCCGCCGGCGCTACGCGCCGAGTTCACCAGGCGTGCGGTCGCGCCCGGCACGCGGAACCGTTCGGTCTGCGGTCCTTCACCGAATTCCTGCGACGAGACGCCGGTGTGCAGGAGTACCGGGGCCACGCCGATGCCCCTGGTGATCAGGTCGGTGACCATGCGGTCGGTGAACGGGCGACCGGCGCTGGCCATCTCGGCGCTGCCTGGTTCCCGGGCGAACACCGGTTGGTAGTCGGTGAGTGGCCAGCGTCCGTGCAGGTAGCCGTAGGTGATCGGGCGGCCGTGCCGGTTGAGCCAGGGCACGACCTGGCCTTCGAGGGCGACGTCGGCGTGCCAGAGGCGGACGCCGGATTCGCGCTGGTCCGCCGGGGCGCGGAGGGTGAGGCAGGCACCCCCGGGCACCGAGATCCGCTCGCCTACAGCCCCATCCAGAACGGGCCCGGATCCGTCCGTCACCCGCATCTCCACGACCCAACTCGACCGCGCGCCGCTCGGGGCAGCGCCGCTCGGGCCAGCGCCGCTCGGGGCAGCGCCGCTCGGGCCAGCGCCGCTCGGGGCAGCGCCGCTCGGGGCGGAGAAGTGGACCACCACTGGAGTGTCGTCCGGGCGGTGGCCGTCCACCGCGGCGGGGAGCGTCGCGGAGATGTTGACGACGACGAGGTCGCCAGGCGCCAGGAAGTCGGGGAGCCGGGCGAACCGCGTCGACGTCAGACCGGACGACCCGGCCACCAGCAACCGGACCTCGTCCCGAGCCAACCCGCGCGCCTCGGGCGGTTCGTGCGCGTCGGCGTCCGTGGGCAGACTGAACACCGTACGGGGAGACCTCATGCCCCCACCCCCGCCAACAGCTCGGACGCCCGGTACCGCCCACTCGGCGGCCGCTCCTCCACCAACCTCAGCAATGCCGGCACCACGGTCTCCGGCTCCGGCCGGTCCGAGATGTCCTCCCCCGGGAACGCCTCCTGGTGCATCGCGGTCCGCATGTCTCCCGGGTCGAATGCGTAGACCCGCAGGTCCGCCCGCTCCACCGCGAGCACCGCCGACAGCTGGTCCAGCGCGGCCTTACTGGCGCCGTACCCGCCCCACTGCGGGTACGCCTCCACGGCGGCGTCCGAGCTGACGTTGACGACAGTGCCCAGCGAATCGAGGAGCAGCTGGGTGAGGCCGAGCGGCGCGAGCACGTTCACCGCGAGCACCGACGCCAGCCGGTGCAGCGGGTACTCGGCGAGCGGCGGCATCGGGCCGAGCAGGCTCGCGTTGTTGACCAGCAGGTCCACGGGGCCGAGCGTGCGGGCGACGCGGGCGAGGGTCGCGCGGTGCGACGGTTCGCCGACGTCGCCGGGCACGGCCAGCACCTGCGTGCCCGGGCCGCCGCGGCTGCGGAACTCCGCGACCGCGCGGTCGAGCGCGGTGGTATCCCTGGCGTCGACGACGAGGTCCCAGCCGCGGGCCGCGAGGGCGAGGGCCGTGGCGCGGCCGAGTCCGCGGGAGGCTCCGGTGATCACTCCGAGAGGCATTGTTCTTCTCCTTTTCGAGGTGCGCTGCCGGTACGGTAAAAACTGAAGTTGACTTCAAGTCAAGCTATTGGAGGCAGGGATGAACGATCTGCTCACGATGGGCGACGTCTCGCACCGCAGTGGGCATGCGCCGTCCGCCCTGCGTTACTACGAGCGGGTCGGGCTGCTCGAGGCCACCCGCACCACCGGTAACCAGCGCCGGTACCACCGGTCGGTGCTGCGTCGGCTGGCATTCATCCGGGCCGCGCGTCACGTCGGGTTGAGCCTCGAAGAAGTTCGGGACGCGCTGGCGACGTTGCCTGCCGGGCGCACGCCGACCCGGCAGGACTGGACGCGGCTCTCGCGCGCATGGCGGTCGCGTCTCGACGAGCAGATCAGCGCGCTGATGGCGCTGCGTGACGGGCTCGATTCGTGCATCGGCTGCGGCTGCCTCTCCCTGCAGCGCTGCCGCCTCTCCAACCCTGGCGACCGCGCCGCCGGCGCCGGCCCAGGCGCCGTCTATCTCCCCCGCCTACTCCGAGACCCGGTCCGCGACGAGGCCTAGCCCCGTCCCACGCCCGGCTCCCGCCCCAAGCACGACCCCACCGCAAACCCAAGCGCGGCCCCGCCCGCAAACCCAAGCGCGGCCCCGCCGCAGGCACAAGCACGGCCGCAGGCACAAGCACGGCCGCAGGCACAAGCACGGCCGCAGGCACAAGCACGGCCGCAGGCGCGAGCACGGCCGCACGCGCGAGCACGGCCGCACGCGCGAGCACGGCCGCACGCGCGAGCCCCGCCGCAGGCGCGAGCGCGGCCGCAGGCGCGAGCGCGGCCCCGCCGCCGAGGGTGGAGCACGTACGAAGGGCGGCCCCGCCAAGAGATGGCGGGGCCGCCCTTCCCCCTCCTGCCCGCGGCGTGCCAGAGCGGGGCCGCAACCCCATCGGCCCCCTTCGGGCGCGCCGCCGGCGCGCTAGCAACTCACTTCGCCAGGAACGCGAGCAACGCCTCGTTCCATTCGTCCGCGTGGCTCACGTTGCACCCGTGCGGACCGCCCGCGATCACGTAGAGCGACCCCTGCGGCACGGCCTTCACCGTCCGCTCCCCCGACCCCTCGAACGGCACGGTCGCGTCGCTGTCACCGTGCAACACCAGCGCCGGCACCGACACCTTCGGCAGATCGTCGCGGAAATCGGTGTTCCCGAACGCGGTCATGCACTCCAGCGCGGCAGCCTTCGACGACCGCTTCGCCAACGCCAGCGCCTCCTGGCGCTGCGCCTCGGTCACCGCTAGCACTCCGTTCACCGAGAAGAACTCGGTGATGAACTGGTCGTAGAACTTGTCCTGGTTGGCGGTGAGCCCGGCGGTCATCTCCGCCATCTCGGACTTCTCCAGCGGTCCCCCGGGGTTACCCGACGTCTTCGCCAGGTACGGCGGCACCGCCGACGCGAACACCACGCTGTGCAGCCGCTCCGCCCCGTACTTCGAGAAATACCGGACCACCTCGCCCCCGCCCATCGAGAACCCGACGACCGTCACGTCGTTCAGGTCGAGCTCGGTGAGCACCGTGTGCAGGTCCTCGGTGAGCGAGTCGTACGAGTAGCCGGTCAGCGGCTTGTCGCTCCGACCGAACCCGCGACGGTCGTACGTGACGACCCGGTACCCCGCAGCCGCGAGCGCCGGCACGTTGTACTTGAACGACTCGCCGGACAGCGGCCAGCCGTGGATCAGCACGACGGGACGCCCGACGCCGCCCGTGTCGTCCACGTGAAGCTTCGTGTCCTTGAAGATGCCGTGGTGAGCGGTGATGTCAGCCATGCGAAAGTGCTACCCAGTTAACCCGGAATCATCCGGCTGCCGAATGGGGGCGGAGTGATGCGGCACATCTCGTTCACCACCGATTACGGGCTTTCCGACGCGTTCGTCGCGATCTGTCACGGCGTGGCACTGACCGCCGCGCCTGGCGTCCGCATCATCGACGTCACCCATCTCGTACCGCTGGCCGACGTGCGCCGCGGAGCGGCGGTTCTGACGGACGCCGTCCCCTACCTGCCGCCCGACAGCGTGCACGTGGCGGTCGTCGATCCCGGCGTCGGCACCGACCGGCGGGCGGTCGTCGTCGAGACGCCGCGGGGGCACCTGGTCGGACCCGACAACGGGCTGCTGCTGCCGGCAGCGGACACGCTCGGCGGAGTGACGGCGGCCGTCGAGCTGACCGATGCGACGCCGGCTCGCACGTTCCACGGGCGGGACCTGTTCATGCCGGCGGCGGCGCGACTGGCCACCGGTGCGTCGCTGGCTGAGCTCGGGCCCGCGATCGACCCCCGAACGCTGGTACGACTACCCACCGAGGTCACCCGCACGGGGCCGGGGTGGCTGGAGGCGGAGGTGCGGGCGGTCGACGGGTTCGGCTCACTGCAACTCGCCGCTTCCGCGGCGGAACTGGATCCGCTCGGCACGCCGGTGCACCTTCTTCATGACGACGATATGCGGCTGGACATCGCCCGCGGGGACACGTTCGGCGCCGTACCGCCCGGCGATCTCGTCGTGCTGCTCGACTCGACCGGACGGGTGGCCATTGCGGTCAATCAAGGCAGGGCCGCCGACCGGCTCGGGATTGGGGTCGGCGCGGTGGTCAGGCTCGAACGGCGGCGTGCACCGGAAGCGTGAGCGTGAACGTCGAACCGTGGTTGAGCTGGGAGTCCGCGACGATCCGGCCTCCGTGGTGCTCGACGATCGTCTTCACGATCGACAGCCCCAGGCCGGTGCCCTGAATCGCCTCGTCCATCGCGTTGGACGAGCGGAAGAACCTGTCGAACAGGCGTCCCTGCTCGTCGACCGGGATGCCGATACCGGTGTCGCGGACGGTCACCATCGCCTCGTCGCCAAGCCGTCGGCCGCTCAGCGTCACCGCACCACCGCCCGGGGTGAACTTCACCGCGTTCGACAGCAGGTTGAGCATCACCCGGTCGAGGTGGGCGGCGTCCCCGCGCACCACGCCGATGTCGTCCGGCACCTCCGAGGTGACAGTGATCCCCTTGCTCAGCGCCATCGGCGTGATCGCACCGATCGCGGCGTCCAACAGGGGTCCGAGCTCCACCTCGTCGTGCCGGATGTGGAACGCGCCGGCGTCGATCCGGGACAGCGTCAGCAGATCCTCGACGAGCAGCAGCAGGCGCTGTGAGCTGCGGTGAGCCACCTGCACCATCTTGGCCTGCTCGGTCGTGATCGGACCGACGTCACCGTCCATCAGCAGTTCGAGGTAGCCGGAGATGCTGGTCAGCGGGGTCCGGAGCTCGTGCGAGACGGTCGAGACGAGGTCGGTGCGCACCTGGTCGATCTCGCGGAGCCGGTCGACCGCCTCCTTGAGCACCTGCTCGGTGCGTTTGCGGTCGGTGATGTCGGCGAACGTGATCACCGCACCTTCGATCTGCCCGTCCCGGTGCAGCGGCGCCGCGACGTATTCGACCGGCAGCGACGTGCCGTCGCGCCGCCAGAACACCTCGGAGTCGATCCGGTTCGTGCTGCCCTCGGCGATCGTGCGGGCGATCGGGCAGTCCTCGGCCGGGTACGGGGAGCCGTCCGGGAGGTGGTGGTGCAGCACCTCGTGGGCGATGCGTCCCAGCAGTTCCTCGACGTCCCAGCCGAGCGACGCGGCTGCCTGCCGGTTGACGAACGTGATGCGGTCGTTCCCGTCGAGACCGTAGATGCCTTCTCCGGAGCAGTCGACGAGCTGCTCGAACCGGTTGGCGAGCCGGGCGCGTTCCCGTTCGAGCCGGTGGGCTTCGGTGAGGTCGAACGCGATGCCGATGTGACCTTCGACGGTGCCGTCGTCGGCCCGCAGCGAGGTCACGGTGAGCAGCACCGGGAGCTTGTAGCCGTCGGATCGGACGTACGTCCACTCGCGGGTGCTCGGCAGGCCGTCACGCAGCAGGACCTGGAAAATCTCCTCCACCGAGTCGACGCCCAGCTCGTCGGCCACGGCGGTCATCTCGGCCGGGTCGTGCAGGGTGTCGAGGACGGCCCGGCCGATGACCTCCTCGGCCCGGTAGCCGAGCATGCGGTGGGCGCCTTCGTTGAAGACCGTGACGCGCCCGGTGGCGTCGCAGCCGATGATCGCGCACTCGGTGGCGCCGCGGAGGACACCTTCGAGAAGGTCGTTCGTGCGCCGGATCTCGGCTTCGGCGCGGCGGCGCTCGGTGACGTCGCGGAGGATCGCGGTCGCGAACAGACCCTTCGGACTCTTCCAGGTGGAGACAGAGGCTTCGACGTGCAGTTCGGTGCCGTCGGCGCGGGTGGCGTCGACCTCGACGGTCGGGTCGGGGTGCGGACCGACCGGGCCGGGCGCCTCGGTGAGCGCCGGTAGCCCGCCGGGGATGACGCGGTCGACGGGGGCGCCGAGGATCCCGCCCGGCTCGATGCCGAACATCCGCGCGGCACCGCGGTTCCAGGCCGTGACGCTGCCGGAGTGGTCGACGGTGACGATCGCGTCGGTGGCGGTGTCGGTGACCGAGTGCAGCTCGGCGGTCATGGAGACCGCGAGGACGCGGGCGCGACTCCGGGCGGACGTCAACGCGAGCAGCAGAGCACCGGCGAGCACGGCGACCGCTGCTCCGCCGACTCCCAGGGCGAGTGGGCCGTACTGCGTGAGCGGGCCGAGGTCGGTCGCGGCGTCGAACCGCACCCGCCACCGCCGCCCCTCCACCGACAACTCGGTCTCCTCGACGCCGTCCGGCACCCGACCGCTCGAAGCGTCCGCGCTCGGGGTGGCCGCGCTCGGGGTGGCCGCGCTCGGGGTGGCCGCGCTCGGGGTGGCCGCGCTCGGGGCGGCCGCGCTCGAAGCGGCCGCGCTCGGGGCGTAGAGCGCCTGCGGCGCGGTCGCGGGCGTGGTGGTGGAGCCTACGTCGTCGAGCCAGAGTCGGTCGGCGTCGACGCCGAGCGCGCCCTCCGCGAGATCACCCATGCGGAACGCGGCGTAGACGACGCCGGTGAACGCCTCGCGGCGGGCGGCGGCGGTGGCCGGCGTCGTCGTCGTGCGGTACACGGGCACCATCACCAGCGCCCCGTGCTGCGTGCCGGTCTCCTGTACGAGCGTGGTGGGAGCGCTGAGCCGCGGTACGCCGAGGTCCCGCGCGGCCAGGGCGGCGGCGCGACGCCGGGGTTCGCTCAGGAAGTCGAACCCGACGGCGGCCTCGTTGCCCCCGACCGGGTCGACGTACGTGATCGGCAGGGCCTCTCCGGTCTCGCCGGGATGAATGCGGAATGCGGGATAGCCCTGCTCCGCGCGTGCCAGGTCGGCCGCCGCCCGTCGACTGAACACCGTACGTGCGGACGCGTCCACGAACTGCGCTGCACCGACCGCCTGGATACCGGGATACCGCCGACGCACCGCAACGGCATCGGTGTACCGCTCATAATCCGTCCGACTGGGCCACCCCTCGGTCCGCAACCACGCCGCGACCCCGCGCAACGCCTCGACGTAGTGGTCCACCTGGCGTTCGAGGCGGGTGGCCGCGGCAACGGTCTGCGCCTGCGCCTCCCGCTCCCGAGTGCGTTCGCTGACGTGGGCGGCGAACAGCGACGCGACGGCGGCGACCGCGATCACCGTCGCGGTGATGAGCACGGCGGCACCCCAGCGGACGACGCCCGCGCGCCACTGCAGGCCGCGACGCTCCCCCATGTTCGCACAATACCGATAAACTGCGCTTTTGTAGCTAAGTGCGTACCCGACTGTTCCACTGGTCGAATCCGACAGCCACCAGAATCAGAACGCCGATCGCGATCTGCAGGTAGAACGCGTTGATCGCGAGCAGGTTGCCGCCGTTGTTCAGCACGCCCATGATCAGCGCGCCGGTCGCGGCACCGAGCGCGCCGCCCTTGGCGCCGAACAGGCTTGCTCCGCCGATGACGCAGGCCGCGATCGCATTGAGCTCGAAGCCGGTGCCCGCGGTCGGGATACCGGCGCCGAGCCGGGACGTGAGCAGCACACCGCCGAGCCCGGCGAGCAGGCCGGAGATCGCGTAGACCGCGATCGTCACCGCGGTGACCGGAACCCCGGCCAACCGCGCGGACTCCGGGTTCGAGCCCACCGCGTAGACGTACCTGCCGAACACCGTGCGGGTGAGCACGAACCAGACGATCAGTACGACCGCCGCCGCGATCAGCAGCAGGTTCGGGATGCCGAGAACGGTGCCGTTCGCGATTTCCTGGAATCCTTCCGGCAGGCCCTGCACCGTCTTGGCGTCAGTGATCACCAGGACGACGCCACGCGCGATGCCGAGCATGCCCAGGGTCGCGATGAACGGGGGCAGTTTGGCCCGGGTGACGAGGAGGCCGTTGGCGAGGCCCAGGGCAGCGCCGATCGCGACGCCGACCGCGATCGCGACCAGCACCGGCCAGCCCGCCACGAGCAGTTGTGCGGTGACCGCGCCGGAAAGGCCGAGTACCGACCCGACCGAGAGGTCGATGCCCGCGGTGAGGATGACGAGGAGCTGGCCGACCGCGATGATGCCGAAGATCGCGACCTGCCGGGCGAGGTTGGCCAGGTTTCCGCCGGTGAGGAACGTGTCGCTGGCGAGGGTGAGCGCGCCGACGGCGACCAGCAGTACGACTAGCCCGCCGCTTTCGCGGCCGGCAATGTCGCCGAGCGTGAGCACCCGGTGTGCCCCGGGCTTCTCGGCTTTCTCGGCGTCACTGGTGATCGTCGTGGTCGGAACCTCTTCCCGCCACATCAACCTAGGCACCACGACGATCCCCCTCCGCGTCGGTGTCGCGGCCCCCGGCGGCCGGGCCGCCGCCGGGGGCTGATCGGGTAACGCCGCCGCCGGAGGCCGCAGGCGCGTCATCCTCGGCACCAGCCGCAGGCGCGTCATCCTCGGCGCCGGTCGCGGGCGCGCCAGCCGCAGGCGCGTCGGCCGCTTCGGCCGCGGCGGGCGCGCCGCCGGAGGCCAGGCGGAGGACGTCTTCCTCGGAGGCGCCGGACGGGAGTTCACCGGCGATCGCGCCGTCGCGGAGGACGACGATCCGGTCGGCGAGCCCGATGAGTTCCGGCAGGTACGAGGACACGATGACGATGCCGAGACCGCGGCGCGCGAGGTCACCGATGACGTCGTACAGCTCACCCTTCGCGCCGACGTCGATCCCCTTCGTCGGCTCGTCGAAGATCAACACCTTCGGCTCGGTGAGCAGCCACCGCGCGAGCAGCACCTTCTGCTGGTTCCCGCCGGACAACGTCGACACCGGCTGGTCGTACGAACCGGCCCGCAGCCGCAACGAGTCGAGCAACCGATCGGCCTCCGCGGCCTGGGACTTCCCAGGCAGCAACCCACCCCGCGACGCCCTCCGCAGGCTCGCGATCGTCACGTTCTCCCGGATCGAGAGCTCCGGCAGCAACCCGAGCACCTTCCGGTCCTCGGTCAGCAGTCCGATCCCCGCGTTCATCATCGCCCGCGGCCCGGTCGGCCTGACGGTCCGCCCGTGGACCTGGACCTCCCCCGCCACCATCCGCTCCGCGCCGAAGATCGCCAGCAGCAGCTCGCTGCGCCCGGACCCGAGCAGCCCACCGATACCGACGATCTCCCCCGCGCGGACGTCCAGGTCCACCGACGGCCCGTCGGCCGTCCGCTGCAATCCTCGCACCCGGAGCACCGGGGTGCCCGCGTCCCGGGTCTCCTCCGGGTACAGCGACGTCACCTCCCGCCCCACCATCGCGGCGATCAGTTTGTTCTCGTCGTACTCGGCCATCGGCCCGGTCTCGGAGAGACCGCCGTCCCGCAGGACCGTGACCTGGTCGCCGATCTCGAACATCTCCTCCAGGCGGTGGGTGACGTAGAGCATGGCGACGCCCTGCTCGCGCAGGCGCCGGATGTGGTCGAGGAGGCGTGCCGATTCGCTCTCGGTGAGGGCGGTGGTGGGCTCGTCGAAGACGATCACCTTGACCTCGTCGGCGGTGAGGACCTTCGCGATCTCGACGAGTTGCTTCGTGGCGGCGGAGAGTCGCTCGACGGGGGTGTCGGGGTCGAGGTCGGTGAGGCCTACTTCGGCCAGGGCGTTGCGGGCGGACCGCCGGAGCCGGCGGGAGTCCAGTAGCCCGCGGCGCGCGGGCAGGCGTCCCATGTAGAGGTTTTCGGCGACCGAGAGGTGCGGCAGCAGGCTCAGTTCCTGGTAGACGGCTTGGACGCCGGCCGCACGCAGTGCCGCGGGGGTGGCGGACGGGACGTCGACGCCGTCGATGCGGTACTCGCCGCGGTCACGCCGGAGCGCGCCGGTCAGTACCCGGATCAACGTGGATTTTCCGGCGCCGTTCTCGCCGGCCAAGCAGTGCACCTGCCCCGCCGCCAATCGCAGCGACACGTGACTCAAGGCCTGCACCGGCCCGAACGCCTTGGACACCCCCACCAGCTCCAAGACCGCCGCGCCCCCCTCCCCACGGGTCGCCTCGCTCCCGGCCCCATCGGCCGCCGACGCGCGCGACGCTGCCGCGCGCGTACCGTCCGCCACGGGCGCGTCGGCCGACACCGGCGTGCCACCCGGCGCGGCAGCGTCGCGCGCCGCGGGCGGACCACCCGGCGCGGGCGGGTCGATCGGCGCGGGAGAGTTGCCCGCGGGCTGCGCGCCCGCCGTTGGGTCGTCGACCGGGACGGGACCGCCTTCCGTGCCCGCTTCTTCTCCCGGGACGGGTAATCCGGTCGCCTGGTCGACCGGCCGAGGATCGCCGGACGGGTCACTCGGCGCGGGTGGGCTGGTCATGAGCCGGGCTCGGCGGTGGGGGGTTCGAGGAGGGACTTCACCTCGGGGGTCGTGCGGTTCTTCTGGTCGGCCACGACCGCGCCGGGGTCGATCTCGCGCGGCGGGGTGCGACCGGTCGCGGCCATCGCCCCGGACAACACGCCCTGGTACCCGAAGAAGTACGGGTTCTGCACGACGAGAGCGTCGATAGTGCCGTTCGCGAGCGCGGCGTTCTCCTGCGGATCGGAGTCGAACGCCACGACCGGAATCCGGTCGGCGGCCTTGTTGTCCGCGACCGCACGGGCAGCCCCCACCCCGGACGTGTTGTTGTCGGCGAACACGCCCAACAGGTTGCTGTTGGCGGTCAGCGCATCGTTGACCTGCGACGCCGCAGTGTTGATGTCGTTGTTGTTGTACCGCTGGAGCTTCGAATCGACACCCGGGCACCCTTCTGCGAGCCCCTGCCGGAACCCGCGGTCCCGATCGACGAGCGACTGGATCCCCGCTACCGACGACTCGACCAGGATCGCGCCGGACGTCCGGCCCTGCGCTTTGAGCAGTTCGCACATCCTCCGCCCAGCCTGCTGACCGGCTTTCACGTTGTCGGTGCCGATGAACCCCTCGGTCTGCGTCGTGATCCGGGTGTCGACGGTGACGACCTTCACCCCGGCCTCCCGCGCCCGCTCGATCACGGAGTTGAGCGCGCTCGACGAGTTCGGCGCGATCACGATGCCGTCCACGCCACGCGAGATCGAGTTCTCGACCAACTGGACCTGCTCGTCGATGTTCGTCTCCGAGGTGGGGCCGAACGTGTTGACCTCGACGCCGAAGTCGTCGGACGCCTGCTCAGCGCCGGCGAGCATCACCTGCCAGAAGGACGAGTCGCTCGCTTTGATGATGACGTCGATCCGGGTGCCGCTGGCCGCACCACCGTCACCGCCCCCGCCACCGCTTGAACCGCTTCCGGTTGCACGGCCCACCACCACTCCGGCGACCACGGCTACCAGCGCGATGATCGCGACGAACGAGAGGGAGAACACCGTCCGGGTGCGCGCCATGTCGACCTCCCCGCGGTTCACATCATTGTGATCCAGGTCTCATCAGGGTGCTCCGATCTGACGCGGATGTCCTGGAATCACCAGAAGTCACCAGGAGTCCGGACCCTTGACGCGAGACGGACCGAACCGGTACCCAGAACGAAACACTCCCCGACCTGCGTTGGGAGCGATGTCCGATGCTGATCAGCGATGTTCTCCGCACCAAGTCCAGCGGCTCCGAGGTGGCTACCGTCGGACCCGACGAATCCGTCCGTTCACTCCTGGCCCAGTTGGCCGAGCACAATTTCGGCGCGCTCGTCGTGTCGAACGATGGCGAGACGATCACCGGGATCGTGTCCGAACGCGACATCGTGCGGCGGCTGCACGAGCACGGCGTGCGGCTCCTCGACGAGAGCGTGTCGTCGATCATGACCGTCGACGTCCACACGTGCCGGAGCACCGACGACGTCGCCCGTATCCGCCAGACGATGACCGATCGCCGTATCCGGCACCTGCCGGTGGTGGACGAAGGCCGCCTGGTCGGCCTGGTGAGCATCGGTGACGTAGTGAAGAGCACGATCTCCGAGCTGGAGAGCGAAAAGGAACAACTGGTCGGCTACATCACGAGCTGACCTCGCCACCGGAGCGCTGCCGCCCGGCCCCACAGCGGGCCCGGACGGCAGCGCTTCGCGTCGCGCGCCCGCGCCCGTCGGCGGGCCTGGTCGGACGCCTTCTGCGCTCAGGCGGAGGTTTCCGCGGTGGCCGTGAGGACGGCGCGGCCGAGGATGTGGCCGGCCATGGTGAAACCGAGCAGCGCCGGCGTGGCGTCCGCCGGAACGCCGATCTGTTCGACGTCGAGCGCGTGCACGACGATGAAGTACCGGTGCTCGCCGTGCCCGGGCGGCGGGGCGGCACCGACGAACTGGGAGAGCCGGGCGTCGTTCGGCAGCTGATACGCGCCGCTCGGGAGATCGCTGTCGCTGACCCCTTCGGGGAGCGACGTGACCGAGGCCGGGATGTCGGCCACGGCCCAGTGCCAGAAGCCGGAGCCGGTCGGCGCGTCCGGGTCGTAGACGGTGACCGCGTAGCTCTTCGTGCCTTCGGGCGCGCCGCTCCAGGACAGCTGCGGCGAGAGGTCCTTACCGGACCGCTGCTCCGGCGCGAGGGGCGCGCCGTCAGCGACGGAGGTACTGGTCAGGGTGAAAGTAGCCGCCTCCGGGAGGCGGGCGAAGGGATCGTTCATGCAATCGACTGTAACACCGAAAATCGATTATCTGTCAAATGGTCTACGATGAAGCCATGGCGCAGATGTTGTCCGGACGGATCTACGACGAGCTCCGCGATGCGATATTGCGCGGCGACTTCGCCCCCGGCGACGCACTCAAGCCGCAAGAACTCGCCGGCGCTCATGGCGTCAGCCTCGCGGTGGTGCGGGAGGCGCTCGTGCGGCTGGTCGGCGACGGACTGGCCGACCGGCTGACGAACCGTGGTTTTGCGGTTCCTCTGCAGTCCGACCGGCGCTGGCAGGACCTGGTCGAGGCCCGGTGCACGGTGGAGGTCGCCACGTTGCGGCTGGCGATCGAGCGCGGCGACCTGGACTGGGAAGCGCGGGTCCGCGCCACGCACCACCGCCTGGCCCGCACCCCAGCGTTCGACGGCTCGCAGATCACGGCCGAATGGTCACGCGCGCACCGCGACTTCCACCGGGCGCTTCTGGAGGGCAGCGGCAACACCGTGCTGCTGGAGACGTTCGACCGCATGTGGCTGGCCGGCGAGCTGGTCCGCCGCTGGTCGATCGACCGCGCCCCGATCAGGGACTACCTGGGCGAACACCGTGCGATCGAAGAGGCCACGCTGGCTCGCGACGCCGACGTTGCGGCCTCACTGCTCACTCGGCACTTGACCCGGACGGTCGACACCCTCGACTGACGGAACCTTTTCAACGGCGCTGGACACATCTACAGTCCTATCCATAGTTCGCAGGTAGGGGATGCATGTTAAATGTGTGATCCCTGAGACTTCCGTGCCCTCTGCGTCGCCAGGAGCTGCTCGTGCCCGTACGTTCCACGTTGTTGGTGCTGGCCACGGCCACGACCCTCGTCCTCGCCGGCTGCTCGTCCTCCGACGACAGCACTGCCGAGTCCGGTCCCCCGCAGTCCGGCGGCACGTTGAAGTTCGCGCTGGCCGTCGACCCGACGTGCCTCGACCCGCAGCAGTTCGGCCTCAACGCCAGCCTCAACGTGGGCCGCCAGATCGTCGACTCGCTCACCGACCAGGACCCGAAGTCCGGTGAGATCAAGCCGTGGCTCGCCGAGTCATGGCAGATCAACGACGCGGCGACGAGCTTCACGTTCAAGCTCCGCACCGGCGCGACGTTCAGCGACGGCACCCCGGTGGACGCCGCCGCGGTCAAGACCAACTTCGACGCGATCGTGAAGCTCGGCGCGAAGGCCCAGCTCGCCGGAACCTACCTGGGCGGTTACCAGAGCTCGACCGTTGTCGACCCGACGACGGTCCGGGTCGACTTCGCGGCGCCCAGTGCCCAGTTCCTGCAGGCCACGTCGACGATGTCGCTCGGCCTGCTCTCGGCGTCGACCGCGGCGAAGACCCCGGAGCAGCGCTGCCAGGGTGACCTGATCGGTTCCGGGCCGTTCGTCCTGAAGAAGTACACGCCGAATCAGGGCGTCACGCTCGAGCGCCGCAAGGGTTACGCCTGGCCGTCGTCGCTGGCCGAGCACAAGGGTGAGGCCTACCTCGAGGGCATCGAGTACAAGATCGTGCCCGAGTCCGGCGTCCGCACCGGCACGCTCCAGTCCGGACAGATCGACGGCGCCACCGACATTCCGCCGCAGGACGAGGCACGCTTCGACGGCAACGGATTCCAGCTGCTGGTGCGCGGCAACCCCGGCATCCCGTTCAACCTCGCGGCCAACACGTCCAAGCCGATCGTCGGCGACGAGCAGGTGCGCCTCGCCATCCAGAAGGCGCTCAACCGCGACGAGATCGTGCAGACCGCGCTCTCCGACAAGTACCAGGTCGCGACCAGCACGCTGGCCGAGTCGACGCCGGGCTGGAGCGACCAGGGCGCCGCATTGAAGTTCGACCAGGACGGCGCCAAGAAGCTCCTCGACGCCGACGGCTGGTCACCCGGCTCCGACGGCATCCGGCAGAAGGCGGGCAAGAAGCTGTCCGTCGACGTCATCTACAACCTGGCGTTCCCGCCCAGCCAGACGATCCTCGAGCTCGCTCAGCAGCAGCTGAAGGCCGTCGGTATCGAACTGAAGCTGCGCCAGCTCACGACCGGTGAGCTGACCGCCGCACAGGCCAACAGCGACTTCGACTTCCTCTGGTACAACGTCACCCGCGCCGATCCGGACATCCTGCGGACGATCTTCTCGACGAAGTACGCGAACCGTTCGCAGCTGAAGCCCGGGCCGCTCGACACGGCCCTCGACGAGCAGGTCGCGACCCTCGACGACGCCAAGCGCAAGCAGTTCGTCGCCGAAGCGCAGAAGCTGATCATCACCGATCACGCCTACCAGATCCCGATCGTCGAGTTGTCGCAGGTGATCGGGCTGTCCGAGAAGGTGCAGGGGCTGCGGTTCGAAGCGTCGTCGCGGCTCTCGTTCTACGACACCTGGCTCGGCAAATGACGGTCCGATACCTGGGTCGGAGGCTGGCGCAGGCATTCTTCGTCCTCTGGGCGGCGTTCACGCTGGGCTACGGCGTGCTGTACCTGCTGCCCAGCGATCCCGTCGACATCATGTTGTCCGGCGGGACGTCCGGGCAGAGCCAGGCGACGCCGGAGCAGATCGCGGCGTTGAAGGCCGAGTTGGGTCTCGATCAGCCGCTACCCGTGCAGTACGCGCGTGCCCTGTGGAGCGCGCTGCACGGCGACTTCGGCCATTCGGTGCAGACCGGGGCGAGCGTCACCCACAGCATTCTCGAGGCGCTGCCGGAGACGCTGAAGCTGACCGGCCTGGCGTTCTCGTTCTCGCTCGCCTTCGGGCTGCTACTCGCGTTCGGCGGCACCTATCCGCGGTGGCCGCTGGTCCGGCAGGCGGTGCTGGCGATCCCGCCGGTCGCCGTCTCCCTGCCGACGTTCTGGGTGGGGCTCGTGCTGGTGCAGGTCGTGTCGTTCCAGTGGCGCCTGTTACCAGCGATCGGCAACGAGGGCTTCGAGAGCCTGATCCTCCCGGCGCTGACGCTGGCGATCCCGATCGGTGCGCTCGTTGGTCAGGTGCTCGCGCGCAGCATCCTCACCGCGCTCGAGGAGCCGTACGTCGAGACCGCGCTGGCGAAGGGAGCCGGGCGGGCCCGTGTCCACTTCAGGCACGTGCTGCGTAACGCGTCGATTCCGGCGATGACGGTGGCGGCGGCGTGGGCCGGGCAGCTGCTCGCCGGCTCGGTGGTGGTCGAGACCGTGTACTCACGATCGGGCATCGGTCGCCTGGTCGTGGACGCGGTCGGCAACCAGGACATCCCGCTGGTGCAGGGTCTGGTCGTGCTGAGCGCGCTGGCGTTCGTCACGGTGAACCTGCTCGTCGACGTGCTGTATCCGCTGGTCGACCCACGGGTGACCACGAGCAGGCAGGGGCTGGCAGCATGACCGCCCTCGACACCCGCACGCCCGTGGCGACGCCTGAACACACCCCGGCGCCGAATCGCCTCCGGCGGACCGCGGTGTTCCTGGCCCGGCGCCCCGGCTTGGTCCTCTCGATCGTGTTCTTGGCGGCCGTGCTGCTGGCCGCCTTCTTCCCCGCGATCTTCACCTCCCGCGATCCCCTGGTCGGCGTTCCGGCCGACAAGCTCCAGTCCCCGGGCGCCGAGCACCTCTTCGGCACCGACCAGACCGGCCGGGACCTGTTCGCCCGGGTCGTCCACGGCGCGAACCTGTCGCTGCGGGCCACGGTGATCGCGGTGGCCGTGGCGCTGGTGGTCGGCTCGCTCGTGGGATTGCTGGCCGGTTATGTCGGTGGGTGGCTGGACGATGTCGCCATGCGTCTCGTCGACGTGTTGTTGGCAATTCCGCAGTTGCTGTTGACGCTGGCGATCGTGACCGTACTGGGGTTCGGTACGACGAAGGTGGCGATCGCGGTGGGGCTGTCCACCGTGGCGAACTTCGCCCGGTTGATGCGGGCGGAAGTGCTGCGGGTGCGGACCGCGACCTATGTGGAGGCGGCGCGGGCCACCGGCGCCCGCTGGTACAGCATCCTGCGGCGGCACGTGCTGCCGAATGCGCTCGGGCCGATCGGGGCGTACGCGGCGCTCGACTTCGGGTTGGCGATCCTCGCCGTGTCGACGCTCAGCTTCCTCGGTTTCGGCGCGGAGCCACCGACGCCGGAGTGGGGCTCGTTGGTGTCGACCGGGCGGGATTATCTGGCCACCGCGTGGTGGCTGACGACACTGCCCGGGCTCACGGTGGCCGCGACCGTGCTCGCGACGAACCGGGTCTCGCGGGCGCTCGGCGGCGGTGGGGAGGAGTACCGGTGAGTCTGCTGGAGATTTCGGACCTGCGGGTCGCGTACGGTGATCGTCCGCCTGCGGTGGACGGGGTGAACCTGACCGTTTCGGCCGGTGAGGTCGTGGCGCTGGTGGGTGAGTCGGGGTCGGGGAAGTCGACGACCGCGCACGCGATCGTGGGGCTGTTGCCGCGGGGCGGTCGGTTGACCGGGGGGTCGATCACGTTCAACGGGCGTGAGTTGGTGGGGGCGAAGGATCTTCGTTCGATTCGTGGGCGTGAGATCGGGTTGGTGCCGCAGGATCCGATGATCGCGCTGAACCCGGTGCAGCGGGTGGGGCGGCAGGTTTCCGAGGTTCTGAAGATCCACGGGTTGGCGCGGGGGCGGGCGGCCGATGCGCGGGCGGTGGAGTTGCTCGCGGACGCGGGGCTCGATTCGCCGGGGTTGCGTTCCCGGCAGTATCCGCACGAGCTGTCGGGCGGGATGCGCCAGCGGGCGTTGATCGCGCTGGCGCTGGCGTGCGGGCCGAAGCTCGTGATCGCCGACGAGCCGACCAGCGCGTTGGACGTCACCGTGCAGCGGCGGATCCTCGATCACCTCGAGACGTTGATCGCGCGTACCGGCACGGCGGTGTTGCTGATCACGCACGATCTTGGGGTTGCGGCGGATCGGGCGCAGCGGATCGTGGTGGCGGCGAACGGCCAGGTGATCGAGGCCGGCCCGACCGCCGAGGTTCTCCGCGCCCCGCGCCAGCCCTACACGCGCGCTCTCCTCGAGAGCGCCCCCAGCCTCAACACCGGCCGCCTCCGCGCGGCCACGGCCACCCTGGACCGCACCTCCGCCGCGGAAGCGCGCGGCGCGGGCGCGGGGCCGCACGGCGCAGGCGCGGGGCCGCACGGCGCAGGCGCGGGGCCGCGCGGCGCAGGCGCGGAGCCGGGCAGCGCAGGCGCGGAGCCGGGCAGCGCAGGCGCGGAGCCGCGCGGCGTGGGCGGCGCGGGCGCGGAGCCGCGCGGCGCGGGCAGCGCGGGTGGCGGGGGTGGCGCGGGCAGCGCGGGTGGCGTCCATCTCAGCGACTCGCTGGTTTCGGTGAGTGGGCTGGTGAAGGACTATCGGTTGCCGTGGACCCGGGGTGGTGCGCGGATGTTGCGCGCGGTGGACGACGTGAGTTTTTCGATCCCGCGTGGGGAGACATTCGCGCTGGTCGGGGAATCGGGATCAGGAAAGTCCACCGTCGCGCGGATGGTGTTGCGGCTGACCACACCAACCGCGGGCTCGATCACCTTCGACGGTGTCGACAGCACGCGCCTCCGTGGCGAGGCGCTACGGCGGCTCCGGCGCCGAATGCAGCCGGTCTATCAGAACCCGTACGCGTCCCTGAGCCCCCGCCTCTCGGTGCAGGAAGCGATCGCGGAACCGCTGCACGAGTTCCGGGTCGGCGACGCGGCATCGCGGCGCGCGCGGGCGGCTGCTTTGGTCGACCAGGTCGCGCTGCCCGCCAACGTGCTGGACCGCCGGCCGGCAGAGCTTTCCGGCGGGCAGCGTCAGCGGGTCGCGATCGCGCGGGCCCTCGCGCTGAAGCCGGAGCTCGTCGTGTGCGACGAACCGGTGTCCGCACTGGACGTGTCGGTGCAGCGCCAGATCCTCGATCTGCTGGTGCGACTCCAGGACGAACTGGGGCTCGGCTACCTGTTCATCTCGCACGACCTGGCAGTCGTGAGCCAGATCGCCGACCGCGTCGGGGTGATGCGCAACGGCCGCCTGGTCGAAACCGGCCGAGCCGACGAACTCCTCACCACTCCCCAGCACGACTACACAAGAGAACTCCTAGCCGCCATCCCGGGCAAGAAAGCCCTCGGCTAGCCGCCGCGCCGCCGCGCTCGAGGGGATCACCATCGCGGGGCGCGGAACGCGGCGCAGCGCGGAACGCAACACGGCGCGGAACGCGGCGACGCGGCGCGGCGCGGCGGGACGCGGAATGCCAGGAACCTGTTCGCCGAGCGGCGTGTCGCTGGACGGTTTCCTGGCAATCCGCGCGCTGGGAACCTTCGTGGGGCACGGCGCACTGCCCGCCCGCATGGCATGGCGCGTGGTGGGAGCGGCTAGCGCATGGCGGGGCGCTCGGCACGGCACGCGCGCGGCGCGCGGCACGCGCAGGGCACGGCGCGGCACGCGCAGGGCACGGCGCGGCACGCGCAGGGCACGGCACGGCACGGCACGCGCACGGCACGGCACGGCACGGCACGCGCACGGCACGGCACGGCACGGCACGCGCACGGCACGGCACGGCACGGCACGCGCACGGCACGGCACGGCACGGCACGCGCACGGCACGGCACGCGCAGGGCACGGCGGGCGCGCGGCACGCGCAGGGCACGCGCACGGCACGGCACGCGCAGGGCACGGCGGGCGCGCGGCACGCGCAGGGCACGGCGAGCGCGCGGCACGCGCAGGGCACGGCGAGCGCGCGGCACGCGCAGGGCACGGCGAGCGCGCGGCACGCGCAGGGCAGGGCGGGGCGCGCGGGAGCGGGGGTGGGGGGAACACGGCCGAGGGCGCGCCGCTCGGCGCGCCCTCGGGGTGGTGCGGGATCAGGCGATGGTGACCTTGCTGCGCAATTCGGGGCACAGGTTCTTGGTCGCGGAGTTCAGGACACTCAGCGCGGCCTTGCGGGCGTTGGCGGGAGCCTGCTCGGCAACCAGCCACTGCGTGACGTCCATGACCACGCGGGTCTGGTCGTAGACCGCCAGCTCGCCGCACGTCTCCTCGCCGAGCTGCACCATCTTCGGCTGGTAGCCGACGACCTTGTACACCTCGGTCGACATCGTCAGCAGGAACTTGTTGTAGCGAAGATCAGGGTCGTCGCAGTTCTTGCCGGCGTAGTAGGTCTTCGGCAGCGACGCGTCCGGCACGCACTTGTTGGTCAGCGTCGCCATGAACGGCGCGGTAGTGGCGGTCGCGGTCGCGGCGGTGGTGGCGCCGGCCGCGGTGGTCGCGCCGGTCGCGGTGGTGCCACCGGTCGCGGCGGTGGCGCCCGTGGACGCGGTCGCGGCCGCGGTGGCTCCCGCGGTCGGCGCGGTGGTAGGCGTTGCGGCCTCCGCGGCGCTCGGCCCGCTGGTGAACGCGCTGAACGCGGTCTTCAGACCCTTGGGCGCTGCGACCTCGGCCGCGCTCGCACCCCAGACCACCAGGCCCACGATGGCGGCGACAGCCAGCAGTCGCAGCCCAAAACTGACTCGGTACCCCATGTCGATCTTCCCCTCCGGTATCGGTAACTCACCGGAACAGACCGCCGAACCAGCACCCTGATACGCCTGTGACCGGCGCCACATCCCCGCTAGGCGACGAGCATCAGCCAAGCTCCGAACGCCAGCGCCGACCAGCACAGCGCGAGGTGCACCACCACGTAGATGATCTGCGGTACGTACGTCATCTCGCGGAGTGCGCGGTAGTCGGACTTCTCCTTCGCCTTCGGGTCCATCTTGCGGGCGGCCGCCGCCAGGTACGGGCTCACGTGGCGCGACCCCCGAAGCAGGAGCGACCAGACCAGGAAGTACGCGACCACCGTCTGGACGGCGAGAGTGGTGTTCCAAGCAACGAGCAGCAGCACGCCCCCGATCGCGGCGGCGAAGAACGCGCCGAACGGATTCTTGATCAGCCAGAGCACTACTCCGAACAGCACGATCGCGAGCCAGAGCACCGCCACCGGGTGGTCGCGGGAAAGGAGCCAGGCGCCCAGTAGTCCGAACAGCGGGGGTCCGAGGTACCCGATGAAGAGCGTGAGGAAGCTGGCGAAGCCGGTGACCTGCACGGTGGTGAACGCGCTGCCTTTCAGCGGCAGCGTGATGCCCGATACCTGGCCCATCATCCCCGCCGCCGTCGCGTGCGCACCCTCGTGGCTGCTGGTCGCCACGCGGCGGATGATGGACGTGCCGACGAAGAGTAGGGCCAGTAGGCCCGTGAAGAGCACCAGCCAGTTCGGGGTCGGCGACTGGCGGTTGGCTATTTGTTCGGTGATCTGCTCGATGCGGCCCGGAGTCGTGGGACTCGGTGACGGCGTCAACGCGATGACGGATAAAAGCATGATTGCCCCCCGACAATCGGCGGGCCCACCCCTGACCCCGCCTCGACGCGCCCCCGCGTCGGGGACCGACGGTCCCACTGGTGAATGGCATTCGTGACCCCTAAAGAGCCCTCATCGCTACTCGGAGTTAACTGATTACTTTCGGTTCTCGAATTGGGGGGACAGATGGGTGAGAACAGGGCCGTTACAAGACGTAGCGTCGTGGCGGGGGCGGGTGCGTTCGGGGTGACCGCGACGCTCGGCGCGTGTAGTTCGTACGGTGACGACGGCTCGGACAGCGCGACCACTACCGCTTCGACGGCCGCCGCCACGAGCGCACCCGCGTCCGCCAGCGCAGCGGCGTCCGCCACTGCAGGGACGACCGCCTCCCCCGCCGGTACCGAGCTCGGGCCGAGCAGCGAGGTTCCCGTCGGCGGCGGCAAGATCTACGCCAGCGAGAAGATCGTGGTGACGCAGCCGACCGCCGGCACGTACAAGGGGTTCAGTGCGGTGTGCACGCACCAGGGCTGCACGGTGTCGACCGTGACCGGTGGCAAGATCATCTGCAACTGCCACAAGAGCCACTTCTCCGCGACGGACGGGTCAGTGGTGTCGGGGCCGGCGAAGACGGCGTTGCCGAGCGAGTCGGTGACCGTGTCCGGCGACACGGTCTACCTAGCCTGAGCCATTCGACTTTTCGGGCTCACGCGCCGACTTTCCGGGCTCATCCGAGCCAACATGAGCCCGCAAACTCGTCACAAAACCCCGAAAACACGCAAGCCCACCAGGAGCACCGAGCCGGGCGCGGGGGCGCAGGCGCATGCGGCCCGCAGCGCGTGCCGCGCGGCGCGGCGCAGCGCGTGCGGGGCGGCGCAGCGCGTGCGGCGCGGCGCAGCGCGTGCGGCGCGGCGCAGCGCGTGCGGGGCGGCGCAGCGCGTGCGGGGCGGCGCAGCGCGTGCGGGGCGGCGCAGCGCGTGCGGGGCGGCGCAGCGCGTGCGGCGCGGCGCAGCGCGTGCGGGGCGACGCAGCGCGTGCGGCGCGGCGCAGCGCGTGCGGGGCGACGCGTGCGGCGCGGGGCGGCGCGTGCGGGGTGTGCGGGGTGTGCGGGGTGTGCGGGGTGTGCGGGGCGGCAGGTGACGGGTGGGAGGGGGCCGCGGGGCAGGGCGCGCCGTTGACAGGGGGAGGCGAGGGGCGCGGCGGAAGCGGGGATGGAGGTGCGGGGCTGCCTGCGGTGGTTCGCCGGGTGGCGTCTCATAAGAAACGGCGGAGAACCTGGGCAGGGGCGATGCGGTAGAGGGGGGCGACCACGCGCCAGGGCCAGCCGGGAACGTACGCGGAGGCGGGCTCGCGCTCGACCGCACGCGCGAGTGCTCGGCTGCCGGTTGCGGCGTCGACCTCGAACAGCAGTTTGCCGGCGCCGGCGTTGAGGTCGGTGCGGATGTAGCCGGGTTCGATCGTGGTGACGCGGATCGGGGTGTCGGCGACGTCCATGCGGATGCCCTCGGCGAGGGTCGAGAGACCCGCTTTGGTGGCGGCATAGGTCGCTGCGGAGCGCCGCCCCCCACGCAGGCCGGCGATCGAGCTGATCACGACGAGGTGTCCGGCGTTCTGCTCACGGAACAGCTCCATCGCCGCTTCGCACTGCGCCAACGCGGCGACGAAGTTCGTCTCGGCGGTTTCCCGGTTGGCGTCGAATCGGCCGGTTCCGATCGGTGCGCCTTTGCCGAGGCCGGCGTTGACGATGACGCGGTCGATGTGGCCGAGGCCGCTCGCGAACGACCGGAACGTCCGGAAGATCGCGTCGTGGTCGGTGACGTCGAGACTGTGGATGGCCACCCGGACGCCGGGGTAGGTGCCGGTCAGTTCCTCACGGAGCGTTTCGAGGCGGTCGAGCCGACGGGCACAGAGCGCAAGGTTCCGGCCCCGGGCGGCGAATTCGTGCGCCATGCCGGCGCCGAGTCCGGAGCTGGCTCCCGTGATCAGGATGTTGGTGCGGACGGTTCGTGGCATCGAAAAGTCCCCCGGTCCTGCAGTGGCGGCGAACCATCGATTCTGACTCCTGTCACACCAGCCTCAGCAGGCACCCTCGCTGTGACGGATCAGTCACCGAGTATGGATACCGCGCTCGCGGATCCGATATGGTGCTCCTCCCAGGTGGCGAAAGATCCTTTATTCACTCTTTGTAAAGGACATCGATGACGTCGTGGTTAGGCGGCGCGCCGTTGAGTAACGGTGCCGGTCGAGCGGGCGGCTGATGGGTGACGGTCCGCTCTCGTACTGTGCCGATCTGCACCCGGTCTCCGACCTCGATGACGTCGTTGCGCAACTAGACCGGTACGCGGAGCCGATCCGGCGTGCCGTGCCGATGAAACGACTCGGGCTCGGGCTGCGGCTCGCACCCTCAGTGGCCTCGGGGCTCGCGTCCGACCGGTCGGCGCGGCGTCGGCTGCGACGCGAGCTGGACGTACGTGGCCTCGAGGTCACCACGCTCAACACCGGCAGCGACTCCCCGCGCTGGAACGACCCGGCGCGGCTGCGGTACTCGCTCGACTGCGCCGCGGTGCTGGCCGACCTGCTTCCCGACCGGCTCGCGTACGGCACGATCGGCACGCTGCCGCTGGGGTGGCGCGAGCCGTGGTCGCCGGCCGACGATGCGACGGCCGCCACCTATCTGGGGTTGCTCGTCGAGCGGTTGCGCGCGATAGACGCGGAGAACGGCCGGCCGGTGACGCTGGCGTTCGAGCCCGCGCCGGGGTACCGGTTCGACACCGTGCTGGATTCGGTGCGGTGGCTGGCTGGACGGGTGGACCCGGAGTACGTCGGGGTGTGCGTCGACACGTGTGCACTGGCGGTCTCGTTCGTGGATCCGGCTGCGGCGATCTCCGCGGTATACCGGGCGGGGCTGACCGTGCAGAAGGTGCAAGCGGCTACCGCCGTTCAGGTGGATGATCCGCGTGATCCTGCTACTCGCCGGGCGTTGGAAGCCCTGGTCTCGGACGTTCCGCAGCCGGTCCGCGAGCGCGCTTCCGAAGGCCTGACGCGCACCGCTGACGACCTCCCGTACGCCCTGGAGTGGTTGCCGGGGGCCGGTCCGTGGCGGGTCCACCGGCATTTGCCGCTGCACGCGCGGCCGGATTCGCCGCTGCGCGCCACCAGCTGGGTGCTTCGCGCGACCGTGGAGGCGGTGCTCGCCGAAACCGGCTTCGCCGATTTTCCCCACGTCGAGGTCGACGTCTGTCCGCGCGCCGCGGGGATGTACGACGTGCCGTCGCTGGTGGCCGGGGTGGCGGCCGACGTGGCGTGCGTGAGCGAGCTGCTCGACGACGTGGGAATCAGCGGGGAGCCGGCGGCGAGAAGCCTTGCCGGGCCGATGATGCGTGTCGGGAGCGCGTGGGTCAGCTGACGTGCTTGCGCAGCGCCTTGCGGTCGAGCTTGCCGACGGACGTCAGTGGGATCTGGTCGACGATGCGGACGACGCGCGGGTACTTCACGGCGGCGAGCTTCTGTTTCCCATAGTTGACGAGTTCGTCTTCGGTGACCGTTGCGTCGGGGCTGAGCTGCACGAATGCGACGACTTCCTCGCCGCGGCGCGGGTCCGGGCGGCCGACCACCGCGCACAGGGCGACGTCCGGGTGGGTGAGCATCGCCTCTTCGACGTCACGGGGATAGACGTTGAAGCCGTCGCGGATGATCAGGTCCTTGATCCTGTCGACGACGAACAGGTTGCCGTCTTCGTCCTGGTGTCCGATGTCGCCGGTGTGGAACCAGCCGTCGCGGATCGCGTGGGCGGTCTCGTCCGGGGCGTTCCAGTAGGCGCTCATCATCATCGGGCCGCGAGCGCAGATTTCGCCGTCCTCGCCGGGGGATACCGGGGTGCCGTCGGGGCGGACGATCTGCATCTCGATGTTCGGCATCGGAACGCCGACGCTGCCGACCGGGATCTGCCTGTCCGGCTTTCCGGACGTGATGCCGCCGGCCAGTTCGGAGCATCCGTAGCCCTCGTAGACCTCTATTCCGGGCATGCGTCGCTTGAAGTCGGCCGCTACCTGGGCCGGGAGCGGAGCTCCACCGCTGGCGACTCGCCGCAGGGAGGAGAGGTCGTAGTCCTCCATGGGCTGGGCCATGATCAGCTGGAGCATGCTCGGAACGACGGCGCCGACCTGGGCTTTGTGCTGCTCGGCGAGCTTCAGCCAGCCGACCGGGTCGAACCAGCGCATCAGCACGCCGGTGCGCGGGGTGGCCGCGTGGACCGACATGACGCTGACCGTCAGGCCGTAGATGTGCGAGAGCGGCAGCGGGAGGAGGGCGACGCGGAGGTCGTCGTCCTCGCCGGACGCGTGCACCATCGCGTAGGCGGCGGCCGACATGGCGTCGTGGGTGAGCATGACGCCCTTGGAGCGGCCGGTGGTGCCGCCGGTGTAGAGGAGGCCGGCGAGGTCGCTCGGGAGGCGCGTAGCTTGCGGCGCTTCGGCGCCGCTTTCCATCTCGGCAAAGCCGAGGACTGCCTTGGCGCCGCCGAGCGCAGCGCCCGGCGCGGCTGCGGCCGTCGCAGCGGTGGCCGTCGCAGCGGTGGGCGGCGTAGCGGTGGACGGCGTAGCGGTGGACGGCGTAGCGGGACGCGCGGCCGGTGTTTCCGCAGTTGGGGGCTCGCCGGCGACGATGATGCCGCGGACCGTTTCTATGCCGGTGGCGGCGGATTGGATCTTTGGGAGGAATTCCGGGGTCGTGATGACGAAGGTGGCGCCGCTGTCGCGCAGGATGTGCGCGATCTCGGCGTCGCTGAGCAGGAACAGCACGGGCGTGGTGACGCCCCCGGCCCACCAGATGCCGTGATACGCGACCCCCACCTCGGGACAGTTCGCCATGCAGACGACGACCCGATCGCCAGGACGAAGCCCGGCAGCGAGCAGCCCCGCCGCGAACCGGCGGGACCGCGCGCCGAGCTGCGCGGACGTCCAGGTGGTGCCCTCGAAGATTTGCACGCTCTCCTGACCGAGCCGCTCCCAGGAGCGTTCAGCCAGCTGGGACAGCGTGCTTCCGGTGGCGGCGGTGACGGTCATCTTTGACCTCCTCGACGGCAGCCACCTCACCGTAGCTAGATTTCGTAGTCCAATGTGAAGGTATGGGAACCGTCCTCGTGCCGCGTCAGCACCGCGGTACCGGTCAGGCCGGCCAGCTCGTCGGTACCGGAGCCGGCGACGACCTGCCAGCGTGCCTCCTCCTGGGTGGCCGTGTGCAGCAGGACGAAGCTGCCTTTTCGTCCCTGGACACTTCCGGTGATGCGCTCCACCGCGACGTAGGCCGTCTGGTCGACGGTCAGCATCCGGACGGTGCTGGTCGCCTCGACGTCGCCGGTGAACGTCTTGGTGAGCAGCGCAGAGGCAATACTGCCGTCCGGTTCGCCGACGGGTTCGAACGTGTCGACGGTGAATGAGGCGGTGGCACGCACTGGTGACTCCTTAGGTCGGGATGGACACGATCCTGGAGGTCATTCCTGACATCTTCTGTCAGGAGGAGAATCGGGTCATGGCGATCAGTGACGTCGACACCGACCATCTGCGCACCGCGATCTCGGTCGCCCGCAACGCCCGGGTGAACGGCAACCATCCCTTCGGGGCGACGCTCGTCGACGCGGAGGGGGTGCAGGTGCTGGCGGCGGAGAACAGCGTGGTGACCGGCCGGGACGCCACCGGGCACGCCGAGACGAACCTGGTGCGCCAGGCGAGCGGGCGGTTCGCGCCCGCGGAGCTGGCCGGGTTCACGCTCTACACCAGCACGGAGCCGTGCGCGATGTGCGCGGGAGCGATCTACTGGGCCGGTATCGGCCGGGTGGTGTACGCGCTGGGTGAGGACGTGCTGCGGGAGATGACCGGCGCGAACCCCGAGAACCCGACCCTGGCGCTGCCCTGCCGTGAGGTGTTCGCGCGGGGCCAGCGCGAGGTCACCGTCGACGGCCCGGTGGACCTCCCCGATGCCCGCGCGGCCCACGCGGGATTCTGGGACTGATCCCCGCCGCGCGGGGCGCCCAGCCGCGCGGTCGCGCGAGGCGCCCAGCCGCGCGGGCCGCACAGCCGCACAGCCGCGCGAGGCGCGGGCGCACAGCCGCGCGGGCGCACAGCCGCGCGGGCGGCGGGGTGGGGCGGTGGTGCACGGCGGAGTCGGCCTTGCGCGGGGTTAGTCGATGTCGTAGACCGGTAGCACTAGCGAGCCGCCGGAGGTTTGGCGGTGGGCCTTGACCATGCGGGTGGCGGTGGCGGCGGGCTCGCCCGTGCCGAGGTTGCGGGCGAACCGCGGGTACGCCCCGCCCGCGACCGACACCCGCAACCGGTGACCCGCCCGCACCCGGTACGCGGTGGGCCGCATCTCCACCGGCACGTCGAGCGGCGCACCGGGCCGCAGCCGCACGAACCCGTCGGAGATCGTCATCGAGCGGCCAGAGGGCTCGACGTCACAGAGCCGGACGAACACGTCCCCGTGCCCCGGATCGCTCCGCACACGAACCACCGCACTCAGCTCCCCGACCAGGTCGAGATCGGACTCCAGCGCCGCGCTCGTGTAGCAGAGCACGTCGGCCCGCGCCTCGATCGCCCGGTTGTCGGCGGGCCCCGCGTCCTTGCCGATGACGGGTCCACCGACGGTGGGCGTCGGGTCGGCGGGGTCGTAGAACGTGACCTCGGGGGCCCCGTCGATCGGGGCGACGCCGAGTTCACCGTTCCCGAAGTGCCAGGTCGTCGGCGTGCTCGGGGGTGGCCATTGCTCGGCGTCGAGCCAGCGGTTGGCTTTTTGGAGCCAGAGCCGGACGGGTGCGCGCTGTCGTGCCGGTGCGCCGTGCAGCACGGTCGAGAGGTGCTCGAAGGCATCCCGGCTGGCGGCCAGCGCGCCGGGGATTTCAGCGTGGGCGCCGGGGCCGATCGTCAGGTGGGGTGTGGTGCCGGCTTTTTGCAGGGCGATGACGTCACGCAGCTGGTTGAGCAGGAAAATGTCCCACCAGACCGTGTACATCGACACCGGTGCGGTCACCGATGAGACGCCCGCCGAGTGGTCGCTCGGTGCCCAGAAGTCGTCGTTCTCGTGGGCGACCACTTCCTGCCAGTACGAGCTCTCCCTGCCGATGCTCGCGAGCGGCAGGCTCGCCATCGCGCGCCGGTTCCGCCGGCCCCGGAAGAATTGACGCCTTTCCTGCGAGACGACCATCGTGCCCCACTCGTACGCACCGCGAAGGCCCACGCCACCGCCGAGGTACGTGGAGCTGGTGAACTCCGACGCCGTGATCGCCGGACACAGCGCGGCCAGCGGCGGCTCGGCATACGGCGCCACCGCCCACTGCGTGAAACCCAGGTAACTCGACCCCATCATCGCGACCCGCCCGTCGCACCACGGCTGGTTCCGCAGCCAGCTCAGCGTCGCTAGGCCGTCGTCCTTTTCGTGGTGAAAGGGCTCGAAGAGCCCCCCGGAGCCGAACGTGCCGCGCACGCTCTGCAACACGACCTGGAACCCGCGGCGGGCGAAGGGCGTTCCGTAGAGCATGGCGAGCTGTCGATCGCGACCGTACGGCGTCCGGACCAGCACGACCGGAGCCGGCTCGTCGCCGGGCGGCGCGTACCGGTCGGCGAGCAGATCCACACCGTCGGGCATCGGCACCCGCAAGTTCCGTTCGACCTGGTAGGGACCGGTTTTTCCGGGCAGCCGAAGGACCCGGTCGATTGCCGCGTTTAGCAAGCTCCGCACGTGGCCACCGTATCGATCGGGTCTCACAGAATCAGCACATGTTCCGTTCAGCGCAGCCTCAGGCTCCGGCCCGAAAAAGGAACCATGACGATCACGAGCATCGAGTCCGGACGGAACGTACTCACCGATGAGGCACACACGGTCCTCGTGACCGTCGTGGGCGCCTCGGGCAGCCTGGCCGCCCTGGCCGAGCAACTCCCGGCGCACTGGCGCGCGCAGAGCGCCGACCTGGAAGACATCGACCACACCGACCTCCTGGTGATCGGGGGTGCGAACGGTGGCCGAATCCGTGCCGCGGTACGGCAGCACCCGGGCACCCCCGTGGTCGGCGTCGTCGACACCTACGCCACCGCCGACCAGGTCGTCGAGGTGCTCGAAGCCGGCGCCGACGCCTGCGTCCGGTCCGGGCTACCGACCCTGGTCAGCAGCCACCTGCGCGCTTGCTACCGACGCCGGGCGCTCGCGGCTTAGCGTTCGTCGACGTGGTCGCGCACCAGATCGAGCCCCACGTCCTGGGGCTCGGGTTCCGGGCGCCGACGGATGAACAGGAAACGCCGGTCGAAATAGACCAGCACCAGGTACAGGAACAGCAGCGCGACACCGATCTGCAGCCCCACGGGTAGGCGGTGGTCGGCTGGCGCCACAGGGGTGGCGACCGGCGTCGGGTCCGGCGCCGCCGGGAAGAGGTTCTCCGGCACCGGTCCGCCGGGGTACTCCGGTCGCCCGGCCTCCGCCCCGTTGTTTGTTCCGTCTGATATCGACGCCATGGGGCGCGCTGTTTCTGCGCTGGGGGCCTGGGTGGGGGCTTGGACGTCGTCAGCCGGGCGTCCGGGGGCGGCTGGAGCCACGCCCTGCGCGTCCTGCGGCACCACCGCCTGCCCCACCGGCGGCGCCACCTCCGCCCGCTGGTCGGCCGCACGCTGGGCCGCCGCCCGCTGAGCCGCCGCACGCTGCCCTGCCGCACGCTGCCCTGCCGCACGCTGCGTTGCCGCACGCTGGGCGGCCGCACGCTCAGCTGTTGCCTGCTCAGCCGCCGCACGCTGCGCTGCCGCCCGCTGCGCTGCCGCTGCCTGGGCCGCCGTGCGCTGGGCGGCGCGCTGGGCGGCTGCCCGCTCAGCGGCGGTGCCCTGGCTAGCGCCGCGCTCGGAGGCCGCGCGCTGAGCCGCGGCACGCTGGGCAGCCGCGCGCTGGGCAGCCGCGCGCTGGGCAGCCGTGCGCTGGGCAGCCGTGCGCTGGGCAGCGGCGCGTTCGGCGGCCTGCCGGAGTCGGCCCGCGGTGTCGCCGACCGGCCGCTCCTCGGCAGTGCGCATCTCGGCCGCCCGCTGCTCGGCCACTCGCCGGGCCGCGGCCGCCCGCTCCGCCCGCACCCGAGCCGCTCGGCGCTCCGCCGCGCGCTGAGCCGCCTGCCGCCGAACCGCCTGCCGCTGCGCGGTCGCGCGCTGCGTCGCCGCCCGCTGAGCCGCCGTCTGCGGCCCGGCCGCACGCTGACCCGCCGCACGCTGACCCGCCGCACGCTGACCCGCCGCACGCTGACCCGCCCCACGCTGACCCGCGGGCCGCTGCGCTGCCGCACCCTGCGCATCCGAGCGCCACGCCGCCCCACCTTGCGAAGCTGACCGTTGTGCCGCCGCACGTTGCGCGGCCGCCCGCTGCGCCGCCGCCCGCCGCGCCGCCGCGCGCTGGTTCGCGGCTCGCTGGTTTGCTGCGCGTTGAGCGGCGCGCTGCGCTGCCGCTCGCTGGGCGGCTGCTCGTTGTCGGGCGGGGTGGCGCTGGGTTGATGGGGGGCGTTGGGCGGACTGGTCGCGGGTCGTGAAGCGGCCGTCCGACTGGCGCTGGGGCTGCGGCGCCTCGCCCCACGGCCCGGACCAATCGCCGGGCCACTCCTGCTCGTACGACCACGGGTCAGCGCCGTACCGCGGTACTTCCCATTCGCTCGGCGCGTTCCACTGCTGGCCCCAGTCGTCGTCGGCAATCGCTGGCGCCGTCGATCCGCAGAGCAGCACTGCCGCGATCCCGGCGCTCGCACACGCCGCTCCGAGCCTCCTCATCCATCGAACGGTACTGCACATTTAGGTACAAAAGGTGCTCCACTAGCGGCCGCGTCGCGTGGACATGCGGTCCACATACGCCAGCACCGCGTTCAGAATGATCGGCGCGAGCGTCAGCGCCGTCGCGACCAGAACCCAAGGCAACCACGGCTCCGGGCGCGGATCGCGCCAGTCCTGGCGCCAGGAGTTCGCCACCACCACCCCGTGGTACGCGGCCGCCGCGGCCCGGCACCCCACCGCGCCGTCGACCGAGGCACAGCGTGCCGCCAGCGCGCGGCCGAACGCCGCATCGACCGCCTCCCGCGCCCACGGCCCGAGCGGTTTCCCCACCCGCGCGGCATAGCGCAGTAAGTCGTAGCCCAGGTCGTGCGCCTTGCACGCCGCCGCGAAGTCGTACCGCGTCGCCCCGGTAGGCGCCGAGCAAGCCCCGTGCGGCGCCACCCACACCCCGCCCTCCCGCACCGGCAAGTACCCCATCACCACCTCGAAATCCCCCGGCACCGGCGCCCCGTCTCCCGCAGAAGCTCCACCCCCGCCCGACACAGCGCCCGGCACCCCGCCCGACGCCACACTCGCGTCCGCCGTCACCGCGCGGACAGCCGCACCGGCCGGTGTGTCCCGGCGGGCGGCGGGGGTCGCGGAGGCGGTGTCGCCGCAGAGAACGCCGGTCAGCAATGTCAGCAGCAAAGCCGTCCACACTCGACGCGACATGTCGCCCCTCCCGTCCGGGAACGACACGTCCCCGCTGGTCAGGACGCTACGAACGACAGCGCCGACGATCGTCCGGCCGAGGCGTGATCTCGCGCGTAGCCCCTCGGAGGGACGCCGACCGAACGTCACCCGTGGGTGTGACAGCCACGCCACCCCCCGGCCCCGCGAACGACGAACCACCGAGAAGCCGCGGCACGGCGTCATACCGCAGTAGCCCCCGCATCACCGTCGCCGGTATGACGACCCGGGTCCCCCGCGCGGCCTACGCTCGCGGCGTGCGGTTATGGAGGCAGCTGGTTCGAACCCCGCCGCGGATCCAGACGGCGCTGTGGGCGCTCGTCGCACTCGGCGCGTACTTTCCCCTCGCGCTGGCCGGGGCTCCGTCGGTGCTGGACATCAGTCCCGACTGGATGCCCGTGGTGGCCGGCGCCGAGACCGCGGTGTTCTGGGCGCTCCGGCGCTACCCGGTCACGGCCTGGTACGGCGGCGCGACAGTCGCGGTGGTCCTACCCAGCTGCTTCGAGGTCCTCGACGACGATCCCTGGCACTGGCCACCGCTACTCGGCTTCACGCTGATCGTCGCGTTCGCGAACATCTGCGCCCGCGCACCGCGCCGGGTCGCGGCCGGGGCCTGGGTCACCGCGCCGGTCCTGTTCTTCGCGTACGCGAACCCGGACGCGCGCCCCGGTTGGATCATCCTGCTGGTCGCGATCGCCGTGGTGACCGACGTCGTCAGGACGCTGCGCCGCACCCGCCGGGCACTCGGCCACGAACGGGAGCTCACCGAGGCGGAGAAGGCGCGCACCGCGGTACTGGAGGAACGGGCCCGCATCGCCCGCGACCTGCACGACGTCGTCGCGCACCACATGTCGATGGTCGTCGTGCAGGCCGAGACCGCCCCGTACCGGCTCGGTGACCTCTCCCCCGAGGCGTCGGCGGACTTCGCCGCGATCAGCAGCACCGCCCGGGAGGCGCTGAACGAGGTCAGGGGGTTGCTCGGCGTCCTGCGCAGCGAGGAGATGTCGGCCGACCTACGGCCCCAGCCCGGCTGCGCGGACCTGCCCGACCTCGTCCACAGCGCCACCAAGGCCGGCGCGGACGTCGAGTTCACCCGAACCGGCGAACCCCGGCCTCTGCGGCCCGGCGTCGACGTCGGGGCCTACCGGATCGTGCAGGAGTCGCTGGCCAACGCCGCACGGCACGCCCCCGGCGCCCCAGTGAAAGTGGAACTCACGTACACCGCTGAAGCCCTCGAGATCGACGTCGTCAACGAATCCCGCGCCGATCCGCCAAAAAAGACCCAACCCGGACACGGCCTCACCGGCATGACCGAACGTGCGACCGTGGTCGGCGGCGAACTTCACGCCGGCCCCACCCCCGACGGAGGGTTCGCCGTGCGTGCCCGACTACCGATAGAGCCATGACCGATCCCGTACGTCTCGTCGTGGTCGACGACCAAGCGATGGTCCGGCAGGGCTTCGCCGCGCTGCTCGACGCCCAGCCCGACTTCAGCGTCGTCGGTCAGGCCGCCGACGGTGCCGAAGCCGTGTCGCTCGCCCGCCGTGTCCGGCCGCACGTCGTTCTGATGGACGTCCGGATGCCGGTGATGGACGGGCTGGAGGCCACTCGCCACATCCTTCGCGAGATGGATCAGACGCGCATCCTCATGCTCACCACGTTCGACCTGGACGATTACGTGTACGCGGCGCTGCGGGCCGGTGCGAGCGGGTTCCTGCTCAAGGACGCGCCCATGGCCGACCTGGTCCAGGCCGTGCGGGTCGTCGCGGCCGGTGAAGCGTTGCTGGCGCCGAGCGTCACCCGGCGTCTGATCGCCGACTTCGCCCGCCGCCCGGCGACACACCGCGCGCGCCCCGACCGCCTCCGCGTGCTCACGCCCCGGGAAACCGAGGTGCTCACGCTGATCGCCCGCGGCCTCTCGAACGGCGAAATTTCGGCCACGCTCGTCGTCGCCGAGCAGACCGTGAAGACGCACGTCGGCCGCATCCTCGCCAAGCTCGACCTCCGCGACCGCGCCCAAGCCGTCGTACTCGCGTACGAATCCGGTCTCGTCGAACCCGGTATCTGACCCGCGATCAGGTCTGGGTGAACTCGGCCGATAAGGGGGGCGAGCCAGTTCAGGAGGCCGAGTGGAACGACGTCGCCGGATCGCGGTGACCGCCGTGGCGTTCGCCACGGCCTACTACGCGATCGCGCTGTTCCTGTCCTCCGACAGCAGCGCGTTCACCTCGGTCGCCGCGATCGGCGGCGCACTGGCGTGCTACTCCGCGTCCGCCTGCGCCGCCTGGGCCGCCCGACGGACCCGCGACACGTCCCGGCGCGGCTGGGCAGCGGTCGCGACCGGGCTCCTGATGTGGGCGGTCGGCAACTCGTCGAGCTTCCTCCGGTACCTCAACGACAACGACCACTACACCCGCGCGACCGACGTCATCTACCTCAGCGCGATACCGGTCCTGCTGTTCGGCCTGACCTCCCTGCTGGCCGCCCAACTCCCCGCCGTGTCCCTGCGGCTGATCCTCGACGGCACGATCATCGCCGGCTCGTTGTTCCTGGTCAGCTGGGGCACGGTCCTCGGCCCGATCGCCGCCGAACAGCAGTCGCCGATCAACTGGGCGATCGCGATCGCGTACCCGATCACCGACGTCATGATGGCCACCGTCGTCCTGCTCGTGCTCAGCGCCGGAGCCCCGGGCACCCGCGCACCGCTCGCGATGCTCAGCGCCGGATTCCTGCTCACCGCGGTCGGCGACGTCGCCTACGCACTCCTCGACCACCTCGGCAACTACAGCAGCAGTGGCGCCATCAACCTGCTGTGGTTCATCTCGTACATGTCGATGCTGCTGGGCGGCGTCTGGGTGGCCACCGCTCCACGCGCCGAGTCACAGCAGATCACGGTGCCGCAGTACACGCTGCTGCCGTACGTCCCGTTCAGCATGGCGATCTTCACCACCGAGGCCGTCTACTTCGCGACCGGCGGGCTCAGCCCCGTCCTCGTCGTCGGCTGCGGGACGCTCGTCGTGCTGGTGCTCGGGCGTCAGCTGACCATCATCCGCGAGAACGTCACACTCAACGCCCAGCTCGCCGACACCGTCCTCGAGCTGCGCCGCCGCGAGGAGGAGCTCGAGTACCGTGCTTACCACGACGGTCTGACCGAACTCCCGAACCGCGCGCTGTTCCACTCCCGGGTGGAAGCGGCGATCGGTGAGCACAACGACGCGGTCATCGTGCTCTTCGTCGACCTCGACGGTTTCAAAGCCGTCAACGACCAGTACGGGCACGCCGTCGGCGACTCGCTGCTGATCCGCGTGGGCGACCGGCTCCGCGAGTGCCTCGACTCCGACAACCGCCACCTGGTCGCCAGGCTCGGCGGCGACGAATTCGGCGTCCTGCTCCCCGCCACCTCCTCCCCCGAGGTCGGCGTCGAGCTGGCCGAGCGCATCGTCTCGTCGATCGCCGCCATCACCACGATCGACGGCCACCGGGTGCGGATCGGCGCGAGCGTCGGCATCGCGGTGAACCAGACCGACGGGCGCGTCGGTGAACTCCTCCGCGCTGCGGACCTCGCGATGTACGCGGCGAAGGTCGAAGGCAAAGGCCGCTACGCCCTGGTCGGTTCCGCAATTGCCGCGCCCTCGGCTTCAGAATCTTTGATCGACGCTACGCACGGACCGTCCGCGAGCGGGGCGGCCGATCAGGCGGCTGAGAGTTCGGCGGCACCGAACGAGACGTGGAAGCGGGCGCACCAGATCGAGACGCTGGTGAGCGTCTCGAGGTCGACGTCAGCGGGCAACGGGTAGTTCTGGTCGCCCTTGTTGCCTTTGAGCTCGCCGAGTTCGACGTGCTTGCCGTCGTCGAACACCGTCCAGCCCGCGGTGCCCTCGACGACCTTGGCGTCGGTCAGCCAGACGCGGAGGTCCGGGCCGTCGGAGGTGTTCAGGTCCTCGAAGCGGAGTACCCGGCTGCCGTCGGGGAGTTCGAGGATCGTGACCGTTCCGGTCGTCTCGTGTTCGTGAGTGATGAGCTTGCCGCGGGCCAGCACCGTCGTTTCGGTGTTCTTGCCGGTGGGGGCCGCGGTGCCCGACGGCACGGTCGGGAGCGACTCCTCGACCGTGGTGCTCGTGAAGAGTCTCCAGGGCTCGAACAGCACCAGGCCGACGCCGATCCCGAGACCGACGATCGCAACGAAAGTGACTATCAATGGCCGACGCACGGGGTCACCGTAGCGACGCCGCCCCACCGCGTAGGTCGCCGAGACGACGCACCGAGTGTCGCCGTGCCGACGCCGCGAGCAGACCCGTCACCGCGCCGACGCGGGCGTCCCGCCCGCCCACCCTCGCTCACCGCGCGGACGGGCAACCAGCGCCGCCGCGCGGACGCGCCTATCGGCCGGTCGCGGCCAGGAGTTCAGTGGCGTCTAGTTCGGTCACGGTGACCGATGGGGCGTCCAGGGCCGCCAGGCAAGCGCGATAGCCGTTGCCGGGGGTGAGAGTGCGGAGGGTTGTTCGGGACGGGAGGTCGGGGTGGTGGGCTCGGACCAGGGCCGGTTCGGTGTCGGGGGCGGTGACCGCGATTTCGGTCAGGGAGACGCGTAATCCCTCGCCGGTGGCTTTGAGCACCGCTTCCTTCCGCACCCAGTAGGTCACGAAATCGTCCCCACGCTCGTCCGCGGCAAGCACCATCTCGCGCAGGCCGGCGTCATCCCGCTGCGAAACTTCCTCCACGTCGACACCGAGCGCCCCGGTCCGACCGATCGCCACCGCAACCCGGTCCCCGGAGTGCGACACCGAGCACTCCCACCCGGCCACCGGAAGCACCGGTCGCCCGTGCGGCCGATCGCAGTCGGGGCACGAACGGGTCACCGCCACCCGCAACGGCTCGATCCCCAGATGAGCGCCACTGACCACGCGCAGGAGGCTCGCCGCAACCGTGAACCGGGCGCGGTCCGCCTCCCGCCGATACCCCGCACGACGGCCCTGCTCGATCGGATCGAGCAGGGCCGTGAGCAACTCAGGAGCAGTCCCGGTGAGCGGCCGCGCCCACCAGACCTGACATTCCCCCGACGCGAGCGCCGGGACGCTTAGGCCCTGTTTCAAAGGTTCAGGCCGCCGTGGGCGTGGTCCAGGCGGCGATCCGGCAAGACGGAGGTTCTTCCGGATACCGCTGTTGTATCCGGAAGGGCCGACAACGCGGCCGGTCGTCGTCTGGGCCGCGGCCACGGCGGCCTGCTGGCCTTTGAAACAGGGCCTAACACTGCTTGGGGTCGGCGAGGTTCGTCGTCTCGGGCCGTCCGACCGCGGGTGCGGACGGCGTCGGCGCGTCGGTGGCCCCGATCGCCGGCGGCAGCGTGATCGTGTGCGACGGCTTCGGCGACGCGCTCGCCGACGGAGACGTCGTCGTCTTCTTCTTCGTGGTGCCGGTCTGGCGTCCACCGCCGGAGCCCGAGTACATCGAGACACCGGTCGAGGTGGTCGAACCGCCGGACAGGTCGACGCCGCTGACCGTCGTCGTGTGTCCCTGGATGTCGGTCAGCCGGATCTGGAACGGACCGCTGCCGGCGTTGTCGGCGGTGTAGTAACCGTCGCCGCGCCGCGTCCCGGTCTGCCAGCCGTTGCCGCCGTTGATCTCGACCTTGGTGAGCTGGTTGCCGTGGTTGATCGGCAGCACCGCGACGTAGTACTCGCTGACTTCCTGCGCCTTGAACTTCAGCGAACCGGGCAGCGACGGATTGGCCACCGCACGGTAGGTCACCTGGACGTCACCGGCCTCGGGGTCGGCGAGCTGCGAGAACGCCTTCTCGCTCATGTCGATGTGGCCGGGCGCGCACGGGGCGCAGGAGTCGACGACCTGGACGCGGACCGTGTTGCCGTTCGGGCCGGTGACGTTGAAGTACGTGCCGCACGCGGCGCCGTTCGCGAACTCGTCGAAACCGAGCGCGAGGTACATGCCGTCGGCGGGTGGGCCGTCGTACGAGCAGCCGGAGCCACCGGACGCGGCAAGGTCGAAGAACGTGGTGTGACCGGAGCGGCTGTCACCGGGCTGCGGCACGGCCGCGGGCACGGACAGCGCTTGCGGTAAGACGGCCGCGCAGGCGGCGTCGGACAGGCCTTTGAGACCGAGGACCAGCGCGGTCACCGAAATGAGCACCGCAGCACCGATCAGCGTCGGTAAGCCCCAGGCGAGCCAACCGCGCGCTCTGCGCCGTTTCCCCTTGTGCGTGGTTTCCACTGCCAGCCAACCCTCTTCTCCCCCGGCGGACATCCTGCCCCACACGAGCAACAGTAGCCAGCGTTGCCCCCTGCAACTTCACCGATAGGTGACCTGCGCAGCGGGAATGTGCGAGTGCTCGTTGTACGAGATCAGCGCGGCACCACCGCGACCGGCGACGACCTTGGTGATTCCGCCGTTGATGACCACGCGGTGAAGCGCGACACACCCCGCCGGGGACAGTCCGAGCAACCGGGCACAGACCGCAGCAATTACTCCACCGGACGTGAAGACCGCGCCCGAGCCGCCCCGCCCGAGCGCGGCGAGGAACTCGTCCAGTCCCGCCCACGCCCGGTCCGAGAACTCGACCCAGCTCGCCGTTCCCTCCGGCGTGATCGCCCCGGAGATCCACCGCTCCAGCGCGACGTCCAGAACGGCTTGGAAGTCGCGGGACGACGCCGGCACCGGACCGTCGTGCAGTTGCGCCGCCAGGCCGAAGTGGTCGTACTCGTCGAAGCGGTCGTCGACGGCGAGGTCGCACGCCAGGCCGGCGGCCTTCAGGCACAGTTCGGCGGTGTCCCGCTGGCGGCGCAGCCCGCCCGAGACCGCACTGTCGATCCGCACCCCCTGCGCGGCCAGCGCCGTACCGACGATGCGTGACTGCTCCCGTCCCAGCTCCGACAGCTCGTCGTACTCCGCGGCGCCGAACGAAGCCTGACCGTGCCGGATCAGGTAGACGACCGCCATCAGCGCATCGCCTTGTGCGCGCGCCAGATCAGGTAGTTGACGTTGATCCAGAACTGCCGGAACGCCGGGTTCCGCGTCTGCTTGTGGTGGTAGCGGTAGTAGATCTGCTGGGCGATCGCCGCCAGCCGGAACAGGCCGAAGACTTCGTAGAACGCCCAGTTGTCCGCGCTGAGCCCGGCGCGGTCGCAGTAGTACTCGACGACCTCGCGCCGGGTCGGCATCCCAGGCAGGTGCGTCGGCTGCCGGCGAGCACGCTGGGACAGGTACGGGTCGTCGTGCTGGATCCAGTAGGCCAGCGCCCCACCGAGGTCCATCAGCGGATCCCCGATCGTCGCCATCTCCCAGTCGAGGACGCCGACCACCCGCAACGGGTCGTCCGGCGCCAGCACGACGTTGTCCAGCCGGTAGTCGTTGTGGATCAGGCACGACTTCACGTCGTCGGGGCGGTGCTCGTCGAGCCAGGCCATCACGCTCTCGGCCTTCGGCACGTTCCAGGTCCGGGCCTTGCGGTACCGGTCCGACCAGCCGCGCACCTGCCTCTCGACGTAACCCGCGCCCCGCCCGAGATCGGAGAGGCCCGCAGCCGCCGGGTCGACGTCGTGCAGCTCGACGAGCGTGTCGATGACCGTGAACGCCAGCGTGCGCGCCTGGACCGGGTCGAGCTGGATCTCCGGCGGGAAGTCCTTGCGCGGGATCGTGCCGTCGAGCTTCTCCATGACGTAGAAGTCGGCGCCGAGCACTCCGGCATATTCGTGGTCGGCGCAGAACGCCACCATCTCCGGCACGTACCGGAACACCGGCTTCAGGTGCTTCTGCACCCGGTACTCCCGGTTCATGTCGTGCGCCGACGACGCCTTGCGCCCGGCCGGTGGGCGTCGCAGGATCAGTTCCCGGTCCGGGTAGTGGAGCAGGTACGTGAGGTTCGACGCGCCGCCGGAGAACTGCCGCACGTCCGGCGGCACGTCGAGACCGTCGACCCGTTCGGCCAGCCACTTGTGCACGGCGGCCACGTCGAACGCGTCTTCACTGCGTACCGCTCTCGTGTCTGCCACGGTACGGGACAGTACCTATCCCTTCTCGGCCCCGCCGGTGAGACCCTCGACAAGGAGCCGCTCGCCGGCGAAGAACAGGGCGACGATCGGCGCGGTGAGCAGCACGGAACCGGCCATCAGCACGGTGGTGGGGATCTCGATCGATCCGGCCAGCTGCGACAGGCCGAGCGACACCGTCCACCGGTCGCGCCGCTCCACCAGGAACAGCAGCGCGAACAGGTACTCGTTCCACGCGATCATGAACACGTAGAGCGCCGTCGCCGCCAGCGCCGGGCGCGACAGCGGAAGGCTCACCCGCCAGATGACGCCCAGCCGCCCGCAGCCGTCGAGCTGGGCGGCCTCCTCCAGGCTCACCGGGATCGTGTCGAAGTAGCCGCGCAGCATGTAGAGCGTCACCGGCACGGTCTGGGCGACGTACACCAGCACCAACGCGACCAGCGAGCCGCGCAGGCCGAGCCGGCTGAGCACCACGTAGAGCGGGATCGCCAGCACGATCGCCGGGAACAGGTAGATCGCCAGGAACAGGCCGTCCACCTGGCGACGCCCGGCGAACCGCAGCCGGGTGACCGCGTAGGCGCCCGGGATCGACACCGCGAGCGTCACGATCACGGTGGCGACCGAGACCGCGGCGCTCACCCCGATCAGCCGCACGAAGCCCTGTCCACCGTTCTCGACGGACCGCAGCACCTCTTGATAGGTGTCGAACACGATCTCGCCCGGCCGGATCAGGATCGAGCCGGGCGAGAGCTGCACGTCCTGGATGAGCCGGACGGACAGCAGCACCATGTAATAGAACGGGAACAGGCTGACGACGGTGAGGACGACGATCGTCACCCACCGCGCGACACCGAGCACCGCGTGCTCGATCCGGTCGCGATCCCAGTCCCGACGCACCGGCCGCTCGGACACCTCGGTCATGACTGCCTCACCAGACGCAGGTAGACGCCGACGAAAAGCGCCAGCGCGATCGCGAGCACCAGCGCCTCGGCGGACGCGGCCCCGATGTCACCCCGGCTGGTCAGGAAGTCGTAGACCCGCACGCTGACCACCTCGGTGCCGGACCCGCCGCCGGTCAGCAGGTAGACGTCGTCGAACTTGGTGAACGTGAGGACGAACCGCAGCACGGTCAGCACCGCGATCGTCGGCAGCAGCTGCGGCAGGACGATGTGCCGGAACCGCTGCGTCGGGGTGGCGCCGTCGACCAGCGCCGACTCCTCCATGTCCTTCGGAAGCGCCTGCATCCGCGCGAGCAGGAACAGGAACGCGAACGGGAAGTAGCGCCAACCCTCGAACAGGATCACGGTGACCAGCGCGGTCGGCACCGGGATGCCGAACAGCGACCCGGACACTTCGTTGAGGAAGTCGACCGGCCGGTCCCAGCCGAGGAACCGGGTGCCCCACGCGTTCAGCACGCCGTACTCCGGGTTGAGCATCGTCTGCCAGACGAACGTGGCCCCGACGACCGGCGCGATGTACGGCAGCAGGAACGACGCACGCACGAACGTCCGGCCGCGGAACGGGTGACGCACCGCCAGCGCCGCCGCGAGCCCCAGCCCGATCGAGATCGCGACGCCGAACACCGTGTACGCCACTGTCGTCCAGAGCGTGTCCCAGAACCCCGGGCTGCCGAAGACCCGTTCGATGTTCTGCAGCGTCCATTCGCCGACGAGCCCGCGCCGCCGCAGGTCGATGATCCGGACGCGCTGGAACGCCAGGATGATCGTCCACAGGATCGGCGCGACGACCACTACCAGCACGATGATCAGCGTCGGCGTCAGCAGACCCCAGCCGGTCTTCGCTTCGCCGCGCTGCAGAGGCGTCCGCCGGCCGCGGCGTCTCGGGAGGTCGTCGACCTCCGGCGGCTCGAGCGTCGCGCGGCTCATTCGAGGCTCTTCTTGATGTCGTCGACCTGCTCCTGGCACTGTTTCGCCGCGCCGGGCGGATCGAGCTGGCCGCTGGTCATCGCGTTGACCGCCTTGGCGACCGGCAACTCGCCCAGGGTGGCCCCGACCAGCCGGCCCTCACCCTGCTCGATGCCCCACCGGGCGAACGTGTCGACCGAGGAGACGAGCTGGTCGACCAGCTCGGGTGGGTAGAGGGTGTTGAGCGGGGCCTTCTTGTCCACGCCGGCAGGCAGCTTTCGCCAGGCGTCCACATAGGCGGTCTTGGCGGAACCGTCACCGGTGCGGACCGGCACCTTGCCCTCGGGCGCCTGCCCGAGCCAGCGGGTGTAGCCGTCGCCCATCATGAACTCGACGAACTTCTTCGCGTTCTCGGTCTGCGCGGTGGCGCTGACCGCCCAGGACGTGATCTCGCCGAACTGGGCCGGCTGCTGCCCGTCCGGGCCCTTGATCGCGGTGACGACGCCGGTGTTCTTGGCGAGATAGGTCGGATCGCTCTTGCACTGCGGGCAGTTCGGCAGCGCGTCCGAGCGGAGCCCGGCCAGTTCGTCGAGCAGGAACGACGACCAGATCACCATCGCGGCGCGGCCGGAGAAGTAGGTGGCGCGAGTGGAGTCGACGCTCTGCGCGCCCTTCACCGAGCCGGTCGTGATCAGGTCGTCGTAGAACTGGAAGGCGCCGACGCACTGGTCGCTGTCGATCGCGACCTTCTTGCTGTCGTCGACGAGTTCACAGCCGTTGCCGAGCGCGAGGTGCTCGAACGTCTGCGCGGTGAAGCCGTCGTTGGCGACAGTGGAGGCAGTGATGCCGACCTGGCTGCCGCTGGTGAGCTTCTTCGCGGCGGCCGTGATCGCCTCGTAGGTCTCCGGTTTCGCCAGGCCTGCCTTCTGGAACAGGTCCGTGCGGTAGAAGAGCAACTGCGCCCACGCGTCGCTGGGGACGCCGAGCACCGTGTCGCCGTCCTTGGTGAGCGAGAGCGCGCGCTGGTTGAACGTGTCGGCGCCGAGCGACGTCAGGACCTCGCCGGCCGACGCGGTGTCGAGCAGTTCGTTCGCGTTCAGCGACCAGAGCGCCGGCAGTGGCAGCGCACCCATGACGTCCGGGAGATCGCCGCCGGCGGCTGCGGCGGTGACGAGCTTGGAGAACTGGTTCTCGTCGACGCCGACGTACTTCACCTTGATGCCGGAGCTTTTCGTGAATTCGGCGATCACTTTCTGGGTCGCGGCCACCCGATCGGGCAGGTTCTCCAGACTCCACACAGTCAGCGTGCCGTCGTCGTCCGAGGAACTGTCACCCGAGCAGCCGGCCAGGACGGTAGTGGTGAGCAAGGCGGCAAGTAGTGCGGCGATCCAACCGGGACGGGTCATCAAAGACTCCTTCCGGGAGCGATTACCCCCAGAATCCCACCGATCGATGAGTTACTGGGGGATATTCGCCTTTCTGACCCACGGGTCTTGACGGTCCTGATAGGAGCCATCCTTGTCGCCTCAACCGTCACTTTGCTAGCGTCCGCCCGCAGGACCATTCCGGGTACGTCCTGCAACAACGCAACGACGCGGCCCCACCCGGTGCCGACTCCCGGACGACCATTCCGTGGCCCCCAAACAGCGGGCACAGCGGTCTCTCCCCGTCCGTGCGAGGTGCGATGCAGTCCCGCAGCCGGTCAGTCCTGGCCAAACTCGTCACGCTTCTCGCGTTGCCGTTGATCTCGCTCGTGGTGCTCTGGGCGATCGCCGCCAGCATCACGCTGTCCGACGGGCTGACGCTACTGGCGGCTTCGTCGCGGTCCGACGAGATCGGGTTCCCCGGCGCGAACCTCCTCGGAGCCCTCCAGGTCGAACGGAAGATCTCGGTCACCGACGTCGGAGCGGGCCGGCGCAACAGCGTCGAGCTGACCGCGGCGCGGAAGAAGACCGACGAGGCGTACTCCGCGTTCAGGAAGAGCACCTCGGACAGCAGCCACGCCGACGAAATCCGCCCCGAGCTCGACGCGCTGCTCGCCGCCGCCGACGAACTCCCGCAGCAGCGGTCCTGGATCGACACCGGCGCGAGCCCCCGGCTGACCGTCTCCGACTACTACTCGGACCTGATCGCCAAGATCTTCGGTACGTCCTACGCGCTGGGTGCGACGCCCGAGCCCGGCCGCGGCCACCGCTCCGAAGGCCTGCTCCAGATCGGTGAAGCGGCCGAGATCTTCAGCCAGGAGGCCGCGATCGTCTCCGGCGCACTGGCCGCCGGGGCGTTTCAGACCGCGGAGTACGACCGGACGATCAGCCTGATCAACACCCGCCGGTACCTACTGACGAACGCACTGCAGAAGTTCCCGGCCGTCGACCAGCAGGAGCTGATCGCGCTCGGCGACACGTCCACCGGACGGATGCTCGCCGACATGGAGGACTCGATCGTCCGGGACGGCAGCCGCAACCGCCGCCCGCCGGTCGACGAGAACAACTGGAACGAAGCCGACGCCGGCATGACCAAGGCGTACGCCAACTTCAGCCGACAGGCGGCGGTGCGCTTCATCGACGAGCTGAAACCCGGCGGCTACCGCACGATCGCGCTCCTGGTTATCGCGGGTCTGCTCGGTCTGATCGCGGTCGTCGTCTCGATCTTCGTCTCGATCCGGATCGGACGCTCGCTGGTGCGGGAGCTGGTCGGCGTCCAGCGCTCAGCCCAGAGCCTCGCGACGTACGAACTTCCCGCGGTCGTGCGCAGGCTGCGCGCCGGGGAGAGCGTCGACGTCGACGCCGAGGTGCAGCCGATGACGGGGTTCACGATCCGGGAGATCGAGGGTGTGGCCTCGGCGATGGACGCCGCCCGGTCCACCGCGGTCGAGGTCGCGATCGAGGAGGCCCAGCTGCGGCGGGGCGTCCGCGAGGTGTTCCTGAACCTGGCCCGTCGCAGCCAGGCGCTCATCCACCGCCAGCTGACGCTGCTCGACGCGATGGAGCGCAAAGAGAAGAACCCCGACGAGCTCGAGGACTTGTTCACGCTCGACCACCTCGCGACCCGGATGCGGCGGCACGCGGAGGACCTCATCGTCCTGTCCGGCTCGACGCCGGGCCGTGGCTGGCGCAATCCCGTACCGCTGATCGACGTCATGCGCGGTGCGATCGCCGAGGTCGAGGACTACGCGCGGGTGCGGGTCGTGGGGGCGCCGCGGGCGTCGCTGGCCGGGCGTGGCGTCAGCGACGTCATCCACCTGCTGGCCGAGTTGATCGAGAACGCGACGTCGTTCTCGCCGCCGCACACGACGGTGCACGTGACCGGGGAACTCGTGCCGGCCGGGTTCGCGATCGAGATCGAGGACCGCGGGCTGGGGATGCCGGCCGACCAGGTGGAGGCCGTGAACCAGCGGCTGTCCGAGCCACCGGAGTTCGACCTGCTGCAGAGTGAGCGACTCGGCCTGTTCGTGGTCGGGCAGCTGGCGCGGCGGCACGACATCCGAGTGGTGCTGCGGGGGTCGCCGTTCGGCGGAACGACAGCGATCGTGCTGCTGCCGGGGTCGATGATCGTCGCGCCCGAGGGGGCGATCCCGCAGCAGCGGCGCGAGCCTCCGTTGCGCGCCGAGGCGATGCGGGGTGAGCCGCTCGACGCCGAGCTCGATGTGGCCGGGCCGCCCGTGCTCACCGTCGCTCCCGGGTACGAGGAGCTGGCGCCGGGTGGGGGTGCGCATCGGGCGCCGGAGCAGGGGGAAGAGGTCCTGAACGGGACACTCTCGACTGATCCGCCGCCGGTGTTCGACTCGACCGCGTGGTCGGGGGGTTCGGACTGGAGTCTGCTGTCGACGCCGTTGGACGACACGGTTCTGCGGCCGGCCGACGAACGTCGCGCCCCGTCCGAGCCTTCCGCGGCTTCCGAGCCTTCCTCGGCTTCCGAGCCTTCCGAGGCTTCCGCAGACGGGCTGCCGCCGCTCATTCGGCGGGACCCCGGCGCGGACTGGGAGAACCTCAGTAGTCAGGGTCCCCTCCCCCGCCGCGAACGCCGCCGCCCCGATCCGTCCGACGCCGACGATCTCGGACGCGAGGGTGGGGACGTTCGGCCTCGGGGGGTCGCGCGGGCGCCGTTGGCCAGTCGAGGGCTGCCCGACGACGAGCCGGCGACCGAACCGGAGTCGTTGAGCCTGGGCGACCGGCTCCGGTCCCGCCTCGACGAGGACGCGGCCGCCGAGACAGCGGCGGAGGCAGCGGCCGAAACCGCAGCGGCACCGGAACCCGCCGCGACCACGACCGGCGGCCTCCCCCGGCGCGTCCGTCAAGCAAGTCTGGCGGCTCCCCTGCGCGCCGGATCCGGAATTCCCTCGGCTCCGATCGAGCCGACGACGATGCGCTCACCCGAGGAGATCCGCGCCGTCATGGGTTCCTACCAGCGCGGCTCCGTCCTGGGACGGTCGGATGCCGCGCGTACGATCGGGCCCGACTCACCGGCCGATGACGGGCCCGAGTCGGGTGCGGAAGGCAGTACATCCGAACCGGACGGGGTACCAGCCGGTCAAGGTTCGAACACCGGTGCGCTGGAGGGTGAACGATGACGCAGACGGCGAGAGCCACGGGCGAACTGAACTGGCTCCTGGACGATCTGGTCGACCGGGTTCCGCACGCCCAGCAGGCGGTTCTGCTGTCGTCCGACGGTCTGATGATCGGCGGATCGCGCGGGCTGAGCCGCGAGGACGGCGAGCACCTCGCCGCCGTCGCGTCGGGGTTCCAGAGCCTCGCGCGCGGCGCCGGCCGCTACTTCGGCGGCGGGGCCGTCCGGCAGACCATCATCGAGATGGAGCAGGCGTTCCTGTTCGTCACCGCGGCGGGCCGCGGTGCGTGCATCGCGGTGCTGGGCGACGCCGAGTCCGATGTGGGCCTCATCGCCTACGAGATGGCCATGCTCGTCACCCGGGTCGGCACCTACCTGTCCACGTCGCCGCGGTCTGCGGCGCAGAGCAGGGTTGAAGGTGACCCAATGTGAAAGGTACGTGGTACGACGACGAGGCCGGACCGGTTGTCCGTCCTTACGCGATGACGCGTGGCCGCACCCGGCCGGCGCAGGAACTCGACGTCGTCGCCCTGATCTTGAGCGTGCAGGACACCGTGCCGGTGGGGGCCGGCTTCGAACCGGAGCACCTGCACATCCTGGAGTCCGCCCGCCGTCCGATCTCGATCGCCGAGTTGGCGGCTCACCTCGACCTCCCGCTGGGCGTGGTCCGTGTTCTCATCGATGACTTGGTGGGGGCGGGCTGCGTGGTCGTCAGACCGGCACCGACGACAGCCGAGCTGCAGAGCCGCCGGCTACTGGAGGCAGTGATCGATGGACTTCGCGCGATCTGAGTCGCCCGGGGGAGTCGAAGTTCCGCTCGCTCTCAAGATCCTGATCGCCGGTGGGTTCGGCGCCGGGAAGACCACGATGGTGGGGTCGTTGAGCGAGATCCCGACGCTCTCCACCGAAGAAGTGCTCAGCGACGTCGGGATCGGTATCGACGACGTCACCGGCACCGATCGCAAAGAGACCACGACCGTCGCGATGGACTTCGGGCGGATCACGCTCAAGGACGATCTGGTCGTCTACCTGTTCGGTACGCCCGGGCAGGACCGTTTCTGGTTCCTGTGGGACGAGTTGGCGAGCGGGGCGCTCGGCGCCGTGGTGCTCGCGGACACCCGTCGGCTGACCGACTGCTTCCCGTCGATCGACTACTTCGAGCGCCAGGGCACGCCGTTCATCGTCGCGGTCAACTGCTTCCACAACACGCAGGAACACTCGGTGGGCGACATCGCGACGGCGCTCGACCTCGATCCCGGTGTGCCCGTCGTCCTCGTCGACGCGCGTGACCGCCGCTCGAGCCGCGACGCGCTGGTGCGCCTGGTGCAGCACGTCCTGCGCTTGGCCGCGCCCGAATTCGCGGCCCGGCACGCCTGATACTGCCGCGCTCAACGCGCAGGCCGGCAACGGGTCAGCGGGACAACGCTCGGAGCACGAGGTCCATCGAGCGGTGGGCGGCGACGTGTTCCAAGGAGGTCTCGCCGCCGACCAGGCGGCGGAAGAGGCCCCAGGCCGGTGGTGCGGTCGCGATCGCGGCGTGGAACAGCCCGGGCCGGCGGCTGAACGCGGTGTGGAACCGTCGGCCGGCTCGCATCTCCGCGCCGAACTCCGCCTCCACCGCGGCCGCGTAGCCCTCGGTGGCCACGCTCAGAGCATCACCCTCGGAACGGGCCACCGCGACGGCGGCCGCACCGGCCAACCGACCGGAGCGCAGCGCGTAGGAGATGCCTTCGCGGGTCCACGGCTCGAGTAGGCCGGCCGCGTCGCCGGCGACCAGCACGCGGTCGCGGAACAGCGGCGAGTCCTCGGTGCGGCACCGGGTGAGGTGACCCGACGAGCGGATCTCGGGTGCGTCCCCCAGACCGAGGCGGTCGACGAACGCGGCCAGGTACTCCTTGGTGGCCGCTCCCTGCCCGCGCTCGGCGATCACGCCCACGGTCAGCGCGTCGCCCTTGGGGAACACCCACCCGTAGGAGCCGGGCAGCGGACCCCAGTCGATCAGGACGCGGCCGGCCCAGTCGCCGACGGTCGCGTCGGGCCAGGCGAACTCGGTCTCCAGGCCGAGGTCGACCTGGGCGATCTGCACACCCACGTACGTTCCGGTGCGACCGGAAGTGCCATCGGCGCCGACCACCGCGCGGGTAGTGACCTCGCCCTCGGCGGTGCGGATCCGGACCAGGTCGGCCTCGGACCGCAGCCCGGTGACGGTGACGCCCTCCTGCAGCTTCGCTCCGGCGTCCAGCGCGGCGTCGGTGAGAGCGGCGTCGAGTTCGTCGCGGTAGACGAGGTCGATGAACGGCGAGCGGGCGCGCCACGTCCGGGAGAGGCGGCCGTCGAGCGTGAAGGTGAGACGGTCGATCCGCGCGCGGACCGGCGGCGTGAAACCGGCCGGGAACGCGGCGCGGGACAGGCCGATCAGGCCTCCGCCGCAGGTTTTGTACCGGGGAAGCACTCCGCGTTCGAGCATCAGGACCCGGCAGCCGGCCTCCGCGGCGATCCGGGCGGCCGAGGCACCTGCCGGTCCGGCTCCGATCACCGCGACGTCGTACTCGGCAGTCATGACGGCAACCGTAGTGGTTGGCCGGGAGGCCCTTTCCGAAAGCCGTCCTAAGAGCAAATGAGGGCAGTCGTAATTACGCGTGTGCGCGACGCTACAGCGGGGAAGATCTCAAAGCGGTCACGGCGTGGCAGCCACCCTCGCCGACCGCCTGCGGGCTGGAAGGAGCGCCACGGTGCTGAGCAGTGAGGAACGCCGTCAGTTGTCGGCGATCGAAGCGTGGACCTCGGCCGACGACCCGGCGTTCGCCGCCGGTCTCGCGAAGGGTCGTCCCCGCGCGCCACGGCGGGACCGCCGCTGGCCGTTGCAGTTGCTGGTCGCGCTGGCGACCGGGTTCGCCTTGTTCTCGCTCGTGGCGTCGCAGCCGATCGGGCTGGTGCTCGGGGCGGTGGTCGCGTGCGCCGCGGCGGTCGCGGACCAGGTGAGAGCACGTCGGCGGCACGGTTCGCCGTCGGTCGTCGGGCGTCTGCACCGCCGGGACGGCTTCCAGCCCTTCTGAGCTAGCGGGGTTAACCGGGTCGGCTCCACAGCTTAAGACTCGTTCAACTCACCCTGCGTGACATCGGACGCACCAGGCGCAGCCGACTGGGCCCGCACGCGGGGAGCACCGCCCCGACCTGCGTATTTGATCCGTTTCCCGAGTTCCTTCGAGTCGTCGGCGTTGTCCACAGCCCCGTAACCACCGCTCGGAACACCCAGGTTCCTTCGGTACAGTTCCGGCGGACTACGGCCACGAACGCCGACGGCTCGACCTCGGGAGGATACGCACAGTGACGCTCGCGCCTCGGCGGCGATTCCTCGTGACAGCCGTTTCGGTCTTCGCTGTGCTCTGCGCCCTCCTGGTGGGCTTACCGCACCCGGCTTCGGCAGCGGACGACGACGAGGGCGGCACCGGCGCGCTCCGGAAGAAGCTCGACCAGGCGGCCAGCGGGTACAACAACGCCAAAGCGAAGGTCGCCTCCTCGCAGAAGCGCCAGAAGTCGCTCGTCAGCCAGATCGCCGACACCGAAAAGAAGCTGACGGTGCTCACCGGTGAGGCCCAACTGCTCGGCGCCGAGGCGTACAAGGGTGGAATGCCCGACCCGCTGACCGTGCTGGCGAACTCCGGCTCGGCCGGTGAGCTGGTCGAGCGTGCTTCGTACATGGACACGATCTCGCGGAAGACGAACGGCACGCTCACCGAGCTGCGCACCACGCAGAAGAAGCTCACGAGCCAGCGCGAGCAGGTCGACAAGGAGCTGAAGCTCCAGCGGCAGCAAGAGAAGACGATGGCCAAGCGCCGCGCCGACGCCGAGCAGGCGCTCGTCGAGGCCGGTGGCGGTGACTCGTCGGCCGGCTTCCTGAGCGGCACGTCCGCCGCCGCGCAGCCCGCCGCGCGTAACTCCGACGGCAGCTGGCCGTCCGAGAGCTGCAGCATCGACGACCCCACCTCCGGAGGCTGCCTGACGCCCCGGATGCTGCACACGTACAACGAGGCCAGGGCCGACGGTTTCACGCACTACACGCACTGCTTCCGGCAGGCGTCGTTCGGCGAGCACCCGAAAGGCCGGGCGTGTGACTTCGCGGCCGACACCGGCGGGTTCGGCGGCATCGCGTCGGGCGATTCGAAGGCCTACGGCGACCGGCTGGCCGCCTGGGGCGTCGACAACGCCGACCGACTCGGCGTTCTGTACGTGATCTGGTTCCGGCAGATCTGGCTACCCGGTAGTGGCTGGAAGTCCTACAGCGGTGACGGCACGCCGTCCGGCGACCACACGAACCACGTCCATATCTCCGTGCAGTAACCCTCTTGGGGTTTGCATTGGCTAGCAGAGTTCAGTGCAGTAGTTTGCGCACGTCTTCGGCGGCCATGGGGGTGCCGAAGAGGTAGCCCTGGCCGAGGTGGCAGCCGAGCGCGCGCAGGCGCTCGACCTGCGTCTGCGTCTCGATGCCCTCCGCGGTGACCGTGAGGCGCAGCGTCCGCGCCAGCGACACCAGCGTCGCGACGATCTCCGCGTCGACGTCGCCGTCCAACCCCGGGACGGGCTGCAGCCCCGCGACGAACAGCGACGCGAGCTTCAGGCTGTGTACCGGCAGCGACCGCAGGTACGCCAGGTTCGAGTAGCCGGTGCCGAAGTCGTCGATCGCGATCCGGCAGCCGAGTTCGGCCAGCGCGTGCAGCGTGTCGATCGGCGCGGGGCCCATCGCCGCGCTCTCGGTGAGCTCGAGCTGGAGCCGCTCCGGCGGGAGACCGGTCTGCTCGAGCACCGCGCGCACCTCGTTGACGAGCGCCGGATCAGCGGCCTGACGTGCGGCGACGTTGACGCTGACGAACGGCGGGTCCGGCATCAGGTCGGCCCAGGAGCGTGCCTCGCGGCAGGCCTCCTCCAGCACCCACCGCCCGAGCGGAACGATCAGTCCGGTGTCCTCGGCGATCCCGATGAAGTCGTCGGGACGCATCGCGCCGTAGTACGGGTGACGCCAGCGGACCAGGGCCTCCAGGCCGAGCATCCGGCCGTCCTCGAGCGCGGTGATCGGCTGGTACTCGAGGTAGAACTCGTGGCGCTGCAGGCCGGCGGGCATCGACGTGGAGACCGCGTACCGCATCGCCTCGGCTTCGCTCCGGGCGCTGTCGAACAGCGACCACTGGTTGCGGCCGTCCGCCTTCGCCCAGTACAGCGCGGCGTCGACGTGGCGCATCAGCTCGCTGCGGTCGGTGGCGGCCACCAGCCGCTCGACCACGCCGATGCTCGCGGAGACCGTGAGCAGGTGCTCGTCGATCTGGCACGGCAGGCAGAGCTCGGCCAGGAGCTTCTCGGCCAGCGCGGTGAGCTCGCCCTCGCCGCCGGACTGCTCGACGAGGACGACGAACTCGTCGCCGCCCATCCGGGCCACCAGGTGGCCGCTGCTGCTCACGCCCCGGTCGAGCCGCTCGGCGGCCATGACCAGGAGCCGGTCGCCGATGTCGTGGCCCAGCGTGTCGTTGATGACCTTGAAGCCGTCGAGGTCGATGAACAGGACGCCGAGCCGGGCGTCGTCCCCGGCGGTTTCGAACGCCTGGTCCATCCGCTCGGAGAACATCACCCGGTTCGGCAGGCCGGTGAGCGGGTCGTGCATGGCCTGGTAGCGCAGCGTCGTCTGCAGCCGGTGCAGGTCGGTGACGTCCTCGCCGACGGCGACGACGTAACCGGGCTCGCCGTCCTCGCCCGGCACCATCGAGACCGTGAGCAGGCCCCAGATCGCTTCGCCGTCCCGGCGCACGAAACGTTTCTCGACCCGTACGTGCTCCCGTCCACCTTCGGCGAGCGCGCGGTACACCTCGGCGGCGACGTCGGCCACGTCGTCGGGGTGGACGAGACTCAGCACCGAGCGTCCGCGGAGTTCCTCCGCCGAGTAGCCGAGCATCTCCGACAGCGCCGAATTGACGTCGAGCAGCGCGCCCTGGACGTCGCCGATGCCGATCGCGACAGCGGCACCGGAGAAGACGGCGCGGAACCGGGCGTCGCTGGCGCGCAGGGCCTGTTCGGTGCGGGCGCGGGCGATCAGGTCGGCGCGGCGGATCGACTCCTGCTCGGTGAGCGTCACCTCGCGCAGGGCGCGGGAGTACCCGGCCGCGAACGCGCCGATGATCGCCCAGGTGGCGGCGTGCGGGCGAGACTCGCGGTCGAGTTCGTCGGCCAGCATCGCGATCGAGCGCTGCAGGGCGTCGACGCCGGTGAAGTGCGCTCCGACGAGCGCGGCGCCGGATTCCTCGGCGACCGCCGTGTCGGGTGGATCGGCGCGCACGGCGCCGCGGAGCCGGTCGAGGATGTCCTGCAGGAGCAGTGCCAGTTGGGCGTCGCTGACGGTGACGTAGGAGGTGTCACCGATGGCGGCCGCCCACCGGCGGCCGAGATCCGGCTTGCCCGGATCCCGGAGCGCGGTCACCGCACGCGCCCCACGCCGGCGTACGTCGCGGTGCGCTCGGGCGGCGTCGACGACGGGAGCGAACCCGGATCGGGACGCCAGAGCGGCACGAAGACGACGCCGGGCTCGACCAGCTCGTACCCGTCGAAGTAGCTCTCGATCGTCGCCTTGTCGCGCGACACCAGCGGGTTCGCGCTGCGCGAGTACAGGGCTTCCAGCTGCGGACCGCGGTCGCCCTGCTGGTCGGCGGTGCCGTGCGAGATCGCGAGGAAGCTGCCCGGGGTGACCGCGTCGCGGTAGTGCGCGATGAGGGCCCGCGGGTTCGCCGTCTCGGGCACGAAGTGCAGCAGCGCCACCATCAGCACGCCGATCGGCCGGTCGAAGTCCAGTTGCCGCCGGGCGTGCCCGATAACGACCGCCGGGTCGGTGACGTCGGCCTGCACGATCGTCGCCTGTGCCACGTCCTCCAGAATGGACTGACTGTGAGCGACGGCGACCGGATCGCTGTCGACGTACACCACCCGAGCGTCGGGTGCTTCGCTGAGCGCCACCTCGTGGACGTTGCCCACGGTCGGGATCCCCGACCCGAGATCGAGGAACTGACGCACACCCTGGGCGATCATAAAACGGACCGCGCGACGCAGAAAGGCCCGATTGGCGCGCATGTTCGCCGGTAATTCCGGCAGTATGCGAATGGCCTGTTCTGCCATCGCGCGGTCCACCGCGAAGTTGTGCGATCCGCCCAGGTAGTAGTCGTAGACCCGCGCCGCGCTGGGCCGTTCCGGCTCGACGTCCGACGCGGTGTGCTGTTCCACGCGGCCTACCTTACCGACCACTTCGGTCAGTTGACCGCAGAAATGGTCAGGCGACGCACAAGCCTCGCAACTACGATTCGTCTACTCCGCCACGGGTTTCCTCGATGAGCAGGTTCGCCACGTCGCTGAACGTGCCGCGGCGCCCGAGCGCCTCGCGCTGCCGGTCGGCCGACGTGCCGCGGGCGAGCAGGTCCGCGAGCAGCATCCGCACCTCGTCGGTGTCGCCGTTCGCGTCCAACGCCGGGCCGACGTACTCGACGAGAGCCCGCACCGCGTCGGAGGCCGGTACTGCCGTCCCCACGACCGGGTCGAACAGCTCACCGTGCAGGCCGGACCGTGCGGCCCGCCAGTCGGCGGCACGCAGCAGCTCCGGACGCGCCGAGATCGGGACGGCCCCGCGCTCGATCTCGTTCGCCGCGGTGACCACCAGCGCACGACCCAGGCCGGTGAGCAGCACGACGTCGTCCACCCGCGGGCAACCGTCGGTGATCCGCAGCTCGACGGTGGGGTACCGCGCCGAGGGCCGGGCGTCGAAGTAGACCATTCCGGGGTCGGAGATGATCCCGGAATCGACGAGCGTCGCGACCGTCCGGTCGTACTCGTCCGCGGAGCGGAAGCCGTGCACCGGGCCGGCGGTGGGCCAGCGCGACCAGACGATCGTCCGGTAGGACGCGTAGCCGGTGTCGGTGTTGGAGAAGAACGGCGAGCTCGCCGAGAGCGCGAGCAGCACCGGCAGCCACGGCTGGATCTGGCTGACCACGGCGACCGCGAGGTCGCGGTTCGGCACGCCGACCTGCACCTGGAACGCGCAGACCGCCTGTTCACGGACCAACTGCTGGTACTCGGCCGCCATCTGCCGGTACCGCTCCTTCGGGAAGACGCCCATCGAGCGCAGACCGGAGTCCGGCACCGTACCGGCGGTGGCCACCGCGACGTCGTGCTCGGCGGCGGCCTTGATCAGCGCGCGCCGGGCGGCGACGACCTCGCCGCGCACCTCGGTGAGGCTGCGGCAGACCGGTGTCGCGGTCTCGATCGCCGAGCGCAGCAGCTCCGCTTCCGGCTCGTGATCCCCCGACGGGGTCGCCAGCAGCGTGAGCGCTTCCGGAACGAGCTCCCCGGACTTCGGGTCGAGGACGTGGAACTCCTCCTCGACGCCGATCGTCGCGCCGACGATCTTGTCGTCGGCGGGATTGTGGTACTCCTCTGCCGACGCCGACCGGGTGACCTTCGCGGTGTCGCCGATCATGCAATGCCTCCACGGGTGACCTGGCCACCGGTGTGCCGGCCGCGGCTGTCGCGGAGCCGGATCCAGCGGTATCCGTAGCCGGCGAGCTGAATCTTACTCAGTGTGTCGTCCACCGACGGGTAGTCCCTGTCTGCGAGAAGTTCGTACGGATGCTCTGCGTGATTCCCCAAAGCCGACAGATCAACCGTCACATCCTCGTCAGCGAGGTTGTGGAGAAACACCATCGCACCGCGTTCCGCCTGGTCAGCCTGGTGAGCGAGTACGTGGCGGGGCATCGCGACATCGACGACGCTGCAGGCACCGAGACCCACCTCGGGGCACTGACGGAGCGTACGGATCATGCGCTCGAACCAGCTGAGCAGCGAGTTCGGATTCTGCTGTTGAGTGACGACGTTGACCTTCTCGATGCCGTAGTCGCCCTCGGAGATCACCGGGCGGATGAGCTCCTTTCCGACCGAGAAGCCACCGTTGACGCTCGGCGTCCACTGCATGGGGGTGCGGATCGCGTCGCGGCCGGTCAGCGACAGGTCCTCGCCCATGCCGAGCTCCTCGCCGTACCGGATCACCGGTGTGCCGCGGAGCGAGAACTGCATCGCGTAGGCCAGCTCGATTCGGCGGCGGTCGTTGCCGAGCATCGGCGCCATCCGACGGCGGATGCCCCGGTCGTAGAGCTGCATGTCCTTGTCGGGGCCGAACTCGGCGAACACGTCGCTGCGCTGCTCGGCGGTGAGCTTGGAGAGGTCGACCTCGTCGTGGTTGCGCAGGAACGTGGCCCACTGCGCCGACTCGGGCAGCTTCGGGGTGTCGCGCAATGCGTCGATCACCGGCTCGGCGTCGCCCCGGGCCAGTGCCAGCATCAGCCGGGCGTTGAGAGCGAAGTCGAACAGCATGTGGAGCCGGTTGGCAGAGCCGCCGGCGTCGCCGAAGTACTCCCCCACCTCGTCGGCGCCGACGTTGGCCTCGGCCAGGATCACCGCGTCGCCCCGACGCCACTGCAGGTGGGCGCGGAGGTCGGTGAGGAACGAGAAGTCCTTCGGGGCCTGCGGTGTCGCCTCGATGACGAACGGCGCCGCGTCCATCCGGAAGCCGGCGACACCCAGCTGCACCCAGAACGCCGCGATCCGCTTGATCTCCGCCTTGACTTCGGGGTTCGCGGTGTTGAGGTCCGGCATGAAGTTGTAGAAGCGGTGGTAGAACCAGGACTTCGCGGTGCGGTCGTAGGTCCAGGTTTCCTTCTGCTCGCCCGGGAAGACCATGCCCTCGCGGCGGTCCTCGGGCTCGGTGTCGGACCAGATGTACCAGTCACGGTAGGGCGAGTTCTTGTTCTCGCGCGCGGACTTGAACCAGGGGTGCTGGTCCGAGGTGTGGTTCACGACCAGGTCGATGACGACCCTGATGCCGCGGTTGCCCGCCTCGTGGATGAGCTCCGCGAAGTCGCCGAGCGTCCCGAGGCGCGGGTCGACCGCGTAGAAGTCCGCGACGTCGTAGCCGTCGTCGCGGTTGGGGGTCGGATGGATCGGGTTCAGCCAGAGGCAGGTGATGCCGAGACGGGCGAGGTAGTCGAGCCGACTGATCAAGCCTGGGAAGTCGCCTACCCCGTCTCCGTTCGAGTCTTGGAACGTCTCAACGTCACAGCAGTAAACGACCGCCTCGCGGTACCAGTGCTCGGGCATGCCCCTTCAGTGCCCCGTGCTCGCACCGCAGCAAACCGGGCTCTCGACGTGTTGTCGGGGTTACGACGGGTTCTCGGGCCTATCTCGGCGGCCGGTAGGCCCGAGAACCCGTCGAAGCACCGAGAACTCGTCAGCGCTCGATGATGGCGGTGATGCCTAGGCCGCCGGCGGCGCAGATGGAGATGAGCGCGCGGCCGCTACCGCGCTCCGCCAGCAGCTTGGCGGCGGTGGCCAGGATCCGGCCGCCGGTCGCCGCGAACGGGTGACCCGCGGCGAGCGAGGAACCGTTGACGTTGAGCTTCGCGCGGTCGATGGCCCCGAGCGGCGCATCGAGGCCCAGCTTCTCCTTGCAGAACGCCGGGTCCTCCCAGGCCTTCAACGTCGCCAACACCTGGGACGCGAACGCCTCGTGCACCTCGTAGAAGTCGAAGTCCTGCAGCGTGAGGCCCGCTTTCGCCAGCATCCGCGGCACCGCGTACGCCGGCGCCATCAGCATCCCTTCGTCGCCGTGGACGAAGTCGACCGCTGCGGTCTCGCAGTGCGTGAGCCACGCCTGCACCGGCAGGCCCATGTCCTCCGACGCCAGCAGCACCGCGGACGCCCCGTCGGTCAGTGGCGTCGAGTTCCCGGCGGTCATCGTGTCGCCGAACACCGGCTTCAGCGTCGCGAGCTTCTCGACCGTCGAGTTCGGGCGCAGGTTCTGGTCGCGCTCGAGGCCGAGGTACGGGGTGACGAGGTCGTCGAAGAAGCCGCTGTCGTAGGCGGCGGCGAGGTGGTGGTGGCTTGCCGCTGCGAGTTCGTCCTGGTCCTCGCGGGCGATCTCCCAGGCGGCGGCGGTGAGCGCCGCGTGCTCACCCATCGACAGACCGGTGCGGGGCTCGGCGTTGCGCGGGATCTCGGGCACGAGGAAGCCCGGGCGGAGGCGGGTCACGAGTTTGAGCCGCTCGGACGTCGATCGCGCACGGTTGAACGCCAGGAGCACCTGACGGAACCTCTCGTTGAGCACGAGCGGTGCGTCGCTCGCGGTATCGACACCACCCGCGATACCCCAGTCGATCAGCCCCAGCGCGATCTTGTTCGCGACGAGGATCGCGGCTTCGAGGCCGGTGCCGCAGGCCTGCTGGATGTCGTAGGCCGGTGTGCGAGGGTCGAGTGCGGTGCCGAGCACGGTCTCGCGGGTCAGGTTGAAATCGCGGCTGTGCTTGAGGACCGCGCCGGCCACGACCTCGCCGAGTACCTGGCCCTCCAGGCCGTAGCGGGTGATCAGGCCGTCCAGGGCCGCGGTGAGCATGTCCTGGTTGGACGCCCGCGCGTACGGGCCGAACTGGCGCGCGAACGGAATGCGGTTCCCGCCGACGATGCCGACCCGACGTGGTGCTCCGAACATCGAAGGCTCCTCCCGATTCGCTTGCCACTACCTTACTCGCGAGTAGTCTTACCAACCAGTAAGATCCGTCACTGCGAGGGACTCCATGCGCGACCGCTACCAGCAGCTCGTCACCACCGCCCCCGGCCGCTTCCTGGCCCGCCGCGTAGGCCTCCCCGAACCCCCCACCCTCCGCCGCTTTCACCCCGGCGACCCCCTGCTCCCCGGCCCGGTAATCCTCGGCGCGGGCCCAGATGACCCCGGCGGCGCCGCCGGTGGCGGCGCTGCGCAGCCTGGCGCGGATGGGTCCGGCTCGGGTGGGGGAGGCGGCGCGGGCCTCGGCTCGGGTGGCGGAGGCGGCGCGGGCCTCGGCTCGGGCGGGGGGCGGTTGGTGACGGTGGTGGGGCCTTTGTTGAGGGCTGCTGGGGTGGTGGTGCGTGAGCTCGGGCCTCGGACCGAGGGGCGGCCCGGTGAGCCGCGGCCGCACGCGCTGGTGTTCGACGCCACCGGCATCACGCGCAGCGAGCAACTCCGCGCGCTGCACGACTTCTTCGCCCCACAGGTACGCGGCCTAGCGCCGAGCGGACGCATCATCGTGCTCGGCACACCCCCCGAACACTGCGCCGACCCGCGCGAAGCCACCGCCCAGCGCGCCCTCGAGGGGTTCACCCGCTCGACCGGCAAGGAGGTCAAGCGCGGCGTGACGTCGCAACTCGTCTACGTCGCGCCGGGCGCGGAGAACGGCGTCGAATCGACGTTGCGGTTCCTGCTCTCCGGGCGGTCGGCGTACGTCTCCGGTCAGGTGATCCGCATCGGCTCCGCCGAGACGCCACAGGTCGACTGGGAGCGACCCCTCAGCGGCAAGGTCGCCGTCGTCACGGGCGCCGCACGCGGCATCGGCGAGGCGATCGTCGGCGTGCTCGCCCGCGACGGCGCGCACGTGGTCTGCGTCGACGTCCCGTCCGCGGCCTCCGACCTCGCCGAGGTCGCGGCCACCGTCGGCGGCGAGCCGCTCAGCCTCGACATCACCGAGGACGACGCCCCGACCATCCTCGCCGGTCACCTCCGCGACGGCGTCGACATCTTCGTCCACAACGCGGGCGTCACCCGCGACCGAACGCTCGGCAAAATGGATGCCGCACGCTGGGAAATCGTCCTGAACGTCAACCTCACGAGCGAGGAGCGGATCAACGACGTCCTGCTCGGCGAGAACATTCTCCGCCCCGGAGCGCGGATCATCGGCACGTCGTCGATGGCGGGTATCGCCGGCAACATGGGCCAGACGAATTACGCCACGAGCAAGGCGGGGGTGATCGGCATGGTGCAGTCGCTCGCGCCGACGCTCGCGTCCCGCGGGGGGACGATCAACGCGGTCGCGCCCGGGTTCATCGAGACGCGGATGACCGCGGGGATCCCGCTGGTGATCCGGGAGGCTGGGCGTCGCATGAACAGCATGACGCAGGGTGGTCTGCCGGTCGACGTCGCCGAGACCGTCGCGTGGTTCGCGTCCCCCGGCTCCGCCGGGATCAACGGCGAGGTGGTCCGGGTGTGCGGCCAGTCCCTTCTGGGCGCCTGATGCCCACCCCCGACGCCACCCAGCCCGGCGCCGACAGCGCTGGCGCCTCCGTTGCGCGCGGTGAGGTGCGCGTGCTTTCGCGTGCGCCCCGGCTCTCGACCCTTTATCCGCGGGCGTTGCTCAGGCGTGGGGGTGGTGGTTCGTTGCCCGGTATGCGGCTGGTGTTGGAGGAGGTCGCGGTGGATCGGGAGCGGCTCGCGGATTACAACCGCGTGTGCGGGTTCGGGTTGGGCGACGCGGTGCCCGGCACATATCCGCAGGTGCTCGCGTTCCCGCTGGCGATCGCGCTGATGTCCGAGCGAGAGTTCCCGTTCCCGCTGCCCGGAATCGTCCACATCGGCAACACGATCACCCAGCTACGCCCCATCGCCCCTACCGAGGGACTCACCTTCGAAGTCCACGCCGAAAACCTCCGCCCCCACCGCCGCGGCCGCCAGTTCGACATCGTCACCAACGCCCGAATCGACGGCGCCCCGATCTGGCACAGCACCGCCACCTACCTCCACCGCTCCCCCACTCCCGCGGACCCCACCCCTGCGGCCGCGGACGCAGACAGCGCCGGCGCGGACGCGCGCGGCGCAGGCATGGACGCTGCGGACGCGCGCGGCGCAGGCATGGACGCTGCGGACGCGCGCGGCGCAGGCATGGACGCTGCGGACGCGCGCGGCGCAGGCATGGGCGCTGCGGACGCGCGCGAGGGCGTGGAGGGGGTTCCTGCTGGGGTTTGGTCGGTGGGGGGTGAGACGGGGCGGGAGTATGCGAGGGCTTCCGGGGACTGGAACCCGATCCACCTGCATGCGCTCAGCGCGAAGCTGTTCGGCTTCCCGCGTGCCATCGCGCACGGCATGTGGGTGAAGGCCCGGTGCCTCGCCGCCCTCCAAGGCCGGCTTCCCGACGCCTACACGATCACCGTGCAGTTCGGAAAACCACTGCTCCTGCCGTCGACAGTGGACTTCTCCGCCCACCCCCGCGCCAACGGCTGGGACCTCACCGTGGCGAACAACCTCACCGGACGGGTGGAACCGGCACCGGCGAACGCCACACCTCACCCCGAATAAGGCTCCCGAGCCCCATCCACAGCATGTTCATCAAACGGGTGGCCGCGGTCTCGGGCTTCTCGTCCGGGTGATCGAGCAGCCACTCCGCCATCGACTCCCCGGTGCCGACGAGCGCGTGGGCCAGTGCCCGCAGCTCGTCGGGCCCGGGATCCACGGCACCAGCCGAGTGGATCGCCCGCGCGAACAGGTCCGCGACGTTGTCGACGACGAGCCGGCGGATTCCCGCCACCTCCCCCGCGAACTCCCCTTCGCCCCGCGCCTGGCGGAACATCACCGCCCACGCGTCGCGGTGCTCCCCCACGAACGCGAAGAACGCCTGCACCGCGGCCCACAGTTGCTGCTCGGCAGGCAGGTCCGGCTCAGCGGCAGCGCTGATCGCCTCGGTGAGCTGACCACCCGCCCGCCGGATGCACGCACTGAACAACTCGCCCTTGGACCCCAGGTACAGATAGACCATCGGCTTCGAGATACCGGCACGCTCGGCGATCTCGTCCATCGACGCGGCGTGGAATCCCCGCTCGGAGAACACAGCAGTGGCCGCGTCCAGCATCTGCTGCTCACGCACACGCCGTGGAAGACGTCTGGAGGGCCCGGTCACGTCTTGCAGCCTACCCACCGCATCAGTAATCTACTCGCCAGTAAGTTTACCAATGAGTAGTCGGAACCGGTCAGACAGAGGACGCGATGTTCAACCTTGACCTCTCTGAAGAACAAGACGATCTCCGCGAGTGGGTACACGGGTTTGCAAAAGACGTCGTCCGCCCGGCCGGGCACGAGTGGGACGAGCGAGAAGAAACCCCCTGGCCGGTGATCCAGGAAGCGGCGAAGATCGGCCTCTACGGCTTCGAGTCGCTCGCCACGTGGTGGGGTGACGAGTCCGGCCTGTCCCTGCCGATCGTCAACGAAGAGCTGTTCTGGGGCGACGCCGGGATCGCGATGTCGATCTTCGGCACGACGCTCGCGGTGGCCGGCATCTTCGCGTCCGGAACGCCCGACCAGCTCGCCGAGTGGGTGCCGCAGTGCTTCGGCGACGAGGCCGACCCGAAGCTCGGCGCGTTCGCGGTGTCCGAGGCCGAGGCCGGCTCGGACGTCTCGGGCATGAAGACCCGCGCCCGGTACGACGAGGCCACCGACGAGTGGGTGATCAACGGCGCGAAGGCGTGGATCACCAACGGCGGCATCGCGAACGTGCACGTCGTGATCGCGTCGGTCGACCCGACGCTCGGGTCCCGTGGGCAGGCCGGGTTCGTGATCCCGCCGGGCACCAAGGGGCTCACCACCGCACGCAAGGTGAAAAAGCTCGGCCTGAAGGCCTCGCACACCGCCGACCTTTTCCTGGACGACGTCCGCATCCCGGGCAGTTGCCTGCTCGGCGAGAAGGAGAAGCTCGACGAGAAGCTGGCCCGCGCCCGCGAAGGCGTCGGCAGCAAGGGGCAGGCGGCGCTGCGGACGTTCGAGGTCAGTCGCCCGACAGTGGGTGCGCAGGCGATCGGCATCGCCCGGGCCGCGTACGAGTACGCGCTCGAGTACGCCAAGGGACGCGAGACCTGGGGGCGTCCGATCATCGAGAACCAGGCCGTGGCGTTCGCGCTCGCCGACATGAAGATGGAGATCGACGCCGCACGCCTGCTGGTGTGGCGCGCCGCGTGGATGGGGCGCACCGGCAAGGAGTTCGGGGCCGGTGAGGGCTCGATGTCGAAGCTCAAGGCCGGTGAGGTGGCGGTGTGGGCCACCGAGCGTGCGGTGCAGCTGCTCGGTGGTGCGGGTTACAGCCGGGAGCACCCGGTGGAGCGCATGTACCGCGACTCGAAGATCTACACGATCTTCGAGGGCACGAGCGAGATCCAGCGCCTGGTCATCGCCCGCGCCATCTCGGGCGCCCGCATCCGCTGAGCGCATAAGCGCTCGCTCTGGCCTGGAGCCCGCCCAGGGCGGCGCTGCCAGTCGAGCGCGAGACCGCCTCGTATAAGTGATACTCAAGGGCTCGCGCTCGCCTGGCAGCGCCGTTCTGGGCGGGCCGCCCCGAGAGTGTGGTTGACTACTCACATGCCCCGCACGCTCTCCACCGCTGAAGACCGGCGCGAAACGGTGCTCGCCACCGCGATCTCAGCGTTCGCCGCGAAGGGCTACTTCGGCACCACCACCGTCGAGGTGGCCAAGGCCGCCAGCATCTCCCAGGCCTACCTCTACCGCCTGTTCCCTGACAAGGAGACGCTCTTCGCCGCCGTCGTCGGCCGCGGGTTCGAGCGCATCCTCGACAGCTTCAAAGAGGGCACAAGGGGCGACACCCCCGATGCAATCCTCTACGCGATGGGCGGCTCCTACGCCGAGCTGATCGCCGACCAGGACCTCCTCCTGCTCCAGATGCACGCCCAGTGCGCCGCTGTCAGCGTCCCCGAGATCAAACGGGCCGTCCGCGAGGGTTACGCGATGCTCGTCGAGTACGCCCGAACCGCCTCCGGCGCCGACGAAAAGGCCGTGCAGGCGTTCTTCGCCAATGGCGCCCTGTGCTCCATCGTCGTCACGATGGGCTCGTCGGAGATCGACGAACCCTGGGCACGCGTCCTCGACGACGGCTTGCGTCACCCCTAGCGGAACCTCCACCGGTTCCAGCTATCGGAACCAGCGGATATATCTGCTTCACACCTTGTCCTTCTGGGGTAGACCCCGCTTACGGTGTTACCGACGGCGAATACCTAGGAGGCTCAGCGTGAGCGGCGTGGAAAGCACCCCCACCACGGTCGACGGAGCGGAAACCATCCTCTCGACCGAAGCGCTCGAGTTCCTCGCTGATCTCCATCGAACGTTCGGGGCGCGGCGCAACGAACTGCTCGAGCGGCGCAAGACCCGGCGCGCCGAGATCGCGCGCACCGGCAAGCTGGACTTCCTGGCCGAGACGGCCAGCATCCGCGACGACGAAGCCTGGAAGGTCGCGAAGGCCCCGAAGGACCTGCAGGATCGCCGGGTCGAAATCACCGGCCCCACCGACCCGAAGATGACGATCAACGCGCTCAACTCCGGCGCGAAGGTCTGGCTGGCCGACCTCGAAGACGCGAACACCCCGCACTGGGACAACGTCGTCGGCGGCCAGGTGTCGCTGTACCGGGCCACGAGGCGCGAACTCAGCTTCAAGAGCGGCGAGAAGAGCTACGAGCTGAACGACGAGAACCTCGCCGTCGTCGTCACCCGCCCCCGCGGCTGGCACCTCGACGAAGAGCACATCACGGTCGACGGTGAGCCGATCGCCGGCGGAATCGTCGACTTCGGGCTGTACTTCTTCCACAACGCGAAAGAGCTGCTCGCACGCGGCAGCGGCCCGTACTTCTACCTGCCGAAGACCGAGAGCCACCTCGAGGCGCGGCTCTGGAACGAGATCTTCACCCACTCCGAGGCGCGGCTGGGCCTGAAGAACTGCATCCGCGCCACCGTGCTGATCGAGACGATCACCGCCGCGTTCGAGATGGACGAGATCCTCTTCGAACTGCGCGAGCACGCGTCCGGGCTCAACGCCGGCCGGTGGGACTACCTGTTCAGCGTCATCAAGAACTTCCGCGACGCCGGGCCCGAGTTCGTGCTGCCCGACCGGGCGAAGGTGACGATGACCGCGCCGTTCATGCGCGCCTACACCGAACTGCTGGTGGCCACCTGCCACAAGCGCGGTGCGTTCGCGATGGGCGGCATGGCCGCGTTCATTCCGAGCCGCCGCGACCCGGAGGTCAACGAGAAGGCGCTCGCGCAGGTCAAGGCAGACAAGGACCGGGAGGCCGGCGACGGCTTCGACGGTTCCTGGGTGGCCCACCCCGATCTGGTGCCGGTCTGCAAGGACGCGTTCGACGCCGTCTTGAAGGACAAGCCCAACCAGGTCGACCGTCTCCGCCCCGACGTGCACGTGGCCGCGAGTGACCTGCTCAACGTCGCGAACACGCCCGGCGAGGTCACCGAGGAGGGCGTCCGGTCGAACGTCTCGGTGGCGCTGCAGTACCTGAAGGCGTGGATCGGCGGGCTCGGCGCGGTCGCGATCAACAACCTCATGGAGGACGCCGCCACCGCGGAGATCTCCCGGTCGCAGGTCTGGCAGTGGGTCCACCAGGGCACGATCCTCGACACGGGTGAGACGGTCACCGAGTCGCTCGTGCGCCGCCTCCTCGACGAGGAGGTCGCGAAGCTCGGCGAGGGCTACGACCAGGCCCGGACGCTGTTCGAGCAGGTCGCGCTCGCAGACGACTTCGTCGACTTCCTCACGCTTCCGGCCTACGCGCTGGTGCGTTGATGCTGGACGATCTGCTCGACCAGCTCGACGAACGGCTCGCGGAGACCGACGAAGCCCTGAAAACCCAGCACGATCGCACGCCCCCCGGCCGCCAGCCGGTGCACACGGTCTACGTGCCGGCGGACCAGTTCACGGCTGGTCTGCCCGCACGCTGGGGCGCCGAAGCGCTGGCGCTGCTGGACGCGCACGGGTCGGACCCGGACGCGTTCGGCCTCCCGGCGGAGGCGGTCCGCGCCGCGTTGCCGCGCGTCCGCATCAAGCTCGCCGCCGAGCCGATCGAGGACCTGCGGATCGACTTCGAGGACGGGTACGGCTACCGGTCCGACGCCGACGAGGACGCCGATGCCCAGAAGGCCGGTCAGGCGGTCGCCACGCTGATCGGCCGGGAGGGCGCGCCGTTCACGCTGGGGCTCCGCGTGAAGTCGATGGAGGCCCGCGACCGGCGTCGGGGTGTGCGCACCCTCGACCTCGTGGTCGGGGCGCTGTGCCAGAACCTTCCGGACGGTCCCGAGGTGCCGCCGGTGCTGGCCAACAACTTCGTCGTCACGCTTCCGAAGGTCTCTTCCGTCCCTCAGGTCCAGGCTTTTGTCGACGTCGTGAGCACGGTCGAATCGGCGCACCACCTCACCGACGGCACGATCGGCATCGAGCTGCAGATCGAGTTGCCGAGCGCGATCCAGGGGCCGGACGGGGTCGCGACGGTCGCGCGGCTGGTCGCCGCCGCAAAAGATCGGTGTGCCGGCGTCCACTACGGCACCTACGACTACAGCGCCGCGCTCGGCGTCGCGGCGGCGTTCCAGACGCTGGAGCACCCGGTCGCCGACCACGCCAAGGCCGTGATGCTGCTGGCCGCGGTGCAGGCCGGGGTTCCGGCCGTGGACGGTTCCACGAATGTGATGCCGACCGGGACCACCGACGAGGTGCGCAACGCCTGGCAGAACCACGCCCGGCTGGTGCGCCGTTCGCTGGAGCGCGCCTACTACCAGGGCTGGGACATGCACCCCGGCCACCTGGTCACCCGCTATCTGGCCACGTACGTGTTCTTCCGCGACGCGTTGCCTCCGGCCGTGACCCGGTTGACCACCTACCTCGGCCGGACGTCGAGCCAGAGCGGCGTCGTCGACGAGCCCGCCACGGCCCGCGCCCTCTCCGCCGTGATCCTGCGCGGCCTCGACTGCGGCGCCTTCCCGGAGGACGAGGTCCCGTTGGACGTGCCCGCCCTCCGCCAACTGTCCCGCCCCAGGTCGTGACCAGAAGCCTCCGGTCAGAGTCGGAAGAGGTGGCCCACGTGTTGGATGTGGTGGTCCGCGCGCGGCGGGTGGTGACCGCGACCGGTGAGGTGGACCGGGCGATCGGCGTGGCCGGCGGCAGGATCGTCGCGATCGAGCCGTTCGACGCCGAGCTCGAGGCGACCGAGGAGCACACGCTCCCCGACGAGCACGTGCTAATGCCGGGCGTCGTCGACACGCACGTGCACGTCAACGAACCGGGCCGCACCGAGTGGGAGGGCTTCGCCACCGCCACGCGCGCCGCGATCGCCGGCGGCGTCACGACGATCGTCGACATGCCGTTGAACAGCATCCCGCCGACGACGGACGCGGCGGCACTGGAGATCAAGCGCAAGGTCGCTGCCGGTCAGGTGCACTGCGACGTCGGTTTCTGGGGTGGCGTCGTGCCGGGCAACGGCCCCGACCTGCGCGGCCTGCACGACAGCGGCGTGTTCGGCTTCAAGTGCTTCCTGCTGCACTCCGGCGTCGACGAGTTCCCGCCGGTGACACCGGACGAGCTCGAGGAGGCGCTGAAAAGCCTCCACTCGTTCGACGCGCTGCTGATCGTCCACGCCGAGGACTCGAAAGCGATCGACCGCGCCCCCACCGCCCACGGCGAGCGCTACTCCGACTTCCTCGCCAGCCGCCCCCGCGGCGCCGAGAACGTGGCGATCGCGCAGGTCATCGAACTGGCCCGCTGGACCGGCGCACGCGTCCACATCTTGCATCTGTCCAGTTCCGACGCGTTGCCCATGCTCGTTTCCGCCCGCCGGGATGGCGTAAAAATAACGGCGGAAACCTGTCCGCACTACCTGAGCTTCACCGCGGAAGCGGTGCCCGACGGGGCGACGCAGTACAAGTGCTGCCCACCGATCCGGGAGGCGAGCAATCGCGAGCTGCTGTGGGAAGGACTCCGGAACGGAGTCATCGACTGCATCGTCTCCGACCACTCCCCCTGCACGCCGGATCTGAAGCGCTTCGACATCGGCGACTTCGGGGTGGCGTGGGGCGGGATCGCGTCGGTCGAAGTGGGCCTGTCGGCCATCTGGTCGGAGGCGCGCACGCGAGGGTTCACGCTGGCAGACGTGGCCCGGTGGATGTCGCAGCGTCCGGCGGAGATCGCCGGCCTCCGACACAAAGGCCGGATAGCGCTGGGATTCGACGCCGACTTCGCCGTTTTCGAGCCCGACGCCGGGCGCGTGGTCGATCCGGCGCAGCTGCACCACAGGCATCCGGTGACGCCGTACGCGTTCCGTCCGCTGGCCGGGCTGGTGCGGGAGACGTGGCTGCGGGGGCACCGAGTGGGCGACGAACCGACGGGACAGTTGCTGACCAGGGGGAACGCATGATCGACCTGGCGGTTCGCTCGCTCGGCGGGGCCGTGATCGCGGCGAGCGACGAGACGTTCGCGGAGAAGGAGAACCTGATCCGGCCGGACGTTCCGCTGTTCCAGCCGGCCACGTTCGGCCACAAGGGACAGGTCTACGACGGCTGGGAGACCCGTCGTCGGCGTTCGCCGGGGCACGACTGGGCGATCGTGCGACTGGGTGCGCCGGGGTTCGTACGACGGATCGTGGTCGACACCGCCCATTTCACCGGCAACTACCCCGAGGAGTGCTGGCTGGAGGGTCGCTACGTCGACGGCTACTCGCCTCTTGACGACGCCGGCTGGACGCCGCTGACCGACCGGGTGAAATTGGCCGGAGACTCCGCTAACACGTTCGACGTCCCGGAGGGGCCGCTCGTCACGCACGTGCGGCTGAACATCGCTCCGGACGGGGGCGTCGCCCGGCTCCGGGTGCTCGGTGACGTCGTTCCTGATCCGCGTCGGCTGGAGGGCGTGTCCCTGGATCTGGCCGCGTTGGAGAACGGCGGACGGGTCGAAGATTGCAGCAACCGCTTCTACTCGCCGGCCGACAACGTGTTGTTGCCCGGTCAGGCCCAGACGATGGGGCAGGGTTGGGAGACACGGCGGCGCCGGGGTGACGGCAACGACTGGCTGCTGATCCGGCTCACCGGCCCGGGGCACGTCCGGCAGCTGCTCATCGACACGACGCACTTCGTCGGGAACGCGCCGGGGGCGGTGCGGGTACGCGCCGCGGACTCCCCTACCGGTGACGACGGCTGGACCGAGCTGCTGGAACGGCGTCCGCTGTTGCCGGACACGCCGCACTGGTTCGCCGTCGACAGTTCGGTGCGGGCCACGCATCTGCGCGTCGACGTCTTCCCGGACGGCGGCCTCGCCCGGGTGCGGGCGTTCGGGCAGCTGGCGCCCGACGGCTGGGAGGCGCTGGTTTCCCGCTGGAAGGCGGGGGTGCCGAACTAGGCGTGTGCTGGCGTGGCGACACCTGCGGGAAACACACCATTCACCGCCCGGTTGCGTCGCACAATAAATCCCATGACGGACCGCAGGGCTCCCTTCATCGTCGGTGACGAACGTACGACTCTGCTCGCGTTCCTCGCCTACCTCCGGCAATCCATCGTCCGCAAAGTCGAAGACCTCTCCGAGGAAGACGCTCGCCGACCGATCACCCCGTCCGGGTGGACCCTCGCCGGGCTGCTCAAGCACCTCACCGTCTCCGAGCGGTACTGGTTCCGCCACGTCTGGGCCGGTGAGCCCGGTGCCGAGTGGGACCGGCACAGCTGGGACGTCGCACCCGACGTGACCGTGGACCAACTGGTCGACGACTACCGCGAGGCGTGGAAGGAGTCCGACCGGCTCGTCGAGGCCGCGCCGAACTTCGACGTGCCGTGCGCGGAGGAGCACCGCAACCATCGGATGTCGCTGCGGTGGGTGATCGTGCACATGATCGAGGAGACGTCGCGGCACGCCGGGCACGCCGACATCAACCGCGAGCTCATCGACGGTCTGACGGGCCGCTGAGCCGAAGCGCGAGGAACAGGTCGACGCGGTCGTCGAACCGCGACAGGTTCCGGTTCGTCAGCTGCTCCACCTTGGCGATCCGGTACCTGACCGTGTTCACGTGCAGGTGCAGCACCTCGGCGCAGCGGCTCCACGATCCGGAGTGGTCCAGGAACACGGTGAGCGTCGCCACCAGCTCGGCGTCGTGCGCGCTGTCGTAAGCGAGCACGGGGCCGAGCACGCGGTGGCGGTAGGCGCGTCGCACCTCGTCCGGGACGCTCCCGAGCAGCAGCATGTGCGAGTCGATCTCGTCGGCGGTGACCACGGCGGCGGGCTCGGCGCGAGCTGCGGCGAGACCGGCGGCGTGCCGGGCTTCCTCCAGGGCAGCGGACAGCGCCGGACCGGCCGGAACGGTTCCGCTCAGCCCGGTCGGTAGCCGGGTCCCGGTGAGTCCCGGCGCCACGGTTGCGAACCCGGCCCGCAGGACGTCGGCGAGCGGGTCGGCGTCGCGGCGCGGGACGATGGCGATCGTGGCGCCGTTGCGGCTGCCGACGACCGGGTCGGGTACGGCGGTGCGCAGGATCTCGTCGATCAGGCCGGTGGCCGCGGCTGCACTGACCAGCACGGTGACCGGCGTCCCCGGAGCGATTCCGGCCACCCGCAACTCGGCCGACGCGTCCCCACCGGCCGTCAACGCCCGCAGCACCTGATCGGCCAGCCGACGCTCGGCCCGGCGCCCGGCGTCGACCCGGGCGCGTTCCAGCGCGACGAGACCGGCCAGCTCCTCGGCGAGCGCCGTCGCATCCGCGTCGGACGGCTCGGCGGGGCAGGCGACGAACCAGCTGACGGCTCGGTGCCGGTCCGGAGCGTCGGCCGACAGCAGGCGGATGCCGTTGACGGTCGCCGGGAGCCGCGGCGCAGTCAGAAACGCCCGCACGAGCGCCGCCTGATCTTCCGGCGGTGCCCCCGCGATCACGCCCGCGACCGGGCTCAACACCACGCACGGCTCACCGAGCTCGGCCGCGGCGACGTCCAGCAACCGGTTGAGCCCGGCCCGCCCCGCGAGCACGGCGAGCAACCGCCGACCGACCGGGCGCCCCGTGGCCAGGGCCCGCCGCGTGATGTCGGCGAACGACACCGACGCCGGCACCGCGAACAGCGGCAACCCGCGCCGCCGGCACAGCTCGACCAGCTCGTCGGGGACGCCGCCGAGCGCCGCCTCCCCGGCGCCCAGCGCGGTCGCGCCGCCCGTCAGCACGGCGTCGACAAAGGTCTCGGCAGCACCCGGGGACCACCACACCAGACCGGTCAGCACCAGCTCACCACCGGCCAGGTACCGGCCGGGATCCGGCAGGTCGGTAGTGAAGACGTCGACGACCGTCCGGCTGTCGGCACCCGCCGGTAGGACCAGCGGCCGCAGCCGCAGATCCTCGGTCCCGAGCAGGTCCCCCAACAGCACCGGCCGCACCTCCTGATGGCAGAGTTCGCCACACGCGTACCACAAAACTAGGGGGCACCGTGACCAGCGTGGACGCCTTCAACGACGCCGATCCCGACACTGCTACGGCGATGTTGCATCCGTGTTGCGCCTCCACTGCCTGGGCACGGGCGATGGTCGCGGGGCGCCCGTACGCGGACCTGGACGCGTTGAGCACGGCGTCGGACCCGATTTTCTCGGACCTGAGCTGGGCAGACGTGCAGGAAGCACTGGCGGCGCACCCCCGCATCGGGGATCGGCCGAAGAACGCGGCCACCACCGAGAAACGGTGGTCGCAGGGTGAGCAGGCCGGTGTCGCGGACGCCGACCGGGAGGTGCTCACCGCGCTGGCCGACGGCAACGCCGCCTACGAGGCCCGCTTCGGGCACGTGTACCTGGTGTGCGCGTCCGGGAAGTCGGCCGAGGAGCTGCTCGGCATCCTGCAGGACCGGCTGGACAACGACCCGGCGCACGAGCACGACGTGGTTCGCGGGGAGCTCGCGGCGATCACGCGCCTGCGGTTGGCCAAGCTGTTCTCATGAGCCTTTCGACGCACGTTCTGGATGCGGTGAACGGGGTCCCTGCGGTGGGTCTACGGGTGAGCTGGCATTTCGGGGCCTCGGTCGTGACGCGGGAGACGGATTCCGACGGGCGGATCTCGTCCTGGGGGCAGGCTGACGCTGGTGTCCACCGGCTCGTGTTCGACACCGGCTCGTGGTTCGGAAGCCGAGGTCAGCGCACGTTCTATCCGGAAGTGTCGGTGGTGTTCGAGATAGTCGATGCCGAGGCGCACCACCACGTGCCGCTCCTGCTGTCCCCGTTCGCGTACTCCACCTACCGAGGGAGCTGACCATGACGTTCACGCTCGGGCCGAACCAGTACGGCAAGGCCGGTGTGCGGTTGGTGTCGGTCGACCGGTCGGGTGATCGGCACGTCGTCACGGACTTCACCGTCGCCAGCGCGCTCTCCGGCGACCTGGAAGGCACCCACCTCACCGGCGACAACAGCGCGGTGCTGGCCACCGACACGCAGAAGAACACGGTCTACGCGTTCGCCCGCGAGTTCGGGGTGGGTGAGCCGGAGGCGTTCGGGCTGCGGCTCGGGCAGCACTTCGTCTCCACGCAGGCAGCGATCCACCGCGCGCGGATCACCATCGAGCAGCACCGCTGGGAAGCGTTCGGGCCGCACTCGTTCGCACGGTCCGGAGCGGAGACGCGGCGGGCACGGGTGGTCGTGACGTCCGAGGGCGCGGAGGTCTCGTCCGGCCTGGGTGACCTCACCCTGCTGAACACGACGGACTCGGAGTTCCACGGCTTCCCGCGCGATCCGTACACCACGCTTCCCGAGACGACCGAGCGAATCCTCGCGACGTCGGTGGACGCCTGGTGGGACCACTCGACGACCGACGTGGAGTGGGCCGAGGCCTACGCGGGCGCGCGCGACGGACTGCTCGCGGCGTTCGCCGGGACGTACAGCTACTCGCTGCAGCAGACCCTCTTTGCGATGGGCTCGCGGGTGCTGGCCGACTGTCCGTCGGTGGCCGAGGTGCGGCTAGCGCTCCCGAACAAGCACCACAATCTCGTCGATCTGACGCCGTTCGGCCTCGACAACCCAGACCAGGTATACGTGGCCCCCACCGAGCCCTACGGGCTGATCGAAGGGACGGTGCGCCGATGACGACAGTGATCGAGGGCTGCGCCGTCGCGACGGTCGATGCCTCCGGCACCGAATACCAGTCCGGGCACGTCGTGGTTTCCGATGGTGTGATCACTGCCGTCGGTCCGGGTCCCGCACCTGCCCGTACCGACGCCGTGCACGTGGACGCCGCAGGCTGCCTGGCCACCCCGGGGCTGGTGAACACGCACCACCACCTGTACCAGTGGGCCACCAGGGCGGTGTCCGTCGATGACGGGCTGTTCACGTGGTTGAAGACTCTGTACCCGATCTGGGCGGGCATCAACGAGCCGATCGTGGGGGCGGCGGCCCGGGCGGGGCTGGCGCGGCTGGCGTTGACCGGGTGCACGACGTCGACCGATCACCACTACGTGTTCCCGCGCGAGGGCGGCGACGTGCTCGGAGCGACGATCTCCGCCGCCGCCGACGTCGGGCTGCGGTTCCACCCGACGCGCGGGTCGATGGACCTGAGCGTGAAGGACGGCGGCCTGCCGCCGGACTCCGTGGTCCAGCCGCTCGACGCCGTCCTGGCGGCGGTCGACGAGGCGGTGTCGCGGTGGCACGACCCGTCGCCCGGCGCGATGGTTCGCATCGCGGCGGCGCCGTGCTCGCCGTTCTCGGTGACGCGTGACCTGATGCGTGAATCGGCGTCCCAGGCCCGGGAGCTGGGTATCCGGCTGCACACGCATCTCGCGGAGACCCACGACGAGGACGAGTACTGCCGGGAGAAGTTCGGGATGACGCCGGTGGAGTACCTGTCCGACGTCGACTGGCTCGGGCCCGACGTTTGGCTCGCGCACGGCGTCCACCTGTCGGACGCGGACGTGGTGACGCTGGCCGGTGCGGGCACCGGGGTGGCGCACTGCCCGAGCTCGAACGCCCGGCTCGGTTCGGGCATCGCACCGGTCGCGGCGCTGCTCGAGGCCGGCGGGCCGCTCGGGCTCGGCGTCGACGGAGCCGCGTCGCAGGAGAACGGTGGGCTGTCCGAGGAACTGCACCAGGCGTTGTTCGCCGCCCGCCTGCGGTACGGGCCGTCGGGGCTCACCGCGCGGGACGCTCTGCGGATCGGAACGATCGGCGGGGCGCGGTGCCTCGGGCGCCAGGACGAGATCGGGTCGCTGGAAGTCGGGAAACGGGCCGACATCGCACTGTGGCGAGTGGACGGCCCGTTTCACTCCGACATCGTCGATCCGATCGACGCCCTGGTCTACGGCTCGCCTCCCCCGTTGGCCCGGCTGTTCGTCGAGGGCCGCGCGATCGTGATCGAAGACGAGTTGCAGACGCTGGACGTCGAGGCGGCGGGGGCTGACCTGCGTCACGCCGCCCGCCAACTCGCTAGGTCGTCTTGACCAGGTTCGCCGCGAACTGGGCGGAGCGGGTCACGGAGCCGTCGAACGCGTACCGCAGGTGGGCGATCGCGTTGGAACCGTTGCCGCAGACCGGGTCACCGGTGGCACAGGTGTCGAGCGCCTTTTGACCGTACAACTGACTCGCGGAATTGATCGTCTGCCGGGAAAGGCGGAGCGGGTTACCGAACACGGTCACCGCTTTGATCCGCGGTGCCAGGTTCTCCGGAATCGTTTCACCGCGCCCGAGTGTCGTCCGGATGCCGATCGCGATATCGGTGACGCTCGCACCCTGCGAATAGCCGCCGATCACGAACTCGGTGTTCGGACAGGCCGCAGCGACCTCTTTGATGTGGTTGGTCATGTCGGTCGCACCCGGGCCGGCACTGGTCTGGCTGATGTTCGCGGCGTAGTCGACGGCGTACGAATCGACCGTCAGCCCTGGTAATTGCTGCTGGATGGCGCTGACCAGCGGCCGACCGAGGATGCCGAGGCCGGGCGCCTCCGTGCTGCCCCGGGCGAACACGACCTGCACGTCGGAACAGGCAGCGGTGGCCGGCGAGGCGGCGAGCGCCAAACCGGTGAAGCTGGTCGCGGTGAGAGCGACAGCTGTGACGATACGGCGAACCGCAAGAGAAACGGACATTAGCTGAGTGGCCCCTCAGTCGGTTAACGGGACCAGATCAACGTAGGTAGCGAGGGTGCCATCGGGCATCGGCAAGATTACCGGCCCGAGCCTTAATTCGCGTTAATCAATTCTTGCTTAAAAGAACGCATTCATTCTGCGGTACTCCTGAACCATTTCATTCCCTCTCCACTTTCGACAATGGCTGTGACCGAACCGATACGCTGCCGGGCATGTGGACGGACCCCGCGCTCACGTACCGCGGCGCGTTGAACATCCTCGGGAAGTACGACCGTCCGATCTTCGACCGTCTCGAACGACTGGTGTCGGTTTCGGTGCTCGGCGGGGGTCTGCTGGAGCTCGTCGACCCGAAGAACGACGGTGTCCGGCTGCTCCGCGGCTTCGTGGACGGCGTCCACAGCAGGCTGTTGGGCGTTTCGGGGTACGACCGCCTGCAACTGATCGCGGCGGCCCACACGACGCTGGTCGTGTCGTCGTTCTTCGAGGCGCTGCAGGCGCAGCTCGGTCCCGCGTACGGGGATTTGGAGTTCACCGACGAGGAGAAACTGCGGCTCGCGGCGGGGCGGCCCGAGCAGCCACGGCTGGAGGCGTTGACGCGCGCCGCGGTGCCGATTCCGGGGCCGCGATACGGGTTCCGGGAGAACCTCGACGAGCGGTTGACGCCGTACTTCACCCGGGTGGCCGCAGGTTGTGCGGCGTTCGTGAGCGGGCTCGCTGGTGATGTCATTCTTGATGAGGTTGACCTGATTTCGCGTGCCACCGGCACCTACGAGGCGGCGTTCGTGCGGCTCGCGGCAGACGTGCCGGAGTTCGGGCGGTGGCTGATGCTCGGCGAGTCGACGGTGACGCGGCGGGAGGTGCGCGCGTGGGGGTCCGATCTCGTGGCCGGCCAGTCCCGGGCGCTCGAGCTGATCGAGCGGCTGCTGGGCGAGGTGAGCGGGGCCGCACCGCCGCTCTCGACGCTGGACGTCCTGGGCCGGCTCAACCGGAGCGTTCTCGACCGTCCGGTGCTGGGTGATCCGGGGTCCGGAACCGTCACGCTTCCCACCCTGGAGCAGGCGTACGTCGCACCGCAACTGCGGGTCGCGACGGCCGAGCGCGGTGCGTCGCCTGCCGACGAGCGGTGGTGGACCGACCAGCGGCTGATCACGTCCTCCGCGCTGTTCCTCGCCGATTACCTGACCTCGCCGTCGAGCATCAGCACGCCGCTGCTGGTGCTCGGGCTCCCCGGTGCCGGGAAGTCGATGCTGACGCAGATGCTCGCCGCGCGGTTACCGGTCGGAGGGTGGACCGCCGTGCGGGTGCCGCTGCGTCGCGTGCGGGCGGACGCGTCGATCGCGATGCAGATCCAGGAGGCGCTCGACCTCTCGACGCACGGCCGGGTGCAGTGGGGTCAGCTCGTCGAGGACGCGGCGGCTGCCGGAACGACGAGGGTCGTCGTGCTCGACGGTCTGGACGAGTTGATGCAGGCCAGTGGGGCGTCGCAGTCGCGGTACCTGCACGAGGTGGCGGAGTTCCAGGCGGTGGAGGCGTCGCTGGGGCGGCCGGTCGCCGTTGTGGTCACGTCCCGGACGGTGATGGCCGATCGGGTGCTGATTCCGGCGGAGACGCTGATCGTTCGGTTGGAGCACTTCACCGACGAGCAGGTCGCGCAGTGGCTCGCGGTGTGGAATGGGTTGAACGCGGGTTCGCCGGGGTTCCGTGCACTCCCGGTGGTGCCGCCGGCCCTCGCCGAGTTGGGGCGGCAGCCACTGTTGTTGCTGCTGATCGCGTTGTACACCGCCGATCCGTCGGCGCCGTCGCTGGATTCCGGGGTCACCACCGCGGTGCTGTACGAGCGGCTCGTGACGCATTTTCTGCGGCGCGAGGCGCTCAAGGAGCCGCGCGTCGACGTCGACCGGTTCGTCGCCGAGCGGCGGTGGCCGTTGACGGTCGCGGCGTTCGCGATGCTCAACCGCGGCCGGACGTTCGCCACGGGGCCGGAGTTGGAAGCCGACCTGGCCGCGTTCGTCGACGCCGCGCCGGAGCCGCTCGACCAGACGATCCGGACGGTCGGCCGGTTCTTCTTCGTGCACGCGTCGGCCGCCGGGGCGACGCACGGACTGCCGTCCACATACGAGTTCCTGCACTCGACGTTCGGCGAGTACCTGGTGGCGTCGCACCTGGCGGCGCAGCTGCGGCTGATGGCGCGCCAGCACGAGGACGCCCGCGCGTTCGGGCCAGGGCTGGGTGGGATACCGGACAGCGACCGACTGCGCGCCCTCCTCTCACACGTACCGCTGCTGAAGTTCCCCCGAGTCCTGGAGTTCGTCACGGAACTGGCCGGCTCCACGATCCCGAGCGGGGCCGCGACCTCGGGCGGGGATGCCGGTGCGGGCGGCGGGGGCGTCGTGGCGGTGCTGTGCGGGTTGGTCGCGGGGGCGCGGAGCCGGTTGGCGCCCTGGACACCGGCGGCCTACAACCCCCTGGGCCGGGACGCCATCGACCACTACGCGATCTACACCCTGAACCTGGCGTCGCTGGTGGCATCCCTGTCGCCCGAGGGTCGAGTTCCGTTGTCAGCCTTGGCGCCCACGGGTGTGGACGCGGTGCCGTGGTGGCGTTCGCTGGTGCCGCAATGGCGAGCGGCGCTCGACGACGAGGCCTGGCTGGCGGTGGTCGGGGCGCTGACGGTCCGGCCGGGCTGGGTGCTGGAACGCGCCCCCTCCCGCGCACACCTCGGCACCGCCCCTGCGGACTGGCTGGCCCGAGGCGAAGCCCGCCTACTCGGCGACATCCGCCGAGACGCCCACATCGGCGCCGGCGCCGCAGCCTGGCGCGGAACAGTCCCGACCGACATCGAGGCGACGATAATTTTCGCCGGACTGGTCGAGATGCACCTTCACGGCGTAATCCAACCTCGAATCTTTCGCGACGCCGTAGCTTTAGGCGACCGCCTCCCACCCCCGGCTTTCGACTTACTTCTTGGTCTCACCGTCCGAACGTCCGTGTGGCTGACACATCAGCCAGCGCTGAGTCACGACATCGATCGATCCATGGTGCTCGCGCTCGCTGCCGCACGCTTCGTCGCCACTGGACATTTGGCGGGCCCGAACAGCGCTGGGAAGATCGTCGCCTTCCCGAAAGCCGAGGAGAACGACGCTCTCGGCGACGACGCCTTTCAGTCCGTCCGGGAACTCACCAATCCGATGGCGGTCATCCTCTATCCGTCTTGGACACCGCCCCAACGGGACATCACGCCTGCGGATCGGCACCAGTTCCGATTCGGCCGTGGGGACCTCTCGGAGGACCATTACCGCACAGGCGACTCAGAGCCTTCTGCAGACGCCTTCGTAGCCGTTGGAGCGCTTCAGATCAACACCGCTCCGACTGCCGAACGGTTCGCAGACTGGAACACGCTGATGGCCGACGTCTTGGCGCTGGTCCAGCATCGCCTTTCGGTCACACGTGAGTTTGCTGGTCAGCCGAGGGCGTCGAGGTTGAGCGTGATCGGGAACGGAATGTCGGTGGTGAAGGTGCCGCCGCGGACGGTTCGCACGATCTCGGGGTCGCCGTCGGGGGCTAGGCGGTACTCGACGAGGGTCAGGGTGCGGTCGATGAGCCACATCGATGGGATCCCGAAGTCGGCATAGAGCACCGGACGCACTCGCCGATCGAACACTTCGGAATGTGTCGACACAACCTCGACCACCAGCGAGACGTCGCCGGGAACGGCATAGTCCGCCCGCTCGTCGCACAGACGTCTCGGCGCGACCATCACGTCGGGAACGAGCGACCGATGAACCATCTCACCCTCGACGTGGCGAATCTCCACACCGAAGTACGCCCAGGCTCCCGACGGAGCAGCGGCCGCCAATACGTCGCAGACCTCACCGCCCACGTGGTTGTGCCACGGATATGCACGCGGATTGACCACGAGCACCCCATCGACGACCTCTACGCGATACGGAACCTCATCCTGCAGCGCGTCCAACTCAGCAGCGGACCACTCCCAATCGAGCGGCATGGGGATGTGAGCGGGCGGCGGCTTCCTCATCGCGATCAACTCAACCAAGCCGATCGAGATCGATGACCACCGGAAACGGGACGTCGGTCGAGAATCTGCCGCTGGAGAGAACCTGCACGACCTCCGGTCCCCCACTCTGCGTCAACTGGTACTCGGTGAGCCCCTGGCTGCGGTCGAGAACCCACATCCGGGGAAGTCCCCACGCTGCGTAGAGGCGCGGTTTGTGCTCGCGATCGGTGACGACGGAAGACGGGGACACTATTTCGACGACAAGCTGCACTGCAGCGGGTCGCGCGAAGGGCTCTTCTCCGTCGACGAGATCAAAGGGCGCCACAGCGACATCGGGCGCGAGCGACCGACGCACCCTTTCACCGTCGTTCCAGCGAATCTCCAATTCCTCGTAGGCGGTGATGCCCGGCGGCGCGGCGTCCTCCAAAGCATTGGCGATCCGCCGGGAGACAAGGAGATGCCATGGATGGGGTTTGGGACTCACAACCAGGTTCCCGTCGACGATTTCGGTCCGGTAGGGAACGTCATCCCGGAGCGCGTCGAGGAAAGCGTTGGTCCACTCGCCGCCGGGCGGCCACGGAATCGAGTAGTCGAACGGATCCGCGTTCACGACGACCTCCTCGAGCAGCCGGCCGCGCGCGGATCGCACACCACGCACCGCATCGTCAAGGGGCAGGCTATCCGGCTCTACGGGGTGAGCTCGCATGCCTACACTCTTGCACTCGTACCATTGAGCTGGCAACAGCCTTCGTGAACGGGGATCAGGGTGGGGCGGCGAGGCAAAACGTGCTGGTAACAACGCGCGGTTACGCTGCCGGGCGGACTGGCGCCCGAGGATGAGGACGACGCTGTGCACCTGACCCCGCACGAGCAGGAGCGCCTGCTCATCTCCTACGCGGCCGACCTGGCGCAGCGCCGCCGCCAGCGCGGTCTCCGCCTGAACCACCCCGAAGCGGTCGCGGTGATCACCTCGTTCCTGCTCGAAGCAGCACGGGACGGTCGCACCGTTTCCGACCTGATGGAAGCCGGGCGGCACGTGCTCGGCCGGGACGACGTGATGGACGGCGTCCCCGAGATGATCGAGGAGGTGCAGGTGGAAGCGACTTTCCCGGACGGGACCAAGCTGGTCACGGTCCACCACCCCATCCCGTGATCCCCGGCGAGATCCTCGTCGCCGGCGATCCGGTGCCGCTGCTCGAGGGACGCGAGCGGCAGACCCTCGAGGTGACGAACACCGCGGACCGACCGATCCAGGTCGGCAGCCACTACCACTTCGCGGCCGTGAACACCGGCCTGAGCTTCGACCGCCGCGCGGCCTGGGGCTACCGCCTCGCGATCCCGTCGGGTACCGCGGTGCGGTTCGAGCCGGGCGTGGTGCGCGAGGTCGATCTCGTCGCGATCGCCGGCACCCGCGATGTCCCCGGCCTCCGCCCCGAGTTCGCCGGCCTCCTCGACGAACGGGGCCCCGAGGCATGACGGCAGCCGCGCCCAGCCCTCGCCCGCAACGCGGCCGGGATGCCGCGTCCCTCGACCCGGGAGCCGCCGCGTGACCGACAGCATCGACCGGAGTCGGTACGCCCTTCTCTACGGCCCCACCACCGGCGACCGCGTCCGGCTTGCCGACACCGACCTGCTGATCGAGGTCGAGCAGGACCTCTCCCGGGGCCCGAGCGCCGGCGAGGAGGTCGTGTTCGGCGGCGGCAAGGTCATCCGCGAGTCGATGGGCCAGTCCCGTGTCACCCGCGCCGACGGCGCCCCCGACCTGGTGATCACCGGTGCGCTGATCCTCGACCACTGGGGCATCGTCAAAGCCGACATCGGCGTCAAGGACGGCCGGATCGTCGGCATCGGCAAGGCCGGCAACCCGGACACTCAGGACGGGGTCGACCCCCGACTGGTCATCGGCCCGTCCACCGAGGTCCTCGCCGGCAACGGGAAGATCCTCACCGCCGGTGGCATCGACAGCCACGTCCACCTCATCGCACCCCAGCAGATCGAGGAGGCGCTCGGCTCGGGCATCACCACCTGGATCGGCGGCGGCACCGGACCGGCCGAGGGCACGAAGGCGACGACGGTCACCGCGAGCGCCTGGTACCTGGCCCGCATGCTCGAGGCCCTCGACGACTACCCGATCAACGTCGCGCTGCTCGGCAAGGGCAACACGGTGTCCGCCGAGTCCATGGTCGAGCAGCTCAAAGCGGGTGCGTCCGGATTCAAGCTGCACGAGGACTGGGGCTCGACGCCGTCCGCCATCGACGCCTGCCTCAGAATCTGCGACGAGTACGGCGTCCAAGCAGCCCTGCACACCGACACGCTGAACGAGGCCGGGTTCGTCGAGGACACGATCGCCGCGATCGGCGGCCGCGGCATCCACACGTACCACACCGAGGGTGCCGGGGGCGGCCACGCTCCGGACATCATCACGGTCGCCAGCCACCCGAACGTGCTGCCGAGTTCGACCAATCCCACCCGGCCGCACACCGTCAACACGCTCGACGAACATCTCGACATGTTGATGGTCTGCCACCACCTGAACCCGGCCGTCCCGGAGGACCTCGCGTTCGCCGAGAGCCGGATCCGGCCGTCGACGATGGCCGCCGAGGACGTACTGCACGACCTGGGCGCGATCTCGATGATCGGCTCCGACAGTCAGGCGATGGGGCGGGTCGGCGAGGTCGTGATGCGGACCTGGCAAACCGCGCACGCGATGAAGCGCCGGCGTGGGTCGTTGCCCGGTGACACGGTTGCGGACAACGCGCGCGCCAAGCGGTACATCGCGAAGTACACGATCGTTCCGGCGGTCGCGCACGGCCTGGAGGGAGAGGTCGGGTCGGTCGAGATCGGGAAGCTCGCGGATCTCGTGCTGTGGGATCCGAAGTTCTTCGGGGTCCGGCCGCACGTCGTCGTGAAGGGCGGGATGATCGCGTGGGCGCAGATGGGTGACGCGAATGCGTCGATCCCGACGCCGCAGCCGATCTTTCCCCGGCCGATGTGGGGCGCGCGGCCGCAGGTCGCCAGCGCTACCAGTGTCCACTTCGTTGCCCCGATCGCCGTTGAAGACCGTCTGGCGGACCGGCTCGCCGTGCGGCGTCGGTTGGCCGCCGTTGCTGATGTGCGACGTCGGGGCAAGGCCGATCTGCCGCTGAACGACGCGTTGCCGGAGATCCGCGTCAACCCGGACACGTTCGCGGTGCACGTGAACGGTGAGCTGATCGAGGAAGCGCCGGCGGCGGAGTTGCCGATGGCTCAGCGCTACTTCCTGTTCTGATGGACACGGACTGATGCGCCAGGCCCTCCTGCTCCTCGCGGACTCCCGGCTGCCGGCCGGGGCGCACGCCCACAGTGGTGGGATCGCCCCGGCCGTCGACGCGGGCCTGGTCGACCACGACCTCGCCCGGGTCATGGCCTTCCTCCACGGCCGCCTCCACACCGCAGGCCTCCTCTCCGCCGCGGTAGCCGCCCGCGCGTGCCATCTCGCCGAACACTCCGGTTGGGACGACCTCGACGGGGAGGTCGATGCTCGGACGCCGGCGCCTGAGGTGCGGAGGGTGTCCCGCGCGCAAGGGCGGGCGTTGCTGCGGGTGGCGAAGAACGCGTTTCCGCACCCCGGATACGCAACGCTCGGCACGCGCCCCCACCACCCGATCGCACTCGGGGTAGCGGCCCACGCGGCCGGCGGGACTCCCGAAGAGGCCGCCGCACTCGCCGTCGCACACGCGGTCAGCGGCCCGGCGTCCGCAGCAGTGCGGTTGTTGGGGCTGGACCCACTGGCCCTGACCGCCGCCCACGCGGCCCTGACCACGACGGCGGACGCGGTGGTGGCCGACGCCACCCGCTACGCCGACCAACCCTCGGACGCGCTCCCCGCGCCGTCCGCTCCCCTACTGGACCTGCTGGCGCAGGCCCACGCCCGCTCGGAGGTGCGTCTCTTTGCTTCCTGATGCTCACACCCAGGCACACGCCAACGGCGAACCCCACGACCACGACGTCTTCGAACAGCACGCCCCGCTCACTGGCGACCTGGCCCCCCGTACCCCGGGGAGGGCGTTCCGCGTGGGAGTCGGCGGCCCCGTCGGCTCCGGCAAGACCGCGCTGGTCGCCGCACTGTGCCGCACGCTCGGCCCGGAACTGCAGCTCGGCGTCGTCACGAACGACATCTACACGACCGAGGACGCGGACTTCCTCCGCCGCTCGGGCGTGCTCGCCCCGGACCGCATCGCCGCCGTGGAGACCGGTTGCTGCCCGCACACCGCGGTACGCGACGACATCACCGCGAATCTCGACGCGGTGGAAGGCCTCGAGGAGTCGTTCGCTCCGCTCGAACTCGTGCTGGTCGAGAGCGGCGGCGACAACCTGACGATGACGTTCAGCCGCGGTCTCGTCGACGTGCAGTTGTTCGTGCTGGACGTGTCCGGAGGCGACAAGGTGCCGCGCAAGGGCGGACCGGGCGTCACCGGCTCCGACCTGCTCGTCATCAACAAGACCGACCTGGCCCCGCTCGTCGGCGCCGACCTCGGTGTCATGGACCGCGACTCCGCCGCCGTGCGACGCGGCAAGCCCGTGGTTTTCCAGTCGCTGCGCGAGGACCCGTCGGCGTCGACGGTGGCCGAATGGATCCGGGACGCACGGCTGGGCTGGCTGAAAGACGGCATGGCCGTTGCGGGCTAGCGCGCGTGCGGTCGTCGAACGGGACGGCGACCGCACGGTCTTCCGTGAGATGGCGTCGCAGCCGCCGATCGTGCTGCGAAAGACCGACCGCGGGCTCACGATGGTCACCGGCGCTGCCGGGCCGCTCGGCGGTGACCGCACCGATCTGACGGTCACCGTGGGCGACGGCGCCTCCCTCGCCGTGGGCTCCGCCGGTGCCGCGCTGGCGTTGCCCGGCCCCCACGGCGGTTCGAGTTCCGCGCTGGTCAGCCTGAACGTCGGTTCCGGGGCCTCGCTCCACTGGGAACCCCAGCCGCTGGTCGTGGCCCGCGGCGCGGACCACGTCACCTCGCTGGAGGTCTCGCTCGCCGACACGGCCCGCCTCACACTGACCGAGACGGTGGTCCTCGGCCGCCACCACGAAGCACCCGGCCGCCTCCGCACCCGCTGGCGCGTCCGCCGCGCAGGCCGGATGCTGCTCGCCCAGGACCTGGACGTCGGCACCGGCGCCCCACCCGGATGGAACGGACCCGCCGTACTGGGCGGTTCCGTGGTCCAGTCGACAGCCCTCACCGTCGTGCCTTCCGCCTTTCAGATCGACGATATTCCGGTGACCACCGTGGGCGGGGTCCGGTGCGACGTCCTACCGCTAGCCGACGAGTCGGCGGTACTGGTGGTGGCGATCGGCCCCGACACCGTCCGAGTAGGCCGGGCCGTGACCGCCGCCCTGGGCCATCTCCACTTGACGAGCGCGCGGGCGCGGTAAACACTTACTGCGTGGCGGACAGTAGAGAAGCGCTCCTTGCGGCCGCCGCCGAGGAGTTCGCCCAGTTCGGGCTGCACGGCGCCCGCATCCGCGCGATCGTCGCCAAGGCGGGCGTCAACGAGCGCATGATCTACCACCATTTCGGCAACAAAGAGGGCCTTTACGGCGCGGTCATGGACGACCAGCGCCGCGCGGTCGCCCAAGCCTGGTGGCCGGCTCTCGAAAAGGCTCAGACGATGGAGCCGATCGAAGGCATGCGCTATGCCCTCCGCGCGTCGCTCGAGATCACGCTGACCCACCCGTACCGATCGGCGCTTTTCATCCAGGAGCAGCTCGCCGGGCACTTCGGCACGCTGCACCCCACCACCATCGACCAGTTGCCCGCTCCCCTGCGCGACCTGTACGAGCGCGGGCAGCACGACGGCGTGTTCCGCGCCGACCTCCCGTTCGCGATCGCCTACAGCACCGCGATCGGTTCGATCTTCGCGATGGGTGCGACCAGCGGACAGACGTTCAACCGGCTGGTGAACCTCCTGAACGTCGACGAAGAATTCGCCAAGGACCTGATCATCGACCAGTTCGTCCAGGGCATGACACCGCCTCGTCTCTGAGCTCTCACCTGGCCGCCAGCCCCAACCAGCATTGCAGTAACTGTTTACCGCGCAGTAAATGTTTACGGAGGAGGAATCGTGACCGTCACGGAGGACAACACCCGCTTGACCCCCGACCTACTCAAACTCGCCGGCGTCATCATGCTCGGCGCGATCATGATGCAGCTGGACGTCACGATGACGAACATTGCGACGAACACCCTGCTCGCGGACTTCGACACGACGCTCTCGACGATCCAGTGGATCAGCACGGGCCCGCTGCTGGCGATGGCGAGCGTCATCCCGATCGCCGGCTGGGCACTCGAGCGGTTCGGCGCCCGGACGATGTGGATGCTGACGCTCGCGGTGTTCCTGGTCGCCTCGGTGCTGTGCGGGTGCGCGTGGTCGGTCGAGAGTCTGATCGCGTTCCGGATCCTCCAGGGCGTCGGCGCCGGACTGATTCTGCCGCTCGCCCAGTCGATCCTGGCGATCGCGGCGGGACCCGCACGAATGGGCCGCGTCATGGCGACGATCGGCATCCCGGCGCTGCTCGGGCCGGTGCTAGGCCCGGTGCTCGGTGGGCTGATCGTGACGAATCTGAGCTGGCGCTGGATCTTCTTCGTCAACGTGCCGATCTGCCTGATCGCCCTGGTGCTCTCCCCCCGGTTCCTGCCGGGGGCGCGGGGCGACGCGCCGCGCGTCGATCTGGATCTTCTGGGTCTGATCCTGTTGGCCCCCGCGTTCGCGGCGATGATCTACGGGTTCGCCGAGGCCGGTCGCTCCGGCAGCTTCCTGCACACGCCGGTGATCGCGCCGGTGCTCGTCGGCCTGGCGCTGTTGGCCGGATTCGCGATCCATGCGGCGCGGCTCGGCGGCCGGGCGCTGGTGGATGTCCGGTTGCTGCGGGTGCGGTCGTTCGCCGCGGCGGCGGGTGTGATCACGCTGGCCAGCGGGGTGATGTTCGGAGCGCTCGGGTTGTTGCCGCTCTACTTCCAGCAGGTGCGGGGTGAGGATGCGCTGCACACCGGGCTGTTGATGATTCCGCTGGGGCTCGGGATGGGCCTGTCGCTGATCCTCGGTGGACGGTTGGCCGATCGTTTCCCGCCGGCGCCGATGGTCGCGGCAGGGCTCGTGCTCGGGGCCGTGGGTGGCCTGGGGTACACGCAGCTGGCCGCCGACACCGGTTACCCGGCGATCAGCCTGGCGCAGCTGGCGAGCGGGCTGGGAATCGGCGCGGTGCTGGTGCCGGTGATGACCACCGCGATGCGTGGTCTCACCCCGGACGCAATTCCGCGCGCCAGCGTGGCGGTGCGGATCTTCCAGCAGCTGGGTGGGTCGGTGGGAAGCGCGATTCTGTTCGTGGTGCTGCAGCGGCAGGTCACTACCGGCGGGGCGCCGTCACCCGCCGCTGTCGCGTCGGCGTTCGGGGGGACGTTCTGGTGGGTGGTCGGCATCGCGGTCGTCGCGTTGATCCCGACGCTGTTCCTCCCCCGCCATCTCGCGTCTAGGAGCTAGGCGAGGAGGGGTTCCAGGTCGGGGTGCTCGATGAGGCTGCGGGGGGACGGGCCCGGCAGCAGGAGGCCTCGGCGGAGCAGGCTGCGGAGGATTTCGCTGCCCAGCGCTCCGCCGAGGTGGGGGCGGCCGGCGGTGGCGTCCAGGCAGCCCACCGCCAGCTTCCTGCGGCGGACCTGCGGATACGGCACGTCGAGCCGGGTCAGCGCGGCGTCCAGGTTGTCGCCGACGGTCAGCACGGACTCCGCCTCGGGGCCCGGTATCAACGCCCCGTCCGCGACGAGCCGATCGAGCAGCCGGACCCCGGCCTCCCCGGCGAGGTGGTCGTAACAGGTCCGAGCCTGCGCGAACGCCGACGGCCCCCCGTCGAGGCTTGCACGTTTTGGAGGGTCATACCCCGCCAGAACGTTCACGGCTGAGAGGAGCGCGTGGACGGCGTCGGGGTCGGGGAGGCGGTAGCGAGTGGAGCGGCCGGTCCGGATCGGTTCGACCAGGCCGGCCGCGCGCAAGGTGGCCAGGTGGTTGCCCAGCCGGGACGGGGTGACGCCGAGCCGCTCGGCAAGTGCGGCCTGAGCCGCCTCCCCCTCGCTCATGAGCACCTGCAACACCTCGAAGCGGATCGGCTCCCCGATCGCACCGAGCACGTCCGCGAGGTCCACCACGGCAGGCTCCCTTCACGCCACTGGGTTTGATCCTGCCCGACACTGACAATTCATGATCCCATGAAACACGATCGCGTGAGTGGCCGACTACTCCTCGGCGCCGGGATCAACGGAGTCGGCGGCGGACTGTGGTTCACGATCTGGGCGCTGTACCTGACCCGGGTCGTGGGCCTGTCCCCCGGCGAACTCGGGCTCTCGCTGACCGTGGCGGGCGTGGTCGGCATCGCGCTCTCGTTGCCGGGCGGCGCGCTCGCCGATCGGGTCGGCGCGCGCCGGGTGTCGCTGACGATCAACCTGGTGCGCGCGGTCGCCTGCCTCGCGTTCCTCCGCGTCGACGGCATGCTCGCGCTGACGCTCGTCGCCGCGGTGTTCAACGGCGCCCAGGTGGTGGGCTCCGGCGTCGGCAACGCGCTGATCACCGGGCTCTTCACCGGCGACCGGCGGGTGACGATGCTCGCCCGGTCACGGGCGGCCGTGCACGCGGGCAACACGGTCGGCGCCGGGCTGGGCGCGGCGGTGCTCGCTGTCGACCAGCAGTGGGCGTACGTCGCGGCGATCGTCGGGAACGCGGTGACGTTCGTCGTCAACGCGCTGCTGCTGGCCGGGGTGCCGGAGACGCCGAAGGGGCGTCGGCTCAGCCGCTGGGCCGGGTTGCGTGGCACTGCGATCCGGGATCGCCGCTATCTGGCGGCGATGGTGCCGATCACCGCGCTCACGGCGTGCTGGGCAGTGCAGTCGACCGGCATTCCACTGTGGGTGGTGTCGTCGACGGACGCCCCGGCGGTGGTCGCGGCCGGCACCGTGATCGTGAGCTCGGTGCTGATCGCGGCGCTGCAGACCGCGGTGAGCGCCCGGATCACGACGATCCGGCGAGGCGCCAGGGCGGCGGCGCTCAGCGGCGTGGTGCTGGCCGTGAGCTGTCTCGTGTTCGTGCCCGCCGCGTGGGTCGGCGCCGGGTGGGCAGTGGTGATCGTGCTGGTCGGTGGGCTGCTGCACGTCGCCGGGGAACTGCTGTTCGTCTCGGGGCAGTGGGGCGTGTCGGTCGGGTTGATGCGTGAGGAGTGCCGCGGCGAGTACCAGGGACTCAACGCGACGATGACCGGCGCCGTCCAGGAGTTCGCCCCCGCCGCGGTGGCGGCGCTCGTCGGCGGACTCGGTGCGCAGGGCTGGCTCGCGCTGGCCGGCTTCTTCGTGTTCTGCGCTGGCCCGATCGTGCCCCTGGCCGCCCGCGCCGCCGCGAACCGCCCCGTCAGACCCGCTCCAACGCCCGGTGCGGCAACGGCGGCAGCGACACCGTGACGGAATCCCCAGGTCGAACCACACCCCCGCCGAGCACGACGCCCATCACCCCCGCCTTGCGCACGAGCTCACCCCGCTCGTCCTTCGTGAGCACCTGCCTGAGCAACCCCGACCGGTACCCGTTGATCTGCCCGCACGGATTCCGCAGCCCGGTGATCTCCACCGTCGCCTCCGAGCCGAGCCGCAGCACGGCGCCGGTCGGCAGCGCCAACAGATCGATCCCGCGGGTCAGGACGTTTTCCCCGAGCCCGCCCGGCGCCAGGTCGAAGCCGTCGAGCTCGTCGAACAGCTCGCTCTGGATCAGGTGGACCTGCCGCAGATTGGGCTGGGTGGGATCCGCCGCGACTCTGGACCGGTGCTGCACGGTGACGCCCGCGTGCGCGTCTCCCTCGATGCCCAGGCCGGTCAGCAGCACGATCTCCTCGACCGGGTGCTTGCTGAAGTGGTGCTCGGAATCCTTGCTCACGGAGACGACGACGCTCACGTCACCACGGTAGACGGGACAGGCCTCCGGCGGGTGTACGGCGATAGAGGCTGCGGACACGATCACCCGACGAGTTCTCCTGCTCGGCGACGAGGTAGACCGTCCCGTTGCCGGTCGCGGCGATCGAGATCGTCCGGAGGGTCGCCACCGGGCGGACGAATCCCTGCGGGTCGATCCGGCGGGCGTCGCTGCCGCCGAGGTAGACCGAGCCGTCGGCGGTGACCGCCAGCGTGTAGACGCTCGGGAGTCCGACGGTGGTGGCCTGGACGTTGTTCCTGAACGGTCCGCTGCTGCCGTCGCCCGCGTACGTCCGGATGAAGCCGGACCCCACCCGGACCTCGCGGATGCGGCGATTGCCCTGGTCGGCGACGTAGAGGCGGTCACCGGACGGGTCCACCGCGACCGCCGTCGGGGCGTTGAGCAGCGCCCAGCTCCCGTACAGGCCGTCGCCGTCGAAACCGGGCTGGCCGGTGCCGACGTAGGCCTCGACCCGACCGTCGGGCTTCACCCGGCAGACCCGGTTGCGCTGCTGCTCGGAGACCCAGAGCACGCCCTGCGGGCTGACGGCGATCGAGAACGGCTCGGAGAGGCGTACCTGGTCGGCCCGGAACCGGGTGTTCAGCGCGTGCGTGCCGCCGCCGACCACGGTGCTGATCCGGCCGTCCGCAGTGACCTTGCGGATCCGGCGGTTGCCGACGTCGGCGATGTAGAGGTTGCCGTTGCCGTCGACCGCGAGTGGGCCGGGTTCGCTGAGTTCGGCGTCGACGGCCCGGTCGCCGTCACCGGAGTAACCGTCGCGCCCACTGCCGGCGACGACGGTGCCGCCCGAGCCGCGGACGGCAGCCGAGTCGAAGCGGCGGACCTGGCTGTGCGCCGGATCGGAGACGTAGAGGGCGCTGCCGAACGCTACGACACCGCCCGGCCCGGGGACGACGTGCGGGCCGGTCGAGAGCGTGCTGACGCCGAATCCGACCACTACCGCGACGAGCACCGCGCCGAGCAGCGCCGCGCCGATCGCCACTGCGCGGCCGCGCAGAGCCGGGTTGATGCGGGGCTCCGGGGGGCGCAGGAGCCAGTCCGGGGTCGCGGTGACGACGAGCGCGCCCGAGCGTCGGCCTGCCGTGCTGGTGAGCGAAAGCTTCTCAGCGGCGGAGCCCGACTTTGCCGCCGCCGACTCCGACGCTGCCGGATCGGGCAGGACCTCGTCGAGGCGGGCCGGTGGCAGGCCCCAGGGCCAGTCCGGCAACTTCCGCCCGACCGTCGTGTCGAACGAGCGGATCGGGCTGGTCGCCCGGGCGGCGTCGCGGACCTCCTCGTCCACCCGGACCGGAAGCCCCGCCCGGGCGAGCCAGTCCCCGCCGAACGACGCGGCCGCCGCGGACGCCAGGTCCAGGGCGTACGAACGGGCCGTCGGCTGCCGGTCGTCGATGTCCTTGGCCAGCCCCCGCAGCACGACTCCGGCCACCCGAGCGGCGACGTCCGGCATCGGCGGCGGCTCCTGGCTCAGGTGCGCGAGCAGCATCGCCGGGGGCGGCAGGTCCACGGCGAACAGCGGACGCCCGGTCAACAGCTGGTACAGCACGACGCTCAGCGAGTACAGGTCCGTGCCCGGCCCGAGCCGACCGAGCGCCGCCTGCTCGGGCGCCATGTACACCGGCGAACCGACGAACGAACTCGACGCCGCCGACGTCTCCTCGACGAGCTTCGCGATGCCGAAGTCGGTCACTTTCACCGCACCGTCGCCGGCGAACAGCAGATTGTCGGGTTTCACGTCGCGGTGCAGCACCCGCCGGCCGTGGGCGGCGTCCAGCGCGTCGGCGACCGCGAGGCCCAGCGCGCACGCGTACTCCGGGCTGACCCGTTCCAGCCCGCGCTCCCCCAGGCTGCCGCCGCTCAGCCGTTCCATCACCAGCAGGAACAACCCGCTGTGCTCCACGTAGTCGTGCAGCCGCACGACGTGCGGGTGGTCCAGTTCGGACAAGACGCGCGCTTCGGCGCGGAACCTGCCTTCCTCGACGGAGTCCCCCGGCCGCCCCAAAACCTTGATGGCGACGTCACGCGCGAGCTGCCGGTGGCGCGCGGCGAGAACGAGACCGAACGCGCCACGGCCGAGTTCTTCGCCCAGCACGTAGCCGGGCAGTGCCTCCTCGATGCGCGCGCGATCGACGATCATTCACGTCGTCCCAGTTTTGTTGGTGGCACAGCCGGTTGATGGCACGGTTCGCGTGCAATTTTCCTAGCTTTGCCACGGAATCCACAACGCACACCGAGTCTCAACCGCGCAACGGCGCGGCGGTGATCAACGGACAACCAGGATGCGGCGCCGGTTTCAGCCGGGCGGGCCCCGAAAGCCGGGATGAACTCCGGGGCGCTGCTCCCGCAGTACGGCCAAGCGGACGAGGAGTGCGTGGAGTTGGGCGCGCTCGGAGTCGTCGAGTCCTGCGCACACCTCGTCGTCGTGGGAGACCGCCAGGCCACCGAGCTCCGTGAGCAGCTCCATGCCGAACGCGGTGACGTGCAGCGACGACAACCGGCGGTCGTCGGCGTTGCGGCGGCGAGCCAGCAGACCGCGCTCCTCGAGGCCGTCGATCAACGCGACCATGCGGCTCGGCGGAGTGCCGAGTTGGGCGGCGAGCGCCTGCTGACTCTGCCCGGGCCGCCCGGCGACCAGACGCAGCAGGCCGGCCTGCGGGGGCGTCAGATCAAGCGCGGCGACCCGCTCGGCGAACATCCGCGCCGACAACGCACCCAGTTGGGAGAGCAGGAACGCGCTCGTGCCTTCGGGCGGCGCGCCCTCGGCCGGACAGGCGGGTTCCACGCCAAAACCGTAGCACTTGACGAATGCTATACATCTAGTAATCGTTACAAGCGCGAACGATTATCGGGAGGAACCGATGACGGATCGAAGGTTTCGCTTCAGCGTGGTCGCCGGCCAGAACATGACCGGCACCGACTGGATCGCCCTCGCCCGGCGAGCCGAGTCGCTCGGCTACGACGTGCTGCTCATCCCCGACACCGACCACCTCGGCGCGCCCTTCCCCACCGCCGCGCTCGCCGCCGGTGCCACCACCACCCTGCACGTCGGCACGTACGTGCTGGTAGCTCCGGTGCGCACGGCGGCGTCGATCGCGCACGAAGCGTCCACCATGCATCGGCTCACCGAGGGTCGCTTCGAGCTCGGCCTCGGCACCGGTCGGCCGGGCGCCGAGCGGCTCGCCGAGATGTTCGGCACCGAGTTCCCGCCTGCCGCCGAGCGCATCGCGCGCGTCGGGGCCGCTGTCGACGCCGTCCGCGCGCAGGAGCACAGCCCGCGGATCCTGATCGCCGCCGGGGGCCCGAAGATCCTCGCGCTGGCGGGCCGGGTCGCCGACACGGTGGCGTTCGCGCTGCCCCCGAGCGCCGACGAGGCGGCGCACGCCCGAGCCGCCGCGGTCGTCAGAGACGCGGCCGGCGACCGATTCGACGACATCGAGCTCGCGTCGCGGCTGATGGTGGTGGGCGACCGGGTGGTGCCCGGCGTCCAGCAGTGGCTCGGTGGGACGCCGGCCGAGCTCGCGGCGGCCGGGTCCACCGCCGTGCTGATGGGCACGCCGACCGAGATGGCCGGCAAGCTGTCCCGGTTCCGCGACAACACCGGCGTGTCCTACATCGCCGCTGACGTCGCCGCGATGGAGGACCTGGCGCCGGTCGTCGAACGCCTCGCCGGGACCTAGCTGTCTTCCACCTCGGTCACCGTTCCGGCCGACGTCCGCTTGTAGATCGTGTTCTTCGAGAGGTAGTACACGTCGCCGTTGCGGCCCGCCGCGACGGCGTCGATGTACTGGCTCTTGACCAGTTCCCGCGCCGACCCGCCGTCCTTGAGCTCGCACAGCCCGTACGACCCGACGTAGAGCTCACCGGCGTCGCCGATCGCGAGCGTGTCGGGCCCGTTGAAGACGACCTTCGACGGGCAGTCGGCGAGCGTGCCGCCGCCCGCGACCGCAGCAGGGGTGTCGTCGCCCGGCTGGAAGCCCCAGATCAGCTTGTGGCCGCGGTCGGCCACGTAGATCCGGCCGTCGCTGCCGATCGCGATCGAGCGGATCGACTGGATGGCGTCCGCGTCGGAGTTCGTCTCGCCCTCGTCGTTGGTGGCGTTCTTGACGACGGTGGCCAGCCCGCCGTTCTGGTTGAGGCGGCGGACGCGCTGGGTGCCGCTGCCGGACTCGGCGATGTAGAGCTGCCCGCTGCGGCTGGTCGCGATCACGAAGAAGTTCGGGAGCTTGGCGGCCTGCGCGTCCGTGATGTCGTCGTCCTCCTCGATCGTCGGCTTCGCGCCGACCACCGTGCGGATCTTGCCGTCGGAGGTGACCTGCCGCACCCGGCCCTCGGCGGTGTCGGCGATGTAGAGGCTGCGCTCGGGGCCGAGCGCGAGCGACTGCGGGAACGCCAGCTGGGCCTTCACGGCCTGTCCGCCGTCACCACCGGAGCCGGCGGTGACCTCGGGTCCGGTGCCGGCGAAGACGCTGACCGCACCCGAGGGGCTGACCTTCCGGACCTGCCGGTTGGAGACGTCGCTCAGGTACAGGTTGCCGTCCGAGTCGACGATCATGCCGCGCGGCGTCGACGTGCGGATCGTGCGCACGTCGTTGTCGGAGTCGGACTTCCAGGGCGCGATCGCGACGAGCGCGGATCCGCCGATGATGCCGAGGGTGACGAGCGTGCTCAGGCCGACGACCCAGCGGCGCCGGTACCAGGGCTTGCGCGGTGGTTCGTCGCCACCGAATCCGTCGTCGAAGGCGTCCGGCGGTGGAACGTCGTCCGGCGGCCCGTCGTTCGGGTGGACGGTCTCGGTGATCGTCGAGTGCCGACCGGTCGCACCGAACGCCTGGCGGGCGCGGCGCGTGACCTCCGATTCGGACTCCGCGAACGAACCGGCCGGATCCGGCGGGGCCGTGACGACTCCCCCGCCGCCGATCGGCGCGCCGCTGGTCGGTGCGGCTCCGGCGGGTGCCGACGCCGGGCTGGTCGACGCCGGGAGCGCCACGCTCGCCCGCGCGCTCACCGGCCGGGCGTCGATGTCGACGTTGCCGCCGCGCGCGCCGTCCCGGCCCCGTGCGGCGTCGCGGACCCGGCCGCTGACCCGGATCGGCACCGACACCTGGTCGAGCCAGTCGGATCCGAGCGCACCCGCGGCCGCGGATCCCAGTTCGACAGCGAACTCGTGACCCGACCGTGGCCGGTCGTTGGCGTTCTTGCTCAGCGCCCGGTCGAGCACCGCCGCCAGCGGCCGCGGAACGTCGGACAGCCACGGTGGGGGCACGTTGACGTGGTGGTGCAGCAGCGCGGAGAGCGGCAGCTCCCGGCTGAACGGCAGGTGCCCGCTGAACAGCTCGTACAGGACGACGCCGAGCGAGTAGACGTCGGTCGCCGGGCCGAGCCGGAACCCCTGGATGCGTTCCGGAGCCGTGTAGGCCGGTGTTCCGGACGCCGCACTGATCAGCGAAGCGCCGTCGGAAACCGTTCCGAAGCCCACGAGCTTGAGCGTTCCGTCGGAGCTGTACAGCAGGTTGTCCGGGCGGACGTCCCGGTGCAGGATCCCGCGCGCGTGCACGGCGCCCAGAGCGTCCGAGACGGCCAGACCCGCGCCGCAGGCCTCCACACCGGTCAGACCGGGGCGTTGGTGCAGCATCGGCCCGTTGAGGCGTTCCATGACCAGGAGACACAGGCCTTCGTGTTCCACATAGTCATGAATCCGCACGATGTGCGGATGGTCGAGCTCGGCGAGCGATGTGGCTTCGGAGACGAACCGCTCCCGCAGCGGTCCGTCGGTGTCGCCGTCGGCCAGCACTTTGACCGCAGCCTGCCAGCCGATACGACGATGACGTGCGGCGTAGACGACGCCGTAGCCACCACGTCCGATCCGATCCCCGAACTCGAATGCGGGTAACGCGGCGTCGAGACGCGCACGATTCATGAGCATGGCAAGCACCCGTCCAGTTCCTCGGGCCCCGCAACCCGCATGGCTGATACGAACGCGATTCTGCCGAGCTAGGCGGGCCTGGGGGAATTGGAGTCGAAAAGTATGGGCGGATTTCGACCGTGTCGGTGACGCAGTTCCACCAGCCTGATTACGTAACGTCCCCCAAACGGCTTATAGGATCAAGGTACGGATTCCGCAGGCTCCGGCACCAGATACTTCGTGGGGTTGTCCGTCGGGACCGTCGTCGGTTCCGCACCGAACTCGTCGCCGGGGTCCTTCGGTGGCGAGGTATCTGCCGTCGTTTCGGGCGCCGGGGTGAGCGGGGTCGCCGAGACCGCTGGTGACGCCACGGGGGACGGCGAGGTGGCCGGTGTGGTGGCCGGTGTCGTGCTGGGTGGCGGCTGGTGGCTGGGGCGGACCGGCGTTTCGCGCACCTGACCGATCAGGACGAAGACGGCGATCGCCACCGCCACGGCGGCCATCGTCACGGTCGCGACGATCCAGCGGTTGGTCGGGCGGCGCGCCCCGGTGGGTGGCGCCGGTGGGCGCAGGTCGGCCGCGGTGACCTGGTCGGCGCGGGCGTTCAGTGCGGCGGTCAGGCGGTTCTCGAGCTGGGTGGGGCTCATCGTCCGGCCTCCAGCAGCTTCTCCAGGGCCGCGAGGGCACGGCTGGCGGTCGATTTCACGGTGCCGCGGGAGATGCCGAGGGTTTCGGCGATCTGGGCCTCGGAGAGATCGGACCAGTACCGGAGGACGAGTACCTCGCGCTGGCGGCGTGGGAGTTGGCGCAGTGCGGTGAGCACCTCGCGGTGCTCCTCCGCGAGGAGTACGCCCTCGTCGGTGGCCGGGGAGAGTTCGATCCGCGGAGGGGCCGCGCGGAAGGTCCGGCGGCGGCGCAGGACGGAGCGGGCGGCGTTGACCACTGCCGTGTTCAGGTAGGCGTCCGGGTTGTCGACGCCGGAGAACGAGGCGCCGTGGCGGCGGTAGGCGGCGGCGAAGGCGTCCTGGACGACGTCTTCGGCGGTCGGTTGGTCGTCGACCAGGAGCACGGCCAGGCGTACGAGCGCGAGGCGGCGGTGGTGGTAGAGCTCGACGAGCTTCGGAGCGGTCGGGCCCGGGGCTGTTCGCCTCGGGGGCCAGGCGAGTTCGTCGGGGGACGCTTCTGTCGTCCAGCGGGAGAGCCAGCCCCACCACCGACGCGGGGGACGCGTCGGGGTGGGGAGGACGAGCGTGGTCACGGGATCATCCTCGTCGACACGGCCGTCACTTCTCCGAAGGCGCGGGCACCGACTCAGCCGGAACCACCCGTGGAGGATCGGTCGCCGCCGGCTTCTTCCTGGCCGGCTCGGCCGGAACCGGCGCCGCGGTCTCGGCCGGGGCCGGCACCACCGTGGCCGTCGTCGCGGGCTTCGGCGGGACCGGCGCGGGGGTCGCCGTCTCCGCCGGCGCCGGCTCGGCCGGAGCCGCCACGGTGCAGTCGGGCGCCGGAGTCGCCTCCACCGGCGGCACCGGCACCGCAGTCTGCGCGGGCGCCGCCGTCTCCGCGGGCGCGGACTCGGCCGGTTTGGGGGCTGCCTTGGGCGGGATTGCGTCGGTGGGCGGCACCGGGGCCGGCGTCGTGCAGGCTTCGTCGGTCGGCGGCAGCGGGCTCGACGCGGCCGCCGAAGACGCCGGCGCCGCGGCCGGAGTCGACGCCGACGCCGATGGCGATGGCGATGGCGACGGGGCGTCCTGGCGGATCGCGGCGTTCGCCGCGAACCCGCCGCCGACGACCAGGGCCGCGGCAGCCGCGGCGGCCACCACTAACGTGCGCGGACGAATTCGTGGCACGAAGGCACTCCCGGGGTCACGGGCCCCGTTCCGGGCCCTTCACCCCGACAGACGCCCGACCCCACCCGAGGTTGCCTCGCTGAGCAATATTTCCGTGCGCAACCGATAACCCCGTTTGATCACGGTCTCCACGAGATCCACCTCGCCGAGCGCCGCCCGCAACCGCGTGATCGCCATCTCCACCGCGTGGTCCCCGGCATCCCCCGCCGGAAGCACCTCACGCAGCTCCGACCGGCTGAACACCCGCCCGGGCCGCGACGCGAGCGCACGCAGTACCGCCATCGACGCGGGTGGCGCCCCCACCGCAACCTCGTCCACCATCACGGCGAACCCCCGCACCTGCACGAGATGGTCCCGCACCCGGAACGTCGCACACCGCTCCGGCAGTTCAGTGGCCACCAACCGCACCAGGGCACCCAACCGGTAACGCGAGGGAGTCACCACGGGGATCCCCCGCCGCTTGAGCACCGACGCGGTCACCGGCCCCACGCACGCCGCCATCACCGACGTCGAGAACGCCTTCACCACCGACGGACCCCGGTCACACGCATCCGCCGTAGCCAGGAAGTTCGCGGACGCCGCAGCGCTGGTGAACGTCACAGCGTCCACCGCCCCGACGCACACGCTCTCGACCAGCCGACGCAGCGGCGTGACGTCCTCCGGCGGCACCCACCGGTACACCTCGACCTCGACGACCTCCGCGCCCGCCGAAACCAACGCAGCCGCCACGTCACGCAGCGGCTCACCGTGCAGCTGGATCGCCACCCGCTTACCGTCGACCCCGGCGTCCAGCAGGTACGACAACACTTCCGCACTGGTCTCGGACGAAGCGTGCCACTCCTCCGTCAGACCGGCCGCCCGGATCGCGCCGCGCGCCTTCGGGCCACGCGCCAGCACGGTCGCGTCGGCCAGCATGGAACGCACCGCATCGGCCAGACCCCACCCTTCGGTGGCCTCCAGCCAACCCCGGAACCCGATCCCGGTCGTGGCCACGACGATGTCGGGCGGGGAGTCGAGCAGCCCACGCGTCGTCGACAGCAGCATCTCGTCGTCGGGAAGCGGAATGATCCGCAGCGCGGGCGCCATCACCACCCGCGCACCCCGACGCTCGAACAGAGCGGCGAGCTCGTCCTTGCGCCGCTCGGCCGTCACCGCGACGGTGAACCCGTCGAGCTCACCCACGTCGTAGCTCGACCTCGACGACCCCGTCGCGCACCCGGACCGGCCACGTCGGCAGCGACGGCACGGCCGGATCGGAGAGGCACTCCCCGGTCGTGAGGTCGAATACCTGCTTGTGCAGCGGCGACGCCACCGTCCGGCGTCCGCCGCGGGTGCCGACCAGCCCCCTGGCCATCACCTGCGCCCCGGTGTACGGGTCCCGATTTCCCACCGCATAGACCTGATCGTCCCACAGTCGGAAGAGTGCGATCTGGGCCCCGTCGAACAGGGCGCACGCACCCCGCTCGGGCAACAGATCGGTCACCCGGCAGGCCACGCGCCAATCGACGGCAATCAACGAAGCGGTCATCGGGGCATTACCTCCAAGGTCGGGCCGGCCACCAGCGTGGGCGTCTCGCCGGGGCGGGCAGGGCGCGGCTGACCGCGCTCGTACACGATCTCGATGCTCGAATCGGTCACGCCAGGAGCGTTGATGAACGGGACGAACCGGGCCAGGCGCTCCGGGTCGGCGAGCGTGTCCGCCCACTCGTCGGAGTAGTTCGCGACGTGCGCCGCCATCGACGCGTCCAGATCCGCACCGATCCCGAGCACGTCGTCGCAGACGACCGACCGGAGGTATTCCAGTCCGCCGTCCAAGCTCTCCAGCCAGGCCGCCGTGCGCTGCAGCCGCTCGCCGGTCCGGATGTAGAACATCAGAATCCGGTCGACGTATGTCAGAAGTGTTTCGGTGTCGAGATCGCTGGCGAAAAGGTCAGCGTGCCGGGGGCGAAAACCCCCGTTTCCGGCGACGTAGAGGTTCCAGCCGTTCTCGGTGGCGATCACTCCGATGTCCTTGCTGCGCGCCTCGGCACACTCCCGGGCGCAGCCGGACACCGCCATCTTGATCTTGTGCGGGGCGCGAAGACCCCGGTAGCGCAGCTCCAGGTCGATCGCCAGGCCCACCGAGTCCTGCACGCCGTACCGGCACCAGGCCTCGCCGACGCACGACTTCACGGTGCGCAGCGACTTGCCGTACGCCTGGCCGGACTCGAACCCGGCGTCGACCAGGCGTTTCCAGATCTGGGGCAGCTGGTCGAGGCGGGCGCCGAACAGGTCGATGCGCTGCCCGCCGGTGATCTTCGTGTAGAGGTTGAAGTCGCGGGCGACCTCGCCGATCACGATCAGCTTCTCCGCGGTGATCTCGCCGCCGGGGATCCGCGGCACGACCGAGTAGGTGCCGTTGCGCTGCATGTTCGCCAGCGCGTGGTCGTTGGTGTCCTGCAGTGCGGCCTGCTCGCCCTCGAGGATGTACCCGTTGCCGAGACTCGCCAGGATCGACGCGACGACCGGCTTGCACAGGTCACAGCCGTGGCCCGTGCCGTGGGCGGCGATCAGCCCGGAGAAGGTGGTGATCCCGGATGATCGCACCAGCGCGAACAGCTCGGCCCGCGAGTACGCGAAATGCTCGCAGAGCGCTGAAGAGACGTGCACTCCGCACTCGTCCAGCAGCGTCTTGAGCATCGGGATGCACGACCCGCAGCTCGTGCCGGCTCGGGTACACGCCTTCAACGAGGCCACATCCGTGGCGCCCTCGGACGTGATCGCCGAGACGACGTCCTTCTTCGTCACCGCGTTGCACGAGCAGACCTGGGCTTCGTCGTCGAGCTCGAGCGAGCTGAACAACAGCGTCTCCGGCGTCGCCGGCAGCGCGCGGCCGATCAGCGGACGCAGCCCCGCGTACGCCGAGGCGTCCCCCACCAGCACGCCGCCGAGCAGCGTCCGGGCGTCGTCGGAGATCACGAGCTTTTTGTAGATCCCGGCAACGGGGTCGGAGAAGACGACGTCCAGCGGCCCCCGCGTCGCACCGAACGACGCCACCTCGACGCCGAGCAGCTTGAGCTTGGTGGACATGTCCGGCTCGGCGAGTTCCCCGGTACCGCCGAGCAGGCGGTCGGCGACGATCTCGGCCATCGCGTACCCGGGCGCGACCAGACCGTAAACCGACCCCTCCACTGCCGCGCACTCACCGATCGCCCAGATCGCCGGGTCCTCGGTGCGGCACGAGCGGTCGACGAGCACCCCGCCCCGGGTGCCGCGCGGCAGGCCGACGGAGATCCCCAGCTCGTCCCGCGGCCGGATCCCCGCCGCGAACACGACCAGCTGCGTGTCGAGCACTGTGTCGTCGGTCAGCGTCGCCGAAGCGACCCGCCCGGTGGCGTCGCCCGACAGGGAAGCGGTACCGACGCCGGCGTGCACCCGCACGCCGAGCTGTTCCACCAACCGGCGGAGGGCCTCACCGCCGCCGGCGTCGACCTGCTGCGGCATCAGGTGCGGGGCGAACTCGACGACGTGCACCGGGACGCCGAGGTCGCGGAGGCCGCCGGCGGCCTCCAGCCCGAGCAGACCACCGCCGACGACGACCGCGGAACCGTCGAGGTCAGCGGCTTCCGACCGGATCCGGTCGAGGTCGTCGAGCGTGCGGTAGACGTGGCAGCCCGCCAGGTCGGCGCCGGTCACCGGCGGGACGAAGGCTCGCGATCCGGTGGCAAGCACCAACGCGTCGTAGGTCAACGAGCGACCCGAGGCGGTACGGACCGTTCTGGCCGACCGGTCGATCGCCACCGCCGGGTCGCCGAGGTGGCAGGTGCGCCGATCGCCGTCGTACCAGCCGTCCGGTACGAGGCCGAGACCGGCGGACGGGTCGGTGAGGTAGCGGGAGAGCGCCACCCGGTCGTACGCGGAGTGGGTCTCTTCGCCGAGCACGGTGATCCGCCACTCGGCGCGGGTGTCCCGGTCGGTGAGGGCCTCGACCAAACGCTGGCCGACCATGCCGTGCCCCACCACGACGAGATGGCGGCTTTCGAAGCTGGTCATGACGACGAGCGTCGCCATGACCGGTTTCGATGCCGGTGCGCCGAGATTTCAGCGCCGAAAACTGGACCTCACACGGGACGGAGCCCGCCGTGCGGTCCGTCAGAAGGCGCTGTAACGCCGCCTCTTCACCACTGTCTCGCCGTCGCGGTGCACGACCTCATGCGTCACGCCCGCCGGCAACGGCTCCTCCGGCGCGTCGTTCTGCTTGTCGGCGCTACCGGACGGTACGCGGTCGACCTCGACCGCCTCACCGCGGGCGATGAGGTCCGCGATGAACTTCTCGGCAGCTTCCACCTCGGCGGGGGTCTGCTCGGCTGTGCCTACTCGTCGTGCAGCGCTCACGGTCGCCTCCTGAGAGTCGGCTGCTACTACTCGAAGGTAGCCCCTTCCCCCCTGAAACGAACCGGGTCGGAGGTCATGACTTCGGTTCAGTCGAACACTCGACGCATCAGCACCAGGCCCGCCCCGTTGTTCGCGACCTCGTGGGTGCGCAGTGTCCCGTCGACCCCGGAGGCCGCGGCGAACCCGCGCTGGTACTCCCGCGGCACCGCGACGCGTCCCTGGCGGAACAGATCCTCGACGAACGCCGCGGCGACGTCCTCGCCGGGCGTCGTGGCCAGCTCGCCCCGCGACGGTGCGGCCGGAGCCACCGAGAACCGGGGCGACTCGACCGGCGCGCGCACGGTCAGGTCGTCGGGCAGCCCGTACGGCCGGCCGGAGACGGCGACCTCGGACGTCGACGCCCCGCGCTGGTGCGGGACGCCGGGCGCGATCGACCGCTCGGCGGGCTTGTCGTCGTCGTCCGCGGTCGCCCCGTCGACGATCGCTTCGGCCGACGCCGGGGAGAGGATGCCGTGCCGGACGAACGCCGCCTGCAGTGCGGCGGTGTACTTGCCGGCGAACTTCTCCTGGTCGGCCTCGATCAGGTGCGCGGCGACCTGGGCGTAGTAGGAGGGCACCGCCGCGGTGTCGGTGACGGCCATGACCAGCAGCGTCGCGGCGTCCTCACCGGCGGTGCGCAGTACGTCGTCGTCGATCTGGCCGGTGCCGGCGACCGTGTGGACCATGCCGGCCAGCGACCGGAGGAACGCGCCGGTGAAGACCCGGGAGAACGAGTGCGGCTCGCTGGAGAGCTGGCTGGCCGGTGCGCTCGGCGGCAACGTCACCGGGTCCCGGTAGAACAATTCGTTCGACGCGTTGCGCAGGCAGTCGGGGTCGGCCGACGAGGGGGCCAGCTGCCGCACCGCCCAGCCGAGCTGTTCGGCGAGCCGGGACAGCCGGGACGAGCGGGACAGCTCACCGCCGGTCTCGCCGATCACCTGCTCGCGCAGGGTCGCCAGGCGCAGCCCCGCGAGCACGGCGGTCATGTCGCCGAACGACTCGTGGAACGCCGCGATCTCGGCGCTCGCCGCGTCCCACATCCAGGGGCAGAGCGCGTCGAGGATCGCGTGGCCGGTCTCGTGGCTGACGATGTCGGGGCTCTCCCCCGACCACACCGTGACGCCGGAGACGTGCTGGCGGAAGAACGCGAGGCCACCACGGTCGTAGTAGGCGTTCAGGTCGACGCCGGCGTTGAGGTCGGCCACCAGGACCTCGCCGACGGCGGGGTTCCAGGTCGCGCCGTTCGGGAAGTTGTCGGCCGGGAACAGCGGCGCGTAGAGGGCGACCGTCCGGCCCAGGGCCTCGGCCGCGGTCCAGTACCGGACGGCACCTTCGGTGTCGGGCGGCACCGTTCCCTGGACGTCGACAGCGAGCGGGGCGGTGCGTAACGCCGGACGGGCCCGCAGGACCGGGGTTCGCGTCGACGGCGGCGCGCCCGGGTCGTCCTCCCAGACACTGACCTCGTCCTCCACCTCGTGCACCGTGGTCACCGATCGGTTCCTCTCCGTCGTCACTGACGGCACCCATGATGGACCGTCGCCGCTACTCGTGTGACCCGAATCGTGCACCGGTATACGGGTGTAACAACCGATCAGAGAACAACGGCCTTCTTGATCGAAAAACTCGACACTACGACTCCTTTTCGTCACATTTATATGCTTTCGTGGGAGGAACGCGGGACGACCCGCCTCCGAGAAAGGAGTGCTGAATGACGACGACGGGCACCCGGGCCATGCGCGCTCTCTGGACCGACCACGACAGCGAGGTCGTGGACCCTCCGGAGCAGGCGTTCGCCGACGTCTTCGGCGACGCGGACCGGGTGCGGATCGCGCTCTGGATCGACCGGACGGCACCGGCGCACGGCGGACTGTTCTGCAGCGACACCTGTGCGTCCGACCTCGACCTCCCCGAGACGACGGTGCGGGCCGCACTGGGCCCGCTGCAGCACGTCGGAATGGTGCGATACCGGGGCGGTTTGTACATGCGGTGTGACCACACGCTGTGGTCCGTACTCAAGGTGCTACGAAACTTCGGCGGCTCGGCGCTGGCCCGCTCGGACGAGCCGGCGCCCACAGCGGGCCCCGAACCTCACGACACCCGCGCCGCGACGTTCTACTTCGGCTGAAACCCGCTCCGACCTGCTTTGTCTACTTGATGAGTAGGGAATGTGCGGCTACGGTCGGGCCATGACAGTGGTGATCGGCGCCGGTGCGAGCGGCGTACTCACGGCGGTCGCGCTGGCCGCCCGGCCGGGTGCGCCGGTGACCGTCGTGGAGTCCGCGCCGGAGCTCGGCCGTGGTGTCGCGTACTCCACGACCGACTACGGTCACCTGCTAAACTCCCGCACCGAGACGATGAGCCTCTACGCCGACCGTCCGGGGCACTTCCTGGAGTGGTGTCGCGAGCGCGGGCTCTACTGCGGTCCCGCCGGGTACGCGCCGCGCACGACCTACGGTCGCTACCTGGGTGAGGCCCTGGAGAACCTGGTGCGCGGCTCCGGCGGTCGGGTGCGGGTCGTGCGCGGCCGCGCCGTCTCCGTCCTGGGCGACGCCGTGCAGCTGGCCGACGGCCGGATGCTGCCCGACGACGACGTGGTCCTGGCGCTGGGCCACCCCCCGGCGCGCACGAGCGACATCGACCCGTGGACGTCGGGAGCGCTCGACCGGATCGGCCGGTACGACGACGTCGTGCTGCTCGGCACGGGGCTGACCGCCGTGGACGTCGTCGTCACGCTGGCCGGGCGCGGTCACCTCGGCCGGATCACCGCGATCTCGCGGCACGGGCTGCTCCCCCGCGTCCACGTGGACCCGCCACCGCGAATGGTGCACTCCGGCATCTCCGGCGCAGAAGTCAGCGAGCTGGTCCGGCAGGTGCGCCGGGCGGTGCCCCCGCACGGCGAGTGGCGGGGCGTCGTCGACGGGCTCCGCCCGGACGTCGAACGTCTCTGGACCGGGTTGCCGGTTCCGGCGCAGGACCGGTTCCTGCGACACGTGTCCCGCCTCTGGGAGGTGCACCGGCACCGGATGGCACCGCCGATCGGGGCGCAGCTGCGCCGGCTCTCGCGGGAGGGTCGGCTGCAGGTCGTGGCCGGGTCCGTCGTGTCCACCGGGCCGTCCGGTGTCACGTGGACGCCGCGCGGCGAGGGGTCGGTCGAGACGACCACCGGCGCGGTCGTCGACTGCCGGGGGCCGGGGACGTGGGTCGCGAGCGCCGACCCGCTCGCGCGCCAGCTCGCGGAAACCGGCGTGACGAGCCCCGACGCGCACGACCTCGGCTACGCCACGACCGACGACGGTCAGCTCATCGGAGCGGACGGCACACCGGTGCCGGGCCGTTGGACGCTCGGCCCGGTGCGGCGCGGATCGCGGTACGAGACGACCGCGATCCCGGAGATCCGCGCGCAGGCGACGAGGATCGCCGACCGCATCAGCGCGGGTGTGCTGGTCTAGGCCCTGTCCTGCGAATCTCGCTGCGAGCGAGATTCGCAGGACACGGCCTAGGTGCCCGCGCGGGGCTGTGTGGCTAGGCCCGTGCCGGGATCAATTCGGCTGCGTGGTCGATCAGCGCGCTGACCACCGCCGGACGGTCGCGCAGTTCACGCAGCCACGACGGGTTGCCCTCCTCGGCGGCCAGCTTCTCCGCCTCCTCGACCAGCAGTGTGCGCAGTTCGGCCGGCCGGGTCACTTCCCCCACCCGCCCGATGAAGCGCCGAAGTAAAGCGCTCGTAGCCGCCACGTGCTCGGTTCCCACGATCCACCGCCCCCGCTGCTCGATCACGACCTCGGCGACGTCGTCGCCGACCGGAGCCCCGGCCAGGTGAGTGAACTCGACGTCCGACCGCATGCCCGCGACGTCGAGGCTGAGCACGGTGCGGTTGGCCTCGGCGAGGCCGACCAGCGCCGCGTACTGCTCGGGCCGCATCTCCCGCCAGGCGACCAGCGCCCCGGCCAGGTGCCCCGCCGCCTTGCCCAGGTCGGGCTCGTCGTCGCTCGGCCAGGCCCGGGTGAGCGCCGACGCGAACGCTCCGCGGCGCACACCGTCGATCAGCGGCTGGACGACCGCCGGACCGAGCCGCACCCGGCCGCCGGCCGTCGGGATGCAGGTGTAGTAGCCGACGCTGACGATGAGCGCGACCAGCAGCACGCGACCGGCCGGGTCGACGTGCGGCAGGAACGACTTCTGCTCGAGCCAGCGCTCCGGCCGAGCGACCAGCCCGGAGGCCGACAGGCGCGTCCGCACGCGGTCGGCGAGTACCGACTGCGCACAGCTGACGATCCGCGCGTGCGTCCACGACTCACGCTCGGCCTGCCGCTGCCAGGAGACGACCACGCGCTCCTGGGCGTCCAGCGCGAGCTCATCGCAGACCAGGCAGTGCTGCGAATGCGCATCGCGCAACAGCGGACTCCGCGTCGCTGTGCAACGGCGTCCCTGGTGGAGCTGTTGACGCTGTCTCGTCAGCGCTCCCCAGACGACCCGCGCGACCTCCGCGGTGTCCCGATCCGGTGCCAGGCGGGCAGGACCCGCCGTTGCCACGACCACCCCGACTCCGTTCAGCGTTCCTGTTGCGGGACAAAAGTGTCGTTGTTCGCCGAGCGACGGCGCGCCCTCTGAACAGCGGTCATCCGGTCACCCTCCGAACTGCGCGCGGACCGAGCGCCGTCGTGGTGCGCAGGATGCCGTCCTCGAGCGCCCGTTCCCGCAGATCCAGCTTGGTGCGGGCCGCGCGACCGGCGTCGTCGTACTTCGCCCGCACCCGGTCGAGGTATCCCTTCGCCGTCGACGGCTTGACGCCGAGCCGACGCGCCACGTCGGTCATGCGCAGACCGGACGCGTACAACCGCAGCGATTCGGTCTCCTGCAGGCTCAGCGACGGCCGGGTCGGGCGCTGGTCACTCCGTAACGCGAACGCGAGCGCCGGCGTCATGAACTTGTGCCGGGAAGCCGCCGCGCGCACCGCCGCCCGGATCTCCGTCGGATCCAAGCTCTTGTGGACGTAGGACAGCGCGCCGCACTCGATCGACTCCACGATCAGGTCGGTGATGTCCTGCGTGCTGATCGTGACCACGGCGGGCCCCGCCGCGGTGATCGCCCGCACGTTGTCGCCGACCCGGCTGTCGTCGCCCAACCAGACGTCCAGCAGGACGACGTCCGCCTCACGGCCGCGGCCGTGCAGCAGTTCGTCGACGGACTGGGCGAGATCGATGACCACGATCCCGCTGTCGGCCGGAGCCAGCCAGGCGGACAGACCCTGCAAGACCAGCGGATCGTCGTCTACAGCAGCCACGGTGATCAGGAGACCCACCTCACTTCTACCCAGAACTTGCTCGAACCTGGCTCTTCGACGTCCGCGCTGACCGTTCCGGGAATCGCTGCCCGGACCCGGTGGAGGAGCGTCCACATCGCTTCTTTCACTGCCGAGCGCTCGGACGCGACCGGCAGCAGCACGGTCGCCGACGCGTCCCGCACACAGCCGCTGAGCGTCACGACCGCCTCGCCGGGGCTGGTCATCCGCAGGATCGCGAGCACCGCCGCGACCAGTTCGGCACGGACCGGCTCGGGCACCTCCCCGAAGTCGGGGGCGATGCGCGCCTCGATCGTCGCGGAGCGGTCGGCCGCCGCACCGGAGAGCGACGAGACCATGTCGCGTCGCCACATCGAGTGCTCCCCGGTCTCGGTGAGCTCGGACAGCATCGCCCGCAGCCGGCTGGCCTCGATCGCGCACTGAGCGCGCACGTCGGGGTCGGCCGGGTCGAGCGTGCCTTTCGCCAGCGCCCCGACCAGCGGCCGGAGCGTCGCACCGAGCTCGCGCTGCCAGTGCCGCCGGTCCTCGGCGACGGCCGTCAATGCGTCGCGGCTCTCGCGGATGCCGGCGGCCTCGCGGACACCGGCCTCGGCCAGCGCTCCGCTCCGGCGGACCAACCCGAACGCGACCACGGCCGCCAACTGCAGGATCATCGCGCAGAGCAGCGCGGTGACGATCCGCGTCATCGCGCCGACGTCCGGCCCGATTTCGACCAGCACCGCACCGACGGAGAGCGCCACGACGCCGGCGGACCACGCGAGGTACTCCGCGACCGGGCGGTGCAGCGCGAGGAGCGCCAGCGGCCACCCGACGTCGCCGGTGATCCAGTTGACGGCGATCTGATCAGTGCCGTCGATCGCGGCGAAACCGGCGACCGCGGCCGCGAACACCAGCACCTGCGCTGCGAGGTTGACCGGCAGCGGCAGCGCCTTCGTCGGGCCCCGCACCGCGACGCCGAGCACGACGACGAGGATCGCCAGCCACGCGGTGAGCTCGAGCCAGAACGGACGGTAGGCGTCCCGCTGCGTGATCAGGGACGAACTGCTGTAGAGGTGCCAGACCAGCGCGATGACGACGAGCGCCCAGCCCATGCCCGCGTGGTAACCGGCGGCGACCGCCGGCTCGTCGGGCTCCGGCTGCACGACCGGACGTTCCGCGCCCTGCCAGCTGAGCGTCACCTCGGTGCCGGCACCGGGGGCGGAGACCACGTCCGCCCGGCCGCCGACCGCCGCCATCCGCTCGACGACCGAGCGGCGGACCCCGGTCGACTCGCGTCCCGTCGCGCCCGGGTCGAACCCGACCCCGTCGTCACGGACCACGATCCGGACGCCGCCGTCGGTCACGACCGCGCTCACCTCGGCGCAGCCCGCCCGGGCATGGCGCTCGGTGTTGGACAGTGACTCGCGCACCGCCCCCGCGATCGCCTCGCTGACGTCGGTCGGCAGCGCGGGTTCGTCGGCTGGCAGGTCGAGCCGGACCGGCATCGCCCGGCACCCGGCCTCCCAGGCCATGCTCGCGAACAGCCCCGTGCTGCGCGGGAGGTCGTCGAGACGGTCCAGCAGAGCGACGTCACGCCCGCACCGGGCGCGGACCAGATCGAGGCGCGTGCGTAACGCCCCCCGGGCGATGACCGTCAGCGTGCTGAGCACGGTGTCGTGCAGATTGCGCTCGAACTGGCGTCGGCCGCGCAACCGGCTGCGTTCGACGGTGAGTTCGGCACGGGCCCGTGCGACGTGGTCGAGCGTGGCGTCCGCGCGGCGGGCGCCGTTACGGATCAGCCGCATCACCGCGACGGCGAGAACCCCCTGCAGGACGAAGATCGCGACGACGCTGTAGTCGCCGCCGACCAGCGGGCGCCCCGACGCGGCGACGCCGACCAGGAACGCGACGCTCTGCGCGGCCGCGAGCACCACCGTCCCCACCGGAGTCAGCGACCAGGAGGCGATGAAGATCGCCACGCTCGCGCCGCCGATGATCCACGTGGACGGGTTGCCGACGTACTCGACGGGCAGGACCCAGGCCGCGCAGCCCAGATACACGCAGAACAGCGCACTGTCGGCGACCGCCACCCCCGGCACCAGCCGACCGTGCCGCAGGAACCACGCGTAGGCACCGCCCCACGCGACCGTGCTCCCGATTGCGACGTGTTGCCACGTGTCCACCCCGCCCGAGGCCATGGCCTGCGGGTACGCCAGCACCGGTGTGAGTGCCGACCATGCCACCCGGAAGATCAACGCGATCCGTGCCGCGGAGGTCTCCAGGGCGTCCTGGGCCACCGTGCCGGGAGCCAACTGCTTACGCTCGTCCATCTCGCCGCCCGCGCCGACGTCGGTCCTGCCGGCGCCCCCACCCGCTGTGAGCCGCCCGGCCCACCCGCGTCGCCGCCGCACGCTCCGGTTCCCCGTTCCGGAGCGGGTCCGGCATTCGCCGGACCTTCGGCGCGGCGCGAAAACTTTCGCCGCCATGAAGTGCAGCCCCTCCGTCCCCCCCATAACGCGGCACCCCCCGGTGCCACCGAACCCCCACCGCAGCCGGAAAGCTGCGGATCGTCGAGAGGCCTCACGGTGCCAGCCCGTAACAGGCCGCCTCCACCGTGCTAGCCCTAAGAAAGAAACCGCCCTAACCCCCGAAAGAACGGTTCTTCAGCCCCCGCGGACTTAGTCGACGCAGTTTAGCTGGGAAAACGTCACCGCTCAGAGCGGCGGAGGGAACTTGGCCGACCGTACCGATCGTCGTCAGCCGTTGGTGCAACGAGCCTGGCCCCAAAAAGGAGTCAGTACGAATTGCCGAGTACGGCCCTCGGCGGTACCAGTCCGTCGGCGACCAGGATGTCGAGCCAGGATGCCAGCACTTCGTCCTCGACCGTCAGGGTCTCCGCCGGCCGCGCGGGCGATTCGATGGGGGGCAGGACGGGATACACGCCGGACAGATCGGCCACCCGTTCCCCCTTGAAATCGCAACCGTGCTGACCCCCAACTAGGGCCAGCGGCACCCGATCAATGTTGACGGACACAGTCGGATTGTGCGGTTGAACAGCAAGCGACGACGCCGGACGGGCCGCTGGGTGCGGCAACCGGTCCGACGTCGTCGGTGGGCGGTAACTACCAGTCGGCTCCGGCCTTCTCGACCACGGCGACCTCGGGGCCGTAGTCGGTCCAGCGGTAGCGGGTCATCATCGTCAGCCGGGGCGCGTAGACGTGGATGCTCACCGCGGGCTCGGCGCCGTCGTTGACGACCTCGTGCAGGTGCCGCGGGCCGAAGACGCGCTGCTGGGATGCGTGGAGCGTGCGGCTGTGCAGCCGGGGTAGTGCGTGGCGCGGGGTCTGGACGGTGTCCTCGCGCAGTTGGCCGCGCACCACGGCGAACGCGCCGGCCGAGCCGCCGTGGTCGTGCAGGCCGGTGCGCTGCCCCGGCCACCAGGTCAGCAGCCAGGCCTCCACCTGGACGCCGTCGGTGAACTCGCCTGCATCGAGGCGGCCGTACCAACGGTCATCGACGTCATAGCGGACTTGAGCCCGCCAATCGACGGTGGCCACCAGCTTCTGCAACACCGTTCCGAGCTGAAGTCCGGACGGCTGCCTCACCAAGCACTCCTGACCCATGTGTTCAGTAAAGCACATAAGGCCTACCAGTTTGGTAGGGGAAGGGGTGCGACTTGGTTCGAGTCGTCACTGCGTCTCAGAGGTGGGGGGCGCTCAGTTGGGCGACGAACCCGCCGCGGCCAGCTCGACGGCGTGGTCGAGGGAGTTGGCAGTGGGGAGGACGGTGGAGAGACCGGAGATCGCGAACACGGCTTCGACGTCCGGCCGGAGCCCGCAGACCACGAGGGAGCCACCGACACCCATGACCCAGCGAGCGTGGGTTGCAACAGTGCCGAGACCCGTGGAGTCACAGAACGTGACGCCGCTCAGGTCGAGCACCAGGTTCTCCCGGCCTTCGTCACGCAACGCGTCGAGGGATTGGCGCAGTGTGCCGGACGTGGCAATGTCGAGCTCTCCGGAGAGCCGGAGAACGCCGATACTGCCGGACTCCCCAGCGCTGCTCACCACGACGGACAAGTTCATCTCCACCCCTTCAGAACGTGTCAACGGATACCCCTCGAGGAGGGCGCAATGACCGACGCCGACCTGATTCCGCCCGACGAGGTCGAGCGACTCCGGGCGGTCCGCCGGTACGACATCCTCGATACGCCCCCCGACGGAGCCTTCGACCGCATAGCGGCACTCGCCGCTCGCATATTCGGAGTTCCCGTCGCCACGGTGACGATCGTGGACGAAGACCGGATCTGGTTCAAGGCCACGCACGGCGTCGACGTCACCGAGATAGGTCGTGACCCGGGACTATGCGCATCTGCAATTCTCGTGGACGAGCCGGTCGCGATCGAGGACGCCACGCTCGATCCGGTCGCGTACAACAATCCGCTCGTCCGGGGTGAGTTCGGGCTGCGGTTCTACGCGGCCGCCCCGATCACGACCAGCGACGGGTACCACCTGGGCACCGTGAACGTGATCGACCGGAAGCCGCGCGCCACCACGCCCGAGGAGCTGCAGTCGCTGGCCGACCTCGCCTCGATCGTTGTCGACGAGCTGGAGCTGCGGCTCGCGGCGCTGCGTGAGGTGCGCCTCGAACGGCGTCGCCGGGAGGAGGTACAGAAGTCCAAGGGACAGGTCGAGGAGGTCGCCCGGACGCTGCAGCAGACGCTGCTGCCGCCGAGGATGCCGCAGGTGCCCGGGATGGAGCTCTCGGCGTTCTACCACGCGGCGCCGCTGCAGGAGGTCGGTGGCGACTTCTACGACGTCTTCCCGCTCGGCGGGCGGCGGTGGGCGATCTCGATCGGTGACGTCTCCGGCAAGGGTGTGCAGGCGGCGGCGCTGACGTCGCTGGCCCGGTACGCGCTGCGGGGCGCGGCGATCCAGACGTCGGAGCCGTCGCTGGTGATGGCGGCGCTGAACGAGACGATCGTCGCCGACCAGGCCGCCCAGGACGTGCCGCGCTACTGCACGGCGGTGTTCTGCGTGATCGAGTACACCGAGAGCGGGTCGGCCCAGGTGCGGCTCGCGAACGGCGGGCACCCGCCGGCGGTGGTGTGCCGGGCCGACGGGAGCATCGAGCGGCTCACCGACTCCGGGCCCATGCTCGGCTGGCTGCCCGACAGCCGGTACCCGACGCTCGAGACGCTGCTCGGGCCCGGCGACGGGCTGCTGTTCTACACCGACGGCATCACCGACGCCCGGCGTTACGGCCAGCGCTTCGGCGAGGGCCGCTTGGCCGCCGCCCTGGCCGACCGCCCGCACAACAACGCGAAGTCACTCGTTCGCTGGGTGCGCAACCTGATGAACGAGTTCGACCCACCGGGCTACGACGACGTAGCGGTCATCAGCATCAGCGTCGAGCCGCTACACGTCACGCAGCGCCAGCTCACGGGAGTCTGGGCCGCCGGCGACTGAATGATGTGGCGCTGGGCCCGCTATGGCGAGCCCAGCGCCACATCGTTCAGGGGGCCGCCCTCAAAGCGAGGATGGCGAGGTCGTCTCGCAACGGGCCGTCGCCGAAGTCGGTGGCGGCGGTGCGGAGGCCGGCGGCGATGTCGGCGGCGGAGAGGCCGCTGCTGCGCGAGAGCACCTCCAGCACGCCTTCCTCGCCGAACTGCGCGTCACCGCGGCGGCGCTCGGTGACCCCGTCGGTGTAGAACACGAGCGCGTCACCGGGCCCGAGGTCCACCGACACTTCCTCGACTTCGATGTGGTCGGTGAGCCCGGCCGCCATACCGCCGACACCGACCTGCTCCGCTCCCCCGCGGGCGCGCACCGCGATCGGCGACGGGTGCCCGGCCAGGCACAACCGCACCCGCAGCCCACCTTCCCGACGCTCGGCGAACGCGGCCGCCACCGTGCAGAACACGGTCTGGCCGTCGATCGGTCCGCCGCCCTCCCGCACGAGCGACGCCTCCTCGACGAGCGCGCGGTTCAGCGCGGCCAGCGCGTACGGCAGGTTGCGCCCCTCCCGCGCCAGCGTGCGCAGGACGTCGCGCACCATGCCGGTCACCGACGCCGCCTGCGGCCCCTTGCCGCAGACGTCACCGATCGCGAGCAGCCACCGCTCCTCACCGAGCGGCAGCACGTCGTAGAAGTCACCGCCGACCTCGTTGCTGGCGCCCGCGGGCCGGTACTGGGCGGCGAATTCCAGCCCGTCGGCGACCGGCAGCGACGCCGGGAGCAGCGCGCTCTGCAACGCCTCGGCCACCGAGTCGCGTTCGGAGTAGAGCCGCGCGTTGTCGACCGAGAGCGCGGCCCGCCGCGCCAGGTCGACAGCGATCGCGACTTCCTCGGACGTGTGCCGGCGCCCGGGCGGGTCACCGATCGACATCGTGCCGACGACCTCGCGCCGGGCCGTGAGCGGCAGCACCAGCCCGGACAGCGGGCCGGTGAGCGGCGTCGCGGCGTGCGTGACCGTCGCGGCCCGGATCCGTTCCCGCAGCACCGCCCCGTCCGGCGCCAGGAACGCGTCCTCCAGCTCGGGGACGCCACGCTCGTCGTTGTGCACCGCGACGACGAGCTCCGGGTCGCCGGCGTCGTCCAGGGTGTGGATCACGCACCACTCGCCCAGCCGCGGCACGCACAGCTGCGCCACCAGCGCGAGCGTCAGATCGACGTCGAGCGAGGAGGCGAGCAGCTCGCTGGCGTCGGCGAGGAACGCGAGATCGCCCCGGCGGGTCTGCTCGGTGTCCCGCAGCCGGGCGGCGTCCAGGCTGACCGCCAGCCGCTCGGCGGCGAGCAGCGCGAACACCGCGTCGGCGGACCGGAACAGGTTCCCCGCCGGCATGCCCAGCTCCAGGCGGCCACGAATCGGCGGACTGGACGGCAGCGCGACCGAGAGCGCGACGCCCGCACCGGCGTCGGCGAGCGCCTGGGTGGGCGGCAGCAAGTCGGCGTTGCGGGGGCGCGGCGGGTCGTCGGGCCAGAGCCGGACCGGCGGGTCGATCGGGTCCTCGGTGATGCCGATCGACGCCAGCGCCCGGACACCGGAGCCCTCGTCCACCCACAGGATGCCGAACGCCGCACCGGTGACCTCACCGACCCGGTAGAGGATCTCCTGGGCCAATTCGGTCGAGTCGAGCTCGTGGACGACGCGGTCGGTGAGGTACGTGAGCCACCCGGCGGCCTCGGCGGCCGGAACGACCGCCGCCGCGCGCCCGGCGACCGGCCGGCGCACCTGCTTCGGGGGCACCGCGGGTTCGTTCGTCTTCACGACGACGCCACCGGCACCCATGACCCCGTTGCGGCGACCCCGGATCTTGCGGCCGAGCCCGATACCGACCTCGCGACGGAGACCCCAGCGAGACTCGGCCGGCTCGGTCATTGGTTCCGGCTCGGGAGCGGCGGACGGTTCCGAACCGGCGCGGGTCACCACCGGGTCGTCGACGTCGAGCCGGAACCAGACCGACTTGCCGCTGCGTCCGTACGCGACGCCCCACTCGGAGGCCAGCGAGTCGACCAGGTGCAGGCCACGGCCGCCCTCGGCCAGCATCGGGGGTGGGAGCGAGGGGCCGAGCACCGCACGACTGCCGTCGGTGACCCGGACCGTGATGCTGGCGGCATCCCCGACGACCTCGATGTGCATGGCGGTGCCCGCGTGGACGACCGCATTCGTCGCGAGTTCGGTGGTCAGCAGTGCGACCTCGTCGGAGAGCGACGCGAGCCCGCACTCCTCCACGACGTCACGGGCGAGGGCCCTGGCCAGTGCCGGGGACCGGGCGTCACCGGGTAGCGGCGCGCGGCGGCTGACCACCACGGACCCCCCAGCCGGAGAAGAATTCATCTGATGACCCATCTGCTGGCTCACCTCTGCTCCCCCGCCCGGACAGCCCAGCCGTAGCCGAACTCGAGGGAGGACTCGCCCTGTTCGGGAAGTCCCGGACAGACCCTAGCGTCCAGGGGCCAACCGCTGCAGAGTCCAGCACTATTTCGGTCGTTGTCCGACACTGTTCAGCACACGCCACAACCAAGCTGAGAAGGCTACCGAATCGGATCGGGCGCTCCACGATGCGTGATACGCAAAGATGGAGACGTCCACGCGCATCGGATACCTGCGCTGTTCGGACATCCGGCGAGATGAGGCACACGATGACGACAGCTGAACGGGGCAGGCGCTCCCGCCGTCCCGAGGAGCTCGGGTCAGCGCCCGCCGACAACGGCGGGGCTCAGAACGGCACGATGCTCGCTGAACGACCCCCGATCGTCCGTGAGCTGACCGCGGCGCTCGAGTTGCTCCGCAAGGGCGACTTCAGCGTGCGGCTCTCCCGGCGCGACGGTGAGGACGCCGAGCTCACGGAGCTCTTCAACGACGTCGCGACCCGGATGGATCAGCGCAACCGCGAGTTCGAACGGGTCAGCCGCGTCGTCGGACGCGACGGCCGGATGACCGAGCGGGTCGACGAGTCGATCGGCCGCGGCGACTGGGCGACCGGCGCGCAGGCGATCAACTCGCTGATCGACGACCTGGCCCGGCCGACGACCGAGGTGGCCCGCGTCATCGACGCGGTGGCCCGCGGTGACCTCACCCAGCAGATGGCCCTGGAGATCGCGGGCCAGCCGCTCAAGGGTGAGTTCCTCCGCATCGGCACCACCGTGAACCGGATGGTGGACCAGCTCTCGTCGTTCGCCGACGAGGTCACGCGCGTGGCCCGCGAGGTGGGCACCGAGGGCAAACTCGGCGGTCAGGCGCAGGTGCGCGGGGTCTCCGGGGTCTGGCGCGAGCTCACCGACAACGTGAACTCGATGGCCGGCAACCTGACCGGCCAGGTCCGCAACATCGCCCAGGTCACCACCGCTGTGGCCCGGGGCGACCTCACCCAGAAGATCACCGTGGACGCCCGCGGCGAGATCCTCGAGGTGAAGAGCACTGTCAACACGATGGTCGACCAGCTCTCCGCGTTCGCCGACGAGGTCACGCGCGTGGCCCGCGAGGTGGGCACCGAGGGCAAACTCGGCGGCCAGGCCCACGTCCGGGGCGTTTCGGGCACCTGGAAAGAGCTGACCGAGAACGTCAACCAGCTTGCGCAGAACCTGACCGGCCAGGTGCGGAACATCGCCCAGGTCACCACCGCCGTCGCCAAGGGCGACCTCACCCAGAAGATCACCGTCGACGCCCGCGGCGAGATCCTCGAGCTCAAGGACACCGTCAACACGATGGTGGACCAGCTTTCGTCGTTCGCCGACGAGGTCACGCGGGTGGCCGGTGAGGTGGGCACCGAGGGCAAGCTGGGTGGCCAGGCCAAGGTGCGCGGCGTCTCGGGCACCTGGCAGGAACTCACGAACAACGTGAACCAGCTGGCGGGGAACCTCACCGGTCAGGTTCGGAACATCGCCCAGGTCACCACCGCCGTCGCCAAGGGCGACCTCACCCAGAAAATCACCGTCGACGCCCGCGGCGAGATCTTGGAGCTGAAGACCACCGTCAACACGATGGTCGACCAGCTCTCGTCGTTCGCCGACGAGGTCACCCGAGTAGCCCGCGAGGTGGGCACCGACGGCAAGCTCGGCGGCCAGGCCCAGGTCCGGGGAGTCTCCGGCACCTGGCAGGAACTGACGAACAACGTGAACCAGCTGGCCGGGAACCTGACCGGCCAGGTACGGAACATCGCCTCGGTCACCACGGCCGTGGCCAAGGGCGACCTGACGCAGAAGATCACCGTCGACGCCCAGGGCGAGATCCTCGAGCTGAAGAACACCGTCAACACGATGGTGGACCAGCTGGGATCGTTCGCCGACGAGGTCACGCGCGTGGCCCGCGAGGTGGGCACCGACGGCAAGCTGGGCGGCCAGGCGCAGGTGCGTGGTGTCAGCGGTACCTGGCGGGAACTGACCGACAACGTGAACTCGATGGCGGGCAACCTGACCAGCCAGGTCCGCAACATCGCCCAGGTCACCACCGCTGTCGCGAAGGGCGATCTGGGACAGAAGATCACCGTCGACGCCCAGGGCGAAATCCTCGAGCTCAAGAACACCGTCAACACGATGGTGGACCAGCTTTCGTCGTTCGCCAACGAGGTGACGCGAGTCGCCCGCGAGGTGGGCACCGAGGGCCAGCTGGGCGGTCAGGCCGAGGTGCGGGACGTCTCCGGCACCTGGCGCGACCTGACCCAGAGCGTGAACATCCTGGCCGGCAACCTCACCACCCAGGTCCGTGCGATCGCAGAGGTCGCGACCGCGGTGACCCGCGGCGACCTGTCCCAGGCGATCGCCGTGGAGACGCAGGGTGAGCTCGCCGAGCTCAAGGACAACATCAACCAGATGATCGGCAACCTCAAGGACACGACCACCAAGAACGCGGAACAGGACTGGCTGAAGAGCAACCTGGCCCGCATCGGTGCTCAGCTCCAGGGGCAGCGCGACCTGCGTCAGGTCTGCCAGATGATCATGAGCGAGATCACCCCCGTGGTGGACGCCCAGCAGGGCGCGTTCTTCCTTCTGGAGGCCACTCGGGAGGGTCTGCGGCTACGCCTGGCGTCGTCCTACGGGTACGCGCCGCGGCGGGGCGAGTCGGTGCTGTCGCTGGGCGAGGGCCTGGTCGGTCAGGCCGCCGTCGAGCGCCGGTCGATCCGCGTCGAGCAGACGCCGGCCGGCTACCTGACGATCGGGTCGGGGCTCGGCGAGGCACCGCCCGCCGACCTGGTGATCGTCCCGGTGCTGTTCGAGGAACGGGTGCTCGGCGTTATCGAGCTGGCCAGCTTCAAGAACTTCTCCGACCTGCACATGAGCTTCCTCCAGCAGCTCGTCGACACGCTCGGTGTCGTCCTGAACACGATCATCGCGAACGCGCGGACGGAAGAGCTGCTGGCGCAGTCGCAGCGGCTCACCCAGGAGCTGCAGGCGCAGTCGATGGAGCTGCAGCGCACGAACGCCGAGCTGCAGGAGAAGGCGGCGCTGCTCAGTGAGCAGAACCGCAACATCGAGATCAAGAACCGCGAGATCGAGATGGCGCGTCTCGGCCTGGAGGAGAAAGCCGAGCAGCTGGCGCTCTCCAGCCAGTACAAGACCGAGTTCATGGCCAACATGAGCCACGAGCTGCGGACGCCACTCAACTCGCTGCTCGTTCTGGCGCGGTTGCTGGCGGAGAACACCGAGTCGAACCTCACCGGGCGCCAGATCGAGTTCGCCCGGACGATCCACGACGCCGGCTGGGACCTGTTGACGCTGATCAACGACATCCTGGACCTGTCCAAGGTCGAGGCGGGCAAGATGGACGTCCACGCCGGCCGGGTCGCGCTGGACGACGTCTGCGGGTACGTCGAGCAGACGTTCCGGGCCCAGTCGGAGTTGAAAGGACTGCGGTTCGCCGTCGACCGCGGGCCTGGCGTCCCCGAGCACCTGTTCACCGACGAGCAGCGTCTCCAGCAGATCCTCAAGAACCTGCTGTCCAACGCGGTGAAGTTCACCGACGCGGGCACGGTGACGCTGTCGATCCACGTCGGTCCGGAGGACATGCTGTTCGCCAGCCCGACGCTGAACGCGGCCGACCGTGTCGTCGCGTTCGCGGTGACCGACACCGGCATCGGGGTCGCCGCCGACAAGCTCAAGCTGATCTTCGACCCGTTCCAGCAGGCCGACGGCTCGACCAGCCGGAAGTACGGCGGTACGGGCCTGGGTCTGTCGATCTCGCGGGAGATCGCGCGGGTGCTCGGCGGCTCGATCACAGTGCAGAGTGACGTCGGCCGGGGCAGTACGTTCACGCTGTACCTGCCGGAGCGCTATCCCGGTGAGGCGGCCGAGCCGGGCAGCGGCCTGGAGCGGCTGCCGGAGGACACGTTCTTGTCCTCGACGTACTCGGGGCCGCTGCGCAGCTCGCTGCCGGCCGCTCAGCCGTCGCTGCCGCCCGGGCCGAGCAGCATCGTGGACGCCGAGGAGATCGGCGCCGCGATCATCACGCAGGGCGCGTCAGCGGCGCAGCCGACGCCTGCGGCGACGACGCGGCCGGGCTATTCCAGTCCTGACGATCACACCAAGAGCGGTCAGCGGCCGCCCGCGCCGGCGCCCCGGCAGGTGGAGAGTCGGCCGCCGCGCGGGAGGACCGGCCCGACCGTCGACACGTCGGTGCTGGCCGGACGTACCGTGCTCATCGTCGACGACGACGTCCGGAACGTGTTCGCGCTGACCTCCGCGCTGGAGTTGCACGGGCTCACCGTGCTCTACGCCGACAACGGTGCGGCCGGTATCGCGATGCTGCAGGCCCACCCGGAGGTGGACCTCGTCCTGATGGACGTCATGATGCCCGACATGGACGGTAACGAGACGACAGCGGCGATCCGGAAGATGCCCGGGTTCAGCGAACTGCCGATCCTGTTCCTCACGGCGAAAGCGATGCCGGGCGATCGGGACAAGAGTCTCGCCGCGGGAGCCAGCGACTACATCACGAAGCCGGTCGATCTCGATCGGCTGCTCCGCTTGATGGCCGGATGGGTCACACGTGACGCGGGCGCGCCCGGACCTGCCGCGTGAGCACTGATCGCAAGCGGGCGAAAGTCCTCCTGGTCGACGACCGCCCCGAGAACCTGCTCGTCCTGGAAGCCATCCTGCAGGGACTGGACCACGACCTGGTGACCGCGCCGTCGGGTGAGGAGGCGCTGAAGCGCCTGCTCACCGACGATTTCGCGGTGATCCTGCTCGACGTTCAGATGCCTGGAATGGACGGCTTCGAGACGGCGGAGCACATCAAGCGCCGGGAACGTACCCGGCACATCCCGATCGTGTTCCTCACCGCGATAGACCGGAAGCCGCACCACGCGTTCCGGGGATACGCCACCGGGGCGGTGGACTACCTGGCCAAGCCGTTCGACCCGTGGGTGCTGCGGGCGAAGGTCAGCGTGTTCATCGATCTGTGGGAGAAGAACCGGCTGCTGCTGGAGCGCACGGAACTGCTCCAGCAGCGGGTGCACTCCACCGAGGTGGCGTCCACCGAGCGGGGCTCAGCGCTGGATCGTGCCCGCCTCCGCGTCCAGGAGGCGCTGGCGCGGTGCGAGGCAACGGATCCCGAAACCGCAGAGCTTCTGCGGGCCGCGTTGCACGACCTGGACTCGATCTGAGGCGGCGGCCCGGCTCTCGCCGGGCCGCCGACCGTTTCAGCGGATCGTGATGGTCTTTTCGACGCTGTACTGGTCGATGTCGGACGTTCGTGCGGTGAACACGAACTTCCAGTCACCAGCGATCGGCAACTCGACCTGACCCACCGCGTGGTTCTCGGTGAGCGGCAACGCGACGACGTCCGTCGACACGTTCGCCTTCGCCAGCTCCGCGGAGCCGCTCCACTCCTCGACCTTGACCGGCAGGCCGTTCTTGTCGAAGAGCGTCAGGTGCAGTTCGTTGCGGCCGATCCGGGCCGGCAGGTCGATCTGGAGCACGTTCGGGCCCATGTCGACCTGAGCGGTGTACGGCAGGGCCGCTGCCGCCGCAGCGGCGTCGTCGGCGCTGCGGGCCGGGGCGACCTGCACCAGCGCGGTCGCCAGCGCGAGCACCACGGCGCCGAGGGCCACCTCGATCGCGACGCGGGACCGCAGCCGCCGGACCTCGTCGGCCGCGCGCCCGGACGCGGAGAAGTCCGACGTCTCGGGCTCCGGCTCTCTGATCTTCTTCGGCGCGACCTTCTTGGCAGCCTTCTTCGCCGCGGTCTTCGTACCCGCCTTCACGGCCGAAGCCGTCCCGGGCTTGACGAGGCCGACCGCCGACTCGTCGTCGGCCGCTTCCGGTTCTGCCGCCGCCGGCTTCGCGGGAGCCTTCTTGGCGGGCTTGCCCGCCGTCGTCTTCTTCGCGGCCTTCTGGGGACGCTTCGCTTCGGGGTCCTCCGCGGCCAGGGCGTAGGCGACCGGAACGCCGAAGCGGCGGTTGATCCAGGCGCGTGCGTTCGCGGCGACGACGAGGATCGCGCCGAGCCAGATCACCTTCGTCAGGACGAGCTGGCCGTACGTGGTGCTGACCAGCCGGTCGATGCCGCGAAAGCCGCCGATCTCCAGGAACGTCTCGATCGCACCGCTGAACACCAGCGCGCCGACCGCCCAGAACGCCCACCGCGACCACACCGGCAGGATCACCTCGAGCTCGCGGTACTTGGCCCGTGGCAGCAGGTACAGCGCCAGCACGACGAGCCCGCCGAGCCACACCGCCATCGACCCCACGTGCAGCGTGATCGCCGGCACCGACACGATCGGCGCGGGCGACTGACCCGCGTGCCCCGCGTACGGGAACGTGATCAGCATCGCGACGCCGATGATCCCGGCCAGCACACGGTCGACCGGCCCCGCCCACGCCGGGGCGTCACCGTCCTTGGGTGTCGGCGGACGCAGCACCCGCAACAGCACCGGGATCGCGGCGACGAGCAACGCCAGCCGGATCAGCAGCGCACGTCCGACCGTCTCGTCGAGCGCCTCGCCGATACCGCTGACCGAGACGTCAGCCAGCGTGCCCCCGTCCGCGTACGGCGCCTGCAGAACGAGGACGCCGAGCGTTCCGACAGCGAGCAGCCCCCAGCCCGCCCATGCGATGCGTCGCGGCCCGGCCGTGGCGAGCCGCCGCGGCCAGAGCCCCAGCACGATCACCAGCGGGCCGGCGAGCAGCACGATGCCGGCGTAAGCGGCGTATCGGCTGACCGACTGCACCCCGCGCACACCGGTGTCCACCGACGCCGACGCGGTGCCGGAGTTGACCTCCGACGCCTTCGCGCCCAGCGCGGACGGAACCCGCGAGCTGAACGTGTACCCGCCGGACACGGGGTGGCCGTCCGCGGAGATGATCCGGTAGCTGACCAGGTAGGTGCCGTCGGCCAGGTCCGACTTCAGCGGGATGCGTACCCGCGCGCCGCCGTTCACCGTCGTCGGCTCGCCCTGGACGACGTTCGAACCGTCCGGGGCGATGATCTTGATCCGGCCCTTGACCGGCGTGACCCGCTCGCTGAAGTTCATCGTGACGACGGTCGGCGCGGGGTCGACGATCGAGCCGGTGGGTGGGTCGGTGCCCTCCAGCGCGGCGTGCGCCTGGGCCGGCGACGCACCGAAGCCGATCGCCAGCAGGGCGAACAACGCCACTACGAGCGCTCGCTGGACCTTCCGCACGCGCTTCCCCATTCCTGTCGTTCGTAACGTCATACCTGCCTCGGCAACGGCTCCGAGGGCGTCGACGTTCGATCGGTGCGCGACAGGAGCCAGACCAGGGCCGCCTGGACACCGGCGAGCAGGTGGTTCAGCTCGTGTCCGAGTTGGGCGGCTCCGTCCGCGACGTCGATCGAACTCGTCAGCAACAGACAACCAGCAAGCGCAACGGCGACCGGCACCAGGGCTCTGGCCCAGGCCGGTCGTCCGGCCACGAACAGGAACCCGATCGCGACCGCGACGTCGAACGACGCCATTTCGCGCCCGGCGTGCACGGCGCCACCGGCGCCGGGCTCGGCGACGAGCGCGGGCAACGCGAGCAACAGCTGCGCCACCGCCGACATCCCCAAAGCCCACCGCAACACCCCGGCGTGCAGCAAGCCCGCCCGCCCGCTCGTCGCCCCGGCCGCCGGGGGCGACCCGGTCGCGGCCCACATGTCTGCGGCCGCTGCCCGGCCGGACAGACGCGCTGCCGCGTGCCGTACGGAGGCGCCGAGCCCGGAGCGCGCTCGGCGCCGGGTGGTGCGGTCCGCGGCGATGGCGGCGAGGATCTGCTCGGTGAGATCGGGAGGCTGCGCGGTGGCGCGGCAGCGCACGCCGGTGGCCTCGGTGGCGGCCGCCTGCCACGCCTGGCACTCGGCGCACCCCGCGAGGTGGGTGTCGACGTCGGCCCGGTCGATTCCGGGGTCCTCCCGGTCCGCGAGCGCGGAGAGGGCGACCCTGATCTGTGCGCACTGCATACGGGGATAGTCGTCCTTCGGCGGGCAGTAGTTCCCGGACGTTCGGCCGTACCCTGGACAGGTGCCCGCCCCCGACGACGTCACCGAATGGGCACTACGTGCTCAGCACGGCGACGCGTTGGCGACCGCGGCGTTCGTGCGCGCCACCCAGCCTGACGTCTGGCGATTCTGTGCGTCGCTCGTCGACACGAACGCCGCCGACGACCTCACCCAGGAAACGTATCTGAGGGCGTTCCGCGCCCTGCCGTCGTTCGCGGCGCGGGCCAGCGCCCGCACCTGGCTGCTCGGCATCGCCCGCCGCGCCTGCGCCGACCACCTACGCACCGTAGTGCGACGCAGGCGCCTCGACGAGGTCCTGAGGGCTCGGTTCGTACCGACCGCACCGGATCCCTCCACCACCGCGGACGCCACCGATCTGCTGGCCCGGCTCTCCACCGAACGCCGTTCCGCGTTCGTCCTCACCCAATTGGTAGGCCTCTCCTACCAGGAGGCCGCCGACGTGGAAAACGTCCCGGTAGGCACCATCCGCTCCCGAGTGGCAAGAGCAAGAGAAGACCTGGTCAGCGCCCTAACGTCAGCCTGAGCAGTTGCCTTTGGTATGAGCCTGGAGCCCGCCCAGGGCGACGCTGCCAGTCGAGCGCGGACCCGCCGCGTATAGCTGCATACTCAAGGGTCCGCGCTCGCCTGGCAGCGTCGTTCTGGGCGGGCCGCCCACAGACAAAAGAAGCCCGCCTGGGGGAGGGGCGTCCCCCAGGCGGGCCACGGACCGGCAGGTCACGCGCGTCCAGCCGGTCGATCGGATCGCGATGGACTCGAGCGCAGGTCGAGGTTTCAGCCGCGGCCCGGGTTCCCCTGTCTCCCAACCCGAGCCACGGCCGCCACCGCTCCCACCCGCAACCCCGGATCGCCCACCTCCGACGACCGGAACCGCGCTGCGGTGAACCCAGTTCATCAGCCCGGACCGGTAATCAGAATGGCTTGGGGGCACGATTACGCACTGCTTAATGTCGGCTTGAGAGATATCGCCACACCCGTCACACGCCTCCCCCGCGGTTACGCAAAGTAGCGATAGCGTGTTCTGGCCCACATCGGGAACCGATCGGACCGTACGAACGACCAAGTAGCGATGTCTACGCGAAGCGAACCCCGCCGCCGCACCCCGGCCTGGTGGCCCACCGCCCGGCCGTGGCTGCCGCTCGTCGCCCGGCTGCTCCTGGGCGGCGTCTGGCTCTGGGCCGGTGGCGCGAAAGCCACCGACCTCGCCGCCTCGGTGCGCGCCGTGCGGGCGTACCAGCTGCTGCCGGACGGTGCGGCGACGGTCGTCGGCGCGGGTCTGCCGTGGCTCGAGATCGTGCTCGGGTTGCTGCTCGTCGCCGGCGTGGCCGTGCGGTTCGGGGCCATCTTCTCCGCGGTGCTGCTGGTCGTCTTCCTGATCGGAATCATCTCCGCGGCCGCCCGCGGGCTCCGCATCGACTGCGGGTGCTTCGGCAGCGGCGGCGAACTCGATCCCGATCAGAGCACCGCCTACACCCTCGAAATCCTCCGCGACAGCGCGCTGCTGGTGATCGCGCTCGCACTCGCCCGGTGGCCGCGTGGACGTCTGGCCGTCGACAACTGGATCTCCGGAAGCTGAGAACATGAGCGGGAAGTCGTCAAACAAGGCCCGGCGGATCGCCGCCGAGCAACTTGCCAAGCAGCGCGCTGCGGAGCGGCGGCGACGAACGATCATCGTCTCGGTGATCGCGTTGGCCGTGCTGGTGATCGCCGCCGGTATCGGCGTGACGCTCTACAAGTCCAGCCAGCCCGACGACGTCGTTCTGCCGAAGTCGGCGACGACGACCGGCCTGACCGTCGGGAAGACCACCGCGCCGGTCACCGTCGACGTCTATCTCGACTTCCAGTGCCCGATCTGCAAGACGTTCGAGGACGAGAGCGGCAAGACGCTGCAGAAGTACGTCGACGAGGGCACCGCGAAGATCGTCTACCACCCGGTGGCGTACCTGGACCGGTTCTCGTCCGGCACGAAGTACTCCAGCCGGTCGTCGGCGGCGTCCGGGTGCGCGGCCGACGCCGACAAGTTCCCCGAGTTCCTCACCACGCTCTACGCCAACCAGCCGGAGGAGAACGCCTCCGGCCTGACGAACGCGAAGATGATCAGCCTCGCGAAGAGCGCCGGTATCACCGGGGACACGTTCACGAAGTGTGTCGATGATCAGAAGTACGCCGATTGGACGAAATCGGTCACCGACGAGGCGTCGAAAGCAGGCGTGAACGGCACACCGACCGTGAAGGTCAACGGGACCTCACTGGAGAACCCGACGACTGCGGAGCTGACGAAGGCGATCGACGCCGCGCAGCGCTAACGGAGCGCGACCGACGGGTCGAAGCCGTACGGGAGCTCGAGCCGGTGCCTCTGCATCAGCTCGGCGTCCATCAGGAGCTGCGGGGTGGGGGCGTCGGCGACGACGACCCCACCGTCCAGCAGCACCGCTCGCGGGCAGAGTTCCAGCGCGTACGGCAGGTCGTGGGTGACCATCAGCAGCGTCACGTCGAGGCTCTGCAAGATCTGCGCGAGTTCACGGCGGCTGGCGGGGTCGAGGTTGCTGGACGGCTCGTCGAGCACCAGGATCTCCGGGCGCATCGCGAGCACGGTGGCCACGGCCACCCGCCGACGCTGGCCGAAGCTCAGGTGGTGGGGTGCGCGGTCGGCGAAGTCCTGCATGCCGACGGCGGTGAGGGCCTCGGTGACGCGTTCCTGGAGTGCGGTGCCACGCAGACCCAGGTTCGCCGGCCCGAACGCCACGTCCTCGGCCACGGTGGGCATGAACAGCTGGTCGTCCGGGTCCTGGAAGACGATGCCGACGCGGCGGCGGATCTCGGTGAGGTTCTCCTTGACCACCGGCATCCCGGCGACCGTGACGCTGCCCGCACCGGCGGTGTGGATGCCGTTCAGGTGCAGCACCAGCGTCGTCTTTCCCGCGCCGTTGGGGCCGAGCAGGGCGACACGCTCGCCTTTCTTCAGCACGAGATCGACGCCGAACAGCGCCTGCCTGCCGTCGGGGTACGCGAAAGCGAGGCCCGCTACTTCCAGGGTTACGTCGTCAGCCACGCCGTCACGCTAACCGCCGCGGCCGCCGCGGGAATCGTGAGCGCGGTGGCCCACTGCCTCGCCGGGGGTCGCGTGGTGGTGGCCATCGGTAGTGCGCCGGTGTAACCCCGGGACAGCATCGCGACGTAGACCCGTTCCCCGCGCTCGTACGACCGCAGGAACAAGCTGCCGATCGACGTCGCGAAAGCCCGGACCTGCCAGAAGAACCGGGGGTCGTGGCAGCGAGACAGCCGGGCGATGCGCATGGCCCGCGCGTTGCCGAGGATGACGTCGACGTAGCGGAGCATGAACGTGGCGATCTGGACGATCGGCCCGGGGGTGCGCAGGCGTTGCAGGCCGAGCAACAGGTCGCGTGCGTTCGTCGTCGCGGCGAGCAGAAGCGACGCGAAGACGCCCAGTGTGCCCTTGGCGACGATGTTCCAGCCGGCCCAGAGGCCGGCCTCGCTGAGTTGGAGTCCAGCGACGTGAACGTACGGGCCACTCTCGAGGAACGGCAGAATCACTGCGAGGACGACGAACGGCGTCTCGATGAGGCCCCGGGTCGCGAGCCACCGGGCGGGGATCCGGGCGGTGGCGGCCACCGCGGCGAGCAGCACCGCGTAAAGGCCGAACGCCCACACCGCTTCGCGCGGGGTCGCCACGACGCTGACGACGAACGCCAGCGCCGCGACGATCTTCACCTCGGACGGCATCCGGTGCACGAGCGATGCACCGGGCAGATGCAGCGGATGGCTGTGGCCGGCTCCCACGCAGCCCTACCGGCCCGATCCGTCGCCGGCGGCCTCGTCCGCGCGGCCGCCTGCTCCGCCACTGCTCGACGCGCCGACCGGCGAGGCCGCGGGCGCATCCTCCGGGTCGGCGCCGGCGGTGCCGCGGCGGCGGAGGAGCCAGAAGACGCCACCACCGATCGCGCCGACGAGAAGCACGCCGGCGACGCCGGACAGGCCGGTCGAGACGAACGAGTTGTCGATGCCGCGGATGCCGTAGTCGGCCAGCGGCGAGTCGGCCATGTCGTGCTCCTTGGCCGACTTCGCCAGGCAGTCGCCGCCGGTGATCTCGTCGTCGGCGTTGAACGTGCAGCCCTCGCGGGCGGTGGCGTCCAACCCGTCCGGCTGCGAGCTCGCGGCGGAACTGACGATGCCGGCGAGCAGCAGCGCAACGAGCAGCCCTGCGCCGAGGAAGGCGGCGAGCCTCACCCGCTTCATGCGTTACTCCCCGAAGTGATCAACAGCGGCTTCTGCTGGTACCGGCGCAGTGCGTAGACCAGGTCGGGGCGCACCGCCGCAACGGTCGCAACCGTGGTCGCGGTGATCAGCCCCTCACCGATGCCGATCAGCAGGTGGACGCCGGCCATCGTGGCCGAGATCGGCCCGAGCGCCTTGTCCACCTCGCCGCCGAGCGCGTACTCGAGCACGAAGCCCTGCGACGCGACGACGACCGACACCGTGGCGGCCAGGAAGCTCGCGACGACGATCCCGAGCCGGTTCCGCGGCAACACCCGCAACGCGACCGCGACCACCCCGTACGCGACGAGCGTGGTGATGATCGCCATGTTCGTGACGTTGAGCCCGAGCGCGGACAGCCCGCCGTCGGCGAAGAGCAACGCCTGCACGAGCAGCACCGTGGCGACGCAGAGCGCACCCACCCACGGCCCGACCAAGATCACCGCGAGCGCACCGCCGAGCAGGTGCCCGCTGACGCCCGGCAGCACCGGGAAGTTGAGCATCTGCACCGCGAAAATGAACGCGGCCACCAGGCCGGCCATCGGCGCCAGCCGGTCGTCGAGGTCGCGACGGGCCCGGAACAGGCATAAGGCGATCCACGCCACGGCGACGACGCCGAAGACCGCCGAGATCGGCAGATTGACGATGCCGTCGGAGATGTGCATCGCGACGGGCGTACCCGTTGGCTCCACCGCTCCCCCTCACTTGGCCGGTACAACTCCTCACGCATCATCTCTGCTGTTGCAACTAACCTGCAATAGCAGGGGCGTGAGTCGAGAGGAATAGGCTTCCGGCCATGACTGCCGCACCGCGCCTCTCCCCCGGCGACGCCGCTCCCGACTTCGAGCTCGCCGACGACTCCGGTAACACCGTGCACCTCGCCGACCTGCGTGGTCAGCGCGTGATCCTGTACGCATACCCGTCGGCGATGACCCCGGGGTGCACGAAGCAGGCGTGCGACTTCCGGGACTCGCTGGACTCGCTCAAGGCCGCCGGCCTCACCGTGATCGGGATCTCCCCCGACAAGCCGCAGAAACTCGCGAAGTTCCGCGACCAGGAGTCGCTCACGTTCCCGCTGGTCTCCGACCCGGACAAGAGCGTCCTGTCGTCCTACGGGGCGTTCGGCGAGAAGACGATGTACGGCAAGACCGTCACCGGCGTCATCCGCTCGACGTTCGTCATCGACGCGGACGGCAAGATCGAGAAGGCGCAGTACAACGTCAAGGCGACGGGTCACGTGGCGAAGCTCCGCCGCGACCTCGGCCTCGACTGACGATTCGGCCCAGGCTCGACGTGCCCGCGGTCAGCGGCGTGCGTACGATGTCAGCCGAGCGGGAGTGGCGGAAAGGCTAGACGCGCCGGGTTTAGGTCCCGGTGTCCGAAAGGACATGTGGGTTCGACTCCCACCTCCCGCACCGCAGGACCCCTAGCGCTTGCGCTTGGTCGAGTAGCTGATCGCCGCGATGATGCCGGCGACGCCGCCACCGACGACCAGTAAGCAGCACAGCAGCGAGAGAACGTGCCACGGCTTGAGTGCACCCATGAGCCGAGAACCTACTGCGGCCGCACAACTACTCCGGTGGGTGGGGCCAGATGTAGGCGATGCCGGTGACGGTTACGGCGGCGGCCAGGAAGAGGATCGCAAGCGACGTCACGCGCCAGGGTGTGGTCTCCTGCACGCGGCTCCCGAAACCGCGCTGGATCAGCGCGAGCACGATCAGTACGACGCCCAGTACCCCAAAGCCCGCACTGAGCCAGTACAGGGCCGTCCGTAGGCCGTCCGACATCGGGTCTCCCTCCGCAGCCGGTGCCATTGTGACCGCTGCGCACCACGGGCAAACGCGCGCCCTCCCGTGATGACGGGAGGGCGCGCGTTTGCGGTCGTCAGGTGCGGTCGGAGTCCTCCGACGGGCCGGCGAAGGCGGCGTTCCGTTCGCGGCCGTCCGCGGAGCCGCTGAACACCCGAGCATCATCCGGCGCGTCCGCGACGCTGCCAGGCGCAAACGCCTGTCCAGCGACTCCCGCCCCCATCCGGCGCCCGTCTCGCCCGTCCGCGTGGCCGTCCGCGTGCCCATTCGTATGGCCGTCCGCGTGCCCGTCGGCGGACGGTCGAGAGGAGGGGCCGTTGAGGCCCTCGATTCGGAGGCCGGGGATTCCGGTTACGTCTGCGCGCGAGCGCGGCAGCGCCTGGGGGTAGCGCTCGCGCAGCCACTGCACCAACCGCTCACGCACGTGGCACCGCAGGTCGAACAGCGTCGGAGCGTCGCGGGCGGTCACCAGCGCACGCACCCGCACCGACCCACCGGTCGCGTCGGTCACCTGGAACACGCAGGCCCGCCCGTCCCACAGGTCCGTGCCCTCGCAGATGTGCCGCAGCTCGCGGCGCATCTCCTCGGTCGGCACGGCCCAGTCGACGTCGATCTCGACGGCGCCGAGCAGCGCGGACTCGTTCCGCGTCCAGTTCTGGAACGGCTTGGTGGTGAAGTACGACGTCGGCAACGTCAACCGCCGGTCGTCCCACAGGTGCAGGACCACATAGCTGAGCGTGATGTCCTCGACGCGGCCCCACTCCCCCTCCACGACGACCACGTCGTCCAGGCGCAGCTCGTCGCTGAACGCCAGCTGCACCCCGGCGAACACGTTGCCCAGCATCGACTGGGCGGCCAACGCGGCCACCACACCCGCGATCCCGGCGGAGGCCAGCAACGACGCTCCGGCGGCCCGGGCGGTCGGGAACGTCACCAGCATCGCGCCGACCGCGACGACGACCACCACCGCGACCGTCACCCGCCGCACCACCATGATCTGGGTGTGCACCCGGCGTGCGGTCTTGTTGTTCTCCACGTCGGTGCGGAACCGGGAGAGTGCGGCGTCCTCGAGGACGAGCAGCACCGCACCGATCACCCACGCACCGGCCGCGATCATCAGCACGGTGATGCCGTGCAGTAAAGGTCCGCGCCAGTCGCCGGTGGCGGTGGTCGCGTGCAGCGAACCCTGCACGGCCAGCACCACCGCCAGGCATTGCGTCGGCCGGTGCAGGCGCGTGGCCAGCTGGTCGAAGAGCGGGGCGCGCCGACCGATGCGACGCACCACGAAATGAACGATTTGCACGACGATGAGCGCAGCGATCACGCTCACGGCCGCTGTCACCAGTGTGACGACAGCGTCGGGCAGCTCGTCGAACACGAGCAGACTCCTCACAGTGTCGGGGACGGCTGCAGCTCTTTGTCTAGCCACCGCACCCGGACGCGAAAAGCCCGGAACAGTCTTACAACCTGTTGTTCATCACAAGGTGACAGCGGCCACAGCAAGGACCTCGGCCAGACCCCGGAAGGCCTTGCCCCGGTGGCTGATCGCGTCCTTGTCGGCCGACGACATCTCCGCGCTGGTCAGCACCGACCCCGACGGCACGAAGATCGGGTCGTACCCGAACCCGTTCGTGCCCCGCGGCTCGCGCACCAGTGAGCCTTCCATGCGTCCTTCGACGACGTGCTCCTCGCCGGACGGCAGCACGAGCGCTGCGGCGCACACGAACGCGGCACCCAGCCGGGTGTCGGGCAGGTCCTCGACCTGCTCCAGCACCAGGCGCAGGTTCCGCTCGTCGCTCTTGGGCTTGCCCGCCCAGCGCGCCGACAGCACGCCGGGCATGCCGTTGAGCGCATCCACCGCGATGCCGGAGTCGTCGGCGATCGCCGGCAGCCCGGACACCTCTGCCGCCTCTCGCGCCTTGAGCAGCGCGTTCTCCGCGAACGTGGCGCCGTCCTCGATCGTCTCCGGGTAGGGCGGCACCTCGTCGAGGCCGACGACCTCGACCTGCGGAACGGCGACCGCCAGGATCCGGCGCAGCTCCGCGATCTTCTTCGCGTTGCGGCTGGCCAGTACGACCCGGGTCAGGCTCACGAGTCCAGGGCCTTCTGCTGCAGCGCAGCGAGCTCCGCGCAGCCGGCCGAGGCCAGGTCGAGCAGGGCGTTGAGCTGGTCACGGCCGAACGTGATCGCCTCACCGGTGCCCTGCACCTCGACGAAGTCACCGGAGCCGGTGCAGACCACGTTCATGTCGACGCCGGCCTTGACGTCCTCGTCGTAGTTGAGGTCGAGCCGGGGCTCGCCGTCGATGATGCCGACGCTGACCGCCGACACCGAGTTCTTCAGAGCCTTCTTGGGCGACGCCGCGAGCGCGTGCCGCGACGCCAGCCACTGGACGGCGTCGGCGAGGGCCACGTACGCGCCGGTGATGGCCGCGGTACGCGTGCCACCGTCGGCCTGCAGGACGTCGCAGTCGAGCGTGATCGTGTTCTCGCCCAGCGCCTTGAGGTCGAGGCAGGCACGCAGGCTGCGGCCGATCAAGCGGGAGATCTCGTGGGTGCGGCCGCCGATGCGACCCTTCACCGATTCGCGGTCACCGCGGGTGTGGGTGGCGCGCGGGAGCATCGCGTACTCGGCGGTGACCCAGCCCAGGCCGCTGCCCTTGCGCCAGCGCGGCACGCCCTCGACGACGCTGGCCGTGCACAGCACCCGGGTACGGCCGAATTCGACGAGCACCGAGCCCTCGGCGTGGTCGGACCAGCCGCGTTCGAACGAAACGGGGCGGAGCGCGTCGGCGACCCGGCCGTCGGGCCGGTTGCCGATCGTGAGCACGGTGGAGGAGTCCGTCATGGGCGGCAGCCTATCCCCCGTTCGGACACTCCGGTGCGCCCCCTATCGGCGGCGCGAACGCACCGCTGACCAGAACTCGCGGGCAGCCATACCCAGCAGGTGGGGCACCAGGTCGGTACCGCGGTCGAGAACCCAGCCGGTGCCCTTGGTGGCCAGCCACCAGACGTGCTCGAACGGCCGGGTGGAGCGTCCGCCGCTGGGCTCGGCCGACGGCATCCGGGGCACGGGTACGCCACGGGCCTCCAGGGCGCCGGCGAACTCCCGGGCCACCACCCGGTGGCCGCGCTCGTTCGGATGGAGCCGGTCCACGTGCCAGGCGGCGCGGTCGGCGACCGCGGGGTGGTCGGCCAGGTCGATGTGCACCGTGCGGTGACGCTCGGCCACGGACTGCACCGCGCCGTTGAGTTCGACGGTGCGCCGGCCGAGCGGGCGACGCAACGCCCCCGGTAACCGCAGCATGCGGCCCGGATCGGGCATCCGCGCGGTCAACACGACCGCGCCGGACGCACAGAGCGATCCGACGACGTGGTCGAGCCGGTTCTCGATCAGCGCCGGGTCGAACCCGGGGCGCAGTACGTCGTTCACGCCGACGACCACACTCGCCACCGTAGGGCGAAAAGCCAACGCGGACGGCAACTGCTCGTCCAGCACCCGCGCGGTGGTCGCCCCACTCGCCGCGTAATTGACGAACGTCGACGACGAAAAACTCTCGGCGAGCAACGCCGCCCACCCACGCCAGCCGCCACCCGGCAGCGGATCACCCAATCCCTCGGTCACCGAGTCGCCGAGGGCCGCGAAACGAACGTCCCCGACCACGACTCAACACCCCCTTCGAGCCCGTGCACGGCGAGCATGCCGCTCACCGCCGTCGGCCAGTCGAAACGCTGCGCACGCAGCCGGGCGGCCGAGCGTCGGTCGACTTCCGGGCGTGCGGCCAGCTCCAGCACCGCCTCGGCGAAACGAATGCCGGTGCTTCCACTGACAGCGACGCCCGCGTCACCGACCACCTCTCCGAGCGCACCGTCCCCGGCCGCGACCACCGGCGTACCGCAGGCCATCGCCTCCAGCGCCGCCAGGCCGAACGTCTCCGCGGGCCCGGGAGCCAGCACCGCGTCGGCGGTGGCCAGCAGCCGAGCGACGAAGTCCCGGTCGGGGACGAAACCGAGGAACTTCACCGGCAGACCGCGGGCCCGCCGTTCCAGAGCCGGCCGCCGCGGTCCGTCCCCCACGACGACGAGCACCGCCGGGACGCCACGCGCGCGCAGCGCCGCCAGCGCGTCCACCGAGCGCTCGACTTTCTTCTCCGGCGAGAGCCGCCCACAGTGGATCAGCAACAACTCGCTCGACCGGGCCAGCGAGGCCCGCAGCGCGGTGTCGTGCAGGTCCGGGTGGAACCGCTCCAGATCGACGCCGAGCGGCACCGTCACCAGGCCGGTCGCACCGATCCGGCGGAACTCGGCCGCGGCGAACCCGGTGGTGGCCACGACGGTGTCGTAGGTGTCAGCGGTGCGCCCGTTGAGCGCGTCGGCGATCCTGCGCACCGGGGCCCAGCGCGGCAGCGCCATGCCCAGCAACGCTGTCGCGTTCTCGTGCGACACCATCGCCGACGGGACGCCGTGCCGCCGGGCCCAGGCGCCGGTCCAGCGCAGCGTCGTGCGGTCGGAGACCTCGAGACGGTCGGGGCGCAGCTCGTCGAGGAGCGTCACCAGCCGACGCCGGCCCAGGACGACCCGGTAGCCACCCATCCACGGCACGATCGGGCCGGGCACGGTGATCACCCGACCCTGCGGGGTGTCCTCGTCGGTGTAGTGGGAGCCCGGTACGACCAGCACCGGGTCGTGACCGGCCGCGCGGTACCCGCGGCCGAGTTCGTACAGGGCAGTGCGAAGACCGCCCGATCGTGGGCCGACGAAGTTGGCCAGCCGGACGATCCGCGCGCCGGAATCAGTCACGCGGCGCGCTCCACGGGCGAAGCGACGGAGGAGGCGCGCACGACGTCGCGGTAGTGCCCGATCAGCGCGTCGCCGACCGCTGCCCAGCTGCGCCCCGCCACGGCCGCGCGCCCGGCGTCGCCGAACGAGCGCCGCAGCGCGGGGTCCGAGACGAGTTCGCGGACCGCGGTGAGGTAGGCGCCGGGGTCGTCCGGTGTGACCAGGTAGCCGGTGACGCCCGAGCGGACCAGATCCACCGGGCCGCCCGCTGCGGGTGCGACCACCGGGACGCCGGAGGCCATGGCCTCCTGGACGGTCTGGCAGAACGTTTCGTGGGCGCCCGTGTGCACGAAGATGTCGAGGCTCGCGAAGGCGGTCGCGAGGTCGTCGCCGACGACCTCGCCGAGGAACTGCGCGCGGGGCATCTGCCGCTCGAGCGCGGCCCGTGCCGGCCCGTCGCCGATGATCACGACCTTCACGCCCGGCAGGTTGGACACCGGCTCCAACAGGTCAACCCTCTTCTCCGGCGCCAACCGCCCCACGTACCCGACGATCACGTCGTGGCCCGCCGCAGCGGCGCCCGCGCCGCCACCGTCCGGAGCGACCGCGACGGTCGCGCGGAACGCGTCCGAGCGCTTTGCGGGGTCGAAGCGGACTGCGTCGACGCCGCGCGGCCAGAGCTGCACGGGGCCGATGCCGTGGGCGGCCAGTTCGGTCGCTGTCGCACTCGAGGGCGCGAGGGTTCGCGCGGTCGCGCCGTGCACCCGGCGCAACCAACGCCACGCTGCCGCACGTCCGGCGCCGAGCTTGTAGAACCCGGCGAAGCCGGGAACGTCGGTCTGGTAGATCGCCACGGCCGGCAACTGCAGCCGCGCAGCGGCGAACGCACCCTGCGCGGCCAGCGCGAACGGCGACGCCAGGTGGACGACGTCCGGCCGGAACCGGCGCAGCGCACCGGCCACGCGCCGGGTGGGCAGCCCCACCCGGAAACTCGGGTAGCCGGGCAGGCCCACGCTCGGCACCCGCACGACGGGAATGTCGGGCAGGGACGCCCGGGGCGTCCCCAGCGAGGTGGGTGCCACGACCATCGGCTCGTGCCCACGGGCGAGCAGATGCTCGACCGTACGCAGCACCGAGTGGGCGACCCCGTTGACGTCCGGCGGATACGACTCCGTGATGATCGCGACACGCATGCAAGCCAGAGTGAGGAGTGCGGCTTTTCCCCTGGTCACTACCGGATGTCCGGCAGGGGAACGACCGGCCAAGGATGTCCTCGACCGGCCAAGTCCGCTACCTTCTGTGCGCTGCGACCGGCGACGAGGCAGGATGACTGCACCGGGTTATCGCTGTGATCGCCCGGACAGCGGAGGTGACGTGCCAACCGACACGCTCAGGTTGGGTGCCGACCTGACGGTGACTACCTTGTGTGACGCCGCCGGAACGTTCCCCGAACCACTCGAGGATGCATTCCCCGACGCGGGGAACACCGGCCGGTGGCCCATGCATGTGCATTGCCATCTTGTCCGTACACCGACCAGGACTGTCCTCGTCGACGCCGGAATCGGCCCCGACTGGGCTCCGGCCGGTGAATGGTTCGGCCGTCCCGGGCGCCTGCCCGAGGAACTGGCCGCTCTCGGCGTGGAGCCGGAGGAGATCACCGACGTGATCCTCACCCACCTCCACCCCGACCACATCGGCTGGGTGGTGGCCGACGAGGACGACCCGAAGCCGTACTTCGTCAACGCACGCCACGTGGTGCAGAACGCGGAACTGAAATGGCTGCGCGAGTCCGGCGAGGAGTACGAGGACCTCTACGACTCCCACATCAAGCCGCTCGTCGACGCGCAGCTGCTGGTCGAGGTGGCCGGCGCGGCGACGCTCGACGAGCGTCTCGACCTGGTGCTCGCGCCGGGGCACACGCCGGGGCACCAGTGCCTGCTGGTCGACGCCCCCGACCGGCCACTGCTGATCACCGGTGACGCGTTCGTGCACCGCGGTCAGATGACCACCGCCGGTCTGGCCTACCGCTACGAGGAGGCCACCGACGACGCGGCCAAGACGCGCCGCCGGCTGCTCTCGGTGGCCGCGGAGCGCGGTGTGCTGCTGGCGCCGTGCCACCTCGACGAGGGCGTCGTCCTGGTCGAGTCGGCCAGCGAGGACTCGTTCCGCACCACAGCCATGGCGCGCTGCCCGAATTCGGTGGCATAGCCACCTACTTCGGGCGTTGCCCACTATGCCCATTTTCGGCGCGTGGCATAGCCACCTACTTCGGGCGGCCCACTATGGGCGCGGAGTCAGACGGTGTACTCCGCGCCCGCGTAGGCCAGCTCGATGGGCCCGTCGAACGAACGCTTCGCCTCTTCCAGCGACTGCTCCGGGTCGCCCCACGCCTTCACGAAGTGCGTGAGCACCAGCCGGCGGGCGTTGGCACGCGTGGCGTACTCGCCGGCTTCGAAGCCGGTCAGATGCAGGTCCGGCGGGTGCGGCTTGTCGTCTAAATAAGACGCTTCGCAGAGGAACAGATCGACGTCACGCGCCAGGTCGACGAGCGCATCCGTACGCCCCGTGTCGGCCGAGTACGCCATCGCGGTGTCGCCGTGCTCGATCCGCAGCCCGAACGTCTCCACCGGGTGGTTGACGCGGGCGGCCTCCACCGTGAACGGGCCCACCGCGAAGCGCCCCGGCTGGAGCGTCTTGACGTCGTACACGTCCTCGACGCTGCCGCCGACGCCCTCCTCGGGCCCGTAGATCTGGGCGATGCGCTCCCCGGCGCCCGCCGGGCCGTAGAGGGGCAGCGGCGGGTGCTTGCCCGCGGGGTCGTAGCGGCGGACCACCATGTACACGCAGGCGTCGCTCATGTGGTCGCAGTGCAGGTGCGACAGCAGGATCGCGTCGATGCCGTGCAGGCCGGCCGGGTGCCGCTGCAGCGCCCCCATCGCCCCGTTGCCGAAGTCGAGCAGCAACCGGAAGCCTTCGGCTTCGATCACGTACGACGAGCAGGGCGAATCCGGCCCGGGAAAGCTGCCGGCGCACCCGAGGACGGAGAGCTTCATCCGGCCACCTCCAACGACGCTGCTGCTGGCAGCGTAAGGGACGTCACCACGGACGCCTCGGGCCCCAGGAACCGGCGGCCCAGGCGTGCGAACGGCTCGGGGTCGCCGGTCGCCAGGAATTGATGGCGGGGCGGTCCCGCGTCGTCACTGCGGAGCAGGTCGTGCCGGGTCAGGGCCCGGTACACGTCCTTCGCGGTCTCGTCCGCGCTCGACACCAGCGTGACTCCGTCCCCCATCACCAGACCGATCACTCCGGTCAGCAATGGGTAGTGTGTGCACCCCAGTACGAGCGTGTCGACCTCGGCACGCTGCAGCGGCTCCAGATACGCCTGCGCGAGGCCGAGCAGTTGCCGTCCGCTGGTGACCCCGCGTTCGACGAACGACACGAACTCCGGGCAGGCGACGCCGGTCACCGTGACGCCGGGCGCCGCCGCGAACATGTCCTGGTACGCGCCGCTGGTGATGGTCGCTTTCGTGCCGATCACACCCACCCGGCCGTTGCGGGTCGCCGCCGCGGCCCGGCGCACCGCCGGCAGCACGACCTCGACCACCGGCACGCTGTACCGCTCCCGAGCGTCGCGAAGGCAGGCCGCCGACGCGCTGTTGCACGCGATGACCAGCATCTTCACGTCCTGCTCGACGAGGTGGTCGAGCACTTCGAGCGCGAACCGGCGCACCTGCGCGATCGGGCGGGGCCCGTACGGCACGTGCGCGGTGTCGCCGACGTAGACCAGTTGCTCGTTCGGCAACTGGTCCAGTACGGCACGCGCCACCGTGAGTCCGCCGACTCCTGAGTCGAAAATCCCGATTGGCGCGTCCGTCACGTCGGCGAGACTAACCGGCAGGGGTGGTGGTCTGTCTGTCCGGAAGCTAACTCGACGGCCGATGTCGTCACTCTCACGTACTGAGAGCGACGACCGTCACCGTGCGGTAGCCAGACTCAGCCCGAACAGCCCGTCGTCATCGGTCCACCAGCGGGTCAGTCCGAAGCCCGCGGCGTCGAGCAGGGCGACCACCCGCTCGCGGCGGAACTTCGCCGAGATCTCGGTGCGGATCTCCTCACCGCGCCGCAGGTCGACGGTCAGATCTACCTCGGCGATCCGCACCCGCATCGCGTGCTGCGCACGCAGGCGCATCTCGATCCGCTCGTGCTCGGCGTCCCAGCGGGCGACGTGATCGAACGCTCCGGTCTCGAAATCCGCCCCGAGTTCGGCGTTGAGGACGTTCAGCACGTTCCGGTTGAACTCCGCGGTGACGCCCTGCGCGTCGTCGTAGGCGGGTACCAGGACGTCCGGGGACTTCACCAGGTCGGTGCCGAGCAGGAGCGTCTCGCCCGGGCGCAGCGTGGCCCGGACGTCGGCCAGGAAGCGGGCGGGGTCGAGGTTGCCGATCGTGCCGCCGAGCAGCGCCACCATCCGGTGCCCGTCCACCGGCAGCAGCCCGAGGTGCCGGTCGAAGTCCGCGACCACCGCGTGGACGGCCAACCCGGGGTAGTCCCAGAGCAGGTTCGCGCTGGCGGTGCGCAGAGCGCCGTCCGAGACGTCGACCGGCACGTAGGTCCGCAGCGAGCCGGCAGCGCGCAGGGCGTCGAGAAGGAGGTGGGTCTTCTCGCACGCGCCGGCTCCGAGCTCCACCAGTGCGGTGGCGGCGGAGACCTCGGCGATCTCCGCCGCACGGGCCGTCAGGATCTGCCGTTCCGCCCGGGTCGGGTAGTACTCGGGCAGCCGGGTGATCTCGTCGAACAGTTCGCTGCCGCGGTCGTCGTAGAACCAGCGCGGGGGCAGCCACTTCGGGTCCGCGGTCAGGCCGGTGGCGACGTCCTGGCGCAGCGTGCGGGCGATGAAGTCGGCGGGCAGGTGGTTCTCGACGGTGAGCGTGGCAGCAACCATCAGACGGCCTCCAGAGCAAGTTCTTCGACGGTGACGGCGTCGGACGTAGCAACGAGCAGGGAGTTGTCGGGGACATCGTGCCAGCCGGGGTCGTCGTCGGTCGGTTCGGACGCGACCAGCACCCCGGCCGGCTCGGCACGGCGCCAGCTGAGCGTGTCGCCCCGGACCGTGGCCGCGATCGTGGTCCCGTCCGTGGCCAGGAGGTTCAACCGCGCGCCCGGGGCGTCGACCGCAGCAGTTGTCTCCGCGAGCGCGACCGGCAGCGGCACACCGGACGCCAGCCGCGACCGGGCGTACGCCCAGAGCAGCGCCGAGTCGGTCGGCGCCTCCAGCCCCACCAGATCCTCCGGCGGCAGCGCTGCCGCCAACCGGTGCAACGAGGAGGGCCAGCCGGGTACCGCGCCGTTGTGGCTGAACAACCACTTGTCCGACGCGAAGGGCGCGGCCGCGGCCTCGGCGAAGCCCATGCCCTCGGTGCCGGAGCGCACCGCGGCGAGCACGGCGCCGGACCGGATGACCCGGGCCAGGTCGAGCAGGTTCGGGTCACCCCAGATCGGCCGGTCGCGGCGATAGCGGGCCGGTACCGGGTCGCCGGGCGCGTACCAGCCGACGCCGAAACCGTCGGCGTTGACGGTTCCGTGGGACTGCCTGCGCGGCGCCCAGGACTGGCGGTACAGGCCGTGTTCCGGGGTGATCAGGAGGTCGGAGAGGGAACGGGCGGGGCCGAGGTAGGCGAGGTGCCTACACATCGCGTGCGCACCGGAAGCCGGCGAAGATCTGGCGACGGATCGGGTAGTCCCAGTTGCGGAACGTGGCCCGGACCGCAGTGGGGTCGGCCGCCCAGGAGCCGCCACGCAGGATCTTGTAGTCGGGGCCGAAGAACACCTCGGAGTACTCGGGATACGGGAACATCGCGAAGCCCGGGTACGGAGTGAAGTCGCTGGACGTCCACTCCCAGACGTCACCGATCAGCCCGCGGACGCCCAGCGGGGACGTTCCCTGCGGGAAGGCGCCGACCGGGGCCGGCCCGAGGTAGGTGCCGCCCAGGTTCGCGTGCTCGGGCTGCGGGTCGTCGTCGCCCCAGGGGTAGCGCAGGCTGCGGCCCGTCTCCGGGTCGTAGCGGGCGGCCATCTCCCACTCGGCCTCGGTGGGGAGGCGCTTGCCGGCCCAGCGGGCGTAGGCGTCGGCCTCGTACCAGCAGACGTGCTGGACGGGCTGGTCGGGTGGGATGGGTTCGACGTGGCCGAAGCGGGTGCGGTGGCCGTTGTCCCAGAATTGCGGAGCTTTCAGCCCTGCGGTGGTGCGATGGGCCCAGCCCTCGGGGGTCCACCAACGCTCGTCGTCGTAGCCGCCGGCGTCGATGAAAGCGGCGTACTGCGCGTTGGTCACCGGGTCCGTGTCGATCCAGAACGGCTCCACGCCTACGGCGTGGGCGGGCCGTTCGTTGTCCAGGGCCCAGGGGTCGAGGTCGGTGCCCATCAGGAACATGCCGCCTGGGACGTAGATCTCTGGGATCTCCGGTGCGCTCCCGCGCGGGGGCTTCGGGGCGTCGAGCAGCGGAGCGCCGACACGCAGCTGGTGCGTGGCGAGCATCGTCTCGACGTGCTGCTGCTCGTGCTGGACGATCATGCCGAACGCGAAGCCCGCCTCGACCAGTCGGCGGCCCTCCAGCGTCGTGCTCTCCAGGACGTCCAGCACCTTGTCACGCACTTCCTGGACGTAACGCCGCGCGTTCTCCGGGCTGAGCATCGGTAGCGACGGCCGGTCGGCACGCTTGGTGCGGAACGCGTCGTAGATCTCGTCGATGTCGGGCCGCACCGGGTCGCGGCCGCCCACGTCACGCACCAGCCAGAGCTCCTCCTGGCTGCCGATGTGGGCGTAGTCCCAGACCAGCGGTGACATCAGCGGCGAGTGCTGGCGCACCAACTCGTCGTGCTCGATGTCGGTGAGCTGCCGGCTGCGGCTGCGGGCTCGTTCGAGCTCGGCCGCGATGCGGGCCCGCAGCTGCTCCGGGGAGTGACGAAGTTCCTCGATGGCCGTCATGAGCGCTCCAAGTCGAAGCTGTGAGCGAAGTCGTCGAGTTGGTCGTCGGCCGGCGTCCGGCCGCGGAACGGGTAGCGCTCGGCGAACCGGAGCATCGTGCGGGCGGTCGCGGTCGGCACACCGGCCGCTTCGGCGTTCCGCAGCGCCACCGTCATCAGGTCCGACGCCGCCCGGGCCAGGGTCTCGTCGGTGAGGCCGTCCCGGGCGGCACGCGCCCAGGCACCCGGCCAGGTGGGCTCGCCGGTTCGTTCGACCGCGGCGAGCGCGGCGTCCCGGGTCTCCGCCGAGGACAGCAGCGTCCACAGCACGGACGGCGGCACCCGCCAGTCGTCGCCGGCCTGGGCGTCGAGATAACGGACCTCGAGGAAGCCCTTCGCGCGGACCGGTGGGAACAGCGTGCTGAGGTGGTACTCGAGGTCGGCGTACGTGGCCGGCCGGTCGAGGGCCCCGTCGAGCCAGTCGGCGAACGTGACGTCGGGCGGAGCGTCCCAGCAGTCGGTCTCGTTGGGCAGGCACAGCAGCCGGGCCCCGAGCGCGGACACTGCATAGGCCTCGCGGGGGTCCCCGGCGATCGCGGCGGCGGCGGTGCGCCCCGGGTCGAGCGTCAGCCACACCCGCTGGCGGGTGGAATACCAACCGGAGGGCACGCCCGCGTGGATCGGCGAGTTGGCGAACATCGCGACCAGCGTCGGGCCGACGGCGTGCAGCGTCCGCCAGCGCTCGGCCATCGCGTGCTCGCCGTCTTCGGTTCCCGCGTCGACGGAGAGCTGCACCGACGCGGTCGAGCCCATCATCAGGCGGCCGGAGGCGCCCTCACGGTCGAAGTACCGCTCCATGGCGGCGTAGCGCGCCTTCTGGACGATCCGGGTGGCGGGACGGTGGGCGTCCATGCCCGAGTGGCCGACCGCCAGGCCGTAGCGGGCCAGTGCGCCGCGGAGCGCGTCGGCGTCGGTGCCGGCGGCGGCCAGGCAGTCGGCGAACGTGCCCCATGCCTGGGTGGAGAGCTCGACCTGTCCGCCGGGCTCGACGGTCACCGTCGAACCGGCGGGTAGTGGCCGACCGAGGGCCGTCGGATCGGCGGTCGGGGTGGTGAGAACGGGAGGGCTCCAGCTTCCGAGTGCGGAAGCGAGCCGCTCGACCGGGAGAATCGCGGTGGGATCATTGATGTCGTGGACCAGGCGTTCGAGCTCGATACCGGCGAGTTTCGGTGGTCCGATCTTGAAACAGATCTTCGCGATGAACGCCTCGGCGTCCGCGCGGGTCCGGATCGGCTCGCTGAGCGGTTCGTCGATCGTCGGATCCGGCGTTCGGCTCGGCGTGACCGTCGTTTCGGACACGTTGTCACCTCCATGTCGCACTCTTCGGGGCACGTGGGGCCCGACTCGCCATGGTTGCTCGGAAAAGCCGAAGCCGCATCTGCTGGGATACGAAAGGGAGGTGTACAAAACCGCCGCCTTCGCCCCGAGGGCTGCGTATGCTCCCGGCGTACGTGACGTAAGTGATGAACGTTGTTGGCACTGAGAGTTGTCAACTGAAGACGCGGAGCACTGATGGCTCGCGGTCGACACCGCAGTGAGCAAGTAAGTCGCCGATCGGCGGCCGAGCGGATCACCACCACAGGCGGGCGGCGAGGGAAAGCAATCGCGCCCTGGGTGATCGTCGCGATCGTTCTGGCAACGGTGGTCAGCGGAACTACTTTCGGTTACTTATGGGTGACTGCCCGTTGTGGTGGCGCGCCCGTCGAGTTGGCGATCGCCGCTTCCCCCGACCAGGCCCCGGTCGTCGAAAAGCTGGCCGAGAAGTGGCAGGAGGACGCGCCGGAGATCGACGGCCGCTGCGCGCGGATCAGCGTCCGGGCGGCACAGTCGGCCGAGGTGGCGCAGTCGCTGACGCCGAACTGGAAAGCCGACTCCGACGTTCCACGGGTCGACGTCTGGATGCCGGACTCGTCGGTCTGGATCCTGAGTGCGGCCAGCCGGCAGGACGTCAAGCCGATGCTGGCGAACTCCCCGACGGTCGTCGCGAAGTCACCGGTGGTGATGGCGCTGCCGAAGCCGATGGCCGAGGCGCTGGGCTGGCCCGACAAGGTGGTGTCGTGGGCCGACCTCGCCAAGACCCGGGTCGCCGGCACCACCTGGGCGCGGTTCAAGCACCCCGACTGGCAGCAGATCAAAATCGGCATCGGTGACCCACGCGCGTCGTTCCCGGCGCTCGGCACCCTGCTGTCGGTGGCCGACGCCGACGGCGACAACTCGGTCACCGAACCGGAACTGGGCAACGCGCTCGTGCTCTCGCGTGCGTCGACCGTCGAGGCGGCCACCAGCGACACGTTCCTCGCGCGGATGCGTCAGGTGACCAACCCGCAGGCCGGGCTGAAGGACGCCGGTCCGTTCCCGGCCACCGAGGCGCAGGTCGCCGCGTACGACAACGCGAAGCCCAAGGTGCCGCTGGTCGCGATCAACCCCGAAGAGGGCACTGTCTTCGCCGACTACCAGTACCAGGTGCTCAAGGCCGACTGGGTCGACTCGGTGCGCCAGCAGGTCGCGGCGGAGTTCCTCAAGTACCTGCAGAGCGAGGACTCCAAGAAGGCGTACGGCCAGGCCGGGTTCCGTGACCCGCAGCTCTCCACGCAGTACGCGCTCGGGCTCGACACCGACCTCGGCATGGGGAGCGCACCCTCCGCCGCGCGTGAGCTGCCCGACATCAAGTCGATCTCGCAGACGGTGGGCTACTGGACCGCGCTGCAGCGCAAGGCGAACCTGCTCGCCGTCATCGACAGCTCGGGGTCGATGGCGGACGGCGCTCCGGACGGCAACGGCACCCGCATGCAGGTCGTCCAGCAGGCATGTCTGCGGGCGACAGCGCTGTTCAACCCGCAGTCGAACGTCGGTACCTGGCGGTTCTCCACCGAGCTCGACGGTGACAAGGACTACCAGGAGATGGTGCCGATCGGGCCGGTCGGTGGCCGGTTGCCGGACGGTTCGTCACGGAAGGAAGCGCTCGAGGCGTCGATCTACAACCAGCTCGTGCCGGAGGGCGCGACCGGTCTGTACGACACCCTGCTCGCGGCGTACAAGTTCATGCAGGGTCACTGGCAGGCCGACAACCGGCTCAACCTGCTGGTCATGATGACCGACGGCAAGAACGAGGACGACGGTCTGACGCAGGCGCAGCTGATCCAGCAGCTGCGGGCCACCGCCAACCCCGACAAGCCGATCCAGGTGCTGATCATCGGGTACGGCCCCGACGCCGACCTGAACGAGCTCACCACGATCACCAAGGCGGTGGGCGGCCAGGCGTACCCGGCCCGTACCGGCGCCGACATCGAAAAAGTCTTCCTAGCCACCCTGATCGGCCGCCAGAGCTAGTTGGTCTTGACCTGGAGCCCGCTCAGGGCGGGGCTGGCAGTCGAGCGCGAGGACGCCGCGACCTTTGGGTGGTCTCAAGTCCTCGCGCTCGCCTGTCAGCGCCGCCCTGAGCGGGCCGCCCACTACTTGATTTCGGTGCGGAGGACTCGGATCAGGCCGGCGCAGAGCGGGAGGAGTACCCACACCGCGGCGGAGACCCCGAGGCGGGCCCAGTCCTCACCGACCATCGACGAGGTGAGCAGCGGCTCGGTCGTCGTGCTCAGGTCCAGCCAGCCGGCCGCGTCCTTCAGGAACGCGACGGTTCCGCCGATCACCGTCCAGACCGTCGGAATGATGAAGTACAGAACGATGGCCAGGCCCGACGCCAGGAGCAGCGCACCGAACGCGATCCCCAGCAGCATGTTGAGCAGCTGGAACAGGAACGCGTAGAGGATCGTGTCCACGCCCAGCTCCCATCCCCCGCCGCGGTTGAGCACCTCGGCCGCGAGGTTGCCGGCCAGCGCGACCACGATGGTCACCGCCACCGACATCACGGTGATCGCGACCGCGGCCAGGAGCTTCGCGGTGATCACCCGGCTGCGTCGCGGCACCAGCGCGAACGTCGTCAGCACGGTCTTCTGACCCCACTCGCTGGTGACCGAGAGGATCCCCAGCACCGGCAGCAGCAGGCCGACGCCCGTCGTGGCGAACGCGAGGAAGCTCTCCACGTTCCGGTCCTCGGACGAGCCGGCGAACACCCGCACGGTCACGAGCGCCAGCACGACCAGCGCGATGCTGGCGAGCAGCCACCGCCCGGCCCGGGTGTCGGACATCTTCCGTAGTTCGACGAGCGTCAACCGGCCCAGCGACGGCGCCGGTGCCGGAGCGTTCCGCTCGAACGTCGAGACCTGCTCGGCCGACACGGCGGTGGTCATGCCGCCACCTCCTCGTGGTGTGCAGCGGTGAGCTGCAGGAACATTTCTTCGAGGCCGTTTCCGTCGGCGGCCTTCAGTTCGGTGAGGATCAGGCCGGCCGCCGCGGCGACCCGGCCGACCGACTCGGCGTCGGCGTCGACCGAGAAGCTGCCGTCGGGGCTCGCAGTGGCCCGCAGCCCCGCGGACTGCAGCGCTCCACCCAGCGAGGCCGCGTTCGTGGCGCGCACCCGCACTCCGGCGACGTTGAGCAGGTCGGACTTGCTGCCCTGCGCGACGATCCGGCCCTTGCCGATCATCACGAGGTGGTCGGCGACGACTTCGACCTCACGCAGCAGGTGCGACGAGAGCAGCACTGTTCCGCCGCGGTCGGCGAACTCCCGGAGCAGGCCGCGCATCCAGTGGATGCCCTCGGGGTCAAGACCGTTGGCCGGCTCGTCGAGGATCAGCACGGCCGGGTCGCCGAGCAGCGCGTGCGCCAGCCCGAGTCGCTGCCGCATACCGAGCGAGTAGTTCCCGACCCGGCGCTTCGCGGCCTCCGGCGGCAGACCCACGCGGTCGAGCAGCCCCTGCACCCGCTTCCGGTCGACGCCGAGCACCCTCGCGGAGACCGCGAGCGTCTCGAAGCCGGTGCGGCCGGCGTGCTGGGCACTCGCGTCGAGCAGGACACCGACCTCGCGGCCGGGGTTCGGCAGGTCACGGTAGGGCAGGCCGTTGACTGTCGATCCGCCGTGCGTGGGTGCGGTGAACCCGCAGATCATGCGCATCGTGGTCGACTTGCCCGCCCCGTTCGGGCCGAGGAAGCCGGTCACGCTACCCGGCTCGCAGCGGAAGGAGACGTCGTCCACTGCCTTGTGCGCGCCGTAGGTCTTCGTCAGTCGGTCAGCAACGATCATGGGAGAAGCGTCGCCGTAACGGGTGTTCGAACGCTTCGGGCGGAAGGCTACGGGCGGTCGCGGAAGTTGGGACCCGGATCGACTTAGGGTCGTGTCGCCCTTCGACTTTGGTTGGTATCCGGCCGGGCCGCGGGGCCGTAACCTCGGCGTATGGCTCTGCGTCTGAAGAGCGCCGTCACACAAGGGCCCGAGGCCGACCTCGCGCTCGACGAGGAGCCGACGGACCGCTCGCGGCGGAACCTCGTGGTCGACGTGGCCTGCGTGCTGGTCTCGTTCGCGTTCCCGATCGGGTTCTGGATCGCGATCGCGCTCGGACACGACGTGGCGCAGAAGCCGATCCAGCGGGTCGACCTGGTGTTGGCGACGCTGGCGGCCCCGCTCGTCTGGTGGCGCCGACGCTGGCCGGTGACGATCTCGATCGTCGTCTCGTTGATCTCCACGGTCTCGACCATGGTGGCGGTGCCGCAGGGCATCACGCTGATCACGGTTGCGATCCACCGGCGGCCCCGGCTGGTGGTGGTCGCCGCGGTGGTCTTCGTGGTCACCGGCTCGATCTACGGCTGGGTCCAGCCCAGCCCCGCCCTGCCGTACTGGGCGACCACGCTCGTGGTCGTGCTGCTCGCCGGCGTCCTCGTCGCCTGGGGCAGTTTCATTCGCGCCCGGCGGGCACTCGTCGACTCGCTGCGGGAACGCGCCCGCCGGGCGGAGGACGAGCAGAGCCTCCGCATCGAGCAGGCCCGGCAGCTCGAGCGCACCCGCATCGCCCGCGAGATGCACGACGTGCTCGCGCACCGGATCTCGCTGCTCAGCCTGCACGCGGGTGCACTGGAGTTCCGGCCCGACGCGCCCCCGGACGAGATCGCCAAGGCGGCCGGGGTGATCCGTACCAGCGCGCACCAGGCGCTGCAGGAGTTGCGTGACGTCATCGGCGTGCTGCGCGCTCCGAACGGCTCCGAGGCCGACCGGGACCGCCCGCAGCCGACGCTGGGCGACCTGCCGGGGTTGGTCACCGAGGCACGGCGTGCCGGAGCCACGATCGATCTCGACGTCCTGGTCGACGATCCGTCCGCGGTACCGGCGGTTGTCGGTCGTACCGCGTATCGGGTGGTGCAGGAGGGGCTGACCAACGCGCGGAAGCACGCGCGGGGTGCTGCGGTGCGGGTCACAGTGAGCGGTGAACCCCCGGACGGCCTGACCGTCGAGGTGCGCAACTGGTTGCCGCTCCGGGCCGAAACCTCGCAGATCCCCGGCGCCGGCACCGGGATCGTCGGGCTCGGTGAGCGCGTGGGGCTGGCCGGTGGGCGATTGGAACACGGTCCGTCGACCGCTGGCGACTTCCGGCTGAAAGCATGGTTGCCGTGGGCGACCTGACGCGAGTGCTGATCGTGGACGACGACGCGTTGGTGCGGGCGGGGCTGACGATGATCCTGTCCGGTACCGACGATCTCCGGGTGGTCGGGGAGGCTTCGGACGGGTCCGAGGTTCCGGCAGCGGTGGCGTCGTTCGCGCCGGACGTCGTGTTGATGGACATCCGGATGCCGTCGGTGGACGGGCTGGTGGCGACGGAGGCACTGCGGCGGCGCGCGAATCCGCCCGAGGTGATCGTGCTGACGACGTTCGACGCGGACGAGTACGTGCTGCGGGCACTGCGTGCCGGGGCCGGGGGGTTCCTGCTCAAGGACACGCCGCCGGCGGAGATCGTCCGGGCGATCCGGACGGTCGCGGCCGGTGATCCGATGTTGTCGCCTGCCGTTACGCGCCAGCTGATCGCACACGTCTCCGAGGCGGGGGTCGACGCGCGGAAGGCGCGGGCGGTGGGGTTGTTGCAGCAGCTCAGCCCGCGTGAGCTCGAGGTGGCGGAGGCGGTCGGGCGGGGTTCGTCGAACGCCGAGATCGCCACGGAGTTGTTCATGAGCGTGGCGACGGTGAAGGCGCACGTGTCGCGCATCCTGACGCGGTTGGAGCTCAACAATCGCGTGCAGCTAGCGCTGCTGGCCCACGATGCGGGCTCGTAGGTTTCTCGCGGCTTCTTCGGGGTCGGCTGCCTCGGTGATCGCGCGGACCACCACGATGCGGGTGGCGCCCGCTTGCGTGACCTCGTCGAGGCGGGATTCGTCGATGCCGCCGATCGCAAACCAGGGGCGTTCGGTGTGCACGTGTCTGATCAGGTCGAGGCCCGCTGCCGGGCGGCCGAGTTTGGTGGGCGTCGGCCAGCACGGTCCCGCGCAGAAATAGTCGACTCCGGGCTGGGCCGCGGCGGCGTCGGCTTGGGCGGGATCGTGGGTCGAGCGTCCGATCAGGACGTCGTCGCCGAGGATGCGCCGGGCGTGCTCGACCGGGAGGTCGTCCTGGCCGAGGTGCAGCACGTCCGCCCCGGCCGCCAGCGCGACGTCGGCCCGGTCGTTGACCGCGAGCAGCGCGCCGTGCTTCCGGCACGCGGCCTGGAGGATCTCGAGGCGTTCGAGCTCGTGGCGCGCCTCGATGCCCTTCTCGCGGAGCTGGATGACGTCGACCCCGCCGGCGAGGGCGGCGTCCGCGAACTCGGCGAGGTCGGGGCGGTCGGGTGTGCACAGATACAGCCGCGCGTCAGCCAGCCGTCGTCGGCGATTCACTCGTAGACCGGAGGGGACGAGGCCTGGGCGTACCAGCGGCGGGGGACGCGGCCGGAACGGTAGGCCAACCGGCCGCTCTCGACCGCGAGCCGCATGGCCGTGGCCATCGCCACCGGGTCACGGGCACCGGTGACCGCTGTCGCCAGCAACACCCCGTCGCACCCGAGCTCCATCGCCTGCACGGCGTCGCTCGCGGTGCCGATCCCGGCGTCGAGAATCACCGGCACCGTCGACTCCTCGACGATCAACGCGATGTTGTGCGGGTTCCGGATCCCGAGCCCCGACCCGATCGGCGACCCCAACGGCATCACCGCCGCACACCCCACCTCGATCAGGCGCCGAGCCAGCACCGGGTCGTCGTTGGTGTACGGCAGCACCGTGAACCCCGCCGCGACCATCTGCTCGGCCGCGGTGAGCAGCTCCACCGGGTCCGGCAGCAACGTCCGGTCGTCGGCGACGACCTCGAGCTTGATCCAGTCGGTCTCCAGCGCCTCACGTGCCAGCTCCGCGGTGAGCAACGCCTCGGACGCCGTGCGGCACCCGGCGGTGTTCGGCAACGGCTCGATGCCGTACTCCTTGAGCAGGGGGAACACCCCCATCCCGGCCACCGCGTCCACCCGGCGCATCGCGACAGTGGTGAGTACCGTCCCCGATGCGCGTAACGCTTCCCCGAGCACCGCGAGGTTGATCGAACCGCCTCCGGTGCCCATCACGAGCCGGGACGCGAGCGGCCTCCCGGCGATGACCAGCGCATCCGTAGCTGCCGCTTTACCCACCCTGCACCGCCATGAGGACCTCCACTTCGTCACCGTCGGTCAGCTGCGCCCGGGCCCAGCCACCGCGGGGCACCACCTCGCCGTTGACCGCTACCGCAACGCCCCGGGGGCTTTGCGTCAGCTGCTGGACGAGTGCCTCGACGGTCGCCGGGTCGGACACTTCGACCTCGCGGCCGTTCACCCGTAACGTCGTCATCGTCCGTACCCTCAACCGTCCTGGTTGGATCATCGACTTTTCGCGACGCTGAAGCGGCTGGGCGCGAAGGTGTCCGCGAACGTCGTCGCGGTGTTGCCGGTCGCCAGCTGGGCGACGAGCGTCGCGGTGAGCGGGGCGAACAGGAACCCGTTGCGGCCGTGCCCGGTCGCGACGATCGTGTCGTCGGCGACGTGACCCACGAGCGGTGCCCCGTCGGGGCTCATCGGCCGGAGCCCCGATGACGTCTCGGCCAGCGCGTACTCGTCGATCGCCGGAAGGACGCGCCGGGCGTCGGTGAGGAGCCGGTGGACGCCGCCCGCTGTGACGGTCCGGTCGAAGCCGACCTCGTCCTGGGTGGCGCCGACGACGAGCTCACCGGTTTCGCGGGGCACCAGGTAGACGGCTCGGCCGTCGACCAGTGCCCGGACCGTCCGGGTCAGCACGGGGGTCGACCGCCGCGCAGTGAGCCGCACGATCTCCCCCCGCACCGGCCGAACCAGCCCGCCCAACTCCGGCACCAACCCCGCCGACCAAACCCCCGCCGCAACCACCACGAGGTCCGCCCCCACCCCCACCAGCTCACGCACAGCGCTGCCGGGAGTGGGCGCGGGCGCGGCGCCGGGGGTGAACTCGACGCCGGCAGCGTCGGTGGCGGCTCGGAGGGCGCGGAGGAGCGCGCGGTTGTCGACGCTGTGATCGCCCGGCACGCTCAGCCCGCCGCGGACCCCCGGCGCGAGGGCAGGTTCGGCGCGCCGGCAGGCCGAGCCGGTGAGGCGCTCGACGTCGACACCGAGCGTGGAGAGGCGGGATGCCAGTTCGTCGAGCGCGACGAGGTCGTCGGCGGAGTACCCGACGACCAGCGTGCCGGTCGTCCGGTAGCCCGGGTCCACGCCGGTGGCGGCGAGCGCCGCAGCGAACTCCGGCCACGCCTCGACCGCGGCGCGACCTGCTGCGAGCAGGCCCGGCTCGGTCGGGTGCGCCTCGGTGATCGGGGCGAGCATGCCCGCCCCGACCAGACTCGCGCCCCGCCCCGGATCAGGCTCGATCACCGTGACGCGCGCCCCCTCCCGCGCCAACGCCCACGCGCAGGAAAGCCCGATCACTCCCCCACCGACCACCGAAACCCACAGCCCACGACTCACGTCCCGACCCCCGCCGCCGCCGGGTCCGGAAGTAACGAGGCATCGGTGGCGGGTGGATGGCCCACGGGGCCGTGGCCGGCCCCGACGGAGTAGCTGGTCGCGACCGCACGCGTCACGTACCGCTTGGCCGCGGTGACAGCGTCCGCAAGGGTGTCGCCGCTCGCCAACCGGGCCGCGATCGCGGCCCCCAGCGTGTCACCGCTGCCGTGCGTGTTGCCGGTGTCGATGCGCGCGGCGTCGAGCCAGAGCTCGCTCGTACCGTCGGTCAGCAGGTCCTGACTCCGCGAACCGGTCCCGTGCCCACCCTTCACCAACGCATAGGCCGGACCGAGCTCGAGCAACGCCCGCGCGGCCGCGCGCTGGTCACGCGTCCCCACCAGCAACGCCGTCTCGTCCAAATTGGGCGTGACTACCGTCGCCAACGAGAACAGCGACCGCAGCGCGTCCAGCGCGTCGGGACGCAGCAGCGCGTCGCCGTGCATCGACGCGCACACCGGATCCAGCACCAGCGGAACCGACCCGCTCCGCCCGATCCCGTGTCGCCGGAACGCCTCCCCGATCGCCTCGATGATCGGCGCCGACGCGAGCATGCCGGTCTTCACCGCGCCCGGATGCATGTCCTCGACGACCACGCGGATCTGATCCGCGACGAGCTGCGGCGGTATCTCGTGGACGCCCGACACACCGACCGTGTTCTGCACGGTCACGGCCGTCACCGCGGTGGTGCCGTGCACCCCGAACGCTGCGAACGTGTGCAGGTCGGCCTGCAGCCCCGCCCCGCCCCCGGAATCCGACCCGGCGACGGTCAGAGCGACCTTCATCGGGCCGCCTCCTCGGGGTGTGGCTCGATCGGCAGATATATCCGGTTCCCCGCCGCCTTGAACTCCTCCGACTTCGCCGCCATCCCAGCGTCGGCATAGGTGGTTCGCAGGTCGTGCGAGATACGCATCGAGCAGAACTTCGGACCGCACATCGAGCAGAAGTGAGCGGTCTTCGCCGGGGCTGCCGGCAGCGTCTCGTCGTGGAACGACTGCGCGGTCTCCGGGTCGAGCGCCAGCGCGAACTGATCGGCCCACCGGAATTCGAACCGCGCGTCCGACAGCTGATCGTCGTGCGCTTTGGCCCCGGGATGCCCCTTCGCGACATCCGCCGCGTGCGCCGCGATCTTGTACGCGATCATTCCGGCCTTGACGTCGTCCCGGTCCGGAAGCCCCAGATGCTCCTTCGGCGTGACGTAACACAGCATCGCGGTGCCGTGCCACGCGATCATCGCCGCGCCGATCGCGGACGTGATGTGGTCGTACCCCGGCGCCACGTCGGTCGCGAGCGGACCGAGCGTGTAGAACGGCGCCTCGTCGCACCACTCCTGCTGCAACCGGACGTTCTCGGCGATCTTGTCCATCGGTACATGTCCGGGGCCTTCGATCATGGTCTGCACACCGTGATCTTTCGCGACCTTCGTCAGCTCGCCGAGCGTCCGCAGTTCGGCGAGTTGCGCCTCGTCGTTCGCGTCGTGCACCGAGCCGGGCCGCAACCCGTCACCCAGCGAGAACGTCACGTCGTACGCCCGCAGCACCTCGCACAGCTCGGCGAAGTGCGTGTACAGGAAGTTCTCCTGATGGTGCGCGAGGCACCACGCGGCCAGGATCGACCCGCCGCGCGACACGATCCCCGTCTTCCGCCCGACGGTCAGCGGGATGTACGCCATCCGCACGCCGGCGTGCACGGTCATGTAGTCGACGCCCTGCTCGCACTGCTCCACGACGACGTCCCGGTAGACGTCCCAGGTCAGCGCCGTGGGATCACCGTTCACGCGCTCCAGCGCCTGGTAGATCGGCACGGTTCCGATCGGCACCGGCGAGTTCCGGAGGATCCACTCGCGGGTCTCGTGGATGCGCGGCCCGGTGGACAGGTCCATGACCGTGTCGGCACCCCAGCGGGTCGCCCACACCATCTTCTCGACTTCCTCGGCCGGCGACGACGTCACCGCCGACGTCCCGATGTTCGCGTTGACCTTCACCAGGAACCGTTTGCCGATGATCATCGGCTCGCTCTCCGGGTGGTTCACGTTGGCGGGGATCACCGCGCGACCGGCGGCGACCTCCTCGCGCACCAGCTCCGCGGGCAGGTTCTCCCGGGCGGCGACGTACGCCATCTCGGTGGTGATCTCGCCCGCTCGCGCGGCCAGCAACTGCGTCGGATGGGTGCGGGTCCACCCCTCCCGCAGCTTTTCGATCCCCGTTTCGACGTCCGGCACGAAGCCGTTGGCGGTGTAGGGACCGGAGGTGTCGTACCGCTCGACGATCTGGCCGTTCGTCAGCGGAATTTCGCGGACCGGGATGCGGAGATCGCCCCGGTAGGACTTGTTGCTGCCCGGAAGAGGGCCTGTGACAGCGTGGCTCAACTGCGAAACATTGCTCATGAGAGAGCTCCCTACGCCGGCATTACCCGGTCAGGTTCGAGCGGTCGGCGGCACCGTCCTGCTCGGACAGCCGCCCTCTCAGCCCGCTTCCGGCGCGAGCTCCCGCGTACAGTGACGCGGCCACCATAACCCCGCACCGCGCCAACCGAAACCGTTGCATTCTGCCCACCCCAGCGCTATCACGCGCCCGCGCAAAGCGCGCGCGCAGCGCGCGCGGGACACGGCGCAGCGCGCCGGGCGCAGGGCAGCGCGCCGGGCGGCGCGGCGCGGGGCGCGGGGCAGCGCGCGGGCGCGGGGCAGCGCGCGGGGCGCGGCGGAGCGCGGCGCAAGGCGCGCGGGGCGCGGCGGAGCGCGGCGCAAGGCGCGCGAGGCACGGAGCCGTGCTCGGCGGGCGGGTGGCGTTGCGCGGGCGCGTTACGTGGTCGGCTGGTGGTCGCGGACATGGAGGGCGGGCACTACGGCTACTGCTGCTGCGGCGGCTGTTGCGGCCGCGGTGAAAGCGAGCGGGTAGCCGGCGTGGGTGACCACCGCGCCGAGGATCGGCGCGGTGAGTGCGGCCACGCCGTTCTGGCCCGTGTTGTGGATGCCGAGCGCCCGCCCGGCCCACCCCGGGCCGGCGTACTCGGCCACCGCCGTGAACGACAGCCCGTTCGTCGAGACCGACACGACCGCGGCCGCCACCAGCGCGGCCACCACGAGGCCGGGAACCCCGGTCGCGAGCAGCGCCAACACCCCTGCCGTGACCCCGGCGAGAATCCTCATCGGACCGGTACGTGAACCGGCCCGGTCCGACCACCACCCGGCGAACAGCCGCGCGGCCGCCCCGCCGAACGCGGCGACGGCGAGCACCCGGCCCGCGGTCGCCGCGTCCCAGTGCACCGTGTCGACCAGGAACACCAACCCGAACGTCGCGACCGCGAACTGCGGGAACACCAGCAGCGCCCCGGCGCCGTGCAGACGCCACAGCACCGGCGTCCGGTACGGGTTGCCGTTCGTGGCCGCCCCGTCCGACCCGGTTCGCGCCGGATCGCGCACCACGATCGCGATCAGCACGGCCGTCGCGAGGCAGCAGATCGCCAGGAGCAGCAGCGCTCCGGAGCGGCTGAGCACCGGCACGGTGACCGCCGCCACCGCGACGCCCAGCGGCTGCGCCATCTGCCGGATGCCCATCGCCAGGCCTCGTTCGGCGGGTCCGAACCAGCCGAGGATGAGTCGCCCGCTCGCGGCGTTCACTGATCCCGCCGCGGCGCCGGCCACCACCAGGCACGCGCCCAGCGCGACCGGACCGTGCACCGAGAGGGCGCCCAGCAGCACGAGCCCCGCTCCACCCAACCCCAACGCGATGACGCCACGCTCGCCGTACCGATCGGCCAGTGCGCCCCACAGCACCAGCGTTGCGAGCAGGCCGAACGTCGGGCACGCGACGAGGACCGCGGCCTGGGTCAGGGACAGTCCGTCGGCTCGGAGCCGCGGAAGGAGGTACGGCAACCCGTAGAGGAACGCGCACCCGGCCGTCATTCCGGCCACGCCCGCCGCCAACACCACCCAACGCCGACTCGATTCCATATGTCGAGACTAGCGTCCTATTATTTGGGATTACCACGGGGTGGCAGACTGGAGACATGAGCGCCGAACCCGTGACACTCACGGCCCCACGCACGATCGAGCGGGCGATCATGACGCAGTGGTGGCGGGATCTGGCGTTCCTGCACTGGCCGGTCGAGCCCGGGGCCGTGGCGCCGTTGCTGCCGCCCGGCACCGAGCCGGACACGCTCGACGGCGTGACCTACGTCGGGCTGATCGGGTTCACGATGGACCGCGTGGGGCTCGGCGTCGGTGTTCCGTACTTCGGACGTTTCGCCGAGACGAACGTGCGGCTCTACTCGGTGGACGCGGCCGGCCGCCGGGGCGTCGTGTTCCGGTCCTTGGACGCCGCGCGGCTACTGCCCGTAGTGATCGGACGCTCCCTGTTCGGCCTGAACTACGTCTGGTCGAAGATGAGCGTCCACCACGAACCGGACGGTGCGTACGCCTACCGGAGCGTCCGCCGCTGGCCCGACAAAGGCCCCCACGCCGGGTTCACCGTGTTCCCGGGCGCTCCGTCCCCGCCCAGCCCTCTCAACGACTTCCTCACCGCCCGCTGGGGCCTACACACCGTGCTACGAGGCAAGACGATCTATCTCCCCAACGACCACCCCATCTGGCCGCTACGCACAGCAACGCTACTGGGCCTGGACGAGAGCCTCCTGAAAGCCGCCGGTCTCCCCGGCATCCAGGGCCCTCCCCCGAGCGTCCTCTTCTCCCACGGCGTCCCCGTCAAATTCGGCGCTCCCCTACCGTCCAACTAACCATGTGCATGTGCATTTGCTTGAACCTGGAGCCCGCCCAGGGCGGCGCTGCCGATCCAGCGCGAGGTCGCCTCGTATAACTGATACTCAAGACCTCGCGCTGGCTCGGCAGCGTCGTCCTGGGCGGGCCGCCCTCTAAGCCCAGAGTTGGCCTTCTAGGGCGGCCTCAGCTTCGGCTAGGGTGCCGGCGTAGGCGCCGGTGGAGAGGTACTTCCAGCCGCCGTCGGCGACGATGAAGACGACGTCGGCGCGCTGTTCGAGCTTCACGGCCTTGTGGGCGGCCGCGAGCGCCGCGTGCAGGATCGCGCCGGTGGAGATACCGGCGAAGATGCCCTCCACCTCGATGAGCTGCCGCGTGCGCAGCAACGCATCCCGCGGCCCCACCGAGAACCGCGTGGTGAGCACGCTGGCGTCGTACAGCTCGGGAACGAAGCCCTCGTCGATGTTCCGCAGCCCGTACACGAGCTCGCCGTACCGCGGCTCGGCCGCGATGATCTGCACGTCCGGCACCTTCTCGCGCAGGTAGCGCCCGGTACCCATCAACGTGCCGGTCGTCCCGAGCCCGGCGACGAAGTGCGTGATCGTCGGGCAGTCGCGCAGGATCTCCGGGCCGGTCGTCTCGTAGTGGGCACGCGCGTTCGCCGGATTCCCGTACTGGTAGAGCATCTTCCAGTCGGGGTGCTCCTCGGCCAGCTGCTTGGCCATCGCCACGGCCTGGTTCGAACCCCCGGCCGCCGGCGACGGGATGATCTCGGCCCCGTACATGCCGAGCAGCTGACGACGCTCGATCGACGTGTTCTCCGGCATCACGCAGATCAGCCGGTAGCCCTTGAGCTTCGCGGCCATCGCCAGCGAGATACCGGTGTTGCCGCTCGTCGGTTCGAGGATCGTGTCGCCGGGGCGCAGGTGCCCCTCACGCTCGGCCTCGGTGATCATGTAGATCGCCGGGCGGTCCTTCACCGAACCGGTCGGGTTGCGGTCTTCGAGCTTCGCCCAGATGCGGACGTTCTCGCTGGGTGAGAGTCGCGGCAGCCCGACGAGGGGCGTGTCACCGAGCGCGTCGAGCAACGAGTCGTAACGAGCCATGGTTCCAGCCCTTCCCGTTCCCGAGGCATGAACACTCCGAGGGGCTATAGGCCCCCAGAGTGTTCACGCCTCCGCGGAACTATCAGCCGCCGGCGACGGCCGGAAGAACGGTGACCTCGTCGCCGTCCTTGAGCCCGGTCTCCAGCGATCCGGTGAACCGCACGTCCTCGTCGTTGACGTAGACGTTCACGAACCGGTGCAGGGAGCCCTCGTCGGTGACGAGGCGGCCACGCAGGCCCGGGTACTTGCCGTCGAGGTCGCCGATCAGCGCCTCGAGTGTGGCGCCCTCGCCCTGTACGGTCTTCTCGCCGCCGGTGTAGGTGCGCAGAATGGTCGGGATGCGAACTTCAATGGCCATGGAACACTCCTGGAAATAACTGAACGGGAAGCCGAAAGTCAGCGGTGACGACAGTCGTAGACGACTTCGACCCGCGTGTGAGCGAACAGGTATGACTGAGTCGGAGTCATACGAGCTCCACCGGCTCCTCCGTCACCGCACCGTCGACGATGCGGAACGACCGGAACTCGACGGTCTCCTCCTCGCGCGTCGAGACCAGCACGTAGTGCGCGCCGGGTTCGTTGGCGTAGGAGATGTCGGTCCGCGACGGGTACGCCTCGGTCGCGGTGTGGGAGTGGTAGATGACGACGGGCTCTTCGTCCCGGTCGTCCATCTCCCGGTACAGCTTCAACAGGTCCGTGGAGTCGAACTCGTAGAACGTGGGCGACCGGGCCGCGTTCAGCATCGGGATGAACCGGACGGGCTGGTCACTGCCGGCCGGACCCACCACCACACCGCACGCCTCGTCGGGGTGGTCGCGGCGGGCGTGCGCCACGATGGCGTCGTAAATGGCCCGGTCGAGTTTCAACACGACGCCCAGCGTACCTAGCGCGGACCGCCCCACGGCGGTGAGCTTTGCTACTCCGGGTCGAGCGCGTCCACCAGGCTGGCCTGCAATCCGGTCAGAAACTGATAGAGCGACAACCCCAGCACCCGCGCACCGGTCGGGTCGGCGCCCGCGGCGGCATCCAACTCGGCCAGCGGATCGGTGTCGGCTTCGATCTCCAGCGCGGTACCGAGCATCAGCCGGGCGTCGTTCAGCGCCAGCAGCCACGCTTCGGCGCGGTCGGCGTCCAGGCGGATCTCGCCGCCCTCGAACGGCAGATCGTCGAGGATGACGCCGGCGTTGCCGATCTTCTCCTCGCGCAGCGAGGACTCGGTGAGGCTGCGCAGCTCGGCGGCCGCCTCGGCGTCGTCCCGGTAGCCGTCCGGAAAGAGCCGGGCCAGCACCGGATCGAGGCTCGGCCCCGCGACACCGTCTTCGACGAGCTCGACCTCGAGGTCCTCGGGGTCGGGCTCGATCTTGTCGAAATCGTCGAAGACGTCGAAGGGTTCCCGTGGCGCCTCTGAAGCCCGGCCGAGCGAACCCGGACCCAGGTCGAGGCTCATGACACCGCGCCGGTCACCGGCCTGGATCAGACCGGCGACCTGCGCGACCACCAACCCGACGGCCTGCGCCTCCTCGGCGCTCAGCCGCAGCGTCAGTGCGTTGTGCGAACGTGTGAAGCCATAGGTCATGTCAATCCTGCTGCAGCGTGGCCCAGAGCCCGTGCGAGTGGAGCCGAGCGACGTCGAGCTCCATCTTTTCGCGGGTACCGCTGGACACGACTGCGCGGCCCTTCTGGTGCACGTCGAGCATGAGCTGGGTGGCTTTGGGCTTGTCGTAGCCGAAAAGCTTCTGGAAGACGAGGGTCACGTACGACATCAGGTTGACCGGATCGTCCCAGACGACAGTGACCCACGGCTTCTGGTGCGCGGGCCTTTCTGCGGTGCTCGGCGTCTCCGCCGGAGCGACCATCGGAGCGGTCATGAGTCCCATCGTGCCATCGCTGGACGTTCTCGCAACAACCCCGGGCAACAAGTATTCGAGAAGCGGCTCGTACGCTGGTGGGCATGGGGACAGCACTGCTGACCGACCACTACGAGCTCACGATGCTGGCCTCCGCGCTGCGCGACGGATCGGCCCACCGTGAGTGCGTCTTCGAGGTGTTCGCGCGCCGGTTGCCGAAGGAGCGCCGCTTCGGCGTCGTCGGTGGCACCGGTCGGCTGTTGGACGCCCTGGTCGACTTCCGATTCGACGCCGACGACCTCGAGTTCCTGCGAAGCGCGGGCGCCGTGGACGACCAGACCGCGGAATGGCTGGCCAGTTACCGCTTCAGCGGTGACATCGACGGTTACGCCGAGGGCGAGCTGTACTTTCCGGGGTCGCCGATCCTCACCGTCCGCGGCACGTTCGCCGAGGCCGTGCTGCTGGAGACGCTCGCGCTGTCGATCCTCAACCACGACTCGGCGATCGCCACCGCGGCCGCGCGGATGGTCATCGCGGCCAGTGACCGGCCGCTGATCGAGATGGGGTCGCGCCGCACGCACGAGGAAGCGGCGGTGGCTTCCGCCCGCGCGTCCTACCTTGCGGGGTTCACCGCGACGTCGAACCTCGAGGCCGGCCGCCGCTACGGCATTCCCACCACCGGAACCAGCGCGCACGCGTTCACGCTGCTGCACGACACGGAGAAGGCCGCGTTCACCGGTCAGCTCGCGGCGCTCGGCGTCGGCACCACGATGCTCGTCGACACCTACGACATCACCGCGGGCATCCGCACCGCGATCGAGGTGGCCGGTCCGCAGCTGGGCGCGGTCCGGATCGACTCCGGTGACCTCGGCGTACTGGCGGTGCAGGCGCGCCAGCAGCTGGACTCGCTCGGGGCCACCAGCACCCGCATCGTCGTCTCGGGCGACCTCGACGAGTACTCGATCGCCGCGCTGGCGGTTGCTCCGGTGGACGCGTACGGGGCAGGTACGTCGGTCGTCACCGGCTCCGGCGCCCCCACTGCCGGAATGGTCTACAAACTGGTCGAGGTCGAAGGCCGCCCGGTCGCCAAGCGCAGCGAGAACAAGGCGTCCCGCGGCGGCCGCAAGACCGCCGTACGCCGTCACCGCTCCACCGGCACCGCGGTCGAGGAAGTCGTCTCGCTCGGCTCTCCGGAGCTGGGGGAACACGACCGTCCGCTGCAGATTCCGCTGGTGCGTGCCGGTGTCCGGACGGCGGACGCTCCGACGCTGACGGCCTCCCGGGACCACTTGGAGAAGGCACTCGTGACGCTTCCGTGGGAGGGCCTGAGCCTCTCCGCGGGTGACCCTGCCATCCCTGTCATTTTCAGTTAGGGGTAACTGATGGCCCGTGCGTTGATCGTCGTCGACGTCCAGAACGACTTCTGCGAAGGCGGTTCGCTCGCCGTCACCGGTGGCGCGGGTGTCGCCACCGGCATCTCCGCGGCGCTGGCCGCCGACGCCCGCCAGTGGGACCGCGTCGTCGCGACCCGCGATCACCACATCGACCCTGGCCACCACTTCTCCGACCAGCCCGACTTCGTCGACACGTGGCCCGCGCACACGGTCGTGGGCACGGGTGGCGTCGAGCTGCACCCGAACTTCGACACCGCGCGGGTCGAGGCGATCTTCGACAAGGGCGAGTACGCCGCTGCGTACTCGGGCTTCGAAGGCGCTTCCGACGGCAAGAACCTCACCGATTGGCTCCGCGAGCACGACGTGACCGAAGTGGACGTCGTCGGTATCGCGACCGACCACTGCGTGCGTGCCACCGCGCTGGACGCCGCCCGCAACGGCTTCGCCACGACCGTCCTGCTCGACCTCACCGCGGGTGTCGCCGCTCCGACCACCCAGCGTGCGCTGACCGAACTCGAGCAGGCCGGAGTGACGCTGGTCGGCGAGCCGGTCGTCGCCTAGCCGACCACCTTCGCGGCCTTGGGGAACACCGTGTAGGTCAGCGCGACGATTCCCCAGATGAGCACGATTCTCGGGAGCACGGACAGCGTCCCGCCGAGCGCCTCGGTGCGCTCGGCGTCGTCCACCAGGCGGATCGCGGCGAACAGCAGCGCACCGGAGATCGCGCACGCGACCACCGCGCGGAACCACAGCTTCCACTCGTAGACGGCCCGGCCGCGACCGTACTTCGGTGGCTTGGTCGGCGGGGGGCCGCCCGCGAACCGGTGCGCGAAGCGTTCGTCGGCCCAGCGCACCAGGGTCGGGCCGAAGGCCACCGAGAACCCGATGTACAGCGCGGCGAGCCCGTGCGACCAGTCGGCCGTCGCACCCCCGCGCAGGTCGATCACGGCCGCGATCAGCGCGACCAGGTCGACGAACGCGGTGGCCACGAGCAGCACCGCGCCCAGCGTCTTCTGCCGTAGCAGGTATCTGGCCGCGAGCCCGGCCCCCAGCAGAACCCAGAACCCGACCTCGCACGCGATGATGACGGCAACCATGCTCACCAGCGTCCCGGCGAGCGGGGGCTCCGGCGTCGGCCCGTGCGACGAACTGCCCGTACGCCGTCCGGCGGACGTTCCCCGCTTCCGTCCCTACATCCTTCGGTGGACGTCGGGCAAGCGCGCACCGTCGGTGGAGTCGAGGCACGGAGCTCTGACGCGTGATCGAATCGGGTCATGCGGCTGGGCGGGTGGGAACTGCGGGGGCGCGATGTCCTCTCGGCGCTCGGCGTGTTCGTCGGCGGCCTGCTGCTGTTCCAGTTCGGGTATCCGCTGACGTCGTGGGTCGGGGTGGCGACGCTCGGGGCCTCCGCGCTCTCGCTGCTGTTCCTGCGCGACTACGCGTGGGCGAGCCTGGCGATCGCCGCTGTCGCGTTGACCGTCGACTGGCTCGTCGGGCCGAACCTGCTGACGATCTGCGTGTTGGCCAACGCGCTGTACGTCGTCACCGAGCAGGGTTCGGCGCGGGTCGGCCGGGCGATGATGATCGGCTCGGTCGGCGCGGTGCTGATCTTCACCGGCGTCGGGCTGGTTCTGGAGGGCAACCTGACCGGGGTGCTGCTCGGCGTCCAGGCGGCGCTGTTCACCGTGCTGCCGGTGGACACCGCGATGACCGTCCGGCGGCACCGGCAGACCGCCGCGGCCGAGCGCGAGCGGGCGACAGCCGAGCAGGAACGGGCGACGGCCGAGCAGCTCCGGGCCACCGCCGAACGCGAGCGGGCCGAGCAGACTGCGCGGCTGGCGGAGCTGGACCAGCGGGCCGCGGTGATGGCCGAACGCACCCGGGTGGCCCGCGATCTGCACGACCTGGTCGCCAACGACCTGAGCGTGATCGCCCTGCACTCGACCGCCGCGCTGGCGAGGGACGACTACGGCGACACGACCCGCCAGTCGATCGAACTGATCCGCCAGCACAGCGTCAGCGGGCTCGCCGAGATGCGTCACCTGATCGACGTCCTGCGGGCGGGTGAGGGTGCCGACTCCCCCGCCGAGGCACGCCTGGACCAGCTCGACGCGCTGGTGGACCGTATGCGTGAGGTGGACACGCTGACGACGCTGAAGATCGACGGCGAAGCGCGCCCACTGTCACCGGCGGTGGAACTCGCCGGCTACCGCATCCTCCAGGAGGCCCTCGTCAACGCCGGCAAACACGCACCGGGCCAACCGGTAGAAGCCGTGGTGCGCTACCGACCCGACGCACTGACCCTGACCGTCGAGAACGCGCTGCTCGACGTCGCCACTCCGTTCGCTCTGAGTGGTGGGTTCCCGCTGCCCGGCGGCGCGGGCCTGGTCGGAATGGCCGAGCGGGCCGCGCTGGTGGGCGGTGCCCTGGATGCGGGCCCGCGGGAAGGACGGTGGCGTGTGCACGCCTCGATCCCGCTGTGAGCATTCGAGTGCTGGTCGCGGACGACCAGTCGGCGGTGCGGACCGGGCTGGTGCTGATCCTTTCCTCGGCTCCCGACATCGAGGTCGTCGGTGAGGCGGGGGACGGTCAGCAGGCGGTGGAGCTGTCCCGTTCGCTGCGGCCGGACGTCGTCGTGATGGACGTACGGATGCCGAAGCTCGACGGGATCGGCGCGACGGCGGCGCTGGTCGCCGAAGGCCTGGCGGACGTTCTGGTGCTGACGACGTTCGACCTCGACGAATACGTGTTCGGCGCGCTGCGGGCCGGTGCTGCGGGGTTCCTGCTCAAGGACACCGAGGCGGCGGATCTGATCGCCGCGGTGCGGCTCGTGGCCGCCGGAGAGGGCATGGTGGCGCCGCGGGTCACGCGTCGGCTCATCGACGCGTTCGCGCGCGGCGCGGTGCGCACTGTGGAACCGCCGGCGGGGCTGGAGAAGCTGACGCCCCGCGAGCGGGAGGTGCTCGACCATCTCGGCGGGGGCCTGTCGAACGCGGAGATCGCTCTCGCCCTGGACATGGCGGAGGCGACCACCAAGACCCACGTCAGCCGCATCCTGGCCAAACTGGGGCTGCGGAGCCGCACCCAGGCGGCGGTCCTGGCCCGCGAGCTCTAGTCTTCGTCGACCTCGTCGATCTCTTCGCGGGAGACGCCGAGGAAGAACAGGACAGCGTCGAGGTAGGGCTGGTTCAGCGCGGTGTCGGCGACCTCGCGCAGCGCCGGTTTCGCGTTGAACGCGATGCCGAGGCCCGCAGCGCTGATCATGTCGATGTCGTTGGCGCCGTCGCCGACCGCGACGGTCTGGGCCATCGGCACGCCAGCCGCCACGGCGAAGTTCTTCAGCGCTGTCGCCTTGCCGGGCCGATCGACGATGTCGCCGATCACGCGCCCGGTGAGGACACCGTCGACGACCTCGAGCGTGTTCGCCGCCGCGTAGTCCAGCCCGAGCAGGTCGACGAGGTGGTCGGTGACCTGGGTGAAGCCTCCGGACACGATGCCGCAGAGGAAGCCCATGCGCTTGAGCGTGCGCACCAGCGTGCGGGCGCCCGGCGTCAGCTTCACCTCGCTGCGGACCTTCTCCAGCACGACCGCGTCGAGGCCCTCGAGGGCTTTGACGCGCTGGTGCAGAGAGTCGGCGAAGTCGAGTTCGCCGCGCATGGCGGCGGCCGTCACGGCGGCCACCTCCGCCTCGGCCTCGGGGCCGGCGTGCGCGGCGAGCATCTCGATCACCTCGCCGGTGATCAGCGTCGAGTCGACGTCGAACACGACGAGCCGCTTGGCGCGTCGGGAGAGCCCACTGCGCTCCACGGCGACGTCGATGAGGTGGTCGGTGGCGACAGCGGAGAGCATGCTGCGCAGCGGGGCGTTCTCGACCCCCGAGACGCGGAGTTCGAGGCTGGTGACCGGGTACTTGGAGAGGCGGGTGATCGCGTCGATGTTGCCGCCCAGGTCGCTGATGCCGGATGCGATCGCCGCGACCGCAGAGGCGGTGAGGGGGCGGCCGAGCACAGTGACGTGGTGCGGTTTTTCCTGACGGCGGGTCATCGGCGCGTCGGGGGTGGGGGCGAGGGCGACCTCGATCCAGACGCCGAGGGCGCGGCCCAGGTTCGAGACCTTGTCCTTCACCGCCGGCAGGTCGTCGGCGGAGGGCAGCTCCACCGAGACGCCGAGGAGGAGCTGGCCGCGGATCACGACCTGTTCGACGTCGCGGACCTCGAGTTCGAGCGTCGCCAGCGTGGAGAAGAGGGCCGCGGTGACGCCGGGTCGGTCGGCGCCCGTGACGGTGAGCAGGGCACGCGTGCTGTGAGTCATCGCTCCGGTTCCGCGGCTGGTGGTAATGCGGTGGCGTTAACTCACCGTAGAACGCCAGCGCTCGTCACGCTGAACCCGACCCGTCCCGTGTGAGCCACTCCACGCAAATGGCCGGCCCCGTGAGGGGCCGGCCATTTCGGTGATTGCGTCAAGCGTTGATCGGAGGCTGCTGAGGATTTTTCACCTCGTTGGCCCAGGGGGCCAGGTGGGGGAACTTCACGTCGAATGCGGGGCGCTCCGAGCGGATGCGCGGCAGTTCGATGAAGTTGTGCCGCGGCGGCGGGCAGGACGTCGCCCACTCGAGGCCGCCCCCGTACCCCCACGGGTCGTCAACGGTCACGACCCGACCCAGCTTGTACGACTTCCAGATGTTCCAGATGATCGGCAGCGTCGAGATACCCAGGATGAACGCGCCGATCGTGGAGATCGTGTTCAGGGTGGTGAACCCGTCGCTGGCCAGGTAGTCCGCGTACCGCCGGGGCATGCCCTCGTTACCGAGCCAGTGCTGCACCAGGAACGTGGTGTGGAACCCGATGAACGTCAACCAGAAGTGCAGTTTGCCGAGACGCTCGTCGAGCATCCGCCCGGTCATCTTCGGGAACCAGAAGTAGATCCCACCGAACGCGGCGAACACGATCGTGCCGAACAGCACGTAGTGGAAGTGCGCCACCACGAAGTAGCTGTCCGAGACGTGGAAGTCCACCGGCGGGCTGGCCAGCAGAACACCGGTCAGACCACCGAAGAGGAACGTCACGAGGAACCCGACCGCGAACAGCATCGGCGTCTCGAACGTCAACTGACCTCGCCACATCGTGCCGATCCAGTTGAAGAACTTCATGCCCGTGGGCACCGCGATCAGGTACGAGAGGAAGCTGAAGAACGGCAGCAGCACCGCGCCGGTGACGAACATGTGGTGCGCCCACACGGTCATCGACAGCGCCGCGATGGCGACCGTAGCGCCCACCAGGCCCTTGTAGCCGAACAGCGGCTTGCGGCTGAACACCGGGATGATCTCGGTGATGATGCCGAAGAACGGTAGGGCGAGGATGTAGACCTCTGGATGCCCGAAGAACCAGAACAGGTGCTGCCAGAGGATCGGCCCACCGGTGTCGGCGTCGTAGACGTGCGCCCCGAGATGCCGGTCGGCCAGCAGGCCGAAGAACGCGGCGGTCAGGATCGGGAAGACCATCAGCACGAGGAGGCTGGTGACCAGCATGTTCCAGGTGAAGATCGGCATCCGGAACATCGTCATGCCCGGCGCGCGCATCGTCAGGATCGTCGTGATGATGTTGACCGCACCGAGGATCGTGCCCAGACCGGAGATCGCGAAGCCGACGATCCAGAGGTCGGCGCCGGCACCCGGCGAGTTGATCTCGGAGTTCAGCGGCGCGTAGGCGAACCAGCCGAAGTCGGCGGCACCGCCCGGCGTCAGGAAGCCCGAGAGCACCATCAGACCGCCGAAGGCGAACGCCCAGTACGCGAACGCGTTCAACCGCGGGAACGACACGTCGGGCGCGCCGATCTGCAGCGGCACCAGGAAGTTCGCGAACGCGAAGCCCAGGGGCGTGCCGAAGAGCAGCAGCATCACCGAGCCGTGCATCGTGAACAGCTGGTTGTACTGCTCGTTCGACAGGAACTGCAGCCCCGGCCGGGCCAGCTCGGCGCGCATGAGCAGCGCCATGACGCCGGCCGCGGCGAAGAAGAAGAACGACGTGATCAGGTACATGATGCCGATTTGCTTCGCGTCGGTCGTCCGGATGATCCGGGCCAACGCGCTGCCCTTCGCCGACTCGCGCACCGGCCATGGCCGGCTCACGATCGGTTCCGGTTCGATGCGTTCGGCTTCGATGGTCACAGCCGGACCCTCCTGGCAGATCGGCGTCGCTGGGCCTGGTGCTGGCCCGCGGCTGGCAAGCCTTGCGAGCAGAATAGTCCGTCTCTCCCGTTCAAAACGGCGGGGGTCTACCTAGCGTCGTCGTGTCAGAAAAATCCCGTTCTCAGGGCGCAGTTCCGCTCGGTGCGGAAGCGGGCCCGTTCGGGGCTCCGTCGCGGCGCGGATTGCCAGGAAATCGTCGAGCCCGCCCCCTGGTGGCGGACGGCTTCCTGTCAATCCGCGTGGGCGGAGGCGCGGATGGCCGCGAGGAGCGGCGCCAGGCGGTGCCGCGGGATCTCCATGAGCGTGCCCTCCCCCTCGAGCCCGCCGGGGCTCGGCGCGGCGGAGCCCTCCCCCGCGGCGGCGGGGAGGAAGTTCGCGACGCATGTGGCGGCGTCGGGCTTGCTCAACTCGGCATGGGTGACCAGGCCGTCGCGCCAGACGTTGACCAGGCGGCCGTGGGCGCGGTCGAGGACGTGGCGGACGAGGCGATCGCCCGGGTCGTCCGCGGTGGGCGCTGTCACCGCCTCCACGATCGCGGCGGCGGGGCCCGGCGTGCTGCGACGGAACCGCAGGGACCATTTCGGTGCGACGAGGTCGGCGAGGGCTTTTTGACCTGCCGCGTCGGCCAGGTCGGGGTGGTTGTTCGCGACCGCGACGGCGACTCGCTGGGCGTCGACAGCGAGCAGTATCCGCAGCAACCAGGCACCCGGGTCAGCCGACGCATCCACCGCGACCGCGCCCGCCCGCGCCGGCCCCGGCACGCCACCGCTCCACACCGCCCCGAGCGCCCGTTCCCCGCTCAGGGCCCCCGAGCTCGCGCCCCCTCCGCCCGTGACCGCACCGCCCGTGACCGCACCGCCCGCGGCCGCACCGCCCGGCGCGGCTCGACCGGCCGCGGCGCCGAGAGCGGTGGCGGGGGCCAGAGTGCCGGGGACGGGGGTCACGCCCAGGACGGGTAGACGATCTGGGCCCGACGCGGAAGACAGCAGGGTGGTGGCGAGGACAGGGTCGAGGGTGGCGGTGGCTTCGGCGGACTGTTCGCCGTGGGTGTAGATCGTCGGCTTGACGCGGCCCTTCCGGCGCGCCCTGCTCGTCGGGAGCAAGAGGTACAGGTCGCTGGCACTACCGATCGCCTGCGCACCGACGTACCGGGAGAACGCCGGCCACTGCGCCTGCACGGCGAGCTCCAGCTCGCCGAACGTGCGCTGGACCGCCAGCCCCAGCGCGGGCGTCCGCGGCGAGAAGCCGTACGCGAGCAGGATCCGGCCGCCAGGTGCGAGCCCCTCGATCGCCCGTTCGAGGAAGAGCCCGATGCCGTCGGGGGTGTACGGCGGGTCCGTGAACGCGATCCCGGCCCGCCCGGCGGCAACCGAGGGGAGCCCGAACCGCAGGTCACCGAACACGCACCGAATTCCGAGCCCGACCGAGTCGACGTACGCGAGGAGCCGCTCGTCGACGTCGACCACTGTCGCGGTGAGCCCGGGACGCAGCAGGCAGGTCGCGAGCGCGGTCAGATCGTGGTCGCCGACGCACAGCAGGTGCGCGCCGTCGAGGTCGAAGTGCGCGTCGAGCCAGAGGGCGCGGCGCACCGCGGTCTCCGGGGTGGCCGCCACATGGTCGAGAGCCCGCCGAGGCGGTGGTGCCGCCGCCCGCAACCGGCCCACCTCGGCCAGCAGGTCACCGGCAGTTGCCAGGGCCGGCCCCAGCGGATCCGCCAGCTCGGTGGCCACCGAGCCGAACCGCTCCCGGTACGACGCCACCCGATCACCCTGGATCCGCAGGAGCTCACCGGGCGCCAGATCGTCGCCGACAGCGGTCAGTACCTCTTCCACCGTCCGCCTGGGCACGGCGAACTCCCGCACGAGATCAGCAAGCGTCCACCCCCGCTCCCCCAGCGCGAGCACCACCTCGCGAACGACCCGGCCGTGCTCCGAAACCAGCTCCGCCACGGCGTCCGCACTCACGAGCGAAGGCTTGCACAGCTGCGCGCAGCGCGCCAAAAGCTACAATCCGCTCGTAACGGTAGAAACTGCAGCGATATGGGGGCGGCGTGACCGAACACGGTGTCCAAGAGATGCCCCCTGCGATCGTCGCGATCGACCCCGACGGCCGCATCACCCAGGCCAACTCCGGTGCCGAGGACCTGTTCGGCTACAGCTGGGACGAGCTGTCTCTGCGCCCCCTCGACGATCTGCTGCGTGAGCCCGCCGAGCTCGGGGAGATCACCGGCGGCGTCGAGATGGCCTGCCGCCGCAAGGACGGCTCCGAGTTCCATGCCGAGCTGTCGCTGACACAGATGGACACGCCCGAAGGGCAACTCACGTCCGTCGCGATCCGCGACCTCGGCCAGCGCAACCGGGCCGTCGAGCGCATGCGGTGGCTCTCCGCGATCGTCGAACACGCCCACGCGCCGATCGTCAGCGCCTCCACCGACGGGACGATCACGTCCTGGAACACGGCCGCCGAGCGCGTCTACGGCTGGACCGCCGACGAGATGATCGGCCGCCCGATCAGCACGTTCGTCGAGCCGGTGCACGCGGATCTGGTCACCGAGACGCTCACCAAGGTGCTCGAGGGCGAGACCGTGCACATCCCCGACGGTCAGATAGTCCGGTCGGACGGCCGACGGGTGGCGGTGAGCGTCTCCGCGTCGCCGATCGTCGGACCGCACGGTGGCATCGCCGGCATGGCGTACGCCGCCCGCGACCTCTCCGACTCCGAGCGCGCCGAGGCCAAGTTCCGCTGGCTGCTCAACGCGACCCCGCTCCCGATCGTCGGCGTGGACGTGAACGGTCGGATCCGAATGGCGAACACCGAGGCCGCACGCACGTTCGGTTATCTCGTCGACGACCTGATCGGCGAACAGATCGAGACCCTGCTGCCGGACGCGCAGAAAGCAGTGGCCGCCGAGTCCCACCACGATCCGCGGGACGCCGTCTCGGAGCCGACCCGCCTGGCCGGGTACCGCCGGGACGGCACCGTGTTCCCAGCCGAGATCCTGCTGTCGTCACTGCTCACCGAAGACGGCCTCCTGATCGCCGTCACCGTGCACGACATCACCGCCCGCCTGGAGGGCGAGGCCGAGCGGGTGCGGCTGGAGAACGAACTGCAGCGCTCGCAGCGGCTCGACAGCCTCGGCCAGCTGGCCGGCGGCGTCGCCCACGACTTCAACAACGTGCTGGCGATCATCCTGAGCCACGCGTCGATCGCCGAAGAAGACCTGTCCGGCCTTGCGGCCGGCAACAGCAGCGACGACAGGCTCGCCGGCGCCCGGCGCGCCGTCGAACAGATGCAGCAGGCCGCCGAGCGTGGCTCGCGCCTGACCAAACAGTTGCTCGCGTTCGGTCGGCGCGAGGTGGTGCGTCCGCAGGTCTTCCTGCTCAGTGAGGCCATGGGCGACGTCGTGCGCCTGCTGTCGGGAACGCTCGGCGCCGACGTCCGGGTGTCGACGAGCAGCGACCCGGACCTCTGGCCGGTCACCGCCGACCCGGGCCGGATCGAGCAGGTGCTGGTGAACCTCGCGGTGAACGCCCGCGACGCGATGCCGAAGGGCGGCACGCTGCAGATCGACGCGGTGAACGTCGCTCTCGATTCCGCGCAGGCCGCGCGCTACGGGCTCACCGACGGCCGGTACGTGCAGCTGCGCGTCACCGACACCGGCACCGGCATGCCGCCGGAGGTGGCCGAGCGCGCGTTCGAGCCGTTCTACACGACGAAACCCGAGGGCCAGGGCACCGGGCTGGGCCTGGCCTCGGTGTACGGGATCGTGTCGCAGGCCGCCGGCCACGTGTACCTGCGGTCCCGGCCGGGGTGGGGCACGTCGGTGACCGTGCTGTTGCCGGCGTCGTCCGGCGAACCGTCGGCGCGGCCCGGGGCGCAGAATCCCTCGGCGCCCGCGGAGGAGGCGAAACCCGAACGCACCGTGCTGGTCGTCGACGACGAGCCCGACCTGCGCAAGTCGATCGAGATCATCCTCGGGCGCGGCGGGTACGCGGTGCTGTCGGCCGGGTCGGGCGACGAGGCGGCCCAGCTGGCGAGCGCCTACGAGGGCTCGATCGACCTGCTGCTCACCGATGTCACGATGCCGGGTCTGTCCGGCCAGGAAGTGGCCCGCCGGCTCCGGCTCGAACGGCCGTCGATGCGGGTGCTGTTCATGTCCGGGTTCGCCCAGCCCCTGCTGACGTCAAAGGGAACGATCGGCCCGGACGTGACGTTGGTGGAGAAACCATTCACCCGGCGGAGCCTGCTGGCGAAAGTCGCCGAGGTCCTGGCTCCCGCTTAGTCCGCGCTGGGCGCCTTCACGACGGCCAGCGCGCGGAGGGCGCACTCCAGCTCGAACCGCGAGTCCGGATCGTGCAACTGCTCGCCGAACAGCGCCTCGAGCTGCCGCAGGCGGTACCGAACGGTCTGCGGGTGCACCTGTAGCCGCGACGCCACTTCCGGCGCGCCACCGCGGGTCTCCAGCCACGCGAGCAGCGTCTCGCTCAGCCGCGCCTGCTGCTTGACGGTGAGCTGCCGCAACGGCGCCAGGCGACGCTCGGCGAACACCTCGACCAGCGCTTCGTCGGCGAGCAGCAGCAGCGTGGACAGATGATCGGCGGTACGGACGACCTGCTGGTTGCTCAGCGTGCCGCGGCGCAGGAACGCCAGCGCGCGCCGGGCCCAGCGCAGCGACCGCCGCGCGTCGGGCACCGCCACCGGCAGACCGATGGCCGCGCGAGAGGAGCGCAGCACCGAGCGCAGCGCCGCTTCGGTGCGTTCGAGCTGCGTCTCCGGCACCAGTAGGCAGGGTTCGCTGCCCTCCAGGTCGATGAGCACTGCGGGGCCGAGATCGGGCAGCGTCAGCTCCCGGTCGTCGGCGCGCGGCTCCAGCGCGATCGCGACCAGCCGCTCGGGCACTGACCACCGCGCGGTCTTGGCCATGTCGGCGATCGCCGCCGCGGAGGGCGGCGGATCGGACAGCAGCATCTGCATCAACTGGCGCCGACGCCGCTCGCGCGCACCGGCGGCATGCGCCTGCGCCTCGGCGTAACCCTCGACCGAGAGCGCGGCCAGTTGGTCGACGTACGCGATCACTGCCTCGCCCAGCTGGAACAACAGCGGCGCGGGCAGGTCGAGCCGCAGCCCCGCGTCGGCCAGACGACGCCAGGCGACCCGGGCGCCGAGCCGGTACGCGGCCTGCAGCGCATCCAGGCTGCGGCCCTGCTGGAACTCGCCGTAACCCAGCTTGCGGTGGACGGCGTCCCAGTCGTCGACCTCGAGGTTCGGGTCTCCTACCTTGTCGGCGAACTGCGTCAGCGCCCGCTCGACGCCGACCCGGATCACGTACTCGTAGGACTCCCCCATCGACCGGCCGAACTCGGGGATCCCCTCGCGGACCGCCTCGACGATCTCCTCGGCCAGCGTGCCGAGTTCCGGCTTGATGACTTCCGCCAACTCGGCCGGCAGCCCGGACCAGGGCTCGAACGCACCCGGCCGCACCGCTAATTGCGACACCAGGCCACCTCCATCCGAGCACGGACAGTAATTGACACTAAACGGCAGAGTATTAACGACGCGTTGCAACTGTCAACAGAGAGGTTACGCGGCCGGAACCGGAAATGGTGTCGGTACCATGAATTACCGAAACGCTCCGAATTTTCTCGTAAATACTCTGCGTTAGGCTCTTCCGCCGTTTCTTCCTCCATTCAGAGCTTTCTGGTCGACGTTTTGCAACGCGCCCGTCGTGCGCGGCGATATCTCCGGAACGACCACTTCATGGCGATCTTCCTGCCAGGATGACGTGCCGGTCGGGGCGCAGTGGGTCACTTGTGACCACTCCACCCGACAAGGAGGACGCCCGGTGCCTTCTCGTGTGGTGCTGGTGCCAATTGCGCTGGCCGCATTTGTCACGTCGCTCGACGACACCGTCGTCAATGTGGCCTCACCGTCCATGCAGCGCGACTTGGCACTCGAGTCAGCGGCCTGAAATGGATCGCGACGAGCTCTATCTTGGCTTTCTCTGCGCTACCTCAACGTTCCGATCGGGCCTCGCGCGGCGTGATCCGGGCGGCTCACGTCAGCGAGAAACCCACCCCACCGCGGAACGGACAGGGGCTCGTCGCTGACTTGCTCCCAGCGGCCCGCGGGGACCTCGCCAATACCCGAGCGCCCGCGTCGAGCAGGTCCCAGAACGACGCCGGGGTTCGCACCGCACCCGGGAACCGAACGCCGGGCACCACGATCGCTCTCGGTTCGAGAGCCGGCTCGCCGGTGGCTCCACGAACCGGCGAGCCGGCAGCTTCAAGGCCCGGCACTCCGGTATTGACGGACGACGTTACTCAGCCCGCGTCACGGTGAGTGGTCTCCGTGTGTTCCACCCAGGTGCGCAGCTCTTCGGCGCGTTTCGCCTCACCCAGCGCCGCGAGGTCACGCGCGAGCCGGCGGGCCGACTCGATCGCACTGGGATGCGACTCCCCCAGCACTCGCCGGCGGCTCGCGAGGATCTCCTCGTCGAGCTGGCGCGCGAGACCGACGTCACCGAGCCCCCACGCGTCGTCGGCGAGATCCGTGGCGGCCGACAGGCTGTCGGAGTGGTCCTCGCCGAGCGTCTCCCGGCGACGACGCAGCAGATCGACGTCGAGCTCCTGGGCGGCCTCGAACCGGCCGAGCGTCCGCAGGGTCTGCGCCAGGCAGCGAGCGGCGCGCAGCGTGTCCTCGTCGTCGGGGCCGAGCCGGTCGAGCCAGCGGCGGTGCAGCTGGTCGGCCAGATCCCGCGCCGACCGGACGTCACCGCGGGCGAGCAGCACCCGCGCGGCCGACACCGCTGTCGCCCGCAGCCCGCCGTGGTCGGAGTGCGCCGGATCGGCCGCGTAGAGGTGCGGGAGGAGCAGGGTCCAGGCGGCCCAGCGCTGCGTGTCGGTGGGGTCACCGGGGTCGGCGGCGGCGATCAGACCGTCGACATGGGTGCGTACCGCGTCCCGGCGATCGGCGCCGAGCTGGTCACGCAGGATCGCGGCGACCAGCCGGTGCAGCGTCACGACGCCGTGCGACACGTTGAGCGGATCGTCGATCGCGACGCCGAACCGGCTGCGCCGCTCGACCTGCACGAGCCCGAGCCGCTGCAACCGCTCGACGCTCCGCTCGAGCACCGCGCTCCCGTCCGCGATCCCCTCCAGCGCCGCCAGCGGGTGGCGACGGAACCAGCGATCCCCCACGTCGGAGAGATTGGGATCGGCGAGACCGAGCAGGCCGACGGGAACCGGACGCGGAGCGAGGAACGCACAGACCCGCACCAGCGCCAACGCGACCGGATCGCGGTTGGCCAGCCAACTCGTCGCGGTCGAGATCGCCCCGGCCAGCGCGTGCGGATAGTTCACCGACCGCTGCTCGTCGAGCACGTACGCGACGTGCTGGGCGAGTTCGGTGAGGTAGTCGGCGGGCCGGGTGTCGGTCTCCACCAGGTAGCCGGCCGCGAGCACGGCGGCGAGCGGCAGGTCACCGAGCACCGGAGCCAACCGGCCGGCCTCCATCGCGCTCAGCCCCGGATCGTGGCCACGCAGCAATTGGATCGACTCGGCGCGGCTGAACAGGTCGACCTCGAGCGTCGCCGCGACCGGTGCCCACCCCGACGTCCGTGAGGTGATGATCGTGTGGCCCTCGCCGCCGGGCAGCCACGGCGCCAGCGACTCGGCCGACTCCGCGTTGTCGAAAACCACCAGCCAGTTGGTGTTCCGGCGCAGATAGGTGCGCGCCACGGTGGCCGCGGTGCCGGTGTCGGTCGCCGGGCCGACGAGTCCCAATCGGATCGCCAGGGCCGCGAACTGGTCTCCGACGAGCACCGGGCGGTCGGCGGGGATCCACCAGACCAGGTCGTAGTCGGCGCCGAAGCGGTGCGCGTACTCCAGCGCGAGCCGGGTCTTGCCGACCCCGCCCATCCCGAAGCGGCCCTCCACCGCGACCCGACCGTCCGCGCTCAGGGCCGTCCGCAGGCGGGTCAGCGCGTCGTCACGCCCGACGAAGGCGCCCTCGCGCGCCGGGACGTTCCAGACGTCCGGGCGGTGCCCCGGCAACCTCGACCGAGTTGCGGCGGGCGCCAGTGCGCCACCGGCCGCACCGCCCGGAGCGGATGGAGCCGGCCTGGTCGAGTGGCCGAGTACGGCTGCGATCACGCGCTCTGCGGCCGCAGCCGGTGACGCGTCGTACAGCGTCGCACCGGCCACACCCGACCAGGGCTCCGGCACGGTGACGGGCTCCACCCGCACCGGAACGACCCTGCCGAGCAACGAGAGATCGGACTTCCCGTTGTCGACGTACTCGTGGGCTTCCACCAGCGACGCGGAGAAGACCAGCACGACCCGCTCGACCGGCCCATCGGCGTCGAGAAGGCAGTCGTGCAGTGCCTCGGGCAACGGCTGACCGGTTTCCCAGCCCCATCCGGCCAACCGGACTTCGACGGTGTCGGACGAACTCGCGTCAGCGAGTCGGGCCGCGATCCACTCCGCCCACGGCCGATCCCGGCCGACGTGCGAGATCACGAATCGCCGACGCGCGTCGCTCACGCCCCTCACCTCGATCAGATGCGGCCCAGAGGCCACATTGAGTGCGACTCCGACGTCTGAATGTAACCGACAGGGCTAGCACTCAGCGCGTTCAGAAGTGACGGGAGTCATTCCCCGTGCCGGCGCGTTCAATCGCGCCGGCACAGTGGACAGTGCGTCAGCCCTGCTTGCGCAGCAGCGGGAGGATCTGCTCGCCGTACAGGTCGAGGAAACGTGCCTGGTCGGGGCCGGGCGCGTGGAACACGAGGTGGGTGAAGCCCAGATCGATGTACCGCTTGATCGCCGCGACGTGCTCCTCCGGCTCGTCGGAGACGATGAACCGCGACGCGGTGCGCTCGGTGGGCAGCGCGTCGGCCAGCCGCTGCATCTCGATCGGGTCCTCGACGTCGCTCTTCTCTTCGGGCTTGAGCGCGAGGGCACCCCAGTACCGGGTGTCTTCGAGCGCTTTGGCCTTATCGGGATCGAACGACACCTTGACCTCGATCATCAGGTCGAGGTCCTGAACGTTGCGACCGGCCTTCTCCGCGCCCTCGTTCAGCGCAGGCAGCAGCTTGTCGGTGTAGAGCTCCGGAGCCTTGCCCGACGTCGTGATGTACCCGTCGCCGATCCGGCCGGCCATCCGCGTGGCCGCGGGCCCCGACCCGGCGACGTAGAGCGGCACAGGCGTCGAGGGCTTGTCGTAGACCGTCGCCTTGTCGAGCTTCCAGAACCGGCCCTCGTAGTCGACCCGGTCCTCGGCCCAGAGCAGCTTGATGATCTCGATGGCTTCCTTGAGCCGGGCGAAGCGCTCCTTGTTGTCCGGCCACTCGACGCCCAGCGGCACCTCGTTCATCGACTCACCGGAGCCGACCCCGAGGATCACCCGATCCGGGTAGAGCAGCCCGAGCGTCGCGAAGACCTGGGCGATCAGACCCGGGTGGTAGCGGAACGTCGGCGTCAGCACGCTGGTGCCCATCTGCACGCGCTCGGTCGAAGCGCCGAGCGCACCCAGCCAGGCGATCGCGTTCGGCGCGTGGCCGTCGTCGTGCCGCCACGGCTGCAGGTGGTCGGAAACCCACACCGAATCGAAGCCCGCCTTCTCGGCGTGGACGGCGTAGTCGAGCAACTCCCGCGGACCGAACTGCTCCGCCGATGCTTTGTACCCGAACTTCAGCACCAACCGCTCCTCTCGTCAGCGCCACCCCGGCCCCGGCGCTCTGCGCCCATTCTGCCCCGGCGGCTCCGGCTTACGCGGAGCGCACGTCCTCGGCCTCGTCGCGGCCGATGCGATCCAGGACGACGTCGGCGATCGACTCGAGCGCCTCGACCTGCTCGGCGGTGAGACCGTCGAACATCAACCGGCGCACCGTCTCCACGTGGCCGGGGGCCGCGGCCTCGATCGCCGACCGTCCATCCGGGGTGAGGACGACGAACGCGCCGCGAGCATCACTCGGGCAGTTCTCCCGAACTACTAAACCGCGCTTCTCCATGCGCGAAAAGTGATGGGACAGCCGGCTCTTCTCCCACTGGAGCGACTTGGCCAGTTCCGTGACCCGGATCCGCCCCTCAGGTACGTCGGTGAGGTTCACCAGCACCTCGAAGTCGGCCATCGAGAGGTCGGAGTCGGTCTGCAGCTGGCGTGCCAGCCGGGTCGTGAGCTCGGCGTGCATGCGCAGGTACCGGCGCCAAGCCCGCTGTTCGTCGGCGTCGAGCCACCGGGTGTCTGTCATGGTCACCACTTTACCCGGGAATAGTTGACACATCATCCAAGTTTGGCCTAGCGTACTTGAAGCATCAACAAGTTACCTCTGAAGGAGTTCGACATGACCGCCCCCGCCTTCGCCCTGTCCGACCTGTCCGGCGAGTACACCCTCGACCCGGCCCACACCCGGATCGGCTTCGTCGCCCGCCACGCGATGGTCACGAAGGTCCGCGGCTCGTTCAACGAGTTCGAGGGCTCGGCCGTCGTCGACGGTGACAACCCGGAGAAGTCGTCCGCCAAGATCACGATCAAGTCCGCCAGCGTCGACACCCGCAACGAGCAGCGCGACGGCCACCTGCGCACGAACGACTTCCTCGACCCGGAGACCTACCCGGAGATCACGTTCGTCACGACCTCGGTCCGCGCGAACGACGCCGACAACTACGAGGTGACCGGCGACCTGACGATCAAGGACGTGACGAAGTCGATCACGATCCCGTTCGCCTTCGAGGGCGCTGCGAAGGACCCGTTCGGCAACACCCGAATCGGCTTCGAGGGCTCTGCGACGATCAACCGTGGCGACTTCGGAATCACCTTCAACGCCGCGCTCGAGACCGGTGGCGTGCTCGTCAGCGACAAGATCACGCTGGAGTTCGAGGTCTCGGCGATCAAGAACGCCTGACCCAGGATTTACTGGGGCGCATGCAATCGAAGATCGACGTCCGTCGGTCCGCGTCCCGCGACCGGACGGAGACCGAGTGGCTGGATTCCAGGCACTCGTTCTCGTTCGGCGTGCACTACCAGCCTGACAACACCCACCACGGGCTGTTGGTCGTCCACAACGACGACGTCGTCCGCCCGGGCGCCGGCTTCGACACCCACCCGCACCGCGACATGGAAATCGTGACGTGGGTGCTGGAAGGGTCGCTGGCGCACGCGGACTCGATGGGCAACTCCGGCGTCATCCACCCCGGGCTCGCCCAGCGGATGAGCGCCGGCCGCGGCGTCCTGCATTCGGAGAAGAACGACTCGGCCGAGCCGGTGCGGTTCGTCCAGGCCTGGGTCACGCCCGACGAGGCCGGGATCGACCCCGGCTACGAGCAGGCCGACATCGCGTCCGAACTGCTGACCGGAGAACTGACGCCGGTCGCGTCCGGCCTTCCGAGGCACGCGGCTGCGGTCCGCATCAAGCAGAAAGACGCCGCGCTCTCCGCGGCCCGGCTACGGCCGGGCACGTCCGTGCAGCTACCGGACGCGCCGTACCTGCACGTCTTCGTCGCCAGTGGTGCGGTTGAGCTGGAAAACGCGGGCCTTCTTGCTCAGGGCGACGCTGTGCGCGCGACCGCCGCGGGCGGCCTGCGCGTGACCACGGGCGAACCGGCCGAGATACTCGTCTGGGAGATGCACACGACGCTCGGGGAGCGATCATGACGGATCTGGCCGCAATCGAGAAGCAGCGTGGATTGCTCCGTGACACGTACCTGCAGCCCGACGGGGTGCGCCCGGCGTCGTCGGCGCGTGGACTGCACCACACCGCGCTGATCAGCAGCAGCGTCGAGCGGACGATCTGGTTCTACCAGGATCTGCTGGAGTTCCCGCTCACCGAGCTGATCGAGAACCGCGACTACCCCGGGTCGTCGCACTTCTTCTTCGACATCGGCAACGGCAACCTGCTGGCGTTCTTCGACTTCCCCGGGCTCGACGTCGGGCCGTACGCCGAGGTGTTGGGTGGTCTCCACCACGTGGCGATCTCGGTGGAGCCGGAGAAGTGGGAGTACCTGGTCCGCAAGCTGCGCGATTCGGGCGTCGAGCACGCCGTGCACAGCGGCGTCTCCGTCTACTTCCGCGACCCCGACGGCGCCCGCATAGAACTCATCGCCGACCCCCTGGGCGAGATGTACGGCCAGCACGTTCTCTGAAACAGCGATGCCCGGCAGCCGTTGGCTGCCGGGCATCGCTGTTTGCATTTGCAGTGACCTGGAGCCCGCTCAGGGCAACGCTGCCGATCGGGCGGCAGGACGCCGCGTATAAGTGATACTCAAGTCCTGCCGCCCGCTCGGCAGCGTTGTTCTGAGCGGGCCGCCCCTCAGACCTCGAGTTCGCGTTCGATGCGGGTGAGCTTGTGGCGGGCCAGCGCGAGGTTGGCGCGGGTCTTGTCGAGCATCAGGTACATGAACAGGCCCTTGCCCGACCGCGAGGTGACCGGACGGATCACGTGGTACTGGGTGACCAGCGTGACGAGGATGTCCTCGATCGGCTCGTCGAGACGCATGAGCTCGAGCGTGCGCATCTTCGCCCGGACGAAGTCCGTGGTGCCGGCGGCGATGATGTCGAGGTCCAGGTCCGACACCGAGGTGAGCGTGCCCAGCGGCATCCCGCTGTTGTAGTCGATGAGCGCGACACCGATCGCGCCCTCGATGTTCATGGCTTCCTTGAGCGAGGCTTCCAGGTTCATTACGTCTACTCCTGTTCGTACATTTTTGTCTTGACTGTCACTACTGTCGCCGGTCCGATCGGCGACCGGTCCTTGTTGCGCCTCCGGCGCGGCTCGCGCAGGCGCCGCGCGTGCCTCCGTCGGCGGCCCGGGCGTGGGTTCCGCGGGCGGCGGACCCGCTTCCGGTGGCTTTGCTTCCGGCGGACTCGCTCCCGGTGGGAGGAACGACGAGGCGACGTACTCCTCGTCGACCGGAGCGCGGGCGAAGACCGGGTACTCGGCGTCCGCGTCGTACCGCTCCTCGGCCCTAGGTCCGGCCCCAGATCCAGATCCTGGTCCGGGGCCAGGGCCGGGTCCGGTCGACGGCGGCGCGGCCGAGCCGCCCGAGGCCGGAGCGGGCGGGGGCGCGCTGCCGTTCATCACGGCACCCACGGCGCCCGCGTCGGCCGTGACTTGGGGGACCTCGGCGTCCGACGCCGTGGAACGGCGATGCCGTCCACGCGCGCGTGCCCACCACCGGTTGCTGTTCAGTGCCAACCACCCAGGGTGCCGCGCGCGGTGCCCTCCGCGGCGTCCACGAGCGCGCCGACGCGGTCGGCGAGACCCCGGGCCTCCAGGTGCAGGCGGCCGAGGTTGGTCTCGGAGGTGGCCAGCACGGTCAGCACCGCGTAGGTGCCGGCCGCGTACGTGACGACGTACCCGTAGGCGCCCCGCACCAGCGCTTCCTGGAACCGCCCGTGACCGGCTTCCACCGCGACACGCTCGGAGAGGCCGAGCGTCGTCGCGGACAGCGCGGCCATGCCCTCCGGCTGCACGCCGTGGGTGTCGTGCGCGATCAGCAGCCCGTCCGCTCGGGAGACGAGGCTGCCCGAGACGAACCGGACCCGGTCACGGAGGGCCCGGATCTCGGTCAGCACTTCGTGCTCGAGGTTGTCCATGTGTCTCCCTTCTCGGCTAGGCGTGGGGTCGGAGGTGGTCAGGAGAATCCCTGCAGGGCGTCACGGAACCGGCGCAACGAGGAGATCGACGGCGCTTCCGCGTAGACCTCCGGCGGTGGCGAGGGCCACCGCGGCCCGGTGCTCGCCGCCCGGGCGGGTGCGGGCTCTCCGGGGTCCTGCGGCGCGCGGGCCTGCTGGCTCGGCCGGACGACCCGGGTGGGGATCCGCTTGGGCAGCGGCGGCAACGGCTGGATCTGCTCTCCACCGGCCCGCTCCGCCCCGACCGAGTCCCCCCGCCGAGGCAACGGCGGCAGCCCCACTGCCCCGTCCGAACCGACGCCGTCCGAACCGACGCCGTCCGAACCGACGCCGTCCGAACCGACGCCGTCCGAACCGACGCCATTCGAGCCAGCGCCGTTCGAGCCGGCGCCGTTCACGCGCCGCGGCAACGGGGCCAGCGCGCTCTCGCCGGCCGCGACCGGCGGAGGCGACGCGGCCGGGGCCGGAGGTACGGGCTCGGTGACACCCCGCCGGTCGCCGGGCCCGAACAACTCCGACAGCGTCGACCCGGCTGCCGGCGTTCCGTTCGCCGCCGAGGCCGCACCGATCAACGGCGTGGCTGCACCAATCAACGGCGTGGCTGCACCGATCGACGGTGCGGCTGCGCCGATCGACGGTGGGACGGCACCGTTCAGCGGCTTGGTGCGGCCGACCGCGGGACGGTACGGCGTCACCGCCGGACGCGCCGCCGCGCCGGTGGCCGACGGCGGCAACGCGAGGCCGATCGCCGCGAGCCGCCGCACTTCCAGCAGCGTCGCGTACCCACCACGCCCCAGCACCCGCGCCAGTTCGAGCGGCGTCCGCCGCCCGTCGGCGTTGAGCAGCAACTCCCAGCGCAGGCCGTCGACGACGACCTGATCCTTGGGCAGGCGCGCGACCAGCGTGAGCGCCGCGTCGTCGAACTCCGACGACGGGAACACCGCGGTCAGCTGGTCCCGCCGATGCGCGACCTCACGCACGAGCCGCTCGACGTCGACACGGAGCGTGCCACCGAACCACGACCGCTCACCCTCGACGAACTTCACCGACGTCGGCTCGAGCGTCAGCGCGAAGAACGCCGCGTCGAACAGCGCACCGTTGACGCAGAGCTCGAGCTCACCCTGGCTGAGATACCCCTGCTCGACGAGCAGCGCCCCGACCCGACTGGTCGGCCCGCCCACAGTGAGCACGGATTCCCAGACGTCCTTCGACAGCCGCCCGGACGCGGTCAGCAACGTACCGATCCCCGGCGCCGAACCGGCGTCGATGTGGGTGACCGCCCCGTCCCGCAGGTACAGCACCGCTCCGGAAAACGCCTCGACGTGCAGCGCTCCGGTCGCACCCAGCGTCGCGAGCTCGCGAAGCGTGGCAGCCACCGCGCTCATTGCAATACCAGCTCGTCTGCGAGGCGACGGAGCTCCAGACGGGCCATCGCGAGGTTGCTCTGGCTGCGATCGAGCCAGAGATGGAGGAAGAACCGGCCGTCGAACTGCGTATGGAGGAAACGCAGGAGGTCGTAGCGCCCCTGTGCGGTGAGCACGATGTCCTCCCAACGGTCTTCCCCGTCACCCGGGCCACCGAACCGCTCCGGCCCGACGAACGCCGAGTTGTCACGCGCAGCGCGTACCACCTCGGTGGCGCCGGCCGCGGCCGCGTCGGGACCGCCGTACGGCCAGTCCCCCACCGTGCCGACGACGAGGCCGCTGGTGAAGTCGACGATGTTGGCCCCGCGAGCGCCGGCGATCGCCATCGCACGCTGCAGGCTCTCGTCAATTCCCGGCATGCCCCAAGACCTCCATCACGGTGACACCATTCACCGCGCGGTGGTAAACGGCTATTTCCGCAGCAGCGAGTCGCCGTCGTCGCCTACGGCACATCCAGCACCCTAGCGCGCACTTAACGCTGCTTCCACTGGGCTTAACGAAGATCTGGGATTTGCACCTGATCTACTCCTCCAGGTAACAAAGCGTTGCGGAACGATTACCGAACGCCTTTGTCCGTCAAGGCATTCGGAGCGAAATAATTCCAAGCCGACGGTGCTTCGCACCTGCTCATCAGGGGTACCGCAGCCAGCTTGCCCCCGATCGACAGCCGCGGCACACCGTCGATAACCGTCCAATGAGTACGATCCCGAAGCACTTTCGATCACATCGGAATGCGCCAATCTCCGGCAGATAACGAGGTGGCGCAAAAGCGCGTGCGTCACTCTCCGAAAGGGGTACAGCTGACGGAATTCAGCTGATCGAAATACATCCGAATTCCGGGAACCTTCGGCGCGGTCCCGCAGCGGGCGTCCGCTGGGTACGCAAGGATGACGACGTGACCGCCTACCTCGCGCTCCTCCGCGGCATCAACGTCAGCCGCCACCAGCGGATAGCGATGGCCGATCTGCGCACGCTGCTGACCGACCTGGGCCTCACGGACGTCAGCACGTACCTGCAGAGCGGTAACGCACTGTTTCGAAGCGAACGCACTGATCCGGACTCGATCGCCGTCGAGATCGAAGAGGCGATCACCCGCGAACTCGACCTGACAGTGCGCGTTCTGGTGCGGGACGAGGACGACTTCCGCCGCATCGTGGGCACCAACCCGCTCGCCGATGTGGCCGACGACCCGTCGAAGCTGCTCGTCACGTTCCTGTCCGCGCCGGCCGCCGATGCGGACCTGGACGCGGTCGACCCGGCCACGTACGCCCCCGAGGTGATGGCCGTCGGGCAGCGCGAGGTCTACGTCTGGTACCCGGACGGCGTCCGCAAAGCGAAGCTGAGCCCGCCGTTCTTCGAGAAGCGCTTCCCGAAGGAGGCCCGCGCAGCGGGCACCGCCCGCAACTGGAACACGCTGAGCAAACTGCTCACGATGCTGGACTGAGCAACCGCTCGCCGTTGTCGTGCAGCACCGCTCGCAGCCAGTCGTCGCCGAGGTCGAGGCGCACCAGGCTCTCGATCTGATGGGCGTAGGGGTACGGGATGTTCGGGAAGTCCGAGCCGAGCACGATCCGGTCGAACGAGTCGCGCAACCGGGGTTTCAACGACGGCGGGAACGGCGCGAGGCGCTCGACGAAGTCGGTGAACGTCATCGTCGTGTCGAGGTGGACGTTGGGGTAGGCGTCGGCGAGCGCGAGGAACTCGGCGTACTCCGGTTGCCCGAGGTGCGCGACGACGAGCGTCAGCGACGGGTGGCGGGCCAGCACCTCGCCGATCGGGCCCGGCCCGGTGAACTTCCCCGGCATCGGCCCGCTGCCGCAGTGGCACACGACCGGGACCCCGGCGTCGGCGAGGAGACCCCAGACGTCGTCGAGCAGCGGATCGCGGGGGTCGTACGCGCCGACCTGCACGTGCGCTTTGAACGCACGGAGGCCGTTCTCCAGCCCAGCGCGCACGTAGTCGGCGGCGCCGGGTTCCGGAAAGAACGTGCCGGTCGGCACACAGTTCGGCGCGTCCTTCGCGAACGAAAGACCCCACTCGTTCAGCCAGGCGGCCATCGCCGGCTTGTGCGGGTAGAGCAATGCCGTGTGCCGAACGACGCCCAATGAGGCGAGCTGCTCCAACCGCGCGGATTCGTCGAGCCGGTACTCGATCGGCCACTCGAGGACGTCGAGCGCATCGAAGTAGGCCCACACCTTGCGGAGCACCCGCTCGGGCATGAAGTGGACGTGCACATCGGCGAATCCCGGTATCCCGAGTTCTTTGCACACACCGCGGAGATCAGCGTCACGCACGCTCCGACTCTACGAATCGGGCCCGTCCGCCGTGCGGATGGGCCCGATTCGGTCGCGGGGTCAGCCGGCGTCGCGTAGGACGACGTCTTCGTACCCCGCTGCGCGCCACGCGAGGATGGCGGCGCCGAGCCGCCCGGCCGAGCCGCCGAGCGGGCTGTTCGCGACCGGCGGCGCCTCCCGCCACGCCAGCGCTTTCTGCAATTCGGCCCGTACCGGCCGCAGCAGCGTGTCGCCGGCACCGGTGAGTCCGCCCGCCAGCACGATCAACGCCGGGTCGAGCAGCAGCGTCGCGGTGGCCAGCGCCAGCCCGAGCGTCTCGGTCGCTTCGCGCCAGACGCGCGCGGCCACGACGTCGGAATCCAGATTCGAAGCGACGTCCGCGGCGGTGGCTCCGGGCAAAGTCCCGCCCGCTGCCGCGTAGCGGCGGGCGATCCCGGACGCCGACGCGTAGACCTCCAGGCAGCCCCGCTGACCACAGGCGCAGTCCTCACCGTCCGGGTACACCGGCAGGTGACCGAGCTCGCCGGCGCTACCATCGGCGCCCGCCAGCGGCTGGCCGTCGACGATCAGCCCCGCCGCGACGCCGGTACCGAGCACGACGACCATCAGGTCGCGGGCGTCGCGCCCGAGCCCGATCTCGCTCTCCGCCACCGCTGCCGCGCGACAGTCCTGCTCCAGCACGACCGGGACGCCGACCTCCGCGGCGACCTCCGCGGCCAGCGGGGTGTCCCGGAAGCCGAGGTTGACGGCGTGCCGCGCGATCCCGGCCGCGGTGTCGACGATGCCGGGCACCGACAGTCCGACGCCGACCGTGCCGGCGTCGGCCAGCTCCCGGGCGACGCCCCGCACCCGGGACACCACCTCGGCCGCCCCGAGCGACGCACCGGTGTCCCGGTCGAGCCGGGCCAGCTCCCGCCCGTCGGCGCCCACCCGGGCGCCCTTGATCGTCGTCCCTCCGATGTCGAGCGTGACGACTGACGGGCCCGTCATTTGACCGATCCGGCGGTCAACCCGCCCACCAGGTGCTTCTCGATGACCGCGAACAGGATGACGACCGGCACGATCGCGACGATCGACGCCGCGAACAGCTGGTCCCAGTTCTGGTCGTAGCCAGTGACGTACGAGCTGATACCGACGGTCAGCGGCTTCTTGTCGTCGTCCTGCATGAGCGTCAGCGCGACGACGTACTCGTTCCACACCGCGATGAACGTGAAGATCGTCGCGGTGACGACGCCCGGCAGCGTGAGCGGGAGCATGACGCGCAGCATCGTGCCGACCCGGCCGTTGCCGTCCAGCTCGGCGGCCTCTTCGAGCTCACGCGGCAACGCGGCGAAGAATCCGTGCAGGATCCAGACCGCGAACGCCAGGTTGAACGCCGAGTTCGTGAGGATCAGCGCGCCGTAGGTGTTGACCATCGACAGCTCGAAGAACTCGCGGTAGATGCCGACGACCAGCGACGTGGGCGCGAACATCTGCGTGACGAGCACCAGGAACAGGAACGCGGTCTTGCCCGGGAACTTGAAACGCGCGCTGAAGTACGCCGCCGGGATCGCGACCAGGATGACGATCACGGTCGAGGCCAGCGACACCAGCAGCGACGTCTTCAGCCAGTTCTGGAACCGCGAGTCGCCGAGGATCTCGCCGTAGGCGTCCAACTGCCAGTGCTGGGGCAGGAACGTCGGCGGCGACGCCAGCGCCTCCGACCCCGGACGCACCGAGTCCAGCAGCATCACGATGTACGGGGCCAGGAAGACGATCGCCACCAGCAGCCCGAAGATCGGCAACGCCACCGGCCGGATCTGCCGCCAACTCATGCTTCCTCCTCTCGCCACTTCACCAGCCGCAGGTACACGACGACCGCGACGAGGATCAGGAGGACGTTGAACACACCGGCCGCCGCGGAGGCGCCCACGTCACGGTCGGCGCTCTTGAACGCGAGCTTGTACATGAAGGTGATCGTCGTGTCGTGCGTGTAACCCGGGTTCCGGTCGTTGAGCGTCCAGACGATCGGGAACGAGTTGAACACGTAGATCATGTTGAGCACGGCGCTCACCAGCAGCGCGGGCCGTAGCAGCGGGAACGTCACCCGGCGATAGGCCTGCCAGGCGCTCGCACCGTCGATGCGCGCGGCCTCGTGCACGTCGTCCGGAATGGCGTTCAAGCCGGCGAGCAGCACGTACGCGGTGAACGGAATCGAGACCAGGACGCCGACGAGGATCATCGACGGCATCGTCCAAGTGTCGTTGCCGAGCCAGTCGATCGGCTCGTCGATGATGTGCAGCTTGGTCAGGAAGACGTTCAGGATGCCGTGGTAGTAGTCGAAGATCAGCGTGAACAGGCGCGCGGTGATGACCAGCGACGCCGCCCACGGCACCAGCACGGCCCAGCGCACCAGGCGCCGCCCGAAGAAGTCCTTCGACAGGAACTGGGCGAGACCCAGGCTCAGCACGATCGTGATGATCACGACCGCCGCCACCCAGATCAGGGTGTTCAGCAGCACCGTGCCCAACGCCGGATGCGAAAGGACGTGCGAGTAGTTGTCGACGCCCGCCGAGCCGCGCCGCAGACCGGTGATGGAGTAATCGCCGGTCGACGCCCGGACCAGCTCGATCGCGGGATAGATCACGACGCCGAAGATCAGGACCAGGGCGGGGCCGAGCCAGATCAGCGCCACCCACCACGGCGCGCGGCCCCGCGTCGTCTTCCGGATCTTTTTGACCGGCGCGCCCGCACCCGGCGCACCGCCCCCGTTGCTGGAGGCGGGCGCCGGGCTGTCGGTGACGGCGCCGGGCTTGGAGTCAGCCCGGAACGCCATGTCAGCCGCCGTTCTCTGCGGTCTTCTGCAGGTCGTCGAGCACGGCCTTCGGGTCACCCGACGGGGAGACCGCGGTGCCGAGGTTCTGCTGAACGGCGAGCTTGATCTTGTCCCAGGCCGGGTCGTCGGTCGGGGTCAGGTGGATGTTCGGCAGCGTGTCCAGGTAGACCTTGAGCGACGCCTCGCTCGAGAACTCCTCCAGGCCGGACTTGGTGACCGGAAGGAAGCCCTCGGACTTGATCCAGGTGTTGACCTGGTCCTTGGCGTAGTAGAGCTCGTAGAACTTCTTCACCGCGTCCTGGTTGCCGCTCTTCTTGAACGACATCAGGTAGTCGGTGACGCCGTAGGTCTGCGGCGCGCTGCCGTCCTTCGTCGGCATCGGAGCGATGCCGTACTTGACGTTCTTGTACTTGGTGTCGAGGTCGCCCTGGAGCGGACCGAAGCCGACGATCATGCCGGCCTTACCCGAGGTGAACAGCGGGAAGGCGCCGTCGGTGCGGTTGGTCTTCCCAGGGTTGTTCTGGGTGACCTTGTCCTTGGCCGAGAGGTCCTTCAGGAACTGCAGCGTCTCGACGTTCTTCGCGGAGTTGATCGTCCACTTGCCGTCGGACTTCCAGTCGCCACCGTTGTTGAACAGCCAGATCGAGTACTCGGCCTGGGCCTCTTCCGGGCCAAGCGGCTGCGCGTATCCGATCGAGCCGTTGCCCAGCGCCTGCACCTTCTTGGCGTCGGCGACGAACTCGTCCCACGTCTTCGGCGGCGCGGCGATGCCGGCCTTGGCGAACAGGTCCTTGTTGTAGAACAGGGCCCGCGCCGACGAGAGGTCCGGCATTCCGTAGAACTTGCCGTTGTACGTGCCGCTCTTGACGAACGCGTCGATGAGGTCCGACTTGACGGCGTCGGTGAGCACCTCGTCGGAGTTGTAGAGCAACCCGTCCTTGGCGTAGCTGGCATACGCGTTGAGGTTCAGGATGTCCGGCGGGTTGCCGTTCTGAACCATCGTGCTGGCCTGCTGGTCGATGTCGTTCCAGCTGATGATCTGCAGGTTCAGCTTGACGCCGGTCTTGTCCTCGTACGTCTTCTTGAACGCGTTCCAGAAGGTGGCCGTGTGGTCCTTGCTGTATTCGGCGATGACGACCTTGATCTCCTTGGCGCTGTCGCCACCACCGGAGTTGTCGGCGTCGCTGGCACCGGTGCCGCCGCTGCACGCGGCCAGCCCCAAGGCCAGCGCAGTCGCACCGGCCAGACGCGCGATCCAGCGCGTCCTGCCTGTTGCACCCATGCGGCTTCCTTCCTTCGAACGAGACAGAGTTATCGAGGACTGGGGGTTATTAACGAATGGATCGTTAGTATCGCGCAGGTGTGACGTACGTCAATCGGTCCCCAGGTACGTGACCCACTCGTTATGGGAGGCGCTGCTCCGCGTGATCGAGGGCGCGACGGACCGCGCCGAGCGCCACTGCGTCGCTGCCGAGGTCGGAGAGGATCAGCCGCGGCGACGTCAGGATCCGCGGGCGAAGGTGCCGGTCAATGGCAGTGAGCAGGGTCTCCCCCGCCCGCGACAGACCGCCACCGATGATGACTTCGCGGGGGTCGAGGATGAGCAGCAACGCCGCGAGACCGCGGGCGAACCGGGCCGCGATCCGGTCCACCACCTCGAGCGCGTGCTCGTCCCCCTCGGTCGCCGCGGCGAACACGGCCGCGACGGCGTCGGGAGACGGCGCGAGGGCGTCGGCGGCTTCGGCCAGCTCGGCGATGGCTTGCGCGCCCACGGCGTGCTCGAACGCGCCCTTTTCGCTGACCGCGTTGGCCGCCCGCGCGCCGAGCAGCGGCGCCGGATCCGGGCCGTCGAGCCCGGAGAACACGTCGACGAACCCGATCTCACCGGCCGCACCACTCGCCCCGCGGTACGGCTTGCCGTCGATGATGATGCCGGCGCCGATCCGGACGCCCCAGTGCACGAACACCAGGCTGTCGCTGCCGACCGCCGCACCGCGCCACCGCTCGCCGAGCACCGCGAGGTTGATGTCGTTCTCGATCAGCACGGGACTTTCCGTGATCGTGCGCAGTTCGTCGAGCACGGGAAGGTGCGCCAGCCCGGGGATGCCAGGTGCGAGCAGCACCTCACCGCTGCTCTCCTCGACGATTCCCGGCGTGCCGACGACGATCGCCCACACGTCGTCGCCGGTCAGGTCGGCTTTCGCCAGCGCCTCGGCGATCGTGTCGCGCACCGACTGCAGCAGACGCTCACCGCTCGCCATCTGCCGCGACGCCACGACGTTGCCCGCCAGGTCAGCCACCATCGCGACGACCTTGTGCGACCCCACGTCGACACCGACGACGTACCCCACCTCGGCGCGGAACCGGATCCACTGCGCCGGACGTCCCATCGAGACCTGCGCGGTCTCGTCGACGTCCGCGACCAGCCCGGCGTCACGCAGCTCCGCGACCGCCCTGGTGACGGCCGGCCGTGAAAGCCCGGTCGCCTGCATCAGGTCGGCCACCCGCGCCGGCGAGTGCTCCCGGATCGCCCGCAACACGGCGCGAGAGTTGATCTGCCGCAACACGTGCGGTCCCCGGGCGGACTCGTGCGGCTGCACCGTGTGCCTCTTCTCTCCTGGCGCGGAAACTAGACCGTAACCCGCCGGCCCCCGCCGCCGTCAGAGGAGACCGCGAAGCACCGCGGCCACGAGGTCGTCGACGTCCGGTGGTTCGGGGGGCTCGCCGGTGCGTCCGAAGGTTCGCCTCGAGTGATCCCCCACCGGGCTCGGTAGGGCAGAGAAATGGGCCGGCCAACCGGCCGGCCCATTTCAAGTGGTCAGGGCACCATCCACGACAGCACCGCGGTGGACTGGAGCCAGCTGAGCAGACAGATGCCGGCCAGGAACACCAGGCTCCACCCGACCACCCGCCGGAAGATGTCGCCCTCGCGGTTGTCCAGCCCTACCGCGGCAGCGGCGATCGCCAGGTTCTGCGGCGAGATCATCTTGCCCAGCACGCCGCCCGAGCTGTTCGACGCGGCCATCAACGTCGCCGACAGATCGGCCTGGTTCGCGGCCGTCACCTGCAGCGCTCCGAACAGCGAGTTGGCCGACGTGTCGGATCCGGTCACCGCGACGCCGAGCCAGCCGAGGATCGGCGAGATCAGCGCGAACAGCCCACCGGCGCCCGCCATCCAGGTACCGAGAGTGACGGTCTGCCCGGACGCGTTCATGACGAACGCCAAGCCGAGCACGGCCATCACGGTGAGGATCGCCCACTTCAGCTGGTTGAGTGTCGCGCCGTACGCGCGTAACGCCCGACCTACCGACACTTTCAGCACGATCATCGTAATCAGGCCCGCGACCAGCATCTGCGTGCCCGGCGTCGTGAACCAGTTGAACTTGAACGCCACCGACGAGAGCTCTTTCCCGGCCGTGTTGGTCAGGTGCAGACCCGGCCAGTCGACGATCGTGGTCGCCCGCTCCAGGAACTCCTTCACCGGTCCGATCTGACAGATCACGAAGACGCCGATGATGATCGCGTACGGAGCGTAAGCACGCACGACCTCCGCCCGAGAGTCGGGCAGCACGGCCGTTCCGCCTCGCTCTTCCCCCGCCTCACGCCCAGGCGCCGCCTCACGCCCAGGCGCCGCCTCACGCCCAGGCGCCGCCTCGCGCCCAGGCGCCGCTGAGGCGTCGGTTCCGCCGCGGGCCGCCGGCCGCTCGTCCGGATCTGCCGCGCCGGGGTCAGCCCCGCCGGGACCTTCCGCGGCCAACGCATGGGCCGTCACCGGAGACGCGATCGGACGGCGGAGCCGCACCGCCACCACGAGGGCGGCCACCGACAACAGCGACGCCACGACGTCCGCCAGCGGCACCGAGATGAAGTTCGACGTCACGTACTGCGCGAATCCGAACACCAGACCGCAGGCCAGCGCGTACGGCCACGTCTCACGCAGCCCGCGCGCACCGTCCACGATGAACACGAGAACGAGCGGAACGAAGATCGCGAGGATCGGCGTCTGCCGCCCCACCATCGCCCCGAGCGTGTCGCTGTCGATGTCCGTCACCGTGCCGAGCGTCAGAATCGGCGTCGCCATCGCCCCGAACGCCACCGGAGCGGTGTTCGCGGTCAGCGCCAGCACCGCCGACTTGATCGGCGAGAACCCCAGCGCCATCAACATCACCGACGTCACCGCCACCGGCGTCCCGAACCCGGCCAGCGCCTCGATCAACGCCCCGAACGAGAACGCGATGATGATCGCCTGGATCCGCCGGTCGTCGCTGATCGACGTGAAGCTCCGCCGGAGCACGTCGAAGTGTCCGGTCTCGACGGTCATGTTGTAGACCCAGATCGCGTTGATGACGATCCACAGAATCGGGAAGAAGCCGAACGCAGCACCCTCGGACGTGGCGAGCACCGCCTGTCCCACCGGCATGCCGTACACCGCGATCGCGACGATCAGCGCTACAGCCAGCGCGACCAGCGACGCAACCCATGCACGGAGCCGGAACACTCCGAGTAGGACGAACAGAACGAGTAGCGGGATCGCCGCGATCAGCGAACTCCACGCGAGTGAATGAGCGACGGGATCCAGCACCTGTTGGTACACCGGGGCCACCTCTCCGAAGAGCAGCAGTGCCCGTCCGATGATGGCCCTAACTGTTGTTAAACGCGACCAATCCTCATCACTCAGTGAGAATCGGGATGACTCCACGGACGCAGGGCTACTGCCGTGGCGCGTTCCACGGCCGCCTGCACGACGTCGGGCGCCGGCAGAGCGTCCAGATCCTCGAGCAGCACCTGCAACGCACCGGTCACCGCACCGGTGAACGCTCCCACCATCGCGGCGGCAGTCACCTCGTCCAGCTCGTCCGGGAACGCCGCGGCGAGGTGACGCGCGATCTCGCGGGACACCTCGGCCTGGATCTGCAGGGCACGGCCCCGCACCGCGGGCACCCTCCGCACCAGGTAGAGCCGCAGCGCGGCATACCGACTGCTCAGGTCGTCGCTGTCCTCCCCCACGATTTTCAGCGCGGTGAGCAGCACGTCGGCCGGGCGGTCGTCCGGCTTGCGACCGTCGATCGCCTCCTCCGCGGCCCGCAGACGCGCGTCGGTTTCCGGGAAGAGCAGGTCCTCTTTGGTCGGGAAGTAGCTGAAGAACGTGCGCGTCCCGATCTCGGCCGCCGCCGCGATGTCGGCGATCGTCGTGCGCTCGTAGCCGTGCCGCTCGAACAGGTCGGCGGCTGCTGCCACCAGCGCCTGCCGCGTCCTGGCCCGCTTCCGATCGCGCAATGACATGCGTCCGATCGTACGGCACCCACTGCATTTCGGCACTCATTGCAAATCTGCACTCAGTGCGTTTATCGTTGAACAATGACCTCCGTGCTGATCTCCGGCGCCGGCGTGGCCGGCCCGACACTCGCGTACTGGCTGGCTCGCAGCGGCTTCCGCCCCACGGTCGTGGAGCGCTCGGCCGGCCCGCGGTCCAGCGGCAACCCGGTTGACGTCCGTGGCCCGGCGTTACCGGTCGCCACGAAGATGGGGCTCCTCCCCGAACTGCGGAAACACGCGACGCACGCCACGGGCATGCGTGTCGTCGGCACTCGCATCCGTGTTCCGTTGGGCGACGGCGAGGAGATCGAACTGACCCGCACCGACCTGGCGGCCGTGCTCTACCGCGCCGCCGAACACGACGCCGAATTCCTCTTCGACGACACGATCACCGCGCTGCACGACGACGCGGGGGGCGTGGAAGTTTCCTTCGAACGCACCGCACCTCGCCGGTTCGACTACGTGATCGGGGCCGACGGGCTGCACTCCACGGTCCGGCGCCTGGCGTTCGGCCCGGAAGAGCGGTTCGTGCACCACGCGGGCCTCTACGTCGCGACCGTCGCGCTCGGCGGCACGCCCGCGGAACCGCACGACGTCATGCTCTACAACCTGCCGCGACGCCTGGTCGCTCTGCACCCCGCGCGCGGCGAGGCCGGTGCCGCGTTCATCTTCCGCGGCCCGGCGCTTCCCAGTTCCGAATACCGCGACCTCGACCGCCAGAAGCACATCGTCACCACGGTGTACCGGGACGCCGGCTGGCGGGTGCCGGCCCTGCTGGAGCAGGTCCGGCAAACCACAGACCTCTATTTCGACGCTGTGAGCGCGGTGCGGTTGCCGAGGTGGTCGACGCAACGGGTCGCGCTCGTGGGCGATGCCGCGTCCTGCGTCTCGCTACTCGGCGACGGCTCGAGCCTGGCCATGGCCGGTGCCTACACGCTGGCGCGCGCCCTGGCCGAGGGTCACGGCTTCGCCGCCTACGAAGCGGAGCACCGCAAACTCACCACCCCCAAGCAACAACGCATAGCCCTCGGCGCCGGCCTCCTGGTCCCCAAAACCCGCCTCGGCATAGCCCTACGCAACACCGCCGGCCGCTTCATCCTCTGACCGGGATCAAGGATTCTCGACCGATGCATCGCCTCGGTACAGGACCGGAAGCAGCGAATCCCGCAGCGCAGCCGTGGTCCTGGAAATCTCGTCGTGGAGCGCGGCCTTCTCAGTGAGCAACGCCAGAGTCCGCGCGATCGCCTCCTGACGCATCAGGGGAGGTAGAGGGATGGGCAGGGAGCCCAGGGCTTTCGCGCTGATGGAGGGAATCGCTGACCCGGTTGCGTGGCGGCGAATCCACTCGACGACGCGTTCGTGCGCCAGGTAGAAGAGCAAGTACTTCGGAAACAAAACCTCGTTCCGCGGACGAAGCCGCATGCATGCCGTTCCGAACAGCCAGCCCTGCTCTTCGTCACCGATCAAAGCTTGACGGCCCAGGTCTCCAGTGCGGGCGGTGAGGACGTCTCCTGCAAGGAGTTGGTACGCCGACAGCTCGCGAATGTCCACGCTGGTAACACGCTGCAGGCGTTCCTTGCTCACCCCGTTGAAGCGAAAGTCTGCGCTAGACACCACGGGTACCCCGCGGTCATGTGTCGATACGCGACGACTGCGTAAGCGGCCGGACGGGCCTGACCGGATGTCGCAAACGTCCGCCAGAAGAGCATGATGCCAGCTGTCCGGCACCGAGCCGATCAAGGTTTCCATGTCAGTCTCGCTAGTTGGCCCGCGATCTCGGAGTCGAGTCCAAGGATCCGCTCTTCCAATATCTGCAGCCGCGCTACCTGCTGGTCGACAGCTAGCGCAGCAGCGCGCGTGCCGGTCGGCGTACCAGCGGGCCGGACATGCGCTCGCGGGCTGAGGTCACCCCCGAACTCGATCAATCGATCGACAGCCACTGACTCAGTGAAGCCAACGACGTCGCGATGGGCGTCTCCCGACCAATTCCGGTAGGCCGCCACGATCCGATCGGTGTCCTGCCGCCGAAGAACACGTCGCGTACGTCCCTGCATGTGCCCCAACTCGCTGGCATCCACGAAGAGGACCTCGCCTGCTCTCGCTCTCTCGCCTCGACGGAGGACCCACAGCGTCACGGGAATCGCTGTTCCCGGAAAAAGCTGTGCCGGTAGAGCAACAAGGCATTCGACGAAGTCGCTATCGAGCAGGTCGAGCCGAGCCCGCCTCTCGGCCGAATTCTCGGAAACCGCCGCATTATTCGGCAGAAGCACGGCTGCGCGCCCCCCGACCTCCAGCTTCGCCAGGGCTAGCTGAAGCCAGGTGAGGTTCGTCATTTTTCCTGACGGCACCGAGTAACGCCACTGCGGCAGACTCCACGCTGGATCGGCCGGCCAGCGTACGTTGAAAGGAGGATTACAGAGCACCAGGTCGAACAGATCCCCGGCATATAGGTCGACACGCATCGGATCTTCCGCGCGCCTGCCGACAGCATTTCGGATTCCACGCGCTGAAAGGTTCATGTCGGCCAGGCGCCAGGTACGAGTGTCGGGAGTCTGGCCCGCTATGCGTTCGGGAGGCGGGTCCTGCCCCGCGACCAGGATTGCGTCTGCCGCTCCGGCCAAGAGCGTTCCGGACTTGCAGAAGGGATCGAACAGTGACTCGCCCGGGCGCGGTGCGACGAGTGCCACTACGAGCTCCACCACCGTTCTCGGCGTGGAGAACTCTCCTCCCCGCTTTCCCTCCCGATCGGACAGCCATTCCAAAGCCGAGGAAAACAGGCAAGCGACGCCTGATGCCCCGCCACTTCGCTCTGCTTCGAGGATGACGGATCCGAGCCTTGCCGCGGCGCTCTGTAACGCCGCCTGCAACGACTGCTCTCGCCCTCCGGACCCCACCAGAGTGCGGGTCCACCCGGGCTGGGCGTCGAGAGGCCACGCCGAGGTCATCACCTCGACTGCCGCAGACCAGTCCTCACGCAGAATCGCTCCGGTCAGGTCGCTTCTTCGCTCTGGGTCTCCCAGCGCCCAGACCATCGTCAGGATGATATCGCCCGTTTCGACCGAGTCGAGCGCACCACGGAAGGCGTCAGCGAGTGCGAACAACATCCCATCCGGGAAGGGCGATGCCTCGCCCGCCTCGACAGGAGACGGCGGTTCGTCGGCGAACAACCGGGGCGACGCCCTCGAAACCCTGCGCGCCGCCAGCCAATCCAGCACCGCTCCGCGCGGAAACGCCATAGGTTCGAATCCCGGTAGCGGCGCCGGGAAGTCTGGATGCCGCCGTCGCCAGTTACTCACTGCGGCGGGAGTTACGCCAGCCTCGTGAGCAATCGCGGCCAGAGACATCCGATCGTCGCTAAGGCTCACTATTGCCACCGATAGGAGCCAGCGGAAAACGCGCGAGGATTTCGCTCAGCCGATCGACTCCAGCCAACTCGCGCCCCAGGTCCGGTGACAAGTAGTTCACCAACTCATAGATCCGACGACGGTCGGCATGCAAATCGCGATGATGAATCGGCTCGTGGTGCATAACGCGATTCCGAAACAGGCGCAGGTGGTCCAGATGCTGATGCAGATCGCCGCGAGGCCCGCGGTACAGCGGACGGAAAGCTCGGTGGAGCGCTGGCCTCCACATCTGAACTTCGTTGCGACGACTCAACAGCGACACCCAGAAGCCGAACGGCAGAGCAGCCACTATGTCGTCGCTGCCGCCCTGGCCCGCCTGTCCGTCAACGGCCACAGCCACCCGCGTTTTCGAGTGAGCGTCCCGCAACATGCGCTCACCCGGAGCGCCTGGCGAACACACCGTCCACCAGTCGGCGCGGTGGTAGTACCGCGCCAACTCGCCATGCAGAGCATTACGGAGGCCAACCTCCAAGCAGTGCAGGGGCGCATAGAAGCCGGCGGACGCATCCACGTTCCACCAGTACAGATCAATCGCACGGTCGTAGGAATTGACACACGCCTGCAGGTACGGCGCGAAACGCGGACCCGATAAAGAAGTACGGATCCAGCCATACCTGGACATGACTATTCCCCTGGAGGTCGACCGTCATCATCTGGACGTGATAGGTTGACTCAGTACGCCCCGGGATTCGCCTCTGCTTGCAAGCGGCCCGGGGCACAGCTATGTCTGCGCCAGGAAGCCCGGAGGGCGCCGAGCGGCTGCCCAACCTGACGACACCACAGTAGACACTGTGGACCTCTGCCGCAAGTGCGTATTGCAGTGCGCAGCGCTGTTAGTTGAGGCCCCAGTTTTCGCTTTGGTCAGGCGTTGAGTCTGCGGTAGACCGGGGCTAGTTGTTTGTGGAGGGTGCGGTACGTCGCGAAGAGCTCGTCGTAAACAGCGCGCTTGGCGGCGTCGGGATGGAAGCAGTGATCGTTCTGAGCCAAGCCACCGATCTCGGAAAACGTGACCAACCCGGCCCCCACCGCGCCGATCCAGCCCGCACCGCGGGCGTTGACCGCGACGGGACGGGCGTCGCGGCGGATCTCGACGCCGAGGACGTCGGCGAAGATCTGGCACCACGCGTCCGAGCGGGCCCCTCCCCCGGTGATCACCAGCGACGTCATCGGTGAGCCCAGGAACCGGTCGACCGCAGCGGTCAGCCACCGCGTGTTGAACGCGACCCCCTCGAACACCGCGCGCAGCAGGTCCGAGCGGTTCGTGTCGAGCGAGATGTTGAAGAAGCCCGCCCGCAGGCGAGGATCGTCGACCGGCGCGCGCTCGCCGTACAGCCACGGCGTGTAGAGCACGCCGTTCGCGCCGGGCGGCACCGAAGGTAGGATGCGGTCGAACGCGTCGAAGATCGAGCCCTCGTCGCGGGTCACGTGACCGGCGCTCACCAGTGGATCGTCGAACTCGACGACCTTGTCGCGCAGCCACGTGAGGTTCGCACCGGCGGTGGCCTGCAGCGCGGTCATCAGGTACCGGTCGGGCACCGCGCACGGCACCGACGCGATCTGCGCCCGAACGTCGGTCTTCTTCCGGCGGACGTGCGCGGCGATCCACGACGACGTCCCGATGTAGAGGTGCGGTTGGTTGTCCGCGACCGTCCCGGCGCCGACCGCGGCGGCGGTGTTGTCGATCGCGCCGGCCACGACCTGGGTGGCGAGCGGCAGACCGAGGTGGGCGGCGGCTTCCCGGGACAACTCCCCGATCACCTCGGTGCAGGCGACGATCGGCGGGAACTTGTCGCGGTCGATGCCGGAGTCCGCGACCAGGGCCGGGGAGTACCGGATGTTCCCGGGCCGCCGGTTGTCGGTGACCCACGACGTCAGGATCGAATCGACTGTCGCGACCGTGCGGCCGGTCAGCTTGAGGTTGATCCAGTCCAGGACGTTGAGGAACGACACCGTGCGCTCGTAGACGTCCGGCATCTCGTCGCGGACGTAGAGCATGTGCGCAGCGGGGTCCTTGCCGGTCGTCGACGGCATACCGCCGGTGAGCCGCAGCCACCGCGGAATCCGGCGCAACGCGATCCCGTCCATGGCCGGAAAGCCACCGAACTGTTTCCGCAGATGGGACGCCCCACGCATGTCGAGCCACGTGATGCAGCGCGTGAGCGGCTCCCCAGCTGCGTCGACAGGGATCGTGCCCTCACCCTGCGTCGAGGAGCAGATCGTGGTGATGGCCCGCAGGTGGTCGGGGTGGGCGCGGCCGAGGTCAGCGACGACCTCGGCTAGCGCGTCCCACCAGTCCCGCGGATCCTGCTCCGCACCGCCGCCCGGCAGCACGTGCAGCTTGATCTCGCGCTCGGCCCAGCCGGTCACGGTGCCGTCGGCCGCGACCAGCGCGGCCTTCACGCCGGAGGTGCCGAGGTCGATCGCGAGCACCTGGGGCTCTACCGTCACACGCCCTCCACCAGGGTGAACACCTGCTCGAAGCGATCCAGCGCGTCGTCGATCACCTCGTCGGTGTCCGCCATCGACGTGTACATGCGCGACCCGGCCAGCGTGATGATGCCGTGCGCAGCATAGGCCGCGCTCATCTGCTCCATGAGCCGCTTACGCGGCTTGTTCTCCTTCAAAAGCTTCATCGGGTGACGCATGTCGAGCAGCATCACGCCACTGACTTCCAGGTGGACGATCGAGCCCTGGTTGTAGGCGACGTACGGCAGCCCGAAATCGCCGATGAGGCGCTGCAGACCACGGGTGAGGCGGTCCCCGGCGCGCCCGGCCTTCACGGGAGCGTTGGTGCGCGCCATCTCGTCGATCGCGAAGTAGCCGGCCGCGCACGAGAGGGGGTTCGCGCTCAAGGTGCCGCCGACCTGGACGTGCGAGCCGTTCTTGCCGTCGAGGCCGGAGCCGAACACCGCCATGACGTCCGACCGGCCGCCGACGCCACCGGCCATCGGGTAACCACCCGAAACCGCCTTGCCGAGCACGGTCAGGTCCGGGGTGACGCCGAAGTAGCCGGCCGCACCGCCCATGCCCATGCGGAATCCGGTGACGACCTCGTCGAAGATCAGCAGCGCGCCGAACTCGTCGCAGAGCTCGCGCACCTTCGCGTTGTAGTCGCGTGGGACCGGGCGGGTGCCGGATTCGGGGCCGACCGGCTCGACGATGACCGCGGCGGTGCCACCCCTTGCCCTGTTCTCGATCAGCTTGCGCTTCAAGAGACGCAAGTCGTGCGGGAAGGCCTCGCGGGTGCTGTTCGTGGCGCCGAACGGGATGCCTTTCGCGTTCATCCGGTACGTGCCGGGGACGCGCAGGCCGTAGACCATCGTGTCGGACCAGCCGTGGTACGCGCCGCCGACCTTGATGACGACGTTCTTGCCGGTGAACGCGCGGGCGCCGCGTACCGCCGCCATCACGGCCTCGGTGCCGGAGCCGAGCGAGCGGTACATCTCGATGTGCGGCATGTACCGGTTGATGATTTCGGCGAGCTTGAGTTCGTACTCGTGGAAGAGGCCGGTGACGGGGCCGCTCTTCTTGATGACCTCGGCGACCTTCTCGTTCACCGGCGCGTAGTTGCTGCCGAGGAGCGTCGGGCCGCCGGCCTGGAGGAAGTCGATGTAGGTGTTGCCGTCGCGGTCGCTGAGGTAGGCGCCTTCGGCCTTCTCGATCGCGAGTGGGAACGGGTAGTTGAAGGCCAGGTTGTGCTGGACGCCGCCCGGGATGCGTTTCTTGGCGCGGTCGGTGATTTCCTTGCTGGCCGTGCACTTCGTTTCGAAGTAGTTGAGGACGTCGAGCATGGCGTCGTGGCGCAGGCCCCGCACCGGCTGGGCGACGAGAGCCTTGAGACGCCGCATCGTGTCGGGGACGTCCGGATATTCGCTGATCGCGTAGCCGAGCTCTGCCGCCTCCGACGCGATCGGCTGCGGGACGTCGTCGGCGTGGGTAGTGGCAGTGAGGTGCGCGGACGCACCCGCGGATGCCGCGCGGGGTTCGACACTCGCCGGAGCACCGGCGGGGTCGTCGCCCCCGGCGGACGCCAGGTCCGCCACCGCGGACGCGAGCGTGTTCTCGGTGTCGGCGGCAGCCGCAGGCGCGGTTGGGAGGGTCGCGGGCTCCGTCGCGCCCCTTGGCTGGAGCGCGACGGAGCCCGCGAGATCGGGGGTGCCCACGCTGGGCAGATCCTCGTGGATGGGAACGCGGATCGGCGGGACGGCTGCCGTGATCTGGGCGGCGATCCGCTTCTCGTCCTTGCGGAGCTTGCTGAACGCGACCTCACGGATCGCATCCGGAATCGTGTAGACCTTGCCGGACTCAGTCGTGAGCGCGAGCAGATACGCCAGCGACACCTTCTCGAGCAACGCCATGTTGAACACGGCACGATCCGGGTCGGTCCCGACCGCGATGATCCCGTGGTTCGCGATGATGAACGCGTTGTCGCCGCTCACCACCTGCTTCTGCACCTTCTTCGCCAGGAACGACGTACCCGACGGCGCATACGGAATGATCGCGACCTTGCGCCCGAGGAACCGCACCTGCTCGTCGGTGAGCGCCGGAATCTCCTTGCGCAGGAACGCCAGCGCCGACGCGTACGGCTGGTGCGTGTGCACGATCGCGTTCACGTCCGGCCGCTCGCGGTAGATGTTCGCGTGCATCCCGCACTCGATCGACGGCGCCAACCCCGACGCGTCGTCGTCCGGAATCGGCTTCCCGTCGAAGCCGACCAGGCAGATGTCCTCGGGCCGCATCTTGTCGTAGTCGTAGTTACTGGGCGTTACCGCATAGAAGTCCTGGCTCGGCACCCGCACCGAGACGTTCCCCTCGGTGGCCTTCAAGTAGCCACGTTCGAGCAAAGTGCGGCACATGTCGACGACGTGCTGACGCGAGCGCAGGTGCTTCATCGGGCCTCCCGGAGTCTGCTCTCATCCTGGCGGTCTCGACGAGCGAAATCGACGTCCCCGGATCAGCAAGAAATCGGGCACGATTTAGCACGTGGGGATAGAAGCGCCGTGGCAACGACTACCACCGGACCTGGCCGCCGCGATGCGGCCCCGGTTCGAGGACACCGTGCGGGACATCGCCGATGCGGTGACCGCAGCGTCGCCGGCTTTCCGCGGCATTTCCGATCCGAAGTTCTCCCGCGACGTGATGACGGCGGTCACCGTGGCGTTGGAGCGGTTCCTGGACCTCGCCGGCACCGCATCGCCGGCACTCCCCCCGGAAACGCGCGAGGTGTTCCTGGGCCTCGGTGCCGCGGAGGCCCGGGAGGAACGTGGGCCGGAGGTGCTGCTCGCGGCGTTCCGGACGGCCGCGCGCCTGATGATGCGAGCCTGCGGGGAGGCGTTGGCCCAGCTCCGGCCGGTGAGCGCGGCCGAGCTCATCGACCTATCGGACGCGATCACCGCGTTCGTGGACGAGTTGTCGGCGGGCAGCACCGAGGGGTATTCGCGGCAACTGCGGGAGCAGGCGGGGGAAGGCGACCGGCTCCGTCGGCAGTTCGCGGAGTTGCTGCTGCGTGGCGGCGCCGCGGAGAGCGTGGTGCGGGAGGCGGCGGCACGGATCGGCTGGGCGTTCCCGGACACCGTGGTGCCCGTTCTGCTCCCGCCGGATCAAGCGCGCGACGCACGGTTCCGGTTCGGTGCGTCGGGGATCGTGGTCGAGCGGGACCGTGACGCTCTGCTGTTGCTGCAGTCAGCCGCTCGGGCTTCTTCGGCCGGCCGTCATGCCGTGATCGGGCCGTCGTTGGAGTGGGCGCGCACGCCGGAAGCCGTGCGTCTGACCGAGCTCACTGCCGAGTTGCGCGGGTCCTCACCGGAGCCGGTGTTCGTCGAAGATCACCTGGCGACGCTGGCATTGCGGGGGGAACCGGGTGCGCTGGCGGTGCTTCGGGCGCAGCGGTTGGCGCCGCTGGATTCGTTGCGTCCGTCGCAGCGCGAGCGCCTGTTGACGACGTTGCACAGCTGGTTGCGGCACTGGGGGGCGCGGAACGAGGTCGCGGCGGAGCTGTTCGTTCACCCGCAGACGGTGAGTTACCGACTGAAGCTGCTTCGGGACCTGCTCGGAGAGTCGTTGGACGACCCCGGCGCCCGGTTCGAACTGCTGCTCGTGCTGGCCGCCGGGGGCGTCGGGGCTAGTTCTCGCGTGCGATGAGCGTGTCGAGCATCCCGATGATCCGGCTGACGCCACCCTCGAGAGTCGTGACCTTCGTTTCGAGGTTGGTCATCTTCGTTTCGAGGTTGGTCAGTTTCTGACCGTGGTCAGCGAGCATCATTCCGTGCCTCATGACAGAGGTCTCGATCCTGCTCAAGCATCCGCTGTGCTCACTCTGAGTGAGATAGGTAGCTTGCAGCAACTCGTGCTGCGCGAGCTGGCGCCTTTTGATCGTGTCCAAGTCACGCTCGATCCCCGCACGGAATCCGGATTCCATCTCGGCCCGCTCCTCCAGTATTTCGACGCGTCGCTCTAACGCCGCCAATGCGCCGCTCGGCTCGGTCATCAGGTTAAGCCTCTCTCAGGTCTCGGCGAAGGTCCGTCGAGACCGTAGCAGACTCCTACCTACGAGCCAACGGACCTATGAGGGTAAGACGCGCGTAAACACGACCGCGTTCTCCGTCCAAGCCGGCGTCTCGTTCGCCGTCGCAGTATTAGCGTCCGGCTTCGCTGTCGCGAACCCGCCCTCCACGGGCGGATTGGACTGGGTGGGTGCTCGGGCAGGTCGGAATACTGCGCGCGTGGACGAACTGCGCACCGACCGGCTCCTGCTCCGCCACTGGCGGCCCGACGACGAATCCGCGATGGCCGCGATCAACCGCCACCCGGACGTCGGCCGGTATTTGAACCGCCCGGTCGACGACGCATCGGTGGACGCGTTCTACGGCGTGATCGTCGGCCACTGGGAAACGCACGGCTTCGGCGCCTGGGCGGTCGAGTACCACGGACGCTTCGTCGGATTCGCCGGCCTGGCGCACGTGCCGCCGTTCCTCGCCGAGGCGGGCACCGCACCAGAGCTCGGCTGGCGTCTGAGCCCGGACGTCTGGGGTCATGGACTGGCCACCGAAGCCGCGACCGCCGCCCGCGACGACGCCTTCGGTCGCCTGCGAATGTCCGAGATCATCTCGATCATCCACCCGCAGAACACCCGGTCCCAGCGCGTGGCGACCAAGCTCGGCCTGAGCCGCCACCGCCAAATCCACAACCCCGCCCTCGGCATCCCAACCGACATCTGGCGCGCGGGAGCCTAATCTGCACGGGTGGACGCAGACACGCTCATCCGCAACACCACGATCATCACGATGGACGCCGAGCGGCGCGTCATCACCGACGGCGCGATCGCGTGGTCCGGTGACCGCATCGTGGCGATCGGCAAGTCCGCCGACCTCGACATAACCGCCACGACGACCCTCGACGGCCGCCGCTTCCTCGTCGCCCCGGGCTTCGTGAACGGCCACGTCCATCTCACGGAAGCACTGCTGAAGGGCTTCATGCCCGAAGCGCTTCCGTTCGACGAGTCGCTCTTCACCTGGGTGATGCCGCTCTACGAGGCCCACACACCGCAGGAGCAGCAGGTCGCCGCCCGGCTCGCCGCGCTCAGCATGATCCGCACCGGAACCACCACGTTCCTTGATGCCAGTACGACGGTCGCCCTCGACGAGGTCTTCGAGGCGGTCGAGCCCAGCGGCCTGCGCGGCCGGTTCGGCCGCTGGCAGCAGGACCGCGCGTTCGGCCCGGACGGCCAACTGGAGGCCACCGACGCCGCGCTGCGCGCGCTCGAAACGGATCTGGCCCGGTACCCGGGTGGTGACGGTCAGCGGCTGGCTGCCTGGCCGATGCTGGTCGGCCACAACACCAATACCGACGAGTTGTGGCGCGCCGCCAAAGCTCTGGCCGACGCGCATCGCGCGGGTATCTCGGCGCACCTGAGCCCGGCCCCGAACGACGCCGAGTGGTTCGTCGCGAACACGGGTCGGCGCCCGGTGGAGCACCTCGCGAGCCTGGGAGTGCTCGGGCCGAACCTCAACCTCGTGCACATGGTGCATGTGGACGAGAGCGAGCTGGCTCTGCTCGCCGAGTCGGGCACGAACGTGACGCACTGCCCGGCCGCCGCACTCAAGGGCGGTTACGGCAGCGCGGCGGTGGGCCGCTTCCCGGAAATGGCCGCGGCTGGCGTCAATCTGGCTTTGGGTACTGACGGATCAGACATCGCCGACATGATGAAACCGATGAACCTGATGGCGGGGCTGTTCAAGGACGCCCGCCGCGACACGTCGCTCTTCCCCGCGACGAGCGCTCTCGAGATGGCCACCGTGAACGGCGCCCGCGCGATGGGGATGGCCGATTCGATCGGCAGCCTCGCCGTCGGTATGAAGGCCGACATCGTGCTGCACGACCTCGACCGGCCCGAGTGGCGGCCGGTGAACAACTACGTCCGCCAGCTGGTGTGGTCCGCCGACGGGCGGGGCGTGCACAGCGTCTGGATCGACGGCAAGCGCGTCGTGGACAACTACGCCTGCACGACGCTCGACGAGGAGAAGGTGCTCGCTGACGCCCAGGCGACCGCGGACGCGATCATGGGCCGCTCGGGCCTCCCCTACGTCTACGACTGGCCGGTGCTCTGAACCGTCGGCACCCCCGCCGCCGGCACCTCGTCACCGGCGGCGCTCTGCGCTGGACTCGTCCTCGAACTTCTTCGACCCGAAGTAGAAGCCCACCGCTGTGGCGGTCAGCGCCGTGAGCCCTCCGAGCACCATGTTGAGGTAGGCGCTCATGCGCTCCCACTGCTTGTCTCCCACGAACGCAGCGACCGCGCCGAAGGCCAACACCACGGAGAGTGCGATCAGCAGGTAACGCGTGATCCACTTGCGCATCTCATGCGTGCCGAGTTCGATCACACGCTTGACCGACGGCTCGACGATGTCGTCGTTCGGGGGCTCGTTGCTGACGACGTCATCGGCGGTGGGCTCAAAAGGGCCGACCTCGATGAAGTCGTGGAGACGCTCCGGCTGCTGACCTGCCGGTTCCTGACCTTCACGCTCGGACATGACCGGCGCCTCCTGCTCGATCAGTCATCGTCACGGCTGGCCGGACCGTCACTACCGGGCTCGTCGTCGAGCTCCACCCGGTGATCGCGTCGGACGCGAATACGCGGTAACGCATCCGTGAATACGGTGTAGAGCTTCTCGTCCGGCTCCAGAGACTCAACGAAGTCGTCCGAGCTGGTGGCCACCGAACGGTCCTCTCGCAGACGTTACTACCTTTGGCTGTAAAACCTACAGCAAAACCACGGCACTTCTACTGTTCGCATGGAACAGCCTAGCCATGGTGTGTCGCCGGGACGAGTGCAGCATGCGTCCGTCAGTACCTCTGTGACGACAGCCCTTACCGCCGGGTGATGGTCTAATGACGACGAAATCGGTTAGACTTGTAACGCCTACACGCCGTAGTCGGCATGCGGGCGGTCTACCGCGATTGAGGCGATGCACGAGATGAGCCGGGACATCTCTGAGCAAACTGTGGGGCGTCACAGGGGAAGAAGTGTCTGCGGTTCTCGTCTCCGAACTCGCCGGCAACCCACCTCGAGAGGTTGCTCGAGATTCAGGAAGGAAGCGGATTGATGCCCGCGTCGCCCAAGGAGACGGAAAACCTCGACGAGGAGTCTCCTCCGCGAGGGAAATCAACTAACCGACCCGCACGGCTCTCGGTCAACCTGGGAACAGGACCAGCCACGGCCCTGCGCGAGCTCATGGAGAGCAAGGACATCACCGCCACCGAGGCGATCCGGCGGGCCATCTCCGTCTGGAAGTTCATCGAGGACGAGCAGGCCCGCGGCAACCGAATCGCGGTCATCGAGACAGCTGGCGGTAAGCAAAACGTCCGCGAAGTGCTGTTCCACATGGAGTGAGCGTCAACAAACTCAGAAGCGGCGCTACGGGGAGGTTTTCCGTAGCGCCGCTTTCGTGCCGTTCGGGTCCGTCCGGCCGGAGGCTGAGTGAGCCACAGCGCCAGGGGCCGCAGCGGCCCCTGGCGCTGCGACTACACAGGTCCCCGGCGAGACCTGTGCTTCGGTCCGAGGCTCCCCCTCCAGAGCCTCGGACCGACGATCGCGAGTCGTCGAACGATCCAGAGGCGGAGGGTCCGCACCGTCACAGGCGGGGTGAGGTGATCACCCGGGGTCTCGTTCTCAACGATGTCGTTCCGCTCCCCGCTCGGCTCACCACCCTCGAAGGGACCTGGACCGCTTGCCCCGTAGGTAGGCAAGTGCACCCCTCAGCGTTTTCGTAGTGGCGGAAGGTCGGCACGTAGCCAGACGTCGACCGACCGAAGTCTGCAGCGATGCTACCGGCTTTGGCTATGCGCTGGAAGCACTGTAAACGTACGGTGTCAGCAATTGATACAGCAACTCTACAGCCATATGGCTACAGTGGTACGCGGAGGGGAGACCATGGTGCATCAGAGGGGTGGCAAGCATGAAGGTCGTTAGTTACTCTCATGGCGTGACCGGGGGGAGGTCGCCGGGGGGCGATTTCGATGACGCGCGGGGCGGTGCGCAATGACGCTGCGCCATATATCCGCCGCTCACACCAGATCAGAGACGTTGTTGCTGATGCCGTCTTCGACGGTGGACAACGTTCGGCAGCCCCCTGCGGTGGACCGTGGAAGCGAAGTCCTGCGGCCGCCGACGCAGCAAGGGAGGGGGAACGCAATGGCGACACAGAACGACAACGTTCCAGCGCAGCCGGACACCGAGAGCGCCGCGTCGTTAGCCGGACCATCGACACGACCGGCGCGCTTGTCGGTCAACCTGGGGGAAGAGCCGGCCGCCGCACTACGCGAAATCATGACCCGGCAAGACATCAGCGCGACAGAGGCGGTACGTCGCGCCATCTCACTCTTGAAGTTCGTCGAGGACGAACAGCGCGCCGGTAACCGCCTGGCGATCATCGAAGCCGCAGGGCGACGCCGCTGGCTGCGCAGGCTCCTACTGCTCGGCTGGCGGGAGCCCGACGTACTGGCACAGCGCTCGGCCTAGCCGGGAGCCGTCCCGTCGGAGCTCGACAGCCCAAGAACCGGACAGTCCTCACGGAACTGTCCGGTTCTTGGTTTCCAGCTGAGCTTCTCCGGTCAAGCGCGGGCCGTTCATTCCATTCGGAACAGCACCTCACGGACGTTCTGCTTGCCCTGTGCGGTCTCAATGACCGCGATTCGATTACCGCGCCCCTGTTCGTCCTCGATGAACCTCCAGACGGAGATTGCACGGCGAATGGCCTCGGTTGCCGATATTCCTTTGCTTGCCATCAGTTCCCGCAGCGCTTCAGCAGGGCCGCTACCCAGATTCACCGAAAGCCGTGCAGGGCGTTCAGCTCGCGCGCGCGGCGGCGACTCGCCACGGCCAGCGCCGGTGACATCCTCGCCCGAACGATCTGCCATGAGGCTCGCTCCCCCCTCCTGCGACGTTCATCAATCAGCACCGTGCAGAAGTTCCGTCGCGCCGCCACAGGCAGGGAAAGACACAACAAAACACGTCAACTGATACGTGTACGCGTAAGTCGTGCTGCAACATGCAGCGCGCAAAGTGCAATACTCCAATCCTTCGGAACCCAGTCCAGTGTCACTCATTTGACGCCAACATGCCAGCCGTCATGTGGATAGGGAGCGCCGAACAGCCATCACTTTGCCGCGCTCTTTGCTGCTCGATCCGCCTGTTGGAGGCGCGTACCTCCCGTTCGGCACAACTCGGGAGAGTGCGTCTCGCCAGGGAGGTCTACCTGCGCCGGAACCGATCAGGCAGCGAGCCGGCCCCGTGATGTCAGTACCGCCCGGACGACCGGGAGCGAGGCATCCGCGTGGCCCCAGAACAGTGGTCTAAACGGCCGCCGGAAGTACCCGGCGACCGTCCATACGCTACAGTCGTTGATCAGTCAAGTCTTTACTGATCAGGGTCAGCGGCTTGCTGGGGGGAATTGAATGCCGGGGTTCAACACGTCGCGGCGATGTGATCATTGTGGTCGGGTGCGATTCGGCCGCGGGGCAGGCGGACTCGTCGAAGGTGCGCGAGTAAACGAGCAGACGCCTTCTGCTCAGTTCATCGAAGAGCTCAAACGTGATGGCGACGAGACTCGGCTGGCGAAGATCCAGGCATGTCTCGAAACATATTCACGCCACGGTGAAGAGCATTTGGGGCGGGACATCAAAGAGCTTCGGCAAGGCCTGTGGGAATTAAGAGCCGGCGATGTCCGGTTACCCTTTTTCCGCGTCACCGGCGAAGCACAGAAACGCTGCGAGCACCATACGGTCGTGCGTTTGACCCATGGTTTTAAAAAGCAGGGCCAGCGTATTCCCCGAAACCAGATCGACCATGCCGATTGGATTCGGCGAGAGGACGCCCGCTGTGACCAGCTTACTTGATTACCTTCGAAGCACGGAGACGGGCTCGGCCGCACTGTCGGACGCCAGGCTCCGCTACGACGTCCTGGTCGCACTGAGAGCCGCGTGCCGCAGCGTCAGCGAGGACGAACTGGCCGCCAGACTGGGCATCGCGCGTTGGCGCGTACAACGAACCCTTGCCAACGACGGCAACGTCAGTATCAAGAAGCTCGCACGGTACCTCAACGCCGCCGGTTACGAGCTGAAGGTCGAGCTGGTGTCACTCGAGAGGGCCGACGAGACCGCTTTCGGAGCGCAGCCTGGTGGGGTCGAGGGTCAGATCGCCCTCGAGCTTCCTCAGGCCGCCACCAGTTAGCTATTCCGACCCTCCTTCGAGCAGATAGCAAAGCAACAGCACCCACGTCACGGGATCGTTCCTGAGTAACTCGAGTAACACGAGCATCTCGAGTCGTGGAGGGAGAGGCTGAGTCGAAAACTCGATCAACTCATCACTCGGAACCTCGACCTCGAGGAGGTCTGCCACCATCGGATCACTCTCCTTCCCGCGTCGAACCGCTGACGCGACGGGCTCGTAGTGATACGCCTAGCGGCACCAATTGGCTCGCCGGAGCTCACTGGTATGCGTCCCGGCCCGTGTTGTCGAAAATCGTACCCCGACCCCTGGGCCAACCGTGCATTCCCCGGTGAGCCTTAGTGAGCCGTCCCCCGACTTCTTGGTCAGACAGACTCGATGTCCATCAATTCGTGGCGGAGAGTTATTCTCCCGTCGAGTGAATTCCACAGCAGGAAGCATCGATTGCAAATCATTTGCAACGGCTGCTACTGGTCGGTTCTCACCATCGCGGAACCGAGCGCGCCACCCTCGACGGATGGGGCCGGACGATACATCGAGTGTCACCTGTGCGCCAGGCCTGAAAACAAGGTAGCCGGGTCCGAAGACCCGGCTCTGCCCTGCTCGACGGGGTGGAGCTGAGGGGACTCGAACCCCTGACCCCCACACTGCCAGTGTGGTGCGCTACCAGCTGCGCCACAGCCCCGTCCGGCCCGTTCCGGACCGACTGCTGAATAGTACACAACCAGCGGACGACGACCGAACCGGCCCACCCCGCGCTAGTTCAGCTGCGGATCCGCCGGATAGAACGCCAGCGCGGCCAGCATGCCGCCCTGCCGCCGCAGCACCATCGACCACAGGTCCTCCGGCTGCGGCATGAACGCGTCACCCGGCAGGGCGTCCAGGACTAGCCAGGCTCCCTGCTCGATCTCCGACTCCAGCTGGTCGGCGTCCCACCCCGCGTAGCCGGCGAACACCCGCAGGCGGTCCAGCGACCCGTTGAAACCGTCGGGGCTGGCCGAGAGGTCAACGGTGCCCACGACTCCCTCGACGCGGCTGAAACCGTCCGGCGACGTCCCGGGGCGGACCCGGGCCAGGCAGATCGCGGCCTCGGGCTGCACCGGACCACCCTCGAACACCACCTGCGGCTGCGCCGCGAAGTCCTGCCAGCCGTCGAGCACATCTTCGACCTGAACCTCCGTGGCGCGGTTCAGAACCACGCCGAGCGCCCCACTCGGTTCGTGTGCGATCAGCAGCACGACCGAACGCTCGAAGTTCGGATCCTTCAACGAAGGAGAGGCGACCAAGAGGCGCCCCGTCAGGTCTTCCGCCGGCATGCCAGTGATCATGCCGAACCACCCCCGCCGTCGTTCGCGCTGTCGCCCAGGAGCGCTCGACGGAGCATGCCATTTTGTTCGCCGACACGCGAGTGCCACGTCACAGACGTGACCCCGGCCAGCGAAGGTGGTACAGCAAAACGCCGGCCCCCGGAACGGGGACCGGCGACGCTGTGTGACTACTTCTTGAACGCGTCCTTCACGCTGGAAGCTGCGTCCTTGATGTGCTCACCGGCCTGCTTGATGCGGGATTCCGACTTGTCCGCAGCACCCTCGGCCTGCAGACTCTCGTTACCGGTGGCGCCGCCCCAACGCTCCTTGGCCTCGCCCTTCAGCTCCTGGGCCTTGTTCTGGGTCTTGTCGTCGAAGCTCACTTCGGACTCCCTTCCGATGACTGATGGTTAGGTACCCCACCGCCGCATCGCTACACATCGATGGCCGTAAGGTCGGCCACATGACGACTGCGCGCCCGGATGTCGCCGTGATCGGAGGCTCCGGCCTCTACGCACTGCTGGACGACGTCGACGAAGTGACGCTGGACACGCCGTACGGTGCGCCGAGCGATCCGATCACGATCGGCACCGTCGAGGGGCGGAGCGTCGCGTTCCTGCCCCGGCACGGACGCGACCACCGGTATCCCCCGCACAAGATCCCGTACCGCGCCAACATCTGGGCGCTGCGCTCGCTGGGTGTACGACAGATCCTGGCACCGTGCGCGGTCGGTGGCTTGCGCCCTGAGCTGGGCCCCGGAACGTTCGTCGTGCCCGACCAACTCGTCGACCGGACGTCCGGACGCGACCAGACGTTCCACGACGTCGGCGCCGTGCACGTGTCGTTCGCCGACCCGTACTGCCCCACCGGCCGGAAGACCGCGCTCGCCTGCGCGACCGAGGTCAGCCCGGTCGACGGCGGCACGATGGTCGTCGTCGAAGGACCGCGGTTCTCGACCCGCGCGGAGTCCCGCTGGTTCAGCGCGCAGGGCTGGTCGGTCGTGAACATGACCGGCCACCCGGAGGCGGTGCTGGCCCGCGAGTTGGCCGTCTGCTACACGGCGGTGGCTCTGGTGACCGATCTGGACGCCGGAGTGGACGCCGGCGAGGAGGTCACGCAGGAAGAGGTGTTCCGCGTGTTCGCCGAGAACACCGACCGGATGCGCGCCCTGGTCCTGCGCACCGCGGCCGCGCTACCCACGGAACGCGACTGCGCCTGCTCCCACGCGCTCGACGGCATCGAGATCGCGTTCGACCTGCCGTAGAAAGAATTCACTCGCCGGCCGGAGTCGAACCGGCGTCTCCCCAGAGATACTCCAAGGGCTCTGTCCACTGAGCTACAGCGAGTGGTTCGATCAGTGTCGCGCATCTCCGTTCAACTGAGCACCCCCACACGGCCACTTGCGCAGACACCACCGGCAGACCGCTCCGTCACCACTGTCGACCCGGGCGTGCACCGACCGCCGCGCCCACCTCGACCTCCTGCGTACCGCCATACCCGCCTCCCCGCGAGACTCTCGATGACGATAGCCACCCCCACCGACATCAACGCGGCTCCGCGGGCGCCCCGGTGGTCTCGAAGTCGGTGATGAAGCGGCTGAGCAGGTCGACGAGTTCGTGCACGTCCTCCGCCGGCCAGTGCTGCAGCACCGCGGCGAGGTGCTCGTCGCGCCGGCGCCGCAGCGCGGCCATCGTCTCGTGGCCGGACTCCGTGGGCACCAGCACGCAGGCGCGGCCGTCGGCCGGATCGGGCTGGCGTTCCACCAGACCACGATCGACGAGCTGGGCGATCTGGCGGCTCACCGTCGACGGGTCCGCGTGCACCGCCTCGGCGAGCGCCCCGGCCCGTTGCGGACGCTCGGCGAGCGGGAAGAGCAGCCCGTAGGCCGCGCTCGCGGCCTCACCGACGCTGGCGGCCTGGTGCGCCTTGTGGCGCACCATCGCCCGGCCGAAGCGGGCGAGCTGACGGCCCAGCTCGGTCACGGTGTCGTCAGGGGTAGCGGGCGCCTGCTCGGGGGCGATGACGCTCGAATCAGCCATGGGGAATGTGTCTCCTCGACCAAAACAACTTGCGTGCTACAACTGTAGTGGGGTAGAGGAGCTCCCGCCATCAAGTCGCGGCAAGCGAAAGCCCCGGCCGCTGGGGGCCGGGGCTTTCGGTGAGTGGAGGTGGCGGGAATCGAACCCGCGTCCACCGTCGCCTCAACAGGTCTTCTCCGGGCGCAGTTCGCTATGTCTCTACTCGGCTCCCCTGGTCACGCGAACAAGCCAGTGTGACGAGCCCAGCCACTGTGAGATGTCCCAACCGGTCCCGATAGCCGGACCAGTCAGTAAGCCCTCTTGCTGATGCCAGGACCCGGGCCGAAGGCACTCCCGGACTGACAGCGACTACCTAGCCTCAGGCGGCGAGGGAGTACGCGCGCTGATCAGAGTCGGCGCTTAATTGGTTGCAACGCATGGTTTACGAGCTCATCGTTGCCTTCCTCGGCCCGCTTCCCCTGTCTCAACGTCCGGTGTCGAGACCAATCACCCCCTGGTCGGTGTTGCTCCAACCATTCTAGCGCCGGCCCTTGAGATTGCGCCCATAGGCCTTGGCGATCTCCCGGTCGGAGTCCCGCTTGGCCATGTCCTGCCGCTTGTCCCACGCCTTCTTACCGCGCGCCAGCGCCAGCTCGACCTTGGCTTTCCCATCGAGGAAGTAGAGCGACAGCGGGACGAGCGTCAGCCCACCCTCCTTGATTTTGCCGATCAGCTTCTCGATCTCCGCCCGGTGCAACAGCAGCTTCCGGACGCGACGCGGCGCATGGTTGGTCCAGGTGCCGGCCACGTACTCCGGGATGTGGACACCGTGCAGGTAGACCTCACCGTCGTCGACCAGCGCGAACCCGTCGACCAGTGAGGCCCGGCCGGCACGCAGCGACTTGACCTCGGTGCCGGTCAGCACGACGCCGGCCTCCCAGGTGTCGAGCACGGCGTAATCGTGCCGAGCCTTGCGGTTGGACGCGATGACCTTGCGTCCGGTTTCCCGCGGCATCGACCCTCCTGCCTCTCAAAAGATCCGAACTTTGATCCTACGGCGAGAGGCCACGAGATATTCCAGCAGAGGACTCGAGCTTTCAGAGGTACGGGAGCGGATTCACCGGATTGCCGTCGATCCGCACTTCGAAGTGCAGGTGGTCGCCGGTCGACGCACCGGTCGTCCCGACCAGGCCGATCGTCTCGCCGCGGCTCACCTGCTCCCCCGCCCACACCAGGATCTTGGACTGGTGGCCGTAGCAGGTGGACAGGTCGCCACCGTGGTAGATGCACGTGTAGTTGCCGTAGCCACCGTTCCAGCCGGCCCGCACGACCACGCCGCCGGCCGCGGCCCGGATCGGCGCTCCGGACGGAGCCGCGAAGTCGGTACCGGCATGCAGCTGCGCCCGGTGATAGTACGGGTCGAAGCGCCAGCCGAAGTCGCTGGACTTCCACCCCGACACCGGCATCGACAGCTGCCCCGGGCGGGTCAGCATCCGCGGCCGGGCACCCCGGGTACGCGTCGTGCCTCCGCGCGCCTGCCGTGCGGCCTCCCGCAGCGCCTGCCCGATCCGGTTCGACTCGGCGCGCGCCTCGTAATACCGGGCCACGCTGGCCCGCTTCTCCTGCCCGGCGACGAACACGGCGTTCCGCCGCTGGGCCAGCAGGCTTTCCATCTCGGCCTGCGCGCTGAGTGCGGCGCTCTGTTCGGCCCGCGCCTCACCGAGCGCCCGGCGCGCCTGCGCCCGTGCGGCGTCCGCCCGGCGCTTCTGTTCGGCGACCGTCGCCCGCTGCTCGGCGAGATCCTGCCGCCGCTGCTCCACCGCGTCGACCGCGCGGCTCTGTCCGCCGACCAGCCGCGTCGCGTAGTTGAGCCGGTCGAGCAGGTCGTCCGGTCCCCCACCGGACCCGAGGGCCGACAGCACCATGTACGAGTGCCCCTCGTACGTCGACCGCACGAAGGTGCCGAGTTGCTGACGCGCTTCCTCCACGGCCGCCTGTGCGGCGTCGAAATGCTCCTGGGCGACGCGAAGCGCCCGGGCAGCGCGGGCCGACGCCCGTTCCGCGGACGCGGCGCGGACCTGGGCGGCAGCGACGCGGCCCTGCGCGACCGCGACCCGGTTCTGCACGCCGGGCAGCTGCTGCGTGGTCTGGACGAAGGCCTGGGTGGCCGCTCGGGCGCGGTCGGTCGCGGTCTCCATGATCGAGGCCGCCCGCGCCATGGCCCGGCGGGCCGCTGCCTGCTCCGCGGGTGTCGGACCATTGCGGGCGTACGCGCCCGATAGATCGACGAGGAGTACTCCCGCCAGCGCGAGCACCAGACAGACTGCGAATCGCCGCATTCCACCCTCCCGGATGGATACGGTACGACTAGTCCGATTAGTTCACAAAAGTCACGAACCTATCGGCGAGTCATCAGACCTTGACGTAGAAGCGCAGGGTGGTCCAACCCGTGACGCCGGCGGTGAGTACCGCGACCAGGGCGAGAATCGGCGCGGTGACAGCGATTTCACTCCACCCGATCGACGGCACGACGCTGTTCTGCCCCAGCGCCTTCAACGCGTCGTCGATGACGATCACCTTCGCGATCGCCAGACCGACCGAGGCCAAAATCGCACCGATCAGACCGGCGACGGCGGCCTCCAGGATGAACGGCAGCCGCACGTACCAGTTCGACGCGCCGACGAGCTTCATGATGCTGACCTCGCGCCGCCGACTGTAGGCGGCCACCTGGATCGTGTTACCGATCAGCAGGATCGCGGCGGCGCCGGAGACCAGCGAGACGACCAGCGAGAGGTTCTTGACCGCGTCGATCGCGTCGAACAGGCGACCGACCAGCTCCTGCTGCGTCGAGACGACGTCGACGCCGGCTTCGTTCTTGTACTTCGCGTCGACGGCGTTGGCCTGCGACGGATCTTCCAGCTTGATGCGGAAGGACTCCGGTAGCGACTCGGGCTTGGTGTTCTCCACCAGGTCGGGCGACTCGGCGAAGAGCTCCTTGAAGCGCTCGTACGCCTCCTGCTTGCTCTCGTACGTGACCGACTTGATCGACGAGTCGCTCTCCAGCTTCTGCTGGAGGGCGTCCTTCTGCTCGGCCGTGACCGCGGTCTCCAGGAAGATCGTGACCTCCACCTGGGCGTACAGCAGGTCCTTGGTCTTGTTGACCTGCGTGTACAGCAAGCCTCCCGCACCGAGCAGCGCCAGCGAGATCGCCGTGGTGAGGATCAGAGCGACCGTCATCGTGACGTTGCGCCACAGGCCGGTCGCAGCTTCGGTCAGGACGAACTTGGCACGCATGGATTCCTCAGAAGGATGGAATGGGGGGCGCTAGCGCTCGGTGCCGGGATTTCTCACCCGTAGACGCCGCGAGCCTGGTCGCGGATGATCCGGCCGCGGTCGAGCTCGACCACGCGACGGCGCATCTGGTTCACGATGTTCGAGTCGTGCGTGGCCATGACCACCGTGGTGCCGGTGCGGTTGATCCGGTCGAGCAGTCGCATGATCTCGATCGACGTATCGGGGTCGAGGTTTCCGGTCGGCTCGTCGGCCAGCAGCACCAGCGGCCGGTTGACGAACGCGCGCGCCACCGCGACGCGCTGCTGCTCACCACCCGAGAGCTCGTGCGGGTACCGGTTCTCCTTGCCCTCGAGACCGACCAGGCTCAGCACCTCGGGCACGACCCGGCGGATGACCGAGCGGGTCTTCCCGATGACCTCCAGCGCGAACGCGACGTTTTCCGCCGCGGTCTTGTTGGGAAGCAGCCGGAAGTCCTGGAACACGCAGCCGACACTGCGCCGCAGCTGAGGGACCTTCCACGGCCGGATCGTCGCGACGTCCCGGCCGGCCACCAGGACCTTGCCGGTCGTTGCCGTGTCCTCTTTGAGGAGCAACCGGATGAACGTAGACTTCCCCGAACCCGACGGCCCGATGAAGAAGACGAACTCGCCCTTCTCGACGTTGACGTTCACGTCGTCGAGGGCAGGGCGACGCGACTTCGGGTACGTCTTGGTCACGCGGTCGAGGGTGATCACGGTGGCCGAGTTTAGCCATACCGCCCGCTCGCTCAGGCCGGGCTACACAGCTCTCCTACGGTCTTGTTCAGAGTCGGCCCGTACGTACGCTCGTTTCCACCGGTGTTACGGGTGGTTCAGGGCGTGACTGGTGGGTGTTCGGAGCCGTCTCACTCTGCGCAACCACCGCACGTTGCCAATGGTCTGTCACCGAGAGCGCAACCCCGGAAGTCGCGGCCCCGACGGGATCCACTACCGCGACCTCGGAATTGCGGTCCCCGACGATTCAGCCCGCCGAAAATCCTTAATGCGGCGATAAGAATCGGCTAGAGATGCGAATAGGTTCGTCGCCACCAGCAGATCCGCACAAGCAGTTGGCCCGGCCGCACGAGCGGCCGGGCCAACCATTTCAGGCAGTGCTATTTACGGGCGAGCCTTGGCGTCAGGCGCGCTTCTTGCGGCGGGTGAAGACGACCATGCCGATACCCAGGCCCAGGACCAGCACGGCGGCGGCGATGAGGCCACCCAGGCTGGCACCGGTCACGGGCAGGCTGTCCTCTTCGGCGGCCGGCGACGGCTCAGCCTCGTTGTCCTCGCCACCGGAGGCAACCTCGCTGGCGCTGGCGCTCGGGCTGGCCTCGGGAGACTCGGTCTCCTCGGCGTTGTTGTCCTCGTCCTCGCACTTGGTGACGTCGAGGCTCTTCTCGGCCAGCTTCTTGTCGCGGATCGCGACAGCGACCTTGATCTTCGAGAAGTCCAGCTCGCCGTCCTCCGACACCTTGGCCACCGAGCCGGCGTCGTCCTTGTCGAGGTCCTCGGGCAGCGTCAGCGAGTCGCCGGCGTCGACCTTGAAGTCCTCGGTCAGCGGCTCGTTGTCGTCGAGCTTGATGAACACGCGGAAGCGAACCGGCCGGTCCGTCGGGTTGGTGAGCTCGATCGAGAAGGCCTCGCAGCTCAGGACGATCGCGGCAGACGCCTCGTCCTCGTCGGGCTTCTGGGTCGGCCGCGGCTTGCCACCGCAGTTGTCGCCGGGCAGCGGCACGTCGACGAACTCGTCGTGCTCGACCTTCTTGCCGTCCTTGCGCCACTCACCGTGGACGTGGATCTTGGCGACGTCGCGGTTCTTGGCGTCCTTGACGCCCCGGCTCCCCTTGGGCAGGAACTGCTTGCCCTCGATGGTCTTGCCGGCCTCGATCTCGTCGTCAAGCTCGAGCTTGCTGTCCTCGGGCCAGACGGCCACGGTCAGCTTCTCGTCGGTTTCCTTGTCCTGGTTGGTCACCGTCCACTCGACGACGTAACGACCGTCGACGCACTCAGCGGTGCCCTTCACAACGTTCTCGGTCGCGTTCGCCGGGGCGGCGGTCAGCGCCACCGCACCCATGGTCACCAGACCGGTCACCATCGACGCGGCAAGGCCACGGCGGAGCGCACCGCGTAAGCCTCGGGCCATCTCAAGCACTTCCATTCCGTCGGTGGACATCAAAAGAACATCTGGGAACGACAAAGGACACGCCGTGGACGGGATCAGCGCATGCGCCGACCTCTGACGTCGTGCCCCCTAGTAGCCGCGATTCCCAGGTACTACTGGACTCGCTGCTGGTGCCAGACCATACGTTAACAATCAGATGTCACGCCATAGCTATGCGAATGTTGTGTGCGGGATTTAAGAGGCGCGATGGCCCGATGGTTAAGGTGAGTACGACAACCATTAGGTGCTCTCAAGCAACCTTCATACACACGTCGTCATCCCCGGTAGTGGGACGGGACCGCTGGTCGCAGCGGTCGGCGCAGGTCGTGGGTCAACGGCCCCGTCACGGAGCGCTCCCGCCGGGTGAGCACACGTCGCGTTAACAGGTCTAAGACAACCTGGACGGAGACGCGGAAAGGTTGACCGGTGGTTAACCGATCGGAGGATCGGTTCGGTACGACTACGGGCCTCCCTTCAGCGAAGAGAGGCCCGTAGGTGAAGTGGGTGCGTCAGGAGACGGGGGCGTCCTGCTGCTTGCGCCAGCGGATGCCGGCCTCGATGAACCCGTCGATGTCCCCGTCGAACACGGCCTGGGGGTTACCGGCCTCGAACTGGGTGCGCAGGTCCTTGACCATCTGGTACGGGTGGACGACGTAGGAGCGCATCTGGTTGCCCCAGGAGTTGCCACCATCGCCCTTCAGGGCGTCCATCTCGGCTTTCTGTTCCTGACGGCGGCGCTCCAGCAGGCGTGCCTGCAGAACCCGCATCGCGGCAGCCCGGTTCTGGATCTGCGACTTCTCGTTCTGGCAGGACACCACGATGCCGGTGGGCAGGTGGGTGATGCGCACGGCCGAGTCGGTGGTGTTGACGCTCTGACCACCGGGGCCCGACGAGCGGAAGACGTCGATCCGCAGGTCGTTCTCGGGGATGTCGACGTGGTCGGTGGTCTCGACGACCGGCAGCACCTCGACGCCGGCGAACGACGTCTGGCGGCGACCCTGGTTGTCGTAGGGGCTGATGCGGACGAGCCGGTGCGTGCCCTGCTCGACCGAGAGCGTGCCGTAGGCGTACGGGGCCCGCACGGTGAACGTCGCGGACTTGATGCCTGCCTCTTCGGCGTAGGAGGTGTCGTAGACCTCGGTGCCGTAGTGGTGACGCTCGGCCCAGCGCAGGTACATCCGCAGCAGCATCTCGGCGAAGTCGGCCGCGTCGACACCGCCGGCCTCGGCGCGGATCGTGACGAGCGCCTCGCGCGGGTCGTACTCGCCGGAGAGGAGCGTGCGGACCTCGAGCTCCTCGACCGTGGCGCGCAGGGACTGCAGCTCGGTCGCGACTTCCTGGACCGAACCGGCGTCGTCCTCGGCTTCGGCCATCTCCAGCAGGAGCTGGGCGTCCTCGAGTCGCTGGCGGATGCCTTCGATCTTGTTGAGCTCGCCCTGGACCCACGAGAGGCGCGACGTGACGCCTTGCGCGCGCTCCTGGTCGTCCCACAGGTCGGGCGTAGCGGCCGCCTCGTTCAGCTCCGCGAGCTCGCGCCGGAGCTTGTCGAGGTCGATGACGCTCTCGACCGAGGTCATGGTCGTATCGAGAGCCTTGAGCTCTTCATGAAGGTCGACGGCAGCCACAGCTAGCCAGCCTACGCGCTCGCGGGGCGTGCCCGCTTCACTGCCGTTGGTGCTCCGAAAGGTTTCGTTCCCGGCCGAGCGTGGCGCCACCCGGTACTCACGCGCGGCCGGGAACGGGTTTGGTTCAGCTCCCGGACAACCCCGGGGCCGTGTCGAGCCACTTCAGGATCGACCGTTGGTACTGGATCGCGAATTCCAACGTTGCGGCTTGGAACGCGTCATCGCGCTTCTTGACCTCTTTGAGCTCCTCCCGGAGCTCGGCCAGACGTGCGTTGTGCTCTTCCCGACGCTCCGCGTACAGCTCCTGGAGCTGCTGCGGCTTGTGCAGAGACCCGAAGGCCGCCCGCAGCATGAGCGGGTTGCGCAGCTGGTCTCGCCCCGCGTCCTCGCCCAGCCACTTCGCGAACACCCGCTTACCGGACGCGGTGATCGCATAGGGCTGCGAAGAGCGGGGGCCGGGTCTTCCTAGCCGAACGAACCCTCTCTCGGCCAGCACCGGCAGTTCGCGGTATACCTGGCTCCGAGTCGTGGTCCAGAACGGACCCAATCTGTTCTCCGCAGTGGCCATGAGCTGGCCACCTGTCATCGGACCTTCGTGGAGCAGCCCGAGCAGGGCTGCTGCAGTCGCATTGAGACCTTTCTCCGCCATGTTAGCCACGGTGACACGATTCGGGCGGTCGCGCCATACGCCACGCCTTCCAAAGTGGAACCCATCACAAGTCGGACAGTTACCAGGTCACCGGGTACGCGGTTCTACCCGGGAAAGTTCCCGGCCAATCGTCGAGAAGCGCCGGTCACAGTCCGATCAGGTGCTCCAGGGTACTCGTGCGGAGCTAATTACGACCCTCTCAATTCCGTCCGGTATACCGAACAATCGTCCGAACGGGAGGACGGCCTTATGCGTACAGATCAGTGTGATCTGATCATTTTGTACGCTCACGCTTGCGATAGCGCCCTCGTTTTGTATACCCGCGAGGTAGTCGCGCAGCTCAGCGGCTACTTGGTCGGGGGGCGGATCTGCTCCGTAGGCCGCGATTTTCGCGGTGCTGTCGGCGGCGGCGAGTGCGGCGCCGTCGCACCAGGCCTGGAGGTCGCGTTGGGCCAGAAATGCGCTGGACGCGGTCGTGGCGCCGGCGATCAGCAGCAGCGCGAGGAGCGTCGAGAGCAGGATCAGCGGGGTGAGGCTGCCCTCGTCGCGGCTCACCGCGCGCCTCGCAGATCGTCCACACGTACGACGTAGCGTGCCTCGACGGCGTTCCGGCCGGCGTCGAGGAAGGCCGGGACGCCCGGGATCCGGTAGGTGCGTCGGACGCAGAGCTCGAAGCGCGCCCCCGGTTCGAACGGAGGCGTGTTAACGGCGTTCACGACGAGGCCCTGGCAGGAGTGGCCGACCGGTCCCCAGCGGAGTTCGGCTGGGCCGGTGAGGTTCTGGTCGTCGAGCGCGAGCCGGACCGCGTACTCGGCGCGGGCCGGGGCGGTCGCCGGGTCGTCGGCCGTGGCGTAGGCGCGACCGGCCTCGCGGGCTGCCTGGGTCACCGCGAACGCGTTGCGCTGGACTTCGGACAGTGCGAGGGCGAGGTAGAGGAGGGGTAGCAGGAGGAGCACCCCGGCGAAGACGAACTCGACGGTGGCCGCTCCGCGATCCCGGGCCCGGATCATTGGGCGCGGCTTTCTTCGACCGCGTGAGCAGTGACATGGAGCGGGAGGGCGTCGCCGAGCGGGGCGAAGAAGACCGGGAGGGCGCCGGAACACTCCACTCCGGCCAGCCGCAGGCCGCCGTCGCCGAATTCGTCACGCCCGACGCACCGGACGCGCTCCGCGACGCCGGCCCCGGCGCCGCGCCGCAGGACCTCCTCGGCCCGCGCAGCGCCCTGCCCTACGTCGACATCGGCGTTGGCGGCGAACCGCGCGCCCTCCGCCGCGCACGCGGCCACGATGTTGCGGACGTACAGGTAGACCGCGACCTGCAGCACGCCCAGCAACAGCAGGAGCAGCACGACCGACACCAGCGCGAACTCCACGACCGCCGAGCCGCGGTCGTCGCGGCGCACCGGTCACCGCCCCGTGTCGGAGACCACCTGATCCAACGCGTTCTGCACCGCGACGACTATCGCGTCACGGAAGACCGCGAACACCGCGGCGACCAGGCCCGCGGTCATCACCGTGACCATGACCCAGCCGGGCACGTCGCCGGCGTCGCCCCGGAGTCGGCACGACAGACGGACTAAGAGACGGGTGGGAGGCAGCATGGGACGCCCTCCGTGCGCTCGACGCGGTTTCCCAAGGCCCCATGAAAAGCCTACGGACCCACCCATGGCCGTGGCGAGGATTCTTCCCAACTGTGGATGACGGGTCTGCCGAAGTGGCTAGGCGAGCTCGGACGGGCGCTTCACGTCGTTCTCGTCGAGGATCGCGCGGAGGGCGTCGGCGAGCCGGTCCGGCGGGATCTCGTCCTCCGGGCTCATCGGGCGGTCGGAACGACGGAAACTGCGCTCCCAGCCGTGCCGCCCGTCGGCGAAGACGAGCACGCCGTCCCCGTCGCCTTCCACCTCGGTGGCCCAGTAGCGGTCCTCGTGCTGACCGGTCAGCTCGCGCATGAATGATCCGAGCTTGCGTGACGTGCCCGGGTTGTCGGCCTCACCCATCGCGGCGAGGAACGCGTCGACCAGCCGGGTGCGCTCGGCGCGCTCCGCCTCGAAGCCGGGATCCGCCTCCGAGAACCCGTGCTCTTCCTTCCGGACGTCGACCATGAAAACCGGCCTCCCTTTTTGTCGTCTCTGGTCTCCTGCCCGAACAGGTGTCAACGAAACCTGCCCACTGATACACGAGCGCTGCCATAAGACAGATAAAGCCCAAAACGGCTAAATATCAGTGAAAGCCAAAGCCGAGACGAGCCCGATCGCTGCTGCTCCCATCCCCGCGCACAGGCTAACGACGACGTAGAACAGGGCGACGAGCGACTCGCCGCCCCGCGTCAGCCGGTACGTGTCGTAGCTGAACGTCGAGTACGTGGTGAGCGCCCCGCAGAAGCCGGTGCCCAGCAGCGCGGTGACCGGGGTGGACGCCGGCAGCCCCGCGACGAATCCCAGGACCAGCGAACCGACGACGTTCACCGCGAGCGTCCCCCACGGGAACGTGGTGCCGTGTCGGGCCTGGATCGCGCGGTCGGTGAGGTACCGCAGTGGCGCGCCGACGGCCGCCCCGAGCGCGACGAGGAGCACGGTCACCGGCGCCACCGAGCGACTGCCCAGGTGGTCGCCGTGGCGCCCACCCACACCGCTGTCAGCGCACCGAGCACCGTGCCGAAGAGATAGGCGAGGCCGGTCGCCGCCGCACCGGCGGTCGCGGTGTGGCCGACGTCGACGACATACGTCGAGAACGTCGTGTAGCCGCCGAGCACCCCGATTCCGAGGAACGGCCGGATCAACCGATGGTTCGGGTACACCTCGGTGACCACGACCATGAGGACGCCCATCAGCAGGCAACCGGACACGTTGGTGACGAACGTCGACCACGCGAAGTCGCCCGGACCGTGCGGCCACGCGACCGACAGGCCGTAGCGGGCCAGCGCGCCGATCACACCACCGGCGGACACCGCGGCGACGACTGACTTGTCCCCCGGCACGGTGGCAACGGTAGCCCTACTGGGTGAGCAGGCTGATCGACACCAGGCCGGGGTAGAGGGCGAACAGCACGGTGACCGGCAGGATCAGGAACACGACCGGCACCATCATCGCGATCTCGCGGCGCCCGCCGGCTTCGAGCAGCGCGCGGTGCCCGGCTTCGCGGACGTCGGACGCCTGGGCGCGCAGAACCTCCGCCAGGGGTGTGCCGCGGTCGAGCGCGACGACGAAGCCGTCGACGAACCGGACGAGTGGCTCGAGGGCCGTGCGGGCGGCAAGCTCCTCGAGGGCGGTGGTGAGGCCGGCGCCCGACCGGCTCTCGTCGAGTACCCGGGTCAGTTCGCGGCCGAGTTCGCCCCGGCAGGCCGCGCTGACGCGGCGGAGGGCGGCGGTGGGCGCTTCGCCTGCGGTCACGGCCAGCGCGAGGAGTTCGGCGATCACCGGGAGCTCGGTGCGGAGCGCCTCGGTGCGGCGCCGGACCTGGACCGCGAGCCACCAGTCACGGCCCAGCCCGCCGGTCAGCGCGCCGATGGGGGCGAGCAGCACGAGCCCGAAGACGCCGCCCAGGGCAGCGCCTCCTACCGCGCCGCCGACGAGTCCGGCGGCGGCCCATCGGACCTGCTCGGCCCGGAACGCCGCCACCGAGTCGGGCAGCCCCGCGGCGACCAGCCGCCGCCGGAGGCCCGCCCCACCCGGCAGCATCCCCTCGATCCATCCCGCCACCAGGTCCGCAACCGCCCGCCCAGCCCCCACCCACTGCCCCGCCCTCATCCCGGGGCGCGAGGTGCTCCCCGAGCGCAGCGCGGCGCGACTCACTTCGGGGCGGCCCAGGTAGGGCGCTAGGCGGTCGTCGAGGCGCGGGTGGCGGGCGGGTGGACCGCCCCAGGTGACGAGGGCGACCCCGAAAGCGAACGCGAGCCCGAGCAGGGCTCCGAGCAGGCTCACGCGAGCACCCGCCGCTCGACCGGCAGCCGACCGATCCGGAGCATCAGCCGGTACGCGAGCATGGTGACCGCACCACCGAGCGCGAGCAGCACCCGGCCGGACGCGCTGTCGAACACGCTCAGCGTCGTGGACTGGGTCGCCAGCAGAAGTAGCACCAACCAGGGTGCGGCCACCGCGAGGCGGGCCGCGTTCACGGTCCAGCCCTGACGGGTCTCGAGCTCGGCACGGATCCGGGCATCCGCACGCAGGAAACTCGAGAGCGTGCGCAACAGGCGCCCCAGATCGGTGCCGCCGACTTCCCGCGCGACGCGGAGCGCCTCGCAGATCCGATCGGCCACCGGATCGGCCAGGTCGTCCTTGAGCCGGTCGAGGCACACCAGGAACTGACCGGTGGCGCGGTGGTCGGCCGCGAATCGGCCGAACGCCGGCCGCAGCGGCGCCGGGCCACGCTCGGCGAGAGCCGCCACCGCCTCCGGCAGCGACATCCCGGCCCGCACCGCCGAGGCCAGGTTGTCGACGACGTCCGGCCACGCGTCCCGCAGCGCGCGGACGCGAGCCGCCCGCATCCGCCGCACGAGCGCGACCGGCGCCAAGCAGCCGAAGGCCGCGAAACACGTCGCGACCGAGCTGCTTCCGGTCACCACGAACGCCGCCGCGCCCGCCGCCACCCCGGCACCAACTTGGGCCGCCGTGAGCTGCGCAGGCCCGACCTCGGGCAGCCCAGCCGCCCGCAACATCTCCGCCCGGCGCCCGCACCGGCCCGAACCCGCCCGCAATTCCCGCGCCCACGATCCCGCGGCCCCGCGCTCGACCGGCGCCGCCCCGGTACCCCCCGGACCCGCGGCGCTGCTGGTGGCGTCGGGGAAGACGCGACGGAGGAGCAGGGCCAGGCCGCAGCCGAACACGAACCCCAGCAACGCACCCATCAGGCGGCTCCCAGCAGCGCCGGAAGGTCGAAGCCCGCGCGGGCGTAACGCTCGCCGTGCGGTGGGAAACCGTCGCGCCGGACGAGGCCGTCGCGGGTCGTGGAGAAGATCTCCGCGGTTTCGACCGCACCCTCGCCACTGCGCCCGCCGACCGCGACGATCTCCCGGACCCGGCGCTCGCCGGCACCCGTGAGCTCGACGTGCACGACCAGGTCGACGCAGGTCGCCACGGTCGGCACCACGAACGACGGATGCACGTTCACGCCTGCCAGCAGCGGGAGCATGCAGAGCTTCGTCACGGCCTGGCGTGCGGAGTTCGCGTGCACCGAGCAGAGGCCGGGCAGCCCGGCGTTCAGCGCGAGGAGCAGATCCAGCGCCTCGGCCTGCCGCACCTCGCCGACGATCAGCCGATCCGGACGCATCCGCAGCGCCTCGGTGACCAGGCGGCGCAGCGGGATCTCGCCGGTGCCTTCGAGGTTCGGCTGGCGGGTCTGGAGAGCGACCCAGTCGGGGTGGTGACGCAGTTGGAGTTCGAACACCTCTTCGCAGCTGATGATGCGTTCACTGGCCGGTATGGCGCCGGCCAGGCAGTTCAGGAGCGTGGTCTTCCCCGCTTGCGTGCCCCCGCTGACGATGACGTTGACGCCGGCCACCACTGACGCCTCGAGGAAGCGGGCGGCGTGCGGTGTGAGCGTGCCGAGGGCCACCGACTCGGCGAGCGAGTGTGCCCGCGCGACGAACTTCCGGATGTTCACTGCCCAGTGCTCGCGCGTGACGTCGGGAATCACGACGTGCAGCCGTGACCCGTCGGTGAGCATTGCGTCGACGAACGGCGTGGAAAGGTCCACGCGCCGGCCGCTGTGTTCCAACGCACGCAGCACCAGTTCCTCGACCTGGCCCGGCACCAGGATCGTGGTGGTGAGCTCGGAGCGGCCGCCGCGCGCGACGAACACGCGGCCCGGGCCGTTGACCCAGATCTCCTCGATCGTCGGATCGTCGAGGAAGCGCTGGAGTGGGCCGAGGCCGGCGACGGCGTCGAGCACCGTCTGGCGGGTCTCGGTGCGGTCCGCGGGCGACGCGGCGAGCACCTCGTCGATCAGGACGCCGACCGCGGCCGGGTCCTCCATCGGGTCGACGCCGCGCCGCCGCACCAGCTCACGGACCTGCTGTTCGATGCTCTCCACGCCACCTCCCGTCCCGTATCGCTCTCTGACCGTAGCGAGCACGGAACCGGGAGTGACGAGGTTCAGTAGCGCCTGTGGATAAGGTGGTCAGCCGATGGGCTGGCCGATTTGTCCGCCGTCGGAAGGCATGGTTGTCGGCATCGGGTTGGACGGGGCACCCGACTGGCTGGGCTGCGGGTCGACCGGGATGCCGGTCGGCGGGGTGGCCTCGGGGAGCTGGTTGCCCGGCTGGGTCGGGGCGGCCTCGCTCGGCGTCGGCTTCGCCGCCGGTGCCGACGGGGAAATCGACGGTGCGGTCGACGGTTTCGGGTCGGCCTCTTCCGACGACCCGAGGACGGCGAAGGCTCCGCCTACCGCGCCGATCACGACGAGAAGCAGGATCACCAGGCCGACGATCAGCGGCCAGCGCTTCTTCTTCGGCGGTTCCTGACGGGGCGGGATGGTGCCCGCCGGGAATGCCCAGCGCGGCGGCGAGAGCGTGTCGTCGAACGAAGGCGGCGCGCCCCCGGGCGCTCCTGGAGCGCCCGCGCCGGGCCCACCCGCGGCGGGATACACGTTCGTGGGCGCCACCCCGCCGGGCGGCGGGTAGCCGCCCGGGGGAGGTGGCGGTAATTGACCGCCGCTCCCGGGCGTACCGGGTGAATCCCATCCCGGCGTCCCGTTCGACGGTGACCCCGAAAGGTCCGAATCCGACGGCCCCACCATTGCGAATGCCTCTCCCGGTCGAGTTCCACTCGGTGATACCGGCGCTGCTGCGCCGACGAGCTCCGGCGCGATCGCCGGCGCCGCGGACGGCGCCGACTCAGGCTCCGGCAACGCCAGCGTAGGGTTCGGCCGCACCACCCGCGCCACGGTCTCCTCCGCCGCTACCGCAGCGGCGGCCGGGGAGACCGGCAGCACCGACGTCACGCGCTCGTCCGGCTCGATCCCCCCGGTGATCGACTCCACCACCGGAACGATCCGGAAGTGCGGAGTCCCCTCCGGCAACGGCGTCGCGGCCGCCACCCCCGCCAACTCCGGCGCCACCCCGCGCAGCTCCGACGCGAGCGTCTCCGCCGCCGGACGTCGAGCCGGATCGCGGTACAGGCACGACGTCAGCACCGGACGCAACGCCTCGGGCACCGCGTCGGTCCAGATCGGTGCGGAGCTCACGTGTCGCTTCATCACCTCGGCCGACGACCCACCCCGGTACGGCGTCGTGCCGGTGAGCAGCTCGTACAGCACGATGCCGAGCCCGTACACGTCACTCGCGGGGATCGACGCATGACCTTGCACCACCTCGGGCGCGATGTACTCGGGCGTCCCGTAGCTCAGCGGCGCCGGTCCGTGCACCAGCCGGGCCACCCCGAAGTCCGCCAGCCGGATCGAACCACCGTCAGCGGGCACCAGCACGTTCGCCGGTTTCACGTCGGCATGCACGACACCGGCCGCATGCGCTGCTGCCAGAGCGTCGGCAATCGTCGCAGCCATCAACACGGCGGACGTCGGCGCGAGGGCGCCGGCCACCGCGAGCGTGTGCCGCAGGTCCGCACCGTCGACCAGGTCCATCACCAGGCTGATCTGCTCGCCCTCGACCACCAGGTCACGGATGCGGACGACGGCCGGGTGCTGGATCGACGTCAGCACCCGCCGTTCGCGCAGGAAGCGGTCGACGACATCGGCGTCGGTGGCCAGCTCGGCCCGGATCTGCTTGGCGGCGACCAGCTCACCGGTCGCCAGCACCCGCGCGCGCCACACCGAACCCGTGGCACCGACGGCGATCTTCTCCACCAGCTCGTATCGGCTGCCCAGTGGCGTGGTCATGTCCCCGAGTATGCAAACCCCCTTCACCAGGGGTCTCCCGGTTTCGTGCCACTCGAGGTCGGCGAGTCAGTCACCCGACAGCATGTGCGGGTACCGATGGTCGGTGGCCGGGGCGAACGTCTCCTTGATCGTGCGCGGCGACACCCAGCGCAGCAGGTTCAGGATCGAGCCCGCCTTGTCGTTCGTGCCGGACGCCCGCGCCCCACCGAACGGCTGCTGACCCACGACCGCCCCGGTCGGCTTGTCGTTCAGGTAGAAGTTGCCGGCCGCGAAGCGCAGCCGGTCCGACGACTTCACCAGCACCTCGCGGTCACGCGCGAAAATCGACCCGGTCAGCGCGTACGGCGTGTCCGCGGCGAGGTCCAGCACGGCGTCGAAATCGTCGTAGACGTACACCCCGAGCAGCGGACCGAAGTACTCGGTGCGAAACAGCTCGTGCGTGGGGTCGGTGCTCTCCACGACCGTCGGCCGGACGAAGTACCCCACCGAGTCGTCGGTCTGGCCCCCCGCGATCACCGTGCACTCGGACGAGAGCTTCCCGAGGACGTCACGCAGCCGGTCGAACGCGCGCCGGTCGATCACGGCACCGCCGAACTGCCGGAAGTCCCGGACGTCCCCGTATTCGAGCTCCGAGACCGTGGCCGCGAGCCGATCCCGCAGTCCGTCTTCCCACAGCGATCGCGGCACGTAGGCCCGCGACGCCGCCGAACACTTCTGCCCCTGGTACTCGAACGCCCCACGCACGAGTGCGGTGTGCAGCGCGTCGGGGTCCGCCGACTCGTGGGCGACGACGAAGTCCTTGCCGCCGGTCTCCCCCACCAGCCGCGGGTATCCGGCATATCTGTCCAGGTTGCGCCCCACCGACTCCCACAGGTACCGGAACGTCCGCGTCGAGCCGGTGAAGTGGATGCCGGCCAGATTCCGGTCGCCGAGCGCCACCTCGGAGACCGCCGCTCCGTCGCCGGTCAGCATGTTGATGACGCCCGGCGGCAGTCCGGCCTCCTCCAGCACCCGCATGAAGTAGTGCGCCGAGAGCTGCTGGGTGGGCGACGGCTTCCACAGCACCGTGTTGCCCATCAGGGCCGGTGCGGTGGGGAGATTGCCGGCGATCGCCGTGAAGTTGAACGGCGTGATCGCGAGGACGAACCCTTCCAACGGGCGATGGTCGAACTGGTTCCAGGTGCCCGCGCTCGACGCGGGCTGCTCGGCGAGGATGCGCGCGCCGTAGTGCACGTTGAAGCGCAGGAAGTCGATCAGCTCACACGCGGAGTCGATCTCGGCCTGCTGCACGGTCTTGGACTGACCCAACATCGTCGCGGCGTTCAGCACGTTCCGCCAGGGCCCGGACACGAGGTCGGCCGCGCGGAGGAAAATCGCGGCCCGATCGGCGTAGGTCATCCGCTGCCAGGCCGGGGCAGCCTTGGACGCAGCACCGATCGCGTCGGCTACGTCGCTCCGCGTAGCCTGCCGCAAGGTTCCGAGGAGATGAGCATGCGCATGCGGTTGGACGACCGGCACTTCGTCACCGTCACCCCACCGGGTCTTGCCGCCGATCGTCTGGGTGAGGTCTTCCCGCTGATCGTCGAGACGGTCCAGAGCCGACCGCAGCGAGGCTCTCTCCGCGCTCCCAGGCGCGTAGGTACGAACCGGCTCGTTCACCGGCTCGGGTACCCGGGTGACACCGTCCATGCGGTCACCTCCGGCTCATCCCAGTGGGAAAATCCACTCTATGCCGCTTTGGGGATCATTCGGCTGTGGGGCAGACTGCCGGGTGCTGAACCGCGCTACCTAAGATGCGCCTGAAGACCGTGTCCGCTCCTGCTCAGAAGGGAGTCGACGTGGAGTCCGGCCCCGCGCCCGCCCACCCGCTCACCGAACCCGGTCGAACCACCGTCCAGTTATTGGTCGCTTCGTCGGCGGTACTAGCTCTGATACAGCTGGTCGCCGCCACTTCCGTCGACGTCTACAACGGGGAGAGAGCAGGGTGGTGGATCGCGATCCAGGGCGCGACCGTCGCGTTCGCCGCGGCCTTCGCCGGCGCTGCCGCTAGCGGCGCCGGCGCCTCGTGGCGTCGGAACATCCAGAAGTCCTCGAGCACCACGGGCCAGAGCCTGGGCACCGGGATCGCTGCGGCCAGCGTCGCCGGTGCCGTGTTCTCGATGCTGTGTTGGGCGTCCACCTCGCTCGGTGACGCCACGTACCCGATGGTCGTCGCGGTGTTCGTCGCCGCGATGCTGGGTGGTGTCGTGGGGGCCGTCCGTGTGGGCGGTGCCGTGCTCGGTGGATTGGTGTCCACGTTCGCCGCGACGTTGATGAACCTGGTCGGCCAAGCGCTGATCCGGTTGTTCACGTCCGGGAGCGCCGAGAGCGGTACGCCGCTGGGCATCAGTGCCGTCAACTGGGGCGTTTCGGCGATCGTCGGATCGGTTGCCGGGGTGTGGTGGCTTTCGCGGCGGCGTCAGCGCAGTTGGTGGTCGCACTGGTCGATCGTCGGGCTGTATCCGGTGCTGCTGGTCGGCATCGGGGACTTCGCCGAATTGCTGGCCTGGATCATGGTCGACGATCCCGAGAAGGGTGAGGCGCTCGGCCAGGCCGTGGCCGGGCACGTCACCCAGCTCGTCGTGATGGCGCTGGTCGGCGGTGTGGCCGCCCTCGTGGCAGGCCGGGCCCTGCGGGCCCATCCCGAGTGGCTGGTCCGTCCGAGGCCGGCTCGCGTTCCTGCTGATGCCGACGTTTTGAGTGCGGACATCGGGAGCGTGCCGACCGCTCGGGACGACGAGTTCATCGAGCTGGCGGAGCGCGCGGCGCAGGCACGGGAAGTGGAGCTGGCTCGGGAGGCCGAGGAGCTCGAGGAGGAGCCCGATCGGCCGCTGACGGCCGAGGAGGCTGCGCTGGTCGCGCTGGCCGATCGCGCCGTCCAGGCCCGCGAAGCCGAACTGGCCCAACGATCCGGCCACACCCCCCGCCACCCCACCCCCCCACCCCCGCCCGCCGAGGCACACGCCGCCCAGGCCGAGCAGGCGCAGGCCGCCCAGGCTCGCGCCGTAGAGGCCGAACGGGCCCGGGCCGCGCAGGCGGCGGAGACCGAGCGTGCCCGCGCGGCGGAGGCCGAACAGGCGCGTGCCGCGCAGGCCGACCAAGCGCGTGCCGCGCAGGCCGAGCGGGCTCGGGCGGCGCAGGCTGCGGAGTTGGCTCAGGCTGAGCGGGCGGCGCAGGAGCTGGCGGATTGGGCGGCGCAGGCCGACCAGGCGCAGCAGGCGGCGCACGCCGAGCACGCCCGGCACCCCGCCGAGGCGGCGCAAGCCGACGACGCGCGGGCTGCCGCGGCCCAGCACGCCGAGGAGCGACGCGCCATCGCGGCTCGGGAAGCCGAGGACGCGCGGGCTGCCGCGGCTCGGGAGGCCGAGGCGGCTCGGGCGGCGCAGCAGGCTGCGGAGGCGCGGCCTGGTGGCGCTGGGCAGCAGGGGGCTCGGGGCGGCGCGGCGGATCAGGCTCAGACAGCGCGGCTGGCCGCGCTGATCCGAGCGGCCCAGGCCTCGGAGCCGACCGCGCAGACGGAAGCAGCCGAGACCGACGGCCTGGCCGCGCGGTTCCAGCGAGCCCAGCGGATCGAACAGGCTCAAGAAGCCGAGGCCACCCAGCCCCACCCGGTCCCCGCGCAGGAAGCGGAAACCCAGCCGTTACCCCAGCGCCCGGAACCCCCGGTGGCCCCGGACCAACCAACAGTCCCCATCCCCACCCAGCCCGCGCCTCCGCAGCAGAACAGCGGCTCGCCGGACGATCAAGAACCGAGCGCCGACCCCGACACCACCGTTCCGATCCCGGTCCCCACGCGACCGTCAGCCTTCCGCAACGGCAACGGCACGCTCCAGACGAACCTCACCGCACTGATCCCGACTCAGCAGCACCGCCCGGACTGACCGAGCCTCACTCCTCCTGACGACCACGGGCACGAACTCGTCAGGAGGAGTGGGCCTCCAACAAAGCCGGAATCTCCTGCACCGCGTACCACTCCAACTCGTGATCCTCCGTGCCGTCCACGGTGAACGACGCGTCCTCGTCCCCGAGGTCGGCCTCCATGATCACCTTCGCGGCCGCCGCCACGTCAGCTTCGGCGTCGGCACCGTCCACGTGCACGGACGCGAGCCGATCCAACGGAATCGGCACCGTGCTCCGCACGACCGCCCGATCCAGATCGGGGTGCAGCGTCACCTCGCCGTCCGGCACGTCGGCCGACAGCACCACCCGCCGCCGCGGGGCCAACGGATCGGCGTCCAGCAGGCGCAACGCCGCCCGCGCGGCCTGCGTGAAGGCCGCGTACTCCAGCACCTCTTCGTCGTCGTCGAGATACCACTCGCGCAGCGCGGGCGTGACCGCGAACGCAGTCAGCGGCGCCGGCCCCACCGATTTTTCCGCCTCGATGTTCCGAAGCGTCGCCAACGTCACCGGTAGGTAGATCCGCATCCCATCAGTGTGGCACCCCGCTAACCCGCGATCCGGAGGTGGCGCTCCCCCGGCTCGGGACGGAGCGCGGCCCACGAGGTACGCAGCGAGGTTTCCAGCACCTCAGTGCGTCGACTGGCGTCCATGAGGTTTGCTCCTAGAACGGACAGGTCCTCCGGACCGGGACCCAACAGCGTGACGCGCGTGCCGCAGGCACGCAGTTGCTCCGCCTCGCGGAGCAGTCGCTGGGTGACCAGCCGACGGAACCGCCGCTCCATGCGGCCGGCGAACGACGTGGGTGCGTCGTAGGCGAACGAGGCCATCGGCGTGAGCACGTAGACCTCGTCGAGGTCGAGCCCGACCATGAGGTCAGCGGACGCCGTGGAGTACGTACCTCCGTCGACGTACCGCCGGCCGTCGATCTCGATCGGCGCGAACCAGCCGGGTACGGCGCAGGACGCGCTGACCGCGTCGGCGAGGGGCGCGGACGGGGCCTCGTCCTGGCCGAACACCACGCGCTTCCCGGAGCGGTAGTCCATCGCCACGACCCACGGACGCGGCCGGTCGGGCCACTCGTCACACGGCAGCACCGAACCGATCAGCCGGCGCACGCCCGTGTGCGCGGCCCGCCCACGCGGCAACAATCCGGACAACGCCACCATCGGCGACATCGACGACGGACTGCGCGCTGCCTGCCAGAGCAGACCGGGCGAACCCAGCGCCAACGCCGGGAGCGGCGGGCGGGGGCCGGCCCCGTCGACGTCCTCGTCGTAGTCGACCACCGGGTCGCCCGGCACCGAGATCCCCTGCTGGTGCCGGACCATCGACTCCACCGGCACCCCGCACCCCAGCAGCGAAGCCAGGATGGAGCCCGCCGACGTACCGACCAGCGCGTCGACCGAGCGACAGTCGAAGCCCTCGGCACGCTCCAACGCGGCGAGCGCACCGGTCGCCCATGCGAACCCGAGCACTCCGCCCGCGCCGATCACCAAGCCGCGTCGCGTCATACCATCGCCTCCGTCAGCTCGTCGACGGACTCGGCCAGCAACCCGGCGAGCACGTCGATGTCCGGCATCGCGTCCCAGTCGGCGTTCAGGCCGTAGTAGACCTGTCCGTCGTACGAGGTCACTCCGATCGCGAGACCCTGCCCCGGTGCCAGCGGCACGAACGGGTAGATCTCGCGAAGGCGGGCACCGGCCACGAACAGCGCGCGCTGTGGGCCGGGAGCATTGGTGACGACCAGGTTGAACAGTCGGCGGGACAGCCCGGAGGCTGCCCGGACCGCCATGGCGTTCAGCGTCGCGGGGGCGAATCCTGACAGTTTGACCAGCGCGTCCGCGCCGACCCGACGGCCCGGTTCGGCGTGCGCACGCATCGCGTACGCGATCTGGGTCAGGCGGACGGTCGGGTTCGGCTCACCGATCGGCAGGTCGACGAGAGACGTGGCGACGTTCGCCCCGACACCGCCACCGAACGCGGCCGGTGGGCCACCTCGGACGCTCGTCGGGACCAGGGCGCGGAGGACGGAGTCGGTGCGGACCGGCGCGCCGCGGTAGAGCAGCCAGTGCCGCAGCGCGCCGGTGACGGTGGCCAGCACGACGTCGTTCACCGTGACGTTCGGGCGGGTGCGGAGGCGGCGGTACTGCTCGAGGTCGGTGCGGGTGGTCGCGAACCGGCGCTGTTTGCCGGGTTCGGCGTTGAGCGGGCTGTTCGGTGCGGGTCGCGCGGAGGCGAGCAGACGTCCTGCGCCCTTGACCGCCCCCGCGAGCTGCCCCGGGCGGCGAATCAACTGCGCGGCGGCGTCGATCGCGAGTTCGGCGGGGCCGGGCTCCGGCGCGGGACGCCAGACGGGTGTCACGCCGTCCGCAGTAGCCGGGCTGTCGTCGAGCAAAACATGCAGCAGGTCGACGCCGCCGACACCGTCGACGAGCGCCGGGTGGGACTTGGTGAGCACCGCGACCCGCCCGTCGTGCAGGCCTTCGACGAGGTAGAGCTCCCACAGCGGGCGGGAGCGGTCGAGGCTCCCGGAAAGGAGGCGGCCGACCAACGCGCGCAGCTGTTCGTCGCTGCCCGGCGTCGGTAAGCCGGTGCGGCGGACGTGATAGGCCAGGTCGAACCGGGTGTCGTCGACCCAGACGGGTTGCGTCAGGCCGCCCAGCACCCAGCGGACGCGCTGTCGGAAGCGCGGTACGAGGGCGATTCGCTGTTCCACGCGACGGCGGAGTCCAGCGACGTCGAGGCCGTGTTTGTTGGGTTCGAGGATGGCGAGACCGCCGACGTGCATGGGTGTCGTCGGGGTTTCGGCGGACAGGAAGGAGACATCTACCGGGTGGAGGCGATCGGACATTTTCGCCTCCTTATGTGACACCGATGACACCTTCATGGTGACACGGGTTACTCGTTGGTAGACCCCCTCAAACCGAACTGCACCGATACGGACGTTGCGAGTTCAGTAAGCGCCCGACGCAGGCGGGACTTGTCGGCGACCTCTCCGAGCGTGCGGCCCTCGGCGAGCGCTCGGTCGAGGGCCTGACGGTCGTAGGGCAGGGTGCGGATACCGTGCACGCCGGCGAACCGTTCGAGGGCAGTGGCGATCTGGTGGGTGGGGTCACCCGGGACGGGTCCGCGCCGGACCTGGTTGACGACGATGTCGGGCTCGGCGAACTCCTTGAGGTCGGCCAGGCCACGGATGAGGCGTTGCAGGCCGATCGGGTCCGCGGCGCCGATCGCGAGGACGGTATCGGCGGTTTCGACCGAGGTGAGGGTGGCGCCGTTGCGGCGCGGGGCGGCGGTGTCGTAGACCAGTTCTTCGTCCTGCTCCAGACAAAAGCCGCAGTCGACGATGGTCAGGGGGCAGAGGGCCCTGGCGTTTTCGAGGATCGTGGCCATTGCTTCGGGACGGACTTCGGGCCAGCGTTCGGCGCGACTGAGACCGGTGAGGACGCGGAGATTCGGGGTGATCGCTCGGGAGAGGTCGGCCAGGATCTTGGGGGTGAGGCGGCCGGTGTCGGCCAGTCGGGCGGCCGAGGCCAGGCCGGAAGCCTCGTCCAGCAGGCCCAGGAGTTGTGCGATCACCCCGCCGTAGGGATCGGCGTCCACGAGCAACGTATTGACGCCGAGGCGCGCGATTTCGTCGGCGAGGCCTACTGCGACGGTGGTGCGGCCTGGCGCCCCGGTGGGCCCCCACACCGCGATCACCCGCCCCGGGGCACTCCCGCCGCCTTCTCGCCGCTCGACCGCCAATTCCCCAGGGCCCTCCCCCGGCTCACGCCCACGCCCGGTCGGTGTGGTGGAGAGGTCACGGGGTGCGGAGGTGTCGGGTGGTGCCGCTGAGACGCGGGGCGGATCGGGGTCTGTCGGCGGGTCGGGTGGGGTGGCGCCGCGGCCGGCGAGGCGTGATCTGACGATCGACGGCGAGGTGGGCGTCCCGGCGCGAGTGGGCCACCGCCCGGGCCCTGTTCGCAGGTGCTCCTCCGCCGTCGGCGCCCGATGGACACCACCCCCGGCGACAGACTCCGCGTCAGCGCTCTGAGCCCGCTCCCCCGCCGCCGATGGCGGCGGTGTGCCGCGCAGAGCGGATGGGCGAGGGCTTGCTCGGTGGGTCGTCAAGGCGGCCGTGGCGGCTCGGAGGGCGCCGGCCACGGCGGACGGGCTGGCGTCGGAGGGGAGCACGTGGCCGACGCCGAGTGCCCTCAGCCGATCGCGGCTCGGCTCGTCGGCCGGGGCCACGATGCCCACCACGGCCACGCCGGCCGACGCCAACCGGCTGAGCAGCGGCCGATCGAGGTACGCCAAATCGGCCGGAAGCACCGCAGCGACCGCGACACCGGTGGACGCCATCGCGAGCAGCTCTGCGGCCCCGGTGCACCGACGCACCACCGTCACACCGGCCCCACGATCACCCCACGCCGCAACGAGCGCCAACTCCCAATCAGCGCCATCGGTCACCACCGTCAGCACCGGCAATGTCATCCCGCGCCCCCATCCGCTCCGAAGCCGGAACGCAACGCGCCGCCACCACCCGGCGCCCCGGAACGCCTCGCCCCAACGCGGGGCGCAACGCCACCGCCGCCGCCTTCCGGCGTGGTCGGGATCGGCGGAGAGTCGTCCAGGGACGGGGTGGGTTCGGTTGACGGGCCAGGGTCGACGGAGGGGGCGATGTCGGAGGGAAGGGTCGCGTTGTTCGACGGGGTGGGACCGGGTGACCGAGTGGGGGGTGGGGCGCCGCAGCCGTCGCCCGGCGCGGAGCCGCTGACCACGACCACGTCGATCTCGGCGGTACGCACCGCCGACACCACCTCGGGGGCCAGCGAGTCCGCAACCCGCACGACGAGCGCAGACCCACCACCCAGGTCCGACCCCCGAACCGCGTCCTGCACGGTCACCGCCGCGAGCACCCGCGTCGTACGCCCTTCCCGCGGCGTCGCGAACACGTCCACCTTCACGCCTCGCCGAATCGTCGCCGGCACATGTAGCGCCGCGACCGGGATACTCACCTCGCTACCGCACGACCGGTCGATCAGCGCCGCCCGCGGTAACAGCTCCCCGGCCCCGACGTCGCGGTTCAGCGACCGCCCGACCGGCGACGCACCACCCGCGCCGAGGTACTGCTCACCGTTCTCCGGCAGCCGAACCCGCACCACCGCCACGTCGTCGGCGGCCAACACGGTGCCGGCACCGAGATCACGGGTGACCGCCCACACGGGCGCCGTGCGGTCCGCAGCGGCGAACCACCACGCGCCGCCGATCACCGAAACGAGCACCAACACCACGCCGAGCACGAACCGGAGGTCGAACCACGAGGGAACACGTCGTCGCCGCGCGGGCGGTGATGCCGGAGCTGACATCCGCTTCCTTTCGGCCAGGACGCGACATTTCAGTCAGCGGCGAGGAGGACAGGAACGGTTGAAGCCGAAGCGATCGAAGAATGGCGGCCATCGGGGCCCGCGTGTGTTTATTAGGTCAGATCCAGGCCACTAGGGGTGCCTCCACATCGTCTCGTATCGCGAGCCACTTCGGTGCCGACTATCCACAGCTCGGTGGCCGCTGTGGACGAACCCGAACGAGGGAGGGATGGCAATGGCAGACTCAAGGACAGACTGCGGGAGGTGAGATGGCCACCGATCGATTTCTCCAGCTCTCTGACGTAGCGGAGATACTCAACATTTCCTCTTCCCAGACATATGCGCTGGTCCGGTCCGGCGACCTCCCTGCGATCAAGATCGGCGGGCGCGGGCAGTGGCGGGTCGAACGCGCTGAACTGGAGCACTACATCGAGCGGATGTACAAGGAGACGCGCGATTTTGTGCGCGCCCATCCGTTCACCTATACCGACGCTCCTGAAGAGGAAGTTAGTTGAGCCTTTCAACCGGCATACACGGCGCGGAGCGCTCCGAGCGGAATGCTGCGGGTCGTTCTGACCGTGGCGGCTCGGCGCGCTTCTCCGGGTAAGTGCTCGGCGAGCTCCACGAAGTCACGGCCCACCCGGCCGAACGTTCCGAACGCAACTCGCCCACCGCGTAACGCCACCCGCACCGATATCCGGTCCCGCGCCAACCGGCGCAGCGCGTAACGTAGATCGAGCTTTCCCTCGACCGCACCGGCAGCGCCCGGCACCGCTGTGCGCTCGGTCAGTCCGCTCACCGCCGACACCGCGGCGAGCGGCACCAGGATCTCCCGTCGGCCTTCGCCGCTCAGCAGCATCCAGTCCGGTCCGACGCGTTCCACGACGCCGTACGTCGGCTCGGCATCCAGCCAGACGTCGACCTCGGCGCCGATCGCACCGTGCAGCCGGTCGACGAAGCTCACCAGTGCGAACTCCCGCCGGCTGCGGTCGGTGGCCTCGGCTTCCATGTCGTCGCGGCGCAGCGCCTCGAAGCGCGCCTCCGCGTCGGCGAACAGCGACTCCCAGCGCTCCTCCACCACACCACTGTGGACGAGCGTGCGCGGGATTGTCCACAGTCGGCAATCTTCTCCTTGCGGAGAGCTATCGATCGGTCGTTTCCTTATTCAAACGAATGCAAATGAAGGAAATGAGGGTCGTCGTGCTGACCGTTCCCGTGATCTGTCGTCCTCCGGCGCTCGAGCCGCCGGCCGTGGTCGTGCTCGGGCCGAGCAGGGTGGAGATGCGGGCGATGGCACCGCTGGAGCTGCCGTTCCCGGTCGACCGTCCGCCAGAGCCTCCGCAGGAGGTGTCGTTCGAGCCGCAAGCGACGCCGAGCAGGGCGCTGCCCGATCCGGCCGGGCACGCTCGGGCGCTGGTGCTGGCGTTGCTCGAGGTGCTCAGCGGGCGCCGTCCGGTGCGGCAGTTGCGCCCTCACCTCACCGAGGAGGCGTACGCGCGGCTGAGCGCCCGATTGCACCGTGCGCGCGCGGCGGCGACGACGCGCACGGTCGGGCCGCCCGCCCAGCGGCCCTCCGTGCGCACCCGCATCCACGTCGGCCGCACGCTGGTCTGCGAACCCGCCGACGGCATCGCCGAGATCACCGTGCTCGCTCGGGTCGGTACCCGCACCCGCGCGATCGCCGTCCGCCTGGAAGGCCTCGACGGCCGCTGGCGCTGCCCCGTCCTCACCGTCCTCTGACCGAATGCCTGAACGCCCACTACTCCGCCGTCGCGGGTTCCTCGATTTCGTGGGGTTCCACGGACGCCGCCGGCTCCGGCCGCACCTGCACCTCGGTGATCGCCCGTCGCCGCACCGCGCGCACCTCGAACGACCAGCGGTCGACGGTGACGACGTCACCCGGGGAACGCGGGATCCGCCCCAGCACCGCGAGGATCAGCCCCGCCACCGTCGTGTACTCACCCTCCGGCCGGTGCGGCAACTCGATCGCGATGTCGACCAGGTCGTGCACCGGGAACGAGCCCGGCAGCACCATCGAGCCGTCCTCGGAAATCTTCACCGACTGGATGTCCTTGTCGGTCTCGTCATAGATCTCGCCGACGACCTCTTCGACGAGGTCCTCCACCGTCACCAGGCCGTCGATGTCACCGTGCTCGTCGACGACCAACGCCATCTGCGTGCGCGCCAGCGACAGCTCACGGAGCGCGTCGGGCACCCGCATGCTGCCGGGCAGCGCAGGCACCTGGCGCACCCGATCGGCGAGCGTGCCCCCTTCGTCGATCAGCTGACGCAGGTGCACCACACCGACGGCCTCGTCCAACGAGCCGCGCGGCGCGACCGGAGCGCGGCTGTGGCCGGACGCCACCAGCTCGGTACGTGCGCGCACGATGTCGTACTCCGCAGGCAGCACGAACGCCTCGCGGCGCGGCACCAGCACCTCGCGCAGCACCCGGTCGCCCACCTCCAGCGCGCCGACGATCATCGTCTGCTGCATCGGCGTGAAGCCCTTGTGCGAGCTCACCATCTCGGTGACCTCCTCGCGGGTCACCTCTTCGCGCTGACGGTCGGGGTCACCGCCGAGCAGGCGAACCACCGCGTCGGTGGTGATGCCGAGCAGCCAGATCGCCGGGCGGCTGAGCGTCGAGAGCAGATCGAGCGGGCGGGCGACAGCGAGCGCCCACCCCTCGGCGCGCTGCATCGCGATGCGCTTGGGGGCGAGCTCGCCGAACACCAGCGTGACGAACGTCAGCAGGATCGTGACGATCACGATCGAGACCGGGCGCGCGGCGTTGCCCAGGAAGCCCAGTGGTTCGACCAGGGGCTGCGCGAGCGACACCGCCGCTGTCGCGGAGGCCAGGAAGCCGGCCAGCGTGATGCCGACCTGGATCGTCGCCATGAAGCGGTTCGAGTCGCGTGCCAGGCGGGCCAGGGTGCGGCCGCCGGCGCCCGTGCGGGACAGCCGTTGCAGCTGGCTCTCCCGGAGAGAGATCAGGGCGATCTCGCTGCCCGCGAAGGCGGCGTTCAGCAGGACGAGCAGCAGGACGAGTGCCAGTTGGGCACCGACGGAGTCCATGGTTCCTCTCGGGAGCCGTTAGACGGCTGGACGGGCCGTCGCAACTCCCACAGTGGAGGCGCCCCGGTTGACCTGCCGCTTGTCAACTTTACCAGCGGGTACCCAGCGGCCCCCGAACGGCAAACGCCCGTCCGCGTGAAGGCGGACGGGCGTTGGCGACAAGCGTCAGATCAGGCCGGGCCGCCCGGGGCGCCGTGGCAGCGCTTGTACTTCTTGCCCGAACCGCACGGGCACGGCGCGTTCCGCGACGGACCCGCGCCGACCTTCTGACCCGGCGTGGCCGGCTTCCGGCCACCACCCGCGGCCGACCCGAGCGGGCTGTCCGTGGCCACCGCCACGCCACCGCCCGTACCGGCCTCACCGTCGATCGCCGGCGAGCTGTACTGCAGCGGCTGGTTCTGCGTCCGCGGCCGGATCAGGCCGTGCACCTCGGCGTGCTGCACCAGCGGCGCCTCGATCGTCGGCGAATCGTCGGCGTCGACACCCTGCGGCTCGGCGGCCGGGGCGGGAGCCTCTTCGGTCTGGATCTCCGCGTGGAAGAGCAGCCGGATCGACTCCTCCTTGATGCCGTCCATCATCCCGCTGAAGAGGTCGAAACCCTCCCGCGTGTACTCGACCAGCGGGTCGCGCTGGGCGTAGGCACGCAGGCCGATGCCCTCCTGCAGGTAGTCCATCTCGTAGAGGTGCTCGCGCCACTTCCGGTCGAGCACCGCGAGGACGATCTGCCGCTCGGCGTCACGCATGAGCTCGGTGCCGAGCTCCTTCTCGCGAGCCTCGTACGCGGTCTGCGCGTCTTCGGTGAGCCGGGCGGTGAGCAGCTCCGCGTCGATGGCCTCGCGGCCGCCGACCTCCTCCTCGAGCTCCTCCAGCGTGAACGAGACCGGGTAGAGCAGGTTGAGGCTCTTGAACAGCTCCTCGAGCTCCCAGTCCTCCGCGTACCCGTCGCCGGTGGCCACGCCGACGTACGCCTCGACGATGTCGTCGATCATGTGCTGGAACTGTTCCTGCAGGTCGGCGCCGTCGAGCACCTGCTTGCGCTCGGCGTAGATCACCTGCCGCTGCTTGTTCAGCACCTCGTCGTACTTGAGGACGTTCTTGCGCGCCTCGGCGTTCTGCTGCTCGATCTGCGTCTGCGCCGACTGGATCTGCCGGCTGACCATCTTCGACTCGATCGGGACGTCGTCGGGGATGTTGAGGCGGTCCATGATCGCCTCGACCGCACCGGAGTTGAACCGCCGCATCAGGTCGTCGCCCAGCGACAGGTAGAACCGGGACTCCCCCGGGTCGCCCTGACGGCCGGAACGACCGCGCAGCTGGTTGTCGATACGACGCGACTCGTGCCGCTCGGTGCCCAGGACGTAGAGACCGCCGGCGTCGGTGACCTTCTCGGCCTCCTCGTCGACCTCGTCCTTGACCCGCTCGGTGGTCTCCGCGAGCAGCTCTTCCCAGTCCTCGTCCTCGGGGGTGTGCCCGGCGTTGCGCAGCTCGGCGGCGGCGAGGTACTCGGCGTTGCCGCCCAGCATGATGTCGGTACCACGACCGGCCATGTTCGTCGCGACGGTCACCGCGCTCTCACGACCGGCCTGCGCGATGATCTCGGCCTCACGCGCGTGGTTCTTCGCGTTCAGCACCTCGTGCCGGATGCCGCGGCGGCCCAGCATCGTCGAGAGCAGCTCGGACTTCTCGACGCTCGTGGTGCCGACGAGGATCGGCTGGCCGTTGACGTGCCGCTCGGCGATGTCCTCGACGACCGCCTCGAACTTGGCGATCTCGGTCTTGTAGACGACGTCCGGGCGGTCCTTGCGCACCATGTCCCGGTGGGTCGGGATCGGGACGACACCGACGTTGTACGTCTTCTGGAACTCGGCGGCCTCGGTCATGGCCGTACCGGTCATGCCGCCGAGCTTGTCGTACAGCCGGAAGTAGTTCTGCAGCGTGATCGTCGCGAGAGTCTGGTTCTCGTCTTTGATGTTCACGCCTTCTTTGGCCTCGATGGCCTGGTGCATACCCTCGCTGTAACGGCGTCCGTGCAGCACGCGGCCGGTGAACTCGTCGACGATCAGAACCTCACCGTCGACGACGATGTAGTCCTTGTCCTTCTTGAAGAGTTCCTTGGCCTTCAGCGCGTTGTTCAGGTACCCGATCAGCGGCGTGTTGACGGCCTCGTAGAGGTTCTCGATGCCGAGCTGGTCTTCGACCTTCTCGACGCCGTCCTCGGTGATACCGACGGTGCGCTTGCCCTCGTCGACCTCGTAGTCACGGTCGCGGCGCAGCCGCGGGACGATCCGCGCGAACTCCGTGTACCAGCGCGCCGACTGCTCGGCCGGGCCGGAGATGATCAGCGGCGTCCGGGCCTCGTCGATCAGGATCGAGTCGACCTCGTCGACGACGGCGAAGAAGTGCCCGCGCTGGACCAGCTCCGCGTGGGAGCCCGCCATGTTGTCGCGCAGGTAGTCGAAGCCGAACTCGTTGTTCGTGCCGTACGTGATGTCGCACTCGTACGCGGCCTTGTGCGCGCCGGGCATCGCGTTCGGCAGGATCGTGCCGACCTCCAGGCCCAGGAAGCGGTGGACGCGCCCCATCCACTCGGCGTCACGTTGCGCCAGGTAGTCGTTGACGGTCACGACGTGCACGCCCTTGCCGGCGAGCGCGTTCAGGTACGCCGGGAGCACGCAGGTGAGGGTCTTGCCCTCACCGGTCTTCATCTCGGCGATGTTGCCCAGGTGCAGCGCCGCGCCGCCCATGAGCTGAACGTCGTAGTGACGCTGGCCCAGGACGCGCCGCGCGCCCTCCCGGGCGACGGCGAACGCTTCGGGGAGGAGATCGTCGAGCGATTGGCCGTCCGCGTACCTCTCCTTGAACTGGTCGGTCTGCTCGCGCAACTCCGCGTCCGTCAGATCCGTGTACTCGTCCTCGATCGAGTTCACGGTGTCAGCTATCGCCTTGAGACGGCGAATGATCCGCCCCTCGCCGGCGCGGAGGATCTTCTCGAAGATCACGGGTTCGGTCAGCTCCCTCAGATGTCCTACCGCCATCGTAGGCGCGGGGGGCGGCGGCGGGCCTCCCGCGCTACGCGGCCAGCCGTCCACCGGTCGGGGCGCGGCTCTCCATCCAGTAAACCGCAGCCGACAGCAATCGGTTCCCGGGAGCCACAACCTAGGCGATCGCCCGGCGCGCAGAACACCGAACAATAGTCCCGACCGAGCAGTTTGCCGAAGATTTCCCCGTTTGCGGCAGGCCCGTCGGTGTCTCGGGGCTCCGACCGGCGAGGATGTCCAGGTGGACATCGTGGAGATCGTCGCCGGAAGCTTCCAGCTACGGCCATGCCAGACGGTCGACACCGAGTGGGTGTGCCGCGCCTGCCAGGACCCCGGGATCCAGCGCTGGACCCGGGTGCCGAGCCCGTACCGGTCGAACGACGCGTTCGCCTACGTGACCGATTTCGTGCCGAGGTCGTGGGAGTCCGGGCGCGCCGCGCCGTTCGGCGTGTTCGACGCGGTCAGCGGGGAGGGGCTGGGCACCGTCGGCCTGGTGTCGATGGACCTCGCGGACGGTCTCGCCGAGATCGGGTACTGGGTCGCGCCGTGGGCGCGTGGGCGTGGCGTGGCCACCGCCGGGACGCTCGCGGTGGCGCGGTGGGCGTTCGGCACGCTCGGCGTCGCGCGGCTGGCCTGGATGGCCGAGGTCGGCAACCACGGTTCCCGCGCGGTCGCCGAGCGTGCCGGCTTCACCGTCGAGGGAACCCTCCGCGACCGCGTCCGCCGCCGCGACGGCTCGAGAGCCGACGCCTGGATCGGCTCCCTGCTCCCCACGGACCTCAAAAACTGAGCGGACGCCCGGCAGGTCGCCGGGCGTCCGCAGGTACCGCGCTGGGCTTAAATGCCTAGGCACATGACGCCGTAGTCGTAGCCTTTTCGGCGGTAGACGACGCTCGGGCGGCCGGTGTCCTTGTCGTTGAAGAGGTAGAAGTCGTGCCCGACGAGTTCCATCTCGAACAGGGCGTCGTCCACGGTCATCGGCTCGTTCGGGTGCTCCTTGGTGCGAACGATCCGGAACGGCCCGTCCTCGAACTCCTCGAGCACAGCGACCGACCCGTGCTCCTCGTGGGGCTCCGCGCCGTCCTGGGGCGCCCACATCGGCGCCGGGATCTCCGAGGTCGCATCCGCCATCGCCGTGGCGACCGAGACGGGAGTGCGACGACCGTGGTGGACGCGACGGCGGTCAGCCGCGCGTCGGAGGCGGTTCTCCAGCTTCGTCATCGCGAGGTCCAATGCGGAGTAGAAGTCCGCCGCACAGGCTTCGCTGCGAATTACCGGGCCCCGCGTCTTGACCGTGATCTCGACCCGCTGGCAGGTCTGCGCCTGCCGACGGTTCGGTTCGTGGAACAGTTCGACGTCGATTCGAATGAGCTTCTGGTCGTAACGCTCAACGCGAGAGATTTTCTCGCTGACGTGCTGCCGGTAGTGGTCGGGCACCTCGACGTTACGACCCTTGACGACGATGTCCACACGTACCTCCACGCTTTCGCGAACTGGTCAGCCTGCCCGACGGTGGGCGGCTGGTTTCTTTGCGAGGTACCGGTTCCCTGATGTGCTCCTGGCGCTTCGCACAGGGCGGGAGGGACCGGTAAGCGGCAACCTCCCCTCGATGTCATCCATCTGTTCAGGGCGAGAACTGCTGTGGAACCTGAAACTAACTCCTCGGAGTAGGAGTAGTCACCCCTCCACTCCGAGCAAAACATCCGTTTTGTGTGAAGCGGACGCTTGTCGTGCCTGGTGACTGGCTTTTCCGGCGTCCTCAGAATGGAAACAGACACCGCGCGTGGCGACACGCTGTTCGTGCGCACTGCACCCACACCGCAACTCGTTCGCTACTTCACGTCACGAACTGCGTACACGGTAGCGCTCCGCGGCGGAGTCGCGGCCACAACGGCCGCACCCGCGACCGGAAGGCCGATGTCGGCTACTGCCCGGTAGCTTTCGGCGAGCGTCGCCCCGGTCGTCACGATGTCGTCGACCAGCACGATCGTGGTACGGCCGCGGAGCGAACCGTGCGGCCCGCGCATCCTCCGACCAGCGTGCGAAGCGGGGGCGAAAGCTCCCGATATGTTCGCCCGGCGGGCCGCGGCGCCGAGCCCCACCGAGTCGGACGGGACGCGACACATCGTAAGCAACGTCGCAGTGTCGGCCCTCAAGCCGCGCTGACGCAGCGTGGCGGCCGCGAACCGGGCCAACCGGACGACGTGGTCACCCCCGCGCTCCCGGATCGCAGCCGCGGACGACGGGACCGGCACGAGGAGTAACCGAGCGCCACGTACCGCCGCGACTTCGACGGCCGCGGCGAGCCGGCCACCGAGCGGGCGGGCGAGCGTGCGACGGCCGCGTTCCTTGTACGCGATCAGCGCGGACCGCAGCGCCCCGCGATACGGCCCGGCGGCCACGCAGACCGCCGGGGCGTCACCACCCGGCCGCACCTCGGCCGGAACGAACATCGGCTCGGTGTGCAGTGCGTGCCGTGCACACACGGGGCAGAGCGGCCCGTCCACGCCTCCGCACGCAGCGCACGGCACGGGCAGCACCAGGTCGGCCAACATCCTCAGCATGGCCCCCACAGTGCCGCCCGGAGCAGGTCGAACCACATCCCACCGGAGAAGCTGTGGACAACCTCTACCCCGGATAGAACGGCGCAGTGGCCGCCGCCACCGCCACTCCACTCGGCTCCTCGTCCTGCCGCTGCACGTGCCGCTTCCCCCCGACCTCCAGCAGCACCGCCGGATCCGGCGCCTCCGCTGGATCACCGCTCACCCGCACCGGCCCACCGGGGTTCGGCAGCGCCCGGGTCTGGACGGTGAACGACCCGTCCACCGGCGCGAACACCAGCGCGACCCGGTTGCCCTGCTCCTGCACGGCCACGGCGACGACCGCCGTCACCGGCCCCCACCAGGAGACGTCCACCGGCGTGCCGTTGACCACCAGCGGACGGACACCGAGCACGAGCGCGCCTCCGCTCGAGCCGGTCAGCGTTCCGACGTACGCCCGCGCGGCGCTGCCGGTACCGGCGACGATCAGGGCACGGACCCCGTCGAGCGAGAGGCGCACCGAGGTGACGTCCCGCAGCGGACGTCCACCGGGCCCGACGACCTGGATCTCCGACGGCGTTCCGGCGTTGCCGACACCGACCTCGAACACCCGGCCGCCGATCGGCACGACCACCGTGGCGCGATGGCCACCCCACGACGGCCGACCGATCTGCGGTGCGCGGAGCGTCGGTTGCAGCCACCCGGACGCGTCCGCGACCCACAGCCGCTGGCCGCCCGCGGGGTCGTCACGCACGATGGCGAACCTGCGCAGGTCCACCGAGACCGCCGCCGACCTCACACCCTTCGTCAACATCGGAGTGGCCAGCCGCTCCGGACGCGGGATGACGTCGGGGTCGCTGAGCACCTTGACGCCGCCGTTCTGCAGCTGGAACGCCGGGCGCGTGGTCTGGACGACGGCCGGGTTGTACCGCCGCCACGCGCGCTCGTCCTGGGCCGGGTCGAACCCCTCCACGTCCAGCGCGCGACCGCCGACGAGCAGCCGGACCTCGCCGTAGAACACCCCGCTCAGCGACCAGCCGACCGCGGCGACGAACCCGTTGAGCACGTCCTTGTTGAGCGCTTCCGCCTGTGGTTCGAGCTCGATGACCAGGTCGTTGTTCTCCACCGCGACGCGACTGGTGCGCTTGATGCCCTGCAGCGGGTTCGCGGCGACCCGGTTCATCGCGTCGGACGGCCCGGCGAGCACGAAGTCGACGACCTGGGTCGCGAGACCACCGATGTCCACGTTCACGTACCGCTGCTCCGGAATGACCAGGCGCGGGTTCGGGCCGGTGACTGCGGTCGCGTGCGCGGCGAAGTACACCGTCCGCGCCGTGAACGAGTCGGAAAACTGGTTTTCCTGCACGATCAGCGGCGGCGGCTCGGAAAACAGCCAGAAGCCCCGCACCTGCGCCATCCGCACCTGCGCCTGCCAGGCCGAGTTGTCCGCCCGCGTGAACACCCCGTCGCTGTCGACGGTGCCCACCAGCTCCGCATTGAACGTGGCCGTCGCGGTGGTGCCGGCGGAGTCGGCGGCGACCGAGTACTCGATCGACCGGTTGCGCACGACGGCCATCGACGTGTTCTGGTTGAACGTGTTCCGCAGCGCCTGGGTAGCGAGGTAGCGCTCGCCGAGCGGGCCCGGGTTACGGGTGATGTTCAGCGCGTTGACGTAGCCGCCGACCGACGAGTCGAGGTCCGAGCTGGGCTCCGGCAGCTGGGCGTTCACGCTGCCGATCGTCGGGTCGGTGCTCTGGGACGCCTCCGGGATCGCCACCGGTACCGCCGGCCCGCTGTCGGGGACGCGTGCGCACCCGCTCAGCGCGCTCGCGACCAGCGCGGCGGCCAACAGCGGAGCCAGCCCTGCTGCCCTACCCACGACGCCCCACCTCCGTGTCGGTCTCGTCGGTAGCCTCCGCCGACGTGAGCGCCGGATGCACCGGCGCCGCCGGCAGCGCCTGGCGAGGTCCCTCGATCGCGCGCGGGTAACGGGACCCGGCGTCGGCCGGCGCCAGCGGCAGCGGGGCCGCGGTGAGCCGGTCGCCCCGCCGCAACGGCAGCGCGAGGCGGAACTGCGCGCCGAGCCCCGGCCAGCCCCACACCTGCAGCCAACCGTCGTGCAGCCGGGCGTCCTCACGGCTGATCGAGAGCCCCAGCCCGGTACCGCCGGTCTGCCGGGCGCGCGACGGGTCGGCCCGCCAGAAGCGGTCGAAGACCGCCTGCGCCTCCCCGGGCCGCAACCCGACGCCGTAGTCGCGCACCGTGATCGCGAGCGCGTCCGCGTCGCTGGCCAGCGTGATCCGGACCGGCCGGCCCTCGCCGTGCTCGATCGCGTTGCCGACGAGGTTGCGCAAGATGCGTTCGACGCGGCGCGGGTCGACCTCGGCGACCACCGGCTCGTCCGGCATGGCGACCTTCAGCTCCGAGCCGGTGCGGTCGGCCAGCTGGGTCAGGCCGTCGACGGTTCTGGTCACGATGGTGCGGACGTCGGTGTCCTCCGGTTCGAGCACCGCGACGCCGGCGTCGTACCGGCTGATCTCGAGCAGGTCGTTGAGGAGCGACTCGAACCGGTCGACCTCGTTGGAGAGCAGCTCGGTCGAGCGCGCCAGCGCCGGCGGGAACGTGTCGGCGGCCGCGTGGATGACGTCGGCGGCCATCCGGACCGTGGTGAGCGGCGTCCGCAGCTCGTGCGAGACGTCGGACGTGAAGCGCTGTTGCAGCCGTGACAAGTTCTCCAGCTGGACGATCTGCCGCTGCAGATTGGCCGCCATCTGGTTGAACGAGTGCGCGAGACGCGCCAACTCGTCCTCGCCGCGCACGACCATCCGTTCCTCGAGCAGCCCGGCGGAGAGCCGTTCGGCGGTGCGCGCGGCCACCCGCACCGGCGTGACGACCTGCCGGGCGACGATGCCCGCGATGGCCGCGAGCAGCAGCAACAGCAGCGCGCCGATGGCGGTCAGCGAGTTCTGCACGAGGCTGACGGCCGCCACCTGATCGTCGAGCGGCACGAAGTAGTAGAGGTCGAATCGGCCGGCCTGGGTGTCGACCGGCGCTCCGACCACCAGAAACGGACGCGCGGGCTGGTCGTCGAGCGAGGTCTCGGTGAACTGGTACCCGCGCTGCTTCCCGGACGCGATCAGCTCGGTCAACTCGGCCGGCGGCCGGACGTCGTCGAGCGCGTAGCGGTTCACGTACTTGCGCGGCAGCCGGGTGTTGTCGCTCTGCTGCACCGCCACCGCGAAGTCCGCGCTGCGCGAACCGCGCTCGGAGAGGTTCTCCGCGGCCTGCCGCAGCGCCGCGTCCAGCTCCGGGTCGTCCTGGCCCTTGATCTCGGACAGCTCGTCGCCGAGGTAGTTCACGCCACTGGCCAACTGCTCGAGCGCCTGCTCCTTCTCGGCGACGACGAGCCCGTCGGTGACCCGGTGAACGACGAAAAGCCCCAGAGCCACAGTCATGACGCTCGACGCGAGCAGCGTGCTGGTGACCACCCGGAGCTGGAGGGACCTGCGCCAGCGGGCGAGCACGCGCGCGGACAGCCAGCCCGCGACGCGTCGGAATCGCTGGTAAAACTGGATCCATCGGTGACGGCGGCGGACGCGCCCGTCGGACGCGTCCGGGCGAGCCCTTCGCCTCACCCGGTGCCCGCTTTGTAGCCGACTCCGCGCACGGTGAGCACCACCTCGGGGTGCTCCGGATCCCGCTCGACCTTCGCCCGCAACCGCTGGACGTGGACGTTCACCAGCCGGGTGTCGGCTGCGTGCCGGTAACCCCAGACCTGCTCGAGCAGGACCTCACGGGTGAACACCTGACGCGGCTTGCGGGCCAGGGCGACCAGCAGGTCGAACTCCAGCGGCGTCAGCGCGATCGGAGCGCCGTCCCGGGTGACCGAGTGGCCGGGGACGTCGATCTGCACCTGCGCCTGCGGCGGGCCGATCGTCAGCGTCTCGGGGGGCGCCTCCTCCCCCCGCCGCAACCGGGCCCGGACACGGGCCACCAACTCCTTGGGCTTGAACGGCTTGACGACGTAGTCGTCCGCACCGGACTCCAGCCCCAGCACCACGTCGACGGTGTCGCTCTTGGCCGTCAGCATCACGATCGGCACACCCGACTCCGCACGAACCGCCCGGCACACGTCGAGCCCGCTCATGCCGGGGAGCATGAGGTCGAGCAGGACGAGATCGGGGCGGGTTTCCCGGAACACCGTGAGGGCAGCCTCACCGTCCGCAACGAACGAGGGGGCGAAACCCTCACCACGCAGCACAATTCCGAGCATCTCGGCCAGGGCAGGATCGTCGTCGACCACCAGCACACGCGCTCTCATGCCCCACATCGTGGCACTCTCGGCGACGAGTTGCCGCTGAGCCGCCATACGGACGCGCCGAATCGGGCTGTCGCACCGGCATGACACGATGTCGCGGACCGTCTGTGAGAGGGGGCGATTCCCAGGTGAGCACGGTGACCGCACCGGCTCCACCGGTCGGGCTGCCCTCCCTGTCGGCCGGGCCGGGCTCCGGGCCGGTTCCGCTCCGCCCGCTCGCGGTCGGTGAAATTCTCGACGGCGGCATGGATCTGCTGCGCCGCCACCCCGGGCCGACGCTCGGCGTCTCCGGCACCACCGTCGTCGTCCAGCTGCTGATCACCGTTCCGCTGTGGTGGGCCATCACCGGGCTGCTCAGCCGCGAGTCGTCGTCGCTCGACAGTGACCTCCTGCTGTTCCTGCTCACGCTCACGGCCGCGTCGGTGATCGCGTCGCTCGGTTCGACGGTGGCGGCGGTGATCACCAGCGCGTCGTCCGCCGTCGCGGTCATCCAGGAGGCCGCGGGCGCCCCGACGTCACTGCCGGTCTGCTGGGCGCGGCTGCGGCCGCTCTTCGGCAAACTGCTCCTGCTCGGCCTGACGCTGACCGGGCTGAACATGGTGATCGCGGCGATCCCGATCGTCGGCTACTTCGTTCCGCTCTTCGGCGGGCTGATGCGGCTGTCCGTACTCGCGCTGGTTTTCGAGGGCGGCACGATCGCACATGCACTCAAGCGCAGCATGCAGATCGGCAGCGGCACCGCGGCCGGTCTGTTCCGCCAGCTCGGCATCCGGCTGCTCGCCGGAGCGGTCGGCGGCTTCATCTGGTTCATGATGATGCTCCCGCTCACGATCGTCGCCACCGTGCTGGTGCAGTTCGTCGTCGGCGGTGATCCGCTGGTGAACGGCGACCACGGGGCGCTGTTGCTGCTCACGGTCGCGGTGGCGTTCGCGTACTACCTGCCGCTGATCGTCGTCTGGGCGTTCCGCTCGGGCATCGACACGCTGCTCTACCTCGACGGGCGGATGCGCTCCGAGGCGCTGGACGTCGAGTGGGGCCTGGCCGGTCGGCGCTCGCGCAAGGGGCTCGTCCGATGACGCCGCTCGAGCCGTTCCCCCGGCAGCCCGCGGCAGACGAGGCCGCGCGGGAACTGTCCAAGCAGATCTACCAGGACGAGAAGCCGTCGCTGCTGCAGCGGATGATCGACTGGATCATCGACACGATCGACGATCTGTTGAGCCGCGCCTCGGGCCACGGTCCGGGCAGCAACCTCGGGCTGCTGATCTTCGTGCTGCTCGTCGCCGTCGTCGTGGGGCTGTTGATCTGGCGGTTCGGCCTGCCCGGCCGCTCGGCGTCGGTGCGGCGCACGACCGATCCGGTGACGCCCACCCGCAGCGCGGCCGAGCACGCGAGCCGCGCCGACGCGTACGCGGCCGAGGGGCGCTTCGCCGAGGCCGTCCGGGAGCGTCTGCGCGGTGTGGTGGCCGATCTCGTCGCCCGTGACCTGGTCGACAACCGTCCGGGGCGTACCGCGCGCGAGGTCGCGGCCGAGGCCGGGCAGGTGCTGCCGGCCGCCGCCGCCGACCTGACCGCGGCCGCCGAGCTGTTCGCGGAGATCTGGTACGGCGAGCGCGCCGCCACCGCCGAGCACGACCAGCGGATGCGCGAGATCGCGGCCCGGATCGGCGCCGCGCGCCCGAGCGAGGGCGCGCTGGTCGGCGGGGACACCTGGGTGGCCCCGGGCACGCAGGAGCGCCAGTGATCCCCACTGCCACTCCGGTCACCAGCACCCGGTCGCCGTGGCGCTTCCGCACCGGCTTCGGCGTCTTTCTGCTCGTGCTCGTCGCGATCGCGACCTGGTTGCTGGCGAGCACCCAGTCGACGGGCCAGCGCGCCGCGCTCGACCCGGACGCCGCTCACCCGGGCGGCAGCCGTGCGCTGGCCGTGCTGCTCGGCAACCACGACCACCCCGTCGCCAAGGTCACCACCACCGACGACGCGGTGCGCCGCGCCGCCGCCGGCGACGTCACTGTCGTCGTGCCGTTCCCGTACAACCTCGGCGGGGAGAGCCTCCGGCGGCTGGCCGACCTGCCCGCCACCGTCCGCGTGGTGTTCGTCCAGCCGGACGCGTTCACGCTGGACGACCTGAAGGTCGACGTCCAGATCGACACCGCGGGCATCGTGGACACCGTCGACCCCGGCTGCTCGCTGCCGGAGGCGGCCTCCGCCGGCAACGCGCAGCTCGGTGGCTACGCCTACACCGGCGACGGCGTCACCAGCTGCTACGACGGCCACCTGATCGTGCTCGACCGGCCGTCCACAGCCGAGCTGGTGTTCCTCGGCAGCCCCGACCCGCTCACCAACGAGGTGCTGGCCGAGAACGGCAACGCGGCGCTCTCCCTGGGCCTGCTCAGCGCGCACCGCGACGTCATCTGGCTGCAGCGCAACGCTCCGGAGCCGATCGCGGAGGGCGAAGCGCGGTCGCTGTCGGACCTGCTTCCCCGCTGGATCCCGACGACGCTCTGGATGCTGGCCGCCGCCGGGCTGCTGGCCGCGTTCTGGCAGGGGCGTCGGTTGAGCGCCCCGGTCGCCGAGCCGCTGCCGGTCATCGTCCGCTCCACCGAGACCGTCGAGGGCCGCGCCCGCCTCTACCGGCGCGCCAAGGCACGTCCGGAGGCCGCGGAAGCGCTCCGGGGTGCCGCGCTGGCCCGCCTGAGGCCGGTGCTGGGTCTCAGCGCCCAGTCCGATCCCCGCGAGGTCTGCGAAGCGATCGCCGAGCGGTCCGGGTGGCCGGCCGCGGCGGTCGGGCAGCACCTCTACGGTCCGCCGCCCACCGACGACCAGGGCCTCGTCGTGCTCGCCGACGCGCTGGACGCGCTCACGGCGGCCGTTCTCAAACCTCCACCCGTTTCCGACGAAGGAAAACCGTCGTGACCGATGCGTCAGTGCAGTTGCCGCAGACCACAGCTTCGGAGGCCGAGGTGGCCCGCGCCGCTCTCGGTCGCCTGCGCACCGAGGTCGGCAAGGTCGTCATCGGACAGGACGCGGTGCTCACCAGCATGGTCATCGCACTGCTCTGCCAGGGCCACGTGCTGCTCGAAGGTGTGCCCGGTACCGCCAAGACGCTGCTCATCCGCACGCTCGCCGCGGCGCTGTCGCTGGACTCCAAGCGCGTGCAGTTCACGCCCGACCTGATGCCCGGTGACGTCACCGGCTCGCTGGTCTACGACGCCCGCAGCGCAGAGTTCGAGTTCCGCGAGGGCCCGGTGTTCACGAACCTGTTGCTGGCCGACGAGATCAACCGCACGCCGCCGAAGACGCAGGCGTCGCTCCTGGAGTCGATGGAGGAGCGGCAGGTCACCGTCGACGGTGTGCCGCGCAAGCTACCCGACCCGTTCGTGGTGGCAGCCACCCAGAACCCGCTGGAGTTCGAGGGCACGTATCCGCTGCCCGAAGCCCAGCTCGACCGGTTCCTGCTCAAGGTCGACGTCCCGCTGCCCTCCCGCGACGCCGAACTGAAGGTGCTCGCGGCCCACCACCACGGCTTCGATCCCCGTGACCTCTCGCGGGTCGAGGCCGTGGCCACCGCTGCCGACCTGGCCACTGCGCGGCAGGCGGCACGCACCGTCCAGGTCGCCGACCAGGTGATGGGTTACGTCGTCGACGTGTGCCGGGCCACCCGCACGTCGCCGTCGCTCGCCGCCGGGGCGTCCCCGCGTGGTTCGACGGCGCTGCTGGCGACCGCGAAGGCGTGGGCGTGGCTGTCGGGCCGTGACTACGTGACGCCGGACGACGTGAAGGCGCTGGCCCGTCCGACGCTGCGGCACCGCATCGTGCTGCGCCCGGAGGCCGAGCTGGACGGCGCGACGCCGGACGGCATCCTCGACTCCGTGCTGGCCACCGTGCCGACCCCGCGGTGATCACGGGCCGGGTCGTCCTGCTCTGCGTCGCCGGGGCAGTCGTGAGCGCGGTGTCGCCGTGGCACGCCAGGACCGCGCAGATCTGGCTCCTCGTGCTCGCGCTGGTCTGCGTCGTGGACTGGTTCCTCGCCGGGGCCGCGGGCAAGGTGACGTTCAAGCGGCGCGGTGCGACCACCACCCGACTGGGCGAGTCGGCAGTGGTCACGCTGGTGGCCACGAACACCGGCCGGCGCACCGTACGCGCTCGCATCCGGGACGCGTGGGTGCCCTCCGCCGGTGCTTCGCCGTACGTCCACGACGTGGTTCTGAAGCCCGGCGCCACCGAGCGCCTCGACACGACGCTCGTCCCGACGCGACGGGGAGACCGCCCCGCGGTCGCGGTCACCGTGCGCTCCACCGGCCCACTCGGCCTGATGTACCGGCAGACCCGCCGGCGGGCGATCCGCCGGCTCACCCCGGAGTGGACCGTCCGGACGCTGCCGCCGTTCGCGTCCCGGCGATTCCTGCCGGAAAAGCTGTCCCGGCTGCGCCGGCTCGACGGTTCCCTCGCGGTTCGTGCCCGCGGTCAAGGCACCGAATTCGACGCTCTGCGCGAGTACGTGCCCGGGGACGACGTCCGCTCGATCGACTGGCGGGCCACTGCCCGGCGCAGCGAGGTGGTCGTCCGTACGTGGCGTCCGGAGCGGGACCGGCGCCTGGTGCTGGTCGTCGACACGGGTCGGACGTCGGCGGCCCGGGTGGGTGACATCCCCCGGCTCGACGCGGCGATGGACGCGTGCCTGCTGCTGGCCGCGGTGGCCGCGAAAGCCGGTGACCGGGTCGAGTTGTTCGCGGCCGACGTGTCGGTACGGACGTCCGTGCGTGGCAAGGGGCACGGGAGTGTCGTCGCGTCGATCGGTGAGGCGTTGGCGCCGGTGGAGCCGAAGCTCGTCGAGTCGGACTTCGACCTGGTCGTGTCCGAGGTGCTCGTGCGGGCACGAAAGCGCTGCCTGGTGGTGCTGTTCACAGCGATCGAGCCGGCGCCACTGGCCGAAGGGCTGCTGCCGGTGCTGAGCCAGTTGACCGATCGGCACACGGTGGTGCTGGCATCGGTCGGCGACCCGGCCGCCGCCGCGATGGCCGCTCGGCGTGGCAGCACCGAGGCGGTCTACGAGGCGGCGGCCGCGGCGCGCGGGGACGCCGAGCGGCGCCGGATCGTCGGCGCGATGCGTAACCGGGGCGTCGAGGTGGTCGACGCCCCGGCCGACATCTTCGCGTCGACGGTGACCGACACCTACCTGGCCATGAAGGCCGCCGGCCGCCTCTGAGGCGAGGCGCGGCTCAGGCGTTGGCTGCGGTGTAGGCGTCGATTTCGGCGGTGAGCTCTGTCTTGCGGGCGTCGCTCGCGAACGAGGCGCGGACGCCTGCCTTGGCGAGGTCGGCCACGCCTGCGGCGTCGAGCTTGAGGAGCTCGGCGGCGACCAGGTACTCCTTCTCCAGCGTCGTGCCGAACATCGGCGGGTCGTCGGAGTTGATCGTGACGAAGATGCCCGCCTCGACCATCCCCGCGAGCGGGTGCTCGTCCAGACTCGGCACCGCGCGGGTACGCAGGTTCGACGTGGGGCAGACCTCGAGCGGGAGCTGGTGCTCGACCAGGTACTCGACCAGCGCCGGGTCACCGAGCGCGCTGGTGCCGTGGCCGATGCGCTCGGCACCGAGCACGCGGATCGCGTCCCAGATCGTCTCCGGGCCCGTGGTTTCGCCGGCGTGCGGCATCGAGTGCAGACCGGCCGCGCGGGCGGCGTCGAAGTAGGGCTTGAACTGCGGGCGGGGGACGCCGATCTCCGGGCCGCCGAGCCCGAAGGCGATCAGGCCGTCGGGGCGCTGGTCGAGCGAGATCTTCAGCGTGTCCTCGGCGGCGGGCAGGCCGGCCTCTCCGGGGATGTCGAAGCACCAGACCAGTTCGATGCCCAGGTCGCGGCGCGCGGCGGCACGGGCGTCCTCCAGGGCCTCGCAGTAGGCCTCCGGGGCCATGCCGCGGGCGGTGTGCGAGTACGGCGTCGCGGTCAGCTCGGCGTACCGCACCTGCTGCCGGGACAGCTCACGGGCGACCTCGTACGTGAGGATACGAACGTCCTCGGGGTCGCGGACGAGGTCGGCGACCGCGATGTAGACCTCGATGAAGTGCGCGAAGTCGCGGAACTCGAAGAACTTCTCCAGCGCGTCGAGGTCGGCCGGCACGTTGGTGCTGCCGACGTGACGCGCGGCCAGTTCGGCCACGGCCTGCGGTGAGGCCGACCCTACGTGGTGGACGTGCAGCTCGACCTTCGGCAGGCCGGCAACGAACGCTTCCAGGTTCACCATGACCGGACGTTACCACGCCTCTGTCAACGTTCCGGGCAGACCGCTTCCCGGGCTGGGAGACCAGACGAATCAGACCGCTGGCGCGAGGTCTTCGCGTTCGCCCAGGGCCAGGTCGCCGGTCTCGCCGGCTAGCGCGGCGCGGCGGCCCAGCACGATCACGTAAGCGAGAAAGCCGCCGAACGCTACGGCGCCGATGCTGATGCGTGCCCAGGTGGGGAGGCCGGAGGGGGTGACGAAGGCTTCGATCACGCCGGAGATCGCCAGCACGACGACGAGGCCGAGTGCGATGAGCACGGCGGCGCGCGAGGTCTCCGCGAGCGCCTGCGCACGCGTGCGCCCGCGGCCGGGCGCGATCCAGGACCAGCCGATCCGCAGCCCCGCCCCGGCGGCGACGAACACCGCGGTGAGCTCCAACAGCCCGTGCGGGGTGATCAACCCGAAGAACACGTCGGCTTTGCCGTAGGCGACCATCACACCCCCGACCTCACCGACCCCCACCGCGTTGTTGATCAGCACGATGACCACCGGCACGATCAACACACCCGCGAACACGCACAACGCAGCGATCAACGCGTTGTTGGTCCAGACCTGGGCGGCGAAGTCCTGCGCCGGATTCTCCGAGTAGTAATCCGCGAAGTCGTGCTCCACCAACTGCTTGAGCGCCGACTCCGGCGCGAGCTGCGCCGCCAGTTCGGGATGCGTGCCGAACCACGCGATGAGGCCGAACGACACCGCAGAGAACGCGGTGGCGACCCCGCACCACCACGGCCAGGCCCGGTACACGGCCACCGGGAACCCGACGGTGAAGAACCGGGCGAACGTCAACCAGGACGGCGCGCTGCTCCCGGTGACAGCGGAACGCGCCCGCGCGACCAGACGCGAGAGCCGCCCCACGAGCGCGGGATCAGGCGCCCGGCTCTGCACTGCGGAAAGGTGGGTGGCCGCACGCTGGTAGAGAGCGATCAACTCGTCGCTCTCACTACCGGTGAGACGACGCCGGCCGAGCAACTCCTCGAGCCGGCGCCACTCCGCCGCGTGTTCGGCCACGTAGGCGTCCAGGTCCACGGTATGAACCTAGCGGTCCGGCGCTAACACTCAGCCCGTGCGAGCGCCGCGAACGCTACGCCAGGGTGATCGAGTCACCGTTCACGGTGACCTGCTTCTCCTCGAGCGGCTTCTTCGCCGGGCCCGCCGTCGGCGAACCGTCGGTGATCGAGAACTTGCTGGCGTGGCAGGGACAGTCGATCGTGGTCGCGACCTTGTTCACCTTGCAGCCCTGGTGGGTGCAGACGTTCGAGAACGCCTTGATCGTGCCGGCCTCGGGCTGGGTGACGACGATGCCCTCGGCGTCGAAGATCTTGCCGCCGCCGACCGGGATGTCGGCGACCTTGGCGAGCGCGTCGACGGCAGGCGCCTCGGCGCTGGCGGCGCCGGTGGTCGGGGCCGCAGCCGGAGCGCTCGAGGCCGGAGCGGCGTCGCCGCTGCTCGCGCTGTCACCGTAGGTGGAGCAGGCGCTGGCGACGAGGGTCACGCCCACCGCGCCGGCACCGGCCAGAACGGTCCGCCGGTTGAGCAGCCCGCGCGTGTATCGGGTCGTATCCATGCGTTTCCTCCGGGCGGTAGATTCGAGCCGTGTAGTAGTTCGTGTAGTAGTTGAGTGCTCAATCAGTAACACAGACCGCTACCGCTCGGCCAGCCGCAACTCAACTTCACAGGTGATGCACGGGAGCCGTTCGAAGAAGGTTCAGAACTGCAGCCCGGTCGTGGTGAAGAACCACAGCGCGGACGTCGCCCACACTCCGACCAGTGCGGCGAACACCGCTCCGCCGAACAGCGGCAGCACCCATCCGGCCAGCCCGTGTTTGGTCAGCACGAGCATCTTCGTCGTGAAGACACCGAAGAACACACAGCCGAGCAGCGAGTGCGCCAGCGTCCGCACGTCGTACGTGGCGAAGCCGAGCGCGTACAGGCAGTGCACGACGACCGGGATCGTGAGCACGAACGCGATCCGGCCGGACCACCGGTGCACCGGGCTCACCCAGGAACCGCGCAGCGGCAGCTTCCCCCACATGGCGAGCGCGGTGACGAGCTGGACGACCGCGAACACGATCGCCACGGTGGCGAGCCACACCTTGACGGTGAGCGGCCCGGAGAAGCCGGCGACGCTCACCGCGATGCCGGTGGGTGTGTGCACCTTGCCGTAGACGCCGAGCACGACGGCGACACCGGCACCGATCGCGAGCGGCAGGATCAACGTGGTGACGGTTCTGGCCGACGCAGGTTCCGGCGGCGGGCCGGCCGGCGTCCGCAGCACGGTCGGCTCAGGTTGCGGCGGATAGCCCGGCGACGGCGACGGAACTCCGTGGAACGCACGCGTGGGTGACTCGTCGGGTTCCGGGTTCCAGGTCATGGCACGCCCCCTCAGGCCTTCGGCTCGGCTTCGGTGACGGTCATGGTTCCGCCGTCGACGGCTGCGGTCTTCGAACCCAGGTCGATCTTCGGCGCCGGTCGCGGGTCGCCTTCGTCAGTGGTGAAGACGCCCACCTGCGTGCCGTCCGGCAGCACGATCCACCCGGCGACCAACCGGGCACCCTGGATCGTCACCGTGCCCCGGTAAACCCCGGCCGGGGACTTCACCAGCGGCGCCTCGAACGTCAACTCCTGCCCACCGGCCGTGACGGTGCCGGCAGCCCTGGTACGGCTGAACGTGCCCTTGAGCGTCCCGCCGGGGGCGCCCTTGAGATCGAGGTCTCCCCCGCTGGCCGGACCGCGCATCCAGGCCTCGGTGCGGTCGCCGTCGCAGTAGTACGCGACCGCCTGGCCGTCCTTGACCGAAATCGCGACCGTCGCCTTGCCACCGACCACCCGACCGGCGAAGACCGCCTTGCGGTTTTCTGTCGGAGGTTTACTCGATGATGCGATCGGCGGTGGGGCTGTACTACTGGGACTAGCGCTCGCGGGAGCACTGGACTGGGATGGAGCCCGGGCAGCAGTCGGCTGTGTGCTCTCGGTATTGGCCTGAGTGCTCAAGGCCAAGAGGACACCGGCGACCGCCGCACCGGACAGAAGGGTGAGGAGTGGTCCTCTGTGGCTCATGACGTCTCCAGGTCGGGCCGCATCGGGCGGGTCACCTCCACTGTGCAACGACGGCCCAGCCCCCGTCCGTGCAGAAGTACGCACAGCAGCCCAGGGCAGGTGTCGCCTTGCTGACAACGGTGTCCCGCCTGCCCCCGACCGTGCAACCCGTCCGGGCGGTCGTCTGGGCCCTGCACCTGCTCGTGCCGATCGCGGGTCTGTGGCTCCTGCTGTCGGTGCCCTCCGCGGACGTGCTCTGGCACCATCCGCCGAGCCACTTCTGGCTCGTGCTCAACGTCGCCGCGATCAGCCTGCTGCCGGGCGTCGCGATGACCGCTGCCGCCCTGAATCGGCGTGATGCCCGGCTGTTCCTGGTGTCGCTCTGCTTCCTCTCGTCTGCCGGCTTCCTGCTCTTACATGCGTTGTCGACGCCACTCGTGCTCGTCGATCACGCGAACATCGGCTTTGACCTGTCCCAGCCGACCGGGCTCGCGATCTCCGCGGTGTTCGCAGCCTTGTCCGCACTACCGCTGAACTCCGATCGGGTGCTGGCGCTGCGGGTCCCGCTCTGGGGCGGCCTGACCGCGGTGATGGTGGCCTGGGGCGTGGTGACGCTCCTCGACCTGCCGCCGTTGAACGCGGCTCCGCAGGTGCGTGACGTCGAGGGTCCACAGGTGATCGTGGCGGTGCTGGCCGTCGCTCTCTACCTGGGCGCGGCCGCCCGCTACTACTACCTGCACCGCCGCGCGCCGGCCGCGGTCCTGGTCAGCATCCTCACCGCGTTCGTGCTGCTCGCCGAGGCGATGGTCGCGGTGACGCTCGCCGACAAGTGGCACCTGTCCTGGTGGGAGTGGCACGTCCTGCTCGTGTTCGCGTTCGGGTTCGTCGCCTACAGCGCGTACGTGCAGTACCGGAACGAGGGGTCGAGCGCCGGCCTCTTCGACGCGGTGATGCTCGCGCCGACCGTGCGGGCGGTCCGCGCGCAGTACGAGGCCGCCCTGGAGGAACTCGTCACCGTGCTGCGGGAGCGGGAACGCAGTGGGCGCACCACTGCGGAACCGCTGGCCCAGCAGTTGGCGCAGCGGTTCGGGCTCACCGAGCGGCAAGCCGTGGTCCTGGATCGGGCCGGCACCGCGCTAGCCGCCGAACGCGAAATCTCCGCGTTGCTCGGTGCGCTGGTGACCGTCGGCGAGCGGGCCCGCGTGGGGCTCGGCGAACGCGAACTTCTCGACGAGGTGCTCACCCGGGTACGTCCGGCCTACGGGGAGGTCCGCGTCGGCCTCGTCGACAACGGGGTGCTGGCCGTGGAGGGTCGCGCGTACGACCCGGCCACCCTTACCGCTCCGTACCGGGACGACGAGCGGCTGATCCATCCGCTGACCGTCAAGGGCCGGGTGGCGGGTGTCATCGAGGTTCCCGCCCGTAGCGGCGAGACCTGGGCCGCCCTGCTGGCCAATCAGCTGTCGATCGTCGTGGAGAACGCGCGGCTCTACGCGGAGCTCGGCACGCTGTTCCGGCAGTACCTGTCGCCGGACGTCGCGGCGGCGCTGCTCGCCGATCCCGCACAGGCGGCGCTGGGCGGGTCAATCGTCGAGGTCACGGCGCTCTTCGCCGACCTGCGCGGATTCACGACGTTCTCCGAGCAGGCCGATCCGGCCGAGATCGTGACGATGCTCAACCGCTATCACGGGGTTGCGGTGCCGTGCATCCTCGACAACGGCGGCACCGTGGTGCAGTTCGTGGGGGACGCGCTGCTGGCTCTGTTCAACGCACCCGCCCGGCAGCCCGATCACGCGGCCCGGGCGGTGCGCGCCGGGCTGGGTCTGCAGACGGCGGTGGACGCGATCGCGGAGGGGCGGCCGGGTTGGCCGCGGTTCCGGGTCGGTGTCAACACCGGGTCGGCGCTGGTCGGGAACATCGGCAGCGAGGCACTTCGGGGGTTCAACGCGATGGGTGACGCCGTGAACGTCGCCGCTCGGTTGCAGACGCTGGCGCAGCCCGGCCAGGTCGTGATCGGCGACGCGACGATGAAGCAACTCGGCCCCGACGTGACGGCGTACTCCCTCGGGGAGCTCACCGTAAAGGGCCGCCTCCAACCGGTGCGCGCCTATGTGGTGTCGTCCGCCTCCGATACGCCCCTCGCCAAGGGGGAAGTGTGAGTCCGGTCCAGCCGCCGAGCGCGGAGTTCTGGGGTTCGTTGAAGCCTGAAGAGGCGGCCGACTTCCTGGCGCTCGCGCGGCCGCGGTCGTGGCCCCGGGGAGCGGTGATCTTCCGGGAGGCCGACGAGTCGGACTCGGTGCTCGTGCTGGTGAGCGGCCGGGTGAAGGCGTACTCGAGCACCGGTGGGGGCACCGAGGTGCTGCTGGCCGTGCGCGGCCCCGGCGCCCTGGTCGGCGAGCTCGCCGCGATCGACCAGGGGCCGCGATCGGCCACCGTGGAAGCGTTGGAGCCGGTGACCGCGTTGATGCTGCCGCTCGGCGCGTTCGAGGAGTACCTCCGCGCCCACGGCCGGATCGCGCTGCTGTTAGCCCGCACCCTGGCCGACCGTCTTCGGGACGCCGACCGCAAACGGATCGAGTTCGGCGCGCACGACACGCTCGGCAGGGTTGCCGCCCGGCTCGTCGAACTGGCGGACCGGTTCGGTCAGCCGACCGAGGAGGGCGTGAAGATCGCGCTCCCCCTGTCGCAGGACGAACTCGCCGGCTGGATCGGCGCGTCCCGGGAGGCCGTGAGCAAGGCACTGCAGTCGCTTCGCGCGGACGGCACCATCCGCACCAGCCGCCTCACCGTAGTGATCCACGATCTGGCCGCCCTCCGCGCGAGGGCCCTCGACTTCTGAGCGCGCCGACCCGCGGCGGCGCGGCCGCGCCCGGCGTGGCTCGCACGCCGGGCGCCGCGAGCGGGCTAGGTGACCGTGATCACTGCGGAGACGGGGGTCGGGGGTGTGGTGGGCACGCACGGGATCGTGAACGTGCCGAACACCGTCACCGCGGTCGCGTTGACCGCACCCGGGCTGAGCTGCACCTCACCGGCAGCGGTGAGCGTGAGCTGTCCGGTGAGCGCGGTGAGCTGCACCGGCTGGTTCGCCGGGTACGGCTCCGCGTTGGCAGTCCCGGTGACGGTCACCGCACCGGTCTGCGCACCGGACACCGTCACCTCCCCGCTGGGCGTGACGCTGCCCGCGTCGAGGTCGATCGGCGGAAGGATCGGGATCGGACCGGTCGTGACCGTGATGTCCACGGTCTCCCCGACCGCCGCGGTGGCCGGCGCGGTGATCGTGACGTCGACGTCGCCGGTCTGCGTACCCGTGAGCGGGATCTCGCACGAGTAGTTGACGGTGACGGTGTCGGCATAGGCGGGCGTGGGAACCAGGACGAGCGCTGCGCCGGCCGCGATCAACGAACCGACGGCGGCGAGCCGTTTGACGGACATTGCGTGCTCCCTACGTGGAAGGGGCGCCGAGGCCACAGTGCCTCGGGACAACGCTTGTCCTGTGTAGACAACCTCGCTAAATCGGCGCACCAATTTGCACCGATTTAGCAAGATATATTGAGGAAATTGTTACCGAGCTAGGTAAAAGAGGAGATCCTGCCGGGTGAGGATCCCGATCGGCTTGCCGTCCTCGAGCACGACAGCGGCGTCGGATTCCTCCACGGCCTTCATCGCAGCATCCACCGACTCACCGGACCCGACAGCGGGAAGCGGCTGACCCATGTGCTTCTCGACCGCGTCGCTCAGTGCGCCACGACCGTCGAACAGCGCATCGAGCAGCGCGGCCTCGCTGACCGATCCCGCGATCTCGGCCGCCATCACCGGCGGTTCGGCGCGGACGACCGGCATCTGCGAGACGTGGTACTCGCGCATGATGTCGATCGCGGTCTTGACGGTCTCGTTCGGATGGGTGTGGACGAGCTGCGGCAGACCCTCGCTCTTGGCCCGCAGCACCTCCCCGACCGTGATGCCGCCGGGCGTCCGGTCGGCGAGGTTGAGGAAGCCGTACCCGGCCATCCACTCGTCGTTGAAGATCTTCGACAGGTAGCCGCGACCACCGTCGGGCAGCAGCACGACCACCACCGCATCGGGACCGGCCTCGCGCGCGACCTTCAGCGCACCGGCGACCGCCATGCCGCATGAGCCGCCGACCAGCAGCCCCTCTTCCCGGGCCAGGCGCCGAGTCAGCAGGAACGACTCGGCGTCGGAGACGGGGACGACCTGGTCGGTGACCGTCGGGTCGTACGCGGACGGCCAGAAGTCCTCGCCGACCCCCTCGACCAGGTACGGACGCCCGGTGCCGCCGGAGTAGACCGACCCCTCCGGGTCGACGCCGACGATCGTGATCTCGCGGCCGGCCTCGGCGGCCTTCTCCTTGAGGTACCGGCCGGTGCCGGTGATCGTGCCGCCGGTGCCGATACCGGTGACGAAGTGCGTGATCTTGCCGTCGGTGTCGTTCCAGATCTCCGGGCCGGTGGTGGCGTAGTGGCTGGCCGGGCCTTCGGGGTTGGAGTACTGGTCGGGCTTCCAGGCGCCGTCGATCTCACGGACCAGCCGGTCGGAGACGTTGTAGTACGAGTCGGGGTGCTCCGGGGCCACCGCGGTCGGGCACACCACGACCTCGGCGCCGTACGCGCGGAGCACGTCCCGCTTGTCCTCGCTGACCTTGTCGGGGCAGACGAAGACGCACTTGTAGCCCTTGGTCTGCGCGACGATGGCCAGGCCGACGCCGGTGTTTCCGCTGGTGGGCTCCACGATCGTGCCGCCGGGCTTCAGCGCACCCGACTTCTCGGCCGCCTCGACCATCTTGACGGCGATCCGGTCCTTCACCGAACCACCGGGGTTGAGGTACTCGACCTTGGCGAGCACGGTGCCCGGCACCCCGTCGGCGACGGACCGCAGTTTCACCAGTGGCGTGTTACCGATCAGGTCGACCACAGACTCGAAGTACCGCACGGTGTCAGCTCTCTCTGCAGGCGATTCTCGCTTTCGAGACTAACCACCGAGGTCGGAGGGGGTCGCACCGGCCGCGCCGCGGATCTCGTCGAGCCGCTGCAGGAGCTCGTCGGCCTCGGGGGCGTCGAGCCCGTCCAGCACGGCACGCGCCTGCCGAACGACCCCGTCGGCCTGCTCGGAACCGGCGCGGCTCAGGAGGAGGGCCAACCGGAGGAGCGTGGTGCCCTCACGGACGCGGTCACCGGCCGTGTGGAACGCCTCGACCGCCTGGCGGAACCGGGCCGCTGCGGCGTCCGAGCGGCCGGCAGCGACGTCGACCTCGGCCAGCGCCACCAGCGTGATGACGGCCCCGTTCTGGTTGTGGCTGCGCATCGCGAGGTCCCGGGCCGCCTCCAGATGGTCGGTGGCCATGGCCAGCCGCCCCTCGGACAGCTCCAGCCTGCCCAGCTCGCGCAGTGCGGTGACCTCCCACATCGCATCGCCGAGGCGCCGGAACACGGCCAGCTGCGGGGTCACCAGCTCCCGGGCCACCTCGGTCCGGCCGGCCTTGCGGTGCGCCCGCGCGAGCGAGGTGCGGGCGCGGGCCAGCCCGGCGTCGTCACCGGCTTCCCGGCGCACGTCGACCGCCTGCTGCAGGGTCCGGACCGCGTCGTCCACCCGGCCGAGCGCGAGTTGCAGCGACCCGAGGCCGCGCAACGCGCTCGCCCGCAGCGATACGCCCTCCTCGGGCGGCATCTCGGCGCAGAGCCGCAGCGTCTCGCCGTAGTGCTCCCGAGCTTCGCCGAGCAGCCCGACGCTGTGCAGGGCACTGGCCAGGCGGCGGTGCGCGGCGGCGGTGTTCACGCGGTCGTCGGTGCGCTCCCACCAGTTCAGTGACGTACGCGCGTGTTCGAGGCCGCCGCGGCTGTCCCCGCTGTACTGGGCCGCCCGGGCCGCCGCGTACTCCGCGCGGGCGATCCGCACCGGCACACCGGTCGCGTGCGCGATCCGCAGCCCCGCTTCCCAGAGGCGCCGCCCGTCGGAGTGGTACGGGTACCGCGTGAACGCCGGCTCCGCCGCCGCCGCGAGCTCCCAGGCGGCGTCCAGCAACTCGGGCTGCTGCGCCGCGGCGGTCACCGTCGCGATGATGTTCTCGCGCTCGGCGTCCACGTAGGCACGGCGTTCGACGTTCTCCCCCGCGTAGCCGGGCTCGAACGCGGCCGTCCACGGATCCCAGTTGATCCACTCCCGGGCCCGGGTGGCGTAGTGGACGGCCAGCCGCGCCACTGCGTCGACGCGCTCGGTGTCGTCGAGCTGCTCGAGGGCGTAGAGCCGCAGCAGGTCGTGCAGCCGGTACCGGTCCGACGTCACGACCTGGACCAGCTGCCGCTCCACCAGCAGGTCGAGCGCGGGGACCGCGCCGGGCGCGACCAGGTCGGCCAGCGCGGCGGCGGCCCCGGCGTCGAAGTCGGTGCCGGGATGTGCGCCGAGCCGACGGAAGACCCGCTGGTGGTACGCGTCGAGCTCGGTGTACGTCGCGGCGACGCTGGCCCGGACCGCGTCGCGCCCGGAGCTCAGCTCGTCCAGCCGACGCTCCTCGTCGGCCAGGCGCTCGGCGAGCGTGGCCATCGACCAGGACGGCCGGGCACGCAGCCGGCTCCCGGCGATCGCGACCGCCAGTGGCAAGCTGCCGCACGCGCGGACGACGGCGTCGGTGGCGGCCGGGTCGTCGGTCACCCGCCGGTCGCCGGCCAGCCGCGTCAGCAGCTCGCGTGCCTCGTCGTCCGAGAACACCTCGAGCCGGACGAGCGTCGCGGCGGCGAGTTCGGCCAGCACCGGGCGGCTGGTCACCAGCACCAGCGAGCCCGACGTCCCGGGAAGCAGCGGCCGCACCTGGTCGGCGCTGCCGGCGTCGTCGAGCACCAGGAGGAACCGACGACCGGCGATCCGGGTGCGGAACCTCGCCGCCAGCGTCTCGGCGTCGCCGCGCAGTTCCCCGTCGTCGGGGCTGTCGGGACGGACGCTGCGGAGCAACCGGGGCAGCACGTCCGCCGGATCGGCCGGCTCCGCGCTCGCGCCGCGGAGACGGACGAACAGCGTCCCGTCCGGGTAGGCGTCGCGGATCCGGTGCGCCACGTGCAGGATCAGCGCCGATTTGCCGACGCCACCCGGGCCGGACACCGCGATCACCGGCGCGCCGCTTCCGACCGCCGCGAGAATGTCGTCGACCTCGGTGTCCCGGCCGGTGAACAGGGCCGGTAACGCGGGCAGCTCGGCGGGCGGACCTGGCCGGACGGGCTCCACGGCCGCCACCGGCTCCGGCGCGGGACCGGGTTGCGGACGCTGCTGCCAGAGCGCGAGCACAGCGGTGACGAGCCCGGCGACCACCACCGCGGGCCAGGCCAGCGGCTCGAGCGGAGCGAGCCTGCCCGGCAGCTCACCGCCGGTGGCCACATTGACCGCGACGGCCAGCAGCACCGAGGTCACCGCCGACGCGAGCGTCAGGGCAACCAGTACGAACGCTCGGCGCACGCACGCAGTATCCGGGTGCGGTCGAGGAGCACGCAAACGTTCGGCTAATGACGGGTCACCGACTGACGGAGCAGACATAAGCGACGCCGAGCTAACTTTGAATCAGCGCCGCGGATGCCCAGGCATCGCGGCGCGAGCCAGCAGTGGCGTCGGTTACACGGCGTGAGCAGGAGGTGACACGTGGACGGTCGAGTTCTTCACGCGAAGCAGGTCGCGATCGGCGCGGCCTTCGGTGGGGGTGGCCTCGGGCTACTCAGCGCTGCCTTCTACGGCCTACTGCTCGGCCAGGCGAACCTAGCCCGTCGTGCGATCCGGCCGTTGGAGATCGGGCCTCCGCCCGCGGACGGCCGCTACCTGCCTCCCTCGGGGGTCGCTCTCGACTCCCCGATGCGGTTGGCGCTGCTCGGCGACTCCAGCATGGTCGGCTACGGCGTCGAGACCGTCGCCCAGACGCCCGGCGCGTTGTTCGGCACCGCTCTGGCCCGGCTCGCCGACCGGCCGGTGGACGTCGTGTCAGCGGCCGAGATCGGCGCTCGTAGCGTCGATCTGGCGGCGCAGGTGGATTTTGTTCTCGCGCAGCCCCAGCGGCCCGCGCTGGCGCTGATCTTCATCGGCGGCAACGACGTCACGCACAAGACGCGGCCGTCGGTCGCCGTCACCCAGCTGAAGCGCGCGGTGCGCCGGCTGGTGGACGCCGGTACCGAGGTCGTCGTCGGTACCTGTCCCGACCTGGGGACGATCCGGCCCATCCCGCAGCCCCTGCGTTACATCGTCCGGCGGTGGAGCCGGGACCTGGCCGCGGCGCAGACCGTGGCCACCGTCGAAGCCGGCGGCCGCACGGTGTCTCTCGGTGACCTGCTCGGCGCCGAATTCGCGGCCCACCCGGTCGAGATGTTCTCGCCCGACCGGTTCCACCCGTCGGCGGCCGGCTACGGCCGGGCGGTCGACGCGATGCTGCCGTCCGCGGCGGCGGCGCTGGGCATCGGCCCGGCGGCCACCGACGAACCGCGGCCGGAGCGCGGCGAAGGCGTCCGATCGCTGGTCGACGCCGCGGTCGCGGCCGCCGAGGCGGCCGGCACCGAGGTGGCACCCGCCGAGGTCGCAGGACGCGAACGGGGCCCGTGGGGACGGTGGGTCGAGCTGCGGCACCGCATCCGCCTGTTCGGTGGTGCCCCGACGGTCGGTCAGGAACCGGAAGCTGCTCCTGCTTGAGTCCGGTTGGGCGACAATCCACGCGGGCACCCGGGATTCCGGGGGAGAATGCGGGCAGGGGAGATTTCCGGAGGAGGCGACAGTGAAGCTGAGCACAGTTGCGGCCGGCGCCGCGACAGCGGCCGCGACCGCCGCAGGTGCGGCCGTCTCCGTACTGGCCATCGAGGGGCTGCTGGCACGGCGGCGGCGGTACCTGTCGGCCGACCTGGCCCCTCCCGGATCCGGCGTCTTCGGCACCGGCCGGCCGCTCCGCCTGGCTCTGCTCGGCGACTCCACGGCCGCCGGGCTCGGCGTCCTGGTGACCGGCGAGACGGTCGGCGGGCGTCTGGCCGAGCTGCTCGCGTCCACCGGGCGCCGGGTGCACCTGTCGTCGGCCGCGGTCGCCGGCTCCCGCACCGTCGATCTGGACGCCCAGGTCGCGCGGGTGCTGGTACACGGCGTCCCGGACGTGGCGGTGATCCTGGTCGGCGGTGAGGACGCGATCGCGTTCACACCCCTGGACGTCGTCGAGGCGGAGCTGACCGCAACTGTGCGGCGGCTCGTGAACGCGGGGTCCGCGGTGGTCGTCGGCACGTGTCCCGACCTCGGCGCGGCGCGCAACTTCGGCCAGCCGCTGCGCGAGATCATGGCCTGGTCGGGACGGCGGGTGGCCACGGCGTCCGCGCGGGCCGCGGCGGAAGCGGAGGCCGGCGTCGTCGACCTGGCCGGCCGTACCGGCGGCGTGTTCCGCGCCGACGGCGGCACGCTCTCGGCCGATGGCTACCACCCGTCGTCCGACGGGTACCAGCTCTGGGCCCTGGCGCTCTATCCGTTGGTTTATGAGGCGTCGCGCACAACGTCCGGACAGCACTGATTTAAGTCCTACCCGGCGGTAACGTGGCGCGTAGCCACAGTCATCGAGGCCTGGGAGGGCACCGTGCCTGAGTTTGCCGACCGCGACGCCGTCATCGTCGCCACTGCGCGGTCACCGATCGGACGCGCGATGAAGGGATCGCTGAAGGACGTCCGCCCGGACGACCTCGCGGCGACGATCGTCCGCGCCGCGCTCGACAAGGTGCCGTCGCTCGACCCCACGACGATCGACGACCTGATCCTCGGGTGCGGTCTGCCCGGCGGGGAGCAGGGCTACAACATGGCCCGCGTCGTCTCGATCCTGCTCGGCTACGACACGCTGCCGGGCACCACCGTCACGCGGTACTGCTCCTCGTCCGTGCAGAGCACGCGGATGGCGTTCCACGCCATCAAGGCCGGCGAGGGTGACGCGTTCATCTCGGCCGGTGTCGAGACCGTGTCCCGGTTCGTGAAGGGCAGCTCGGACGGTCTGCCCGGCACCACCAATCCGCTCTTCATCGACGCCCAGAAGCGCACCGACGACTCGGCTGCCGGCGGCGTCACCTGGCACGACCCTCGCACGGACGCCACGCTGCCGGACGTCTACATCGCGATGGGCCAGACCGCGGAGAACCTTGCGCAGTTGAAGGGCGTCTCCCGGCAGGAGCAGGACGAGTTCGCGGTGCGGTCGCAGAACCTGGCCGAGAAGTCGATCGCGAACGGGCACTTCGCGCGGGAGATCACGCCGGTCACGCTGCCGGACGGGACGGTCGTGAGCACCGACGACGGCCCGCGGGCCGGCACCACCTACGAGAAGGTGGCCGGGCTCAAGCCGGTGTTCCGGCCCGACGGAACGGTGACCGCGGGGAACGCGTGCCCGTTGAACGACGGCGCGGCAGCGGTGATCATCGTGTCCGGCGCCCGTGCGCGCGAACTGGGGCTCACCCCGCTCGCCCGGATCGTGTCGACCGGTGTCACCGGCCTTTCGCCGGAGATCATGGGGTACGGGCCGGTCGAGGCGTCGAAGCAGGCCCTCTCCCGGGCCGGGCTCGCGATCTCCGACATCGACCTGGTCGAGATCAACGAGGCGTTCGCCGCGCAGGTGATTCCCTCGTACCAGGACCTGGGCATCGACCTGGACAAGTTGAACGTCAGCGGCGGCGCGATCGCGCTGGGGCACCCGTTCGGCATGACCGGCGCCCGGATCACCACCACGCTGCTGAACAACCTGCAGGCCCACGACAAGCAGTTCGGCCTGGAGACGATGTGCGTCGGCGGCGGCCAGGGCATGGCCCTGGTGCTCGAGCGCCTGAGCTAGGCCTTCAGCGGCTCCCGTCGGGCCTTGATGGTCCGGCGGGAGATCCGCCAGCCGTCGTCAGTGCGCACGACGACGTCGTCGTAGGTGACGGTGCCCGTCGCCCCGCCGACCATGATGCTGATGCCCTTCGAGAGGGCCCGCGCGCCGTCCGCGGTTTCCGTCACCACGACGTTGGTGACGTGGTGCGCCAGCGGGTTCCTGTCTCCCAGCGCGAGGCCCGCCTCGCGGGTGGCCGCTAGCCCCTGGAGCGTGCCGAACCCCAGGTCGGAGACGTCGTAGACGACGTCCTCGGTGAAGAGCCATGACCCCTCCAAGTGGGGAACTCCCCGTTTCTGTCTCCTGTACGGTAAACGGGGAACTCCCCGGATCACAAGGAGACAGATGCGTGCCGATGCGGCGCGGAACGCGGGTCTGCTGGTGGCCGCTGCGCGGGCGCTGATCGACGAGTCCGGGCCGGACGTGGCGTTGGACGAGGTCGCGCGCCGGGCCGGCGTGGGCAATGCGACGCTGTACCGCCACTTCCCGACGCGCGGCGATCTACTGGTGGCGGTGTACGCCGACGAGCTCACCGCGCTGTGCGACGCCGCCGACCTCGAGTCCGAGTCACCGGGTGACGCGCTGTTCGAATGGCTCGACGCCTACGTGGGGCACGTGGCGTCCAAACGTGCACTCGCGGAAGCGGCACCGGCCGAGCGCCGGACCGAGTTGTTCGACGGGTGGCACGCGCGCCTGCGCGCGACCGGCGCCCGACTGCTGACGCGCGCCCAGGATGTCGGCGAGGTCCGGGCCGACGTCAGCCTCGCCGACCTGATGGCGGCGGCCAGCGGCGCAGCTCTGAGCAGCGCCGATCCGGACCAGGCCCGCCGAGTTCTAGCCCTGCTCCGCGACGGCGTAGATACCGCCGGGCTGGGCGCCGGTGAGGGCCGGGGCCGCGGCTAAGAGTTCTTCGGGGCGCGAGCGGAACCACTCGATCGTGCGGCGCAGACCCTCCTCGGCCGGAACTCTCGGTTCCCAGCCGAGCAACTCCCGGGCCAGCGTGATGTCGGGCCGGCGCCGGGTCGGGTCGTCGGTGGGGAGCGGGTGGTACTCGATCTCCGACGACGAGCCGGTGAGCCGCAGGACCTCCGACGCGAGCCGCGCCACCGTCCACTCCACCGGGTTGCCGATGTTCACCGGCCCACCGACCGAGCTGTCGATCATCGCGACGAGCCCGGCGATCAGGTCGTCGACGTAGCAGAAGCTGCGGGTCTGCTCCCCGTCGCCGTAGATCGTCAGCGGGGCCCCCACCAGCGCCTGCGTGATGAAGCTCGTGACCACGCGGCCGTCCTGCGGCCGCATCCGCGGTCCGTACGTGTTGAAGATCCGCACGATGCCGACGTTCAGGTCGAAGCTGCGCCGGTAGGCCATCGAGACGGCCTCGGCGAACCGCTTGGCTTCGTCGTAGACGCTGCGCGGACCGACCGGGTTGACGTTCCCCCAGTACTCCTCGCGTTGCGGGTGCACGACCGGATCGCCGTACACCTCGCTGGTCGACGCGAGCACGAACCGGGCGCCGTCACGCGCGGCGAGCCGCAGCGCGTGCTCGGTGCCCCGGCTGCCCACCGCGAGCGTCTCCAGCGGCAGCCGGTGGTAGTCGGGCGGTGACGCCGGGCTGGCCAGGTGCGCGACCGCGTCGAGGGGGCCCGGCACGTCGATGCCTTCGCTGACGTCGGTCTCGATCAGCGAGAACGCCGGATCGGCGAGGAACGGCTCGATGTTCTCCGCGCGGCCGGTCGAGAAATTGTCGAGGCAGATCACCTGGTCACCGCGTGCGAGGAGCGTCGCCGTGAGGTGCGAGCCGAGAAAGCCGGCGCCACCGGTGACCACTATCCGCATGCCGTCTCCCAGGATCGAACGCCGACGACACTGTACAGAGCGGTCCGGTTCACAAAGCCGACCGGAGAGCGTCGAGGCGATCGGTCAGGCGATCCAGCTCACTCGCGTCGGCACCAGCGGCGACGAGGTCGTTGCCGAGCACCGTGAGCTGATCGACGAGGGTGCCGGGCTCGGCCATCCGCGGCACCGCCCGGCGTGGCTGCCCCTCGGCGTCGGCACCGAGATCCGCCAGCGCCTGCACCACCAGGTGGAGACACCCAGCGACCGTCGCGCCGCCCTCCACCGGGGACGGGGTCATCGCGGCCGGGCTCACCGCAGACGCGGCGTCGGCCAACGACGGCGACGCCGCCGCGGAGAACCGCGGCGGCGTCCAGTACGACAGCAGGGTGGTCAGCCGATCAACCGATCGACGGAACCGGTCTTCCGGGGCCGGCATCAGTCCCGGAAGTACGAGAGCAGTCGGAGGATCTCCAGGTACAGCCAGATCAGACCGACGACGATGCCGAAGGCCGACAGCCAGGCGTACTTCTTGTCGGCACCGGCGGCCGCCAGGTCTTCGATCTGCTTGAAGTCCAGGGCGAACGTCAGCGCGGCGATGCAGATGCAGACCAGGCTGAAGATGATCGCGATGCCGCCGCCGTCACGGAGACCGAAGCCACCGTCGATGAACAGACTCGCGACGAAGTTCGCCAGCATGAGCACGACGACGCCGATCAGCGCGCCGATGACCATCTTGGCGAAGAACGGGGTGACGCGGATGACCTTGAACTTGTAGAGCGCGGCCATCGTGAAGAAGACGCCGAACGTGCCGATGACCGCCTGGATGACGATGCCGGGGTACAGCGATTCGAACGACTGGCTGATCACACCGAGGAACAGGCCCTCGGCGGCCGCGTAGGTGAGGATCAGGGCCGGGTTGGTGAGACCCATGAACGAGATGACCAGGCCCAGCACGAGCCCGACCATCGCCGCGGCGATCGCGACGCCGGTCGAGATGTTGTCCGGCAGGACGAACCAGCCGATGGCGCCGAAGACGCCGACCACGGCCAGCATCGCCACGGTGCGGACGACGACGTCGTCGACGGTCATCCGTCCGGCAACCGGCGGGGCATACTGCTGTGCGTAATCCGGTGACTGTGGGTAACCAGCCGGGGCGCCGTAGCCGCCGTAGGGCTGCTGCGCCGGTGCCCGGTGGAAGGTCGCGTGCTGGGCTGACCGGTCAGCCAGCCTGCTCAGCACGGGGTTGCTGCTCTTCACGACGCCTCCTCGGCCTGGACGGCCAACGTCAAAGGCCGACCTCGCTGGTCGGGGACCTCAATCGTAGCGTGGTGGAACACGGGACCTTAGTGTCTGCAACCCCTCTTCTCAGCTGCTTGCCAGCTTTCTCATCTGAATCAAAGGCGATAGCCCGTTACGACCACCGAATGGTTGCGCGGACCCACTACTTAGCGTGTGGGAGGGCTCAGGCGTCGTGGTGCTTGAGCCGCCAGGCTCCCGCGCCGACCAGGGCCACCAGATAAGCGAGGAAGACGCCGGCGCCGGCGACCGGGGAGAGAGTATCCGGGGCTTGGACGACGGCGCCCATGGCCGACCCCGCCGAGGACGGGATGTACCGGCCGACGTCGTCGCGCCAGCTCTCCGGCAACGCCAGCTCCACCACGGTGAAGAGCAGGAACGTGATGCCGAAGAACGTCGTGATCGCGCCGGGCGTCGAACGCAGCAGTGCGCCGAGGGCAAGCCCCATGACCCCGGCCCCGACCAGGTAGCCGGTCGTGCCGAACAGCGCCCGGACGACACCGGGGTCGGACAGCGACGCGCCGTTGGCGCCGATGAGCGCCTGACCGATCAGGAACGTGACGAACGCCGAGGCCAGAAGCGCGACGAACGACACCGCGACGAAGACGCCGATCTTGGCCCACAGCACGGGTAGGCGCCGGGGCACAGCGGTGAGCGTCGACCGGATCATGCCGGTGCTGTACTCGCCCGCCATGAACAGCACACCGAGCGTGCCGAGGACGAGCTGAACCAGGATGCTGCCCGAGAGACTGATGTCGGTGGGGCTCGCCGGGCCGTCGCCCGCGCTGGAGAGGTCCACGGCGACGGAGGCGATCAGACCGATGCCGACGAACGCGACCACGGCGAGCCCGAGAGTGACGACCGTCGAGCGCAACGACCAGAACTTGATCCACTCGGAGCGGGTGACGCGGGCGAAGGTGACTCTCATCGGTCGGCTCCCTGGAACTCGGCGGCATCGCGGGTCAGGTGCATGAACGCTTCCTCGAGTGAGGGCTGCTGCGGTGACAACTCGTGCAGCGTGATCCCGGCGGCCGCCGCGGCGTCGCCGATCTGGCGGGCGGACCGCCCGGCGATCTCCACCGCTCCCGGCTCGACGCTCGTGACCGTCATGCCGGGCCCCACGAGCAGTTCGTGCAGCTCGGTCAGCTGGGGTGAGCGCACCCGCACGGTGCTGAGCGCGGCCTCCTCGATGAAGTCCGCGACCGGCATGTCCGCGATGAGCTTGCCCTTGCCCACCACGACGAGGTGCTCGGCGGTGAGCGCCATCTCGCTCATCAGGTGCGACGACACGAAGATCGTGCGACCGTCGGCAGCCAGGCTCTGCATCAGGCGCCGGATCCAGAGGATGCCCTCCGGGTCGAGCCCGTTCACCGGCTCGTCCAGGATGAGCACGGCCGGGTCGGCCAGCAGCGCCGACGCGATGCCGAGCCGCTGGCCCATCCCCAGCGAGAACGCCCCGGCACGTTTGCGCGCGACCTCGTGCAGCCCCACCAGATCGACGACCTCGTCCACCCGGGAGCGCGGCACGCCCGTCGTGGCGGCCATCGCCAGCAGGTGGTGGTAGGCCGAGCGTCCGCCGTGGATGGCGCGGGCCTCGAGCAGGGCGCCGATCTCGTGCAGCGGCGCTTCGAGGTCGGCGTAGGCGCGTCCGTTGACGGTGACGCTTCCGGCGGTGGGCCGGTCCAGGCCCAGGATCAGCCGCATCGTGGTGGACTTCCCGGCGCCGTTCGGCCCCAGGAAGCCGGTGACGACGCCGGGTTTGACGCTGAACGACAGGTCGTCCACCGCGGTCTTGGCGCCGTAGCGCTTGGTCAGGTTCTTCGCTTCGATCATGGCGACGACGATGGCCGGGGCGATCGGTAGTCCACATCGTCCCCGGACAGGCACTCGACGTACTCCACGTTGAGTATCCGGACTACCGCGCCGGTACGACGCGCTCCGGACCGGTGCCGACCTAGAGTCACTCCATGTCCCGCCGGTCGACGCTCATCGACGCCGCGCTCGGCGTCGCGCTCCTCGGGCTGATGCTGGTGGCCGCGGCCACCGACGACCCGGACCATGCGGGTCGTGCGCTCGGCCGCGACGATCTGGTCGCCGCGCTCGTCGCGCTCGTGTTCATCGCGCTGCGCCGTCGCTGGCCCCTCTACGTGTTCCTGGCTTCCGCAGCGGCCACCGCGGCCGCGGCCGCCAGTGACACCGGTCTGCCACCGCTGGCGGCGGCGAGCCTGATCTGCGGCTACACGATGGCGACGCGAACCGACCGCACCGCGGCGTGGTTCGTCGGCGCCGGCGGTGCGATCGGCGTCTACCTGGGTGTCGTGCTCGCCGGCGGCGAGCTGTGGCGGCAACCGGAGGCGATCAGCACGTTCGCCTGGAGCGGCCTGGCGATCGCACTGGGCGACGTCATGCGCACCCGCCGCGCCTATCAGGCCGCGCTGCTGGATCGTGAGGCTCGGCGTCGGGTCGTCGAAGAGCGTGTCCGCATCGCTCGGGAACTGCACGACGTGGTGGCGCACAACATCGCGATGATCAACGTCCAGGCCGGCGTGGCCGCGCACGTGCTGGACCGGTCACCGGACCAGGCCAAGGAATCGCTGGCGCACATCCGTCAGGCCGGACGCACGGTGCTGGAGGAGCTCTCCACGGTCTTGGGAGTGCTGCGAGCCAACGACGATCTCTGGGTGGGACCGACGCCCGGGCTCGACCGCCTTCCCAGGCTGCTCGACCAGCTGACGAACAGTGGTCTGCGCGTCGAGCACCGGCAAGCGGGAGAGGCCCGCGAGCTCCCCGTCGCCGTCGACCTCGCGGCCTACCGGATCGTCCAGGAGTCCCTCACCAATGCACAAAAGCACGGCGACGGGCAGCCGGTGCGGCTCTCCGTCTCGTTCGACGACCGCGGGGTCACGCTGACGATCGAGAACTCGGCGGGCGCGGGGACGACCACCGATGGCTACGGGCTGATCGGCATGCGGGAGCGGGCGATCGCCGTCGGCGGCACACTGAGCGCCGACCGCACCCCGCACGGCACGTTCGCCGTCCGGGCCTTCTTACCGGCGGGAGTTCGATGACGATCCGGGTGCTGCTGGCCGACGACCAAAGTCTGATCCTGGCCGGGTTCCGCGTCCTGCTCGGCTCCGCCGACGATCTCGAGGTGATCGGCGAGGCCCGGACGGGTGTCGACGCGGTCCGGCTCGCCCGGGAACTGCGCGCCGATGTCGTATTGATGGACATCACCATGCCCGACCTGGACGGGATCGAGGCGACCCGGCAGATCACATCGGATCTCGTGGACGTGAAAGTACTGATCCTGACGACGTTCGAGATCGACGAGAACGTGCTGCGTGCCCTGCGCGCGGGGGCGAGCGGGTTCCTCGGCAAAGGGGTGGAACCCGCGGACCTGCTCGACGGGATCCGCACCGTTGCCCGCGGGGAGGCGCTGCTGTCGTCCGGGGCCACCCGGAGTCTCATCACGCAGTTCCTGGATCAGCCGGAACTTCCGGCGGCCTCACCGTCGCTGGGATCGCTGACCGCGCGGGAGCGGGAGACGGTCGCGCTCGTCGCGACCGGCCTCTCGAACGACGAGATCGCCGAGCGCCTGTTCGTTTCTCCACTCACCACGAAGACCCACATCAGCCGCGCTATGACCAAGCTGAACGCGCGGGACCGCGCGCAGTTGGTGGTGATCGCCTACCAGGCGGGCCTGGTCCGGCCGTAAGAGCCGCTTGGCCGGCCGACCGCGTTACTTCAGTGCCCGGAGCGGGACTCGAACCCGCACGCCCTTTCGGGCAGCCGTTTTTAAGACGGCCGTGTCTGCCATTCCACCATCCGGACTCGGCAATCACCGTACGGGGGCGAACCCCGCTGGTGTACCGGCTTTGCCAGAAGTGGGATCGGTCAGCCAGGCCTCGAGTGAACAGGTAACGTCGCCCGGCAACCTGCCGGGCGACGTTCTGCAACCATCGCGTATCTACCGGTGTTTACTAGCGAGCGACCGGAGCTTTTGCGGCGCTCATTTCGGCCTCGGCGGGCTCGGCCTTGGCGGGCTCGGGCTTTGCCGGTTCGGCGTCGCCGGCCTTGCCACCGGCCGGCGGGGCCGGGGTGGCGGTCGGCTTGGCCGCCGGAGTCGGCGTCGCGAACAGCTCGAAGCTGGCTCGCGGGTCGTGCAGCTGGCCGAGCGCGACGACCTCGCGGCGCAGGAACAGCGCGAGCGTCCAGTCGGCGAGCACCCGCACCTTGCGGTTGAAGGTGGGAACGCGGCTCAGGTGGTACGACCGGTGCATGAACCAGGCCGCAAAGCCCTTGGTCTTGATGCCGTAGACCTGCGCGACACCCTTGTACAGGCCGAGACTCGCCACCGAGCCGACGTGCTTGTGCCGGTAGTCCTCCGGCTGCCCGCCGTTGAGCAGGATGCCGATGTTGGCACCGAGCCGCTTGGCCTGACGGACCGCGTGCTGCGCACTCGGCGAGCAGGTCGCACCCGGGGTCTCGGAGCTCAGGTCGGGTACCGCGGCGCAGTCACCGGCACTCCACGCGCCGTCGAGCACGTTGCCTTCGGGGTCGACGACCTGCAGCGTCGGCAGGCAGGTGACCCGGCCGCGCTCGTCCAGCGGCAGGTCGGTGTTGGCCAGCATCGGGTGGGCCTTGACGCCGGCGGTCCAGACAACAGTCCGCGAGGCGAACTCGTCACCGTCGGACAGCTTGACGATCCCGTCCTCGCACGACTGCAGGAACGTGTTCAGCCGGATGTCGATGCCGCGGTCGAGCAGCCGCTGCACGGTGTAGGCACCCATCTCGGGGCCGACCTCGGGCAGGATCCGCTGGCTCGCCTCGACGAGCACGAACCGGATGTCGGACTGGTTGAGCGTCTCGTAGTACTTGACTGCGTCGCGAACCATGTCCTCGAGCTCGGCCAGCGCCTCGATACCGGCGTAGCCACCGCCGACGAACGTGAACGTGGTGGCGGCCTTGCGCAGTTCCGGGTCGTCGGTGCTGTCGGCGGCGTCGAGCTCACCGAGCACCTGGTTACGCAGGTAGATGGCTTCACCGATGGTCTTGAAGCCGACCGCGTGTTCCTTCAGGCCCGGGATGGGCAGCGTCCGGGAAACCGATCCCGGCGCGACAATGATGTGGTCGTACGTCAGCTCGTACGGGTTTCCCATCACCGGGACGATGTGCGCCGTCTTGCGAGCGTGCTCCACGCTCTCGACGTAACCGGTGATGATGTGGGCGTGCCGCAGGGTCTTCCGGAGCGGCGCCACTACGTGGCGGGGCTCCAGGTTGCCGGCGGCGGCCTCGGGGAGGAACGGCTGATAGGTCATGTGAGGCTGTGGATCGACAACGGTGATCCGCGCCTTCTTCGCCTTCTTCTGCAGCTCCAACGCCGTGTACATACCGACGTACCCACCACCGACGACGAGGATGTGCGGTCGATCCGCGCTCATGCCTCTCTACCTTCCAGGCTTGCGGCGGCGCCCAGTCTGGCGCCGTCCGGCTTGCTCCGGACCAGCGTTGGTCCCGACTCGTAAAAAGCGTAACCAGGGGCTCTTGAACGATTCGTTGCGCGGTGGCGTGATGCGACCGCCGACACACTTACCCGGCTACCCGTGACGGAATGCCCGACACCTCGTCGGCCCCGAGCGATGCCCCCGTTCACAGTTTTGACCGGTAGTCACCCGTCCAAACCGGCTAGGCTTCTCACACCTATGACAAGGCTATGGCCTGGGCGAATATTCCATCGAGCATAGGTTCGGTGAGGACGCCCGTGAAGGTGTTCTGCTGGCTGACGTGGTAGCAGCCGAGCATCGTGACATCGGTTCCGGGGATGGCGGCCACGGCGCCGTGGCCGAATTTCGGGCGGGGACGTGGGGGTGTGCCGCCCAGGGCTCCGGCTACGGGCCAGAAGGAGGTCCAGGCGAAGGCGCCGAGGGCGATGATCACCTTGAGGGTGGGGGCCAGGAGTTCGAGTTCGCGCACGAGCCAGGGTGCGCAGGTGTCCCGTTCTTCCGGGGTCGGCTTGTTCGCGGGTGGGGCGCAGCGCACCGCGGCGGCGATTCTGACGTCGGTCAGTTCGAGGCCGTCGTCGGCCGAGACGCTCGTCGGTTGGTTGGCCAGGCCCGCGCGGTGCAGCGCGGCGTAGAGCCAATCGCCGGAGCGGTCGCCGGTGAACACGCGGCCGGTGCGGTTGGCGCCGTGGGCGGCGGGGGCCAGGCCGAGTACGAGGATCCGGGCGTCGGCCGGGCCGAAGCCCGGGGCCGGGCGTCCCCAGTACGTCTGGTCGGCGAAGGCGGCCCGCTTCTCCGCGGCGACCTGCTCCCGCCACGCCACCAGCCGCTCGCACGCGCGACAGTGCGCCACACCTGCGTCCAGCTCGTCCATGCCCGCGCTCTGCGCAGCCAGCCTTCGCACTTGCGCCGCATTCGCGGCAGCCGGCGCGTCAACGTTCAGGTACGCAGGTCGTCCCACCCCACCATCTTCGCGGACGCCCAACGCCCGTGCGCGCGGGGCGCAACGCCCGTGCGCGGGGCGCAACGCGGGCGCGGGGCGCAGCGCATGCGCGCGGGGCGCGGCGCAGCGCATGCGGGGCGCGCGGG